>NZ_JBJDPV010000004.1:0-377054 GCF_044901625.1 Brevundimonas sp. NPDC046655
GCCCGAAACATCCACCGCCCCGCCTCGTTCACATCTTGCTAAAGCCTAACGGCCCGCACGACTAGATCAGAACGACCTGCGAATGGTCGCGTACCCGGGACGCTCCCCGCTCTTCATCGGGCGACGCCGGCAAGGACAATGCCCGGCAATCGCACCAAGGCTCTCGTTCCCTCGACGGGTCCAGGGCGCAGTACGACCGTACCGCCGCCGCGCTCCACGATCGATCGGCTGATGGACAGGCCCAGCCCGGTGCCGCCGGTGGCGCGGCTGCGCGAGGCCTCCAGGCGACGGAAGGGGGTAAAGACCGCCTCCAGCTGATCCTGCGGCAGGCCCGGCCCTCCGTCGTCGATGACGACGACGACCTCTCCACCTTCCGACGTCACAGCGATCTCGGCCCGGTCGCCATACAGCACCGCATTGTCGATCAGATTGGCCAGGGCGCGCTCCAACTGGTCCCGATCGCCGCGAACCAGATGCTCGCCGTCCGCCACCAGCGTCACGTCTCGTCCCATCGCCACCTGTCGCGCCACGCATTCACGCGCCAGATCGGCAAGGTCCAAAGGCTCGGACGTCCATGGCGCCTCCTCGCCGCGCACATAGGTCAACAGTTGGGCGATCAGCCGCTCCATCCGGGCGATGTCGGCGACGGCGGCCTCGCGCGGGACTTCCGCCAGCCCCTCCACCCGCAGACGCAGGCCGGTCAACGGTGTTCTCAGGTCGTGGGCCACGGCGGCCATGATGGCGGTGCGTTCCTTCAAGGCCTCGCCCAGCCGTTCGCGCATCGCGTCCAATGCACGGGCCGCTTCCGCCGCCTCGCGCGGGCCGCCGACGAAGGCCGTCGCGGGTTCATCGCCGCGCGCCGCCTCGGCCAGCCGTTGGAAGGGCGCGGCCAGCCGTCCCGCCCCCCACAGGGCCAGCGGCAACAGAACGGCGGCGGCGATCAGGAAGGCCAGCCCCATGCGCAACCGCTGCGGCGTCAGCCACGGCGACGGCGGCGTCACCACCGCCCAGCGCCCGTCCGCCTGACGCGCCGCCGCCTCGAAGGAGGCGAAGCTCATCCCCGGTGAAAGGGCCATGCTCGCCAGCAGGGCCTTCAGTCCCTCCGACGGCGCAGGCGGCAGGGAGCCGCCCGCCGGAACGCGCTCGGGGCTCAGCGGTCGCACCCGTACCTCGGCCATCGGCGCGTCCAGCAGCACCGCCAGCCCGGCCTGAGCCACCAGAGCCTGGCCGGCGCGCGCGGCCTCAAACGGCGGCGCGGCGACGACGCGACGCCGCCAGCCCGTCTCCGCTTCACCGGTCAGGGCCGCCTGCGCCTCGGCCAGCGTCACCCGCGCGGGCGGCGGGGCGGGAAAGGCTAGGGCGATGACGAAGGCGACCGTCAGGCACAGCAGGATGGCCGCGACAGTGAAGCCCGCCGTCAGGGTGCGGATGGACAGCGTGCTCATCGTCGCACCGACGCGCGGAAGCGATAGCCCGCCCCGCGCACCGTCTCGATCAGCGGCGCCTGCCCCGGCCGGTCCAGCTTGCGCCGCAGACGGCTGACCGCCAGATCGACGGCCCGGTCGAAGTTCTCGGCCAGAGGCCCGTGGGTGTTCTCCAGGATCTGGTCGCGGCTCAGGATACGCCCGCCTGACCGCATGAAGGTCAGCAGCAGGGCGAACTCGCCTGCCGTCAGTTCCACCGCCTCTCCTCCCGGATCGGACAGCCGCCGCGCCTCGACCTCCAGGGCCCAGCCCTCGAAGGCCAGCCTCCGATCCATCGCCTCGTCCGCGCGGACGGGGCGGCGCAGAACGGCGCGGATGCGGGCCAGAAGCTCGCGCGGCTCGAACGGCTTGGGCAGATAGTCCGCGGCCCCGACCTCCAGGCCGACGATACGGTCAGTCGTCTCGCCCATGGCGCTGAGCATCAGCACCGGGGCCCGCCCCTGCAACCGCCGACAGATCGACAGCCCGTCCTCGCCCGGCATCATCACGTCCAGCACAACCAGATCAGGCATGGCCTCGGCCAGCCGCGCGTCCATGGCCGCGCCGCCATCCGCCGTCCGCACGGCATAGCCCGCGCCCGACAGATAGTCCTGCAAGGCTCCCCTCAGGCTGGCGTCGTCATCGACGATCAGGATGTCGGCCGTCGCGTTCATGATCCCCCTGTCCTCTTCCCCTTTTGTATCTCTGTTGTGTCGGCGCGCGCTCGGCAAGCGCCCCGTCGGACATGAAGGCGATACGGAGCCCGGCGAGCCTGATCCTCCACCTTCGGAGACGCCCCATGTTCGCCATTGTCCTGCTGCTGACCTCGACCGCCGCATCCGCCGCCCCCCTTCATGCCTCTGGCTCCCTCTGCGCCCGCGCCCTCGCCGCCGCGCCTGATCTCAGCTGCGCCGGGTCGGGGCACGGCGTCGCCCTGGCTGCCACTGCGGAGGAGGCGGAGCGGCTGGCGGGCTACGCTCGGGCGGGCGAGACCCGGTTCACCGCGCAGTTCGGTCGCGACATCGCCCCCTATGTCGTGATCTCGACCCCGCCCGTCCCGCAACGCGCCGCCCTGACCGCCGCCGGCTTCACCCACGTCCTGCCCTGGCCCGCCCCGCGCGCCTTCGATGAGGCGGCCCGTCGCGGCGTCGAACAGGGGACCAGACGCTTCGCCGCCTCCCAGAACATGACCCCGACCCAGATCGAGGAGGTCGTCGCCCGCGCCCTGTCCCAGATCCCGGACGCCAGGGCCCAGGCCGCACTGGACGCGGGCATGGTCCCGCATGAACTGGGCCACCTGTGGTTCACCCAGGCCTTCTGGCCACAGCCCGCCTCGACTGACGCCGACGCTCCGCGCCACTACGGCGGTCCCGGTCCCGACTGGCTGGACGAAGCCGCCGCCGTCGTGCTGGAAGACGAGGCCACCGCCGCCCAGCGGCGCGACCAGTTCCGCGCCCTCATCAAGGGCGAGGTCGTGCCCGCCGTCGGCCCCATCGACGGCCGCGCCATGCTGCTGGACCTGCCCGGCCTGTTGGCTCGCGAACATCCTGGTCTGGCGCGCGCCGTCGCCGTCGCCCCCGAGGTCGCGGCCAGCGGCGGCGTCGGCGTCAGCTTCACCCCGGCCGGCGCCGGTCCCCGTCCCGCCGCGATGGAACGCGTCTTCTACATCCAGGCCCGCGTCTTCGCAGACTATCTGATCCAGAAGTCAGGCCGCCCGACCATCCTCGCCGACATCGCACAAGGCATGGCGGGCGGCGTCAGCTTTGAGGTCTGGCTCGCCGCCAAGGGGGGCGATTTCGGCCTGCCCGCCTCCGTCAGGGACCTCCAGAAGGACTGGGTGGCATTCGTGACGACCGCATAGCCGGCGCTGAAGCCGCTGATCGCCGCACCGAAGGCTCTGGAAAAAAAAGAGCGTTGGTCGAATTTCACTGACACGGACTCTTGCCATTTTGAAAAATTTATAAATTACAAAACGCTACCGTCCCGACCCAGGGCCGCACCCTGGCCGTTATGCAGGTGTCCGGCGGCTCGCAAAGCTTCAACGCGGTCAACACCCTGCGCCTGCAGGGCCGCTGTGTGCGGATGATCACCATCCCCAACCAGTCCAGCGTAACCGAGGCCTTCATGGAGTTCGACGAGGACGGCCGGATGAAGCCGTCAATTGCTACGATCGTATCGCCGCTGGATGAAAACTCAGGCCACGCTGCTTCGACTATCTGCGCCACACGGCCCGCATGTTCCCCGGCGATCTTCAAAGGCATGCCGGTCATCGAATAGGCAGAAGCACGACCCAAGTCAGCTGGGTGAAACAGGAGTCGATTTCATGAAATTCGACAGTTCTGAACCGAAGTGGCGCACCCGACAGGATTCGAACCTGTGACCTCTGCCTTCGGAGGGCAGCACTCTATCCAGCTGAGCTACGGGTGCGTCTGCGGCGTCAAGGCCGGACGGCGGTGCTTACAGCATGGGCCGGGCGGCCTCAATCCCTGAATCTCGGCGGCGACGCCTTCTTGGCGTGAAGGCCGCAAGGGCCTAGCGTCGCGGTCGGAGAGAGGGAGTTTCCATGCGCCATATGACGATCGCCGCCCTGATAGGCGCCAGCCTCCTGACCGCCTGCGCAGGCACGCCTCGGCCCGCCGCCGACAGTCTGGATGCGGTGGCTCGCGACTATGTCGCCCTGACGCTGGAGATCGGCGAGCGCGAGCCGGGTTATGTCGACGCCTATTACGGCCCGGCCGAATGGGCCGAGGCGGCCAAGGCCCATCCGCGCGCCCTGCCCCAGCTGGCCGAGAGCGCCGCCGCCCTGAGCCGTCGACTGGAGACCTTGCCGACGGCGGGTCTGGACGCCCAGAGCCGGCAACGCCGCGCCTATCTGTCGGCCCATGTCTCGGCGGCCTCGGCGCGGCTGCGAATGTTGCAGGGCGAAAAGCTGGGCTTCGCCGACGAGGCCGAGGCCCTGTTCGGGGTGCGGCCGGAGCTACGGCCCTTGTCTTCTTACGATCCGGTGCTGGCGCGCATCGACGCCCTGATCCCCGGCGAGGGGCCGCTGGCCGACCGGGTCGCGGCCTTCCGCGCCCGCTACGTCATTCCCAAGGATAGGCTGGAGCCGGTGATGCGGGCCGCCATTGCAGAGTGCAAGGCGCGCACCGAGCGGCACATGACCCTGCCCGCCAACGAGACCTTCACCCTGGAGTTCGTCAACAACAAGCCCTGGTCGGGCTACAACTGGTACAAGGGCAACGCCTTCAGCCTGATCCAGGTCAACACCGACCTGCCCATCTTCATCGACCGCGCCGTCGATCTGGGCTGCCACGAGGGTTATCCCGGCCACCACGTCTACAACGCCCTGCTGGAACAGACCTTCGTCAAGCAGAAGGGCTGGGTCGAGATGAGCGTCTATCCCCTGTTCAGCCCCATGTCCTTCATCGCCGAGGGCAGCGCCAACTACGGCATCGACCTGGCCTTCCCCGGCCATGAACGCACCGATTTCGAAAAGCGCGTGCTGTACCCGCTGGCCGGGCTGGACCCGGCGACGGCCGAGGCCCAGACGCAGTTGCTGGCCCTGACGCGCGAGCTGGGCCGGGCGGAATACACCGTGGCGGACGCCTATCTGGCCGGGCGGATCGACCGCGAGACGGCGCTGGACCAATTGCAGAAATACAATCTGGTGGCGCGCAACCGGGCCAACCAGCGCCTCAGCTTTATCGAGACCTACCGCAGCTACATCATCAACTACGGCCTGGGCCGCGACATGGTGCAGGCCTGGGTTGAGCGTCAGGGACCGGATCATTGGGCCACGACCGAGAAGCTGCTGGCCAGTCAGACCCTGCCGGTCGACCTGGACTAAGCCGCGAGGCAACCCCCTTCGGCGTCTTGCGTTTACCGCCAAGGTTCAACGCAAGAAGGGGGACAACCCATGCGCATCCTGATCATCGCCGCCGCCTCGGTTCTGGCGCTCGGCGCGAGCGCCTGCACCCAGGCCGAGCAGGAGAAGGCCGAGACCCACGCCGAAGCCGCGGGCGACAAGGCGGCCGAGGTCGCCGCCCAGACCGGCGAGGTCGTCGAGTCCGGCGCCATGAAGGCGGCCCAGGCGGTCGAGGAAGGCGCCGGCAAGGTCGCCGACAAGCTGGAAGACAATCAGGCCCAAGCCGCCGCCGAAGGCCGCCCCGGCGCCGTCGATCCCGCCACCGACACGCGGGTTCCGGCGAAGAACTAGGGCAACGCCCTGCTTGAGCGGGGAACCGCCTGTCCGCTCAAGCAGGCCGCGACCGCGTCGCGGCCGTTAGCGGCCTTCTTCTGCAAGAAGAGCCTCAACCAAGGCCTTCGCCTCATCGCTGGCCCAGTCGGCTTCGCCGGTCAGGACGGCGCGGACATTCCCATGGCGGTCCAGCAGGATGGTCTGGGGCATGGCCCCCTTGCCGGGAAACTCGAACGGCAGCTGGAACTTGGGGTCGGCGTAATAGATCAGCGGGGGGTGGTCGGTGATGAAGGCGCGGGCCTCGGGCACGGCCTTGTCCACGTCCATGCTGATCGTCACCACGGCGACGTCGTCGCGATCCTTGTAGTGTTCGGCCAGAGCCGCGAGCGTCGGCATCTCGATCTTGCAAGGCGCGCACCAGGTGGCCCACAGGTTGACCACGACCACCTTGCCCTTGAAGTCATTGAAGCGAACATCGTCGCCCTCGGCGTTCTTGAAGACATAGTCGGGGGCGGGCGTTGGGGCGGGCGTCAGCAGCTTCGACAGCGAGCCCTTGGCGTAAACCGACAGTGCCGATGGCGCGGACTCTTTGCCCCCGCCGTCGCGATTGGCGTATAGCATCGCCGCGCCGCCGATCGCGCCGATCAGCAGCACAGCCGTCGCCACGCCCGCCAAAGTCCGTTTAGAGCCGCTCATGTCCGACACGCCTTCCAACACCCCTCAAGGCCAGTCTCTATGGGGCGGGCGCTTCAGCGCCAAGCCCGCAGACATCATGCAGGCCATCAACGTCTCCATCGGCGTCGATAAACGCCTGTGGGCGCAGGACCTGGCCGGATCGCGGGCCCATTGTCGCATGCTGGCCCAGCAGGGCATCATCGCCGCCGCTGACGCCGAGGCCATCCTGGGCGGGCTGGACGCCATCGAGGGCGAAATCCGCGACGGGTCCTTCCCCTTCCGCGACGCCTATGAAGACATCCACATGAACGTCGAAGCTCGCCTGTCGGAGCTGATCGGCGAGCCGTCGGGGCGTCTGCACACGGCGCGCAGCCGCAATGATCAGGTGGCGACCGACTTCCGCCTGTGGGTGCGCGACGCCTGCGACCGCACCGTGGCGCAACTGAAAGACCTGCAGGCCGCCCTGCTGGACCGGGCCGAGCAGCACGCGGGCGACCTGATGCCCGGCTTCACCCACCTGCAGACGGCCCAGCCGGTGACCTTCGGCCACCATCTCATGGCCTATGTCGAGATGTTCGGCCGCGACGCGAGCCGCTTCGCCGACGCCCGCGCCCGCATGAACGAGAACCCGTTGGGCGCCGCGGCCCTGGCCGGTTCGCCCTTCCCCATCGACCGCCACATGACGGCGGCGGCCCTGGGTTTCGACCGTCCCATGGCCAACAGTCTGGACGCCGTGTCAGATCGCGATTTCGCGCTGGAAAGCCTGGCCGCCGCCTCCATCGCGGCGGGCCACCTGTCGCGTCTGGCCGAGGAGATCGTGGTCTGGATGACGCCGATGTTCGGCTTCGCCACCCTGCCCGACGACCTGACCACCGGCTCGTCCATCATGCCGCAGAAGCGCAACCCCGACGCCGCCGAACTGGTCCGCGCCAAGACAGGCCGCATCAACGGCGCCCTGATCGCCCTGACCACGGTGATGAAGGGCCTGCCTCTGGCCTATTCCAAGGACATGCAGGAGGACAAGCCGCCGGTGTTCGAGGCCTTCGACGCCCTCGATCTGGCCCTGACCGCCATGACCGCCATGGTCGCCGCCATCATCCCCAACACGCCGCGCATGGCCGCCGCCGCCGGGGCCGGTTTCTCGACCGCCACCGATCTGGCCGACTGGCTGGTGCGTGAACTGAACCTGCCCTTCCGCAAGGCGCACCATGTCACCGGCGCCGCCGTGAAGCGGGCCGAGGCGCTCGGCGTCGGCCTGGGCGATCTGCCGCTGGAAGAATTGCAGGCTCTGGATTCCGGCATCACCAAAGCCGTGTATGAAGTCCTGACGCCCGAAGCCTCCTGCGCCAGTCGCCAGAGCTTCGGCGGCACGGCGCCGGAACAGGTCCGCGCCCGCATCGCCGACTGGAGAACCCGCCTGTGAAAAAGACCCTGATCCTGATCGGCGCCGCCGCTCTGCTCCTGTCGGGCTGTGGCCGCATGGCCGATCTGGAAGCGCCCGGCGCCGTCCAGACCGAGCGCGCCCCGCGCGACAAGAACGCCGCCCGCCTGCCCGACCCGGCGACGATGAACACCGCCCCGCGCCAGAATCCGATCGACAGCGGGGCGTCGGATCCGTTCGGCCGCCCGCCGTCGCTCTGATCGGCCCCACCCTTCCCAGACCGGACTCCCCGCCGTGCATTATTTCGACCTGAAGGACGGCGTTCTGCACGCCGAGGGCGTCTCTCTGGAGACGTTGGCGGCTGAGGTCGGGACCCCGACCTATGTCTATTCCTCGGCCACCCTGCGCCGTCACTACGGCCTGCTGCGCGACGCCTGCGACGCCCACAAGGCCGCGCTGGGCGAGGCCCTGATCGCCTTTGCGGTCAAGGCCAACTCCAACCTGTCGGTGCTGGCCACGCTGGCCAAGCTCGGTTGCGGCGCCGACACCGTGTCCGAGGGCGAGATCCGTCGCGCCCTGGCGGCGGGCGTGCCCAGCGAGCGCATCATCTTTTCCGGCGTGGGCAAGACCGACGCCGAACTGGCCTTCGCCATCGACGTCGGCGTGCGCCAGATCAACGTCGAGTCCTCGGCGGAACTGGAGCGGCTGATCGCCGTCGCGGCCGAAAAATCCGCCTCACCCGCCATCGCCATCCGCGTGAACCCCAAGATCGGCGCCGGCGGCCACGCCAAGATCACCACCGGCGGCGCGGGCGACAAGTTCGGCGTGCCGATCGAGGAGGCGCTGAGCCTCTACGCCCGCGCCTCCGCCTCGCCCCACGTCACGCCCGTGGGTCTGGCCTGCCACATCGGCAGCCAGATCACCGACCTGACCCCGCTGGAAAACGCCTTCCGCGTCCTGCGGGACATGACAGAGACCCTGCGCGCGCAGGGCCACAGCGTCACCCGCCTGGACCTCGGCGGCGGCCTGGGCGTGCCCTACTACGGCGACGCCGAAACCGCCTCGCCCGCCGACTATGTGGCCATGGCCGCACGCGTGCTGGACGGTCTCGGCGTCGAGGCGGCCTTCGAGCCGGGCCGTCTGATGGCCGCCAACGCCGGCGTGCTGCTGAGTCGGGTCATTCAGGTCAACGAGCGCACCGACGGGCGCCGCTTCCTGGTGCTGGACGCGGCGATGAACGACCTGATGCGCCCCGCCCTCTACGACGCCTTCCACGACCTGAAGCCGGTGCGCCCGCGCACAGGCGACGACCGCCCCTATGACGTGGTCGGCCCCGTCTGCGAGACCGGCGACACCTTCGCCCGCGACCGCGACCTGCCGCCGCTCGAGGCGGGCGATCTGGTCGTCTTCATGAGCGCCGGCGCCTATGGGGCCGTCATGAGCGGCGAATACAACACCCGCCCCCTGGCCGCCGAGGTTCTGGTCGACGGTGAGCGCTGCGCGATCATCCGCCCGCGCCCGACCTATGAGCAGATGTTCGCCCGCGAGCCGATGGCGGACTGGCTTTAGCCGAAGACTGCATCCATTCGATCCTGATCGAAGGACAGGAGCCAAGCCCCATGTCGGTCGTAGATCGGCTTTAACGATTGGGGCGACATCGCGATGACGTCCATGCCTCGATCGTCATAGGGATGCAGCGCTATTCGCCTTTCAAAATCGACGATGTAAACGGCAACCGAAGATGACTGGGGCGCTATCGGCCCCCATGCGATTGACGCCCAGGCGAGAGCATCCAACGATTGAGCATCCGGGGAGAACTCGGCGGTACGCCAGCATCGCCACAGACGCTCCGCTGCCGGCTCATCAGCGTTCAAGTCTTCCTCAAGCACCCGGTAGCATCGGCCGAAAGGCGCGGTGAAGCCGAGCTCCTTCAGAGGCCCTAACGGTCGGCTGGGCTTGGGCTTGTCGCGTCCCTGTTCCCAGAAAGAAACCACCGCCGTCAGTCGGTCAGATTGAGCGAAGAGATCACGGGCTACCCCCCGAATTCTATCTGTCGCCGTGAAAAAGCTAGTCGCCACTCGTGACTGATCACCCGCCAACTCAAAGCGTAGGGCATTGGGAAATTCGTAGAAAAGGGCGTCGGGAAATCCCGCGCAGCCGAAAGCCGCTTCAATCCGGGCAAGTGGCGACTTCCCCGGAACAGCCATCAGTCTAGGGCGCAGATGTCCGGCAGGCCGCGCATCCCGCCCTTGTGGTCCAGGCCGTAGCCGACGAGGAAACGGTTGGGGGCCTCCCAGCCGACGAAGTCGGGCTCCGGCGCGCGCGCCTCGGGCCAGGGCTTGCGGGCGAAGACGCAGGTCAGGACTTCTGACGCCCCGGCCTCCTTGGTGATGCGAACCGCCTCGGCCAGCGACAGGCCGGTATCGAAGACGTCGTCGAGGATGAGCACCCGCTTGCCCGCGATGGGCCGTTGATAGGGCGCATAGACGTCAATCTTGCCCCGGCTAGTCTTCTCGTCGCCGTAGGAGGCCAGCCACAGGGCGTCGAAGCGGACGTGACGCCCCTCGCGCGACAGGGCGCGGGTCAGGTCGGCGCCGAACCACAGCCCGCCGGTCAGCAGGACGGCGGCCACCGTCTCGTCGTCGATGACGGGGGCGATGCGCCGCGCGAGGTCGGCGACGATCGCCTCGATCTCGGAATGCGGCAGGAGAACCGTGGGGGCGGGCGCCGGGTCGTGATCAGCCATGCCCGGCGGATACTCCCTGGGCGGGGCGGCTGTCGAGGGGCTGGGCGTCCCGGGGCGTCATATCGGCGCCCGCCCCGCGACGCAGACCCTCTTCGACAGCGGGCGGCGCACGACGAGCAGCCGGTTCGGCGGGGCGTGCCTCGGCCGGCGCGGCGGGAGCCTCGCGCTTCGGCTCCAGCACGAAATCGAAATTGGCTTCAGCGATCGTGTGATCCGCGTCGGGCACGACGACGGCGAAGCCCAGCACCTTCCCCGGCAAGACCGGCGCGGCCTCCAGGCGCACGATGCGATGCCCCACCTCGGCTCCGGCGGCGTTCAACAGGGCCACGCGCACGGGCGGCGCCACAACCTCGTTGTCGCGAATATTGCGCAGAGCGCCGGAGACCACGACCTTGCCCGGATCATAGGGAGCGAGGCGGATGCCGACGGCCTCGAACTCCAGCCCGGCCAAATTCACCGGCGCGCCGACCAGCTTGTAAACGGCGGCGGCCTGGGGCCAGGCCTGAACGATGGGCAGGCGGAAAGCGAAGGCGGCGCCGATCAGGGCCAGAAAGACCACGGCCAAGGCGGCCCAGACGGCGCCCTGGGTCGCCGCGCGACGCATCTTGCGCTGCTGCTCGGCCTTGGCGCGGAAGGCGCGCGGCAGTTCGGGCGCGGGCGTCTCGGCAAGGGTCTCGGGGGCTTCCTCGCGCTTGCCGAAACCGGCGGCCTCGACGACCGGCTCCTCGGCGGCCGCGGACAGCTCCAGAGGCTCGTCTTCCAGCGTCGCGCGCCAGTCATGACCGCAGGCCTTGCAGCGCACGCGACGGCCGTTCGGGCCAATCGCCTCGTCGGGAACAAAATAGCTGGTGGCGCAGGCGGGGCAGGTCAGTATCATGTCGGCTGACTGCGAGGCTCGACGCCCCCTCCTGTCGAGGCGCCCGCAACGCCCCGGTCCAATACGAAACCTGAATGCCAAACTCGACCCGACGCGCCGCCGACCCTGAACCCGCGCCCGACACCGTCCGCCTGCGGGGCGTGGGTTTCGGCTATGCGGGCAGGCCCGACGTCCTGCGCGACGTTAACCTAAGTCTGCCGCAGGGCTCTTTCCACTTCCTTACCGGACCCTCCGGCGCGGGCAAGTCTTCGCTGTTGCGGCTGCTGACCCTGGCCGAACGGCCGCAGACGGGGCGAATCAGTCTGTTCGGCCGCAACGTCACCGACCTGCCGCGCGGCGGCGTGCCCGCCTTCCGGCGGCGGATGGGGGTGGTGTTTCAGGACTTCCGCCTGCTCGATCACCTGACCGCCTTTGAAAACGCCGCCCTGCCCCTGACCCTGGCGGGCGGCAAGGCCGCCGATCACGCCGCCGACGTGGCCGAGATGCTGCGCTGGGTCGGTCTGGGCCAGAGGATGGACGCCCTGCCGCCCGCCCTGTCCGGCGGCGAGAAACAGCGCCTGGCCATCGCCCGCGCCGTCATCACCCGCCCCCGCCTGATTCTGGCCGACGAACCGACCGGCAGCGTCGACCGGGCCATGGGCGAAAAGCTGATGCGGCTGTTCCAGTCGCTGAACAAGCTGGGCGCCACCGTCCTGATCGCCAGCCACGACGAAGCCTTGGCCGCGCGTGTCGGCGCGTCCGTGCTGCGGCTGGAGAACGGCGAACTGCGTCTGACCGAGCCGACGGGAGCCGCCGCATGATCCGCGCCCTCTTCGCCACAGGGCCCGGCCTGTTGTCGCGCGAAGCGGGCGGCGAGCGCTGGCTGATGCTGGTCATCGCCGTGCTGTGCTTCCTCGCCTCCATCACCGCCGTCGGCGCCCTGGCCGCTGACCGGGCCGCCCACGGCTGGGCGCGCCAGTTGCGGGCCGAGGCCACGGTGCAGGTCCGCCCCCGCGTGGACGAGACCGGCCCCACCGCCGCCGCCCGCGCCGCCGAGACCCTGGCCGGGGTCAAGGGCGTGGCCGAGGCCGAGGCCATGGACCGCAAGGCGGCGGAAAGCCTGCTGCGGCCCTGGGTCGGCGAGGCGGCCCTGCCCGACCTGCCCCTGCCCTATCTGGTCACGGTGCGGCTGGACCCGCAGGCCCCGGCCAGCGCCCCGACGCTGAGCCGCGCCCTGGCCGAGGCCGGGCTGGACGCCACCGTCGACGACCACAGCCTGTGGCGCGGCGAGGTCGAGCGTTCGGCGGGCGTCATCACCGCCCTGGCCGGCGCGGCCTTCCTGCTGATCGCGGCGGCGACGGCGGCGGTCATCGCCTACGCCACCCGCGCGGGCATGGCGGCGCAGGCCGGCGTGATCGAGACCCTGAGCCTGAACGGCGCCTCGGACTTCTATATCGCAGGCCTGTTCCAGCGCCGCTTCGGCGGACTGGCGGCGAAGGCCGGCGCCCTGGGGGCGGGCCTCGCCGCCCTGCTGCTGGCCCTGCTGCGCCTGATCGGCGGCGAGGGCGGGCTGACCCCGGCCCTGCCCCTGGCCTTCTCCGACCTCGCCATCCTGATCGCCTGTCCGGTCCTGGCCTTCGGCGTCGCCCTGCTGGCCGCCCGCTTCACGGCTCTGGCGAAGCTGGGCGCGCGTGGCTAGTTAAGCATCATGAAGTTCCTGACGCTGATCGCCGTGGTGGCGCTGATGTGGCTGGTGGGGTTGTTCGCCTTCGCCGAGCGCGTGCGCGGCCTGACGCCGGCGCCCGAGCCCGCACGCGCCGACGCCATCGTCGCCCTGACCGGCCCCTCGGCCGAGCGGGTCAACGCGGCCATCCGCCTGCTGGAACAGGACAAGGGCCGCCGGGTGCTGATCTCGGGCGTCAACCGCGACGTACGCCGCCAGGAGTTGCGCGCCCTGACGCCGGGCTCCAGCAAGCTGTTCAACTGCTGCGTCGATCTGGGCTTCGAAGCCGAGAACACGGTCGGCAACGCCCAGGAGATCGCCGCCTGGGCCCGCGCCAAGGGCTATGACGACCTGATCGTCGTCACCTCCGACTACCACATGCCGCGCAGCCTGCTGGAGATCCGCGGCGCCGCGCCGGGGGTCAGGCTGACGCCCTACGCCGTCTCGACGCCGTCACTTGACAACTCGCGCTGGTGGCGGGCCGCCGTCACCGCCCGGCGGATGACGCTGGAATACATGAAATACCTGGCCGTGCTGGGCCGCGAGGGGATGCATCGGCTTAGGGGCCATCATCCCGAACGCGCCGCGCCGCCGACCCAGCCCGAGGCCGTCTGAATGACCACCGTCCGCTCGCTGCTTTTCGTCGTCTGGCTCTATCTGTCCATGGTGATCTTCGCCGTCGGCCTGTCGCCGGCCCTGCTGATGCCGCACGGCGCCGCCATGGGCGTCATCAAGCTGTGGTCGAAATTCGTCCTGTTCGGCCTGCGCTGGATCGCCGGGGTCAAGGTCGAGGTGCGCGGCCTGGAGCATCGCCCGACCGGCGCCGCCCTGCTGGCCTGCAAGCATCAGGGCATGCTGGACGTCATCGCCCCCTTCTCCTTCCTCGACGACACCTGCTTCATCATGAAGAAGGAGCTGATGCCCCTGCCCTTCTTCGGCTGGTTCGCCTGGAAGACCAAGATGATCGCCGTGGACCGTTCGGCCCATTCCAAGGCCCTGAAGGACATGGTGCGTCAGGCCCGCGCCCGTCACGCCGAGGGCCGCCAGATCCTGATCTTCCCTGAAGGCACGCGCGGCGAGATCGGCGCCGCCCCCGACTACAAGCCCGGCATCGCCGCCCTGTACCGCGACCTCGACAGCCCCTGCTGGCCCATCGCCACCAACTCGGGCGTCCACTGGCCCGCCCACGGTTTCCGTCGCTATCCCGGCACCATCGTCTTTGAGTTCCTGCCGCCCATTCCTGCCGGCCTGAAGCGCGCCGAGTTCATGGCCGAACTGGAGAACCGCATTGAAACGGCCTCCACCGCCTTGTTGAGGCCCTAAACACAGGCTTTGCAGGACGGCTATATCATCAGCCGTTGACCTGCGATCTTTCTATGTCCTCACGCGTCGCGCTCGCCGCCCTGGCCGCCGCCCTGTTCGCCCTGCCCGCCGCCTCCGCCCTGGCCCAGTCCATGCCCTATGAGGCGGTCGAGGCGCCGACGACGTGGAAGGTCGATATCGGCGGCGGGGTGGTGCGCGGCTTCAGCGCCACCGGGAACACCAGCGACGAGTTCAACTTCACCGCCTGGGGCTCGGCCTCCTGGCGTGACGTGGTCTACGCCAACGGGCTGGACGGTCTGGGCTGGAACGCGGTCAAGCGCGACGATCTGCGCATGGGCGTGCAGCTGCGCCCGCGCTTCGCCGCCGGGGACATCGAGGGCATGGACCGCCCCGACCTGGGCGCCGACGCGACGCTCTACGCCTACAAGCGCCTGCCCGGGAATATCGTCGTCGGCGGCCGCATCCAGCATGACGTCAGCGGCGACGACGCGGGCCTGGAGTACTATGCCTCCGTCGGCCACCAGCGCGTGACGCGCGTCGGCCTGCTGCAGACCATGGGCTATGTGCGCGGCGGGAACGACGAACGCGCCCAGCGATACTACGGCGTCACTGCGGCCGAGGCGCCGGGCAGCGGCTATGCCGCGTTCGAGCCGTCCGGCGGACTGTCCGGTCTGGGCGGCGTGGTCATGCTGGCCGTGCCGATCGGGGACCGCTTCGGGATGGGCGGTTTCATCAACTACGAACAGCGCCTGGGCGACCTGAAGGACAGTCCGCTGGTCGAGGACGACCACGTCTGGCGCGCGGGCCTGATCGGGGTCGTCCGCTTCAACAGCGGGCAGTAAGCTCAATCAGCTGGCGGCGAACTCGCTGAGGGCGTCGATCACGGCGCGGTTCTGGTCTTCCGTGCCGATGGTGACGCGCAGGCAGTCGGGCAGACCGTAGCCGCCGACCGGGCGCACGATGATGCCCTTGGAGTTCAGGTAGTCGTTGGCGGCGGCGGCGTTGCGCTTTTCGTCGGCGAAACGGATCAGAACGAAGTTGCCCGCCGAGGGAAAGACCTCGAAGCCGAAGCCGCGAATGGCTTGGGTCATGCGCGGGCGCCAGTCCAGCACCAGATCGCGCGAGGCCTTCTGGTGCGCCTCGTCCGACAGGGCGGCGGTGGCGGCGTCGAGGCCCGGCACCGAGACGTTGAACGGCAGGCGGATGCGGTCCACCGCCTGTTCGATGGCCAGGGGGGCATAGCCGAAGCCGATGCGCAGGCCGCCCAGGCCGTGGATCTTGGAGAAGGTGCGGGTGACGACGATGTTCGACGCCTCGCGAGCCAGGCCGAAGGCGCTCTCCCACTCGGGCTCGACCACGAACTCGGCATAGGCCTCGTCGACCACCAGGATGATGTGCGACGGCAGGGCGGCGTGCAGGCGGCGGATCTCCTCGCCCGAATTCCAGCTGCCGGTCGGGTTGGACGGGTTGGAGACGTAGACGATCTTGGTCCGCTCATCGACCTGTTCGAGAATGGCCTCGACCTCGGCCTTCATGTTCGGCTCGAGCGCCAGCTTGACCTCGGCGCTGCAGGCCTTGGCCGAGATGCGGTAGGCGAGGAAGCCGTACTGGCCGGTGACGATGTTGTCCCCAGGCTGCAGATAGGTCTGGTTCAGCAGGGCGAAGACCTCGTCCGAGCCGTTGCCGAAGATCAGGCGCTCGGGCTCCAGCCCGTGATGGGCGGCGACGGCCTCGCGCAGCTTGGTGGCGCGGCCGTCGGGATAGACGTGGATATTCTTCAGCGCGGCGGCGTAGGCGTCGCGCGCCTTCTCGCCGGCGCCCAGAGCGTTCTCGTTCGACGACAGCTTCATCGGCTCGGCGAAACCGGCGATCGAGCCCTTGCCGCCGACATAGGGGGCGATGTCGAGGATGCCGGGCTTGGGGGCGGGCGCGGCGTTCGGCGCGTCGGTCATGGGCGTCATCCTCGAGAAATCTGTGCTCAGTAAACGGGGGCGGCGCCGATGACGCCGCTCATCTGGCCGGGGGCGTTGCTCAACCGCCCGTCCTCGGCCTGCACATAGCCTGTCAGAACGAACAGCTTCAAGCCGCCGCCCGCCGCCAGCGGTCCGGCGATCAGACCCGCCTCGCCCAGGGCCGCGACGATGCAGGCGTCGGAGGCGGGGCTGTCGGTGACCCAGAAGGTGCGATCGTCGCCGGTCGGGCCTGGGGCCTCGGTCGAGACCAGAAGGGCGCGAGGCGTCCCGGCGGCGTCGTCCGGCAGGGCAGCGACGACCTTGAGCATGGGCAGGGCCAAAAGTTTGCCCCACCAGGGCCGGGCGCCGAGATCGATCAGGGCGCGCCCGCCCTGGCGGGCCGTCAAAAGCGCCTGATCCGGCTCGGCGGTCGGGCGGCCGATCAGGCCCCAGCGGTCGGCGGCCAGAGCCTGCGACAGCGGTCCGCAGGTGGACAGCGCCGGACCGGTCGCGGCCTCGATGCGGCCCAGGACGGCGCGCAGGGCCGGGCGCTCAGCCACAGGGATGTCGCGCAGAATCTCGCGCAGGGCGATGGCGTCGGCGTCGACGGACGCGCGCGGCCCGGCGGCGACCCGCGCTCTCGCCGCCGCGATCAGGGCGCGGTCTAAGACCAGACGCCCGGCATCCTCAGGCGGTTCGACCAGCATCAGAACAGCTGGGGCGCCGGGGCCAGGGCGAAGGGCCCCAGATAGGTGCGCCCGCCCTTGAAGTTCAGCACCAGATCGACGGCTTGCTCAGTTCCCGTCCCGCCCTGCGGGGTGGCGGCGGCGGCGCGAGCGGCGGCGGCGCGGTCCACCGCCCCGCCCTGGGTCGCCCCGGCCAAACCGACGATGGCGGCCAGCGGCTTTTCGGCCCGCAGGAAGACCTCGCCTTCCAGACGTCCCTTGTCGTCGGCCGACAGAGCCGGGCTGGACAGGAAGGTGCGGCTTTCGCCCGCTTCCAACTGGCCCTTGACCGCGATGAAGCGGCCCCCGGAGGCGGTCCAGGCCGACAGCAGGCCCTTCGCGTCGGCGCCCTTCAGCGCGCTGGCCTTCTCGATCACGGCCTCGACCTGGGCGTTCAGCCTGCCCGACTGGGTCAGGCCCTCGACCGGCCCATTGGGGCGGCCCTCGCCGTCGACCAGACGGAACAGGACATCCACGTCGTCGGTCGGCGTGTTCGACCCGGCCACATGCGGCCGCATGTAGAACTGCACCAGCCCGGCCTTGGCCAGGGGGAAGGGCTCGGCGTCCGGCAGGGCGGTGAAGACCGGCTTGGCCAGCTCGACTACCACATTGGGCCAGCGCTGGGTCAGGCCGTGCAGGCTCATGCGGATGGTTTCGGCGCGGATCGCCACCTTGCCCTTGGCCCCGCGTGTCAGGACCAGACCGTCCGGCGCGGCGATGACCCACTTGGTCGGGTTATAGGCGTTGGCCTCGGCCACGATCTCGGGCGCGGCGACGGCGTGACCCGAGGGCGCGACGACGTCCACATGCTTCATCGCCACCCGCGCCCGCAGGGGCCAGCCCGTCGTGGTGAGCCCTGCGTGCTTCACGGTCCAGCCCGACTGCTCCAGCCGGGCGATGCGACCTTCCAGCTTCTGCTCGATCTGCTGCGTCAGGACGAACCACCAGCCGGTCCACAGGGCCAGGCCGACGAAGACGATGGCGAAGGGGATGATCAGCCCCTTGCGGCTGTGGCGGACAGGTTCGGCGGATGCGTCGGTCATGGGCGCGGTTTAGCAGGCCGCGCGGCTGCTGACACGCCCTGTCAGCAGGAACGAGCCACCCTGCCGTCCGTTCGAATCGCGCCTCGACAGGAGACAAGGCCCATGGAAACCCAACAGCTGCACCGCGGCCGGCTGATCGACCATCTGCAACTGGTGACGCCCGACCTGGAGGCCAGCCGCCGCTTCTACGGCGCGGTGCTGGAGGCGCTCGGCGTGCCGATCGGCGGCGAGGCCGAACGCTTCTTCTGGGCCGATGAACTGTTCGTCTCGGCGGTGGACAGCATCGCCGCAGCGGGGCGACCGACCGGGCGCTGCCATCTGGCCTTTCAGGCGAAAGACCGGGCCATGGTCGAGGCTTTCCACAAGGCGGGGCTGACGGCGGGCGGGACCGGCAATGGCGCGCCGGGCGAGCGGCCCTATCACCCCGGCTACTACGCCGCCTTCCTGCTGGACCCCGACGGCAACAACATCGAGGCGGTCTTCCACGGCGAGGCCGAGCGCTCCGCCGACAGCGTCGTGGTGACCTTCGAAGAGTAGGGTTCAGGCCGTCAGGTCGGCCAGTTTCGCCTCCGCCGCCCGCGCCGCCTCGTCCGGCGTCAGGCCCAGCAACAAGCCACGCTGGCCGCCGTTGATCAGGATGCGGTCAAACAGGATGGCCGTCTCGTCCATCACGGTCGGCACGGCCTTCCTCTGGCCAAAGGGGCTGACGCCGCCGACCTTGTAGCCGGTCAGGCGTTCGGCGTCGGCGGGCTTCATCATCTGGGCCGACTTGGCCCCGAGGACCGCCGCCAGCTTCTTCATGCTGACCTCGCAGTCGGAGGGGACGATGACGCAGGCGGGCTTGGCGTCCACCAGGGTCATCAGGGTCTTGAACACCTGTTCCGGCGCCCAGCCCAGAGCCTCGGCCGCCTGCAACCCCACGCGCGGCGCGTCGGGGTCGTAGTCGTAGGGGAAGAGGTCAAAGGCGACCCCGGCCTTGCTCAGGGCCACGGTCGCGGGGGTGGTCTTGGACATGGCGATAAGCTTTAGCGCTTAATCCGACGCTGTTCAGCCCGGCTTTTGTTTTCGCCGTCCTTCCGGGGCGCTCGCAGAGCGAACCCGGAACCCAGGCGGCGGAGGTTCCGCAATCGTCGACCGAGTGCGCTGAGACGTCTGGGTTCCGGGTTCCGTCCTGGCGGACGGCCCCGGAATGACGGCGAGAAGCTATTCCGTCAGGAAGCTCTTGGTCAGCTCCACCGCCTCGGCCAGCCCCATGCGCTGGACCTCGGTGCCGGGCGGCAGGCCGGCGAACAGGCGGGTCGGACAGGCGGCGTCCAGCATCAGGAAGACCCCCTTGTCGTCGGCGCGGCGGATCAGACGGCCAAACGCCTGGGCGATGCGGCCGCGCGCCAGGGCGTCGTCATAGGTCTTGCCGCCGAAGCGTTCGCGCCGGGCCTTGTGCAGCAGGTCGGGGCGCGGCCAGGGCACACGGTCGAAGGCCAGCACGCGCAGGGACCGCCCCGGCACATCCACCCCGTCGCGCACGGCGTCGGTGCCCAGAAGGCAGCTGTCCTGTTCGGCGCGGAACACATCGACCAAGGCGCCGACCTCAAGCGGATCGACGTGCTGGGCGTAGAGGGGGACGCCCGCCTTCGCCAGATCAGGCCCCAGTCGCTCATAGACGGTCTTCAGCCGCCGGATGGCGGTGAACAGGCCCAGCCCCCCGCCGCCCGCCGCCAGAAACAGCTCGCGCATGGCGGCTGCGATCTGGCGCGGGTCGTCCTTCATCAGGTCGTTGACGACGATGATGCGGCTGTTGGCGGCGTAGTCGAAGGGGCTGTCCACCTTCAGCGTCCGCGCCGGTTCGATCAGGCGGGCCGCGCCGCTGCGCATCCGGGCCAGCTGGAACGGGTCCTCGGCGGCGGGGTCGGACAGGGTGGCGCTGGTCACCAAAACGCCGTGGGCCGGCATGACGACAGCGGCTTCCAGCGGCACGGTCGGGTCGATCCAGTGGCGGCGCAGGGCCACGTCGTGGATGCGGCCAAACGCAGCCTCCGCGCTCAGCCAATCCACAAAATCGGGATCGGGTTCGTCGCCCCCCTCCTCCAGCGCCGCCAGCATGGAGCGCCAACCCGGCAGGGTCATGCGCGCGCGCCGGTCCATGCCGCGCAGCGCCCCTTCGATGCGGGCGCGGGCGGCGCCGTCCAGCTCGGCGGCTTCCTCGTCGAGGATGTCCTCCAGGTGGCGCGACAGGGCCAGCAGCGGGGCCTCGACGGCGGCGATGGCGCGGGCGGCGGCGCGGGCGGCCTCCAGCACCGGCTCGGTCGCCGGTCGTAGGGCGCACTCCATGCCGAACTCGGTCCCGCCCGTCTCCTGACTGCGGGCGCGCAACTGCTCCAGCGCAGCGACCAGGAAGGCCTCGATCGGGCCGATGGGATTGATCTCGCCGGACGCAGGCGCAATGCGCCCCGACACACCTTCGCCCGGCAGGGCGGCGGCGGCGATCATGGCGTCCTTCAAGGCCTTGGCGGCGGCCTCGTTGTCGGCGCACAGGTCGCCCAGACGCTGCTCCAGCCCGCGCCCGCGACGGCCGCGCCCCTCGGGACCGCGGATCCAGCGTCGCAGTTCGGCGGCTTCCTGACCCGAGAGGGCGGCGGAGAAGGCGCTGTCGGCGGCGTCGAACAGGTGGTGGCCCTCGTCGAAGACGATGCGTTTCAGCGCCGCCGTCTCGCCGTCCTGCTTCTGGCCGCGCGCCGAGCGGGCGCCGTCGAAGGCGGCCTGGGTCATAACCAGGGCGTGGTTGGCCACGACCAGATCGGCCCGGCGGCTGGCGCGGATGGTCTTTTCGACGAAGCACAGACGATAGTGCGGACAGGCCGCGTGGACGCATTCGCCGCGCCGGTCGACCAGATTGGCCGGGCTGGCCTGATGGCTGGGCGCGGTCGCATAGAGGCCGGGCAGCCAGCCGGGATAGTCGCCGCCGGTCATGTCGCCGTCGCGGCTGTGCGCGGCCCAGCGCGCAGCCAGACCCATGCCGACCAGGTCGCCGTTGCCCAATTGCGCCGCCTGCATCATGTCCTGCAGGTTCAGCAGGCAGAGGTAGTTTTCGCGGCCCTTGCGCACCACCGTCTTCTTGCGGCGCTCGGCCTCGTCGGGCCACAAGGCGCGGCTTTCGCGGTCGATCTGGCGTTGCAGGGCGCGGGTGTAGGTCGAGACCCAGGCCGCGCCCGAATTGCGCTCGGCCCACAGGCTGGCGGGGGCCAGATAGCCGAGGGTCTTGCCGGTGCCGGTGCCGGCCTCGGCCAGCAGGACGCGCGGACGGCCCTCCTCGTTGCGCGGTGAAAAGGCGTAGGCCGCCTCGGCGGCGTAGTCGGACTGGGCGGGCCGCGTCTCGTCCAGACCCGAGGCCTGCAGCAGCTTGTCCAGACGGATGCGGGCGCTCTCGGAGTCGACCGGGGCGGACCCGGCCTCGCCGCGCGGGGCTTCGTCCTCCCATTCGGCGAGGCGGGACCAGACGTCCAGACCGGTGCCGCGCTCGCGCCGGTCGCGCAGGGGCCCCGCCTGAAGCGCGGCCAGCACGCGCGAACCCCATGACCAGCCGGCCCGGTCCAACGTCCCGGCCAGGGTGAAGGCGTCCTCGCGCCCCGGATAGGCGGGATCGGTCAGTTCGGTCAGCAGGTCGGCGGCGGCGTCGCGCAGGGCCTGCGCCTGAGCCTCGGCCCCCTTGGGTTCGGACCGGCCCAGAGCCAGGGCCAGTCCCGACGGCGAGGGCGCGCAGAATTTTGCGGGCCGCACGAAGGCGTAGAGCTCCAGCACGTCCAGCATGTCGGCGGAGCGCGGCGGCGGGCTGAGGCCCAGACGGCGCGCGGTCAGGCTGGCGTGGGCGACCAGAACGGCGCCGCCCAGAAAGACGCCCTCGGCCGCGCCGCGCCCGATCTTCCTGGCGCCCGCCGCGTCGCACACCGCGCCGGCGCCCGGCGGGGTGGCCAGGGCGGGCGGCAGGTCCGCTGCGAACGCAGTCGCGGGCTGGACGGTGGCTGGAACGGAGACGTCGGTCACGCCCGATCCATAGCGCCCCCCGCCGCGAAACGGAACGGGAACGTGCGCTCCTCTCGCCAGCGGCCGAAAACGGGGTAGGTTGGTCGGAACAGGGAGGACCGCCCATGCAGACCCGCCGCATCGCCACCGACGGCCTGACGCAACAGGTGCTGGAGGCGGGAGAAGGCCCCCTGGTCCTGCTGCTCCACGGCTTTCCCGAACTGGGGATCAGCTGGCGGGCGCAGGTTCAGGCCCTGGCCGAGGCGGGTTATCGCGCGGTCGCCCCCGACATGCGCGGCTATGGCGGGACAGACAAACCCGCCGATCAGGAGGATCACACGATCCTGCATCTGGTCGGGGACATGGTCGATCTGGTGCGGGCTCTGGGCGTGACGGAGGCCGTCGTCGTCGGCCACGACTGGGGTTCGGCCGTCGCCTGGCACTGCGCCCTGATGCGGCCCGATCTGTTCCGCGCCGTGGCGGGCCTGTCGGTCCCGTTCCAGCCGCGTCGTCCCAAGGGACCGCCGACAGCGGCCATGGCGGCGATCACGAAACGCGCTGGCTTGGGCGACCTCTACATCAACCGCTTCCAGTCGCCGGAGGCCCATGTCGAACTGGATGCCGACCCGGCCACTGCGCTGCGCAAGATGTTCTGGGCCTATGACGGCGCCACCGCCCCGGCCGACCAGTCGACCGGCTTCATGCCCGATGGCGTCAGCCTGCTGGACAGCATTTCCGATCAGGCCGCGCTGTCGCCGTGGATGAACCCCGCGCACTTCAACGAATACGTCGCCGCCTTCGCCGCCTCAGGTTTCAAGGGGCCGCTGGACTGGTACCGCTGCCTCGACCGCAACTGGAGCCTGACCGCCTTCCTGCAGGGCCAGAAGATCCGTCAGCCCGCCTTCTTCATGGTCGGCGACCGCGATCCCGTCCGTCACTACGCCGGCCCTCATGAGACGGCGCAACAAGAATGGCTGACCGACCTGCGCGGACAAGTCGTCCTGCCAGGCGCGGGACATTGGCTGCAGCAGGAACGAGCGAATGAGGTGAACGCGGCGCTGGTGGAGTTCATGCGGGGGCTGTAGGCCCCCGCGCAGGCCCCTTTAACCGACGTGGGGCGTGATGATGCCCAGCGGCAGGGTGGTGACGTTCTTCACGCCGCGCGTGACGATATGGCTGGCGCAGTCGGAGACGATGCCGAGGGTCAGCAGCTTGTCGCGCAGGAACTGGTCGAAGGCGTGCATGTCCGAGGTGATGATGCGCAGGACATAGTCTTCGCGGCCGGTGATGGTGGCGCACTGCACCACTTCCGGCCAGGTGGCGACGGCGGATTCGAAGATGTCGAGGTTCTCGCGCGACGGCAGGCTCAGCTTGACGATGGCGTAAACTTCGAAGTCCAGACCCAGCAGCCCCGCGTCCAGCAGCGTGACCCGCTTGCGTATCAGGCCGCTATCCTCCAGTCTCTTGATCCGGCGCCAGCACGGCGAGGCCGACAGGCCGACGCGATCGGCGACCTCGGCGACCGACAATCCGGCGTCCTGCTGCAGGATGTCGAGGATGCGGGCGTCGATAGGATCAAGTTCATCGGCCAAAGGCGTTTCTCCAAAAGGGGATTTCACGCAATAAAATACCCCAAATCAGCATTTGGCAAGGGTATTTTTAGGAAGGCCAACAGACACACGCCATGCTATGCCCTCTTTCTAGAGGAAACGCGGACGGATCAACCGGACGGGACGCATGATGAAGAACACCCCCACCCTGTCGCTGCGCGTGCCGGAGCCTTCGGGTCGTCCGGGCGATGCGCCTGATTTCAGCCACCTGAAGCTGGACGCCGCCGGCGTCGTGACCCGCCCCGAGGTGTCGACCGCGCCCTATGACATGCGCGACCACGCCTTCCAGCTGGTGCGCGTTCTGGACGACGAAGGCCAGGCCGTGGGGCCGTGGAATCCCAGGCTGGATCCCGAAATCCTGCGGCGCGGCCTGAAGGCCATGATCCTGACGCGCGCCTTCGACGACCGGATGCACCGCGCCCACCGCCAGGGCAAGACCAGCTTCTATATGAAGTGCACCGGCGAGGAGGCCATCGCGGTCGCGCAAGGGATGATCCTGAGCCGCGAGGACATGGGCTTCCCTACCTATCGCCAGCAGGGCCTGCTGATCTCGCGCGGCTACCCGCTCGCGTCGATGATGAACCAGATCTATTCCAACGCCGCCGACCCGATCAAAGGCCGCCAGCTGCCGATCATGTATTCGGCCAAGGACTACGGCTTCTTCACCATCTCGGGCAACCTGGGCACCCAGTATGTCCAGGCCGTGGGCTGGGCCATGGCCAGCGCCGCCAAGGGCGACGACAAGATCGCCATCAGCTGGATCGGCGACGGCTCGACCGCAGAGAGCGACTTCCACTCGGCCCTGACCTTCGCCTCCGTCTATCGCGCGCCGGTCATCCTCAACATCGTCAACAACCAGTGGGCCATCAGCTCCTTCCAGGGCATCGCCGGTGGGCTTGAGACCACCTTCGCCTCCAAGGCCATCGGCTACGGCCTGCCGGCCCTGCGCGTCGACGGCAACGACTTCCTGGCCGTCTGGGCCGCGACCCAGTGGGCCGAGGAGCGTGCGCGCACCAACCAGGGCGCGACGGTGATTGAGCTGTTCACCTATCGCGGAGCCCCGCACTCGACCTCGGACGACCCCAGCCGCTACCGCCCCGGCGACGAGCACGAGAAGTGGCCGCTGGGCGACCCGCTCGAACGCCTGAAGCAGCACCTGATCGTCATCGGCGAATGGTCGGACGAACAGCATGAAGCGGCCGAAAAGGACGCGGTCGAACAGGTCCGCGCCGCCGCCAAGGAATCCGAAGCCATCGGCACCCTGGGTCAGTCGCGCCCCAGCGTGAAGACCATGTTCGAGGAAGTCTTCGCCACCGAAGACTGGCGCCTGGTCGAGCAGCGTCGCGAGGTCGGAGTCTGAACATGACCACTGCGCCCATGAACATGATTCAGGCCCTCAACTCGGCCATCGACACCAAGATGGCGGAGGACCCCAACGTCCTGTCGTTCGGCGAGGACGCCGGCTATTTCGGCGGCGTCTTCCGCGTGACCGACCAACTGCAGCAGAAGCACGGTCTGACCCGCAGCTTCGACGCCCCGATCTCGGAAACCGGCATCGTCGGCACCGCCATCGGCATGGCCGCCTACGGCCTGCGCCCGGTCGTCGAGATCCAGTTCGCCGACTACATCTATCCGGCCTATGACCAGATCGTCTCCGAAGCGGCCAAGATGCGCTACCGCTCGGGCGGTCAGTTCACCTCGCCGCTCACCATCCGCAGCCCCTACGGCGGCGGCATCTTCGGCGGCCAAACGCACAGCCAGTCGCCGGAAAGCCTGTTCACCCACATCGCGGGCCTGAAGGTCGTCATTCCGTCGAACCCCTATGACGCCAAGGGCCTGCTGACCGCCGCCATCGAGGACGACGATCCGGTCATCTTCTTCGAGCCCAAGCGCCTCTACAACGGCCCCTTCGACGGCTGGCACGAAAAGCCCGTCAGCCCGTGGAAGACCCAGGAGCTGGCCCAGGTCCCGACCGAGAAATACGCCCTGCCGATCGGCAAGGCTCGCATCATGCGCGAAGGCGCCGACGTCACCATCCTGGCCTACGGCACCATGGTCTGGGTCGCCCTGGCCGGCGCCGAGCACGCCGGCGTGGACGCCGAGGTCATCGACCTGCGCACCCTGGTGCCGCTGGACATCGAGACCATCGAGGCCTCGGTCAAGAAGACCGGCCGCTGCGTCATCGTGCACGAGGCGCCCAAGACCTCGGGCTTCGGCGGCGAGCTGTCGGCCCTGGTTCAGGAACGCTGCTTCTATCATCTGGAGGCGCCCATCGCGCGCGTGACCGGCTGGGACACCCCCTACCCGCACGCCTTCGAGTGGGAATACTTCCCCGGCCCGCAACGCGTGGCCGACGCCCTGAAAGCCGTCATGTCTGGCCAAACAGCAGGAAAGGCTCGTTAAGATGGGTCGTTTCGTCTTCAAGCTGCCCGACGTGGGCGAAGGCACCGCCGAGGCCGAACTGGTCGCCTGGCACGTCGCGGTCGGCGACATGGTCGAGGAAGACCAGATCGTCGCCGACGTCATGACCGACAAGGCCACGGTGGAGATCACCGCACCGGTCAGCGGAAAGGTTCTGGCCATCCACGGCCAGGCCGGCGAGATGGTGCCGGTGCGCGGCCCCCTGGTCGAGTTCGAGGTCGAGGGCGCGGGCAATGCGTCCGACGCCGAGCCGACGCCGGCTCCCGTCAAATCCGAGCCCGCCCCGGTCGCCGTCGAGGCGCCGAAGGTCGAGGTCGCCCCGGCTTCCCCTGCCCCGGCCGCTGCTACCGGCGCCAACTACGTCTTCAAACTGCCGGACGTGGGCGAAGGCACGGCCGAGGCCGAGTTGGTCGGCTGGCACGTCAAGGTCGGCGACGCGGTCGAGGAGGATCAGATCCTCGCCGACATCATGACCGACAAGGCCACGGTCGAGATCACCAGCCCGATCAACGGCGTGGTCGTCGCCCTGCACGGCGAGGCCGGCCAGCAGATCGCCGTCGGCGGCCCCCTGGTCAGCTTCAAGGTCGAGGGCGCAGGCAATGTCGCCGCCGCTCCGGCCGCGACCCCGGCGCCCGCCCCCGCCGCCAAGGCCGAGAAGGCCGCGCCCGCTCCGGTCGCCAAGGCCGCTCCGGCCGCGCCCAAGGCTGACGCCAAACCCGTTCCGGCCCTGACCGGCCGCCGGCCGGGCGAACGTCCGCTGGCCTCGCCCGCCGTGCGCAACCGCGCCCGCGATCTGGGCGTCGACCTGGTCATCGTGCCGGGCACCGGCCCCGCCGGCCGCATCGAGCATGCCGACCTGGACGCCTATGTCGCTCGCGGCGGTTCGCTGCCCGCCGCGACCGGCGGCACGGCCTCCTCGACCTACGCCCGCGCCGAGGGAACCACCGAGACCAAGATCATCGGCCTGCGCCGCAAGATCGCGGAGAAGATGGCCGAGAGCGTCCGTCGCATTCCGCACATCACCTATGTCGAGGAAATCGACATGACGGCGGTGGAAGAGCTGCGCGCCCACCTGAACGCGACCAAGGCCAAGGACCAGCCCAAGCTGAACGTCCTGCCCTTCATCGCCCGCGCCATCGTCGTGGCCCTGCGCGACCAGCCGACGATCAACAGCCACTATGACGACGAGGCCGGGGTGCTGATGACGCACGCCCCGGTCCACCTGGGCATCGCCGCCCAGACGCCGAACGGCCTGATGGTGCCGGTCGTCCGCCACGCCGAGGCGATGGACCCCTACGCCACCGCCCTGGAAATCGCCCGCGTCTCGGGCGCGGCCAAGGACGGCTCGGCCAAGCGCGAGGAGCTGTCCGGCTCGACCATCACCATCACCTCGCTGGGGACGCTGGGCGGCGTGGTGCACACGCCGATCATCAACCACCCCGAGGTCGCCATCGTCGGCCCGAACAAGATCGCCGAACGCGTGGTGGTCAAGGACGGCCAGATGGTCGTGCGCAAGATGATGAACCTGTCCTCCAGCTTCGATCACCGCATCGTCGACGGCCATGACGCGGCGGTCTTCGTGGCGAGGATCAAGGGGCTGCTGGAAAACCCGGCCACGCTCTGGATGGGATAAATGAGATGGCGCAAATCGAGCGCGAAGCCCTAGAGGTGCAGGTGGTCGAACGTCTCGCGATCCTTCTAAGTCGAACAGGTACGCCAGGACACGACTACGCCACGACTGAAGCGCTCGCCTACTTCACGACGATTCTTGCTTGGGTAATGCACCGGGTTAAAAAGCCCGATGACCGCGTGGGTCAATCATTGCGGAAACAGTGGTCTTCAACTGGCGCTATTGAAGAGCCTTGGCTCCTACCCGAACATTGGCGCGGGAAGTCAGCCTTCGATGCGCTGGATGATCTGCGGAACGCTTCAGCGCACGCGGGCCTACGATCAAGTGAGCCGATCAACGACAGCTCCCGCCATTGCCTCGCTGGATTTAAGCTTGGTGGTACGGGCTGGGCGGTTGATCTACCGGAAGAAGAATTGAGACGCATCGGCGACTTAGTCGCCACCCGCTTTGTTGCGAGCTACGCATGACCCAGACCCTCAAAACCAAAGTCCTGATCATCGGCGCCGGCACCGGCGGCTATGTCGCGGGCATCCGTTGCGGCCAGCTGGGCCTGGACACCGTGCTGGTGGACGGCGGCGACGGCTTGGGCGGGACCTGCCTGAACGTCGGCTGCATCCCGTCCAAGGCCATCATCCACGCCGCGGGCAAGTATGAGACGGTGCTGAAAGCCGCCGGCGACGGCACGCTCGGCATCACCGCCTCCGCTCCGGCCATCGACCTGTCCAAGACGGTTGCGTGGAAGGACGGCATCGTCAGCAAGCTGAACGCCGGCGTCGCCGCCCTGCTGAAGAAGGCCAAGGTCAAGGTCATCAAGGGCTGGGCCGAGTTCACTGACGCCAAGACCTGCACCGTGAAGACCGAGGACGGTGACGTCCGCATCACGGCTGAGCACGTCATCCTGGCCACGGGGTCCGAGCCGGTCGAACTGCCCTTCCTGCCGTTTGGCGGCGACGTGATTTCTTCGACCGAGGCCCTGAGCCTGCCGGAAGTGCCCAAGAAGCTGGTCGTGGTCGGCGGCGGCTATATCGGCCTGGAACTGGGGATCGCCTTCCGCAAACTCGGTTCGGAGGTGGCCATCGTCGAGATGGCCGAACGCCTGCTGCCCCTCTACGACAAGGCCCTGACCGACCCGGTGCAGAAGTGGCTCGAGAAGCACGGCGTCGAGCTTCTCCTCGGCGCCCGGGCGGGCGGTTTCGGCGACGGCAAGCTGAACGTCACTGACAAGGACGGCAATCCGATGCAGCTGGACGCCGACAAGGTGCTGGTCACCGTCGGCCGTCGGCCGCGCACCAAGGGCTGGGGTCTGGAGACCATGGGCGTGGCCATGGACGGCCCCTTCGTCAAGATCGATGAGCGCTGCGCCACCAGCATGAAGAACGTCTGGGCCGTCGGCGACCTGACCGGCGAACCCATGCTGGCGCACAAGGGCTCGGCCCAGGGCGAGGTGGTCGCGGAAATCATCGCGGGCCATGACCGCGTGTTCGATCCCGTGACCATCGCCGCCGTCTGCTTCACCGAGCCGGAAATCGTCTCGGCGGGCCTGGGTCCGTCAGACGTCGAGGACCGCGACGACGTGATCCAGGCCGTCTTCCCCTTCGCCGCCATCGGCCGCGCCCTGGCCATCGAGGCCGGCGAGGACGGCGGCTTCGTTCGCGTCATCGCGTCGAAGGCCGACCACCGCATCCTGGGCATTCAGGCCGTCGGCCAGCACGTGTCCGAGATGTCCAACAGCTTCGCCCAGATGCTGGAGATGGGCGCCGTGCTGGAGGACGTGGCCGGCGTCATCCACGTCCACCCGACCCTGGGCGAAGCCTTCCACGAGGCCAGCCTGCGGGCCCTGGGCCACGCCATCCACATTTAAGGGCGCTATGCTCGGGTCACGGACCCTCGCGACTTGAGCGCGTTCTTCCTTCTCCCCTTGTGGGAGAAGGTGTCGTGCGGAGCATGACGGATGAGGGGTGACGGCGCCGCCGCTTGCTCGCTCAGGCGCCGCCATTCTTCTTCCTGAACCCTCAGCGCTGACACCCCTCATCCGAGCGCCTCCGGCGCCCACCTTCTCCCACGAGGGGAGAAGGAAAATGGCCCCGCTTGCCCGACGCCGACGAAAGTCCGACCCTCCCGCAAACGGGAGGCTTCGATGAGCGCCGAGACCCATTACCTGGCCGTCTTCACCAGCGACAAGACCGGCCCCAAGTGGCGGGCCTGGCGCGCCATGAGCGAGGCCCAGCAGGCCGAAACGGCCCGCGTCGGCGTGGCCGCCGTCGCCGCCTGGGAAGAGGCGCACCGCGACGTCATCGTCTATCAGGGCGGCCCGCTGGGCCCGACCAAGCGCATCGGCGACGACGGCGAAGTGACGGACATGGTCAACCTGCTGACCGTCTTCATGGTGGTCCGCGCCGACAGCCACGAGGCGGCGGCCCGCCTGTTCGAGGGCCACCCGCACATGTCCATCTTCGTCTGCGACGGGGTGGAGGTGATGCCGGTGCTGGGGTGAGGCTCAGCCGCCGCTGACACGACTGGTCAGAGAATGAGGAAAGAAAAAGGGGCCGCGAAATCGCGACCCCTGTCTTAGGTCAATTGCAGTGAGGCCTTAAGATCAATGCACCCGCGCCTTGCCGATCTCCAACCCATCCGCCCCCGCTGACACGGCCACCACGCTGCCGTCCTCGATCTCTCCGGCGAGGAGTTTCTTGGCCATGGGGTCGACCAGTTCCTTCTGGATGACGCGTTTCAGGGGGCGGGCGCCGTAGACGGGGTCGTAGCCCTTGTCGGCGAGCCAGGTCAGGGCGCTGTCGTCCAGGGCCAGGGTCAGGCGACGGTCGGCCATCAGCTTTTCCAGACGCGCCAACTGAATGCGGACGATGCCGCCCATCTGTTCGCGGCCGAGGCGGTGGAACAGGATGATCTCGTCGATGCGGTTCAGGAACTCGGGCCGGAAGTGGGCGCGGACCTGTTCCATGACCAGGGGGCGAACGGCCTCCCAACCTTCCTTAGAATGGGCCTCCCCCTCGGGCTGGTCAGCCAGATACTGGCTGCCCAGGTTGGAGGTCATGATGATCAGGGTGTTCTTGAAGTCGATGGTGCGGCCTTGCCCATCGGTCAGGCGACCGTCGTCCAGCACCTGCAACAGGACGTTGAAGACGTCGGGGTGGGCCTTTTCGACCTCGTCGAACAGGACGACCTGATAGGGGCGGCGACGCACGGCCTCGGTCAGGGCGCCGCCCTCGTCATAGCCGACATAGCCGGGAGGGGCGCCGATCAGGCGGCTGACCGAGTGCTTCTCCATGTATTCGGACATGTCGATGCGGGTGATGGCGTTGTCGTCGTCGAACAGATAGCCGGCCAGGGCCTTGGTCAGCTCGGTCTTGCCCACGCCCGTCGGGCCGAGGAAGAGGAAGCTGCCCAGCGGCTTGTTGGGGTCGTTCAGCCCGGCGCGGGCGCGGCGCACGGCGTCGGACACGGCTTCCAGCGCCTCGTTCTGGCCCACCACGCGGCGGCCCAGTTCCTCCTCCATCTTGAGCAGCTTCTCGCGCTCGCCTTCCAGCATCTTGTCGACAGGCACGCCGGTCCAGCGGCTGACGACGGCGGCGATCTGCTCGGCGTCGACGACCTCGGGGGTCAGGGGGGCGGCGACCGCCGCCGGGGATTCGGAGTCCGCGAGTTGCTTCTCAAGCTGCGGGATCTGGCCATAGGCGATCTCTGAAGCGCGGCCGAGGTCGCCGGCGCGCTGGGCGGCGGCCAGTTCGGCGCGCAGACGGTCCAGGGTCTCACGCAGTTGCGCGCCCTGACCGACCTTGTCCTTTTCCGACTTCCAGCGGGCGGTCATGTCGTCCGACTGGCCTTCGAGGTCGGCGATCTCGTCCTCCAGCTTTTCGAGACGCTGCTGCGAGGCGCTGTCGCTCTCCTTCTTCAGGGCCTCGCGCTCGATTTTCAGCTGGACCAGACGGCGGTCGATCTCGTCCAGCGCCTCGGGCTTGGAGTCCACGGCCATGCGGACGCGCGAGGCGGCCTCGTCGATCAGGTCGATGGCCTTGTCGGGCAGGAAGCGGTCGGTGATGTAACGGTTCGACAGGGTCGCAGCGGCGACGATGGCGCTGTCGGAAATGCGCACGCCGTGGTGGACCTCGTACTTCTCCTTCAGGCCGCGCAGGATCGACACCGTGTCCTCGACGGTGGGTTCGGCGACGAAGACCGGCTGGAAGCGACGGGCCAGGGCCGCGTCCTTCTCGACGTGCTTGCGGTACTCGTCCAGCGTGGTGGCGCCGACGCAGTGCAGCTCGCCGCGCGCCAGAGCGGGCTTCAAGAGGTTGGAGGCGTCCATGGCCCCGTCGCCCTTGCCGGCGCCGACCAGGGTGTGCATCTCGTCGATGAAGAGGACGATGCCGCCCTCGGCCTGTGCCACCTCGTTCAGTACGGCTTTCAGGCGCTCCTCGAACTCGCCGCGGTATTTGGCGCCGGCGATCAGGCTGCCCATGTCGAGCGACAGGACCTTCTTGTCCTTCAGGCTTTCGGGCACGTCGCCGTTGACGATCCTCAACGCCAAGCCTTCGACGATGGCGGTCTTGCCGACGCCGGGTTCGCCGATCAGGACAGGGTTGTTCTTGGTGCGGCGGGCCAGGACCTGGATGGTGCGGCGGATTTCCTCGTCGCGGCCGATGACGGGATCAACCTTGCCGTCGCGCGCTGCCTCGGTCAGGTCGCGGGCGTAGCGTTTCAGGGCGTCGTAGCTGTCCTCGGCCGAGGCGTTGTCGGCGGTCTTGCCCTTGCGCATGTCGGCGACGGCGTCATCGAGTTTCTTGGGCGTGACTCCGGCGGACTTCAGCGCCTCGGCGGCGGCCCCGCCCTCTTTCACGATGGCGGCCAGCAGGCGTTCGGTGGTGACGAAGGCGTCACCGGCCGATTTGGATGCTTGCTCGGCGGCGCTGAAGACGCGGGCGGTGTCGCCGTCCAGATAGAGCTGGCCCGAGCCGCCCTCGACCTGGGGCCGCTTCTTCAGCAGGCCTTCGGTGACGAGTTCGACGGCGGACGGATCGCCGCCGGCCTGATCGATCAGCTTGCGGGCCAGACCGTCGCGTTCTTCCAGCAGCACCTTCAACAGGTGCTCGGGCGCGAACTGCTGATGGCGGCGAGCCAGAGCCAGCGACTGGGCGGATTGGACGGCCTGTTTGGCGCGGTCGGAATAGAGGTCGAGATTCATTTCGGTGCAGTCCCCTCGGAAGGCGGAAAACCAACAACGCGCCCTTCTGCGAAGCGACGCCTTGAGTTGTGTCAAACCGAGGTGGGTGTGGCGGAACGGCCACGCAAGACCAGTCACTCGCGATTGATGCGCGCCGCCGTCCCGGCCTAGCGTGGCCGCAGGAGGCCTCTATGGATTTTCTGACGCACGGCCCGGTCGATCCGACGGTCGTCCTGCCCTTTCTGGCGGCGGTGGCGCTGATGGAGCTGACGCCGGGGCCGAACATGGGCTGGCTGGCCCTGGTGTCGCTGTCACAGGGACGAACAGCGGGGCTGGCGGCGGTGGCCGGGATCACGCTCGGCCTGACGCTGTGGATGGTCGCCGCCGCCTTCGGCCTGACCGAGGTGGTGCTGCTGTGGCCCGCCCTCTATCAGGCCATCCGCTGGGCCGGGGTCGGCTTCCTGCTGTGGCTGGCCTGGGACGCCTGGCGCAGCACCGGCGACGGCGCGGACGCGGCGCCGGTCGAGACGCGGCGGCGCGCCCTGTTCCGGCGCGGCCTGATCGGCAACCTGCTGAACCCCAAGGCTGCCCTGCTCTATGTCGTCCTGCTGCCCGGCTTCATCCGCCCGGCCCACGGCTCGACCCTGACGCAGGCCCTGACGCTGGGCGGCCTGCACGTCGTGGTCAGCGTCATGGTCCACTCGGTCATCGTGCTGACAGCGGCGCGGGCGGGCGGTGCCCTGCTGACCCGGGCCCAGGGGCCGGCGATGCGCGCCGCCATGGCCCTGGGCCTGGTCGCCATCGCCGTCTGGACCGCCTGGGAGACGAGGGTCTGAGCCCTCGCCTTCGGCCGATCAGCCGCCGGTCGGGCCGGTCGAGAAGTCGAACTGTTCGGGCTGGCGGCGCGGTCCGCCGCCGAACGACCAGGTCAGGCCCAGGTAGAAGGCGCGCAGATTGATGTCCTGATCGCTCCGCTCACGGAACAGGGGCGTGTCATAGGTGGTGGCCCCGCCGAAGGAGTTGAGGATGTCGCGGGCCGTGAACTGCAGCGACAGCGTATCGTTGAGCTTGCGACGATAGCCGAGGTTCACCATCCCGCCGCTCTCGCGCGTGCCTTGCGCCAGCAGCTGGTCGCCCTGCCAGAAGCCCATGACCTGGACGAAGTCCTTGGGCGTGGCCTGCCAGTTCAGGCTGAGGCGGCCCGTCACCATCTCGCCTTCGCGATCGCGGGCGCCGGGGATGCCTGACGCGTCGATTTCCTGACGGAAGGCGTTGACGCTGGCGTTGTAGCGAAGGGTCGGATGCAAGCGGCCGCTGGCGGTCAGCTCGACGCCCAGGTCGCGGCGCGCGCCCAGGTTTTCGGGCCGGGTCAGCAGGACGCCGCCGCCGACATCGACGGCCACGTCGGTGAAGGCCTTGGTGGTGTCGCGATAATAGGCCGTGGCCTGATAGAAGTTCTGGCCCTGGCGCATCTGCCACATGGCCTCGAAGCTGTCTGTCTCCTGCGGCTCCAGGTTCGGATTGCCCGAGCGCAGGTTCAGCGGGTCGCCATAGGAGACGAAGGGGTTCAGCTGCGTCGGCTGCGGGCGCTGGATCCGGCGCGAATAGCTGGCGCGCAGGGTCTGCGTGTCGGTCAGCTTGTATTGCAGATGGCCGGTCGGATAGGCGCGGAAGTAATCCTGAGAGGCACGCGCGGCGTTGGTGACGTCCTCGACATCGACCTCCGCCTGTTCCAGACGCAGGCCGAACTGGGCCGACAGCTTCTCGCCGAACGGGCGCTCATAGGTGGTGTAGAGGGCGTGGACCGTCTGCTCGGCCTCGAAGCGGTTGCTCAGACCAGGCACCGGGGCGAGAGCGGCTTCGGTCGGGCCGCGCCGCAGGACAACGTCCTGATCCGGGCGGTTGAGGCTCAGCTCATAGCCGGCGCGCAATTTGGAGCCGTCGTCCATGGGCCGGGTATAGGCGCTGGTGAAGCCGATGGTTTCCTGCGCGTTCAGGAACTTCTGGTCCTCATAGACCGTCGGGCTGACGGGCACGGAAAAGACGTTGGCGTTCAGCGAGGCGTTCTCGTTGTCGTTGCGGTCATAGCGCAGCTCGTTGGACCACTCGTGGCCCGAGGCGTCAAACTGGTGCAGCACGCGGGCGGTGGCGCCCCAGCCGTCCATGCTGAAGCCCCCTACCCCGGCGCGGGTGTAGGCGCTGGTCAGGACGCCGGCGGCGTTGCGGGTCTCGAACAGGCTGCCGGCCTCGGCGTCGGCCTCGAAGCGGTTGGCGCGCAGTTCCCCCGTCAACATGGTCTTGTCGGTCAGGCGGTATTCGGCCGCGACCCGGCCGAAGGCGCCCTTCTGGATCATGTCGTTCTCCTGGATCGTCGTGGTCCTGGAGGTGACGGCGCCGGTGATCGGGTCCAGCTGTTCGCGCAACCGGTCAAAGGCGAAGTTCTGATCGTCGTAGCGATAGCTGACGTCGCCGGTCAGGGTCAGCTTGCCGCGCTGGCGCGAGCCGCTGACGCCGGCGTTCCAGCGGCCGTTGTCGCCGACATTGACCCGCACAGAACCGGTCGTGACGGTCGCCGTGGGCGCCCCGGCGGCGGCGGCGCGCGCCGCGGCGGGAATGGGCTTGGTGATCAGGTTGATGACCCCGCCCGAGCCCTCGGGGCTGTAGGCGGCCGAGGGGTTGGTCATGACCTCGATCCGCGCATAGCGGTCAGCCGGCAGTTGCAGCACAGCGTCAGCGCGATTGGGGCCCGACAGGATGGCCGAGGGACGACCGTCGACCAGGATGGTGACATTGCCGTCGCCACGCAGCGAGACATTGCCCTGGGGGTCGACATCCACCGAAGGTACGTTGCGCAGCGCCTCGGCCAGAGAACCGGTCGCGGCCTGCAGATCGTCAGCCAGACTATAGCTGATGGAATCAATCGAGGTCCGCACGTCGTTGGCCCGGGCGGTGACGACGACGTCGCCCACGGTCGCGGGCTCGTCCTTGTCCTTGTTCTCCTGCGGAGCCGTCGGCGCCGGGGTCTGGGCCTGCGCCCCAGTCTCGGGCGGTGGCGTCTGGGCCATGACGGCGCCCGCGGGCAGGGCCAGAACGACGCCCAGCAAAGGCGCAAGCTTGAGTTTCGACATGGTCGCGTCCCTGCGGACGTCCCCTCGACGTCCCCTCAAGCGCTGCGACTATCAGCCGGTCATCGCCGACCACAGTTACATCTTTTTCATCCCGGGGGCGGGTCTGTGGCCAAGGCCGGGAACCGCAAGCGTCGCCGTGCGTTTGCGGCCCCATGCTGACGACCAAGATGAACCCCCGCGTCTTCTGGGGGGCCAGCGCCATCGCAGGCGCCCTGCTTCTCCTCGCCATGATCGCGCCCTCGACGTCCGGCCTGATATTCGGCGCGGCCCAGGCCTGGGTGATCGACACCTTCGGTTGGTTCTATGTGGCGGCGGTGGCGGGGTTCCTGCTGTTCGTCGCCGTGCTGGCGCTCGGGCCGACCGGGCGGCTGAAGCTGGGGCCGGACGAGGCCGAGCCGGACTTCCCCTATGTCTCCTGGCTGGCCATGCTGTTCGCGGCGGGCATGGGCATCGGCCTGATGTATTTCGCCGTGGCCGAGCCGGTGCAGCACTATATCGCCCCGCCCGAGGCGGAGCCCGGAACCCTGACCGCCGCCCGCGAGGCCATGGTCATCACCTATACCCACTGGGGCGTCCACGCCTGGGCCATCTACGCCGTGGTGGGGCTGAGCCTGGCCTATTTCGCCCACCGGAAAGGCCTGCCCCTGACCATGCGGTCGGGGCTTTACCCGCTGCTGGGCAAGCGCATCAACGGGCCGATCGGCGACGCCGTCGACATCTTCGCCATCTGCGGCACCCTGTTCGGCATCGCCACATCCCTGGGGCTGGGCGTGGCCCAGATCACCTCCGGCCTGAACTATGTGGCGGGGGTGCCGAACACGGTGATGGTCCAGGTCGGCCTGATCGTCGTGGTCATGGGGGCGGCGACGATCTCGGTGCTGACCGGCGTGGACAAGGGGGTGCGGCGGCTGTCCGAGCTGAACCTGGTCCTGGCCGTCTGCCTGATGCTGTTCGTGCTGGCGGTGGGCCCGACCCTGTTCCTGCTACGGGCCTATGTGCAGAATTTCGGTCTCTATCTGGACCACTTCTTCGTCCGCACCTTCACCCTCTACGCCTATGAACCGCGCGGCTGGATGGCGGACTGGACCCTGTTCTACTGGGCCTGGTGGATCGCCTGGTCGCCGTTCGTGGGGATGTTCATCGCCCGCATCTCGCGGGGGCGGACGGTGCGGGAGTTCGTCATCGGCGTGCTGCTGGCGCCGACCGCCTTCACCTTCCTGTGGATGACGGTCTTCGGCAACTCAGCCATGGGCCTGGACCTCGGCGCAGCGGGCGGGGCCATTTCGGAGGCGGTGCAGGCGGACCTGTCGACAGCCCTGTTCCACTTCCTGGAATACCTGCCGGGCACGGCGATCACCTCGACCCTGGCGGTGGCCCTGGTGGCGGTCTTCTTCGTCACCTCGGCCGATTCCGGGTCGCTGGTCATCGACACCCTGGCGTCGGGCGGGGCCGAGGAAACGCCGCGCTGGCAGAGGGTCTACTGGTGCGTCCTTCTGGGGCTGACGGCGGCCCTGCTGCTGCTGGCGGGGGGTCTGGGGGCGCTTCAGGCGGCGACCCTGGTGGCGGCCCTACCCTTCGCCGTCATCATGATCCTGCTGGCCTTTGGGCTGACGCGACAGATGAACGCCGACCTGAGGGGCGAGGCGGTCGAGACCGAGGCTCCGCCGATCCGTGAGCGGCTGAAGCGCATCTTCTCGCCCGCCAGCCGCAAGGACATCGCCCGCCAGATCGAACGCCAGGCCGCCCCGGCCCTGGTCGAGGTTCGCGACGCCCTGTCGAACGAGGGCCTGGACCACAGCCGGGTCGAAATGGATGAGAACGGCGTCTGGCTGGTGGTCGAACACGCCAACGGCCGCGACTTCCTCTATCGCGTCGGCGCCCGCTCACGGCCCCTGCCCGCCCTGAGCGCGCTGGAGGCGCCCGAGGGCCGTCGCGCGTTGGAATGGCGGATGACGGCCCAGACCGGCGACGGCACGCGCCCCCGCGATCTCACCGGATTCAGCCGGGCGCAGATCGTCGCCGACGTGCTGGAACACCTGCAAAGGTGGCGGCTGGCGGCCTGAGCCCTTGGCCCGGCGGATCGGCGGCGCTAGCGTCGCCGCTCATGTGTCGGGAGCTTCGCCTATGTCCATCCGCCTGTCGCGCCGCGCGGCGCTGATTTCCTCCGCCGCAGCCGCATCGGGCGCGGCCCTGCCCGCGACCGGTTGGGCCCAGACCAGCGCCGACACCCGTTCGGACGAGGAGATCGCCGCCGCAGCCGACGCCTGGGTGCAGCGCTGCATGGCCGCCTGGCCCGATCAGCCCGCCGTCTCCCTGGCCCTGGTCCGCGGCGGCAAGACGGTGCTGGCCAAGGGCTACGGCGTGCGCCGTCAGGGCAAGGCCGAACCGGCCGACGAACACACCCTGTTCGCCATCGCCTCCAACTCCAAGAACGTCACCGCCGCCTGCCTGGCCATCCTGGTCGACGAGGGCAAGGTGAAGTGGGACGAGCCGATCAAGACCTATCTGCCCGGCTTCACCCTGTCGGACCCGATGGTGGGCGAGCGCATCACGGTGCGCGACACGCTGAGCCACCGCGCCGGCTTCGGTCTGGGCGCCGGGGACCTGCTGTTCTGGCCCAACAGCGACCGGACGCGCGCCGAGGTCCTGGCCCAGGCCGCCTTCGTGCCCATCGAGGACGGCTTCCGCGAGGACTATCACTACTGCAACCTGATGTTCGTGGTCGCGGGCGCGGTGATCGAGGCCGTATCCGGCCTGTCGTGGGAGGCCTTCGTCCAGACCCGCATCTTCGACAAGGTGGGCATGAGCGAGAGCGTGCCCCTGGCGCGTCTGGCTGATCCGGCCAAGTCCGCCCTGCCGCATGGCCGCGTCGGCCCGCCCCTGCGCTATCAGGGGGCGATGACCCAGATCGCCGACTCCATCGTCGAGGTCTGGAACTGGGATTCAGCGGCGGCGGCGGGCGGCATCTGCGCCAGCGCGACCGACTGGGCCAAGTGGATCGCCGTGCGTCTGAATGACGGCGAGCTGGCCGACGGGTCGCGCCTGTTCTCCGAAGCCGCCGCCAGAGAGATGTACAGGCCCAACATCATCGTCTCCGCCCTGGGCGGGCCGACGGCGGAACTGCCTAACCAGGCCGTGGCCTCGACCTATGCCATGGGCCTGCAGGTCCAGGACTATCGCGGCGAGCGGCTGGCCACCCACGGCGGCGGCTCGCCCGGCGGCATCTCGGCCACCGTCCTGATCCCGGGCCGCAAGATCGGCTTTTCGGTCTTCACCAACGCCGAGGAGAGCTTCCTGCTGCGCGCCCTGCGCTCGGGCCTGTCGGACATCGCCATGAACAAGGTCGACGTCGACTGGATCGCCGATTCCAAGAAGCGGGAGGCTGAGGGGACCGAAAAGTCGCTGAAAGCCGCCGTCGAGATCGACGCCAAGCAGGCGGCGGGCGCCCCGCCCTCCATGCCGCTGGACGCCTATGTCGGGACCTGGCGCGACCCCTGGTACGGCGACATCGTCATCGAGCAAAAGACCCAGGGGCGCGGCCGCAACCGCAAGTCCGGCCTGTGGGTGGCCTTCACTCACACCCCGGCGCTGCAGGGCTGGCTGGAGCCCTATGACGGCGAGACCTTCCGCACCCGCTTTGCCGACAAGCGCGAGGAAGACGCCTTCATCACCTTCAACATCGCCACCGCCAAGCCGGCGACCGCCACGGTCAAGGGCGTCTCGCCCGACATCGACTTCTCCTACGACTATCAGGACCTGCGGCTGACGCGGGTCTGAGGCCAGCAAAAAGGGGCGGTCCCGACGGACCGCCCCTTTCTTCATTTCGTCCCGAGAGCTTAGCGCGCCGCCGGACGTTGGCCGGCCTCAAGGATGGGCATGCCCGCCTCGGTCGGGATGTAGATGGTCTGGCGGCCTTCCTTGCCGGCCGTCTCCTGCAGCATGTTGATGTAGGACCAGCGCAGATAGGCCTCGGGGCCGCCCAGGGCCTCGGCCATGATGCGGTTGGCCTCGTTGGCGCCCTTGGCGCGCTCGATCTCGGCGGCGGCGGTCAGCTTGGCCGAGTCCAGGGCGGCCTGAGCCTCCAGCACGCGGATGCGGCGGTTTTGCACCGCCTCCTCATAGGCCGCCTTGCCCGCCATCTGCTTGGAATAGACGTTGTAGGTCGGGAAACCGACCAGGACGACGGCGACCAGAACGCCGATGGCGATGATCGAACCGATGGTGAAACCTATGCCGCGCATCTGCGCCTCCCCGGAAATCTGAACGACGCTCAGGGTGGACGGCGCCGCCCCCCAGGGTCAAGCGCGGCTCAGCGCCGCGTGGACGCGGCCGCCGGGACCAGCTCGATCAGATCCAGATTGGACTCGTTCGCCGGCCAGGGGATGACCAGCCGCCAGCGGCGCTCGCCGATGCGCTCGACCACCGCCACCATGTCGCGCTCGGCCCGCAGGCCATATGAGCGCGCGGCCGGTTCGGAGGCCAGGGCCATGGAGCCCAGGAACACCATCTGGCGGTCGTTCTCGGGATACAGCAAACCGCTGGGACGCTGCGACCCGGTCAGCTTGCTGAATTTCAGGCCCGCCGACGTCTGTTCGATGCGGCAAGCGAACCAGCCGTAAACCACATAGCCCAGACCGCCCTCGCCGCCCTGCGAGCCCAGCTTGACGGTGCGACAGCGGTAGTTCCCGACCGGCGGCGCCACCGAGGGACGCCCCGCGTCCGGGTCGATCAGATCGCCCAGACCGTTCAGGTCGCCCGACCCGGCCTGACGTTTCGCCTGCTGCAGGGCCAGGGTCCAGGCGGCCTCGCGCCGCTGATAACGGTCGCGATCAGCAGCGGTGATGACCCCGCGCCAGTCGCTCAGAACCACACCGCTGGGGGCTTCGGGCGCTGACGGAGGCGGCGGCGGGGGCGGAGGGGGGGGCGTGGTCGCACAGCCCGCCAGCACCGCCGCCAGCACGCACGAGATCAGCGCGCCTGGAATGAGGGCGTGAGGCCCCCGCGCCTTGAAATGCGAACTACCGGCCGACGGACGTGACATGGGCTCTCCCTAGCACAGGGTCGAAAAAGCCCCCGCCCCCTAGGAAGCCCCCTGAAGCCTCCGCGTCAACCCTGCGGGCGGGCGACGTCGCGACGCCACACCGTCTCCGCATGTCTCAAGCGGCGTCAATCGTCCCGGCCCGCACGGCGACGTCACCTGTCGTCGAGACCGGCGACAGGGCGCGCGACAGGGCCTCGGCCAAAGCCGGAATCTGCAGGGGCTTGGTCAGATATTCTATAAAGCCGGCCTCGCGTCCTCGGCGGATGTCGGCGAGGGCCGCGCCGGCCGACAGGGCCAGAACCGGCACCGTCCGGGTCAACGGGTCCTCGCCCAGACGCGCCTTGAGCTCGAAGCCGTCCATCCCCGGCAGGTTGATGTCCAGAATGATGACATCGGGACGCAGATCCCGGGCCAGGGCCAGGCCCTCCGGCCCTGTCTGGGCCACATGCAGCCGCAAGCGGCCAAAGGCCGTGGTCACATGGCGCATCAGGGCGACGTTCGACGGATTGTCCTCGACATAAAGCAAGGTGGCCTCGGGCAGGTCGGCGGCCGGGACGGGCGAAGCGATCAGGGCGCGCGGCTGGGCCGCCGAGGCCGGCAGATACACCGTGAAGACCGCCCCCTCGCCCTCGCGGCTTTCCGCCTCCAGCCGACCGCCCATGGCATCGATCAGACGCCGCGCCACGGCCAGTCCCAGGCCCGCGCCGGGCACGTCCGAAGCTTCGCGGCCCAGCCGGTTGAAGGGCTGGAACAGGCCGTTCATGCAGGCTGCGGGCAGGCCCGGTCCCGTGTCGTGGACGCTGAGGCTGACGCCCTCGGCGGACTGGCGCGCCTCGATCAGGACGGCGCCGCCGGGGCGATTGTATTTGACGGCGTTCGCGATCAGGGCGGTCAGCACCTGACGCAGGCGCTCGCGGTCGGCGCGGGCGGCGAGGCCGGCGACGGGCGGCGGCTCCCGCAACTCGACTTCGGCGGCCTCGGCCATGGGGCGCAGGGCCTCGCAGACCTGACGCGCGACCAGCAGGGGATCCAGCCGCTCGACGTTCAGCGCCAAGCGCCCGCCTTCGATGTCGGCCAGGTTCAGCACCTCGTCGACCAGGACCAGCAGCCGAGCCCCGGCGTCGCGGATCTGCTCCAGCGCCTGATGCTGGCGATGGGTCAGGGGCTCCTGCGCCTCGTTCATCCGCATCAGGTCGGAGAAGCCGATGACCGCGTTCAGCGGAGTGCGCAGTTCATGGCTCATGCTGGTCAGGAACTCGGTCTTGGCGCGGTGCGCCGCCTCGACCTGGGCGGCCTGGCCTTCGGCGGCGGTCAGGGCCGCCTGAAGTTCACGCGCCCGCTGCTCGGAACAGGCCTCGAGCGTGGCGTTGACCCGCCGCAGGATCCTCACCTCGCGTCGGGCCTTCACCGCCATCCGCAACCCCGCCCAGCAGCCCGACAGGGCCAGGGCGACCACCACCAGAACGAGTTCCATCGCGCGTCCCTCCGATGCCTCGAGAGTGACGACTATAGATTGCAATTATGTAAACATGCGCGCCAAGGTTGCGCGCCGTCGATCAGCCTTCGTCGGTCGCCGGCTCGACCTTGCGGCGCGGCGCGCGACGCTTGGGCGCGGGCGCTTCTTCCGACGCGGCCTCCACCTCGTCAGAAGACGGCGTGGTCGGGCGGGTCAGGAAGCCAGGCAGACCCATGCCGTCGCTGGCCTCGCCTTCGGCCGGCGCACGCTCGGCGCGCGGACGACGCGGGGCGCGGGCGGGACGGGCCTCGGCCTCTTCGTCGACGACCGGTGAGGCGGCTGTTTCGTTCGAGCTGGCGGCGGCGTCGTACTCAGCCTCGGCTGCGGCGCGGGCTTCGTCCTCGGGCGTGGCCTCGCCGGCTTCGAAGCGACGGTTGCGTTCCTCGCGGCGGCGCTCCCAGCGCTCGCGGCGGGTTTCACGACGGCCGCCCTCGCGGGGCTCGCCCTCGGCGCGGGGTTCGCGGTCATTGTCGCGCGGCTCGCGCGGTTCACGATCCCGGTCGCGGTTGTAGTCGCGGTCCCGATCACGGTCACGGTCGCGATTGGCGTCGCGTTCGGCACGCTCGGCCTGGCGACGGGCTTCGTCCTCGGCCTTTTGCTGCTCGGCGGCGGCGGCGGCGATGATGGCGGCGGCCTGGGCGCCGGACTCGTCCTCGAAGTCGATGTCGAAGCCCTGACCGGCCAGTTCGCGCTGGGCGATCTCGCTGACCGGACGTTGCGGCTGCAGGGCGCGCAAGACGCGGAAATAGTGTTCGGCGTGCTGGGTGTAGTTCTCGGCCAGGACCCGGTCGCCGGCGGCCGAGGCGTCGCGCGCCAGCTGCATGTAGCGCTCATAGACGGTCTGGGCGTTGCCGCGGACCTTGATGTTCTCGGGGCCTTGCGAGTCCCACGACCGGTTCGGGTTGGTCGCATTGGCGTTGTTGCCGCCGCCGCCGGGCTTCCGGTTGCGTCCGCGCTGACGCTTCATGCCCTTGAAATCTCTCATCGGAGCTTACCGTGCTGGTGCGGGCCGCCGTCGGGTGAGGACGGGCAGGACCCAGTTCGTCGTTCCGTTCGGTCGGGGCCAATCCCCGTATCGATGTGCTCGGAAAACCGTTCGTCGCCCTGTGGTCCGCCGGGCCCTGCAGGCCCGACCGTCACTGGCCCAGACGCGCTTGAGCGAGCAAACCTGCCCGAAAAGACCGCGTTTGAGTGGGAGACAAGAAACGACTTAGCGCGCGATGAAGCGCTTTCCAAGGGTTTTGTTGCAGGCCCCGCGCTCGCTCCCCGGTCACGCTTCCGGAAGGGGATCGACGCGCGGGTCCGGGCCGTTGGTGACGACGCGGTCGCGGTCGCCCAGGTCCTTGACCACCTTGACGCCGGTGAAGCCCGCCGCCTCGAACAGGGCCTTGACCGCCTCGCCCTGGTCCCAGCCGATCTCGACGGCGAACACGCCTTCGGGACGCAGGATGCGGGCGATCTCGGGGGCCAGATCGCGATAGGGCTGCAGGCCGTCAGGGCCGCCGTCCAGCGCCAGATGCGGGTCGTGCTCACGCACCTCGGGGTCCAGGCCGGGAATGTCGCCGGTCGGGATATAGGGCGGATTGGACACCACCAGGTCGAAGCTGTCGTCGGCGAAGCCCGCGGCCCAGTCGGTGCGGATGAAGGTGCAGCGGCCGTTGAGGTCCAGGTTGGCGGCGTTCTCACGGGCCACGGCGATGGCCTCGGTCGAGATGTCGGTGCCGACGCCGCGCGCCCCGGCGCGCTCCATCAGGGTCGCCAGCAGGATGGCGCCCGAGCCGGTGCCCAGATCGACCATCTCGAAGGCGCGATGCGGCGGGAAGGCGCGGACGATGACATCCAGCAGGGTCTCGGTGTCCGGACGCGGACTGAGCACGTCGGGGGTGACGTTCAGCATGATCTTCCAGAAGCCCTTCTTGCCCAGGATGCGCGACACGGGCTCGCGCTTCAGCCGACGCTCGATCATGGCGTCCAGCGCAGCGATCTTGTCGGCGTCGACGACGCGATAGGGATCGGTCAGGATGTCGACACGGCCCGCGCCGGTCGAGGCCTCCAGCAGCAGGCGGGCGTCGATCGACGGACTGTCGATGCCGGCGGCCTTCAGGCGGGCCTGGGCGCCTTTCCAGGCGGTCAGCAGGGTCGGGGCGGCGGATGCGTTTTCGGACATGAGGGCTGATTGGCGATTGCGAGGCGGGAATTCAAGACGCAAGCCGATCGGGAACAGGCGGCGAGCGTGACCGTTGTGGGGCGGATGGGGATGCAGAACCTTCTGAAACGGTCGACGCGTCGGCGCGAAAACGGCGGCGTCGTCTGGCGTTATCTGGGCGCGGCGGCGGGCGGTCTGGCGGCCGGGGCCACGGCGGCGCACCTTCTTTATACGCAGGGACACAAGTACGGCGTCGAACTGCGGCCGAAGCGACCCGAGCCCCTGCCCCCGCGCGATCCCACGCCCGAGGACTATGACGCCAAGGAGCCCGGCCGCGGCCGGCTGGCCCAGCACCCCGTCCGTATTCCGCGCAAGGGGTGGATCGACATCGCCTGGCGCACGACCATGGGCTACTTCGGAGACCGGGTCGGCTTCGTCGCCGGAGGCGTGACCTTCTTCATGCTTCTGGCCCTGTTTCCGACACTGGGCGCCTTCGTCACCATCTATGGCCTGTTCGCCGATCCGGCCGACGCCTGGAACCAGTTGAGCTTCCTCTATGAGGTGCTGCCGTCGAACGTGGCCCAGTTTCTGGGAACCGAGATGACCAGACTGGCGGGCGGCTCGACCGGGCAGCTGACCTTCACCCTCATCTGGACCCTGGCCCTGTCCCTGATGGCAGCCAACGGCGGGGTGAAGACCCTCTTCTACGGGCTCAATCTCGCCTATCACGAGGTCGAGCGGCGCAACATCATCACCTACAACCTGCTGTGCATGGGCTTCACCGTCTCGGGCCTGCTGGCGGTTCTGCTCAGTTCCGCCCTGGTGGTCGGGGTGCCCGTGGTTCTGTCGGTGTTCGGGCTGGAGGAGGAATGGGCCCATCTGGCGCCGCTGCGCTGGCCCCTGCTCTACCTCGGCTATGTCGCGGCCCTGGCCCTGATCTATCGCATCGGACCGTGCCGGGCGCGGGCGCGGTGGCGCTGGCTGACGCCGGGAGCCCTGTTCGCGGCGGCGCTCAGCCTGCTGGTGTCCTTCCTGTTCAGCTGGTTCCTGACCACCTTCGTGCGCACCGACTCCTATGGTCCGCTGGCGGCGGCCATGGGCTTCCTGCTGTGGACCTGGTTCTCGGTGCAGGTGATCCTGATGGGCGCCCGGCTGAACGCCGAGATAGAGCATCAGACCGCCCTCGACACCACCACCGGCGCGCCCCTGCCCATCGGCGAGCGCGGGGCGATCATGGCGGATTCCGTCGGCCCGCGTCGGGGCAATCCGGCGGCCCTGGCCTTCACGCTGAAGTACGCCGAGGCCCTGGGCGACCGGGTGCTGAAACGGCGCGTCAAACGCCGCTGAACGCTCAGCCGAGCTCGGCCTCCAGATCGGCCAGGCGAGCGGCCTGATCCTCGGCGATCAGGGCGTTCAGCAGGGGATCGATGTCGCCTTCCATGATCTGGGGCAAACTGTGCAGCGTCAGGTTGATGCGGTGATCGCTGACCCGGCCTTGCGGATAGTTGTAGGTGCGGATGCGCTCCGACCGGTCACCCGAGCCCACCTGGGACTTGCGCGTATCGGATCGGGCCAGATCCTTGGCCTGACGCTGCATGTCATACAGGCGCACGCGCAGGTTCTTCATCGCCTTGTCGCGGTTCACGTGCTGGGACTTCTCCGACGACGTCACCATGATGCCGGTGGGCAGGTGGGTGATGCGCACCGCGGAATCGGTCGTGTTGACGTGCTGGCCGCCCGAGCCCGACGAACGGTAGGTGTCGATCCGGATGTCCTTGTCGTGGATTTCGATCTCGACGTCCTCGACCTCGGGCAGGACGGCGACCGTCGCCGCCGAGGTGTGGATGCGCCCCTGAGACTCGGTCGCCGGCACGCGCTGGACCCGGTGCACGCCGCTTTCGAACTTCAGTCGACCGAACACGCCTTCGCCTGTGACGGTGGCGATGATTTCCTTATAGCCGCCCGCGTCGCCCTCGGTCAGGCTGTCGACCTCGACCCGCCAGCCGCGCGAGGAGGCATAACGCGAATACATGCGGAACAGGTCGCCGGCGAAGATAGCGGCCTCGTCCCCCCCGGTGCCGGCGCGCACTTCCAGCACGGCCGAGGCGTTTTCGTCGGCGTCGCGCGGGGCCAGAAGCAGGGCGACCTCGCGCTCCAGATCAGGCAGGCGGGCGTTCAGGGCGTCCAGTTCGTCGGCGGCCATGGCGGCCATTTCGGGGTCAGAAGCCATGGCCTGCAGGTCCTCGGCCTCGGCTCGGGCGCGAGCCAGGATCTGAACCGCGTCAGCCACCGGCTTCAGCTCGGCATGCTCTTTCGACAGGCGCACGATCTCGGCGCCGTCCGAAGCCGCGCCCATGCGCGCCTCCACCTGGTGAAAGCGGTCGAGCACCTGATCGAGACGGGCCTGGGGCAGTCGCAAGGGAGCGTCCTTTGACGGGAAATTCGAGCGCGGAGCCTTACCCGCCCGACCGGCCCCTGTCGATGGAAAGGCCGGAACACGCGCAGATGGAGCGATTGTGAACAGCCGTCACAAGCCCGTCAGGGCGGTTCCTTCGCAGGTGCAAACCCCCTAGCTCGACGGTGGCTGAAACAAGAACGGAGACAGGGATGTTCGATGGAAACGCGGATTCCACCGCCGGGGCGGACGCCAATGTGGCGCGGCTTTGCGCCCTCTACGACGGGCTGCTTGAGCGTTCGGACGCCGCGCTGTCGCCCGAGGCCGAGACCGAATTGAAGGCTCTGGCCAAGATCTTCGACCTGGACGCCGACCGCCCCGCCGCCGAGCTGTGGCCCTATGTGCGCGCCGTCCTGGTGCGCCAGGCCCCGGCCGAAGCGCCGGACGTCCGGGCCGCGCCCGAGCCCATGACCGTCCTGCTGGTCGAGGACGACGCCGAGGCCGCAGCCGCCCTGACCGAGGCGCTGGACGCCGCCGGACACCGCGTCGTCGGCCCCTTCCACAGCGCCGAGGCCGCCGAGGCGGCCACCGCCCTGCACCCCATCGACGCGGCCCTGCTGGACATCAATCTTTCGGGCGAAGCCACGGGGATCGACCTGGCCCGCAGCCTGAAGGCGCGCTGGGGCGTGCCGGTCATCTTCCTGTCCGGCGACGTCAGCGCGGCCGCCGCCAACGCCGAACTGGCCGCCGCCATGGTGATCAAACCCTATACTGGCCGCGATGTGTTGGACGCCCTGGCGCGGCTGGAGCCCGCCGGCTGATCCCCGCGCAACCAAAGCGCGGCCCCGGCCATTGCCACCGGGGCCGCGACCTGCGTCTGATGAGGCTTAGGGGGCTGAATGGACACTTTTTTCCTGTTTCTGCTGGTGGGCGTTCTGGCCCAGGCGGTCGACGGCGCCCTGGGCATGGCCTACGGCGTCATCTCGTCATCGGTCCTGCTGGCCCTGGGGGTGCCGCCGGCCACGGCCTCGGCCAGCGTCCACGCGGCCGAGGTCTTCACCACCGCCGCCTCGGCCGGCAGCCACGCCTGGCACAGGAATGTGGAGTGGCGGCTCTTCCTGCCGCTGGCCATCGCGGGTGTGATCGGCGGGGTGCTGGGGGCCTATGTCCTGACCGGCATCGACGGGGCGGTCATCAAGCCCTTCATCATCGGCTATCTGGCCCTGATCGGGGTCTGGATCCTGTGGCGGGCGGGGCATGACGTGCCGCATCGCCGCCTGCCGGCCTGGATCACCGCCCCCATCGGGGTGGTCGGCGGCTTTCTGGACGCCATCGGCGGCGGTGGCTGGGGGCCGACCGTGTCCTCCACCATGGTCGGCGCCGGACACGATCCGCGCAAGGCCATCGGCACGGTCAACACCGCCGAGTTCTTCCTGACCGTCGCCATCTCGGCCACCTTCGTCTGGGCCCTGGTGACGGGTCACTGGGAAGAGGCCGGGGCGCTGGAGAACCACCTCGCCGCCGTGGCCGGTCTGGTCGTCGGCGGCCTGATCGCCGCCCCGTTTGCGGGCTTGATCGTCAAGAAGGTGCCGCGCAAGGTCCTGACCTACGCCGTCGGCGGTCTGCTGCTGATCCTCGCCGCCTTCCAGGGCGCGCAACTGGCCGGCCTGATCGGCAAATAGAAAGGGGCAGGACCGACCCGAAGCCCGTCCGCCCCTTCGTCTCAAGTCCTCGTCGCCATCAGACCGGCGCGGTCGCCTGGAAGCTGGGACGCTGCTCCAGCGCAGCCTGCAGAGCGACCAGATGAGGGCGGCCCGCCTTCCAGTCATAGTCCGGGTGACGGAAGCTGATCCAGCTGACGACGATCCCGGCGCTCAGCACGCCCATGTTGAAATCCTCGGCGTCCGGCGCGGCCGCTTCCAGGGCGTCCAGGGCCCGACCCATGTTGAAGGTCCAGCGCTCCATCCACGACGGCGAACGCTCGTGCTCGGGACGGCGCTTCTCCAGCACCAGCTTGACGCCCATCTCCAGCGCCGCGTTGGCCAGGGTCTCCAGTCGCTTGACGCGCAAGCGCTCCGCCCCCTCGGCGGGCATCAGGCGCGGGCCAGAACCCAGGGCGTCCAGATACTCGGCGATGACCGGGCTGTCGGTCAGGGGCAGGCCGTCCTCGGCGATCAGGGTCGGCACCTGCACCACCGGATTGGTCGCCAGCAGCTCCGGCGCATTGGCATAGGGATCGACCGCGATTTCCTCGATGCGGCCGGACAGACCCTTCTCATGGGCGACGATGCGGACCTTGCGCGCGAAGGGCGAAGGGGTGGTGATGTAGAGTTTCATGCTCACTCAGCGGCTTTGCGGGCGGCGTCCAGTTCGGCGGCCTTGGCTTCGACCTGGGCGACGATCTCGTCGATCATGCCGTCATTTGTCTGTTTGTGGGCGATCTTGCCGTTCAGATACAGCATGCCCGAGCCCGCGCCGCCGCCGGTAAAGCCGACGTCGGTATAGAGGGCCTCGCCCGGGCCGTTGACGACACAGCCGATGATCGACAGCGACATGGCCGTCGAGACATGGGCCAGCTTCTCCTCCAGGATCGCCACCGTCTCGATGACGTTGAAGCCCTGACGCGCGCAGGACGGACAGGCGATGATGTTCACCCCCCGGTGCCGCAGGCCCAGCGACTTCAGAATGTCGAAGCCGACCTTGATCTCTTCAACCGGGTCGGCGGCCAGCGAGACGCGGATGGTGTCGCCGATGCCCGCCCACAGCATGCTGCCCATGCCGATGGCGGACTTGATGGTGCCGGTGCGCAGGGGACCGGCCTCGGTCACGCCGAGGTGCAGCGGGCAGTCTATGGCCTCGGCCAGCTGCTGATAGGCGGCCACCGTCAGGAAGGGGTCGGACGCCTTTACCGAGATCTTGAACTCATGGAAGTCCAGGCCCTGCAGGATGCGGGCGTGGTTCAACGCGCTTTCCACCATCGCATCCGGGCAGGGTTCGCCGTATTTCTCCAGCAGCTCCTTTTCCAGCGAGCCGGCGTTGACGCCGATGCGCATGGAGCAGCCGTGGTCGCGGGCGGCCTGGACGACCTCCTTGACCCGGTCCATCGAGCCGATGTTGCCCGGATTGATGCGCAGGCAGGCCGCGCCCGCCTGGGCCGCCTCGATGCCGCGCTTGTAGTGGAAGTGGATGTCGGCCACGAGCGGCACGCGGGCCTCGCGCGCGATCGTCTTGAAGGCCGCCGTCGACTCCACATCGGGGCAGGAGACGCGGACGATGTCGGCCCCGGCCTCTTCCAGCTGACGGATCTGCTCCAGCGTAGCGGCAGCGTCGGTCGTCGGGGTGTTGGTCATCGACTGGACGCTGATCGGAGCGTCGCCGCCGACCGGGACGGAACCCACCATGATCTGGCGGCTCTTGCGGCGCTCGATGTGGCGCCAGGGACGGATGTGGCCGAGTTCGGTGCTGCTCATGTCGCGCGGAACATAGGCGAGGAACGACGGCAAAACCACGACATCAGCCGCGGACCGCGACGATTCATCCGGCGGGAGCGACGGCCGGCGGCGGCGCGGCGGCTGGAGCAACGGCCTGGGCGGCGCGGGCGCGGGCCTGGGCCTCGGCGGCGGCGGCGGCGCGAGCCTCGGACTGGCGCGCTTCGGTCTGGGCGCGGGCGTTCAGGGTCCCCAGCGGCGACTGGGCCGCAGGCAGGGCCCCGCTGTGCTCGCCATTCAGATAGACGTCGAAGGCGGCCGGGTCCGACACGTCGACCGTGGCCGACAGCCCGGGCGGCGCCCGCCAGGCCTCGCCCGCCGCCAGCTGGCGCGCGAACAGGATGCGGCCGTCGCCCTGACGCACCACCAGGGCGGCAGGCTTCTTGGCCTGAAGAATGACCTGGGACGTCGTGGCCGAGGCGCCGTAAACCGCGCCTCGCGGGTTGAAGGCGGCCTGCACCGGCGGCGCGGGAAGCACGACGGCGGCGTTGGGATCGTCCGGGTCGATGCCCGTCAGCTGAGCCTCCAGCCCCGGCGTAATGTAGAGAGCCGGCGTGGTCTGGTCCGGCGGGGCGGCGCGCGGCGCGCCGAGGTACAGAGCCCGCTCGACCTCGGCGTCGGCCTCCTCGGCCCAGTTCTTGGGCACAGCGACCAGATCGGAGGGGTGCGGCGGCTCGATGCGGACCACGCGCTGGAAGACGTTCCATCCGACCACGGCCACGATCAGCACGCCCAGGGCGGCGAGGATCTTGGGCGAGGTGCGGCGCATCTGCTGCAGGGCGGCGCCGGTCGGGGCCTGAAGCGGCACGGCGGCTTCCGGAAACTCGCGCTTGAAGCGCTCGACGGCGGTCAGTTCGTCCAGCCCCAGGGCCCCCGCATAGGCGCGGACATAACCCATGGAGAAAATGCGCGACGGCAAAACCGAGAACTCGTTCTGCTCCAGCGCCGTCAGATAGCGCGGGTGCACACGCGTCATGGTCGACAGCTGGGCCATGGACCGACCCGAGGCGAGGCGGGCGGCGCGCAGGGCTTCGCCCAGCGTCTCGGCGTCCTCAAGGGACGGCGCGTCCTGCCGATCCTGATCCATGCGGGGTTCCGTTGGTGCGGACGCGAAGGCGTCCTGTCCTTGGCTTAGACGAGGCCCGCCCGCCGGGCAACGCGGGAAAGCGGCCCCGCTGCGATCAAACGATGACGTTCAGCTTGCGCGCCAGGGACTCGATCTCGCCGCGCACCGACCCGGCCGAGGACCCGAGCAGGACGTTCATGCCCCGCCGCGCCGCCGGCAGGTCCGCCGACAGGATCATACGCTTGACCGGCCCAACCCCGCCGGCGGGCGCCGACAGGCGGGTATAGCCCAGGGTGATGAGGGCGAAGGCCTCCAGCGGACGGCCGGCCAGCTCGCCGCAGACCGAGACCGGCGTGGCGCTGTCGGCGCACTTCTGCTGGATCTCGGCCAGGGCCCGCAAGGCCGGCGGCGACAGGGGGTCGTAGCGGTCCGAGACCAGGGGATTGGTCCGGTCGGCGGCAAACATGTACTGCAACAGGTCGTTGGTGCCGATCGAGACAAAGTCCGTCAGCGGCAGCAGGGCGTCCAGGTGCCACAGGAGGCTGGGGCATTCGACCATGGCGCCGACGCGCAGCAGGGACGGCAGGGGCCGCCCGCGACGCCGCGCCCAGTCGCACTCGACATCGACCAGTTCGCGCGCGGCGCGGAACTCGTCCACCGTGGCGATCATGGGGAACATGACGCGCAGCTCGCGCCCGGCGGCGGCGGCCAGAAGGGCGCGCACCTGCATCCGCAGCAGGGCCGGACGGTCCAGGCCCAGACGGATGGCGCGACGGCCCAGGGCCGGGTTCTCCTCCCGCTCATTGTCCAGGTAGGGAAGGACCTTGTCGCCGCCGATGTCGAGGGTGCGGAAGGTGACAGGCCGGTCGCCCGCCGCATCCAGCACCAGCTTGTACAGCGCCGTCTGGGCGTCCAGGCGCGGCAGCTCGTCCGAGACCATGAACTGGAACTCGGTGCGGAACAGGCCGATGCCCTCGGCCCCGGTCGCGTCCAGATTCTCCAGATCCACGGCCAGACCGGCGTTGGTCAGGATGGTGATGCGGGAGCCGTCCTTTGTCACCGCGGGCGTGTCGCGCAGCAGGTCGAACTCGGCCCGGCGCTGTTCGCGCAGGGCCATGCGGGTCTGGACCGCCGCCAGCATGTCGGGACGCGGTCGCAGATAGGCCTCGCCCGTCTCGCCGTCGACGATGACCTGATCGCCTTCCGACAGGCGGTCGCGCAGGCCCTGCAGACGGCCGACGCAGGGGATTTGCAGGGCGCGGGCGACGATGGCCGCGTGACTGGCGGCCGAGCCTTCTTCCAACAGCAGGCCGCGCAGCTTGTGGCGCGGATACTCCAGCAGGTCGGCGGGTCCTAGGTTACGGGCCACCAGGATGGCGTCGTCGGGAAGGTCGCGCTGACCCGGATTGTCGCCCGCCAGCACCCGCAGCAGACGGTTGGCCAGATCCTCGAAGTCGTGCAGCCGCTCGCGGATATAGGGGTCGCGGGCCTTGGCGAAGCGGGCGCGGTGTTCGTTGCGGACCCGGTCGACGGCCGCCTCGGCGGTCAGGCCCGAGCGCACCGCCTCCTCCAGCGACCGGTTCCAGCCCCGGTCGTCGGCGAACATGCGATAGGTCTCGAGCACCTCGAACGAGGTGCCGCCCAGCTTGCCCTGGCCGCCTTCCAGCATGTCGTCGATGCCGGCCTTGAGCGCCGACAGGGCCTCGGCCAGACGCTTTTCCTCGGCGACAGGGTCGTCGGACAGCAGTTGCTCAGGCGCCAGCGGCGCCTCGTGCTGGACGACGACGCCGTAGGCCAGGCCCTCGGCGAACTTCTGACCCTTCAGCCGTTCGGGGCGGTGGGGCGCCACCTCGACGTCGCGCAGCTCGTCCTGGGCCAGAAGCTCGCCCGAGGCGACCGTCTCGGCCAGGACCATGGCGATGGTCTGGATGTCCTCGACCTCTTCCTCGTCATAGCGACGGGCGGCGCGGTTCTGGACGACCAGAACCCCGATAGCCCGACCACCCCGCAGCAGGGGCGCGCCGAGGAAGGCGTGAAAGGGGTCTTCGCCCGTTTCCGGACGATAGGAGAAGCTGGGATGGGACGGGGCGTCCGACAGGCTGATCGGCTGGGCCAGCCGGGCCACCTCGCCGACCAGGCCCTCGCCGGGCCGCAGCCGGGTGTTGTGGACGGCCTCGGGGTTCAACCCTTGCGTGGCGAACAGCTCCAGCTCGCCCGAGGCGCGGCGCAGATAGATGGAGCAGACCTCGGCCACCATGGACTGGGCGATGACGCGCACCACCATGTCCAGCCGATCCTGCGCCGGGCCGCCGCCGGCCATGGCTTCGCGGATCTGGCGCAGGAGGTTGCGAGGCCCCCTCGTCGTCAATCCGCCCTTCACCATGTCGCCTCCCGCCTTGCCGCCCTTCGCTCAGATAGGGCGGCGTTGCTGTTTTCCTATAGGGCGTCGAGCCCGTAGGCCGCGTGCAACGCGCGCACGGCCAGTTCGGAATAGGCGTCCTCGATCAGAACGCTGATCTTGATTTCCGAGGTCGAGATGGCCTGGAACTTGACGCCCTTGTCGGCCAGGGCCCGGAACATGGTCTGGGCCACGCCGGCATGGCTGCGCATGCCCACGCCGATGACCGAGATCTTGGCCACGTCGGCGTCGATGCGCAGTTCCTCAAAGCCGATCTCGGCCTTGGCGGCGGTCATCATCTCGGCGGCGCGCTGGGCGTCGCGGCGACCCGTCGTGAAGGTCAGGTTCACCGCGCCCTCGGTGCGGGCCTGGCTCTGCACGATCATGTCCACATTGACGTTGGCCTCGGCCAGACGCGTGAAGACGTCGGCGGGGGCGTCGGTGCGGTCCGCCAGACCCAGCAGCGTGATCCGGGCTTCGTCCCGGCTCATGGTCACGCCGGAAACGATGCGCTTTTCCACGATCTCATCCTCGTCACAAATCAGGGTGCCGGCGTTTTCCGGCAGATTTCCATTTTCATCCGGCTCGATGAAGCTGGACAGGACCCGAACCGGGACCTGCTTGGCCATGGCCAGTTCAACCGAGCGGGTCTGCAGCACCTTGGCCCCCAGGGAGGCCATTTCCAGCATCTCCTCATAGGAGACCTTTTCCAGGCGCCGCGCGCGGCTCTCGATGCGGGGGTCGGTCGTATAGACGCCGTCCACGTCGGTGTAGATGTCGCAAGGGGCGCCGAGCGCCGCCGCCACCGCCACCGCCGAGGTGTCGGAGCCGCCGCGGCCGAGCGTGGTGATGCGCCCGTCGCGGGTCACGCCCTGGAAGCCGGGCACGATGGCGATCTGGCCGCTGTCGACTGCGGCGCCCAGGACGTCGCCAGGCACGTCCTCGATGCGGGCGCGACCGTGGGCGTCGTCGGTCAGGATCGGAATCTGCCAGCCCATCCAACTGCGCGCGTTAAGGCCCATGTTGCGCAGGGTCAGGGCCAGAAGGCCTGACGTCACCTGCTCGCCCGAGGCGACCACCACATCGTATTCGTCGTCCGACAGGGGCAGGCCCGCAGCGGCCGGTCCCGCGCCGTCGGTCCAGGCCACCAGCTCATTGGTCTTGCCGGCCATGGCGGACACCACCACGGCGATCTGTTTGCCCTTGGCGGCCTCGGCGGCGATAATTCGCGCCGCACGACGAATACGCTCGAGGTCCCCCATGGAGGTCCCCCCGAACTTCATCACCAGTCGTGTCGTTTCGGGCCGCGTCATCGTGGCGTTTCGTCCCCTGCTTGCATGGGCGGCCGAGGCGGTTCATGCCTGCGGCCATGTCCGCTTCTAACGACAGCCTTGAGCCGCGCAAACCCCAAAGCGAAGAGGGTTTTTCACCCTTTGCAACCGATCGTGCCGAGGGGCCGAGCATCGATCCCGCCGATGTGGCGCGCTTTTCGGCCCAGGCGGCCGAGTGGTGGGACCCGAAAGGCCCGTTCGCGCCCCTGCACCGCTTCAACCCGGCGCGGCTGAAATTCGTCCGCGACCGGGCCGCCGAACACTATGGCCGCGACGTTCGGACGCGCGCGCCCTTCCACGGTCTCAGCCTGATCGACATCGGCTGCGGCGGCGGCCTGATCGCCGAACCGATGCGGCGCATGGGCTTCGAGGTCACGGCGCTGGACGCCTCGTCCGAGAACATCGGCACGGCCCGCGCCCACGCCGAACAGATGGGCCTCGACATCGCCTACCGCGCCGCCACCGTCGAGCAGATGGTGGAAGCGGGCGCCGGCCCCTTCGACGTGGTCCTGACCATGGAGGTGATCGAGCACGTCGCCGATCCCGAAGCCTTCGTCCGCGCCTGTTCCAAGCTGATCAAGCCGGGCGGGATGATGGTCGTCGCCACCTTGAACCGTACCCTGAAGGGCCTGCTGCTAGGCAAGGTCGCGGCTGAATATGTGTTGCGCTGGGTCCCCGCCGGAACCCACGACTGGCGCCAATTCCTCAGGCCCGAGGAGTTGCGCGCCATGCTGGACGGCGAGCCCCTGACCGTCACCGGCCCTTACGGGCTGGCCTATGACCCGCTCAACGACCGCTGGAGCGAGGGCGACGACGTCGGCATCAACTACATGATGATGGCGACGCGGGACGCATGACAGCGCGCCGGCGCATCGTCGTCACGGGCGGCCCGGGCTCGGGCAAGACCAGTCTGATCGAGGCTTTGGCGGCGGCGGGTCACGCCACCTCGCCCGAGGTCGGACGAGCCGTCATCCGGCGCCAGCAGGCCATCGACGGACAGGCCCTGCCATGGCGCGACCGCGCCCTGTTCGCCGAGCTGATGCTGGACTGCGAACTGGAGGCCCACGCCCGCGCCGAGGATGCAATCGGCCCGATCTTCTTTGACCGCGGAGCGCCCGACGTGGTCGGCTACCTGACCCTGTGCGGCCTGCCGGTTCCGTCCCATGTCGAACGGGCGGCACGCGAAGTCCGCTATGACCGGCGCGTCTTCATCGCCCCCGTCTGGCCAGAGATTTTCGCTCAGGACGCCGAACGCAGACAGGATCTGGACGAGGCGCAGCGCACCTTCGACGCCATGGCCAAGGTCTATCCGCGATTCGGCTACGACCTGATCGAACTGCCGAAGGCGCCCGTCGCCGAGCGGGTCGCCTTCGTCCTGTCGAGGCTCGCCTAGCCCGGCTGCTGCGTCTCGCGCAGCAGCGACAGGTCGTAACCCAGGGCCTGGACCCGGTTGCGCAAGGCCTGACGGGTTTCCGCCGCGGGGCGGGCCTCGCGGCTGAGGATCCAGAGATAGCGGCCCGAGGGCTCGCCGACGATCGACCAGCTGTAGTCGTCGGCGTGGTCCAGCACCCAGTAGTCGCCGACATAGAAGGGACCGAAGAAGGAGACCTTCAGCTTGGCGTTGTCGCTGCCCTCGACGACCTTGGCGCGGGCTTCGGCCTGCTTCACCGGGCCGTCGACCGCGCCCTGGCGGCAGCGGTTCAGCACGCCGATCAGACCGTCGTCGCGTAGGCTATAGTCGGCCGTCACCGCCTCGCAGTCCTTCTGGAAACCGGCCTCATAGCGGGCCAGCTCGTACCAGCGTCCGAGATAGCGGTTCAGGTCCACCGGCTTGGCCGGTTGCGGCACTGCGGCGTTGCCGACCGGCCCGCGTTGCAGGGTGGCGCAGGCGCCGAGGGCCAGGGCGGCGCCGGCCAGCAGGACGAGGGGAAGAGTGCGTTTGAAGCTCATGGGCTCCGAAAGACCCGAGCCCCGCCTAAGGTTCCGCTTAGAGCGTCCGGATCATGTAGCGGGCGTCGTCGCCGTAGCTGGCCAGTTTTTCGGCCATGCCGGGCGGATTCTGGACGACGAAGCCGTTGCGCTCCCAGAAGACAGTCGCCTCGTTGACGGCGACCAGGGCGATCTCGGGCCAGCCCCCCGCCTTCGCCTGTTCCGCCAGACGCTCGACGATGGGCCGCGTGTAGCCGCCGCCGCGCGTGTCGGGGTGGACGGCCAGGTCGTGCAGATAGATGACCTCGGCGTCCTCGGGCACGGCGCCGATCAGGCTGTCCAGCGGCGGGGCGGCGTTGCGCTTCCACGGATAGGCCATCAGATAGCCCATGACAGTTCCGGCGGCGTCGGACAGGACGAAGCAGCCCTCGGGCGCCAGGGCCTGACGCTCGGCGAAGCACTCGCGCGCCTCGAAATGATCGGGGAAGGACAGGCGGGCCACCGCGACGACGCCATCGACGTCGTCGGGCGTCATGGGCCGCCAGCTTAGCTGGGACAGCGAGCGTTCAGCTCCGCCTTGTTGAAGTTCCATTCCACGCTCCGGGTCTCATCGTCGTTCGCCCCTTCGATGCGGGCGGTCAGCACATCCCCCGCGCGCTGATAGAGGATGCGGTGCGGAAAGTCGTTGGCGGGATTAGCGAAAACCGCCCGCTGCGGCCCGCTTTCGATCAGGCGGAAGGGGGTCGGCGCGGCCCCGGCCGGCTGCGCGACATAGGCCATGACGCCGTCCTGCAGGCGGGTGATGCGCGCGAACTCGAAGCCGCTGCGGCCATTGCGCACAGTCACGGTATGACCGACCATCAGACCCGCGCGCGGGTCGCTCCAGGTCTCCGAAGCCTCGCGTCCTCGCGAACAGTCCAGCCAGTAGCCGGCCAGCCACGACAGGTCGGGCGCAGGCGGTGCCGCCTGTATCAGGGCGGCGGCCGAAAGCGCGGTCAGCAAGGCCATCGAAGTCTCCCTCCTCGGTTCGGAAAGAAACCTAGCCGGTTTCTAGTCGTCCCGCTTGTAGGTTTGCGACGCCAGCTGACGGGCCAGTTCCATCTGATCGCGCGCCCATTCGGTGGCGGTGCAGCCTAGGAAGCGACGAAAATCGCGGGCCATCTGAGGCTGGTCGAAATAGCCGGCGGCCAGACCCGCCTCCAGCCAGGAGGCGGCGTCGGCGTCCGGGCCCGTGGCATGGTCGAAGATGCGGCGGAAGCGGAAGACCGAGCGCAGGGTGCGCGGCGCCACGCCGACGCGGTCGCGGAAACGGCGTTGCAGGGCGCGGCGTCCGGCGGGGTTGAGCGCAAGCCCCTCGTTCTCGCGTTCGGCGGCGTCGACCTGGCCGCGCACGCCGGGATCGAGCCGCCAGTCGCCCGCCTGACGCTGAACTTCCAGCCAGTCGGCCAGAGCCGCCGCCTGGGCCGCCGGATCGCCGGACGGGGCGGTAAAGCCGCGTAGCCGCGCCGTGAGGTCCAGCCGCAGGTCCGTCGCCTCGATCAGCGGACGGGCCAGGAAGTCCCGCGCCCCGTCCGGCTCGAACTTGGCGGCGACGATCTCCACCGAGCCAACCGGACGGATGGCCATGGGCCGGGTCATCTGACCGGCGAAGATGACCGGCGGCTGGGGCCGAAAGACGCCGTCCTCGCCCGCTTCCTCGTAGGGGGCGGCCAAATCGATCACCAGTTCGGGACAGCCGTCGGGGGCGATGCGCTGCACCTCGCCGGTCGGGGTCGGCGCCGCATAGGTCCACAGCACGCGCACGAAGGGCCGCAGAGACGGCGGCGGCGCGAACTCCTGATAACGTTCCCCCTCCCCCATGCGTCAGTTCGCCTTCTTCGGGTCGGGCGGCAGGCTGGGCAGGGGAGCGCAGGGCACGCCGTCGTCCTTCAACTTCTTCACCTCGGCGGGCGTCGCCTCGCCGTAGATCTCGCGTTTTTCCGAGCGCCCCTCGTGGATGTCGCGGGCCTCGCGGACGAAGGCGTCGCCGACATAGTCGAAATTCTGCTCGACATGCTCGCGCACCTCGCGCGCCGCCTGCATCATCATGGAGCGCATCTGCTTCATGGCGTCGGGCGACGGGGCGGTCTTCTTCGTGCCCGCGACGGACGGGGCCATGATCTGCTTGCGCACGGCCGTCGAGCCGCAGAAGGGGCACTCCACCAGACCGCGCGCAGCCTGATCGTCATAGTCGCTCGAAGAGGCGAACCAGGCCTCGAAGCCGTGGTCGTGGTCGCAGGACAGGGCGTAGCGGATCATTGCGGCGGGTCGAATTCGCGGTCGTGGCGCAGGGCCGGGATCGAGCCGCGCGCCCGGTCCACGGCGCCCAGGTCCAGGGTGGCGTGCAGGACGCCGGGTTCATCGTGGTCGGTGCGGGCGATGACCTCGCCCCAGGGGCCGATGATCAGGGACCGGCCCCAGGTCTGACGGCCGTCCTCGTGCGTCCCGCCCTGGGCCGGGGCCAGGATGAAGGCGCCGGTCTCGATGGCGCGCGCCCGCAGCAGGGTCTCCCAGTGGGCCTCGCCGGTCGGTCGGGTAAAGGCGGCGGGCACGGCGATCATGGCCGCTCCGGCCTGGGCCAGTTGGCGATGCAGATGCGGGAAGCGCACGTCGTAGCAGATGGTCAGGCCCAGACCGCCCCAGGGCGTATCGGCCAAACGCGCCGCTTCGCCGGGCCGCACCGAGGCGCTCTCGCGATAGGTCTCGCCATCAGCCAGATCGACATCGAAGACGTGCAGTTTGTCATAGCGGGCCGTGATCGCCCCGGTCGGATCGATCAGCAGGGAGCGGTTGGCGGCGCGGGCGTCGCCGGGCGCGCTTGATCGCACGATGGCCGAGCCGATCAGCAGCCAGACGCCCAGTTCCACCGCCAGGGCGCGAAGGCCCAGAACCGCCGCGTCGGCCTCTTCGCTCGACAGGGCGGCGTCGCGCAGGGCCCGACGCTGTTCGAGGAAGTTGGTTCCTTCGGGCGTCAGGATCAGTTGCGCCCCGCCCGCCGCCGCCTGGCGGATCAGCGGCTCGACATGGGCCAGCCCCGCGGGCGCCGTCGCCGGCGTCCGCGTCTGGATCAGCGCGACCTCGAGCCGCTCGCCCATCAGGCCGCCAGCAGGGGATCCAGACCGCCCTTGCGGTCCAGGGCGTGGATGTCGTCCGAGCCGCCGACGTGCTGGCCGTTGATGAAGATCTGCGGGAAGGTGGCCTTGCCGCCCGAACGCGCGACCATCTCGGCCTTCTTTTCCGGGTCGTTCGAGGCGACGATCTCGGTGAACTCGGCGCCCTTGCGGGTCAGCAGACCCATGGCGGCGACGCAATAGGGGCAACCGGGCTTGGTGTAGATGACGACTTCGGCCAACTCAGGAACTCCTTGAACTGCAGGCTGGCCCCCTACTTAGGCGGTTCGCGCGCGGTTCGCACCCTCGCGATCACCGCCAGGTCCACGGCGCGGGCGCCGGCCTCCATCAAGGCCCGCGCACAGGCCTCGGCCGTGGCCCCGGTCGTCAGGACGTCATCGATCAGCAGGATGCGCCGCCCCTTGATCCGGCGACGCCCGGCCCCGGTGACGGCGAAGGCCTTCTTCACGTTCAGCCGCCGTCCGCGCGCCGACTTGCCGCCCTGGCTGGCGGTCGGGGCGCTGCGGATCAGGGCGTCGGGCAGGTAGTCGAGCCCGGCATGACGGGCCAGCGGCCGCGCCACCTCGGCGGCCTGATTGAAGCGCCGGGCCAGCAGGCGGGACCGGTGCAGGGGCACGGGAACCACGGCGTCGGCCTCGGCCACCACGTCGGCGGCCGAGCGAGCGATCCAGCGGGCGAACAGGGGCGCGAACTGCTGCTGATCGCCGTGCTTGAACTTGAGGATCAGCCCCCGCGAGGCCTCGTCATAGACGCAGGCGGCGCGAGCGCGGGCGAAGGCGTAGGGCTGGACCTGACAGGCCAGGCAGCGGTCGGAGGCGAAGTCGCCGCCGTCATATTCGAAGGCCGCGCCGCAGCCGTCGCAGACGGGGGCTTCCAGAAAGGCCACCCGGCTCCAGGCGTCGGGCGTCAGGCCCGCCGAGGCCGTGGCCTCGCGGCTGTCGTGGGCCATGGGCGGCAGCAGAATATCCAGCAGACCGCGCCCCGCATTGCGCGCGCGGGATGCTATAGGCGCGATCACGCCTTTCATTCGACCCTGCCAGCCCCCATCCTGAACCGACATGAGCGCCCCCTCCCCCGGTCCCCCGATCATCTTCGACGCCGCCCGCCGCGCCGCGCGCCTGAGCCGCGCCGCCCGACGCTTCCCCGACGCCGACTTCCTGCACGTGCGCGCCGCCGAGAACGCGGTGAACAGCCTGGAGGTGATCCTGCGCGAGTTTCAGGCCCCCGTCGACCTGTCGCCCCATCCGGGCGTCTTCGCCCGGGCGGTGGCCGACAGTTCGGCCCGCGATCGGGTTGCCGAAGTGCGCGCCGTCGGATCGATGGCCGAACGCGCCGCGCCGGGGGCCGGGCCTCTGGGGCTGGAGGACCAGTCGGCGGACCTGATCGTCAACCTGCTCGGCCTGCACTGGGCCAACGACCTGCCCGGCGCGCTCAGCCAGATCCGGCGCGCCCTGAGGCCCGACGGCCTGTTCGTGGCCAGCCTGTTCGGGGCGGCGACGCTGAAGGAGTTGCGCGGCGTGCTGACCGAGGCCGAGCTGGAGGTCAACGGCGGGGCCCAGGCCCGCGTCTCGCCCTTCGCCGACGGCTTCGACGGAGCGGGCCTGCTGCAGCGGGCGGGCTTCGCCCTGCCGGTCAGCGACGTGGACCGGGTGACGGTGCGCTATGGCGATCCCTTCGCCCTGATGCGCGACCTGCGGGCCATGGGCGAGACCAATGTGCTGGCGGGTCCCATCAAGCCGCTAGGCCGGGCGGTGCTGGCCCGCGCGGCGCAGCTCTACGCCGAGCGCCACGCCGAGGCGGACGGGCGCATCCCGGCAACCTTCGAGATGGTGCATCTCGCCGGCTGGGCCCCGCACGAGAGCCAGCAGAAGCCGGCTCGACGCGGCTCGGCCAAGACCCGTCTGGCGGACGCGCTCGGCGTCAGGGAACAGACCGGTCGGACCTGAGGCCGCCGTCAGGCGCCGCCGATGGCCGTGGAGATGGTTTCGCTGATGTAGTCGTACATGGCCCCGGTCCGCGCGGTGAAGGCGCCGATGGCGGCGATGATGGCCACAAAGATCAGGCTGGCGATCAGGCCGTACTCAATGGCCGTGGCGCCGCTGTCGTCGTGAAGGAACCGGCCGATGAAACGTCGCATCCCGGCCCCTCCCTCGGCGCCTGATCAGAGCAGATCGCGCAACCAGGCGACCAGGGGTTCGTCGGCCGGCGGCATGGGATAGTCCGACAGCTTGTTCGGCTTCACCCAGGCCAGACCCGCGTGTTCACGAGCGGTGACGACGCCGGACCACCGCCGGCACAGGTACAGTGGCATCAAGAGGTGAAAGGAATCGTAAGCGTGACTGGTAAACACGAAGGGGGCCAGGCAGGCCTCGTTCACGTCGATGTCCAGCTCTTCCTTCAGCTCACGGATCAGGGCCGCTTCGGGCCGCTCGCCCGGCTCGACCTTGCCGCCGGGAAATTCCCACAGCCCGGCCAATTGCTTGCCCTCGGGCCGCTTGGCGATCAGCACGCGGCCGTCGGGGTCGATCAGGGCGACGGCGACGACGAGAACGGTGGGGACGGCGGCGGCTTCGCTCACGAGCGATAGTCCCCGTTGATCTCGATGTAGCGCTTGGTCAAATCACAGGTCCAGACTGTGGCCGAGGCCCGTCCCGAGGCGACGTTCACGGTGATGTCGATCTCGGCGTTCTTCATATAGGCGCTCATTTTCGCCTCGTCGTAGTCGGGAGCCGGCGCGCCGTCGACGGCGGCGACATGGGGACCGAAGTTGATGGCCAGGCGGTCACGGTCCACGGCTTCTTCCGTCTTGCCGACGGCCATGACGATGCGGCCCCAGTTGGCGTCCTCGCCGGCGATGGCGGTCTTGACCAGGGGGCTGTCGGCGATCGACTTGGCCAGCTTGCGGGCCGAGGCGGGGCTGGCGGCGCCGTCCACGGTGACGCGGACGAACTTGGTCGCGCCCTCGCCGTCCTTGACCAGCTGGTGGGCCAGATCGAGCATGACCTGGTCCAGGGCGGCGGAGAAGTCCTTGAGGCGGCGGTCGCCGACCCGGCCGATGCGCGGCGCGCCCGAGGCGCCGGTGGCGAACAGAAGGGCCGTGTCGTTGGTCGAGGTGTCGCCGTCCACCGTCACGCTGTTGAAGGTGGTGCGGACATGCAGGTTCAGCAGGGCCTTCAGCACCGGCGGGGCGATGTCGGCGTCGGTGACGATGAAGGCCAGCATGGTCGCCATGTCGGGCGCGATCATGCCCGAGCCCTTGGCGATGCCAGCGATCTTCACCTTGACGCCCTCGATCTCGCACTCCGCAAAGGAGCCCTTGGGGAAGGTGTCCGTCGTCATGATGCCCAGACCCGCCTGGGCCCAGGCGTCGGCCTTCAGGCTCGCCTCGATGTCGGGCAGGCGGGCGGAGATCTTGGTATCGTCCAGCACCACGCCGATCACCCCGGTCGAGGCCAGCATGACGTCGCGCTGACGGCAGCCGAAGCGCTTGGCGACTTCCGATGCGGTGCGACGGGCCGCGTCGGCCCCGGCCTTGCCGGTGAAGGCGTTGGCGCAGCCGGCGTTGACCACCAGGGCCTTGATCCCCTCGCCGCCCTTTTCGGCGTCCAGCTGGCGCTTGCACCAGTCGACCGGCGCCGAACCCACCTTGTGGCGGGTGAAGACCCCGGCGCAGGACGCGCCCTCGGGGAAGTGGAAGACCACCAGGTCGTCGCGCTCGTGCTTGTAGAAGCCGGCGCGGGCGGTGGCGATCTCGACCCCGCCGATCGGCGGAATGGTCGGGAAGGGCACGGCCAGGGGCGAGATCATCAGGCCGGGCTTGCCGGGCGCCGCGGCCTTGGCCGGCTGGGTGGCGCGCTTGAGGGCCGAGGCCAGCGGATCCAGGGCCTTTTCGATGGCGGATTCGATCATCTGGCCGGTCGAGCCGGATTTCGCGGGCGGACGGTTCATGAGGCGACGGTTCCGGCGGGAGGAGCGGAGGAAGCAGCGGGCGAGGGCTCGATAGCCGGTTGCGCCGCCGGCTTGGCGGGATTGAGGAAGACCTCGACGGCGGCCTTGCCGCGCAGCTGCTCCAGCAACTGGCGCACGCCCTCATAGGTCAGGTAGCGGACGATCAGGGGGCGGGCCTGATCCAGGCTCGGCGGCGTCTCCAGACGACGATCCTCGATGCGCAGGACGGCCCAGCCGCCCTCGCCCTGAACCGGACCGACCACGGCGCCGGGGGCCTGACCGCGCAGGGCGGCGGCGTAGGCGTCGGGCAGGACGTCCAGCGTCGAATAGCCCAGGTCGCCGCCAGAATAGCGGGTGGCGTCATCGACCGAGCGCTGGGCGGCGACGGCCTCGAAGGCGGCGCCCTGCCCCAGGACGCCGACCACGGCGTCGGCCTGTTCCTTGGTGTGCGACAGGATCAGACGGACGCGGACCTCCTCGGTCGTCTGGGCGCGGCGCTGCTGCTCCTGATAGAGCCGCTCGACCGCCTGATCGGACACGGCTCCGCTGACGACGGATTCCACCAGCATGTCGCCGAGGATGCGTTCGTGCACGGCCTCCAGCCGACGCTGGGCGGCCGGGCTCTTGTCCAGGCCGCGACGGCGCGCCTCGGCGGCCAGCAGCTTCTGGTCGACCACCTCGTCCAGCACGCGGCGGAACAGCTCGGACTTGACGTCAAGCGGCTCGCCTTCGCCGATCAGCCCCTGGGCCACCGCCTCGCGGCGCACGTCCGAAGCCCAGACCGAACGGTCCAGCACCCGCGCCACCACCAGATCATTCTTCTCCGGCGGCGTTTCCGCATCGCCGCGCCCGCAGGCGGCCGTCAGGGTCAGGGCCAGCAGGGCCGACGCCAGCACGGGCCGCAAGGATCTGGACAGGGGGCGCGAAAGACGCATCTGGCGCTCCGTGCGGGGCGAAAAACAGGGACGGGACGGCCCGTCGCGGAAAGCCGTTGAAAGCCCCTCGCGTTGACAGGGGTTAGGGCGGTGCTTAAGTCCCGGCTGCGCCCAAGTCGAGGGGTTTTCGATCGTCTGCGCGGCCCCTGCGCACGCCTCGTATTTCGAGGGTCGTTGGGACCGAGGTCGATCTGGGCCTTTGATCACGGCGCTTCCTGTTTTCAGAGCCTCAGCCGCTCGACCGCCTTACCGGATCGCCCATGCTCGGCTTCGCCAAGAAAATCCTCGGCTCCTCCAATGACCGCAAGGTCAAGGCCTTCATGGGCCAGGTCCAGAAGATCAACGCCCTGGAATCCAAGTTCGAGGCCTTCTCGGACGACGAACTGCGCATGATGACGCAGACCTTCAAGGACCGGATCGAGGCCGGAGAAAGCCTGGAGAAGCTCCAGAACGAAGCCTTCGCCGTGGTGCGCGAGGCGTCCAAGCGGGTCATGGGCCAGCGTCAGTACGACGTGCAGATGGCCGGCGGCATGATCCTGCATGAAGGCGGCATCGCCGAGATGCGGACCGGCGAAGGCAAGACCCTGGTGGCCGTGGCCCCAGTCTATCTGAACGCCCTGGCGGGCAAGGGCGTCCACGTCATCACCGTCAACGACTATCTGGCGCGCCGCGACGCCGAGACCATGGGCAAGGTCTATCGCTTCCTCGGCCTGGAGGTCGGCGTCATCGTCAACGGTCTGAGCCAGGGCCAGCGTCAGGCGGCCTACAACGCCGACATCACCTACGGCACCAACAACGAATTCGGCTTCGACTATCTGCGCGACAACCTGGTCTATGACCGCCGCGAGATGGTGCAGCGCGGCCACCACTTCGCCATCGTCGACGAGGTCGACTCCATCCTGATCGACGAGGCGCGCACGCCGCTGATCATCTCGGGCCCGACCGAGGACCGTTCGGACCTCTACAAGATCGTCGACGGCATCGTGAAGGAACTGATCCTCGACAAAGCCACCTATGACCTCGACGAGAAGCAGCGCCAGGCCCTGCTGACCGAGCTGGGCTCGGAACGCATCGAAGAGATGCTGGAAGCCGGCGGCCATTTCGCCGAGGACACCACGGACCTCTATGACCCGGGCAACGTCAGCCTGGTCCACCACGTCAACCAGGCCCTGCGCGCCAACACCCTGTACACGCGCGACAAGGACTACATCATCAAGGGCGGCGAGATCGTCCTGATCGACGAATACACCGGCCGCATGATGACGGGCCGTCGCCTGTCCGAAGGTCTTCACCAGGCCATCGAGGCCAAGGAAGACGTCAAGATCATGCCCGAGAACCAGACCCTGGCCTCGGTGACGATCCAGAACTATTTCCGCCTCTACGAAAAGCTGTCCGGCATGACCGGTACGGCCGCGACCGAGGCCCAGGAATTCCTCGACATCTACAAGATGGACGTCCTGGAAGTGCCGACCAACCGTCCGATCCAGCGCAAGGATTATGACGACGAGGTCTATCGCACCTTCAAGGAAAAGAACGCGGCCATCGCCGCCCAGATCGCCGACTGCCATGTGCGCGGCCAGCCGATCCTGGTCGGCACCGTCTCGATCGAGAACTCGGAAGAACTGTCCAAGGTCCTCGACGCCTATGAATACAAGGTCGAGACCGGCCGCACCCTCAAGGCCGAATACGTCGGCCGCGAGAAGGACGCTCAGAAAGCCGGCGACGAGGCCTATGACATCACCTACGTCACCGGCCGGGGCATTCCGCACAACGTCCTGAACGCGCGCCAGCACGAGCAGGAAGCCTATATCGTCGCTGACGCCGGCCTGCCGGGCGCGGTGACCATCGCCACCAACATGGCCGGCCGCGGCACCGACATCCAGCTGGGCGGCAACCTGGAGATGCGCCTGCAGCGTTGGACCCAGGAACAGCGCAACATGGCCGTCGAGGTCACGCCCGAGATGCTGGCGATCGTGGAGGCCGAGTACAGGTCCGAGATCGCGGTCAACCGCGAGAAGGCCCTGGCCGCCGGCGGCCTGTTCGTCCTCGGCACCGAGCGCCACGAAAGCCGCCGCATCGACAACCAGCTGCGCGGCCGCACCGGCCGTCAGGGCGACCCCGGCACCTCGAAATTCTACCTGTCGTGCGAAGACGACCTGCTGCGCATCTTCGCCGGCGACCGTCTGGACTCGATCATGCGCAGCTTCGGCGTGGCCGAGGGCGAGGCCATCAGCCACCCCTGGCTGAACCGCGCGGTCGAAACCGCCCAGAAGCGCGTCGAAGCCCGCAACTACGACATGCGCAAGAACGTGCTGAAGTACGACGACGTCGTGAACGACCAGCGCAAGGCCGTGTTCGAACAGCGTCAGGAGTTCATGGACTCCCAGGACCTGTCGGAACTGGTCACCGACTTCCGCCTCGACGTCGTCTCCGACCTGGTCGAACGCTACATGCCGCCCAAGGCCTATGCCGAACAGTGGGACATGGACGGCCTGGACGAGAAGGTCCGCTCAACCCTGGGTCTGGAGCTGCCGCTCAAGGACTGGGCCGCCGAGGAAGGCGTCTCGAACGAAGAGATCGAGGAGCGCATCAACGCCGCCGCCGACGCCCGCGCGGCCGAGCGTCTGGAAATGATCGGCGCCGACCAGACCCGTGGTCTGGAAAAGCAGTTCATGCTGCAGATGATCGACATGCAGTGGCGCGAGCACCTGGTCCATCTGGACCACCTGCGCGGCGTCATCGGCCTGCGCGGCTACGGTCAGCGCGACCCGCTGAACGAATACAAGACCGAAGCCTTCAACCTGTTCGAGACGCTGCTGCACGACCTGCGCCACAACGTCACCCGCTGGCTGATGACGGTCGAGTTCCGCTTCGAGGCCCCGCCGGCGATGGAGATGCCCGAGTTCCAGGAAATCCACCTGAACCCCGGCACCGGCGAAAACGAAATGGCCAATCCGATGGCCCAGAATCCCGAAGGCATGCTGACCGGCGACGACCGCTCCAAGCTGCCCGTCGAGGCCCTGCCCGTGGGCTGGGAGCGCACCAGCCGCAACGCCGACTGCCCCTGCGGCTCGGGCCGCAAGTTCAAGCACTGCCACGGTAGTTTGATCTAGAATCATGAGGCGGGTTCGCGAAAGCGGCCCGCCTTTTTCTTTGGCCCTGCCCCACCGCCGTCATCCCGGGTTCCGCTACGCGGCCCCGGGATGACGGAGGAACGACAGGTGACGCCGCCCCCTCCGCCCGCTAGCTTCGCCCAATGAGCTACAAGCCCCTCTTCTCGCGCGCCCTGGGTCTGGATCCCGAGCGGCTGCATTTCGCCGCCCACAGCCATCACCTGTGGCCCGACGCCAGTTTCGACGCCCAGGTCCAGGCCTGGGCCGAGGCCAACCGCTTCGCCGACCGCAAGTGGGAGCTGGTCTTCGGCGAGGTCATCCCCGAGGCGCAGCAGCACGTGGCGAAGGAGCTGAACCTGCCCTCGCCCGACAGCCTGATCTTCACCTCCAACACCCATGACCTGCTGATCCGTCTGGTCTCGGGGGTCGAGAAGAAGCCGGTGCGCATCCTGTCGACCGACGGCGAGTTCCACTCCTTCCGCCGCCAGTCCGAGCGCTGGGAAGAGGCCGGCGAGGCCGTGGTCACGCGCGTGCCGCTGCAGCCCTTCAATACCTTCGCCGAGCGCTTCGTCGCCGCGGCGCGGGCGGGCGGGCATGATTTGATCCTGGTCAGCCAGGTCTTCTTCCGCACCGGGCAGGTGTTCGACGGCATCAATGCGTTGGCCGAACTGGCCGATCCGGCCGGGCCGTGGGTGGTGGTCGACGGCTATCACGGCTTCATGGCGACCCCGACCGACCTGTCGGCTGTGGCGGACAAGGTCTTCTATCTGGCGGGCGGCTATAAATACGCCATGGCGGGCGAAGGGGCCTGCTTCCTGCATTCCCCGCCCGGCTTCTGCCCGCATCCGGTCATCACCGGCTGGTTCGCCGAATTCGGCCATCTGGAAGGCCCGCCCGGCGGGGTCCAGTACCGCACCGACGGCGGCCGCTTCTGGGGCGCCACCTTCGACGTCAGCGCCCTCTATCGCCTCAACGCCGTGCGCCGGATGCTGGACGAGCAGGACCTGACCACCGCCGAGATCGCCGCCCATGCGCGCGGCCTGCAGGCCCGCTTCCAGGCGGCGGTGCAGAGCGGCGAGGCCGGCCCCCTGTCGCAGGCCGAGATTCTCAACCCGGTCGAAGGCGACGCCCCCCGCGCCCGCTTCCTGGCCCTGCGTGCGGACGAGGCCGCCCGCTGGAAGGCCGACCTGCAGTCCATGAACGTGGTCACCGACGTGCGCGACGACGTGATCCGCTTCGGCTTCAGCCTCTATCAGTCCGAAGAGGACGTGGAGCGGCTGATCCACGCCTGCGCCCGCCTGACCTGAGGCGTCAGAAGAAGAGGCTGTCGTCCTGGCGCTGGGCCTCCGGCGGGCGTCGGGGCGTGGCCGGACGCGGCGCGGGACGAGGGTTAGCCGCGCGCGGCGCCGCCGAAACGGGCGCGGCTGGTGCGGCGGGCGCAGCGGGTTGCCCTGTCTGGGCCTCGTCGTCGAAGATCGACCGCCAGATCGACGTCGCAGCCCGGCGCGGCGGTTCAGCCGGCGCCGTTGCGGGCGGGGGCAGGGGCGCCGGCCCTACGACGGGATAGGGCGTAGGCGAGGCCGTTGCCTCGGCGGCCGTCTCGCCCCGGACGGCGACCGGCGGCGCGGAAGCGGCCCCCGATGCCGACGCCGGCACAGGCACTGGCGCCGACGACGCCTCGCGGAGCTTCTGATCGGCCGCGTTCCACAGGATGGCCACGCCCAGCGCCAGCAGCACCAAGCCGATGGCCGCGCCGATGGCCGAGCCCAGCAGGATACGATTCAGATCATTGGCGGCGGGCGAACTCATGACCCGTCTAGGCCTAACATCGAACCGGGGACCACGACACCCCGGCGATCATGGTTCAGACGGCCGCGTCGAGCAGGGCGTCGCGCACCACGTCGGGATGGGTCATGGGGAAGAGGTGGCCGCCGCCCGCGACGGCCTCGACCTGCCGCGACGAGGCGGGGACGGAACTCGTCGGCAGGGCGCACAGGCTGCCGCTCTCGGCCTTCAGGATTCGCACGGCGCCGGGATACCGCCGCAGCGCCCGCCAGGGATTGTGCGCCTGGGCGACGTAGTTGGAAGCCTCCCAGGCCGGGCTGCAGGTCAACTCGAAGCCTTGATCGGTCTCGGTCAGTCCGTCGACCAGGTAGTCGGCCAGCATCATGTCGGACCAGCCCTTGAAGGCCCCTCGTCCGCGATAGGCCTTCAGCGCCTGCTCGCGGCTGTCGAACAGAGCCCGGCGCTTCAGCGTGCCCTGGACGATGGGAAAACGCTGCGCCAGCCGCCTGACCAGGGGCAGGCTCATCGCCAGCACCATCTCGCGGCGCCAGATCACGGGATCGAGCAGCAACAGCCGCGAGACCCGCCCGGGCCGTTCCGCCGCCGCCAGCAGGCCGCTGGTGCCGCCGATGGAGTGACCGGCCAGGGCCACGGGCGGCCCCTCGACGGCGTCCAGCAGCGCGATCAGGTCGTCGCGATGATCCTTCCAACTGCGCCGCCCCTCGGGCCGCGCCGGCAGTCGGGTCTGCCCATGCCCCCGCAGATCAGGTGCCCAGATGCGCAGGGCTCCGGACAGGGGCTGCAGCAAGGAGCGATAGGCGTAGGCGTTGAAACCGTTGGCGTGGGCGAAGATCAGATCGACGGGCCGGGCCGGATCGCCGAAGTCCAGCACCGCCATCTCGCCGCCGCCCCAGCGGTTGTCGATCGGAACGCTCAGGCGCCGCGGCGCCGAAAGGGCCAGGGCGTCCATCGGCGTCAGGCCGCCACGCGGCAGGCCGGGCACCGGCCATGCCCCTCGATGGTGGTCCGCTCGATAGCGTAACCGGCCGAGGCGGCGGCCTCGGCGAAGGCCTCGCCGCCGGCCACGGCCACCTCTTCGGTCGCCCCGCAGCAATCGCAGATCAGGAAGGCGGCGGCGTGGGCGCGCGCGTCGTCCGCCGCCGAGGCGCAGGCCACATAGGCGCTGATGGAGGCGATGCGATGCACCACCCCGCGACGTTCCAGAAACTCCAGGGCGCGATAGACGGTCGGCGGCTTGGCGGCCTGGCCGTCGGCGCCGTAGCGGGCGATCAGGTCATAGGCCTTGACCGGCTCGCCCGCCGCCAGCAGCAGCTCCAGCACCCGACGGCGCGGCGCGGTCATGCGTTCGCCCTCGGCCGCGCACTGGCCCTCGACGGCCGCCAGGGTCCGTTCGACCTCGGCCGGGCCGGGTCGGCTGTCGGAATGTTCGTGATCGCAAGCGGCGCCCATGCCCCACAGCTAAGGGGTCGCGAGCCGCGCCGCAACCGGCGCCGACGCCGCACGGCCCGGACCTTGCCGCTTCACGTTCGGCGAACACCCACGTTTGCGGCGCGCCCGGCCATGGGCTAGAAGGCTCGACCTTTCTGTTCAGAGCCGATCCGACCCATCATGACCGACACCACGTCCCAAGCGTCCGGCGCCCTGTCCGGCAACGTCCTGTTCTACACGCAGCCGGAGCCGATCTCGTTCGAAGCTCACGGCAAGCTGGGCGTGACGCCGGCCGACAAGCCCTACGCCTTCGTCGCCGAGACCAATATCGTGCCGCTGACCGTGACCGAGTTCGCGCCGGCCGCCCTGTCCTACCCGATCATCTTCGTCGGCGACCAGAAACAGCCGGTCGTGGCCATGGGCCTGCGCCAGGGCGAGAACCTGTTCGTCGACAACGGCGAGTTCCGCTCCGACGCCTATATCCCGGCCTATGTGCGCCGCTACCCCTTCGTCTTCGCCAACGACGACACCCAGAACCGCATGATCCTGTGCATCGACCGCGCCGCGCCCTTCCTCGGCGAAGCCGGCGAGGTCGCGCTGTTCGAGAACAACCAGCCCAGCGCCTACGTCAACAATGCGATGGAGTTCTGCAACAACTTCGAGCAGGAGCGCCTGCGCACGGAGTCCTTCGTCAAGCTGCTGACCGATCTGGACCTGTTCGAGACCCGCGAAGCCAACTTCACGCCGCGCAACGCCGACGGCTCGGCCGGTCCCGTCCAGAAGCTGGCCGAGTACTACGCCGTCTCGGAAGACAAGCTGAAAGCCCTGCCGGTCGAGAAGCTGGCTGAACTGCGCGACAACGGCGCCCTGGGCCAGATCTACGCCCATCTGGTGTCGCTGCTGGGCTGGGAGCGCCTGATCGCCATGGCCTTCGCCCGCGCCGCCGCCGTGCCGACCGCGGCCAACGCGTAATTCTTAGGGGCCTACCGCGCTATCGCGCTGCTTGAGGCCTTCTTTAGAGGCCTATCGCGCATTCGCGCTGCTTGAGGCCGCTAGAACGTTGAAAATGAAACGCCCCGTCGGGTAACCGGCGGGGCGTTTTTCTGTCTAGCGCCGGGCGATCAGGGCGCGGGTCAGACAGGAGAAGACCAACCTTCCGGCCTCGTCCAGCAGGTCCTGCTGGGCGACAACGATGCCCTTCTCGTCTCCTACGGGGTCCTTGCCCATGACGGTCAGCCGCCCGCGCAACAGCTCGCCTGCGGGCGGATTACGCATGAAGCGCAGGCCGTCGACCGCCAGGGTCTTGGCCCCGGCCCAATGCCCCGCCTTGTCCGCCGACAGCCGGCTCCACAGGGCGTAGATCATGGCGTCGGGCGCGCCATAGGCCACGTCCCAGCCTGGCGCGAACCGCTCGGCAAAGACGTCCAGCGCCGCCGCGTCCACCGCGCAGGCGCCCAGGGGGATGACCTGGCCGACCTCAAGGTCCTCGAAATGGACGTGCAGCGGTTCGGTCATCCCGTCAGGCCTCCTCAGGCGGCGGGCTCTTCCGACACCCGTACCAGCAGCTTGCCGTCATGGTCGCCGGTGAACAAGCGGTTCAGCGAGGTCACCGCCCATTCCAGGCCGTCATCGACGTGGACCTTCCACTTGATCTTGCCGTCGGCCAGCCAGGGCCCCATCTCGGCCACCATCTCCCTAGCCCGGTGGGCGTAGTCCAGAACCAGGAAGCCCTGGACGTTGAGGCGATGGGTGATGATCCGGCTGAAGTTCGGCGACGGCGGCATCCGCGTGGCGTTGTAGGACGAGATCAGGCCGCAGACGGCCATGCGCGCATGAACGTTCAACCGGTTCCACACCGCGATCATGATGTCGCCGCCGACGTTCTCGAAATTGAGGTCGATGCCGTTCGGGGCCAGCCGGTCCAGGGCCTCGCCGACGTCTTCGTTCTTGTAGTCGACGGCGGCGTCGAAGCCGAGCTCCTCGGTCAGCCAGCGGCACTTGTCCGGGCCGCCGGCGATGCCGATGACGCGCGCGCCGCGCTGCTTGGCGACCTGCCCGGCGATGGAGCCGACCGCGCCCGCCGCCGCCGAGATCACCAGGGTTTCGCCCGCCTTGGCCTTTAGGACGTCGGTCACGCCGAAGTATGCGGTCAGGCCGGTCATCCCCAGCACCGACAGACTGGCCGTCAGCGGCATGCCCGGCGCGCGGTGCACTGGACGCAGGCCCTGTTCATGCACCACGGCGTAATCGGCCCAGCCGCCCGACAGCGGGGTGACGATGTCGCCCTCATTGAACCGTTCGGACTTCGACTGCTCGACAACGCCCAGGGTCAGCCCGCGCATGACCTCGCCCAGACCGATCGGCGGCAGATAGCCCTGGCTGTCGTTCATCCAGGTGCGGTTGGTCGGGTCCAGCGACAGATAGATGGTGCGGACCAGGACCTCGGCGTCCTTCAGGTCCGGCACCGGGGTCTCGATCAGTTCCAGGTCGCCGTCCTGGATCAGCCCCTGAGGCCGTTGGCGAAGAACCCACTGACGGTTGCGAGGGGCCATGGCTGTCTCCGATGCGTTTTCTTTGAGAACTCATTAGGCGTGGATGCGCCGCCCCTGTCGAGGCCTTTCAAAGAAAAAGCGAACCGTTTCAGGTTCGCTTTGAGGTGGCATCATCGAGAATGAGGGCGGAAACGACGGACCGGCGAACCGGTCAGGTCGGGGGCTTTGTCGCCTCCGCATGCCGATAACGGCGGCGTCCGACGCCGGTTCCCTCCGACAGGCAAATCAGCCGCTCGCCGCGGCGCGCCGGTCGCTGATCGGAACGACGACGCCCTGCTCCGCGTTGCTAGGCCGTTAGGGAGGACCAGCCGAGAGGCCCGTACCGGAGAGCGCGATGACCCATCAGGATCCCCACTCCCATTCCGCCGACGCCGTCGAGCACCATGTGCCGATCGAAGCCCAGTACGTCCGGCAGGGTCGAGGCGGACGGCGCATTCTGTGGCTGCTGATCGTGTCGGGCGGGGCGGCGGCCGTCCTGCTACTGGGCATGTGGCTGCTCAGCAATAGCGGCTTCCAGACCGTCAATCCCGATGCGGGCGGCACGCGCGAGGACGTCGCCGCCTTCGATGCGCCGGCTCCGGCAGCCTGAACCCGGCAAGAGAAAGGCCCCGACGGCGAACCGACGGGGCCGATCAATCACGCTATCAGAAAATCAGGCGGCCTGTTTCTGACGCGACGGATGGAAGAACAGGGCCTGGCTGATCGCCGCCTTCACCGTTTCCGGCTGGAAGGGCTTGGTGATCAGGAAGGTGGGCTCCGGCCGCTCGCCGGTCAGCAGCCGTTCCGGGAAGGCCGTGATGAAGATGACCGGGACGTCAAAGCGCTTGAGGATGTCCTTGACCGCATCAATCCCCGACGAGCCGTCGGCCAGCTGGATGTCGGCCAGGACCAGACCCGGACGATGACGGCTCACGGCGTCGACGGCCTCGTCATGGGTCGTGGCGGTGCCGGTGACGCGATGGCCCAGCTCCCGGACCAGGCTCTCGATGTCGGCCGAGATGATGGCCTCGTCCTCGATGATCAGGACGTCGGTGGCCAGTTCGGCGTCGATGTCGCTCTGGGCCTCGGCGATCAGACGCTCGACCGTCCGCGGATCGACGCTAAGGATCTGCGCCGCCTCAGACGGCGTGAAGCCTTCCAGCGCCGTCAGAAGGAAGGCCTGACGCGAGCGCGGGGCGATCCGCATCAGGCGCCGGGTGGCGTCGTCGCCGCCGCCTTCCAGACCGCTGCCGTCCTCCAGCTGGGCGCCCGTGGACGACCAGATGGCGTGGAAGACATGATAGAGCGCCACTCTCGGCGTCATGTCCGTCGGCAACTGACGCTCGCCGGCCGCCAGGGCCTCGAGCGCGACGCGGACATAGTTGTCGCCCGTAAGCTGATCCCCGGTCAACGCCCGCGCATAGCGACGGACATAGGGCAGATGCGGCGCAAGCCTGGCCAATAGACTCATACAAATTCCCCGACAGTCGGCGTCCTCGATCTGAAGACGCGCCAGTCTGTCAGAACGTGATCGAGGCGCAACGGTTCCACGCCCGGTCGCCAAGCTTGAGCATTAAAACGCAGCGGCCTAGGAACTCTTGGCGGGAAGCGGCGTTTTCGGCTTCCATGAACCCTCTCTACCAGGCTTGGGCGGCGGCCGGAAATCCATGATCAACCCTAAGGAAACCACCCAGCGTCCTGACGCATCGACGTCCAGAGACAGCGGGTTGGAAGAAGTGCGTCTGCGCCAGCAAGCCATCGGGGTGAAGCTGCGCCACATGTTCGACCAGGTGGTGAACGAGCCAGTTCCCGACGAATTCCTGGACATCCTGCGCCGCGCCGACGAGCGCTCGTCGACCAAGGAGGGCCGATGAGCATCTCCAGCGCCCCTCCGAAGCCGCCTTCTGCCGACGACGCCGGCTTCAAGAAGGAGCTGGTGACGCTGATTCCTCATCTGCGCGCCTTCGCCCGCACCCTGACCGGCGACCCGACGTCCGCCGACGACCTGGCCCAGGAAGCCATGATGAAGGCCTGGGACGCCCGGGCCAGCTATCAGATGGGCACCAATATGAAGGCCTGGACCTTCATGATCCTGCGCAACCAGTTCTATTCGGAAAAGCGCCGCTCCTGGCGTCAGACCCAGCTGGATCAGGAAGCCGCCGAGCGGACCCTGGTGGCGGTCGACGATCCGGAGGCGCCGGTCGCTCTGGATGAACTGCGTCAGGCCCTCAAGACCCTGCCCGAGGAACAGCGTGAAGCTCTGATCCTGGTCGGCGCGGGGGGCTTCGCCTACGAGGAGGCCGCCGAGATCTGCCAGTGCGCGGTCGGCACGGTCAAAAGCCGTGTGTCGCGGGCCCGCAAGGCTCTGCAGGCGACGCTGGAACGCGGCGGGTACGGGCGCGACGGCCAGGCCGCAGGCGACGCCATGCGCTCCATTCTGGCCGACGCCGACAGGCTGAGCGGCGCCAGGCAGGACTGACGGCGCATGGTGCGGTTCGGCCGCGCATGGGGATTGCGGCTGACTCGCCCCAGCGTCCACGGAATCCGTTTCCGCATGGGCCTGGCCATGGCCGTCGCCCTGCTGCCCATCCTGCTGCTCAGCGCCGCCCAGACCCAGGCCGAGTTTCGACGTCAGGCCGAGGACCGCCGGCATGACCTGCAACTGGCCGCCGAGCGCAGCGCGACCGACGCCAAGGCCCGGATCGACAGCACCGTCGTCCTGCTGCAGGCCCTGGCTCCCGAAGCGACCGGCCTTTATTGCGAGCCGCGCCTGACGGCCCTGGTGTCGCGACTGGACGGGCTTTCGGCCCTGCAGCGCTACAGTCAGACCGGCGAGCCGGTCTGCGCCTCGCGCGCGGACAAGGCCTCCCCCGCCCCGCCGTCCGAAGTCCGCAGCCAGGAATGGTATCAGCGGCTCAAGAACGGCGAGGACGTGGTCATGGTCCGCGCGCCCGACGCTCCCGGCTCGCTGATCGTCGCCGTGCGCTCGGAACGCCCGCTCGGCGCCTTTCAGGGCGCGGTCGCAGCGGTGATCCCGCTCACTGCGTTGCAGCCTGACATCCACGACCCCGCCCTGCCCGCCGGCGCCCAATCCGCCCTGACCGACGCCGACGGGCGGATCCTGGTCTCCACCGATCCCGCCGCCTTCGCCATCAACGGCACGACCGCGACCTGGGTGCGCGAAGCCCGACAGGAGCAAGCCGCCCTGTTCGAGGCGCGCGACGCCCGCGGTCGCAAGCACGTCTATGCGGGCACCGCCCTGGCCGGACGCGACCTCTACGTCCTCCTGTCAGCCCCGGCGTCAGGCCTGCTGTCATGGGCCCGGCTGAACCCGATCGGCTCCTTCCTGCTGCCCCTGGCCGCCTGGCTGGTCGCCTTCCTGGCGGTCATGCTGCTGTCCGAGCGCATCGTCATCCGCTGGCTGGTCTATCTGGAACGGGTGGCCGCCATCTATGCGCGCGGCCGCTTCTCGGTGCGTCCGGTCCAGGCCGAACACGCGCCCGCCGAAATCCGCACCCTGGCCAGGACCCTGGGCTCGCTGGGCGACAGCATCACCACCCGCGACAAGGCTTTGCTCGACTCGCTGGACGAGAAGGACGCGCTCATGCGCGAGATCCATCACCGGGTGAAGAACAACCTGCAGATCATCTCCTCGCTGCTGTCGATGCAGCAGAGAGCGGTGGCCGACCCTGCGGCGCGCTCGGCCCTGGGCGACACGCGCCAACGGATCACCGCCCTGGCCCTGATCTACCGGACCCTCTACCAGAGCGAGGACATTCGCGAGGCGGATTCCCGCGTCTTCCTGACGGAACTGGTCGGACAACTGATCGCCGGCGAAGCCATGCGCGGCCCCCTCGTCACCACTTCGGTCGACGCCGACGCCATCATCATCGACCCGGATCGGCTGGCTCCGGTGGCCCTGTGGCTGGTCGAGGCCGTATCCAACGCCCAGAAGCACGCCTTCGCCGGACGCGGGGGCGATCTCAGCGTCCGCTTCAAGGTGACGGGCGAGACCAGCGTTCTGGAGGTGCAGGACGACGGCCCCGGCCTGACCGAAGGCGACACGGCCGGCGTGGGCCGCACCCTGATGAGCGCCTTCGCCAAACAGTTGCGCGGCCAGGCCGAAATGATCGAGGCGCCCGGCGGCGGCTCCGTCGCCCGATTGACCTTCCCCACGCCCGTGGCCGCCGCACCCGGCGCACACTAGCGACAGCTTGACAGGAACCCGGCCCGCGCCCTCGCGTTGGTGTTGCGAGGGGCGGTCATTGGACCCCCTGCCCATTTCACAGGAGCCGACCATGCGCAAACTGTTCGTACTCGCCGCCGCCGCCGCCCTTCTGACCACCGCCGCCTGCAACACCATCGCGGGCGTCGGCAAGGACACCCAGGCCGCGGGCTCGGCCGTCGAGGGCGCCGCCCGCGACGCCAAGAACTAGTCCCGACTTCAGAACCGATCGTCCCCGTCGCCTGACCAGGCGGCGGGGATTTTTCATGTCCGCCTGCTTTCAGGCGAGGGTCGGGCTCCATGCCGCCCATCCGTCGTCAGCAACAGACGACGAGCGGCTCGAACGACGGCGCAGGCCGACCCTTCGCGCACGCGCCGCGGGGCGTCGCCAGACGCCTGTCGCCACGCTCGCAACGCCTGCGCGGACGAAACGCGTGACGCGGGCTTTGAACAGGGGCCAGCGCGCCTGCCCGGCGAGGTGGGCGGCGCGCGATCCGGGCGCAAGGCCGAATTCCGGCGTTACGGCCTAGCCGTTCCCCAAGGTCAGGTTTAGCCTTCGCCTCGCCCCGCGCGATGGGGCGCGAACTCAGGGACGGAACCCATGCGCGTCGGCGTGCCCCGCGAGATCAAGACCAATGAACATCGGGTCGGCCTGACCCCGACCGCTGTGCGCGAGTATGTCGCCCACGGCCATGAGGTCCGCATCGAGACCGGCGCCGGGCTGGGCGCGGGGTTCACCGACGCCGACTACAAGAAGGCGGGCGCGACCATCGTCGCCGACGCCGAAACCGTCTTCAACGACAGCGACATGATCGTGAAGGTCAAGGAGCCGCAACCCGTCGAATGGGCGAGGCTGCGCGAGGACCATATCCTCTTCACCTACCTGCATCTGGCGCCCGATCCCGAGCAGACCAAGGGCCTGCTGGCCTCGAAATGCGCCGCCATCGCCTATGAGACGGTGACCGACAAAAACGGCGGTCTGCCCCTGCTGGCGCCTATGTCCGAGGTGGCCGGGCGCATCGCCGTCTTCTCCGCCGCCGAGACCTTGCTGAAGCACAACGGCGGCATGGGCCTGCTGTTCTGCGGCGTGCCGGGCGTGGCGCCGGCGCGGGTCCTGGTGCTGGGCGGCGGAGTCGTCGGGCTGAACGCCGCGCGCATGGCCATGGGCCTGGGCGCCGAGGTGGTGGTGCTGGAACGCTCCATCCCCCGGATGCGCGAGATCGACGAACTGACCGGCGGTCGGGTCATCACCCGCTATTCCTCAATCGGCGCCATCGAGGAGGAACTGGTCAAGGCCGACGTGGTGATCGGGGCCGTCCTGGTCCCCGGCGCCGAGGCCCCCACCCTGGTCCGCCGCAACCAGCTGAAGTCGATGAAGCCGGGCAGCGTCCTGATCGACGTGGCCATCGATCAGGGGGGCTGTTTCGAGACCTCGAAGCCGACCACCCACGAAGACCCGACCTATGTCGTCGACGGCGTGGTCCACTATTGCGTCGCCAACATGCCGGGGGCCGCGCCCCGCACCAGTTCCGAAGCCCTGACCAACGCCACCCTGCCCTTCGGCCTGGCCCTGGCGGACAGGGGACTGGAGGCGCTGAAGCAGGATCCGCATCTGGCGCGCGGCCTGAATGCGCTGAACGGCGAAATCACCTATCCCGCCGTGGCCGAGGCCCTGGACCTGCCGTGGAGCGACCCCTTCGGCGTCTGGGCGCGCGGCTAGACCGTCAGGGCGACCCCGACGTCGGGCATGGCCCGTAGAGCCGCCTGGACCTCGCGGTCCATGCCCACCACGGCCCGCTCGGCCTCGTCGCCCTCCGGCGTGTCCTTGGCCCTCTGCGCCATGGCCTTTATCCAGGCGGCCAGGCGTTTGACCTCGTCCATGGTGTCGCGGTCGGCCTGACGTTCGCCGCTGCGGCGCGCCTGTTCGTTCATCCGGGCCTGGGACGCGTCAATGGCCTGCTGATAGGGGTTGGACGCCCTGGCGGCCTCGGCCTCCTCGACCGGCGTCTCGGCGGGCGACGCCTCCGCCGAAACCTCCCCGGCCCCCGCCTCCGGCGCGGCTTCCGCTCCGCCCGTCCCGGATGCGCCTGTCGCCGGTGCGCCGCTCGCCGCGCCGAGACCGGCGGTCGAGCCTCCGGCAGCAGCATAGGCCTTGACCGCCGCGCCCAGTTCCCGCGCCAGGGCCGCCGCCATGCGGGCCGCGCCCTTGGGATCGCCGATCATGGCCATCTGCAGCATCTGCAGCCGCGCCTTGATCTCCTCGATCTTCTTCTTGGCCGCCGCCTTCTTCTCTTCGGAAGCGTTGCTGGTGCGCTGCTTCAGGCTCTCGACCGCCGCGCGGGCGTCGCTCAGTTTTGCATCGGCCAGGGCCTGCCGACGCTCCTCGCGCGCAGCGATGGCCTCGGATCGCGCCTCCGGCTTGGCCGTCTGGAGCGCAGGAAACAGGGAGCCGATGTTCATGGCCGGGCAGGGTCGTCCGCGTCGCCTAACGGCGAGTAAACGCCGCCGAACCGCGTGACCCTCGCCCTTTGGCTCGAGTTTTGGCATAAGCCCGCGATGAAGTTCCTCGACCAGGCCAAGATCTACATTCGCTCGGGCGCGGGCGGCGCCGGCGCCGTCTCGTTCCGACGCGAGAAATTCATTCCCAACGGCGGGCCTGACGGCGGCGACGGCGGCAAGGGCGGCGACGTCTGGATCGAGGCGGTGGAAGGGCTGAACACCCTGATCGACTATCGCTACCAGCAGCATTTCAAGGCCCAGACCGGCCACCACGGCCAGGGCCGCCAGATGCACGGCGGCAAGGGCGACGACGTGGTCCTGCGCGTGCCGGTCGGCACCCAGGTGCTGGACGAGGACAAGGAAACCGTCCTGGTCGACATGGACAAGGCGGGCCAGAAGGTGAAGCTGCTCTCGGGCGGCAACGGCGGCTGGGGCAACACCCGCTTCAAGGGACCGACCAACCAGGCCCCAGCCTACGCCAACCCCGGCCAGGAGTTCCAGGAGCGCTGGGTCTGGCTGCGACTGAAGCTGATCGCCGACATCGGTCTGGCGGGCCTGCCCAACGCCGGCAAGTCGACCTTCCTGGCGGCGGTCTCGGCGGCCAAGCCCAAGGTGGCCGACTATCCCTTCACCACCCTGACGCCCAATCTGGGCGTGGTCGACCTCAGCCCCTCGGAACGCTTCGTCATCGCCGACATCCCCGGTCTGATCGAAGGCGCGCACGAGGGCGCGGGTCTGGGCACCCGCTTCCTGGGGCACGTCGAGCGTTCGGCCAGCCTGATCCACCTGATCGACGGCACGCAGGAAGACGTGGCCGAGGCCTATCGCATCATTCGCGGCGAGCTGGACGCCTATGGCGAAGGCCTGGCCGACAAGGTCGAACTGCTGGCTTTGAACAAGATCGACGCCCTGTCGCCCGAGGAACGCGAAGAGAAGATCGAGGCGCTGAAGACCGCGTCGGGCAAGACGCCCTACCTGGTGTCGGGCGTGTCCGGCGAAGGCGTGACCGAACTGCTGCGCGCCGCCTGGGCCGAGGTCCGTCAGACCCGCGGCGAGATCGCCGTCGAGGGTGACGACATCGTCCCCGAGACGCCGGGCGGCTGGCAGCCGTAGAGCGCCGCCCTGCTCTCCTCCCCATTTCATGGGGAGGTGGCGCGGACGCACAGCGTCCGTGACGGAGGGGCCGCTTGGTTCGCCGCCGCCCCTCCACCGCTACGCGGTCCCCCTCCCCACACAGTGGGGAGGAAAATGGAAGCGCAGATGACGCGACCGTCGCCGCCCCCTATGTTCGCGCCATGACCGACGCGCCCATCGAATCCGCCGCCCGCCCCCTGAGCCAGGACGGACCGCCGCCCCGGCTGTGGCTGATCGACGCCTCGGCCTATATCTTCCGCGCCTATCACGCCCTGCCGCCGTTGACGCGCAAGTCGGACGGCCTGCCCGTCGGCGCGGTCCAGGGCTACTGCAACATGTTGTGGAAGCTCATCCGCGACATGAAGGGCGAGGACGGCCCGACCCATCTGGTCGCCGTCTTCGACCACTCGGAAAAGACCTTCCGCAACACCCTCTACGATCAGTACAAGGCCCACCGCCCGCCGGCGCCCGAGGACCTGGTGCCGCAGTTTCCGCTGGTCCGCGAGGCGACCGCCGCCTTCGGCGTGCACGGCGTCGAACTGCCCGGCTATGAGGCGGACGACCTGATCGCCACCTATGCCTGCAAGGTCCGCGACATGGGCGGCGAGGCCGTCATCGTCTCGTCCGACAAGGACCTGATGCAGCTGATCGGGAACGGCGTCGTCATGTACGACCCGATGAAGGACCGCCGCCTTGAAGAAGAGGCTGTGTTCGAGAAGTTCGGCGTCACGCCCGACAAGGTGGTCGAGGTTCAGGCCCTGATCGGCGACAGCGTCGACAATGTCCCCGGCGCCCCCGGCATCGGCCCCAAGACGGCGGCCCAGCTGATCCACGAATACGGCGACCTCGACACGCTTCTGGCCCGCGCGGGCGAGATCAAGCAACCCAAGCGCCGCGAGACCCTGATCGCCTTCGCCGACCAGATCCGTCTGTCGCGCGAGCTGGTCAAGCTGACCTGCGACGCCCCCGCGCCCGAGCCGGTCGACGACTTCCTGATCCGCGATCCCGACCCGGCGGTGCTGTCGGAGTTTCTGGAGCGGATGGAGTTCCGCTCGCTGCTGCGCCGCGTGGGCGACGGCAAGGCCCCGGCCAAGGAAGGCTCGGCCTTCGCCCGCCAGCCCTCGGCTCCGGTCGCCACGCCGCGCTACGGCCAGACCGAGCTCGCGACGCCCGACGCCGTCCACGACTTCGACCGCGACAAGTATGAGTGCGTGCAGACCCTGGACGATCTGGACCGCTGGATCGCCCGCGCCCGCGCCGCCGGGGTCATCGGCTTCGACACCGAGACCGACGCCCTGTCGGCCACCCACGCCGGTCTGTGCGGCGTCTCCATCGCGGTCGGGCCGAACGAGGCCTGCTACATCCCCCTGACCCACGACCATGAGCCGACGGGAGACGGCGGGCTGGACTTCGGCCTCGACCTCGGCGGCGGCGCCCCGCGCGAGCCGCTGACGCAGATCCACAAGCCGACCGCCCTGGAGCGCCTCAAGACCCTGCTGGAAGATCCGGCGGTGCTGAAGGTCGGTCAGAACATCAAGTACGACCTCGCCGTCATGGCGCGGCGCGGCATCCGCGTGGCCCCGATCGAGGACACCATGCTGATCAGCTACGTCCTCGAAGGCGGGCTGCACGGCCACGGTATGGACGAGCTGGCGCGCCTGCACCTCGGCCACGAACCCATTCCGTTCAAGAGCGTGGCGGGCACGGGCAAAGCCCAGAAAAGCTTCAAGCACGTCGAGCTGAAGCCGGCGACCTGCTACGCCGCCGAGGACGCGGACGTCACCCTGCGCCTCTACAAGCTGCTGAAGCCCCGCCTGGCGACCGAGCGCCTGACCACCGTCTATGAGACGCTGGAACGCGGCATGCCCGCCGTTCTGGCCGACATGGAGCTGAACGGGGTGCGGGTCGATCCCGACCGTCTGCGCTCCCTGTCCTCGACCTTCGGCCAGCGCATGGCCGAGCTGGAAGAGCAGGCGCACAAGCTGGCGGGCCGCCCCTTCAACGTCGGCAGCCCGCGCCAGATCGGCGAGATTCTGTTCGGCGAGATGAACCTGCCCGGCGGCAAGAAGACCGCGTCGGGCCAATGGGGCACCGAGGCCAGCGTGCTGGAAGAGCTGGCGCTGACGCATGACCTGCCACGCGCCATCCTCGACTGGCGCCAGCTGTCCAAGCTGAAGGGGACCTATACCGACGCCCTGGTCGCGGCCTCGGACCCGACGACGCACCGGGTGCATACCTCCTATCAGCTGGCGGCGGCGACGACGGGGCGTCTGGCCTCGTCTGATCCCAATCTGCAGAACATCCCGATCCGCACCGAGACCGGTCGCCTGATCCGTCAGGCCTTCATCGCCTCGCCCGGCCATGTGCTGATCAGCGCCGACTACAGCCAGATCGAGCTGCGCCTGCTGGCCCATATCGGCGACATCCCCGAACTGAAGCGGGCCTTCAAGGCCGGGCTCGACATTCACGCCGCCACCGCCTCGGAAATGTTCGGCGTGCCGGTCGAGGGCATGCCGTCCGAGACGCGCCGCCGCGCCAAGGCCATCAATTTCGGCATCGTCTACGGCATCTCGGCCTTCGGTCTGGCGGCCCAGCTGGGCATCGATCAGGGCGAGGCGGCGGCCTACATCAAGACCTATTTCGAGCGTTTCCCCGGCATCCGCGCCTACATGGATCGCACCAAGGCCTTCGTGAAGGAGCACGGCTTCGTCACCACCGTCTTCGGTCGCCGCATCCACATTCCGGCCATCCATTCCAAGTCGGGCGCCGAGCGTCAGTTCGGCGAGCGCGCCGCCATCAACGCCCCGATCCAGGGCGCCGCCGCCGACATCATCCGTCGCGCCATGATCCGCATGCCGGACGCCCTGCTGGATGCGGGGCTCAAGACCCGCATGCTGCTGCAGGTCCACGATGAACTGATCTTCGAGGCCCCCGAGGCCGAGGCCGAACGTGCCCTGGTCGTGGTCCGCAAGGTCATGGAAGGCGCCGCCGACCCCGCCGTGTCCCTGAGCGTGCCCCTGGTGGTCGAAGCCAAGGCCGCCGCCAACTGGGACGACGCCCACTAATCTCCCGAAAGGACCCCGGCATGAGCCTGGACCCCGAGATCCGCGACAACACCGAAGCCAAGCGTTACGAGCTGACCATCGACGGCCAGACGGCGGTGGTCATCTACAACCCCGTCGCGGGCGGGCTGCTGATCACCGAGACCATCGTGCCGATCCCGCTGGAAGGGCGCGGCATCGCCAGCCGCTTGGCCAGGCACGTTCTCGCCGACCTGAAGGAACGCGGCCTGGTCATCCTGCCGACCTGCCCCTTCTTCGCCGGCTACCTGAAGAAACATCCGGAATACGCCGGCCTGGTGCATTCGGGCTATCGGGCGGCGCTGGGCCTGTAAGAAAGACCTGCGAGGTCGCTTCATCGCCTCGCGCCTGCTAGGGCGAGGCGATGAAGTCTTCAGATCTCGACGTCCTGGTCGTCGGCGCCGGCGCGGCCGGCATGATGTGCGCCATCGAGGCGGGCAAGCGCGGCCGCCGGGTGCGGGTGATCGACCACGCCCGCGCACCCGGCGAAAAGATCCGCATCTCGGGCGGCGGGCGCTGCAACTTCACCAATACGAGAACCAGCGGGGCTGAGTTCCTGAGCGAGAACCCGCGCTTCGCCCTGTCGGCGCTGAAGCGGTTCACCCAGCACGACTTCCTCAAGATGGTCGAGCGCCACGGCATCGCCTGGCACGAGAAGACCCTGGGCCAGCTGTTCTGCGACGACAGCGCCAAGCAGATCATCCGTATGCTGACTGACGAGATGAAGGCGGCGGGCGCAGCCCTGTCGATGGGCCTCGGCGTCAAGGCGATCACCCGCGACGGCGAGCGCTTCACGGTCGATCTGGACGATGGGACGCGCGTCTCGGCGGCCTCGCTGGTGGTGGCGACCGGCGGCAAATCCATCCCCAAGATGGGCGCCACCGGCTGGGGCTATGAGGTCGCCCGCCAGTTCGGCCTGCGCGTGACGGAGACCCGCCCGGCCCTGGTTCCCCTGACCTTCGAGCCCGGCCTGCTGGAACAGCTGAAACCGCTGGCGGGCGTGGCCGTCGACGCCGTGGTCAAAGCCGTCCCGAACCCGGCCTCAAGCAGCCCGAAGGGCGATAGGCCCCAGTTCAAAGAAGCGATGTTGTTCACCCATCGGGGTCTGTCCGGGCCGTCGATCCTGCAGATCAGCTCCTACTGGCGCGAGGGCGAGGCGATCACCGTCGACATGGCCCCCGGCGAGGACGTCGCCGCGCGATTGCTGGCGGCCAAGACCGAGAACGGCAAGCAGGCGGTGCATACCGCGCTGGGCCACATCATCCCCCGCCGTCTGGCCGAGGTCGTCTGCGCCCGCGAGGGCCTGGCCGGCAAGCTGGCCGAGGTCGGGGGCAAGAAGCTGCGGGCCATGGCCGAGACGGTCAACGCCTGGACCGTCAAGCCGGTCGGGTCCGAGGGCTATCGCACCGCCGAGGTGACCCTGGGCGGGGTCGATACCGCCGCCCTGGACCAGCAGACCATGGAGGCGAAGTCCGTGCCCGGCCTCTTCTTCATCGGCGAGGTGGTGGATGTAACCGGCTGGCTGGGCGGCTACAACTTCCAATGGGCCTGGTCGTCGGGCTGGGCCGCCGGCCAGAGCTGCTGACCTCAGGCTGCTGACGCCTGCGGCGTCTGCGCACGTTGTCGCAGGCCCGGCGCGCCCCTAATTCTGTCCTCAGCGGGACGGGCCCCTCTGGCGGCGCTTCGGCGGCGTGATGTCGGACCGCATCATTCGATGACGAGGACCCCATGCCCCTGTTGATGTGCCCCAACGACAACGCCGCCATGCAGACCCTGGACCGCAACGGCGTCCAGTTCGACATGTGCCCGACCTGCCGGGGCGTCTGGCTGGATCGCGGCGAGCTGGAAAAGCTGATGGCCGTCGCGACCGAGGAAGGCCGCGCCGCCGCCCCGCAGGTCGCGCCCTCGCCGACCTATCAGCAGCCCGCGCCGCAACAACCCATGCAGCAACCCCTGCAGCAACCCTGGGGCGGCCAGCCTCAGGGTTATCGCGAGCCGCCCCGCTACAAGGATGATCGGCGGCGCGACGACGACTACCACTACCGCAAGAAGAAGAAGCGGATGGACATCTTCGACATCTTCGATTGACGCGGGCTAGGCGGCCAGGCCGACAGCCTTCATCAGGGGGCGCAGGGTCTGCACCGTCTCAGGCGCCGCGCCCAGGGCTGTGCGCACCTCGGGCGCGCGAAACAGCTTGATCGCCTCGGCCTTGGCCCGGTCCGCCACTGGGCCGGTCGGGCCGGTCTCGCCCGCCGCCAGCCGCAGCAGGGCCGCCAGCTTCTGCGGCGCGGGCGCCGGCGCGCGAACGATCTGGGCGGTCAGCCGGGCGTCCGCCTCGACCGATCCCCCGACCGCGCCCAGGGCGGCCGCCACCGCCTCGCAGTCGCGCTCGGACAGGGCCGCGTTGCGCACGGCGCGTTGCAGTTCCGCCAGGGCCAGCAGCTTCTGCCCCGGCGTCTGGCCCGAGGCCCGCATCTCGGTCTCGAAGCGCAGGGAGGTGACGCAGGCGTCCAGCCAGCGCGCCGCGGCCCGCTTGTTGGCCCCGCCCGTGACGTTCTCGCACAGCCGCGCCAGCCGCTCGACCTCGCACAGGATGTTGGGGCAGGTGCGCACATAGGCGGCGACGAAGTCGGCGGTGACCAGGCTCTTGGAGCGCTCGACGAAGGCGTTCTGAACCTCCTCCAGCGTCAGCAGCCGCCCCGCCGTGGCCGTCAGCGTCATGGCCAGGGCGCGCAGGATGTCGATCTCGCCCTCGGGATCGCCGGGCCGCAGACGGCGCTGGCTCATCAGTTCGCGCAGGACGGTTCGGGCCAGCGCCGCCGCCAATATGGGAAACTCGCCCGCCGCCAGGCGCTCGCCGAGACGGGCCGGGCCGCCCTCGACCGCCGGGATCAGCAACGCCAGCCGGGGGTCATGCGCCACAAGGGCCGCGATCTCGCGCGGGGCCACCATCCGCACCACCGCCGCCAGGCTGGAGCCCTGATCCAGAGCCGGACCAACGATCTGCGCCAGGCTGGCCCGCGACGTCAGCAGCTCGCACAGGATCTGCTCGACCGGCACCAGCACCAGGGCGCGGGGCTGGCCGTCGGCGGGCGCCCGGTCGCAAAGGTCCATCAGCCGGTCCAGCCGCGCCCGCGCCCCGACCAGGCCCTTCAAAGCCCCGGCGACCACCCCGCCCATGATGAAGGCGCGGTCAGGCGAGCCGTTCAGCCGGTGCGCCACATCGGCGACCGAGCGCTCGGCCAGACTGGGAAACTGCTTGCGACGGCCGGCCTGCAGCAGGCGCTCGATCGCCTGTTCGGCCAACCGCTGATAGTGACGCACCAAATCATGCACCGGCTGGCCGGTGTGCTGGCTTTCCGGCACGGCCACCTTCTGGATGGCGTGCTGCAGCTCGACGCCCGAAGCCTCCAGCCGCTCGGCCAGGTCTGGACGGTGCAGCAGCTCGAAGGCCGTCGCCCCCTGGCGATTCAGCCAGTCCTCCAGCACCCGGCCCAAAAGGTCGCGGGCGTGCGGGGCGTAGAGGTCCTGAACGCCGCGGCAGCTGGGCCCGCGGCTATCCTCGCGCACCGGGGTCTTGCGCTTCACCTCGGGCGCGCCGCGCGTCAGGACAACGACGCTGGCGAACTCCATGGTGTCGGGGTCCAGCGTCTCCTTGGTCACGCGCACTGCGCAGGCCTGGCCGTCGCGCAGCAGGTCCTCGGCCGTCTCGATCGCCGTCTTGCGGTCCTCGGTCGCCATCGACAGCGACCAGGACGCCGGCGGCGTCTTGCGGATGTAGATTTCGTAGTGAACCGGACCGGCCATGGCGTCTTTCGCGCGTATCAGCCCGTCACCCTGCGCCCGGAGGCTTTAAGGCGAGGTTTCGCCTTTTCCCCGCCAAGGTTGAAAGACAGGCTCTGGCGAACCATTTGCTGTGGCCGTAATGTCACCACGATGGAATAGAACGGTTACGCTTGTCGCGCGTTGAGCCAACAACACGCGACGGATGATCGAACGACCGCCGCCGCCCGCACTCAGGAGAAGCCTTTGGCCAACATCACTCTGGTCGACGACGACGAGAACATCGTCGCCTCCGTGTCCCTGGCCCTCGAAAGCCACGGCCACAAGGTCACGGCCTATCATGACGGCGCCTCGGGCCTTGAGGCCCTGGAGACCACGCCCCCGGATCTAGCGATCCTGGACGTGAAGATGCCGCGCATGGACGGGATGGAGGTGCTGCGTCGACTGCGCCAGACCTCGCAATTGCCGGTCATCATGCTGACGTCCAAGGACGAGGAAATCGATGAAATCCTCGGCTTCAACCTCGGCGCCGACGACTACATCCACAAGCCCTTCAGCCAGCGCCTTCTGATCGAGCGGGTCAAGGCCCTGCTGCGCCGCACCGGCGCCGACGGCGGCGAGAGCGAGACCGCGGCCGAAGCCGCCGGCAAGGCCATCAAGCGCGGCAAGCTGTCGATGGACCCGGCGCGCCACGAAAGCACCTGGGACGGCAAGCCGGTCAAGCTGACCGTCACCGAGTTCCTGCTGCTTCAGGCCCTGGCCCAGCGGCCCGGCTTCGTGAAGAGCCGCGACAGCCTGATGGACGCCGCCTACGACGATCAGGTCTATGTCGACGACCGCACCATCGACAGCCACGTCAAGCGCATGCGCAAGAAGTTCCGGGTCGTCGATCCCGAGTTCGACGCGATCGAGACCCTGTATGGCGTCGGCTACCGCTACCGCGAAAGCTGAGGCCGAGGACGGCCGGCTGCGGCGTCGATTCCGCTTCGGCGGGTCGCGCCTCGGCGGGTTCATTCTTGCGCTCAACCTGCTCAGCCTGCTGATCCTCTTCGGCGGCGCCCTGGCGCTGAACGAATGGCGGCGCGGCCTGATCGAGGCCCGCCAGGAATCCCTCTCGGTTCAAGCGGAACTGCTGGCCAATGTGTTGGGCGAGCTGGGCATCACCCGGGGCGAGCCCTATCCGGCGCTGGACCCCGGCGCGGCCGGGCTGTGGCTGCGCGACAACTTCATTCCCGAAGGACAGCGCGCGCGCCTTTATGATCAGGACGGCCTCCTGGTCTCGGACAGCTTCGCCGTGACCGACGCCATTCCGGGCGAGACCCTGCCCCCTGCCAATCCCGCCGGCACCGCCCTGGCGCCCAGCGGGCCCTCGCCGCGCGAGGAGGCCCGCCTGACCCGCGCCAACGCCGACCTGTCGGCCGAGGTCGAGCGCGCCCTGCAAGGCGCGCCCCAGGCCGACATCCGCCGCAACGAAAACGGAGACCGGGTCGTCTCCGTCTCCCTGCCCGTGCGCCATGTCCAGCAGGTGCTGGGCGTGCTGACGCTGGAAGCCGGCGACGTCGACGAAACCCTGGCCGCCCAGCGCCGCGCCCTGACTCCCTTCGCCCTGGTGGCCCTGGCGGTGAACCTGCTGTCCGCCCTGGTGCTGCACCTGTTCGTGGCGCGGCCCGTCATGCGCCTGTCGGCCGCGGCGGACCAGGTGCGCCTGCAACGCGCCCGCGCCATCTCCCTGCCCGACCTTGAGGACCGCAAGGACGAGATCGGCGACCTGGCCCGAGCTCTGGAGTCCATGACCGACACCCTGTCGACGCGCATGGACGCCATCGAACGCTTCGCCGCCGACGTCAGCCACGAGATCAAGAATCCCCTCACCTCGATCCGCTCGGCGCTGGAGACCCTGCCCCTGGTCAAGACGGACGAGCAGCGTCAGCGCCTGACCAATCTGCTGCAGCAGGACGTGCGGCGCCTGGACCGGCTGATCACCGACATCTCCAACGCCTCGCGCCTGGACGCCGAGCTGTCGCGCGACCGGCCGCGCCTGATCGACCTGAACGAGCTGCTGGGCGACATCATCGCCGTCTATGAGGGCGGCCAGAAGCCCGGCGAGGCGCGTGTGCGCTTCGCCTCAACCGCCGAGGCGGCGCGCGTTCTGGGGCGCGACATCCCCCTGGGTCAGGTGTTCCGAAACCTGATCGACAACGCCCGCTCCTTTAGCCCCGCCGACGGCGAGGTCCGCGTCCGGCTTGAGCGCGACGACAGCCGCCCGGACCTGCCCCTGCGCATCCGCGTCGAAGACGACGGGCCCGGCATCCCGCCGGAAAACCTCGAGACGGTGTTCGAGCGCTTCTACACCTCGCGGCCCAAGGGCACGGCCTTCGGCGCCAACTCGGGCCTGGGCCTGTCCATCGTGCGCCAGATCGTCGACGCCCACGGCGGCCGCGTCCACGCCGAGAACCGCACCGGCGAGAACGGCGCCGTCGTCGGCGCCCGCTTCGAAGTCCTTCTGCCCCTGGCCGGACGACGCCCATGACCGCACCCATGCAACCCCTCCACGCCACCGCCGTGGCCCGCCACACGCCTCAAGGCTGGCGCGGCGTCCTGATCCAGGGACCGTCCGGCGTCGGCAAGAGCGATCTGGCCCTGCGGCTGATCGGTCACGGCTGGCGGCTGATCGCCGACGACTGGACCCATGTCTGGGCCTCGGACAGCGCCCTCTACGCCGCCGCCCCGGCGGCGATCGCCGGCCGGATCGAGGTGCGCGGCCTGGGCATCCTCGGCGCCCGGGCCCATCCGCTGGCCCGCATCGTTCTGGCCGTTCAGGGCGCCCATGAGGCGATCGAGCGCCTGCCAGAGCCCGCCTTCTGGACCTGGGAGGGCGTGACGATTCCGCGCCTGCGGCTCGACCCGCGCCCCGCCTCGGCGGGTCAGGTGGTCGCAACCGCGCTGGCCGCTCTTTGAACCGGCGCGCGATTGGCCTATGAAGGCCGGCTTGCAGATCAGTCCGGGCGCCCCAGGGGCGTTCGCTGAGAGCAGAAGCGCGGGGCGTATTGTCTTGGTGAAGCCTTCATGATCGGGCTGGTGATCGTCACCCACGGGGGCCTGGCCTCCGAATTCCTGGCGGCGATGGAGCACGTGGTCGGCCCGCAACGGGGCGTGGCCGCGATCTGCATCGGCCCCGAAGACGACATGGAGCGGCGCCGCCGCGACATCGTCGACGCCGCCGCGGCCGTCAACGACGGCGACGGCGTCATCCTGCTGACCGACATGTTCGGCGGCACGCCCTCCAACCTGGCCATTTCGGTGATGGAGCAGACCCATGCCGAGGTCATCGCCGGGCTGAACCTGCCCATGCTGATCAAGCTGGCCAGCGTGCGCGGGCGCGAGGACCTTGAGACCTGCGTCGCCCATGCGCAGGACGCCGGGCGCAAATACATCTCGGTGGCGTCCTGGGTCCTGGCGGGGGAAAAATGAGCGACGCTTCCACCTCGGGTCCCATGCAGGTCACCGTCGGCATCTGCAATCAGCGCGGCCTGCACGCCCGCGCCTCGGCCAAGTTCGTCAAGCTGGCCTCCAGCTTCGAATCCGAAATCCGCGTCACCCGCGACGGCGTCACCGTGGACGCCCGCTCGATCATGGGCCTGCTGATGCTGGGCGCCGGCATTGGCTGCGGCGTCGAGATCGAGGCCGAGGGCGTCGACGCGGCTGAAGCCCTCGAGGCCCTCAGCGACCTGGTCGCCCGCAAGTTCGACGAGGACCAGTAGGCCCTCGCCGCTTCACCTCGGCCTGCTCAGGGCGTCTCGGTGATCAGCAGGGTGGCGTTGGCCGTGCCGCCGCCGAAGGTGCCGATCCAGACATCGTAGGCGCCGCTGCGCGGCTTGTCGAAGCGCACCTGGGCGTCGCCGTCGCCATAGCTGTCGTCGTCGCACGACCAACTGCCGTCCGGCCCATTGATGATCAGGGTCGTGTCCACCGAGGACAGGGTGCGGAACACCAAAGGCAGGCGACCGGCCTCGTAGGTCACCTCGAAATCGGGAGCGTCAGCGACATTGCCGACGCAGGCCGCCGGCAGGGGCGTGTCCTTGTAGGCGTCGATCGCGCCGCCCGCCGTCACCGACACCCGATAGGGATCCGGCGTGAAACCGGCCCGCAGGACGATCTCGCCATAGGTGGCCGTCTTGCTGGAATCCTGCGCCACGGCACCCGGCGAAGCCGATACAAGCGCCAGCGCCGCCGCGCCCGCGAACACCATGTTTCTCATCAGCCTCTCCCGCCCCAGCCCGGGGCATTCATCGAACCCCGTTAGGGATGCGCCGCACCCCGCTGTGCGTCAAGACGCCGCAAACACAACACGAAAAAGTCACAATTTAGCCACGATGAGCTTACGCTGGCAGCGCCGCCCCGATGCAAAAACGGGCCGCCCCGAAAGGGACGACCCGTCAAGCCGATCCGAATGAACCCGTCGTCAGTGGTCCGAGTCATAAATGGTGCGAATGCTCTCACTGAAATGACTCGGCTTGGGGACGAAGTGACGGACAGGTCAGTCAGTCAGATCCTTTTTTCCAGACTGCTTCTTCTTGGCATACGCGGCCATGACGCCACCCAGGATAGCCGTAAAGGAGCCCATGAAAACGACGCCTAGCGCAATCCATAGTCCCTTGTCATTTGCTTCCTCAGCGGCCGCCAGCGCAGGCGTAGCAATCGCGGTCAACGCGAGCACAGGAAGGCAATTTAACAATCTCACAAGTGGGTCCCCCAAAGCGATCAGGAGACGCTTCTCCTGCACGGCGCTACTTTATGCGCTGCGACGCCGTTGCAAAAGGAGACTTCTCACCATAGCGCGGCTTGCAACGCGCGGACCGCGAGCGTTTCTCTGAAGGCGAGTTTCAGACGGACTGCCAATGACTGGTCTTGGCGCTTGTGAGCCTCTGAGGGCACAGACCTTCAATCGCGCTTCGGGACTGCTTTGACGCAGGAAGGCCAGCATAGGCTGGCCTTCGGTTGTGGCTCAGTTCTCATTAATTGAGACCCGGACCAGTCAGACGTCGACGGCGGCGTCCAGGGCGTTGTCCTGGATGAACTCGCGGCGGGGTTCGACCACGTCGCCCATCAGCTTGGCGAACAGGTCGTCGGCGTCGTCGCCGTGCTCGACCTTGACCTGCAGCAGGGTGCGGGCGTTGACGTCGAGCGTCGTCTCCCACAGCTGCTCGGGGTTCATCTCGCCCAGACCCTTGTAGCGCTGGATGGCCATGCCCTTCTTGCCGGCGTCCAGCACGGCGTTCAGCAGGTCCAGGGGCCCGCGGATCGTCGTGGTCTTGTCCTTGCGGCGATAGACGGCGGGCTGGTCGAACAGGCCCTCGAAGGTCGCGGCGCGTTCGGCCAGACGACGGGCGTCCAGCGAGCGGCCCAGTTGCTCGTCCAGGACGATGGTCTCGCTGACGGCGCGACGGACGCGACTGAACACCACCCCGCCCTGTTCGGCGCGATCGCCCGACCACGGGCCGTCGCCTTCTTCGGCATAGAGGTTCAGACGCGTCGCGGCGTTGGCGGCGCGCGTCTCCAGTTCGCCGGCGCTCTCGGTGAACAGGCCGGCCAGGGCGCCCTGCTCGATGGCGAAGGCGGGCGCGCGGGCGGCCAGACGATCGACCAGGGCCTTGAAGGCCTTGGCCTCGCGCACCAGGGCCTGCAGGTCCAGACCCATGCGGCGCTCGCCGGTCGACAGGTCCAGCTCGGCGTCGGCGCAGCCTTCCTCGATCAGGTAGGCGTCCATCTCCGCCTGGTCCTTGACGTAGCGGTGCTGCTTGCCCTTGGAGACCTTATAGAGCGGCGGCTGGGCGATGTAGACGTGGCCGCGTTCGATCAGCTCCGGCATCTGACGATAGAAGAAGGTCAGCAGCAGGGTGCGGATGTGGGCGCCGTCGACGTCGGCGTCGGCCATCAGGATGATCTTGTGATAGCGCAGCTTGTCGGCGTTGAAGTCGTCGCGGCCGATGCCGGTGCCCAGCGCCAGGATCAGGGTGCCGATCAGATCCGACGACAGCATCCGGTCGAAGCGCGCGCGCTCGACGTTCAGGATCTTGCCGCGCAGGGGCAGGACAGCCTGGTTCTCGCGGTTGCGGGCCTGCTTGGCCGAGCCGCCTGCGGAATCGCCCTCGACGATGAAGAGTTCGGACTTGGCCGGATCGCGTTCCTGACAGTCGGCCAGCTTGCCGGGCAGGCTGCTGATTTCCAGCGCCGACTTGCGACGGGTCAGGTCGCGCGCCTTGCGGGCGGCTTCGCGGGCCGAGGCGGCCTCGATGATCTTGGACACGATCATCTTGGCTTCGACCGGGTGTTCCTCGAACCAGGTCGACAGGCCTTCCGAGCACAGGCTCTCGACCGCCGGACGCACCTCGGACGAAACCAGCTTGTCCTTGGTCTGCGAGCTGAACTTGGGATCCGGCACCTTGACCGACAGGACGCAGGTCAGGCCTTCACGGGCGTCCTCGCCGGTCGGGGCGACCTTCTCCTTCTTGGCCAGGCCCGAGCTCTCGATATAGCTGCCCATGACGCGGGTCAGGCTGGCGCGGAAGGCCGACAGGTGGGTGCCCCCATCCCGCTGCGGGATGTTGTTGGTGAAGCACAGCATGGTCTCGTGGTAGCTGTCGTTCCACCACAGGGCCAGGTCCAGCTCGATGCCGTCCTTCTGGCCGCGAATGACGATGACGTCCTTCAGGATCGGGGTCTTGGACTTGTCGAGGTGGCGCACGAAGGCTTCGACGCCGCCCTCATAGTGCAGCATGATCTCGACCGGCTCGGCGCCGCGATGATCCGACAGCTTGATGACCACGCCCGAGTTCAGGAAGGCCAGCTCGCGCAGGCGGTGCTCCAGCGTCTTCAGGTCGAAGTCGATGTGGCTGAAGGTGGTGACCGACGGATAGAAGGTGACCTCGGTGCCGGTCAGCAGACGGCCCTTGTCCTCGCGCATCGGCGCGTCGCCGATGACCGCCAGCGCGCGCACGGTCTCGCCGCGCTCGAAGCGGACGCTGTGCTTCTTGCCCTCGCGATAGATGACCAGCTCCAGCCAGTCGGACAGGGCGTTGACCACGGAGACGCCCACGCCGTGCAGACCGCCGGACACCTTGTAGGAGTTCTGGTCGAACTTACCGCCGGCGTGCAGCTGGGTCATGATGACCTCGGCAGCGGAAACGCCTTCCTCGGCGTGAATGGCGGTCGGGATGCCCCGCCCGTTGTCGGTCACGGTGACCGAGCCGTCCTCGTTCAGGGTGACCGTCACCAGATCGGCGTGGCCGGCCAGGGCCTCGTCGATGGCGTTGTCGACCACCTCATAGACCATGTGGTGCAGGCCGGAGCCGTCGTCGGTGTCGCCGATATACATGCCGGGGCGCTTGCGCACCGCGTCCAGGCCTTTGAGAACCTTGATGGAATCGGCGCCGTATTCCGGCGAAGTCTCGGTCTGGTCGGTCATGAAAACGTCGGCTCAGGGTCCGCGGACGGACAGGGAAAAGACGGCCATCCGGCCATCCGCGTCAGGTCGCAATTCACCACGCCCCGACGCCGATAACATATAGGAAATTTGACGGGAAAAGCGAGCCTTTAGCCCCCCTCTCCCTCCCCTTCATGGGGAGGGTGGTCGCGCAGCGACCGGGTGGGGAGGGCGTGGCTCATTGTGCGCAGCACCCGAACGACCAAAGCGCCCCCACCCGACCTCGGCTGCGCCTCGGCCACCCTCCCCATGAAGGGGAGGGAGAAGACGCGCCTCAGCCCGCCAGCAGCGCCCCGCCCTCCACCGAAACGAACTGCGCCCGCCCCTCCAGCGCGGCGAACAGGCTGCGCTCGGTGCCGGTCATGAAGGGCTGCAGTTGCAAGGCCTCGATCTCGTCGAACAGGGCGGCGCGACGGGCCTCGTCGAGATGGGCCGGAGCCTCGTCCAGCAGCAGGACAGGTTGTGCTCGCTGACCCGCCAGCCGCCCCACCTGGGCCAGGATCAGGTTCAGCACCAGGGCCTTCTGCTCGCCCGACGACCCCTCGGCGGCCGGCCGGTTCTTCTCGCGATGAAGCGCCGTCAGGTCCGAGCGGTGCGGCCCGAACAGCGAGCGCCCGGCGGCGGCGTCGCGCCCCCGCGCCCGCATGAAGCCCTCGCCCAGCATGGCCAGGATGTCCGCCTCGTCCGCCCCCGTCGCCGCCATTTCTTCCGCCGGGCCGGTCAGGCCCAGGTCGGCCTGGGGGAAGGGCCGGTCGTCGCGGGCGTCGATGCCCGCCTGCAGCGCCGCCAGCGCCCGCGTCCGCGCCACCGCCGCCCGCGCCCCGACCTCGGACAGCCGCGCCTCCAGGGCGTCCAGCCACAAGGGATCGGCGGGCCGCCCTCCCTCAGAAGAATGGGCCGCCCCGTCGGTCAGCAGCTTCAACCGCTCGCGCAGGGCCTTTTCATAGGTCGAGACCGTGGCCGCATGGTCGGGATCAGCGGCGAAGACCAGCCGGTCGAAGAAGCGCAGCCGCCCCGCCCGCGCGTCGGAAAACAGCCGGTCCTGCTCGGGTGTGGCCCAGACAGGGCGCAGGTGATCCAGAAGCCGTCCCGGCGGGGCCGTCTCGCCGTCGATGCGGACGATGCGCCGCGCCGCGCCCGGCGTCTGCACCCCCGTGCCCAGACGCACCTCTTCGCCGTCTTCATCCAACGTCACCATGACGGCCCAGGCCCGGCCCACGGCCTCGCCCGGCTCGCGACGTCCCATCTCCTGCGCCGTCGCCCCGCGCAGCCCCTTGCCGGGGGTCAGCAGGCTGATCGCCTCCAGCAGATTGGTCTTGCCCGCCCCGTTCGGCCCATGCAGCACCACGGCACCGCCGGAAACCGGCAGGCTGGCGCTCGCATAGGAACGGAAGTCGGTGAGGGCGAGGGAGGTGATCATCGGCGCGTTACTTAAACGCGCTCCAATCTATCACGACCCTGTTTCCGAGGCTTTGGCAAAAGCCTTTTCAGCCGCAATCAACCTAACTCGCGCAAGCTTCTCTTGTCTTGAATGGCGCGCAACATACCACTCTTCAAAGAGAAGCTCGATCAACTCGATCAGCGCTTGAGCCTCACCAGGCTCGACCGGAACGATTACGTCTATGTCCTTTTCCATATGGGCACCGATATTGCCAATGGAGCGGACATGATCGATCGCTTCTACGGTCTCAGCGGTGACACCAGGAGGAGCCGTGCCAGCTTCGACCACTTTGTTGAGCGCCTCGATCTCCTTGAGAAGAGTCGGCTTAGCGATGCCGCAAAAATCACGGATCATCCCCTGCAGGCACCTGCGAGCTAGCGTCGCAGATGCCTTTGGACTCAAATCTCTAATCCGACAGGCTTCTACGTAGTCCTCCACAAGCGGGGCGGGTACGATGGCTGGCTGAGGCTTTTCGTTGGACCGTGGTCGAAGGGACCAACGGTCCAACTCTACCTCCGGATTGAATCTAGGATTGCCAGCGAGATAGGTGACGGTACCGGCGATCAGCGCTCCACTCAGCTCCAACTCGCCACAATCAACGTTGGCGCAAGATGTCGCGGAGATGGAAAGCAACATCTTGTCATGGCGACTAAATGCCGGGCGTATACTCAAGTTGCCCGAAAAGCTTTGCTTCTCTGTAACCACCTGCGCGTGTCCGCAAAAAGGACAAACCCAATTTTGAGACACCCCGCTTACACCCGCAGCGGCATCAGCACGTACTGCACGCCCACGTCGGCCGGATCGAGCACCAGGGTCGGCGACGCCGGGTCCGCGAATTTGAAGTGGGCGGTCTCGCCGGTGATCTGGCCGGCGACGTCCAGCAGATAGCGGGCGTTGAAGCCGATTTCGAAGGGCTCTTCGGAATAGCCGATCTCGACCTCTTCCTCGGCCTGACCGGCTTCCATGTTGCGGACGGTCAGCTTCACCCGGTCGTTGTCGAAGGCCAGCTTCACCGAGCGGCTCTTCTCGGCCGAGATGGTGGCCACACGGTCGACGGCCTTGGCGAACAGGGCGTTGTCGATGTCGGCCTGCTTGTCGTTGCCCTTGGGAATGACGCGCAGATAGTCGGGGAAGGCGCCGTCGATGACCTTCGAGGTCAGGCTGGCGTGGCCGAACTCGAAGCGGATCTTCTGGGCCGAGACCTGGATCTCGACGGAACCGGCGCCGTCGTCCAGCAGGCGACGGACCTGATCGACCGTCTTGCGCGGCACGATGACGCCTGGGCCGCCCGCCGCGCCTTCCGGCGCCGGGGTCTCGGCCAGGGCCAGGCGATGGCCGTCGGTGGCCACGGCGCGCAGCAGGGGAATGCCGCCGTCCGACACCGTGTGCAGATAGAGGCCGTTCAGATAATAGCGCGTCTCTTCGGTCGAGACGGCGAAACGGGTCTTGTCGATCAGACGCGCCAGATCTTCCTTGGGCAGGCTGTAGCGCGCGCCCGAGGTTTCCGTGGACATGACCGGGAAGTCGCCCGCCGGCAGGACCGGCAGATTGAAGCGCGAACGTCCGGCCGAGATCACCAGACGCGGATCATCGCCCGAGTAGGTCAGAGAGACCTCGGCGCCGTCCGGCAGCTTCTTGACGATTTCATACAGGGTGTGAGCCGGGGCCGTGATCTGGCCCTCGACGTTCACCTGGGCCTCGGCCTCGTCCACCATCTCCATGTCGAGGTCGGTGGCGGCGAAGGACAGGCGGTCGCGCCCGGCGCTCAGCAGCACGTTCGACAGGATCGGAATGGTGTTGCGGCGCTCGACCACGCTCTGAACGTGCCCGAGGGCTTTCAGGAGCGCGGAACGTTCGATGGTCAGCTGCATGTGGTCTCGCCCGGGCCGCGACGCCGTTTGCAGCGTCGCCGTAAGGATGGGCTGGAACACTAGCGCATTGAGCGAAAGGGGCAACGGGGGCCTGACATCCTGCGACGTCTGCCCCCGCTATCCACAGGCCTGATCCCCAAACCGCTCATCCCGGCGAAGGCCGGGATCCAGATGCAGACGCCGCGGTTCAGTTCGAGCCAAGCGACGCTCAATGCCGAAACGGCGTAGCCCTACAATCTGGGCCCCGGCCTTCGCCGGGGTGAGCGGAAGAAGGAATTAACCGCGCAGCTTGCGGGGCACTTCCCTTTTATCCGCGCAGCTTGCGCGTCAGGGCTTCCACGTCGCGGGCGATCTGCTCTTCCTTGGGCATCAGCTCCTCGATCTTGCGCACGCCGTGCAGGACGGTCGTGTGATCGCGTCCGCCGAAGCGACGGCCGATGTCGGGATAGGAGCGGGTCGTGTGCTGCTTGCACAGATACATGGCGATCTGGCGCGGGCGGGCGATGGCGCGCGTGCGGCGCTCGCTCAGCAGATCAGCCTGCTTCAGGTTGAAGTGGTCGGCGACCGTCTTCTGGATTTCGTCCACCGTAATGCGGCGCTCGGGCCCGCCGCGCAGGGCGACGCCCAGCAGGCTCTGGGCCTCGTCGACCGTCAGGGCCGACAGGCGGGCGCCGGCGACGGCGGCCAGGGTGTTCACCGCGCCTTCAAGCTCGCGCATCGAGCCGGGGGTGCGGTCCACCAGATGTTCAAGAACATCGGCGCGGGCCTCGCCCGAGACGACGCCCAGCTTGGCGAGGGCGCTGAGACGCGACTGGGCCACGGCGACCTTCAGGCTGCGATCGGCGGCCTCGACCGGGCAGGTCAGGCCGGCGGCCAGGTGGCTGCGCAGACGCGGCTCGACGTCGGTCAGGGCGGTCGGGGCGCGGTCGGCCGACAGGACGATGCGTTTGCCGTCCTCGATCAGCGAGGTCAGGGTGTTGAGCAGTTCCTCTTGCGTCGAGGTCTTGCCGCCGACGAACTGGACGTCGTCCAGCAGCAGCATGTCGGCCGAGCGCAGGCTTTCCTTGAAGGCCGCGGTCGAGCGGTCCTGCATGGCGCGCACGAAGGTCGACAAGAAGCGCTCGGCGGTCAGATAGACCACCTTGGCGTCGGGGCGCAGGCGCTGCGCCTCCCAGGCGATGGCGTTCAGCAGATGGGTCTTGCCGTAGCCGTAGGGGCCGCAGAAGAAGACCGGGTTGAAGTGGCCGTCGGCCCAGCTGGCGACCTGCCTGGCGATGGCCAGCGCAAAGGCGTTGCCCTGGCCCTCGACGAAGCTGTCGAACGTCAGGCGCTCTTGCAGACCGGCGGCGCGCACGGCGCGAGCGCCGTCGGTCGAGGGCGCGAAGGCGGAGGCGGCCATGGCCGAAGCCGCGACCGAAGGGGCGACCACGCCGCCGACCGAAGCCAGGCGCGGGGCCTCGCCGGCGGGGAAGGCGGTCGCCGGGGCGGGCGAACCCACCTCGGCGCGGCATCGCACGTCCAGACGGCGCGACAGGCCGTCCAGGCCCAGCCACAGCTCGTTCATGCGACGCAGGGCGTTCTTGCGCACCCAGTCCCGCGCATAGGCGGTCGGCGTCACCAGGATCAGATTGCCCGAAGCGTCCAGCCTCACGGCCGAGGGCGCGATGTAGCTGCTGAAGGGCCCATCGCCGATCTCGGCCTTCAGGCGACCCGCCGCCTCGGTCCAGATACGGTCAGGATCCGTCATGCCCGTCATTAGTGCGCCCCCGATCATTCTCAGACACCCGCCAGAGTTAAGTTAGTCCACCGAACGAACGCCCTTCGAAGCAGCCAAATCCGGGACGACTTCTCCTGTCCCGCGAAGCCAGGCTTCGCGAGTGGGGTCGTACTCACAGACAGACATCTCCCGCCGAGGGAAACCTTTGATTTCCCTCGCCTTCATCCAGATTGGATGGAAGTGCGTTACCCCTCGAACTTACGCACAGCGGAGCGGAGATCAACGCTGATTCGAGTCGAGATTCGCACTTAAATTGTTTGACTCCGGCAAACCTCGGCCACGCTTGGGAAAATGGCGATTTCGCCCCATTTCCGAACGTCGGATTCTGCCGGATTCCATCGGGCACTTAGCGCCGCACAGCAAGACGGCGAGGGAGCTTGCGCTTCCTCGCCGTTGAAATCGTTAGATTTTCTTGCGACAACCCTGTTACGGGTGGTCCGGACCCATCAAATGACGCCGTTTGACAAAGGCGTGAAAGCCCGTCCCGACGCCACCTAAATCAGGCGGCCGACAGCTTCTTCAGCTGGGCGGCCAGGCGCGAAACCTTGCGCGAGCCGGTGTTCTTGTGAACCACGCCCTTCGACACGGCGCGCATCAGTTCCGACTGGGCCGTGATGAAGGCGCCCTTGGCGGCTTCGACGTCGCCGCCGGCCAGAGCTTCCTGGAACTTGCGGAGGTAGGTGCGAACGCGCGTACGGCGGGCCTTGTTCACTTCGGTCCGCGCTTCGATCTTGCGGATCGCCTTGCGGGCGCCTGCATTGTTGGCCATCGGGTAAAAACCTTCGAACGAAAACGCCGCGAACCCACGTCCACGGCGAGGAAATCTCAAGAGCGGGCGGCTATAGCGGAAAGGCTCCGGCCGGTCAACGCGACACGGCCGGAATTGAATCAGGGCCTGGGTTTGAGGCTGGGCTCAACGGCCGGTGAAGGCGGGTTTGCGCTTCTCGACGAAGGCCGCCATCCCCTCCTTCTGGTCCTCGAAGGCGAACAGGGAGTGGAACAGGCGGCGCTCGAACACCACCCCTTGCGCCAGGGTCGTCTCGAAGGCGGCGTTGACCAGCTCCTTGTTGGCCATGACGGCCAGGATCGACTGGCCGGCGATCTTGGCCGCCGCCGCCCGCGCCTCGTCCAGCAGGACGTCGGACGCCACCACGCGCGAGACCAGTCCGGCGCGTTCAGCCTCGGCGGCGTCCATCATCCGGCCGGTCAGGCACATGTCCATGGCCTTGGCCTTGCCCACAGCGCGGGTCAGGCGCTGCGAGCCGCCGATGCCCGGCGCCACGCCCAGATTGATCTCGGGCTGGCCGAACTTGGCCGTCTCCGAGGCGATGATGAAGTCGCACAGCATGGCCAGTTCGCAGCCGCCGCCGAGCGCATAGCCCGACACCGCCGCGATGATCGGCTTCCTGAACCCTGACACCCTGTCATGGGCGCGGGCGAAGAAGTTGCCGCGATACATGTCGGCATAGGCCTGATCCGCCATCTCCTTGATGTCGGCGCCGGCCGCAAAGGCCTTCACCGAGCCGGTCAGGACCACGCAGCGCACGCTGTCGTCGTCGGCCACGCTCTCGAGGAAGTCGCCCAGCTCGCCGGTCAGGGTGGTGTTCAGCGCGTTCAGCGCCTCGGGCCGGTTCAAGGTGACGACCGCATAGCCGTCGGCGTGGCGTTCGATCAGCAGGGTGGAATAGGCGTCGGCCATCAGGCGCTCCTCACTATATCTGTTCGGGAGGAGGTCTAGCGCCTCAGCCCTCCCACTGGAACACCTCGCCGATCTCGACGCCGAAGACCTGGGCGATGCGGAAGGCGGCCTCAAGGCTGGGCGAGTACTTGCCCTGCTCCATGGCCACGATGGTCTGACGCGTCATGCCGATGCGCGCGGCCAGATCGGCCTGGGTCATCTCGCTGGCGTGAAAGCGCAGCTCGCGGATGCGGTTCTTTATAGGCGGCGGCGTCTTGCCCATCACCGCCCCCGCTTCAGCAGGGCCAGGGACAGGGCCCAGCGCGCCAGTTCCGACAGCATGATGCAGCCCAGCACCGCATTGGCGACCAGCACCAGACCGTTGCCGGGGATCATCCACCGCGCCAGCCGCTCAGGCTTCACGCTCCCCCAGAAGCCGACGCCGTAGGCGACCGCCGAGACCGTCACCAGCAAACCGATCAGCAGCATCAGCGAGACATGGCTGGCCTGCAGCGTCGCCAGCCCTTCGCGCTCGTCGCGCGCCCGGCGCTCGGCCCTGGACGTGGTCAGCATGGCCAGGCCCGTCAACCCGGCCTCCAGCACCACCACGGCAACCAGGCCCAGGACGAACAGCCCGCCCATGTCGGCGGCGAAGTCGGCCTGCTTCAGCCCACCGGCCAGCACCCGTTCAAAAAACTTCCAGCCATAGGCGCCCCAGACCGCCAGCCCGGCGATGATGGCGACCCCCAGATGCTTCTCGCGAAAGCTCATGTCGCGCTCCTTATCCGTCGCGGCCTCAGCCGACCCGGCGCAGCAGGGTGATCAGGGTCGCGTGGCGCACCACCTCCGACAGGGCCAGGGCGAAGATCACCCCGTTGGCCGCCAGCAGCATGGCCGCCGCAAGGGGCTCCGCCCCCAACAGATCGGGATGCTTGCGCGCATAGACATAGGCGAAGGCCGCCAGACCGCCGAGCACGGCGCTCATCGTCAGAAACGCCGCCTGACTAGCCTTCAGGGCCACGCCCTGCTCGCGCTCATCGACCACGGACCGCTCCGCCTTCGAGCTGCTGACCGCCGCCAGAATGCAAAAGCCCACATGGGCCGCCACGCTGAAGCCGATGCAGACCCCCATGGTCCACAGCACCAGATCCTGCGTCAGCAGGCCGTCGGCCGCCCTCAGCCCCAGCCGCACAAAATAGAAGCTCCACACGGCCGAGGTGGTCAGCAGCACGCCCCACGACAGTTTTTCCCTGAACGACATTGCGCCCTCTCCTTGATCCCAAGCGATGAGGCGATGTCGCACGATGCAGACATAATGTCTATTATTTTTTACATTACGTCGGATTTTTCAGACACGTCACCGCTTCTGGCAGACCGGACAGAAGAAGGTCGACCGCCCGCCCTGGACCACGCGCGCCACCACGCCGGAACAGCCCTCGGTCCGGCACGGCGCGCCCTCGCGGCCATAGACATCGAAGCGATGCTGGAAATAGCCCTGCCCGCCCTCGACATTGGCGAAGTCCTTCAAGGTCGAGCCGCCGGCCGTGATGGCGTCGGCCAGCACCTGACGCACCTCGGTCGCCAGCCGCTCCAGCCGGGGCCGACTGACCTTGCCCGCCGCCGTCAGCGGCGAGATGCGCGCCCGGTACAGGGCCTCGCAGACATAGATATTGCCCAGCCCCGCCACGATCCTCTGATCCAGCAGCGAGACCTTGATGTTCTGCGCCTTGCCCGCGAAGGCCTCGGCCAGATGCGCGGCCGAAAAGGCGTTGCCCAGAGGCTCCGGACCCAGACCCGCGAACCAGGCGTGCCCCTCGACCGTCTCGGTCGGAATCAGGCCCATGAAGCCGAAGCGCCGCGCGTCGGCGTAGCCCAGCCGGGTCAGCACCCCGGCCCGCTCCGCCGTCAGACTCATATGCTCGTGCTTGCCCGCCACCGGCGCGTCCGTCTCGAACACGCCCGGCGCCACGCCCTCCAGGGTGAAACGCCCGGTCATGCCCAGATGCGTCACCCAGGTCTCGCCGGACGACAGAGGAAACAGCAGATACTTGGCCCGCCGATCCAGCCGCAGCACCGTCGCCCCGTCCAGCCGCTCAACGAAGCGCTCGGGAAAGGGAAAGCGCAGGTCCGGCCGGTTCTGACGCGTCATGGTCAACCGCGCCCCCTCCAGCACTGGCTCCAGACCACGCCGCACGGTTTCGACTTCAGGCAATTCAGGCATGGCGGAAGAGGTAGAGCCTGACGCCACACAAGAGAAGAGGCCGACCCCAAGCCCCGCGACCCGTTGTCACGGCCGCGCTTTCGGGCTTACCTCCGGCGCGACAACGGAAAGAACCCCGCATGACAGACAGACCCGCCGGAACCGGCAAACGCATCGAACTGACCATCCGCGCCCTGATCCTGGGCTGTTTGCTGGCGGCGGTCTTCACGGCGGCCAACACCTATCTGGGCCTGAAGGTCGGCTTGACCTTCGCCTCGGCCATCCCGGCGGCGGTCATCTCCATGGCCCTGCTGCGCGCCTTCAAGGGTTCGACCATCTGGGAGAACATGACGGTGCAGACCGTCGCCTCGGTCGGCGGCGCCATGAGCTCCATCATCTTCGTTCTGCCCGGTCTGGTCATGATCGGCTGGTGGATGAACTTCCCCTTCTGGGAGTCGGTGGCCATCTGCGTGCTCGGCGGCGTCCTGGGCGTGACCTTCTCCATTCCGCTGCGCCGGACGCTGGTGGTTCAGGGCGGCCTGCCCTACCCCGAGGGCGTCGCCGCCGCCGAGGTGCTCAAGGTCGGCTCGCCCGGCGCCGATGAATCAGCCGAGGCCGTGCGCGAAAACCGTTCGGGCCTGTTCGTGGTGATCGGCAGCGCCATCGCCTCGGCCTTCTTCGCCTTCCTGGCCTCGGCCCGCGTCTTCGCCGCCGAAACCACCGCCTTCGCGCGCCTGCCTGCGGCTCTGGGCGGCGGCGCGACCGGCGTAGGCTTCTCCATGCAGTTCGCTCTTCTGGGCGCCGGTCACCTGATCGGTCTGGCCGTCGGCCTGACCCAGCTGTTCGGCCTGGTCCTGGCCTGGCTGATCTTCGTCCCCGTCCTGACCTCACCCGAGTTCGTGGCCTGGGCCGCCGCCCACGGCGTGCCCTCGATCGCCGCCGGCCTGCCCGCCGGCGCCCCGGCCGAGGAACTGGCCATGACCGTCTGGGCCAAGGAAGTCCGCTTCATCGGCGCCGGCGTCATCGGCGTGGCCGCCCTGTGGACCCTGGCCAAGCTGGCCGCCCCCCTGGTCGCCGGCCTGACCTCGGCCATCGCCGCCCAGACCAAGCGCGCCCACGGCGAGGTTCTGGACCGCACCGAGCAGGACATCCCGATCAAGATCGTCGGCCTGCTGTCGGTCGCCGCCCTGGTCGGCATCGCCGTCCTGCTGGCCGTCTTCGCCCAGGGCACCGCCCTGGCCGGTTCGACACCCCTGCTGGTCGTCGGCGGCCTGATCTATGTCGTGGTCATCGGCTTCGCCGTGGCCGCCATCTGCGGCTATATGGCCGGCCTGATCGGCTCGTCGAACAGCCCCGTCTCCGGCGTCGGCATCCTGGCCATCATCATCGCCTCCCTGCTGATGCTGGGGGTCATGGCCGTGGCCGGCGTGCCCGCCGATCCCTCGATCATCGCCTTCGCCCTGATCGTCACGGCCGTGGTTTTCGCCGTGGCCGTCATCTCCAACGACAACCTGCAGGACCTCAAGACCGGCCAGCTGGTCGAGGCCACCCCCTGGCGTCAGCAGACGGCCCTGCTGGTCGGCGTCGTCGCCGGCGCCCTGGTCATCCCCTTCGTCCTGGACATGATGAACCAGGCCTTCGGCTTCGAGGGCGGACCGCCCGCCATCGTCGAGGGCTCGCAGACCCTGGCCGCCCCGCAGGCCACCCTGATCTCGGCCCTGGCCAAGGGCGTCATCAGCGGCGAGCTGCGCTGGGACCTGATCGGCATCGGCGCCGTCGTCGGCGTTCTGGTCATCATCCTCGACGTCGTCCTGCGCGGCGCCACCAAGGACAAGGTCAAGCTGCCGCCTCTGGCCGCGGGCATCGGCGTCTATCTGCCGGCCGCCGTCACCACCATGCTGGTCGTCGGGGCCGTCTGCGGCTGGGCCTATGAAAAGTGGATCGCCACGACCCGCTTCGCCGACGTGGGCCGCCGCATGGGCGTCCTGCTGGCCTCGGGCCTGATCGTGGGCGAGAGCCTGTTTGGCGTCTTCACCGCCGCCGTCATCGTCAGCACCCGGAACGAAGCGCCCTTCGCCCTTCTGCCCAAGGATACGATGTGGCCCGCCATGTGGGCCGGTCTGGTCGCCTTCGCGGTCCTGACCTTCGCCCTCTACGCCTGGATCCGCAGCCGCTCGGCCAAGGTCTAAAACTCCTACAAGGCGGAGGCGAAAGCCTCCGCCGCCCGGCTGGGCCGCCGTTCGCGGTGGCGCAGCAGATGAAACGGCCGCTCGGGCAGATCGAGCGGCAGACGAACCAGCCGCCCCGCCTCGATCAGAGGTTGGGCGGCCAGTTCCGAAATCGCCGTGACCAGCCCCCCCGCCGCCACCGCCGACAGGATGGCCTCGTTGGACGGCAGGGTCAGAACGGCCCGCAAGCCCGCCGCGACGCCGCGCGGCAAGGCCGCCTCGAACTCGCTGCGCGTCCCCGATCCCTCCTCGCGCAAGGCCCAGTCCAGGCCCTTCAGCTCCGCCGCCGACAGCGCCTCGGCCCGCCCCGCAAGCGGATGCCCCGGCGCCGCGACCACGACCAGCCGGTCGGCGTCCATCCGCGCCTTCTCGACCCGCGGCGCCTCGAACGCCCCCTCGATCAGGCCCAGCTCTGCCTCGCCCGCCAGCACCGCCTCGACCACCCGGTGCGTGTTGCCGATCGACAGGTGCAGCTGGATCTCGGGGTGGACCCGCGCAAACGCCGCCATCCTCGGCGGCAGCCAGTAGGCGGCGATGGTCTGGCTGGCGAACAGCCGCACCGAGCCGCGCTTCAGCCCCGCCAGATCGTCCAGCACCCGCTCCGCCGCCTCGGCCTGAGCCAGCACCCCCCGCGCCTCCGGCAGGAAGGCCGCGCCGGTCGCGTTCAGAGCCAGGCCCCGCCCGACCCGGTCGAACAGCCGGACCCCGTACCGGGCCTCGAGCGCCGCCACCGCCGCGCTGACCGCCGATTGGGTCAGATGCAGGGCCTCAGCCGCCCGCGTCATGTGCAGGCGCTCGGCCACGGCGACGAAGATGCGGAGCTGTTCCAGCGTCATGGACAATCAATCGCTTCTATCGATCATTAAATCCACAACTATCCGTTGGATCGATCAGATAACGGAGCAGATGATGCGGCGTCATGACGACCGCCCACCATTCCGCCCACGCCCCCTCTCATCAGGCCGCTCCCCTGCGCGGCCTGACGCGCCTGCTGCCCGGCGTCTTGCTGAGCGCGGGCGTCGGCGCGGTCGCCTTCGGCCTGCAACTGATCGAGACCTCGCTGTTCGGCCATCCCTGGGTCGAGGGGCTGGTCATCGCCATCCTGATGGGCGCGGGGATCCGGCTGTTCTGGACCCCGTCGAACGTCTGGACGCCCGGCGTGCAGTTCAGCGCCAAGACCCTGCTGGAAGTCGCCGTCGCCCTGCTGGGCGCGACCGTCTCCGGCGCCGCCGTCATGGCGCTCGGCCCTGTCCTGCTGCTGGCCATCGTCGGCGTGGTCGTTCTGGCCATTATCGGCGGCTATGCCCTGGGCCGCGCCTTCGGCCTGCCGCCCGCCATGGCGCTTCTGGTGGCCTGCGGCAACGCCATCTGCGGCAACTCGGCCATCGCCGCCGTCGCCCCGGTCATCGCGGCCGAGGGCGAGGACGTGGCCGCCGCCATCGGCTTCACCGCCGTTCTGGGCATAGCCGTGGTCCTGCTGGTCCCCGTCGTCGGGGCGCTGATGGGCTTTGACGCCACCAGGGTCGGCGTTCTGGCCGGTCTGACCGTCTATGCCGTGCCCCAGGTCCTGGCCGCCGCCGCCCCCGCCGGCATGCTGGCGGTTCAGACCGGCGCCGTGGTCAAGCTGGTCCGCGTCCTCATGCTGGGACCGATCTGCCTGGTCCTGGGCCTGCTGCGCTCTGGAAAAGTCGAAGGCGCCAAGCGGCCCAGGCTGCAGCACATGGCGCCCTGGTTCATCATCGTCTTCCTGATCCTGATGGGTCTTCGCTCGGCGGGCCTGATCCCCGAGATCGTCCTGCCCCCGCTGCAGGCCGGCGTGACCTCAATGACCCTGATCGCCATGGCGGCGCTGGGCCTGATGGTCGACCCGCGCGCCGTGGTCCGGGCCGGGCCGCGCGTGGCCGCCGTGGCCGCCCTGTCGGCCCTGCTGATCGGCGGCCTTGCACTGGTCACGATCGTGCTCATTTTGCCCGGCTGACGCACAATCGAACCGTCCCGCTGGTCTTTCAGACGATAGGGCTGTAAGAGGCGCCGCTTCCTTCCCGCTTTCCGCATCTTGCAGCGGCCCGGACTTCCGTGGCCGAACACAGTCCGCCCGAGCCCGAAATGAACCTTCGTAACGTCGCTATCATCGCCCACGTTGACCACGGCAAGACCACCATGGTTGACCAGCTGCTGGCTCAGTCCGGCGTCTTCCGAGCCAACGAGGCGACCACCGAGCGCGCCATGGACTCCGGCGACCAGGAAAAAGAGCGCGGCATCACCATCCTGGCCAAGTGCACCTCGGTCCTGTGGAACGGCAAGGCCGGCGAAACCCGCATCAACATCATTGACACCCCCGGCCACGCCGACTTCGGCGGCGAAGTCGAGCGCATCCTGGGCATGGTGGACGGCTGTGTCATCCTGGTCGACGCCGAAGAGGGCGTCATGCCCCAGACCAAGTTCGTGCTGACCAAGGCGCTGAAGATGGGCCTGCGCCCGATCCTCTGCATCAACAAGGTCGACCGCGCCCACGCCGACCCGGACCGCGTCCACAACGAAACCTTCGACCTGTTCGCCGCCATCGGCGCCACGGACGAGCAACTGGACTTCCCGCACATCTACGCCTCGGGCCGTTCGGGCTGGGCGACGCTGGACCTGAACCAGCCCAACGACAACCTGGCCCCCCTGTTCGACCTGATCGTCGACCACGTGCCGGCGCCCAAGGTTCAGGAAAACCGCGACAAGCCGTTCCAGATGCTGAACGTCCTGATCGAAAGCGACCCCTTCCTGGGCCGTCTGCTGACTGGCCGCATCCAGAGCGGCAAGGCCGTCCCCGGCATGGCCATCCACGCCCTGGACCGCGACGGCAAGGAAATCGAGCGCGGCCGCATCACCAAGGTTCTGGCCTTCCGCGGCCTGAAGCGTCAGCCCCTGGACGAGGGTTCGGAAGCGGGCGACATCGTCGCCATCGCCGGCATGTCCAAGGCCACCGTGGCCGACACCCTGTGCGCCATGGAAGTCGTGGACGCCCTGCCGGCCCAACCGATCGACCCGCCGACCATCTCGATGACCGTCTCGGTCAACGACAGCCCCCTGGCCGGCCGCGAAGGCGACAAGGTCCAGTCGCGCGTCATCCGCGACCGCCTGCTGAAGGAAGCCGAAGCCAACGTCGCCATCCGCGTCACCACGACCGAAGGCGGCGACGCCTATGAGGTCGCCGGCCGCGGCGAACTGCAGCTGGGCGTTCTGATCGAGAACATGCGCCGCGAAGGCTTCGAGGTCTCGATCTCGCGTCCCCGCGTGGTCTTCCAGACCGGCCCGAACGGCGAGAAGATGGAACCGATCGAAGACGTCATGGTCGACGTCGACGACGAGTTCTCGGGCATCGTCATCGAGAAGCTGTCGGCGCGTAAGGCGGAAATGACCGACATGGGCCCCTCGGGCGCCGGCAAGACCCGCATCCAGCTGAAGTGCCCGTCGCGCTCGCTGATCGGCTATCAGGGCGAGTTCCTGACCGACACGCGCGGTTCGGGCGTGCTGAACCGCGTCTTCTCGCACTACGAGCCGCACAAGGGCGCCATCGAGGGTCGTCTGAAGGGCGTGCTGATCTCGAACTCGGACGGTGAAACCGCCGCCTTCGCCCTGTGGAACCTGGAAGACCGCGGCGTCATGTTCGTCGGCGCCGGCGAAAAAACCTATCAGGGCATGATCATCGGCGAGAACAGCCGCTGGGACGACCTGGACGTCAACCCGATCAAGGGCAAGCAACTGACCAACGTTCGCGCCGCCGGCAAGGACGAGTCGGTTCGCCTGACGCCGCCGCGCCAGATGTCGCTGGAGCAGGCCATCGCCTACATCGAGGAAGACGAACTGGTCGAGGTCACGCCCAAGTCGATCCGCCTGCGCAAGCAGGTGCTGAACCCCTCGTTCCGCAAGAAGCGCGTCAAGCCTGAGTAAGACAAAGGGGCGGACCATACGGTCCGCCCCTTTTTTTGTTTGTGGCGCCTATCGCTCCTCGGGCTGCTCGAGGCCGTTGAGCTACTTCCTGAACCCCAGCAGCCCCAGCCAGCCGCCGCTGGTCAGCAAGGCCACGTCCAGCAAGGCCAGGGCCAGAGGCGTCGAGGTCGAGGCGGCGATGAACTTGGGCCGCCACGCCGGGCCGAACTTGCCCTTGTAGGCGCGCAGGCCCTGGAAGCCGTAGACCGCCCCGCCCTCCTCGAACACCAGGGCGCCGACCCGGGCGAAAACAGGCGCCAGACGCCGGTCCTCCAGCCCCGACAAGGGCGCCATGCCCAGGTCCAGGCGCTCAAACCCCTCGGCGCGCGCCCACTGCGCGGTGCGGGTGAAGAGATAGTCCATGATCCCGTGCGGCCCCTCCGGATCATGCCGCATCAGGTCGATCATCGCCTCTTCGCCGCGCGCCCCGACCAGCAGGTTGGCGAAGGCGACGATGCGTCCCCCCTCGCGCGCGACGGCGACCGGCGAGCGATCCAGATAGTCGATATCGAACCGCCCCAGGGAGAAGGCCTTTTCCGACCCGTTATGGTGATTCAGCCAGGCGTCTGACACCGCTCGCAGTTCGGCCTCCAGCGGCCGGACGGCGCCGGGCGCCAGGACCTCGAACGTCGCCCCCTCACGCTCGGCCCGGTTCACGGCGGTGCGCAGGTTCTGCTTGCCCTTGCCCTCGGTCGAGAAATGCGCGGCGTCGATCACCGCCGCCTCGCCCACCTTCCGGACCGCCAGCCCCAGGGTCGCCAGGTCCGCCAGCATGCCCTCGCCCACCGAATAGAAGACCGGCGCCCCGCCGTAGCTGTCGGCCATCTCGGCGAAGGCCCACAGAAGCTCCAGCCGTTCGGCCTTCAGGCCCGCCGCCTCGCCCATGGCGATCCAGCGCCGTCCTTGCACGCGGTAGGCGATGAAGCTGCGCCCCGACGGGCTGAACAACAGCGCCTTGTCGCCCAGAAGGGCCAGGCTGGCTTCAGGCGCCGCCGTATCGGCCTGATCCAGCGCGAGTCGAGCACGCGCGATATCGGCGGGACCGGCGGGGCCATGGCTCCGGGCGCCCGGGGCCGTCAGCAGCGAGCGCACCGCCACCGCCAGGGTCAGCACCGCCAGAACGGCCCCTGCGCGCAGGAAGCCTGAGGCCTGCTTGTCGGTCAGGAAGGTCCACCACAACTCGTCGGTATAGGCCGTGTCGCGATAGGCGAAGAAGCCCAGCCACAGCATGGCGGCGACGGCGGCGGCCAGCATCAGCAGCCAGCCCGGCCGAAGCGGCTCGCCCAGACGCGAGCGTCGGTTGAACGCGGCCCGGCACGGCAGCAGCAGGGCGGCCGCCAGGGTCAGTTCCGCCGCCTCTTCCCAGTCCAGCCCCTTCATCAAGGAGAAGACCGCACCCAACATCAGTCCGAACAAGGCGGCGTAGTAGGCCCCTCGGCGGCGACGCCACAGGCCCGCCGACACCAGCAACAGCAAGAAGCCGGTCACGCTGGCCGCGAAATGCGACAGGTCGATCAGGATGGGAGCCGAAATCCGGTCCAGCGCCTGCAGTCGCCCGCTAAAGGCCGGCGTGGCCGCCGACAGCAGCATGACCGCGCCCAGACCGAACGAGGCCACGGCGAAGACCTGCGGCGTCAGTTCATAGGCCAGCCCCCCCAGCCGCTGAAGGATCCGCCCGAGTCCGCCTGGCCGTTTCGTCGTCGTCATTCATCCTCGCGGGGCGTTGCGCCCCTCATAAAGCAGGAATCGGCCGTTTGCGGCGCTGAAAAGGTCATTTCTAGGCGTCTGAAACAATCCGAAACGCAGCGAGTTCACCTTTTCGCGAGCGCCAGACTCGCCCAACCGGAGTGACCTCATGATCCGCAAAACCGCCCTGCTGACCGGCATCGCCGGCGCCTTCCTCATCGCCGCCCCTGTGCTCGCCCAGGACGCCACGACGCCGCAGACGCCCGAACCGGCTACCGCTGAGGCGGCCGCGGCTCAACCCCAAAGCCTGACCCTGACGCCCGGAACTGTGGTCAAAAGCGCAGACGGATCGGAACTCGGCCGACTGGTCGGCGCCCAGAACGGCGCCTCCGGCCAGGAACTGACCGTGCGTGGCGCTGACGGCTCGGTCCGCCCCGTGCCGGTGGCCGGCATCCGTCAGGATGGCGACGCCATCGTCGTCAACGCCAGCCTGTCGGACTTCCAGGCCGCAAGCCCGATCGCCGGCGAAGCCCCGGCCGCGGCCACGCCCCCGGTCGATACGCCCGACACGCCTCCGACCGAACCCGTCGAGCCGCCCGCGGCTGACGAACCGACCGCCTGATCACCGGGCGAAATGCAAAGGGGCGGCCCGTCGGGCCGCCCCTCTTCATGTCCGCCTGACCAGCCGTCAGGCTCGCTTCTTCACCAGACCGAGCAGGAACAGCAAGACCACCGCGCCCAGGGTGGCGACGATGATGCCGACGATCCAGTTGCCCGAGGCGTCGATCCCCAACAGGTTGTTGGCCAGGAAGCCGCCGATCAACGCGCCGATGACCCCGACGATCAGGTTGGTCAGCAGGCCGTGGCTGCGCTTCATGATCTTTTCCGCCAGCCATCCGGCCACGATGCCGATGATGATCCAGGCGATGAATCCAAATCCGCTCATTCAGTCCCTCCCATGACAAGGCGTGACGCCTTGACCGTAAATGCGTCTCGCCCGCTCAGGTTGCCTCCTGTCGAAAGCTTCGCCGTTCGCGTCCCAGGCGAACTCGGCACGCGCCTTGCGACGGCGGGCCTGAGCCGTGCCGATCCGGTACAGCACAGATTGTCAGAAGGAGGGGCCGTCATGGCCGCCGATATCGATCTTCATCTGGGCCGCCGCCTGCGTCGCCGCCGTCGCCTTCTGGGCATGACCCAGCAGCAGTTGGCCGTTCAGGTCGGCGTCCGTTTCCAGCAGGTCCAGAAGTACGAGTGCGGCGCCAACCGCATCTCGGCCGCCCGCCTGTGGGAACTGGCCGAAGCCCTGTCGACCCCGGTCAGCTACTTCTACGACGGCCTCGGCGAGGCGAGCGAACGCCCTCCCGCTACGACCGGCGTCGAACCCTTCACACGCGACGAAGCCGCCTGAGGTCATCCTGACAAGCCCCCTCGCCCCTGGGCGGCGGGCGGTGTATCAGCCCGGCATGACCGCACTGGAAGCCTTCGCCGTCGAACTGTCGCATGAGGCCGCGCGCACGGCCCTGCCCTATTTCCGCGGCGACAACGCCGAGGAGAACAAGGCCGGCCCCGGCGCCTTCGACCCCGTCACCGAGGCCGACCGCGCCGCCGAGGCGGCCATCCGTCGCCTGATCGCCGCCCGCTATCCCGAGCATGGCGTCATCGGCGAGGAATACGGCGAAGACCGTCCGGACGCCGAGCACGTCTGGGTGCTGGACCCCATCGACGGCACCCGCGCCTTCATCGCCGGCCTGCCCTTGTGGACCACCCTGATCGCCCTGCGCCACGAAGGCGCGCCGGTGATCGGCGCCATAGGTCAGCCCTATCTCGACGAGATCTTCCTGGGCGGGCCGTCCGGCGCGCGCCTGTTGCGTAACGGCGACGAGACCCCGTTGAAAACCCGCGCCTGTCCGGCCCTGTCCGACGCCCTGATCGCCACCACGGACCCCGACATCTTCGTCGGCGACGACCGCGAAGCCTGGGCGCGCTTGCGCGCCTCGGCCCGGCTGGCCCGTCTGGGCTGCGACGCCTACGCCTACGCCATGCTTGCGGCGGGACGCATCGATCTGGTGGCCGAAACCGAACTGAAGGTCTGGGACTGGTCGGCGCTGAAGCCGGTCATCGAGGCGGCGGGCGGCCAGGTCACCAGCTGGACCGGACAGGCCCCGGACGGCGACGGCCGCATCCTTGCGGTGGGCGACGCCGCCCTGACCGCTCAGGCCCTGGCCGTTCTGAACGCCCAGACGGCGCCCTAGGTAGATCCTGTGGCCGGAGCCGGCGTCGCCGCCTCGCCTTCGGCCGGGGCGACATAGCCGGCCAAGGCGTCGAACTCATCGAGGAAGACGCCGCGCAGCGGGTCCGCCTCCATGATCACCTCATGCAGGGCGCCCGGCACCTCGACATAGCGCCCCCGGCCCAGACGGCGCGCCGCCCAGCGATTGGTCTGCTTCCAGACCTTGTCGTCCTCGGATGCCTGAACCACGCAGACCGGAATTTTGACCGACTTGAGCGCCCGCGGCTTCAGCGCCCGCTCGCCGGCGTCCAGGGCGAAGGCCAGCCACCCCCAGGTGGGGCCGCCGATGGCCAGATGCGGGCAGGCGTAGAGCTGCTGACGCCACAGGTCGTAGCGCGCCTGGTCCGAAGTCAGGCCGTCCTTCTCGAAGGTGTGGTCGAAAGGATCGTCGGGGTCGTCCAGCACATAGTCGCCCGCCTTGCCGTGGCGCAGGTTCCACCGCACCGCCAGCTTGACCGACCACATCGACCGCTTGCCGGTCTTGATGCGCAGCATGGGGCTGGAAAGGACCGCCCCGGCGAAGCGGTCCTCACCGTCCTCCAGAGACAGCAGGTTCAGCGCCCCGCCCATGGAATGGCCCACCATGATCCAGGGCTTGGGCGCGCGCGCCTCATAGGCGTCCAGAAGGCGGGCGTAATCGTCCAGGAACTCCTCCACCGCCCGGGCGTGGCCGCGCAGCCGGTCGGGCAGAAGCCGCGCCGACAGACCCTGGCCGCGCCAGTCGTGGGCCAGGACGCAGAAGCCGCGCGCCAGAAAGTTGCCGATGACCTCGAAGTATTTCTCGATCGGCTCCGTGCGGCCGGGACTGAGGACCACCGTGCCGCGCGGCGTCCTGGCCTGCATGGCCGACGGCGTCCAAAGAGCGGCGCGCAGACGAAGCCCGCCCGCGCCGCGATACCAGTCGCCCTCTCCGCCGGGGGGCGAGGCGGCGCCGGGAACCCCCATCAGGGGCGCGTGGGCGGCGAAGGCGTTGGCGCGGGTCACTCGGGCTTCCTGAACTTCAAGGTCATGCGATCGCTTTCGCCGATCGCGTCGTATTTGGTGCGGTCGAACTCGGGATTGGCCGGCTGGCCCATGGGCGCCGTCAGGCGAATGGGCGCCAGGGTGTCGGCCCCGAACGGGTGATCCTTGGTGTCCTTGGGATTGGCGTTGATCTCGGACGCCTCGACGAAGACGAAGCCGGCCTCGGCGGCCAGTTGCTTGACAAAGGCCTCCTGCACATAGCCGTTGGCCGCCGCCGGGTCCTGATCCTCATCGGGTTGAAGCCGGTGTTGCTCGATACCGAGGACCCCGCCCGGACGCAGAGCAGCGAAGGCGTCGGCGAAAGCCTTCTCGGCGATGCCCGCCGCCATCCAGGCGTGGATGTAGCGCATGAAGAGGACCAGATCGGCAGTCCCGGCGGGCGCCACCGGCCCAGTGCCCGCGCCGAAGGCGCTGAACTGGACTTCGCCGTAAAGCTTCTTGTCCGCCTCCAGCCGCGCCTTGAGCGCGGCGTTCAGCGCCACCTGTGCGGGGTCGGCCGCCGGTCCTTCGGCGAAGCCGGCGAGATATAGCGCGCCGCCGCCCTTGTTCAGATAGGGGGCCAGGATCTCGATGTACCAGCCGCTGCCTGGCCAAAAATCGATGACCGTCATCTTCGGTTGCAGACCGAAGAAGCGCAGGGTCTCGACCGGATGCCGCGAGGCGTCGCGCGCCTTATCCGCAGCGGACCGCCAGGGACCGGCGACCGCCCATTCCAGCGAGCCTTCCGGCGGCCCCGCCGGAGCGGCGGGCGCCTCAGGCGTCGCCTTGTCTTCCTTCTTGCCGCAGGCGGCCGGGCCGGCGAAGGCGGCCATGCAGGCGCCCGCCAGAACCGCGCGTCGCGTCGAACGCTCAGCCATGCGCGCCTCCCTGGGTCAGGATCATCATGACTTCGGGCTTAAGACGCTTCTCCGCCGGGGTCAAAACCGCAGACGGCATCAGTTCGCGGCCTCGGGCTTGCGGAAACGCAAGGTCATGCGATCGCTTTCGCCGATCGCGTCAAAGCCGGCGCGTTCCTCGGCGGTCAGGGTGCGGCCGTTGCGCTCAGAGGTCCGCGTAGGCGGCAGGGTCCAGACGCCGAACGGGTGATCGCGGTCGTCCTTGGCGTTGGCGTTCAGTTCGCTGCGGGCTTCCAGCTCGAACCCGGCGCTGCGGGCCGCATGAATGACGTAGCTCTCGGGCACATAGCCCGTCGTGGCGACGTCGGCGACGTTCAGACCGTCGACGCTGCGGTGCTGCTCCACCGCAAGGACGCCGCCCGGCTTCAACGCCTTGAAGAAGGCCGCCAGGTATGGCTCGGCGCGACCGTCGCGCGACCAGTTGTGGAAGGCGCGCGCCACCACCACCATGTCGGCGGTTCCGTCCTCGACGCCCATGCTCTCGGTGGGCTTGCCGACAGCGACGTAGCGGCCGCCGGTGGCCGCCGCATAGGGCTCCAGAATGTTGCGCCACCAGCCGGCGCGGCCGGGCTCGATCTCGACCACGGTCAGGCCGGGTTGAAGGCCCCAGAAGGTCAGGGTTTCGAACGGATGGCGCTGGCTGTCGCGGGCGCGGTCGGCCTCCGGACGGGTCGTCGAGGCGACGGCTGCCTGAAGGGCGGCGTCCTCGCCCATGGTCGGCATTTCCATCGACAGGCCCTGACGATGCGGCAGAGGCGCAGACTCGGGCGGAGCGGTTTGCGCCAGGGCCGGCGCGGCGAGGGCGGACGCCAGAAGGGCGGCGAGGACGAGGGGTCGCATGGGGGGCTCCGGTCAGTCCTGGAAGAAACAATCCGTAACCCTTACGGCGCTTCGCGGTCTCGGCAAGGCGCGGATTGGGCCAAGCGACGATTTCGCACGCCCCTTGCGCGATGGAAAACGCCGCCTACCTCTTCATTCGAGAGCGCCGATCCCGGGCTCTCCAGACCTTGCGGGGCCGAATGCGGACCGTTGGGCCTGAATCCCCTCCGCCGTCCGGGGCAAAATCGCCGGGCGGTTCAACCTTGCTGAATGTCAGAAGGATGACCCATGCGTACCTATGATTTCTCGCCGCTGTACCGTTCCGCCGTCGGCTTCGACCGTCTGGCCCGCCAGCTGGAAAGCGCCGCGCGCTCCAGCCAGGAAAACGGCTGGCCCCCCTATAATATCGAGACGACCGGCGAGAACGCCTATCGCATCGAGATCGCCGTCGCCGGCTTCTCGCCCGATGAACTGAACATCGAGGCGAAGGAAAACCAGCTGACCGTCACCGGCAAGAAGGCCGCCAACGACGATACGGCGCCCCAGAAGACCTATCTGCATCGCGGCCTGGCCGAGCGCGACTTCGAGCGCCGCTTCCAACTGGCCGACTATGTGGTGGTCAAGGGCGCCGACCTGTCGAACGGCCTGCTGACCATCGACCTGCAGCGCGAGCTGCCCGAGGCCCTGAAGCCGCGCCGCATCGAGATCGCGACCGGCAAGGCCCTGATCGAAGGCCAGGCGGACAAGGCCGCATAAGCGCAGCTCACTTCTGAAACAGCGAGAAGGGGCGGCGTTCGCGTCGCCCCTTTTTCGTGCGCCCTGTCCCGTCATCCCGGGAACGGCGCAGCCGTTATCCGGGACCGCTCAGGACGCCGACGTCGAGCGTGTGGTGGTCCCGGCTCTCCGCCTGGCGGCTCCGGCCGGGATGACGAACGCGTGGCGCGTCTTAGGCGGCGAAGGCCTTGGTGTCCGCCGGATCCAGGCCGCGTGCGCCACCGATCTGGGCGTCGGTGAAATCAGCCTGCTTGGTCTGGGCGCCGTGCATGACCGCCCGGCTGAGGTCCGCGCCCTTGAGCACCGCGCGACGAAGATCAGCCCCCGACAGATCCGCTCCGCGCAGGATGGCGCCCGACAGATCCGCCGGCAGCAACCGGTCGGCTCCCAACATCAACGGCCCCAACTGTGCTTCGCGCAGGTCCGATCCGTTCAGCTTGGCCCGTCCCAACCGCGCCCCGCGCAAGTCGGCTCGACGCAGATTGGCCGAGCGCAGGTCCGCACCCTCTAGTTGTGCGCCCTGAAGCTGCACCCCCTCCATGTCCAGGCCGTAGAAGACCGCGCCCTTGGCCGACAGGGCCGTCAGGTTCAGGCCTCGGATGGATTCCAGCGGACGCAGGTCGACCCCGTCGAAGACCGAGGGCTGGCCCTCGGCCCCGCCCGTCTCGCACCATTGGGCGTGGTCGCGCAGCATCTCGGCGGCGGGCATCCGGCTGACGGACTCGCCGGCCGGGCGATTGTCGGTCAGGGCCCCTTCCATATTGGCCCCGTCGGTGCGCCACATGGCGGCCTTCACCCCCACCAAAATGGCGTCGGTCAGGTCAGCGCCCGACAGGTCCGCGCCCGACAGGTCGGCCCCGGCCAGATCGGCGCCGGTGAAATTGGCCTGCTTCAGGTTGGCCCGGACCAGCTTGCAGTCCTTCATGACGGCGTCGGTGAAGTCGGCGGCGATGGCCACCATGCCCGTCATGCGCGAGCGCTGCAGGTTGGCCCCGACCAGGCTGGCGCCCTGGGCCTGGGTGTCGCCGCGCTTCTGGGCCTCGATGACGCGAAAGCCCAGCTTGCCGTCGGCGGCCGCGATGGTGCCTTCGCGCAGGTCGGCCTCGAACAGGTCGGCGCCCGACAGGTCGGCGCCGCGCAGGCAGGCGCCGCGCAGGTCGGCCCGGCGCAGGCTGGCGTCGGTCAGGTTGATGTCCTGCATGTCCGCGCCGAAGAAGTTGGCGTTATCCAGCTTTGCCCCGGACAGATCGCAGCCATGCAGGCGAGCGGCGGCGAAGTCGGCGTCGGCCAGATTGCGTCCGCGCAGCGTCAGCCCCGACAGGTCCATCCAGGCGAAGACCGCGCGCGCGCCGCCGGGCTTGGCCTGCCACAGGCGGTCATGCTTGGCGCAGATCAGGTCGACCTCGGCCTGGGTCGGTTTCTTGCGGACAGGATCGGCGACATCGCTCATGGCGCCAACATGGCTTACGGCCATTAAGGAAGCTTTGCGGAAACAGCCGTTTCCGTCTGCCTAGTCGGTCAGCAGACCCTGTTCGCGCAAGGCGTCGGCAAGTTCGCCCTCATGGGTCCACAGCCGGGTGTAGCCCGCTTCTCCCAGCCGGTTCAGCTCGGTCGTCAGATCGGCGCGCGGCGCGGCGACGAAGCGGCCGTCGAAGCCCTTGCCCTCCTCGCTGATGCGGACCATGGGCCGCCCGGTCTCCAGCCGATGCAGGAAACCTTCGCTCAGGACGGCGGCGTCCTCGGCGAGCAGGCCCGTCTCGACCGTCAGGCCCGACTGACGCAGGCGTTCGGTGCCCCGGCCCGAGGCGAAGGGCGAAGGATCAAGCGCGGCGATGACCACCCGCTCGACCCCGGCCTCGGCCAGGAAGTGGGCGCAGGACTTGCGGCCGGACGAGCGCGCGCCGCAGGGCTCCAGCGTGACATAGGCGGTCGCGCCCTTCACGGCCTCGCCGGCGGCGGGCACGGCCTGTTCCTCGGCGTGGGGACGTCCGCCCGGCGCCGTGGCGGCCTCGGCCAGCACGACCCCGTCCTTGACCAGGACGCAGCCGACCGCCGGGTTGGGCCAGGTCTCGCCCATCCGCGCCAGCGCCAGATCAATGGCGCGGCGCATGTGGACGGCGTCGTCCTTTGAAGACGTGCTCACGCGCCCACGCTCGCAATGGGCGGCAGGGCTTGCGCCCGGCCCTGGTCCAGATAGCGGGCGGCGACCGGCTTCAGGTCGGCGTTCAGGTCGATCTCCAGCGGATTGCCGGTGGGGATTTCCACGCCGACGATCTGGTCGTCCGGCACGGCGAACAGCAGCTTGACGATGGCCCGCAGCGAGTTGCCGTGGGCGGCGATCAACACGTCCTCGCCCGCCTTCAGGCGCGGGGCGATCTCGGCGTCCCAATAGGGCTGGACCCGGTCCAGGGTGGTCTTCAGGCTCTCGGTGTCGGGGATGGGCTTGCCCGCGTAGCGGGGGTCGGCGTCGAAATCGAACTCGCCGCCCGGCGCCAGCGGCGGCGGCGGCACGTCATAGCTGCGGCGCCAAATCTTGACCTGATCCTCGCCGTGCTTGGCCGCCGTCTCGGCCTTGTCCAGACCGGTCAACCCGCCATAGTGGCGCTCGTTCAGGCGCCAGTCCTCGACGACCGGCACGTCCTTCAGTCCGGCCGAATCCAGCGCCAGGGCGCCGGTGCGTTTGGCGCGCGTCAGGACCGAGGTGAACATGACGGCGGGCTTGAAGCCGGCCTCGGCGATCAACTCGCCGCCGCGCCGCGCCTGGGCTTCGCCTTCGGCGGTCAGATCGACGTCCACCCAGCCGGTGAAGCGGTTTTCCAGGTTCCACTGGCTCTGGCCGTGGCGGAGCAGGATCAGGCGGGGCATGGGCGTCTCCAAAACTTCCCCTTCGCGTAGGCCGTGGATGCGGGGGCGGTCAAGGTTTCACGATGCGGGACAGGATGCAGCCGGAACCGCCGACGCGCGTTGTTGGCCTCTCGGGGGACGACCGCTATACCGCGACGCTAGGGTTGCGGGCGGATCACGCCCCGCCCATTCGCCGACCCTCAGGAAGACCCATGTTGAAACCGCGCCAGGACATCCGCCCCAATACGGCGGCGTACGAAACCCTTCCGCTGGTCAAGCCGACGGGCTTCCGCGAGTACGACGCGCGCTGGATTCTGGAAAAGGAGATCAACCTTCTGGGCATTCAGGCCCTGGGTCTCGGCCTGGCCACCTATGCCCATGAGATCGGCGTGCGTCCGCGCATCGCCGTCGGCCACGACTTCCGCTCCTATTCCCTGTCGGTGAAGCAGGCCCTGATCCTCGGTCTGCTGGAAGGCGGCATGGAGGTGGTCGACATCGGCCTGGCCCTGTCGCCCATGGCCTATTACGCCCAGTTCGCCCTGGACTGCCCCTGCGTGGCCATGGTCACGGCCAGCCACAACGAAAACGGCTGGACGGGCGTGAAGATGGGCGCCCAGGCGCCGCTCACCTTCGGCCCCGACGAGATGACCCGGCTCAAGGAAATCGTCCTGAACGGCGAGGGCGTCGCCCGCCCCGGCAGCCGCGTCGAGCGCGTCGAGGGCTTCCGCGAGCAATATATCAAGGACGTGGCCTCCAAGGTGAAGCTGACCCGCCCGCTGAAGGTCGTCGCCGCCTGCGGCAACGGCACCGCCGGCGCCTTCGCCCCCGAAGCCCTGCGCCTGATGGGCTGTGAAGTGATCGAGATGGACACCCACCTCGACTGGACCTTCCCCAAGTACAATCCGAACCCGGAAGACCACGTCATGCTGGTCGCCATGGCCGAGAAGGTGAAGGAGACGGGCGCCGACCTGGCCCTGGGCTTCGACGGCGACGGCGACCGCTGCGGCGTGGTGGACGACACCGGCGAGGAGATCTTCGCCGACAAGATCGGCCTGATGTTGGCCCGCGACCTGTCGGCCATCCATCCGAACGCGACCTTCGTCGTCGATGTGAAGTCGACCGGCCTCTACAAGACCGACGAAGTGCTCAAGGCCAATGGCGCCGAGACCGTGTATTGGAAGACCGGTCACTCCTACATCAAGCGCAAGACCGCCGAACTGGGCGCCCTGGCCGGGTTCGAGAAGTCGGGCCACTTCTTCCTGTCGGGCGACCTCGGGCACGGCTATGACGACGGCCTGGTCGCCGCCGGCGCCGTCCTGGCCATGCTGGACCGCAACCCCGGCAAGTCGCTGTCGGAACTGAAGTCGGCCTTGCCCGACGCCTGGACTTCGCTGACCATGTCGCCCCACTGCGACGACGAGCTGAAGTACGACATCCTGGCCAAGATCGTGAAGGAGTACGAGGACCTCGCTGCCTCCGGCGGCGAAATCCTCGGCCGCAGGATCGTCGAGGCCATCACCGTCAATGGCGTGCGCGTTCACCTCGAGGACGGCTCCTGGGTCCTGGTCCGCGCCTCCAGCAACAAGCCGGAACTGGTGGTGGTGGTCGAGAGCATGCGCTCGGCCGACGACATGCGCGACCTGTTCAGGAAAGAGGTCAAACCGCGTCTGGCCGCCCACCCGGAGATCGGCGCCTTCAATCAGGAAATCTGAATCCCTTTGACGCGGCGTGACGGCTCTGGCGTGGTGATCCGATGAACGACGCCGCCTCCTCCCTGCCCGTGGTCATCGTCGGCGGCGGTTTTTCGGGCACCATGCTGGCCGCCCGGCTGGCCGAGCGCGGCCAGGCCTCGGTCCTGATCGAGCGCGGCGAGGCTTTCGGCCCCGGCGTGGCCTATTCGGCGACGCTGGACGTCCATCGCCTGAACGTGCGCGCCGAAAGGATGAGCGCCCTGGCCGATCAACCGGGCGACTTCGTCGACTGGCTGAGGGCAAGCCAGCCCGACCACGCCGATCCGAACGGCTTTCCGCCGCGCCGGCTCTACGGCCTTTACGTTCGCGACCGGCTGGACGCGGTCGCGGCCTCGCACCCCGGCCTGATCCGGCGCGTAACGGGGCAGGCGGTCGCCGTTAAGGGCAAGGCTGTCGGCCTGTCGGACGGGCGCCACATCGACGGCAGGGCGATCGCGCTGGCCACCGGCAATCCCGCCCCGCGCAATACGCCGACGGCGTCCAGCCCGCGCATCCTGTCCAATCCCTGGGCGCCGGGCGTTCTGGACCGCATCCAGCCCGAAGACGCCGTCCTGATCCTCGGCTCTGGCCTGACCATGGTCGACGTGGTTCTGGCGCTGCAGGCCCAGGGCTGGCGCGGCCGGGCGACAGCGGTATCGCGTCGCGGTCTTCTGCCCCGCGCCCACGGCGCGCATCACGACGCCCCGGTCGTCCTGCCGCCCCAGGCCCTGGCCGGGGCCCTGTCGCAAAGGCTGGCTTCGGCCCGGCGGCTGGCGCGCGAACACGGCTGGCGCCGGGTCATGGAGGGTTATCGTCCGATCACCGCCGATCTGTGGCGCGCCGCGACGACGGCCGAACGCGCCCGATTCCTGCGCCATCTGCGGCCCTGGTGGGATGTTCATCGCCACCGCATCGCGCCCGAGATCGCCGCGGCGCTGGACGCCCTGATTGCAGAGGGCCGGTTGAGCGTCCGCGCCGGCCGCGTCCGCGCCACCGAAGTCTCCGGCGACGCCGCAACCCTGACCGTCAACGCTCCCGGCGGCGCGGTTCAGACCTTAACGGCCCAATGGCTGATCGACTGCACCGGCCCCGGCCATAGCGCGGCCACGACGCCCCTGACCGCCGCCCTGATCGCCGAAGGACGCGCCCGACTGGACCCGCTGAAACTGGGCCTCGACCTGGACGAGACGGGCCGCATCCTGCACGCCGACGGGACAGTCGACCCCGACCTCTACGTCCTTGGCCCTCCCGCCCGCGCCGCCCTGTGGGAGACCATCGCCGTGCCGGACCTCCGCCAGAGGATCGAGCAGTTGAGCCAGGCGCTGGCGACCTGACCCCGCTTGCGGAGCGCTGGTCGAAACGTCCAACAAACTGCAGCTTCCCCTCAAGTCCATGGCGGCTGGCGGCCCCTTCCTGGGTCGGCTATCACCCGCTCAGGAGAGGAAACATAAAAAATGAACCGTCACCGCACCCGCGTTCTTGGGGATCGCACCCTCGCGCCTGAAACCCTGATGATGGGCTATGGCTATGACCCCGCCCTGTCGGAGGGGGCCATCAAGGCGCCCCTGTTCCAGTCGTCCACCTTCGTCTTCAAGTCGGCCGAGGACGGCAAGCGCTTCTTCGAGGTCGCCTACGGTCTGCGTCAGCGCGACCCGGACGAGGCCCTCGGCCTGATCTATTCGCGCATCAACAACCCCAACCTGGAAATCCTTGAGGACCGCCTCGCAGTCTGGGACAAGGCCGACAAGGCCCTGGTCTTCTCGACCGGCATGGCCGCCATCTCGACCGCCATGCTGGCGATGGTGCGCCCCGGCGACGTCATCCTCTATACGGCCCCGGCCTATGGCGGCACCGAATACCTGTTCGACCGCATCCTGCCCCGCTACGGCGTCAATGCGATCAGCGTCCCCGCCGCCGAGGGCGCCGACGCCCTCGACGCCGCCATGACAGCCGCCGCCGCCGAGGCCAAGACGACGGGCGGACGTCTGGCCGCCGTCTATCTGGAAACCCCGGCCAACCCGACCAACCAACTGGTCGACATCGCCCGCGCCGTGGCCGGCGCCAAGGCCGTGGATCAGATCGAGCGCCCGATCGTGGCGGTGGACAACACCTTCCTCGGGCCCCTGTGGCAGAGCCCGCTGGAGCTGGGGGCGGACCTCGTCCTCTACTCCCTGACCAAGTATGTCGGCGGCCACTCCGACCTGATCGCGGGCGGCTGCATGGGCGCCGCCGACCTGATGGCGCGGGTCGGCGAAATGCGCACCATCTGCGGCACCAACACCGATCCGCACACGGCCTGGCTGCTGCTGCGCAGTCTGGAGACCCTGCATATCCGCATGGAGCGGGCGCAGGAGAACGCCCTGATCCTGGCCGAGCGCCTGCGCGCCGATCCGCGCGTCAGCGCCGTCCTGACCGCCGGCGGGCCGGACGCCTCGCCGGACCAGCAGGCCATCTTCGAGGCCCAATGCAAGGGCTCGGGCTCGACCTTCTCGCTGGAGCTTCCGGGCGGCGAGGCCGAGGCCTTCCGCATGCTGAACGCCCTGCGGCTGTTCAAGCTGGCCGTCAGCCTGGGCGGCGCCGAGAGCCTGGCCTCGCACCCGTCCAGCATGACCCACTCGGACTATACGCCCGAAGCCAAGGCCCGCAGCGGCATCGGCGACAACCTGGTGCGGCTGTCGGTCGGCATCGAGAACGTTGAGGACCTGTGGGCCGACCTGCAACAGGCCCTGGCTTCGATCTGAGGCGGCAGGCGGACGCCGTTCGCGGCGCCCGCCGAACCCTTACTGACCCGCCGCCTTCACCGCCGCCGACACCTCGGCGACGACCCGCTTGACCAGCGCCTCGTCGTCGCCCTCGGCCATGACGCGGATCAGTTTTTCCGTGCCGGACGGACGCACCAGCAGGCGGCCCGACCCGTTCAGGGCGGCCTCGGCCTCGGCCATCGCCGCCTTGACCTTGGCGTCTTCCAACGGCTTGCCGGCGGTGTAGCGCACGTTCTGCAGCAGTTGCGGCACCGGCTCGAACTGGCGCGCCAGTTCGCTCATCGGCACGCCCTGCTCGACCAGAACGGCCAGCACCTGCAGCGCCGCCATCAGGCCGTCGCCGGTCGTGGCGTGGTCCTTCAGGATAATGTGACCCGACTGCTCGCCGCCGATGTTGAAGCCGCCGGCGCGCATCCGCTCCATGACGTAACGGTCGCCCACCTTGGTCCGCTCCAGCGTCAGGCCCTCGGCTTGCAGCTTCCGCTCCAGCCCCAGGTTGGACATGACGGTGGCGACCACCCCCTTGCCGTTCAGTCGCCCGCGTTTGGCCCAGTCCAGACCGATCAGGGCCATGATCTGGTCGCCGTCGACCACATGGCCCTTTTCGTCGCAAATGATGACCCGGTCGGCGTCGCCGTCGAGGGCGATGCCGATGTCGCAGCGGTAGCGCTTGACCGCCTCGGACACGGCCTCGGGATGGGTCGAACCGCAGTCGGCGTTGATGTTCAGGCCGTTCGGCTCGACGCCGACGGGAAAGACCTCGGCCCCCAGCTCATAGAGGGTGGTCGGCGCCACGCGGTAACCGGCGCCATTGGCGCAGTCGATGGCGATGCGCAGGCCCTTGAGGCTGAGCCGCTTGGGGAAGGCCGACTTGGCGATCTCGATATAGCGCGGCGGGGCGTCGTCGATGCGCTTGACCCGGCCCAGCTTGTTGGCCGGGGCCAGATCCTGATCCAGCCCCTCGTCCATCATGGCCTCGATCTTCAGTTCGATCTCGTCCGACAGCTTGTAGCCGTCCGGGCCGAACAGCTTGATGCCGTTGTCGGCGTAGTCGTTGTGCGAGGCCGAGATCATGATGCCCAGATCGGCGCGCATCGACCGCGTCATCATGGCCACGCCCGGCGTCGGCAGGGGACCGAAGGTGCGCACGTCCATGCCCACGCTGGCCAGGCCCGCGACGAGCGCCGGCTCGATCATGTAGCCGGACAGACGCGTGTCCTTGCCGATCACCACCAGGTGGCGACGGTCGTCGTCGGTGCGGAACAGCTTGCCCGCCGCCAGACCCACCCGCAGCGCGACCTCGGCCGTCATCGGATGGGTGTTGGCGCGACCGCGAATGCCGTCGGTGCCGAAGTATTTTCTCTCGCCCAAGGGCGTCGTCCTTCGCTGGCGGCCCGGACGGTTTGCAAAGAAACCTTCCGAAACCCATTTTTTGATGTCGCCGGCCTTGGCTTCCCCTAGACGAAAATCAAAGGGCGAGACGGGCTGAACCCTCTCGCTTACCTCCTATGGCGGCCTCGCGCAAAGCGTGACCGCCCGGCCCCTTCACCGGAGCAGACCTCATGTGCGGCATCATCGGCATCACGGGCGCAGGCGCCGTCGTTCCCCGTCTGATCGACAGCCTGAAGCGGCTGGAATACCGCGGCTATGATTCCGCCGGCATCGCCGCCGTCGTCGACGGCCGCATCGAACGCCGCCGCGCCAAGGGCAAGATCCGCGAACTGGAGGCCGTCCTGGCCGCCGATCCCCTGGCCGGGACCATCGGCATCGGCCACACCCGCTGGGCCACCCACGGCGCCCCGACCACGGCCAACGCCCACCCGCACAAGGCTGGCCGCGTCTGCCTGGTCCACAACGGCATCATCGAGAACTTCGCCGAGCTGAAGGCCGAACTGGAAGCCGAGGGCCGCGTCTTCGAGAGCCAAACCGACACCGAGGTCGTCGCCCATCTGCTGGATCACAAGCTGGCGGCGGGCCTGGCCCCGCTGGACGCCTTCAAGGCGACCCTGGATCGGCTGACCGGCGCCTACGCCTTGGCCGTCCTGATCGAGGGCGAGGACGAGCTGATTATGGGCGCGCGTCGCGGCAGTCCTCTGGTCGTCGGCTGGGGCGAGGGCGAGATGTACCTGGGCTCGGACGCCCTGGCCGTCGGCCCCTTCACCCAGAAGATCAGCTACCTTGAGGAAGGCGACTACGTCGCCATGACCCGGTCGGGCGCGCGCATGTTCGACGCCTCGGGCCATCCCGCCGACCGCGCGATCGTGCAGGTCTCGGCTTCGTCGGCCATGGTTGAAAAGGGCGCCTATCGCCACTTCATGGAGAAGGAAGTCCACGAGCAGCCCGACAGCGTCCAGCACACCCTGTCGGAGTACCTCGACCTGGTGACGGGTACGGCCAAGCCCCAGGCCATCGACTTCGCCGCCGTCGACCGCATCCAGATCATCGCCTGCGGCACCGCCTTCTACGCCGGCCAGATCGGCAAGTACGCCTTCGAGAAGTATGCCGGCCTGCCCTGCGACGTCGAGATCGCCTCGGAATTCCGCTACCGCTCCCCCGCCCTGACGCCGGGCACGGTGGCCGTGGCCGTCAGCCAGTCGGGCGAGACCGCTGACACCCTGGCCAGCCTGACCTGGTGCAAGGCGCAGGGGCTCAAGACCGCCGCCGTCGTCAACGTCCACACCTCCTCCATGGCGCGCGAGGCCGAGGTCCTGTGGCCGACCCACGCCGGGCCGGAAATCGGCGTCGCCTCGACCAAGGCCTTCACCGCCCAGGTTTCGGCCCTGCTGGCGCTCGCCGTCGCCGCCGGCGTGGCGCGCGGCAAGATCGACGCAACGCGTGAGGCCGAACTGGTCAAGGCCCTGTTCGAGGCCCCGCGCCTGATCGCCGAAGCCCTGCAGATGGACGGCCAGATTCGCGCTGTCTCCCACGATCTGGCCAAGGCGACCGACGTCCTCTTCCTGGGCCGGGGCGCCATGTTCCCCCTGGCTATGGAGGGGGCGCTGAAGCTGAAGGAGATCAGCTACATCCACGCCGAGGGCTACGCCGCCGGCGAACTCAAGCACGGCCCCATCGCCCTGGTGGACGAAAAGACCCCGATCATCGCCCTGGCCCCGCTGGACGAGGTCTATGAGAAGACCGCCTCCAACCTGCAGGAGGTCGCCGCGCGCGGCGGCCCGGTGGTCATGATCGCTCCAGCGAGCGCGCCCGCCCCGCACGGCGCCGGCATCCGTCGCGTCGACGCCCCGGACTGCCACCCCCTGATCGCCCCCCTGGTCTATGCCGTCCCCGTGCAGCTGCTGGCCTATTACACCGCCGTTCAGAAGGGCACGGACGTCGACCAACCCCGCAACCTGGCCAAGTCGGTGACGGTGGAGTGAGGGGAACCTGAACCCTCAGGCGCCGTTTGGAACGGTCACGGTTTGCGCCTATGACAGGCGCCTAACGGCTGTTTCAGGACGACTGATGACGACTTCCCCCGCGCGCCTTCGCAAGGCGGTTCTCCCCGTGGCCGGCCTGGGCACCCGCGTCCTGCCCGGCACCAAGACCACGCCCAAGGAGCTGCTGAACGTCGTCGACCGGCCGATCCTGTCCTACATCGTCGAAGAGGCGCGCGAGGCGGGGATCGAGCACATCGTCTTCGTGACTGGCCGCGCCAAACAGGCCATCGAGGACTATTTCGACCACCAGATCGAGCTAGAGGCCCAGCTGGCGGCCAAGGGCAAGACCGAGATCCTGGCGGCCATGAACGCCGAACTGGCCACCGCCGGCGAGATGAGCTTCACCCGCCAGATGCAGCCCAAGGGCCTGGGCCACGCCGTCTGGTGCGCCCGCGACATCATCGGCCAGGAGCCCTTCGCGGTCATCCTGCCCGACGTCATCGTCGATTCGCAGCTCGGCGCCCTGAAGCAGCTGGCGGACCTCTACGCCGAGGTCGGCGGCAATGTCATCGGCGTCGAAGCCGTGCCGGAATCCGAGACCCACAAGTACGGCATCGTCGATCCGTCGAGCCGCGACGGCCGCCGCTTCGCCATGAAGGGCATGGTCGAGAAGCCCAAGCAGGGCACCGCCCCGTCCAATATGTCGATCTCGGGCCGCTATATCCTGCAGCCGGAAATCTTCGACCTGCTCGAGACTCAGGAAAGCGGCGCGGGCGGCGAGATCCAGCTGACCGACGCCATGGACCGGTTGATGAAGACCCAGACCTTCACCGCCTACGAGTACGAGGGCGTGACCCACGACTGCGGCGACAAGATCGGCCTGCTGCGCGCCAACGTTGCCCTGGCCCTGAAGCGTCCCGACCTGGGCGAGGCGGCGCGGGCGGCGATCACCGCCCTGCTCTGATACTTGTCCGCCCCCGAGAACGCGCTTTTGACATTCGCCGGGCGGAACGGCGCGTTTCAATGAGAACAAAAGGCGCGCAGGCCTGTTGTCAGACATCAGTCGGTCGCTGGTCTTGAGAAGGGACAAGCGCAGCGGAAGGGCGATCAGGAGATCGCAAGATGCAATCGACGATCATTGGAGCAGTCCTGCTTCTGGCTGCAACCGCCCCGAACGGCGCTCAGAGCCAAATCCAAACCACTCGCCCCATCGAAGGCGCCGAAGCCGTCATGGTTTCCTATGCCGACCTCGACCTGAACCAGCCGACACAGGCTGGAATTCTCGACCGCCGGCTCAAGGCGGCGGCACGGCGGATATGCGACACGGCCAAGCTGCCCATGGACCATTATCTGGTCCGCCACTGGTGCATCAGGGACGCCGTGGCGGACGGCTGGGCCCAGGTCGCCGCCCATCGCGCGGACGGCTACGCCGCCAAGCCCACGGTGATCCTCGCGGCGCTGAGAACCCATCCCTAGCCCATAACGCCGCGCGGGTTCCCGAGGCCCCAGCCGCCGGCGCGGTTCCGCCACAGGGGTCCTGCATCGCCGCCGCTTTCGCCTGCCCGCGCCATCGGCTAGGCAGGAGGGAGTGATGGACGACACAGGGTTCTACCGATGCGCGTGATGATCCTCGGCGGCGACGGTTTCTGCGGCTGGCCGACGGCCCTGCACCTCTCGGCGCGCGGCTGGGAGGTGCTGATCGTCGACAACCTCAGCCGTCGCAACATCGACAACGAGCTGGAGGTCCAGTCCCTGACCCCCATCCGCACCATGGGCGAACGCATCAAGGCGTGGAAGGAAGTCTCGGGCCGGTCCATCGACTTCGTCAATCTGACGGTCGGCAAGGAGTTCGACCGACTGGTCGCCCTGATCAAGGACTGGGCGCCCGACAGCGTCGTCCACTTCGCCGAACAACGGGCCGCCCCCTATTCGATGAAGTCGGCGCGGCACAAGCTCTACACCGTCGACAACAACCTGAACGCCACCAACCATCTGCTGGCGGCCATCATCGAGAGCGGACGGGACGTCCACCTGGCCCACCTCGGGACCATGGGGGTCTATGGCTACACCACGGCCGGCCTGCGCATTCCCGAGGGCTATCTGAAGGTCACGGTCGACACCGACCACGGCCCGACCGAGCAGGAAATCCTGTTCCCGCCGAACCCCGGCTCCATCTATCACATGACCAAGACCCAGGACGCCCTGCTGTTCCAGTTCTACGCCAAGAACGACGGCCTGCGGATCACCGACCTGCACCAGGGCATCGTCTGGGGCGCCCAGACCGAGGAGACGAAGCAGGACGAACGCCTGATCAACCGCTTCGACTATGACGGCGATTACGGCACGGTGCTGAACCGCTTCCTGATGCAGGCGGCGGTCGGATATCCGCTGACGGTCCACGGCTCTGGCGGCCAGACGCGGGCCTTTATCCATATCCAGGACACGGTGCGTTGCGTCGAGCTGGCGCTGAACAACCCGCCGAAGTCCGGCGACCGGGTCAAGATCCTCAACCAGATGACCGAGAGCCGCCGCGTACGCGATCTGGCCCGGATGGTGGCCGACATGACCGGCGCCGAAGTCCACAACGTCGCCAACCCGCGTCAGGAAGCCGACGAGAACGAACTGGTTGTCGCCAATGACCAGTTCCGCGACCTGGGCCTGAAGCCCATCACCCTGGCCGAGGGCCTGATGGCCGACGTGACCGACATCGCCCGCCGCTACGCCGACCGCGCCGACCGATCGAAGATCGCCTGCGTCTCGGCCTGGAACGACAAGCGCGCCGAAGCGCTGCAGTCTCAGGGGGCGGACCCAGCCCCCGCCGCCGCCCCCGTCGTCGTCAAGACCGCCTGATCGCCTGACCGGACCGCCATGACCCAGCCTGCCCCCGCCGCCCCTTCGCTTCTGGTCTTCGGCGGCGGCTATCTGGGGCTTGAGGCGGCGCGCGAGGCGATCCGCAGGGACGGCCGCGCCATGGCCACCTCGCGCGATCCGGTGCGGCGCAAAGAGCTGACAGGCGCCGGCGTCGTCGCGGTCGATCCCGCTGACGTCCACGCCTTGCAGGCCGCCGTCGCCGAGGCCTCGGCCATCCTGATCACCGCCGCGCCCGACGGCGCCGGCTGCCCGGGCCTGAAGGCCCTGATCCCGGCCATCAGCGCCGTCCAGGCCTATCCCGACTGGATCGGCTATGTCTCATCGACCGCCGTCTATGGCGACCGGGCGGGCGGCTGGGCCTTCGAGGACGACGAGTTGAACGCCGCCAGCCTGGAGGGCGCGCGCCGGGTGCGCGCCGAGCAGGACTGGCTGGACGCCGGGCGCGGCATGGGGCTGACGGTGCAGATCTTCCGCCTGCCCGCCATCTATGGGCCCGGCCGCTCGCCGATCGACCGCCTGCGCGACGGGACGGCGCGGCTGGTGAAGAAGCCCGGTCAGGTCTTCAACCGCATCCATGTCGAGGACGCCGTCGCCGGCTTCTTCGCCTCCATGGCCCGTCCCCATCCGGGCCGCGCCTACACCCTGTCCGACGACGAACCGGCCCCGGCGGACGTGGTGATGGCGGGGGCGGCGGCACGCCTGGGCCTGCCCCTGCCGCCCGAGGTGTCGCTGGACGACCCGTCGGTGTCGGACGCCATGCGCCGCTTCTACAACGACTCCAAGCGCCTCTCGAACGCCCGCGCCAAGGCCGAACTGGGCTGGCGCCCCCAATACCCGACCTGGCGCGAGGGGCTAGAAAGCATCCTCACGGCGCCTTCGCCGCAAGCGCACCCCTAAGGGCGCTCAAGCAGCGAGCGACCGCGTCGCGAGCGCTAGCGCCCCTTCTTCCTTAGAAAGGAAGAATGTTCCGCTGACGGCTGTAGCTCATGGTGCCGACATTGGCGCCCAGGCGCAGGCCGACGCCGGTGCGGATCGGGGCCAGAACGATGCCGTCGGCGCGCTGATAGTTCACGCCCAGACCCGCGACCAGATAGGCTGAGCCCTCGACGCCCGGATAGCGGCGATAAAGCATGTCGGGGTGATAAAGGCCGTAGACCAGGGTAAAGACCCGGCTGGCGTTGCCGCCGACGTCCCAGCCGACCGAGGCCCCCTGCCAGAAGACCTCCTGCGAGGCCGAAAGGTCCTTCATGTGCAGGGCGCCGCGGCCGTAGCGCACGCCCACCACGGCGGCCCCGGCGGCTTCCTCGCCGGCGATATAGGCGGTCGGGCGGTCGCCCTGTTCGGCGAAGATGCGCTCGATGGCCGAACCCATGGCCTCGGCGGCGATGCCCATTTCACGCGAGCCGGCGGCGACCAGTTCCTCGAAGGTATAGGCCTGGGCCGTCTGATCCGAGGCGATCGGATAGTTGGGGTCGGTCGGCTGGCGCGTCGAGGCGCAGGCGCCGAGGCCAGCGGGCAGGGCGCCGGCGGCGGCGAGACCAAGGCTGGTGCGGATCAGTTGGCGGCGATGCATGTCGAGGCTCCTGACAGGGGACGGGTCGCCCATCGTCGCGGGCTTGGCCCACCGTCCGTGTCTTTTGCGGCAGCCTTGGGGCTTTAAGGTTAACCGAACCTTGCTTGACCGTATTCGACGCCGCCTGACCCGATCAAGGCTTTGTCAGAAGCCCCCGGACGCCGCTAGAAGCCCCAATATCGCGGGCCTCAAGCAGCGCGTAAGCGCGATAGGCCCCAAAAAGAAAACACTAGGGCGGAGCCCTAGTGCTTGTCGGTCTTGGCGGCGACCCAGTCCATGACCGCGAGCAGGACGCCCGAGGCCACGAAGGTCAGGTGAATGATCACCGCCCACATCAACCCGGCCTCGTCCAGGGGATGGCCCGGCTTGCCGATGTTCATGAAGCTCTTGAGCAGATAGATGGCCGAGATCGCCACGATGGAGGCGATCAGCTTCATCTTCAGACCCGAGAAGTCGACCGAGCCCATCCACGGCGGCCGGTCGACATGGTTCTCGTCCAGATCCAGCTTGGACACGAAGTTCTCATAGCCCGAATAAAGAACGATCAGCAGCAGATTGCCCGCCAGCGACAGGTCCACGAGACTGAGGATGGCCAGGATGGCGCCGTCCGACCCCATATGGCCTTCGCCGACGATGAAGGCCTGCGGCACGTAGTAGATCAGCTCGCGCACGAAGACGACGAGCAGCATCACCAGGGCCGCCACCAGGCCTAGATAAAAGGGCGCCATCAGCCAGCGGGCGCGGAACAGGTTGCGCTCGAAGGTGGTCTCCGCCCAGGGTTTCTTGTCCGCCATGCTCAGCTCCGCAGCGTGCCGCCGGCCTTGCCGGCGGCCGCGACGATCTTGGCCGTCAGGGCCTCGATCTCCGCTTCGGTCAGGGTCGCGGCGCGCGGCTGGATCTCGACCTCGATCGCCACCGACTTCTGGCCTTCCGGCACGCCCTGGCCGCGATAGACGTCAAAGACGCGCACCTCGGCGATCAGGGTCTTGTCGGCCCCGACGACGGCGCGAGTCAGGTCGCCCACGGCCTTGGCCTCGTCCATCAGGAAGGCGAAGTCGCGCGACAGCGGCATCAGGTTCGGCAGATCCGCCGCGCCCCGGGCCTTGCCGCCTTTTCCACGCGGTTCGGGCACGGAATCGAGGATGATCTCGAAGGCCAGCATGGGGCCGTCGGCGTCCAAGGCCTTGAGAACGCGGGGATGCAGGGCGCCGAACTCGACGATGACGTTCTTGGGCCCCAGTTGCAGGCGGGCCGAACGGCCAGGGTGCCACCAGTTCTGGTTCGAGCCCTGCGCCAGCTGCAGCGAGGCGACCGGCGCGCCGATCTCTTCCAGCAGGGCGAGCAGGTCGCCCTTGAGGCCGAACAGGGCGTCCTCGCCCGCACCGCCCCAGTGACGATCGGGATGGGGCGCGATCAGGCCTGCAATGGCCGTGCGCTGACCGGTCGGCTGGTCGTTCAGATAGATCGGGCCGATCTCGAACAGAGCGGCGTCGGCGTGGCCGCGCGCGGCGTTGCGCGCCGCCGCCTGAATCAGGTTGGGCAGGATCGACGGCCGCATGCAGTCGAGGTCCGCCGCGATGGGGTTTTCCAGCACCAGGCGATCATCGCCGCCGCCGAACAGGGCGGCCGTCGACTGCTTGGTGAAGGACCAGGTCACGGCCTCGGCATAGCCCAGGCTGGCCAGGGCCCGACGCGCGACGCGGACGCGGGCCTGACGCGGGTTGAGCACGCCGCCGGGGGCGCGGGCGACCTCGGGCAGGGGCGTATTCGGCAGGGCGGCGAAGCCCTCGATGCGCGCCACCTCCTCGACCAGGTCGGCACGGCCTTCGACGTCGCGACGCCACGACGGCGGCGTCACGGTCCAGGGTTCGGCCTGATCGGAACCGCCGGCGGTGACCAGGAAGCCGAGCTGGCCCAGGATGGTGCCGATGCGGTCGTCGGCCAGTTCCATGCCGGTCAGGCGCTTCACATAGGCGGGGTCGAAGGCGAAGGGCGCCGGGCTGGCCGGCGGCTCCCCGACGAAGACGATCTCGGACGGCTCGCCGCCGCACAGGTCGAGGATCAGGCGCGTGGCCAGCTCCAGACCCGGCGTCACCGAAACCGGATCGACGCCGCGCGCAAAGCGATACTGGGCGTCGGAGTGAATGCCCAGGGTGCGGCCCGTCTGGGCGATGACGATAGGCTCGAACCAGGCGCTTTCCAGGAAGACGTCGGTCGTGTCGTCGCTGCAGCCGGTGCTCTCGCCGCCCATGACGCCGCCCAGGCCGATGGGGCGCTCGCCCGCAGCATCGGCGATGACGCAGTCGCTCGGCGCAGCGGCGTAGGTCTTGCCGTCCAGGGCGATCAGGTGCTCGTGCTCGCCCGTCTCGGCCGAGGTCAGACCCCCGCGCACGACGATCTCGGTCCCCGACAGCTTGGCCATGTCATAGACGTGCAAGGGCCGTGCGCGGTCGTAGGCGATCAGGTTGGTGACATCGACCAGGCGGTTGATCGGGCGCAGGCCGATGGCGGTCAGGCGTTTCTGCAGCCAGGCCGGCGACGGGCCGTTCTTGACGCCGCGAATGACGCGACCGGCGAAGACCGGGCACATCTCGGGCGCGTCCAGCCGCACCGAGATCGGCGAGGGGAAGGCGCCGCGTACCACGGCGATGTCGAAATGCTTCAGCTTGCCGACGCTGGCGGCGGCCAGGTCGCGAGCGATGCCGGCGACGCCCAGCCAGTCGGGACGGTTCGGCGTCACTTCGAAGTCGATGACCGGCTCGGCGCCGAACAGACCGGCGACCGGGGTCCCGACAGGAATCTCCGGCGGCAGTTCCTGAATGCCGTCGCTCTCGTCGGCCAGCTGCAGTTCCGAGGCCGAGCACAGCATGCCGTGCGAGACGACGCCGCGCACCGGCTTTTCGACCAGGGTCACGCCCAGGCCGGGCACATAGGCGCCGATGGGCGCGTAGATGGTGGTCAGGCCCGGACGCGCATTGGGCGCGCCGCAGACGATTTCCTTCATGCCGTCGACGGTGTCGACCTGGCAGACCTGCAGGCGATCGGCGTCGGGATGTCGCGCGGTCGAGATGATCTTGGCCACGGTGAAGGGGGCCAGGGCGGCGACGGGGTCGTGAACGTCCTCGACCTCCAGCCCGGCCATGGTCATGGCCTCGGCGATCTGGTGGGCGTCGGCCTCGGTCTCGAGGTGGTCCTTCAGCCAGGAAAGCGTGAACTTCATTGGGCGGCTCCGCCGCTGATCGCCTCGGCCATCGAATCGAGGAAGGCCGGCGTGCCGGTGAAGCCGACGCCGACGAAGCGGCAATTGATGAACTGGCAGTTCCGGAACGGGATCGGGCCGACGACGCGGCTCAGGCTCTGCGGCGCCAGCATCAGGCTGCGCGGATCGCCCTTGGTCTCCCCCAGGTCACAGCCTTCGAACTCGCACCCCTCGATCGGCAGGACCACTGCGGGCCCCTCGAACAGGCAGCCCTCGAAACGACGGTTCTCGATCGCCGGCGCGCCAGCCCGCATGACCTCAAGGAGAAGTTGCGGCAACCAGATGCTGATGCGGGTGTAGGTCGGCCCTGGGCCGATCGGTTCAAGCGTGAGGGGAGCGTTGGCGACTTCGGTCATGCCTGAACCGCCGTTCCCCATGCGCTCGCGAGATCCTTCTCCATCTCATCCAGCATCTCACGCGCCCCCGTGAAGGCCACCTGCACGAAGCGGCAGCGAACAAACCGGCAGTTCGACATGCCAACGGCGCCAGCGATCATGTCGCCGCGCGGGTCCATAAGCAGGGTGCGCGGATTTTGGGCCACGCCCATGTGGCAGGTGTCGAAGGTGGTGCCGTTCATGACGGCGATCACCGCCGGGCCTTCAATCAGACACTCGGTGAAGGTCTTGCCCTCGATGAAGGTCTGGCCGGCATTCATGTGATGAACCGCCAGAGAGGGGAGCCAGACGGCTTCCTTCTCGAAGGTGGTGCGCGCCACCAGTTCGCGGCCGAACTTTTCTTCTGCGGACATCGGGGTCTGTGTCGTGTCGGTCATGTCTGTTTCGATCTAGAGAGAGTTCGGCAGGGCGACGATCTGGGCGACGAACTCATCGGTCCCGGTAAAGCCTACGCCGTAGAATTCGCAGCCGATGAAGGCGCAGTCACGCATCGGTATGGTCCCGATCGCCTTGTCGCCGACGGGCTTGAGCACCAGGTTGCGGATGTCGCCGCGGCTGTCGCCGAAATTGGTTTCGTCGAACGTCACGCCGTTGGAGACAAGAATAATCGCGGGCCCCTGGATGCGGCAGCCCTTGAAGGTGCGGCCCTGGATCAGGCCAGGCCCGTTCCTCGCAGCATGGGCGAAAACCTCAAAGAGGGTCAGATCGACATTCTCGAAGACCGCGGCTCCGAAGTCCTCGACCAGGGCGACGGGGCGGTTGATCGGCAGCAGGCTCATGTCAGGACAGTCCGCTGGCGGGGTTCGGCGCGGCAAAGGCCGAGAAGCCGTAGTGGGCCAGCCAGCGCGTATCGGCCTCGAACATGGGGCGCAGGTCGGAGACGCCGTATTTCAGCATGGCCAGGCGGTCGACGCCCATGCCGAAGGCGAAGCCCTGATACTCGTCCGGGTCGATGCCGGCGTTACGCAGCACGTTCGGATGCACCATCCCGCAACCCAGGATCTCCAGCCAGTCCTCGCCCTCGTTCAGGGTCAGCTTGCCGCCCGAGCGGTCGCAGCGGATGTCCATCTCGGCCGAGGGCTCGGTGAAGGGGAAGTGGTGCGGGCGGAAACGGGCGTTGACGTCGTCCAGCTCGAAGAAGCGGGCGATAAAGGTCTCCAGAGTCGTCTTCAGATGACCCATGTGGATATCGCGGTCGATCACCAGACCTTCGATCTGGTGGAACATCGGCGTGTGTGTCGCGTCGGAATCCTTACGGAAGGTGCGGCCCGGCGCGATGATGCGGATCGGCGGCTTTTGCGACATCATGGTCCGCACCTGCACCGGGCTGGTGTGGGTGCGCAGAACCTTGCGCTCGCCCGTTTCCGGGTCGGGCTTCAGGAAGAAGGTGTCGTGCATTTCCCGCGCAGGGTGCTTGGGCGGGAAGTTCAGGGCGGTGAAGTTGTGGAAGTCGTCCTCGATGTCCGGGCCTTCGGCCACGGCGAAGCCCATCTCCGCGAAGAGGGCGATCATCTCGTCCATCACCTGCATGGTCGGGTGCACCCCGCCCTTGCGGCGCGGGCGGCTGGGCAGGGTCAGGTCGACGCGCTCGGCCAGCAGGCGGGCGTCCAGCTCGGCGGCCTCCAGCTCGGCCTTTCTGGCGGCGATGCCGGCGCTGACGCGATCGCGCAGACCGTTGATGATCGGCCCCTGCTCGCGGCGTTCGTCGGGGCTGAGCGCGCCCATCCCCTTGAGCAGGGCCGAGATGGTCCCGGTCTTGCCGAGGGCGGCGACCCGCACCTCCTCGATCGCAGCGACGCTTGGCGCCGCCCCGATGGCGTTGATCAGGTCGAGTTCTAGCTGGGCGAGATCGGTCATGGTCCGCAGCGTCTAGCCCGACATGGCCGTCACGCAAAGCCTTCAGCGTCGATCAGACTCAGTCCGCAAGGACGAATGTGACCTTCATGTTGACGCGGTATTCGGCGATCTCGCCGTTGCGGACCACCACCTTCTGGTCCTGAATCCAGGCCCCTTCGACGTGACGCAGGGTCTTGTCGGCCCGGGCAATCCCCTGGGCGACGGCGTCATCGAAGCTGACGGTGGACGATGCGGTGATCTCGGTGACGCGGGCGACGGACATGGGCAAAGCCTCCTCAACCGCCGGCTCGCCTGTCGAACCGGCTGCCGAACCCAACGCCCGATCCGCCCAAAAGTCCGACTTGGCCATGAAAAACGCCCGCCCCGGAAACCGGGACGGGCGTTTTCAGCACCAATGATGCGGTATCGCTTAGGCGGCCAGAGCGGCGCGGACCTTGTCGGCGATGGCCTTGAAACCGGCTTCGTCGGCGGCGATCGTCGACAGAACCTTGCGGTCCAGCACGATGCCGGCCTTGTCCAGGCCGTGGATGAACTGCGAGTAGGTGAAGCCTTCCAGACGGGCGGCGGCGTTGATGCGCTGGATCCACAGGGCGCGGAACGAACGCTTCTTGTTGCGACGGTCGCGGTAGGCGTACTGGCCGGCGCGGTCGACGGCGGCCTTGGCCGTGCGGATCGTATTCTTGCGGCGGCCGTAGAAGCCCTTGGCCTGCTTCAGAACCTTCTTGTGCTTGGCGTGGGACGTAACGCCCCGTTTGACGCGTGCCATGTTTTTATTCCCTTCGGGAAGTCCCTAGCGCTCGACCCGCGGGGTCTCGCTGCTTGAGGGACTGTCGTTCAAATTCAGTGTGACAGGATGATCAGGTATGCAGCGCGCCGATCAGGCGTACGGCATGTAGGACTTGATCTTCTTGGCGTCGGCGTCGGCCATGACCGAAGTGCCGCGGTTTTGGCGGATGTACTTCGAGTTGTGGCTGATCAGACGGTGGCGCTTGCCGGCGACGCCAGCTTTCACCTTGCCCGTGGCCGTGAATTTGAAGCGCTTCTTGGCGCCAGACTTCGTCTTCAGTTTCGGCATTTTCACTCTCTCTAATTTTAGTGGGCTACCGCTCTGCGAGCTACATGAGCCCGTAGTGCGGAGCTGAAACGAACGGCCCAGGCATGCCTGTTAGCCCGGCTGTTCGGTACGCGAAGGGGCGGCTTTTACGGCGCCGCCCCCCCAAAAGCAAGGCGCCCGGCGCCAGAACAGAGCGTCTGGGCCGGGCGTTTGAACCGGATCCGAGATCCTCGCTCAAGTCGCGAACCGCCGCGCGGCGAGCATAGCGACCCGAAAAGCCTCGCCAGGAGGCCCTGCCTCTTAGCGCGGCGCCAGGATCATGATCATCTGGCGGCCTTCCATACGCGGGGCGTATTCTACCTTGGCGACTTCGTCGAAGTCGGCCTGCACCTTGTTGAGCAGCTTCATGCCCAGTTCCGGGTGCGCCATTTCACGGCCGCGGAAGCGCAGGGTCACCTTGACCTTGTCGCCCTCCTCGAAGAAACGATGCATCGACTTGGCCTTGACCTCATAGTCATGGGTGTCGATGTTCGGGCGCAGCTTGATTTCCTTGAGCTCGACGATCTTCTGACGCTTACGCGCCTCGGCCTTCTTCTTCTGCTCCTGGAAACGATGCTTGCCGTAATCCAGGATCTTGCAGACCGGCGTCTCGGCGTTGCCGACGATCTGGACCAGATCCAGGCCGGCCTCTTCGGCGGCTTCCAGGGCGGCGGACAGCGGCATGACGCCCTGTTTCTCACCGTTCTGATCGATCAGCAGCACGCGGGTGGCGCGGATTTCCTGGTTGATGGGCGGCCCGTCCTTGACGGGCGGCGCTTGCATGGGACGGCGAATGGGCGTCGTTTCCTTATGTGGTCAGAAGACAGGCTGTAATCTCTCGCGAGGATCAGCGCGCGACAGAGCGGCGCGTTCCCAGCGGGCGGAATATGACGACAGAAGCCCCGAAATTCAAGGCTGGTCGGGGTTTGCGCCGATGTAGGCGTCGTGCAGCGCCAATACGCCCTCGAAGACGTGGTCGACCGTCAGATCCTCGATTGGCGCGAACTGACCACGCGTCTCGTTGGAAGCGACGGTGCGGGTCTTCGGACCCCACGGCCCGTAAAGCCACCACTCTGTCGGTCCGAACAGACCCAGTGTCGGACGGCCCAGCGCGGCCGAGACATGCATCAAACCGCTGTCGTTGCCGACGAACAGGGCCGCCCGATCGATAGCGGCGGCCGAACACAGGATGTCGCCCTTGCCCACGCCGTCGATGGCGCGGTCGCCCGCTGCCTCCAGCGCCGGGGTCGCCGGCGGGCGGTCGCCGGGTCCGCCGACGGGCATGAAGCGCCAGCCGTCGAAGCGCGGCTCGGCCTTCAGCTTCTCGACCAGTTGGCCCCAGCGATCGGCGGGCCAGGACTTGCCCGGCTGGTGGGCGATGGGCGCCAGGGCGATGATCGGGCCTTCGCCCAGCCCTGCCTGAAGCTGAGGATCGATGACGGCGGCGGCCTCGGCGCGGGCCTGGGCGTCGAGGAAGATCTCCGGATCCAGCGGCGCGGCCGAACCCATCAGGCGCGACACCATCTCGACCTTGCGCAGGCCGGTCTCCCAGCGGCGATTATAGACGATCCGGCGTTTGGTCGGGATCAGCCAAGCCAGGGCCGAGCCGCGGATGTCGACGACCAGATCCCATTTCGTGCCCGCTACCTGTTTCCACAGATCGACCCAGTGTCCGGCGGCCTTCTTCTTGTCGAGGATGATGACGCGCTCGACGTTCGGCGCCGAACGGAAGAAGGGCGCCGGCGGGCGGCCGCAGGCGACGGTGATCTGCACGCCCGGAATCTGACGGGCGATCTCGCGGATCACCCCCGAGGAGATGACGCAGTCGCCGATCCGGTTCGAACTGACAAAGAGGGCTTTGGGTGCGGACAAGCGGGGCTCTCGCGGCCTGTGAAGAAACGCCGTCTCTGCTAAAGCCATTCCGCGCCGAATGACAGTCCGAGGAGTTTTCATGTCCGACATCCGATCGCTGAAACGCCCCGACGGCGAGACCCTGGCCTTCGAGGCGGTGCAGGGCGCCGGCCCCACGGTCGTCTGGATCGGCGGCTTCCGCTCGGACATGGAGGGAACCAAGGCCCTGGCGCTGGAAGCGGCGGCCCGCGAGCGCGGCTGGAATTATGTGCGCTACGACCATTTCGCCCATGGCCAATCGTCCGGCGACTGGAAACAGGCCACCATCGGCCGCTGGCGCGAGGACGCGATCGCCCTGATCGACAGCCTTGAAGGCCCCGTCATCCCGGTGGGGTCCTCGATGGGCGGCTGGGTGGCCCTGCTGGCGACCCTGGCGCGGCCCGAACGGATCAAGGGGCTGGTCCTGGTCAATCCGGCCCAGGACTTCACCGAAAAGCTGATGTGGCCCGGCCTGGCCGACCACGAGCGTCAGGCCATCCTGCGCGAAGGCGAGACCGTCATCACCGAGGAAGGGCTCGGGTCCTACGTCCTGACCCGGCGCATGTTCGAGGAGGCGCGCGACTGGCTCTTGCTGGACGGAGTGATCGAGATCACGGCGCCGGTCCATGTCCTGCAGGGCCGCGCCGACGACGTTGTGCCGTGGCGCCATCAGGTCGAACTGGCCGAGCGCCTGACCGGCGGCGACCTGCGTCTGGACCTGATCGAGGGCGGCGACCACCGCCTGTCGAACCCCGCCGATCTGGCGCGGTTGGTGGAGGCGGTGGAGGCGATGCGGGGCTGACCCCGCACCGCACCCGCCTCTCTCACGCCGTCATCCTCGGGCTTGACCCGAGGATCGGATTGTCCGCCTGCGCGACGCTGGCTTGGTCGAGTGCTCCGCCACGCTCGATCCTCGGGTCAAGCCCGAGGATGACGGTGGAGCTGGATCACAGGATGAAACGGCTCAGGTCGATGTTCCTGGCCAGGTCGCCGACCTTTTCGCGCACCTTGTCGCCGTCGAAGGTCAGGGTCTGGCCCGACAGGTCCGAGGCCTTGAAGCTGGTCTCTTCCAGCACCCGCTCCAGCACGGTCTGAAGCCGGCGCGCGCCGATGTTCTCGACCGTGGAATTGGCCGCCACGGCGGCGTCGGCCATGGCCTCGACCGCATCGTCAGTGAAGACCAGGGTCACGCCTTCGGTTTCCAGCAGGGCCTGGTTCTGACGGATCAGATTGGCTTCCGGCTCGGTCAGGATGCGCTTGAAGTCGTCGCGGGTCAGGGCCTTCAGCTCGACCCGAATCGGCAGGCGGCCCTGCAACTCGGGCAGCAGGTCCGACGGCTTGGCCACATGGAAGGCGCCCGAGGCGATGAACAGGACATGGTCGGTCTTCACCGGCCCATACTTGGTCGACACCGTCGTGCCCTCGATGAGGGGGAGAAGGTCGCGCTGCACGCCTTCGCGTGAAACATCGGCCCCGGAGGCCCCCTGTCGCGCCGCCACCTTGTCGATCTCGTCGAGGAAGACGATGCCCTCGTTCTCGGCCAGCAGCAGGGCCTCCTTGGTCAGGCTTTCCTGATCCAGCAGCTTGTCGCTTTCCTCGGTGACGAGCGGGGGAACAGCTTCGGCCACAGTCAGCTTGACCGTCTTGGTGCGCCCGCCGCCCATCTTGCCCAGCAGGTCCGACAGGTTCAGCAAGCCGACGTTGCCGCCGCCCCCGCCCATGTCCAGCCCCTGCAGAGGCGAGGTCGTGTCGGCCAGGGCGATCTCGATTTCCTTGTCGTCCAGTTCGCCGGCGCGCAGCTTCTTGCGGAAGGCGTCCCGGGTCGCGGGCTGCGAGCCCGGCCCGACCAGGGCGTCCAGGATGCGCTCCTCGGCCTGGCCCTCGGCGCGGGCCTTGACCCCCGCCCGGCGCTTCTCGCGCACCATGACCAGGGCGCTCTCGACCAGATCGCGCATGATCTGGTCCACGTCGCGCCCGACGTAGCCGACCTCGGTGAACTTGGTCGCCTCGACCTTGAGGAAGGGCGAACCCGCCAGCCTGGCCAGGCGCCGGGCGATCTCGGTCTTGCCCACGCCCGTGGGGCCGATCATCAGGATGTTCTTGGGCGTGACCTCGTCGCGCAGATCCTCGGGCACGCGCTTGCGGCGCCAGCGGTTCCTCAGGGCCACGGCCACGGCGCGCTTGGCGTCGTCCTGGCCTACGATGAAGCGATCCAGTTCGGAGACGATTTCACGGGGGGATAGGTCGGTCATGGGTCAGACGGTTCAGAAATAATCGGATAGGCGCTCAGGCAGCGAGCCGCCGCGCGGCGAGCGTAGCGCCCTACAGACTCTCGATGGTCAGATTGCCGTTGGTGTAGACGCAGATTTCGGCGGCTATCTTCATGGCCTTGCGGGCGATCTGCTCGGCATCCTGTTCGCTGCTTTCGTCGATCAGGGCGCGGGCGGCGGCCAGCGCATAGTTGCCGCCCGAGCCGACGGCGGCCACGCCGTACTCCGGCTCCAGCACGTCGCCGACGCCGGTGACTGTCAGAATGGTGTCCTTGTCGGCGACCAGGAGCATGGCTTCCAGCCGACGCAGGTAGCGGTCGGTGCGCCAGTCCTTGGCCAGTTCGACGCAGGCGCGCGCCAGTTGGTCGGGATACTGCTCCAGCTTGGCTTCCAGCCGCTCGATCAGGGTCAGGGCGTCGGCCGTGGCCCCGGCGAAGCCCGCCAGCACCTTGCCGCCGGCGAGCGTCCGCACCTTGCGCGCCGCGCCCTTGACGATGGTCGGCCCCATCGAGACCTGGCCGTCGCCGGCGATGACGGTGCGGCCGTTCTTGCGCACCGCCAGAATGGTGGTGCCGTGCCAGTCGGGGAAGCTTGAGGTCTGGGTCATGGTCGCTCAGATGGCGAGGAAAGATCGCGCTCGCAAGACGCCGCCGCGCCGCAGGGACTTCCGTTTTGTTAACCCTGGCGTGACAGGGGAGCCTTCCCCAGTCGCCTCGCCTAGCGTTCGAGTACCCGCCTTGCCTCTGCACCGCGCCATCTATGTCAGCGACGCCGTCGGCGAGGCCGCGACCAGCCTGCTGGTTCTCGCCGAAATCCTCGGAGCCTCGGAACGCAACAATCGTCGCGACGGCCTGACCGGGGCTTTGATGCGCCACGGCGGCAGCTTCATGCAGGCCATCGAGGGGCGCCGCGCCGACGTGGATCGGCTGATGGACCGACTGCGCGCCGATCCCCGTCACCAGAACATCCGCCTGCTGTCCGACCAGGACGTCGCCGGCCGCCTCTTTCCCGAGTGGCCGATGACCCTGGCCCAGATGACGCCCGCCGCCGCGCGCGTGCTGAACGGCGCCGGGTTGGACCAGTTGAGCCCTGATCGCGCCGAAACCTTGCTGAGCACGGCGACGCAGGCCCTGACTGTTCCGGCCTGACGGGCCGCCGCGACTGCGCTAGACAGGGTGCGTGATCCAGCCTGCCGCCCCCGCCCCTGTCCGTTTTTCCGACGAGGAAGTCGATCGCTACGCGCGCCAGCTGGTGCTGTCCGAGATCGGCGGCCCCGGCCAGCAGGCCCTGAAGCGCGCCCGGGTGCTGATCGTCGGCCTGGGCGGGGTCGGGGCGCCCGCCGCCCTCTATCTGGCCGCCGCCGGGGTCGGGACCCTGGGTCTGATCGACCATGACGCGGTCGCCCTGTCCAACCTGCAGCGGCAGATCATCTTCACCACCGCCGACGCCGGACGTCCCAAGGTCGAGGCGGGCGCCGCGCATCTGGCCGCCCTCAACCCCCATGTGTCCGTGGAGTCCTTCATCGAGCGGCTGACGCCCGATAACGCCCGCGACATCATCGAGCGCTTCGATCTGGTGCTGGACGGCACCGACGATTTCGACACCCGTTTCGCCGTCAACGCCGCCTGCGTGGCGACGGGAACGCCTTTGGTTTCAGGGGCTCTGGGGCGCTGGAACGGTCAGGTCGGCGTCTTCACCGGCGAGCCCTGCTATCAGTGTCTGGTGCCGGAAGCCCCGCCCGACGCCGAGACCTGCGCCCGTGTCGGCGTGGTCGGCGCCCTGGCCGGGGTCATCGGCGCCATGACGGCGCTGGAGGCGATCAAGCTGATCACAGGCGCGGGCCAGCCCCTGACCGGCCGGCTGATGCTCTATGACGGTCTGGCCGGAAGCAGCCGGGTGGTGAAAATCGCCGCCGACCCGGCCTGCCCGGTCTGCGGATCAGCCCACGCCTAGAGCATGGCCGGGATGACCCGGTCGGGCGGCCGGTGGCCGTTCTGATAGGTCATGATGTTGGCGATGACCCGGTCCCCCATGTCCTGACGCGCCTCGATCGTGGCCGAACCGAGATGGGGCAGCAGGACCACGTTGGCGCGGCCCATCAGGCCCGGATGCACCGCCGGTTCGTGCTCGAACACGTCCAGACCCACGCCGAACAGGGCGCGACGATCCAGAGCCTCGACCAGCGCCGCCTCGTCGATCAGTTCGCCGCGCGCGGTGTTGACCAGAATGGCGTGGGGCTGCAGCCGCGCGATGCGCTCGGCAGACAGGATGTGGCGGGTGTCTTTCGTGGCCGGACAGTTCAGCGTGATGACGTCCATCCGCGCCACCATCTGATCCAGATCATCCCACCAGGTCGCGCCCAGTTCCTCGGCGATCATGTCCGAGACGGGTTTGCGGTTGTGATAGTGGACCTGCATGCCGAAAGCCCTGGCCCGGCGCGCCAGGGCCTGGCCGATGCGGCCCATGCCGACGATGCCCAGGCGCTTGCCCCACAGCTTGCGGCCGCACATCCAGGTTGGGCTCCAGCCCTGGAACTGGCCCGCCGCCACGACATTGGCGCCTTCGACGATGCGGCGGCTGACGGCCATGATCAGGCTCATGGTCAGGTCGGCGGTGTCCTCGGTCAGGACGCCAGGGGTGTTGGTGACGATGATCCCGCGCCCCACGGCGGCGTCGATGTCGATGTGGTCCACGCCCGCGCCGAAGTTGGCGATCATCTTCAACTGCTCGCCCGCCCCCGCGATCAGCTCGGCGTCCAGATGGTCGGTGATGGTCGGGATCAGGACCTCGGCGCGCTGCAGGGCGGCGGCCAGGTCGTCGCGCGACATGGGCCGGTCGGTCAGATTCAACTCGGCGTCGAACAGCTCGCGCAGGCGCGTTTCCACCGTATCGGGCAGGCGTCTGGTTAATACGACCTTAAGCTTGCGAGCGGACATAGGAAGCCTGGGTTTCGACGGGCGGTAACGCCCGAACGGGACGTGTCGATCCGGTGTCTAGCAAAGCTGTGGTCAGGTTCAAAAGTTTCCGGCGTATCGCCGTCATCGCCGCCGTCCTCGGATCGGGCGTCTTCGGGGGCGCCAGCGCCCGTATGCCTGACGGCCGGCCGACCCCGACCGGACTGGAAGTGCCGCGCTGGGTCACGCTGAAATCCTCCCAGGTCCGCGCCCGTCAGGGGCCGGGCCTCGATTACCAGATCCTGTGGGAATACCGCGCCGCGGGCCTGCCCGTGCAGGTGATCGCCGAGACCAAGGAGTGGCGCAAGATCTGCGACCCGGACGGTTCGGTTGCGTGGATCCACCGCACCGTAGCCTCGGGCCGTCGCAGCGTCTTCAACCGCTCGGCCGAAGAGATCCTGATCCATTCCGGCCGCTCCGCGACCTCTTCGGTGCGGGCCCGCCTGTCGCCGCGCTCCATCGTCTCGCTGGACGAATGCGAAGACGGCTGGTGCCGGGTCCGGGCCCGCAAGATCCGGGGCTGGGTGCCGGAACGCGCTGTGTTCGGAACCCAGGAACGCGCCCTGTGCAACGCCGCACGGCCTGCCGGCGCAGGCAGAAGCTAGACTTCACAACAGTTGAGCGGGCGCGCAGGGTCGTGTAACCCGCCCGCAACACTTCCGGAGCGTCATCCTTGAGCCAGTCCCAATATCCGTCGTCGTTCGATCATGAAGGCCTGCTGGCCTCGGGCCGCGGCGAGCTGTTCGGTCCGGGCAACGCCCAGCTGCCGGCCCCGCCGATGCTGATGTTTGATCGCATCAAGACCATCACCGCCGACGGCGGCGACTACGGCAAGGGCTATGTCGAGGCGGAACTCGACATCAATCCGGACCTCTGGTTCTTCCAGTGCCACTTCATCGGCGATCCGGTCATGCCGGGCTGCCTGGGCCTGGACGCCATGTGGCAGTTGGTCGGCTTCTACCTCGGCTGGATCGGCGGCCCCGGCAAGGGCCGCGCCCTGGGCGTCGGCGAGGTCAAGTTCACCGGTCAGGTGACCCCGGACGTCAAGAAGGTGGTCTATAAGGTCCACCTGAAGCGCGTCATCAACCGCAAGCTGGTCATGGGCATCGCCGACGGCGTGCTCGAGGCCGACGGCGAGGTCATCTACACCTGCGCCGACATGCGCGTCGGCCTGTTCGGCGGCGCGGCCACGGTAGCGTCCACGGACGCCTGACCCCATTTGATGCAGACCGCGGTCAACGCGGCGCCTGAAGACTGAATGTTAGGAAACACCATGCGGCGTGTCGTCGTCACCGGATTGGGCATCGTCTCCTCCATCGGCACCGGCCAGGACGAGGTCACAGCCTCCCTGCGCGAGGCCAAGTCGGGCGTCCAGCACGCCGCCGACCACGCCAAGTACGGCTTCCGCTCGCAGGTCTGGGCCCCGCCGGCCCTGGGCGTCACCGCCGAGGACTGGGCGCCGTTGGTGGACCGTCGCGCCGCCCGCTTCCTGGCCAACGGCACGGCCTGGGTGCACATCGCCTTTGAAGAGGCCCTGAAGGACAGCGGCCTGAGCGCCGACGAAATCAAGGACGAGCGCATCGGCCTGATCGTCGGCGAGGGCGGTCCCTCGACCCAGGTCATCCTGCAGGCCGCCGCCACCACCGTCGAAAAGGGCTCGCCCAAGCGTGTCGGCCCCTTCGCCGTGCCCAAGGCCATGGCCAGCGGCCCGTCGGCCGTTCTCGCCACCTGGTTCGAGCTGAAGGGGATCAACTATTCGATCTCCTCGGCCTGCGCGACCTCGGCTCACTGCATCGGCGCCGCCGCCGAGCAGATCGCCTGGGGCAAGCAGGACGTGGTCTTCGCCGGCGGCTGCGAGGACATCGACTGGTCCATGTCGAACATGTTCGACGCCATGGGCGCCATGTCCTCCAACTTCAACGAGACGCCCTCGGTCGCCTCGCGCGCCTATGACAAGGATCGCGACGGCTTCGTCATCGCCGGCGGCGCCGGCATCGTGGTGCTGGAAGAATACGAACGCGCCGTGGCGCGCGGCGCGACCATCTACGCCGAGGTCACCGGCTACGCCGCCAACTCGGACGGCTATGACATGGTGGCCCCCTCGGGCGAGGGCGCCGAGCGCTGCATGAAGCTGGCGCTGAAGATGGCGGGCGATCCGAAGATCGACTACCTGAACCCGCACGGCACCTCGACCCCGGTCGGCGACGCCAAGGAGATGGGCGCGGTGCGCAACGTCTTCGGCGACGACCTGCCGATGATCTCCTCGACCAAGTCGCTGACGGGCCATTCGCTCGGCGCGGCGGGCGCGCAGGAAGCCATCTACTGCCTGTTGATGATGAAGCACGGCTTCGCCGCCGAGAGCGCCCACATCGAGAACCTGGACCCCGAGTTCGAAGGCATGCCGATCCTGCGTCAGCGCCACGACGGTGAGCTGAAGCACGTCATGTCCAACAGCTTCGGCTTCGGCGGCACTAACGGGACCCTGATCCTGTCCAAGGTCTGATGTCAGCTTGGCGGCGGGAATTGTCGCCTCGGACACGAAAATAACGCCATTCGGCCCTTCGTCCGCCCGGATGGACGTTCAAAAAGGCACCATCGGCCTGTCGGAGTTCGGAAAAGTCCCGGATCCTGAACAGCCCCCCCAGCCCCCCCAGGATTTTTCCGCTAAAGGGCTTCGACGGGCCGATGCTTCCTCCAAGCAGAGACGCCCGCGACCGCCCTCCTCCCCCTCCTGGCGACGCGGGCGTTTTGCTGTCTGGACCTCAGTGAGACGGATCAGCCGGGCAGACTTATCGTTGTCCGCTCGCCGTCTCGCATCACCGTCAGTTCGACCCCGCCGTCTTGCAGAGCCCCTGCCAGGGCGGCCATGTCGGCCACGCCCGCGCCGCCGACCTCGATCACCACGTCGCCCGCCTGAACCCCCGCCGCTGCTGCGACTGAGCCGCCCTCAACCACGGTGACCTGCGCCCCTGCGCCCTCTCCTGAATTACGGAAAGTCAGGCCGCGCGCCATCGCCGCGCTGTGCCCAAGGCGCACGGCGGGCAGGTCGGCGGACTGCACCATCAGGCTCGCCGTGGCCTCGCGCCCGTCGCGTAGATAGACCACCGGCAGGGTCGCGCCGGGCCGGGCGATGCCGACAGTGGCCTGGACCGAACCCGCGTTGGCCACGGGACGGTTCTGCAGGCGCGTGATGACGTCGCCGGGACGCAGGCCCGCCTGCTCTGCCGCCGAGCCCGGCGCCGCGTCATAGACCACCGCGCCGCGCACGATGTTCAGGCCCATCTCCCGCGCGCGCTCGGCCGTCAGCGAACCCAGGGCCACGCCGATCTGGCCCCGCTTGACCTCGCCGGTGGCGCGCAGCTGATCGACCACGAACATCATGATCCGGGTCGGCACGGCGAAGGCGATGCCGTCGTTGCCGCCGCCCATGCCGCCGGACAGGATGGCGGTATTGATGCCGATCAGCCGCCCCCGACTATCCAGCAGCGGTCCGCCCGAGTTGCCCGAGTTCACCGCCGCGTCGGTCTGGATATAGTCCTCGATGGCGTCGCCCATGCCCGAGCGGTTCAGGCCCGAGATGACCCCCATGGTCAGGGTCTGGTCCAGGCCCAGGGGATAGCCGACCGCGAAGGCCAGATCGCCGGTGCGCAGGGTGTCGGAATCCACCGTCTGGACCTGGGACAGGCCGGACGCCTCGATCTTCAGCACGGCGATATCGGTGGCCTTGTCGGCGCCGATCAGCGTGGCGTCGAAGAGGCGGCCGTCGATCAGGTCGACGGTAAACTTCTGGCCGTTCTCGATGACGTGGTGGTTGGTGACGATGATGCCGCTCGCGGCGTCGATGATAACGCCCGAGCCGCCCTGCGAGGGCTTGGGATCGCCTTCCGAACGCGGGCCGCGCGACTGGCCCAGGGTGGTCACCTGGACCACGGCGGGCAGGGAGGCGTCGAGGCCCGAGGCGAAGGTGAAAACCCCGCGCCGCGCATCATAGGGCAGACCCTGGACCGCAGACGTCTGGGCCGAAGCAGCCGCCGGAGCCGCCGTCGCCGCAACCGGCGCAGCGCTCAGGGTCAGGACAAAGGCGGCGCCGGTCGAGGCCAGCAGGGTGTGTCGCATCATGGTCGGTCCCTTCGCAGACCCACAGCCTAGCGCGGGAAGTCGCTCGTGACGACCGCCTATGAACCAAAGCCGATGCTGGAGCGTACTCAGAAAAATCGTCGGTTCTCGACGATGGAGGGATCTTATGAGCAGAACGTTCCCAGGCGCGGTCTCGACAGCCTGCCTGGCGCTGTGCGCCGCCGCTTGCGCCACCGCCCCGGAGCCGACATCCGGTTTCCTCTCCAGCTATGAAGGACTTGCAGCCCGCTCGGACACGGTGCGCGCCTCTGTGCGACAGCGGCGGGACGAGCAGGCGGCCCGCGCCGTGGAAAAGGTTCATATCGAACGCGCCGTGCTGACGTCGGACGCGGCCCCGGCCCTGCGCGCCGAAGACTGGAGCCTGGTGCTGGGCGAGATGGATCGTCAGGTCTGCTACGAATTGAGCGAACGCTTCACGGTCCTGGACGCCCCTGCGCCGGATGCCGCCAGGGTTCGTCTGGCCGCGACGCGCATCAGCCCCACCGGCCAGGCGGGATCGGCCGCCTCAGCCGTCGCCAGCTACTTCATCCCCGGCCCGATCGGACTGCGGGCGCCGGGCACCACTGGCGGCCTGGCCGCCGAAGCCGAGCTGCTGGACCCCGACGGCCGTCAGGTCGCGGCCATCGTCTGGGCCCGCAACGCCACCGTCGTCGGCACGGACGACCCGTCCCTGTCGCGCGTCGGCGACGCTCATCAGTTGGCCGAGGTCTTTGGCGACATGGTCGGCGACGCCTTCGCCCCCGCCGACCGCAAGCCGCGCCCAATCGCCGAGCCCGACCCCTGCTCACGCTTCGGCCCGCGCGTCCGGCCCGAGGGCTTCGTCGTGCGCGCCGTCACGGGCCTGTATCAACCCGAGGTCAGCGGGGGCAGGAGACAGCAAGAAACGGCGCCGGCCGACGCCGACCGCCCCTAGAAGGCGCTTTCGCCCGTGATGGCCCGGCCCAGGATGAGGGCATGGACGTCGTGGGCGCCTTCATAGGTGTTGACCGTTTCCAGGTTCATGGCGTGGCGCATGACGTGCAGTTCGCCGGTGATGCCGGCGCCGCCGTGCATGTCGCGGGCTTCGCGGGCCACGGCCAGGGCCTTGCCGCAGTTGTTGCGCTTCATCAGACTGATGGCCTCCGGCACCCAGGCGCCGGTATCCAGCAGACGACCCAGGGCATAGGCGCCCTCGAAGCCGAGGAAGATCTCGGTCTGCATGTCGGCCAGCTTCTTCTGCACCAGTTGGCGTGACGACAGCGGGCGCCCGAACAGCATCCGCTCGGCCACATAGTCGCGGCTGGCGTGGAAGCAGAACTCGGCGGCGCCCATGGCGCCCCAGGCGATGCCGAAGCGCGCCTTGTTCAGGCAGCTGAACGGCCCGCGCAGACCCTGGACGCCCGGCAGGATGTTGGCCTCCGGCACAAAGACGTCGTTCAGGCCGATGTCGCCGGTGATCGAGGCGCGAAGCGACAGCTTGTCGCCGATCTTGTCCGTGGTGAAGCCGTCGAAGTCGCGCTCGACGATGAAGCCCCGGATCTTGTCATCGAGCTTGGCCCAGACGATGGCCAGGTCGCTGATGGGCGAGTTGGTGATCCAGTATTTGGCGCCGTTCAGGCGATAGCCGCCGTCGACCTTGACCGCCTTGGTCTTCATCGAGGCCGGGTCCGACCCGCCGTCGGCCTCGGTCAGGCCGAAGCAGCCGACCAGTTCGCCCGCCGCCATTTTAGGAAGGAATTTAAGTTTCTGTTCTTCCGAACCGAAGGCGTAGATCGGGTACATGGCCAGCGACGACTGGACGCTCATGGCCGAGCGATAGCCGCTGTCGACCGCCTCGACCTCGCGCGCGATCAGGCCATAGGCGACGTGGCTGGCTTCCGAGCCGCCGTACTGTTCCGGCAGCATGGCGCCGAGGAAGCCCATCTCGCCCATCTCGGTCATGATGGCGCGATCAAAGGTCTCGTCGCGGAAGGCCTCGACCACGCGCGGCAGCAGGGCTTCGCGGGCATAGGACCGCGCCGCGTCCTGGATCATCCGCTCGTCGTCCGTCAGGCGGCCGCGCAGGTCGAAGGGATCGTCCCAACGGAAGGTCTGTTGCGAAGCGTGCGAGCCGTCGGCCATGGATGTTTCCTGAGCAGTTCAGTGTGCGGGGTTCTCTGGGCCGTCACGCGCGGGTCATCAGAGCGTGACGATGCGACCCCTGTTCCGAGGGCCGGTTTAGGCGATAATGACGGGGCCGGGTAGAGGGAGGCGGGGAACCGCGTTAGGCTGGGATCATGTCGAGCACGTTTTCACGTCTGTTCCGCGATCACCCGCGTGAGGTCAGCGAGACCTATCTGGAGCATATGGCCGCCTCATCGCGTTTCGGCTTCAAGCTGATCCGCCTGGCCGCCTGCGCCTTCACTCATGCGGTCGTGCCGGGCGTACACAAGAGCACGGTGTCCGACGCCATTCGCGGCATGGCCCGCGACATGGGCGGCCGCGCCGAGGAAGCCCGCGAGTGCCGGATGCGCGACGCCGGGGTCTGGGACGTGGGGCTCTAGGACAGGAATTCTCCCTCCCCTGCATGGGGAGGGTGGCTGGCGCGCAGCGTCAGACGGGTGGGGGCGCTGGGCTGTTTCAAGCGCACCGCACGTTCGTCGCGCCCTCCCCACCCGGTCGCTCCGCGACCACCCTCCCCATGAAGGGGAGGGAGAGGTAAGAAACGTGATGACCCAAGCTCAAGGCCCCCTCGCTGGCGTTCGCGTCCTCGATCTGTCCCGCGTTCTGGCCGGCCCCTGGGCGACGCAGACCCTGGCCGACCTCGGCGCCGAGGTCATCAAGATCGAGCGCCCCGGCGAGGGCGACGACACCCGCCACTGGGGGCCGCCCTTCACCACCGCGACTGACGGATCAAAGGGCGACGCCGCCTATTTCCTGTGCGCCAACCGGGGCAAGAAGTCGGTCGAACTGGACATCGCCAGCCCAGAAGGCGCCGAGGCCGTGCGTCGACTGGCCGCGACCTGCGACGTGGTGGTCGAGAACTTCAAGACCGGCGGGCTGGCCAAGTACGGCCTCGACTACGCCGGTCTGTCGGCGGGCAATCCCAAGCTGGTCTATTGCTCCATCACCGGCTTCGGTCAGGACGGGCCGGACGCGCACCGGGCCGGCTACGACTACATGATCCAGGCCATGGGCGGGCTGATGTCGATCACCGGCCAGCCGGACGGGGCGCCCGGCGCCGAGCCGATGAAGGTGGGGGTGGCGGTCGTGGACCTGTTCACCGGCCTCTACGCCTCCAACGCCATCCTGGCCGCCCTGTGGCATGCGCGAGCGACCGGCGAGGGTCAGCACGTGGATGTCGCCCTGTTCGACGTCCAGGCGGCCATGCTGGCCAATCAGGCGACCAACTGGTTCGTCTCGGGGACCGCGCCGACGCGGATGGGCAACGCCCACCCCAACCTGGCCCCCTATCAGCCCTTCCCCTGTTCGGACGGCATGGTGGTCATCGCCGTCGGAAACGACGGCCAGTTCAGAGCCCTGGCCAAAGCCCTCGGCGTCGAGGCCATGGGCGCCGATCCGCGCTTCGCCACCAATGCGCTCAGGGTCCAGCACCGCGCCGAGCTGTCGCCCACCCTCTCGGCTCTGACGGCGGCTTTCACCATGAAGGGGCTGATGGCGGCGCTGGAGGCGGCCAGCGTGCCCTGCGGCCCGGTCAACACCATCGATCAGGTGTTCGAAGAGCCCCAGGCCCTCCATCGCGGTCTGACCGTCGAACAGTCGCGCCCCGACCTGGCCACGCCGATCCGCACCGTCGCCTCGCCCATCCGCCTGTCGAAGACCCCCGTCCGCTACGACGCCCCGCCGCCCAAGCTGGGGCAGGACACGGAGGCGGTTCTGGCTTCGATCACTCGAGGCGACTGACCCCGTGGCGGGAGCCTAGAAGGCCAGGACCTGCGACAGCCAGCCGATCCCGCACAGACCAAGGATCGTGATCGCCACATAGCGGACGACGGTTTTCATCGAACCGATCGCCCCATAGACCTCGTCTTCGCGAAGTTCGCCAATCATGCCCGGCGTCGCGTCCAGTCGCCATTCTTCGGACTCTGCGCCGCCGAGATCGCCGAACTCGCCGCGCCGGGCTCGCGCGATCAGATCCCGCGCCTGGACGATCTGAAAGTCGGGCGCGGTTACCCGGAGCCCGCCAAACGCCACCTGCAAATGCGCCATGTTGGTCGCGGCGTCCCGGTCAGGCACGCGGGCATCGACGCCATGACGCTTGAGCAGAGCCGCCGCCAGCTCGGCTTCGGGCAGGGTCGTGAAACGCGCCACTTCCAGCCGATCCATCCTGCCCTCCTGTCCTGACCGCGTAACGGTCAGGCTAACACAGATCGCTCAATTGAAAACAGCGGCTCCCGAAAGAGCCGCCGTCGTCAATTCTGGATCGCGCGGACCTTACAGGTCCAGCAGGGCGCGGGCCGGGTCTTCCAGCAGTTCCTTGATGCGGACCAGGAAGGTCACGGCTTCCTTGCCGTCGACGATGCGGTGATCGTAGCTGAGGGCCAGGTACATCATCGGACGGATCTTGACCTCGCCGTTGATGGCCATCGGACGCTGCACGATATTGTGCATGCCCAGGATGCCCGACTGCGGCGCGTTCAGGATCGGCGTCGACATCAGCGAACCATAGGTGCCGCCGTTGGTGATGGTGAAGGTGCCGCCCTGCATCTGATCCATGGTCAGGGCGCCGTCACGGGCGGCCTTGCCCAGTGCGCCGATGCCCTTTTCGATGCCCGCCAGCGACAGCGCATCGGCGTCGCGCAGGACCGGAACCACCAGACCCTTGTCGGTGCCGACGGCCACGCCGATGTCGTAGTGGTTCTTGTAGATGATGTCCGTGCCGTCGATCTCGGCGTTGACGGCCGGGATTTCCTTCAGAGCCTGAACCACGGCCTTGGTGAAGAAGGACATGAAGCCCAGCTTCACGCCGTGGCGCTTCTCGAAGACTTCCTTGTACTGGGCGCGCAGGGCCATGACGTTGGTCATGTCCACCTCGTTGAAGGTGGTCAGCTGGGCGGCCGTGTTCTGGGATTCCTTCAGGCGACGGGCGATGGTCTGACGCAGGCGCGTCATCTTCACCCGCTCTTCGCGCGGCTGGTCGGCGCGCGGGGCGACCGGAGCGGCGGCCTTGGGCGCAACCGGAGCGGCGGCGCCGATGGCGGCGATGGCGTCAGCCTTGGTGATGTTGCCCTTCGGACCCGTGGCCGACAGCGAGGCCGGGTTGATGTTGTTTTCCGACACGACGCGCTGGACGGCGGGCGACAGGTGGGCCGAGGCCGGGGCCTGGGCTGAGCCGGTGTTGGCCGGAGCAGCGGCGGCAGGCGCAGCCGCCGGGGCCGCAGCGGCGCCCGAGGCCGAGATGGAGCCGATGATCTGACCGGGGGTCACGGTCGCGCCGTTGTCAGCGGCGATGGTCAGGACGCCGGCGGCCGGGGCCGAGACTTCCACCGCGACCTTGTCGGTTTCGATTTCGACCAGAAGCTCGTCCTTGGCGACGGTGTCGCCCGACTTCTTCAGCCAGGTGCCGATCGAACCTTCGGCGACGCTCTCGCCCATGGTCGGGACGGCGATCTCGACCGAGGCGCCGCCCGAAGCGGCCGGAGCGGCGGCGGGCGCAGCAGCGGCGGCCGGAGCCGAGGCGGCGGCGCCTTCGCTCACCGAACCCAGGACCGTGCCGGGCACCACGGTGTCGCCCTCGGCGGCGTTGATGGCGGCCAGGACGCCGTCGGCCGGGGCCACGACTTCCAGCGAAACCTTGTCGGTTTCCAGCTCGACCAGGACTTCGTCCTTACGGACGGAGTCGCCGACCTTCTTGGTCCACTTGGCGATGGAGGCTTCGCTGACGGATTCACCGAGGGCGGGGGTGAGGATATCGGCCATGGTTCGGTCCAGTGTCTTTTCGTGTCTTGGCGTATCTATAGGTCAGGCGAGGCCGATCAGGCCATGGCCTCGGCGAGGAAGGTCTCGAGTTCCTTCAGGTGGCGGCTCATCAGGCCGGCCGCCGTGGAGGCGGAGGCCGGACGCCCGACGTAACGCGCGCGCTTGGCCTTGATATCCATCTTCTCGAGGGTCAGTTCGATCCACGGATCGACGAAGGTCCAGCCGCCCATGTTCTTGGGCTCTTCCTGACACCAGACCAGGTCGGCGTTGGGGAAGCGGGCCAGCTCGGTCGAGATCGACTTGATCGGCCACGGATAGAACTGTTCCAGGCGCAGGATGTAGATGTCGTTGACCCCGGCCTTCTCGCGCGCGTCCAGCAGGTCGTAATAGACCTTGCCCGAGCAGACGATGACCTTGCGGATGTCCTTGTCCGCCTTGAGCGAAACGCCGGCCACGTCCGGACGCAGCTGGGCGTCGTCGCGCAGAACGCGGTGGAAGGACGAGCCCTCCGCCATGTCGGCCAGGGTCGACACCGCCTTCTTGTGACGCAGCAGCGACTTGGGCGTCATCAGGATCAGCGGCTTGCGATAGTCCCGGTGCATCTGGCGACGCAGGATGTGGAAGTAGTTGGCCGGGGTCGTGCAGTTGGCGACCTGCATGTTGTTCTCGGCGCACTGCTGCAGGAAGCGCTCGAGGCGGGCCGAGGAGTGCTCGGGACCCTGGCCCTCATAGCCGTGCGGCAGCAGCATGGTCAGGCCGCTCATGCGCAGCCACTTGCGTTCGCCCGAGGAGATGAACTGGTCGATGACCACCTGGGCGCCGTTGACGAAGTCGCCGAACTGGCCTTCCCACAGGGTCAGGGTGTTCGGGTCGGCCAGCGAGTAGCCGTACTCGAAGCCCAGCACCGCCTCTTCCGACAGGGCCGAGTCGATGACCTCGAAGTGGGCCTGACCGTCGCGCAGGTGGTTCAGCGGGAAGTAGCGCTGCTCGGTCGTCTGGTCGGTGATGCCCGAGTGACGCTGCGAGAAGGTGCCGCGCACCGAGTCCTGACCCGACAGGCGGATGTTGTAGCCCTCGTCCAGCAGCGAGGCGAAGGCCAGGCTTTCGGCGGTGGCCCAGTCGATGTTCTGGCCTGTGTCGACAGCTTCACGACGACCGTCGATGACCCGCTTCAGCGTCTTGTGCACGTCGACGCTGTTGGGGATCTGGGTCAGGCGGTGGCCGTAGCCCTTGAGCTTGTCCGTGGAGACGGCCGTGTCGCCACGCTGGGCGGCGTCGTCGGTCTTCTCGGCGCCCAGGCCCTGCCACTGGCCGTCCAGCCAGTCGGCCTTGTCGGCCTTGAAGGTCTTGCCCGCTTCGAACTCGGCGTCGAGGAAGGCTTCGAAGCGCGCCAGCTCGGCGTCGACCTCGGCCTGGGTGATCACGCCCTCGGCCACCAGACGCTTGGAGTAGATCTCGCGCGTCGACGGCTGGTTCCTGATCTTGGCGTACATCAGCGGCTGAGTGAAGGTCGGGTCGTCGCCTTCGTTGTGGCCGAAGCGGCGGTAGCAGAACATGTCCACCACCACGTCCTTGTGGAACTTCTGACGGTATTCCGTCGCCACCTTGGCGGCGAAGACGACCGCTTCGGGATCATCGCCGTTGACGTGGAAGATCGGCGCCTGAACCATCAGGGCCACGTCCGACGGATAGGGCGACGAGCGCGAGTTGCGCGGCGCCGTGGTGAAGCCGATCTGGTTGTTGATGACGAAGTGCAGGGTGCCGCCGGTGCGGTAGCCCTTCAGCCCCATCAGGGCGAAGCATTCGGCCACCACGCCCTGACCGGCGAAGGCGGCGTCGCCGTGGATCAGCAGGGGGGCGACCTTGGAGCGGTCCAGCACCCATTCGGCGTCCGACTTGCCCTGGTTGACCTCGGCCTCGCGGATATCGAAGGCCTGCTTGGCGCGCGACTTGCCCAAGACGACCGGGTTGACGATTTCAAGGTGCGACGGGTTGGCCGTCAGCGACAGGTGGACCTTCTTGCCGTCGAACTCGCGGTCCGACGAGGCGCCCATGTGATACTTGACGTCGCCCGAGCCCTCGATGTCCGACGGCACCGACGAACCGCCCTGGAACTCGTGGAAGATGGTCTTGTAAGGCTTGCCCATGACGGCGGCGAGCACGTTCAGGCGGCCGCGGTGGGCCATGCCAAGAACGATCTCGTCCACGCCCAGGGCGCCGCCGCGCTTGATCACCTGCTCCAGGGCCGGGACCATGGCCTCGCCGCCGTCCAGGCCGAAGCGCTTGGTGCCGGGGAAGCGCTTGTGCAGGAAGCGCTCGAAGCCCTCGGCCTCGATCAGCTTGTTCAGGATGGCCAGCTTGCCTTCCTTGGTGAAGGCGTTCTGCTCGAACTTGTCGGCGCCTTCAAAGCGCTGCTGCAGCCAGGACTTCTCTTCCGGCTCGGCGATGTGCATGAACTGCACGCCGATGTTGCCGCAGTAGGTGCGCTTGAGGATGTCCAGCACCTGACGGATCGAACCCGTCTGCAGACCCAGGACGCCGTCCAGGAAGATCGGGCGGTCCATGTCGGCGGCGGTGAAGCCGTAGAATTCGGGGGTCAGCTCGGCGTTCTCGACCGGCTGCTCGATGCCCAGCGGGTCCAGCTTGGCCTGCAGGTGGCCGCGCACGCGGTAGCTGCGGATCAGCATCAGGGCGCGGATCGAGTCATGGGCGGCGGCGCGCACGTCGGCGGCGGTCAGCGCGCCCGAGGCGTCGGCAGCGGGAGCGGCGGGGCGCGGGCCGGGCTTGCCGGCGGCCTTGGGATCGACCTTGGGGGCGGGCCAGCGACCGTCGAAGACAGCGGTGTCCTCGGTCGGCTCGGCCGGACCCGAACGGCCCCACGAACCGGCGGCGGCCGACTGCTTCACCAGGTCGGCGTTGTCCTTCAACTGGTCGAAGAAGGCGCGCCATTCCCCCGGCACCGAGCCGGGGTCCGCAGCCCATTTTTCGTGCAGGTCCTCAATGAAGGCGGCGTTCGCGCCATAGAGGAAACTGGTCTCGGCAAAGACCTGGTTCAGCTGACCTGCATCGTCCGCCATTTTGCTCTCGTCGTCCTACATTCCAGCCGCGCGCGCACGCCTGCGCGGTGAGCGGCGCCGCTCATATAGGCCGTGTTTCCTTACTGGTCATGACCGAAGGGAGGCGATGCGGGTGGAAATTGGTCGAATCCGCAAGAAAAAACGCCCCCGGACGATTCCGAGGGCGTTTCAAAGGGTCGCAGGGCGCGAAATTTCGCCCCGGAACATCGTTCGGTCGCGCTCCCTACCCCAAAACCAAGGATCCCACGGTTGAGGGTGACACGGTCAACTCGCTCAAGCAGCGAGCGACCGCGTCGCGAGCGTTAGCGACCTTGCTGAAGGGCTTTAGCCCTTCAGCACTTCGAGCAAGGTGTGACCCAGGCGCGCCGGCGACGGCGAGACGCGGATGCCCGCGGCCTCCATGGCGGCGATCTTGGATTCCGCGTCGCCCTTGCCGCCCGAGACGATGGCGCCGGCGTGGCCCATGGTGCGGCCGGCCGGGGCCGTACGACCAGCGATAAAGCCGGCCATCGGCTTCTTGCGGCCCTTCTTGGCTTCGTCGATCAGGAACTGGGCGGCGTCTTCTTCGGCGCCGCCGCCGATTTCACCGATCATGATGATCGACTCGGTGGCGTCGTCGGCCAGGAACATTTCCAGGACGTCGATGAACTCGGTGCCCTTGACCGGGTCGCCGCCGATGCCGACGGCCGTGGTCTGGCCCAGGCCCGCGTTCGTGGTCTGGAACACGGCTTCATAGGTCAGGGTGCCCGAGCGCGAGACGACGCCGACCGAGCCCTTGGAGAAGATGCTGCCCGGCATGATGCCGATCTTGCACTGTTCCGGGGTCAGGATGCCCGGGCAGTTCGGGCCCAGCAGGCGCGACTTGGACTTCTCCAGGCGAGCCTTGACGCGCACCATGTCCAGCACCGGGATGCCCTCGGTGATGCAGGTGATGAAGGGGATCTCGGCCTCAATGGCTTCGATGATGGCGTCGGCGGCGCCTGCCGGCGGGACGTAGATGACCGAGGCGTCAGCGCCGGTGCGCTCCTTGGCTTCGGCGACCGAGGCGTAGATCGGCAGGGTTTCGCCGTGCGAGCCGGTCCAGTTGGTGCCGCCCTTGGTCGGGTGCACGCCGGCGACCATCTGGGTGCCGTGATAGGCCAGGGCCTGTTCGGTGTGGAAGCCGCCGGTCTTGCCGGTCAGGCCTTGCACGATGATCTTGGTGTTCTTGTCGACGAGAATGGACATGGCGCTCTATTCGTTGGTCGTGTTCAGGAGACGGATGCTGGCATCCGCAATGCGGTAAACGGTGATATTCAAAATGTCGGTGGCGGGACTGTAGGTCGAATGCAGCAACTCCTTGCCGCCTTTTGACCACTCACGCCCCTCGCCCTCGGCAGAGGAAGGTGCAAAGCCGTCTTCAGCGGCCAAGCTCTCGATCTCATGACGCCACTCAGCGCCCGGCCCCGTAATCAAGACGGAGCACGTGCGATGAGCAGGCTTGGCGATCTGCTTGCCGCCTCGAGTTTCCGACGCCGTGGCGTCAGACCCGGTCAGCATGATTTTTACGTTCCCCTTGGCGAAACCTGTTCCCCAGTCAGAAACCCCAGGCGGCGGGTTGAACCGCAGGGGCTCCCAACCGTCAGCTTGGGCCATGGCTTCGAACGCATCCCGTTCCATGGCGCCGGTAAAACAGGCTTGGCGCACAACGCTCGCCACAGTCACGGGAGCCGGGCGAGCCTCTGCGCACGCAGAGGTCGCCAGACCAGCCAGAAACAGGGCGAGCGCCGCTCGCATCAGCCGACCGCCGCGACGATCTTCTGGGCGGCGTCGTCGAGGTCGTCCGCAGCCGTGATGGCCAGGCCGGACTCGTTCAGGATCCTCTTGCCCAGGTCGACGTTGGTGCCTTCCAGGCGGACCACCAGCGGCACCTTCAGGCCCACTTCCTTGACGGCCGCGACCACGCCTTCGGCGATGACGTCGCACTTCATGATGCCGCCGAAGATGTTGACCAGGATGCCCTGGACGTTCGGGTCAGCAGTGATGATCTTGAAGGCCGCCGCGACCTTCTCCTTGCCGGCGCCGCCGCCGACGTCGCAGAAGTTGGCCGGCTCTTTGCCGTACAGCTTGATGATGTCCATGGTCGCCATGGCCAGACCGGCGCCGTTGACCATGCAGCCGATGTTGCCGTCCAGGGCGACGTAAGCCAGGTCCCACTCCGAGGCTTCGATTTCCTTGGCGTCTTCCTCGGTCTCGTCGCGCAGTTCCTTGATGTCGGGGTGACGGAACAGGGCGTTGCCGTCGAACGACACCTTGGCGTCCAGAACGCGCAGGCGGCCGTTTTCCATGACGATCAGCGGGTTCACTTCCAGCATGGCCATGTCCTTCTCGACGAAGGCCTTGTACAGGGCCGGGAACAGCGACTTGCCGTCTTCACGGGCGTCGCCTTCCAGCTTCAGCGCGTCCGACAGGGTGGCGCAGTCGGCTTCGGTCACGCCGGTCGTCGGGTCGATGACGACGGTGATGATCTTTTCCGGGGTGTCGTGGGCGACGGTTTCGATGTCCATGCCGCCTTCGGTCGAGACGACGAAGGAGACGCGGCCATAGGCGCGGTCGACCAGGATCGACAGGTAGAGTTCGCGCGAGATGTCGGCGCCGTCTTCGATGTACAGGCGGTTGACCTGCTTGCCGGCGTCCGTGGTCTGAGCGGTGACCAGGGTGTTGCCGAGCATTTCCTTGGCGTTCTTGACCACGTCCTCGATCGAGAAGGCCAGGCGCACGCCGCCCTTGGCGTCAGCCGGCAGTTCCTTGAACTTGCCCTTGCCGCGGCCGCCCGCGTGGATTTGCGACTTCACCACATAGAGCGGGCCAGGCAGTTGCTTGGCGGCGGCTTCGGCCTGGTCGGCCGAGGTGATGGCGACGCCTTCGGCGACCGGAGCGCCAAAGGCCTTGAGAACCTGCTTGGCCTGATACTCGTGAATGTTCATGTCTGATCCGCGCCGTTGGGAGGAGGGTTGTGGAAACTTTGGTCGCGCTTATAGGCGTCGCGCCTTCGCCTGCGCAACCGCCCCCCTCCTTATGGCCGTCAGAGCCTTTTCCTATGGCCCAAGCTGGGCTGGATCAGTCGACCCAGTCCTTCTTGAGGGTGCGCGAGGCGCCGAACAGCAGGGCCGAGGACAGCAGGTAGAAGCCCATCCCCGTATAGATGGCCCAGCGCAGGCTCTCCTCGCCGAAGGTCGGGCGCAGCAGATCCGACATCCAGCCGAAGTAGTAGATGCCGACGGCGATCCCCAGCAGGTTGTTGATCAGCAGGAAGAGGGCCGAGGCCGTGGTGCGCATGGCCGGGGTCCCCAGATGCTGCACCGCCGCCGTGATCGGTCCCAGCCAGGTCAGGTTCAGCCCCGTCGGGATCAGGAAGATCAGGAAGGCCAGGGTCAGCGCCGCCGCCCCGTTCGGATTGGCGCCCGGCATCACCGCCCCGACCAGGGCGCCGGAGTTCATCGCCAGCAGGAAGCAGGGCACCGAAATCAGGAAGGCGATCGCGGGCGTCAGCGGATAGGCGCCCTTGGACTTCTTGCCCAGGCGGTCGGCCATGACCCCGCCCAGCCAGATGCCGGCCACGCCGCCGACCATGACGATGGCCGAATAATACCAGGCGGTCTGCGACAGGGTCAGGCCGAAGCTGCGCATGAAGAAGCTGGGCAGCCAGGCGGCGACGCCGTAACCGCACACGGATGACGATGCGGCGCCGAAGGCCAGCAGCCAGAAGCTCGGCTTGGGCGCCAGGGTGCGCACCACCTCGCCGAACGGCGGGGCCTTCTGCACGACCGGCGCGGCAGCGGGCGCGACGGCGGCCGGGGCGTCCAGACCCCCGCGCTTGGGGTCCTTGACCGTCAGGCGCAGGATCGGCGCGACCAGGACGCCCAGAACGCCCACGACGATGAAGGCCGTACGCCAGCCATAGGTCGCCGCCAGCAGACCCCCGACCAGGGTGCCCGCGGCCATGCCGAGCGGAATGCCGAAGGCATAGGCGGCGAGCGCCCGCGCACGCTGCGACTTGGGGAAGTAGTCGGCGATCAGCGAATAGGCCGGAGCCACGCCGCCCGCCTCGCCGATGCCCACCCCCATCCGGCACAGGAACAGCTGGCCGAAGCTGCCCGCCACCCCGCACAGGGCGGTGAAACCCGACCAGATGGTCAGGGCGGCGGTCATGATCCACACCCGGCTGACCCGGTCCGCCAGCCAGGCGATCGGGATGGCCAGGGTCGAATAGAGCAGGGCGAAAGCCAGACCGCCCAGCAGGCCGAACTGGCTGTCGGACAGCCCGAACTCGGCCTTCAGCGGCGCCGCCAGGATGCCGATGATCTGCCGGTCCAGGAAGTTCAGCATGTAGATGAGGATCAGGATCCCCAGCACATAATAGCGATAGCCGGGGGAGACGGCCTTATCGCCGGCCTCCTCGGGCGCTGCAGCCTCGGACGTGGTCATGGCGTGCCCCCCTCGGGCTTGTTCTGTTTGAACGGACGGTAGCGGCGTCGTTCGAGGACGCCAAAAGAAAAAGGGCGGCGGCTCTAGTCGGAACCGCCGCCCGCGATCAGATGATCAGGCGCTCAGGAGAGAAGTCCCGATCAGAACTTGTACTGCAGCGAGGCCGTGACCGTGCGCGGCGGGCCGTAGTAGCCGATCAGCGAGTTGTTGTAGGCGGCGCCGGCGAAGTTGTAGCCGCCGACGCGATATTCCTCGTCCGTCAGGTTCTTGCCGTAGACGCCGACAGTCCAGGTGCGGCTCGGATCCGTCCAGACCACCGACAGGTCGACCAGGGCGAAGGCGTCCTGGTCCAGCACGGGGTTGGGGAACTCGAACTGGCTGTAGTCGTCGCGGTAGCTGACCGACGGGGTCACCGCCAGAGAACCGCCGGCCACGTCGCCGCGCCAGGTCAGGCCCAGATAGCCCGTCCACTTCGGCGCGTTCTGCAGCACCACCAGGCTCGAGATGTCCTCGTACTTCTGCGTCGTCAGATTGTAGCGCAGGAACTCCTCGAACTTGGAGTCGAGGTAGCCCACGGCGAAGTTGGCCGTCAGGCTGTCCGTCAGGATCAGAGCGCCCTCCACTTCGGCGCCGAAGAACTTGGACGAGCCGACGTTGTCGACGAAGCTGGCGATGCCGCCCACGGCCGGAACCTGGGTGGTGACCTGCTGGTCCTGATACTCGTTGTAGAAGATGGCCGAGGCGAAGCTCAGGCGGCGGTCGAAGGCCGAACCCTTCAGGCCGATTTCATAGGAGTCGACCGTTTCGGGCTGATAGCCGTTGACCGTGTTCGGCGTCAGGATGGCGTCGCCGCGCATGTCGAAGCCGCCCGACTTGAAGCCCTTCGAATAGGAGGCGTAGCCGGTCAGGCGGTCCGAGAAGTCATAGGACAGCGAGGCCTTGGGCGTGAACTGGTCGAAGGTGTTCGAGCGCGTGTAGTCGGTGCGCAGCAGGATGGGGTTGCGCGCCGTGCCGCCCAGCAGCGGGCTGCGGGTCGCGCCCAGATAGTTGGCGCGGAAGACGTGACCGGTCTTGTCGTCCATCGTGTAGCGGGCGCCCAGACCCAGGTGCAGACGGTCCGTCAGGTCCAGGTTCACATCGGTGAACAGGGCGATGCTGGTCGTCTCGACATAGCCGGCGGTGCCGATGACGATGCCGAAGTTCTGGGCGATGGTGTCGAAGGCTCCCGAGGCGGTGCCGTCCAGATAGAAGAGGCCGGCGACGCCCTGGATCCGGTCCGTGCTGAACAGGGCCTGGAATTCCTGGGTGAACTGGCGGTCGCCGTAGACGGCCGGCACGTCCAGCGTCGGCGCGGGCGTATTGTCGAAATCGATCAGGGTGTCGGTGTCGCCGGTGCGATAGGCGGTGATCGACTTGAACGACCAGACGTCGTTGAGATCGACCTGGGCGGTCAGCGACACGCCTTCGGTCGTCACCTTGTTCCGGTCGCCGAGGCCGGCGTAGGTGTCATAGACGCTGCCGGGGACGCCGGAGCCCGGGCCGACGCCGGCCAGTTCGCGGTGGCCGTGACGCGGGTTCGACTTGTCCTCGACCCGGTCGTAGGCCAGGCGGAAGAAGGCGTTGTCGTAGGGCTGGAATTCGACGCTGACGCGACCGGCCAGAACGTCCTTGTTGTAGTGCTCGGCGCCCGTGTTCAGGTTCTCGCCGTAGCCGTCGCGGTTGTAGCTGGCGATAGCGCCGCCGATGCGCAGCTTGTCGGTGACGGGCATCGAGCCCTGGGCCAGCAGGTCAACCTGGTTGTAGCTGCCGTAGGCGCCGCGCAGGGTCAGTTCCGGCGAATCCGGGTCCAGACGCGAGGTGACGTACTTGATGGCGCCGCCGACGGTGTTGCGCCCGTACAGCGAACCTTGCGGGCCGCGCAGCACCTCGATGCGCTGGATGTCGAAGATGTCCAGCACCGCGCCCTGGGGACGGGCCACATAGACGTCGTCCACATAGAGGCCGACGCCGGGCTCGAAGCCCCACAGCGGGTCCTGCTGGCCGATGCCGCGGATGAAGGAGATCAGGGTCGAGTTCGAGCCGCGCGCAACCTGAACCGTGGCGTTCGGGGTCTGCTGCTGCAGGGCGGTGATGTCGGTCGCGCCGGTTTCTTCCAGACGCTCGGCGCCCAGGGCCGAGACCGAGACCGGCACGTCCTTCAGGGTTTCCTCGCGACGGCGCGCGGTGACGACGACGTCGTCGATGCTGGAGACCTGGGTCTCGGTCGAGGCTTCCTGCGCCACGGCCGAGGCCGAGAGCGCGCCCCAGGCGGCGCCCGCCAGCAAGACGGTCTTCACGAGTCTGTTCATTTGGATCCCAATCCTGATTTCCAGCCCAATCGACGCTTTTATTCAGCGTTCAATGATTTTCACGGAAGGTGCCGATCTTTCACCGGTCTGTCAAACGGCCACGCTGAAGGCCGCCGCAAATCCGCCGCCCCTGTGGCGCCGTTGCACTCAGGGTCGAAGCACGACTAGCTTGCGCGCATGAAATCCGACGACGACCTCGCCCCGGCCCTTCCGCCCGTCACCGCCGCCCCGGCGCGACGCGGTCGCCCCAAGAAGACGAAGACCGCCGCGGCGGGCGAGACCCGCGACGCCATTCTGAACGCCGCCGAGGATCTGTTCTCCAAGCACGGCTTCTATGGCGTCACCATCCGCGAGGTGGCGCGCGAGGCGGGCGTGGATACGGCCCTGGTCCACTACTACTTCGGGGCCAAGAAAGAGCTGTTCGACGCCGTCTTCATCCGTCGCGCCGAGGTCTGGAACAACGAGCGGGTCGCCGCCGTCGACCGCTACGCCGAGGCCGCGGGCGAGGCCATGACCCTGGAGGGCCTGTTCGAAGCCTTCCTGCGACCGCCCTTCCAGTGGTCGCTCAAGGGCGGACCGGGGTGGAAACACTACGCCGCCCTGGTGGCCCAGACCAACGCCAACCCGGCCTTCGGCGGCGAGACCATGGCCCGCTATTTCGACCCGGCCATTCGCCGCCTGCTGGAACTGGTCAAGCGCATCCATCCCGAAGCGCGCGACGAGGACCTCTACTGGGCCTGGCACAACCTTTCGGGCGCCCTGACCCTGACGCTGGGCGAGACCGGGCGTCTGGACCGCCTGTCCGGCGGCCTGTGCAAGTCCGGCGACCTGGACAGCGCCTGCGACTACATGGTGCGCTTCGCCGCCGCCGGCTTCCGCGCCGTCTGCGGTTCGAAAACGAGCGCCTGATGCCCAGCCTGCTTGAGGGCAAGGCGCGCGACATCGCGCGCGGCCTGATCGTCGCCGTCGTCGCCGGCGCCTTCCTGGCCTTCAGCGGCGCGTTCGGCTCGGGCGGAACCCCGCTGGGCCAGCGCCTGGTCTACTGGATCGCCATGCTGGTGCTGGGCGGCCTGTGGGGTCACGCCTGCGGCGCCCTGGTCACGCGTTTCATCGATCCAGACGCCCGGCCGTGGATGACGGCGGCGATCCTCACGGCGGTAATCACCGGTCCCTTGACCCTGGGCGTCTGGGCCGCGACGGGCCTGTTCTTCTATCAGCGCCTGCTGCCGATCGGGGTGTTGGTCAACTTCCTGCCGGCGGTGCTGCTGATCACCGCCGTGCTCAGCGTCCTCAACGTCTTTCTGGGCCGTGAGCGCCCGGTCGAGACCCACGCCTCGGCCCCCGGCGCCGCGCCCGCCCGCTTTCTCGAGCGCCTGCCGCCAAAACTGCGCGGCGCCCGCCTGATCGCGGTTCAGGCCGAGGACCACTACCTGCGCCTGCACACGGATCGGGGGTCTGACCTGATCCTGATGCGCCTGTCCGACGCCCTCACCGAACTGGAAGGTCTGGAAGGCGCCCAGACCCACCGCAGCTGGTGGGTGGCCAAGGACGCCGTCGCCTCCGTCGCCCGCGGCGACGGCCGCGCCGCCCTGACCCTGGACGGCGGCGCCGTCGCTCCGGTCAGCCGTCGCTACGCCAAGGCCCTGCGCGAGGCGGGGTGGTGGTGATTGCACCCCGAGGTCTGCCGTGGGAGGTTGGCGGGCCCAATGGTCAGCCAGAAACCAAGCGATAAGTGGCGTGACTTTCGATCCATTCACCCTGACGCCGATCTTTCCAGACCTTCGGCTCGGGAGTGACATCGCACAGTTCGACGTGTACGGTCTCGGTCGGCTCCCATTTCGCATCGACATACCGAAGCTGAAGCACGACCGTCGAACCAGACAGGCTTTTGCCACTGATTGGTTCGTCGAGCTGGACCACGACGGCACGCGATCCATTCTGACCGGGTATGAACTGGCTCACCGTGCCAAGAACCGATGTCCGACCGGACAGCCAAGCGGGATCGGGTTCATAGCCGCCACCAAGCCGCACACGGTCCCCTATAGTCAGGCTATCTTGGGTCGACATCGAGCGAATTTGGATTGCTGTGTTCCCGTCCGCAATAGGTCGTGAACCGAAGTTCCCCCGCAAAGCCGCCCTCGCCCCTCACACCCAGTTCCCATGAAACGCCGCCGGCAGGGCCACGTCGGCGCGCCAGGTGGCGACGGGGCCGTCCTCGACGTGCATCAGATCCAGGACGTGCAGTTCGCTGACCCCCGCCTTCAGGTTGATGGTCGGCCCGACCAGCCAGGCCTCGGCCTCGTGCACGCCGCCGGGCTTGGGCACATAGACCATCTCGTCGGTCACATGGCCGGGGCCGAAGTCGAACGATCGCGTGCGGCCCGAGCGCCAGTCGGTGACGGCCACGGCCGAGGCCAGGGGCCGGTCGGCGCGCTCGCCCGTGGTGTGCAGGCTGAAACGACGCGCCAGACCGGCGCGACGCGGGTCACTCCGCGGGAACTCCCCCACCACCCCGGTCCGCTCCAGCCGCCCGCGCCCGTTCGGCTCCAGCACCACCATGGCCAGTTCGGCGGGGTCATGACCGAGGGGCACGCCGTTCAGCACCTCATGGGCGCCGCGCGCGGCGAAATCCATGTCCTTGTGGGCCCACAGATCGAGGCGGATCGTGCCGTCCGCCTCCTCCCAGGCGTCACCCGCGTGGAAGAAGCCGAAGGGCGGCAGCTCATAGATCCGCCGCTGCGTCAGGTCGGCCTTGTCGATCACCAGAATCTGCGTCCCGGCCTGCGGCGTCCACTCGAAGGCGGCCGAAACGGGCATGACGTTGCGCGAATGGACCCAGGGCTGCAGGACGATGACCAGATGCCTGGCCGTGGCGCTGAAGTCGTGGATATAGCTGGCGCGCGGCAGGGCGATGAGCTCGGCCGCCTCCAGGGCGCCGCTCGCCGCCAGTCGCCAGACCATGGCCTGGCGTCCGCTCACGCCCAGGTTCCAGATACGCCCGTCCGGCTCGATGCGCGGGTGGGCCAGGAAGGGCATGTTCTTCAGGTCGGGACGCAGGGCGACAAAGCCCTCGGTTTCAAGCGTCTCCGGGTCCATGGCCAGGGGCGAGCCCGCCTCCCACAGGGCCCACAGCTTGCCGCCGACCTTGTGCACCGAGGTGTTGGCCGGGCTGGCGTCGTCAGCCGAGCCGATCCGGGCGCGCGGATCGGCCACCGTGCCGAAGCCCGGCATCAGCATGGCCCCGACCTCGGCCTCCTGACGGCGCTTGGGCGTGTCGGCGAAGCGGGCGGCCAAGGTCGCCTGCCCGTCCTGCACCCGCCAGCGGCGGATCAGGCCGTCGCCGTCGAACCAGTGCTGTGACGAGCCGCCGGGCCGCCGGAACTTGGCCGGACCGTTGCGATAGAGGCTGCCCGACAGGCCGGCGGGCGCCCGGCCGTGCACCAGACGCAGGGCGCGCGGCGCCACGTCGCTCTCGACGTCGGCGGTGGCCAGCGACCAGTCGGCGGTCGCGCTCATCGCCTGCGCGGCATAGGCCCGGTCGGGGGTCAGGACGCGGGCGGCCGCGAGCGCGGCGGCGCCCATGAACAGGGTGCGACGGGTCGGGGTCATGGCGGTCTCTCCGAACATCAAGACTTAGCGGATGCGGATGGTCTGGGCCGTGACGCCGGAGACCTCGAAGCGGGCGCGGTCCCACTTGGCCGGACCCATGTTGCCGACAGCATTGTTGGAGAAGGCGAAGGGTTCGCTGGGCATGCCGAACGGATTGACGTCCATCTTGCCGTTGCCGTTGACGTCGTGGACGGCCTTCATGCCGTAGGTCCCGGCGGGCAGGTCGAACACGGCCTCGCGTTGGCCCGCCGCCACATCGACCTGGGCCACGCGCGCCGGCTGTCCGCCCTCATAGGCGGCCTCGCTGTCGTAGAGGGCGACCAGAACCGCGCCGGTCTCCGCGCCCGTCTCGAAGGTCAGGGTCAGACGATTGTCGGCGTTCTGCGCCAGGGCGGGAGATGCAAGAGCCAGAACGGCGGCGACGGCGAGGGAGCGGATCATGGCGGATGTCCTTGAGGGCATGGCGAAGAAGTCGCCCCCTTCCTCCCCCGCCCCGCCGCACCCCGCCAGCGGCCTTGCGTCCCTGACCGCTTCGCCTTCGCCAACAACCACCGCCGACCGTTCGCGAAGCGCCAATGAACACCCGTCGCCGTCGCGTGTCCCATCCCTGCGTCAGCGGCCCGGCTTGCCCCCCGCGCCTCATGGCCGTAAGTCGCAGAACCATGACCCAGACCGCCGCCGCAAGCGCCCCGCTGATCTGCCCCTCCATCCTCGCCAGCGACTTCGCCAGGCTGGGCGAAGAGGTCCGCGCGCTGGAGGCCGCGGGCGCCGACTGGATCCATGTCGATGTGATGGACGGCCACTTTGTGCCCAACCTGACCATCGGCCCGGATGTGGTGAAGGCCCTGCGTCCCCACACCCGCCTGCCGTTCGACGTCCACCTGATGGTGGCCCCCGTCGACAACTGGCTGGAGGCCTATCGCGCTGCCGGCGCCGACATCATGAGCGTCCACCCCGAAAGCGGTCCTCACGTCCACCGGACGCTCGGCCATATCCGCCAGCTGGGCGCCAAGGCCGGTCTGGTCTTCAACCCGGCCACGCCGCTGAGCGTGCTGGAAGAGGCCGTCGACCTGGTCGACCTGGTGCTGATCATGTCGGTGAACCCCGGCTTCGGCGGTCAGAAATTCATCGAGTCCTCGCTGAAGAAGATCGAGCGCGCCCGCGCCATTCTCGAGCGCGCCGGATCCAGGGCCCATCTGCAGGTCGACGGCGGCGTGGTCGCCGCCAACGCCGGGGCCTGCCTCTCCGCCGGGGCCGACGCCCTGGTCGCGGGCTCCTTCGTCTTCAAGGGCGGGCCGGACGCCTACGCCGCCAACATCCAGGCCCTGAAAGCCGCCGCCGCGTGAGCCCCCTCGGCCCCTTCGCCCCGCGCGAAACAGAAGGCGGCCTGACCGAGGGCCACATCCCCGGCCTCAAGGGCGCGCCGGTCCGCACCCCGGTGCGCGCCGCCGGGGGGCCCAAGGCCGACCCCGCCCTGTGGGCCGCCGTCGCCGGACAACTGGCCGCGCGCCAGCTGTGGATCGAGCTCTACGGTCTGCCCGGCTACACCTGGACCCTGAAGGGCGCCCGCGCCGACGGTTTCGCAGTCAGCCCGCGCGACTTCCGCCCCCTGCGCGAAGAGGCCCCGCGCCCCCTGCTGTCGGGCCGCTTCACCCTGGCCGGGCTCAGCCTCGACGCCGAGGGGCCCGCCGACCTGTGGAACCGCCCCACCCCCAGCCGCGCCTTCGCCGTCGAACTGCACGCCTTCGTCTGGATGCCCGAGATGATGGCCCACGGCGATCGCGGCGCGCGCGAGGCCCTGGCCCTGACCCTGGCCTGGGACGACCTGTTCAACCGCTGGTCGCCCTTCTCCTGGGATCCCGACATTCTGGCGCGGCGCACCTACCATCTGGCCTGCGCCGGGCGGCGTCTGGCCGGGGTGGCGACCGAGCCTGAGCGTCTGCGTCTGACCGACATTCTGGCGCGTCAGGCGCGTCAGTTGCTCCGCCCTCCCGGCGGCCTGATGGGCCGGGCCGAGCGCCTGACCGCCGCCGCCGTAGCCGGCTGCGCCCTGGCCGGCAAGGCCGGCGCCGGCATCCGTCGCACCGCCCTGAAGCGCCTGCCCGCCGCGCTGGAGGCCGCCGTCGCCGCCGACGGCCATCACGCCGCCCGCGCCCCGGAAATGGGTCTGGAGCTGCTGCTTGACCTTCTGACCTTGGACGACGCCCTGGCCCAGTTGTCCGAGCCGACGCCTGAGCCGGTCGCCGCCGCCATCTCGCGCCTGACGACCAGCCTTCGCGTCCTGGCCCTGCCCGACGGTCGCCTGGCCGCCTTCCAGGGCGGCGGGCCTTCGACGCCCGAGCGTGTCGCCGCCGCCCGCGCCCATGACGACACGCCCGCTCCGCCCGCCAGCGGCGCCGTCGGCGGTCTGGTGCGCGTCTCCAGCCCCCTGCTGACCGTCATGGTCGATGTCGAGGCCCCGGCGCGCGGCGCCTGGTCGGCCGCCGCCTGCGGTCAACCGGCCGCGCTGGAAGTCGTCTGCGGTCGCGACCGCCTGTTCACCTCGGCGGGATGGACCCCGCGCGCGCTCGACCGTCAGGCCCTGCGCCTGACGCCGGGCGCCTCGACCCTGACGCTGGGCGAACAGCCTCTGGGCGAGCCCCTGTCAGGCTGGAAGGCCGAACTGCTCGGCCCGCGCCTGATCGGCCCGGCCCTGCACGTCACCCGCGACCACCGCGAAGGCGACGGCGCCGTCTGGCTCGAGGTCGAGCACGACGGCTGGATGGCTCAGTACGGCCTGATGCATCAGCGCCGCCTCTATCTGGATCAGCGCCTTGACGAACTGCGCGCCGAGGAGCGGCTGCATCCGCCGGAAGGCCGCCCCGAAGTGACCCGCGCCATCGCCGCCCCCTACGCCCTGCGCTTCCAGCTGGAGCCGGGCGTTCAGGCCTCCTTGGCCCGCGACCGCCGCTCCATCCTGCTGCGCGGCCATTCGGGACGCGGCTGGTGGTTCCGCAGCGACGGCCCCGACGTCGCCATCGAACCCGCCGTCCACGTCGACGAGGGCCTGACGCGGCGCTCTCTGCAGATCGTCGTCCGCGGCTCCGCCCGCACCGACGCCGACACCAAGATCCGCTGGAAGCTGAGCCCGGCGGGCGCGGCGGGCGATCCGCACTAGATTTCGTCGAGTCCCTTCAGGAATGCCTCGACATCTCCCCCTCCGTCATCCTCGGGCTTGACCCGAGGATCGGGCCCCAGTCCGAACAGGCTGGTATAGAGATCCTGCCACGCCGGGTTGGTTTTCTCGACCAGCTCCAGCTTCCATGTGCGGTTCCAGCGCTTCAGCGCCTTCTCGCGCCGGATCGCCTCGGCGACGAAGCTGTGCGTCTCGTACCAGACCAGGGTCTTGCAGCCGTAGCGTTGAGCGAAGCCTTCGACCCTGTCCTCGCGATGCTGGCGGATGCGTTCGTAATGTTCGACGTCATGCCGACGTAGAGGACGCCGAGCGGACGGCTGGCCAGGATGTAGGTCGCAATGAAGGGGCGGCGCTCGTTCATGGAACGTCGAGTGATGGACAACGCGATCCTCGGGTCAAGCCCGAGGATGACGGAAGGGTTGGGCCTTGAGTCGGGGCAAGGGCTGACGCCGCGCCTCGATGGTGCTAGAGGCCGCGCCATCTCCCCGCCCCAGCTGTTAACGGACGCCGCCCATGCCCGCCGCTCCCGACTTTCCGCCCGCCCCGGACGCGATCAAACCTGTCCGCGCCCTGATTTCATTGTCGGACAAGGCGGGGCTGGAAGACGCGGCGCGCACCCTCGCCGGCCTCGGCGTCGAGCTGGTCTCGACCGGCGGCACCAAGGCGGCGATCGCCGGCTTCGGCCTGCCGGTCAAGGACGTGGCCGATCTGACCGGCTTCCCGGAAATGATGGACGGCCGGGTCAAGACCCTGCACCCCGTCGTCCACGGCGGCCTGCTGGGCGTGCGTAACGCCCCGACCCACGCCGCCGCCATGACCGAGCACAATATCGGCGCCATCGATATCGTCTGGATCGACCTCTATCCGTTCGAGAAGACGGTCGAGGGCGGCGGCGGCTTTGAAGCGGCCATCGAGAACATCGACATCGGCGGCCCGGCCATGATCCGCTCGGGCTCCAAGAACCACGGCCACGTCGCCGTCGCCGTCGACGGCGAGAGCATCGGCCTGATCGTCGAGGCCCTGAAGGCCGAGGGTTCGACCACGCTGGCCCTGCGCAAGCAACTGGCCGCCCGCGCCTTCGCCCGCACCGCCGCCTATGACGCCGCCGTTTCCGGCTGGTTCGCCGCTCAGCTGAACGACGCCGCCCCGGCCCGCAAGTCGATCGCCGGCTCCCTGGCCCAGACCCTGCGCTACGGCGAGAACCCGCATCAGACCGGCGCCTTCTACCGCACCGGCGAGAAGCGTCCGGGCGTGGCCTATGCCGAACAGGTCCAGGGCAAGGAGCTGGGCTACAACAACATCGCCGACGCCGACGCCGCCTATGAGCTGGTGGCCGAGTTCGAGGCCCCGGCCTGCGTCATCGTCAAGCACGCCAACCCCTGCGGCGTGGCCGTGGGCCACACCCTGGCGGAAGCCTATGCCCGCGCGCTGGAATGCGATGCGGTCTCCGCTTTTGGGGGAGTCATCGCCGTCAACCGCCCGCTGAACGGCGAGGACGCCCGCGCCATCACCGGCATCTTCACCGAGGTGGTCATCGCCCCCGGCGCCGACGACGAGGCCAAGGCCGTCTTCGCCGCCAAGAAGAACCTGCGCCTGCTGATCACCGACGGCCTGCCCGACCCGCACGGCGCGGGCGAGGTCTTCCGCTCGGTGGCCGGCGGCTTCCTGGTCCAGTCGCGCGACCGCAGCCTGATCAAGCCCGAAGACCTGAAGATCGTCACCCGTCGTCAGCCGACGCCGACCGAGATCCAGGACATGCTGTTCGCCTTCACCGTGGCCAAGCACGTCAAGTCCAACGCCATCGTCTACGCCAAGGACGGCCAGACGGCGGGCATCGGCGCCGGCCAGATGAACCGTCGCGACAGCGCCCGCATCGCCGCCATCCGCGCCAAGGAAGCCGGCGAGGCCAAGGGTCTGGCCCATTCGCTGGCCGAGGGTTCGGCCTGCGCCTCCGAAGCCTTCTTCCCCTTCGCCGACGGCCTGCTGGAAGCTGTCGCCGCCGGCGCCACGGCGGTGATCCAGCCGGGCGGTTCGATCCGCGACGAGGAAGTCATCGCCGCCGCCGACGAACGCGGCATCGCCGTGGCCTTTACCGGCGTGCGCGTCTTCCGGCACTAGGTTGGAAGGGCGCTAAAGCGAGCCGCGCGGCGGCTCCTACATGAGCGCAAGAAGAAGGGCGCTGCCGGTCGTCGGCAGCGCCCTTTTCTTTGGCCAAGGCCCGGTCGGGCCTCAGTCCTCGATCACTTCATGCGACCCCGCACGGCCCAGACGCCAGTAACCGGCCACCTTCATCCACTTCGGATTGAACGGCCGAGCGGCCAGCAGGGCCGAACGCATCGACCGCGCCACCGTGGACTCGCAGGCGACCCAGACATAGGCGTCGGCCGGATCGATGCGCCGCGCCGCCGCGACCGCCGCCGCCGTCAGGGCGTCGGCCCGACCCCGCGGCCCGCCCTTGCGATGCACCCAGACGATCTCAACGTCGGCGGCGCTGGGCAGATCCAGCTCGCCCGCCGCGTCGTTGACCTCGATGCAGGCGACGGCCCTGGCCCCGGCGGGCAGTTCCTCCAGCCGCCGGGCGATGGCGGGTATGGCCGCCTCGTCACCGACCAGCAGGTGCTGCGAAAAACTGGTCGGGATCAGGAAGGAGCCGCGCGGCCCGCCCAGACCCAGTTCGTCACCGACCCGGGCGTCCTCGGCCCAGGCCGTGGCCGGGCCGCCGTGACCGACCGCGAAGTCGATGGTCAACCGCCGGCTCGCGGCGTCAAAGGCGCGCGGGGTGTAGTCGCGCGCTGTCGGCCTGGGCTCAGCGAAGACCGGACCGTCCGGACCGACAGTCGGCAGGACCACAGCCTGTCCACGCAGCGTCGGAAAGATCTTCACATGGTCGTCGAAGCCGGGACTGAAGAAGCCCTCCAGTTCCTCGCCGGTCAGGACGATGCGCTTCAGCACCGGCGTCAGTTGCTCGACCGCCTCGACGCGGGCGCGGCGGAACTTCAGCTCGTGTCGCACCCGGCGCGGCTGGCGCAGAAGGGCCTCGCTCATGCCTGACGCACCTTTTCGGCGGCGGCCTCCAGCAGGTCGGCGATGGCCTCGACCTCGGCCTCGCTCAGCGGCGGCTCCTGGGTCAGGCGCAGATGCGTGGCGGTGCGCAGGGCCTCGATGGCCTGGGCGATGCGGGCGGGCCGATCGGGGCGTCCGCGCAGGGCCTTCATCTTCATGTCGATGTGGGCCAGGGCCTCGGCGTTCTCGTCCAGCAGGCGACGGCCTTCGTCGGTGATGGCATAGCGCTTCTTGCCGCCCTCGGCGGCGACGCTGACCGCCCCCATGTCTTCGAGCAGCGACAGGCTGGGATAGATGACGCCGGGGCTGGGGGCGTAGGTCCCGCCCATGCGGCTTTCGATGCCCTTGATCAGCTCATAGCCGTGGCTCGGCTTGTCGGCGATCATCGACAGCAGCACCCAGCGCAGGGCGCCGTGCTCGAACATGCGCCCGCCGCCGCGTCGCCCGTGGCGCTCGCCGCGCATCCGGCCTTCGCCGTCCGCCCTCGGGCCGCGCCCGCCCTCCGGCCGCATGTGACGGCCGTGGCCGCCCCGTCCAAAGCCGTGGCCGAAGCCGAAGCCGCCGTGGGCGCCGTGACGGCCGCGCCCGAAGCCTTGGCCCGTATTTTCGATCCCCTTGGATCCTCTCATATCGCTCTCTCGTCTTTCACTTAGATATATCGAACTGACGCAGATATATATCGATATATCGAAACTGCAAGACCCCTTTCTTCGAAATCGCGAACCTCTAAGCTGGACTGATGGATACGCTCGACGCCCGCTGGGCCATGCTGGAACCGCACACGACCGTGGTCGGGCCCGACGACGACCGGCCGCGCCCGGCGGTGCTGCTGTTCCACGGCTGCGGCGGCCTGCGCGACCACCTGCCGCGCTACGCCGAGGCCGCCAAGGCGGCGGGCTGGCGCGCCTTCATCGTCGATTCCTACGGCCCGAGGGGCTGGAACCGCGCCTTCACCCTGACCACGGTCTGCACCGGCCTGGTGCTGCGCGGCTATGAGCGGGCGGGCGATCTGCTGGCCGCCATCAAGGGGATTTCACAACGGCCCGACGTCGATCCCGACATGCTGTCGCTGGCGGGCTGGAGCCACGGCGGCTGGTCGATCATGGAGATGATGAGCGAAGACCCGCAACCGGGCCGCATGGGCGTGGCCGATCCCGGCGACTGCGACCTGTCGGGGGTCAAGGCGGTCTGGCTGGCCTACCCCTATGTCGGCTTCTGGGCCTTCAACCGGATGAAGCCGTGGCGGCACTGCCCGCGCGTCCTGGCCATGACGGCCAAACGCGACCACCTGACCACGGTCTCGAACGCCGAACGGGTCAACGCCATGATCCGCGACTGCGGCTCCGAGGTCGAAAGCTGGGTCGCCGACGGCACCCACGCCTTCGACGAACCGACCAGCAACGGCCCGATGCGCCACCACCCCGAGCTGACGCTGGAGGCCCTGCGCCGCTTCACCGCCTTCCTCAAGGACGTGGCGCCCGACGCTTGAAAACAAATTCCGCCGCCTGTCTTGACGCGCGACGCATCACGTAACAATTGAAGTTACATGAAACGCGACTCCCGCCTGTCCAACATCCTCCACGCCCTGCTGCACATGGCCGAGCACGAACAGCGTCATGGCCAACCCATGACCTCGGACATGCTGGCCGCCTGCCTGTCGACCAATCCCGTCGTCGTCCGCCGCACCATGGCGGGCCTGCGCCACCAGGGGCTGGTCGTCTCGGAAAAGGGACATGGCGGCGGCTGGCGGCTGGCCCGACCGCTGGACGGCGTCACCCTGGGTCAGGTCCACGCCGCGCTCGGCGAACCCGGCCTGCTGCCCGAGACCCCGCCGGTCGAGGCCGAGGGCTGCCTGATCGAGGCCGCCGTCAACGAGGCCCTGTCCGACACCTACGCCGCCGCCCGCGCCCTGCTGGCCGCCCGGCTGGACTCCATCACCCTGGCCGATCTGGCGGCGGACTTCTCGCGCCGGCTGGCCGCCCACCCCAAGAGAGACCTTCTACATGCGCACCAGCGAAAATCCGATGCCCCATGACGCCGTCGTCATCGGCGGCTCCTACGCCGGTCTGTCCGCCGCCCTGCAACTGGTGCGGGCGCGCCGCCGGGTTCTGGTCATCGACGACGCCCGGCCGAGAAACCGCTTCGCCGCCCGCGCCCACGGCGTCCTGAGCAACGACGGCCGTCCGGGGACCGAGATCGCCGCCGCCGCCCGCGCCCAGGTCGCGGCCTATCCCACCGCCGCCTTCCGCATGGCCGAGGCGGTGGACGTCGAACGCATCGGCGGCGGCTTCGCGGTCGCCTTCGCGGACGGCACGTGCACCAGGGGCCGCCGCCTGATCCTGGCCCACGGGGTCGAGGACGTCCTGCCCGACCTTCCGGGCGTGAAGGAACGCTGGGGCCGAACCGCCCTGCACTGCCCCTGGTGCCACGGCTATGAGATCGGCGGCGGACCGATCGGCGTCCTCGGGCGCGGCGACCATGCGGTCCAGTATGCGATGATCGTCGCCGAATGGGGCCAGGCGGTTCTGTTCATCGACCCGGCGCGGCTGGGTGAAGACGACGCCCGCCTGCTGGCCCGCCGCGGCGTCACGATCGAGCCCACGCCCCTCGAGCGGCTGGAGGGCGAAGCCCCCACCCTGACCGGCGCGCGGCTGGCGGACGGCCGTTTCATACCCCTGAAGGCCATTTTCGTCGGCGCCCAGGTGCGTCAGGCCAACGGCTTCGCCGAACGTCTGGGCTGCGAGATGACCGACAGCCCCATGGGCCGCATCGTCAAGGTGGACGCCCAGCAGCAGACCAGTCAGCCAGGCGTCTTCGCCGCCGGCGATCTGGCGCGGCCGGCGGGCAATATCACCCTGGCGACGACGGACGGCATGACCGCCGCCCACGCCGCCTTCCGCTCCCTGATCGAGGAGGAGACGGCCTGAGCCTTCAGCCGATGCGGGCCGTGACGGTGATCTCGGACCGCACCGAATGGGCCATGTCGCAATGCTCGTGCGCGGCGTGGTGCAGGGCGTCCAGTTCGGCCTGATCGGGCTGGCGGCCGGTGAAGGTCGTCACCGGGTTGAGGGCGACGCGGGCCAGATAGCGCTTGCCCGCCTCGTTTTTGTCCAGCTCGCCCGAGGCCTCGTCCAGATAGCGGTCGACCACCAGACCGGCGTTGGCGGCGAAGGCCAGGAACCACAGCATGTGGCAGCTGGACAGGGAGGCGATCATGGCCTCCTCCGGGTCCACGCCCGCCGGGTCCGACATCGGAACCGGCACGCCCGCCGGCGACGAAGACCCCGGCACCACGGCCCCGCCGTCGAAACGCCAGACATGGGCGCGGCTGTATCGCTTGTCGACGAAGGCCTGCTCGCCCCGCGTCCATTCCACCGTTGCGCCGTGACCGCTCATGCTCGCCTCCTTCAGACCTCGCCCAGCGAACTATAGGTCATGCGCGCCCGCGTCTGAAATCCCAGACCGCGATAGAAGGCGATGGTCGTCTCATGGTCGGCGAAGGCGTGCAGGAAGGCCGTCTCTCCCGTCGCCAGAATTTCACTGACCACGGCACGGGACAGGGCGGCGGCATAGCCCATGCCGCGATGATCCGGGTGGGTGCAGACCCCGCTCAGCTCGGTGAAGCCGTCGACGCGCAGCCGCCGTCCGGCCATGGCGACCAGTTCGCCGTCTCGCTTGATGCCGACGAAGGGACCCAGTTCGCGCGTCCTGGAGCGGAAGGGGCCGGGCCGTGTCAGGGTCGCCAGCGCCAGCATGGCGGGGGCGTCCGCCTCGCCCAGTTCCTCGATCACGCCGTCCAGCGGCGCGGTCGGCCCGACCGGAGTCAGGGCCGTGGCCGTCATCTGCACCAGGGCGACCTGGGCCGCGATGGGCACGCCCTCGGGCAGGACCCCGGCCATCGGTCCGTCCTCGCGTTCGACCAGTCCCGCGCCGCGATAGCGCCGGGCCAGGACGCCGAGCGCCTCGCGGCTGGCCGCGCTGTCGTCCGCCGCCGCCAGAAAGACGCCGACCTCGGGATCGAGGCGCACGGCCAAGGCCCCGGAATCGGGCGTCGTGAAGCGGGACAGGCGCGTCGTCAGGGCATTGAAGACAGCGCGATCGAGAGGATGGGTCATGGCCGATGATCTAGGCGCGAAGGCCCCGCCGCGAAACCCGCCGCGAGGCCGTCATGTCCGAAAACGGCCGATCAACCCTGCCAGAAGCCGACGATCTTCTTGACCTCGTCCACCACCGGCTGGGCCACCTCACGGGCGCGTTCGGCGCCGACGGCCAGGGCGCGGTCGATCTCGGCCGGGTCGGCCATCAGACGGCGCATCTCGGCCGTGACCGGGGCCATGGAGGTGACGGCCAGCTCGGCCAGCTTCGGCTTGAACGCGCCGAAGCCCTGACCGCCGAACTCGGCCAGAACGGCCTCGCGCGTCGTGTCCGACAGGGCGGCGTAGATGGCCACTAGGTTCTTGGCCTCGGGCCGACCGTCCAGACCCTCGACGGTGTCGGGCAGGACATCCATGTCCGACTTGGCCTTCTTGATCTTGGCTGCGATGGTGTCGGCGTCGTCGGTCAGGTTGATGCGCGACAGGTCCGACGGATCGGACTTCGACATCTTGGCCGAACCGTCGCGCAGGCTCATGACCCGCGTGCCCGGTCCCTGGATCAGGGGTTCCGGCTGCGGGAAGAAGCCCGGCACGCCGAAGTCGTTGTTGAACTTGGCGGCGATGTCGCGGGTCAGCTCCAGATGCTGTTTCTGGTCCTCGCCGACCGGCACCTCGGTCGCCTTGTAGAGCAGGATGTCCGCCGCCTGCAGCACCGGATAGGTGTAGAGGCCGACGCTGGAGCGTTCCTTGTGCTTGCCCGACTTCTCCTTGAACTGGGTCATCCGGTCCAGCCAGCCAAGGCGGGCGACGCAGTTGAAGATCCAGGCCAGTTCGGCATGGGCCGGCACCGCCGACTGCGGGAAGATGGTCGCCTTGGCCGGGTCGAGGCCCGCCGCCAGATAGGCCGCCGCGATCTCGCGCGTCTGGGCCGTCAGCTTCTCGGGCTCCTGCCAGACGGTGATGGCGTGCATGTCGGCGACGAAGACGAACAGGGGCGCGCCCGTTTCCTGCAACTCGGTGAAGCGCTTCAGGGCGCCCAGATAGTTGCCCAGGTGCAGGGCGCCGGAGGCCTGAATGCCGGACAGGATGCGGCGCGGACCGGTGTAGGGGGCCGGGGTCTGGTCAGTCATGGGAGGGTTCTCGGAACTCGAAGAGGCTGGATTCGGCGCACGCGCAAGCGTGCGGGGTCGTGCGGTGAACAGTCAGCCGCGCCATCGCCGGGCGACGAAGATGTATCCCGAATGAGCCATGCCTTCGCGCTTATCGCCTCAAGGCGCGAAGGGCAAGGCGAGAGCGGCCCGGTGCAACCGTTGACCGGGCTGGACGAGCTCGCATAGCGTCGATCCATGAAGAATGCTCACGCCTACGCCGCGCTGATCCTCACGACAGCCTTCTTGGCCAGTTGCGCGACGCGGCCGCCCGCGGCCCAGAAGCCCTATATAGTCCAGTTGTCCGTCAGCTACAGTGAGGCCGCTTGCGACTGGAGCCTGATGCAGGACTTGAACATCAGGCCAACGGGCAGCGGTCCCTTGGGCGGCGCCTGGTGGCCACATGTTGTGCCGGTAGCCCGAAAATCCTGGCGCACTCAAGAGGCTCCTCTTATGGCCTTCGGCGCAACCGCAGGGTCGTTGATATTCAAAGCAGGCGAGACTGTCTGCCTCCCGCTCTACAAGCGCGCCGTAGTGAGGCAGGAAGGCGTCCTCCCGCCGGTTCTCGGCCTCTCATTGACACCCGATGGTGCGCACACTCGCGTACTCGGCCAGAGCTTCCACCCTGGCCTGGCGGGGGTGAGCATCATGATCCACCCATACAAGCCCCGAGGCGACTTCCCGCCCCAGAGGCTGGATCTCCAGTTCCACGACGGCCAAGCCGAGGGGCACCTCCCGCCCCTTCCGCTCGGTCAATCGGCTTTGATCACAGTCGTCGCCACGATGGCCGATGGCGAGACTCAAACGGACAGGGCTGTGGACGTGCTCGTGCAGGGAGGCCTCCGGCCTCAATCTATCGAGCGCGAAGGATCACGCCTCGTCGCCCGGCCGTGGTGATGACGCCAGCTCGATAGGCGTCGCCGCGGCCCTGACCTGCCGACCGGCTACCGCGCCTTGCGGATCAGGCCCTTGATCTCGGCGACGGTGACCGCGCGGGTCATGAAGGCCAGGACCACATAGGTCAGACCGCCCGCCGCCACGACGGCCAGCAGGGTCAGCTCCTTCGCGCCGTGATCCGAGCCGATCGCGCCCAGCAGGGCCTCGATCGGGCCCTGCAGCATCGGCCGCGCCCAGGAGGCGAGGCCGACGACCAGGCCCAGACCGATGCTGGCCAGAAGGATGCGCGCCAGCCGCGAGGCCGCCACCGGGCTGGGCCGGTAATGGCCGCGCCGCCACAGGGTCGCGCCGAGCAGGAGGGCGTTGGTCCAGGCCGCCGCGCTGACCGCCGCAGCGATGCCGGAAATCCCCATGCCCAGGTTGAACAGGCCGATGGCCAGGGCGGCGTTGACCGCCACCGAGACCAGGGCGAAGGCCATGGGCCGGCGCGTATCGCCGCGCGCGAAGAAGGCGGGGGCCAGGATGCGGATCAGGACGAAGGCCGGCACGCCCCAGCCGAACTGGAACAGGGCCTGGGCCGTGTTGACGGCGTCCACCTGCAGGAAGGCGCCGCGCGTGAACAGGGCGTCGATCAGGAAGTAGGGCATGGCCAACAGCGCCGCCGCCGCCGGCAGGGTCAGGGCCATGGACAGGGCCAGGGCCTCGTCCATCGAGGCCTGCTGCTGGCCATGATCCTTGGACGCCACCGCCGCCGACAGCTTGGGCAGCAGGGCGATGCCGATGGCCACCCCGACCAGGCCGAGCGGCAGCTGATACAGCCGGTCCGCCGTGGCCAGCCAGGTTCGTCCGCCCGCGACGAAGCTGGAAAGGTTGCCCGAAATGAAAACGTTGATCTGGGTCGCCGAATTGCCGATGGCGGCGGGAATGGCGGTGATAATGATGGCCTTCACCGCCGGGGTCAGCCTGGGCATGGTCAGGCGGATATTGGCGCCCGCCTTGCGCGCCGCCCACCAGCACAGGCCCGCCTGGGCCACGCCCGCCACGGCTACGCCCCACGACGCGGCGTAGGCGGCGCCCACCTGATCGCCCTGGGCCGGAATGACGGCGGCCAGCATGATCAGGTTCAGCAGGATGGGATAGGCGCCCGAGACGATGAAGCGCCCGCGCGCGTTCAGCACCCCGCTGAGCAGCGAGGCGATGGCCATGCAGGGCAGATAGGGCATGGTGATCTGGGTCAGGATCACCGCCAGCTTGAAGCGCGCGGGATCGTCGAGGAAGCCGATGTTGATGACCGTCATCAGCCACGGCATCGTCAGCTGGGCGACGATGGTCAGGACCACGGTGACGGCGGCCACGGCGGCCAGGGCGTCGGTGGCGACCTGATCGGCTGTGGCCTCGCCCTCGGTCTTCAGCGTCTTGGCGTAGGCCGGCACGAAGGCGGCGGCGAAGGCCCCTTCGGCGAAGATGCGGCGGAACAGGTTGGGGAAGTTCAAGGCGGTGTTGTAGGCGTCCGCCGCCGGTCCCGCCGAGGCCCCCAGCGCCGCCGAAATGACCACGTCGCGCGCAAACCCGGCCAGGCGGCTCAGCAGGGTCATGGCGCTGAAGATGGCCGAGGAGCGCATGACGCCGCCCCCCTTCACCGTCGTCGAGGCGGCGGGCGGCTGAATGACAGGCTCCACCGTGGCGTTGGCGGCCGAGATAGGCGCGGCCGGTTCGATGGGATCGGTCTTGTCGTTCACGGCTGGTCTCTATGCTCGCCCGACAAACGCCTTAGCGCGCCCGCGACCCGCTGGATACGGGCTTGCGTCCGATCTCGCCCTCCAGATCCGAGACGTCGCGCACGCTGGCCCGCACCGGCGTGATGCGCCGCCCCGCCGGACCTTGCGGCGCCCGGTCCAGAACCTCCAGCAGGCCGGCCTTCAAGCCCTCCAGCCGCCCCGCGTCGGTCGGCTTCGCCCCGTCGGCGTCGGTGATGTAGAAGCCGTCCACCGCCCGCTCGCCGAAGCTGGCGATATGGGCCGACCGGGTCGAATAGCCATGGGCCGAGATGGTCCGCGCCAGGTCGGCCAGCAGGCCGGGCCGGTCGGCGCCCGAGACCTCGACCACCACGGCGCTGGTCCCCGCCTCCATGTCGATGCGCACCACCGGGCGGACCTCGAACACGGCGCGACGGGCGCTGACGCGCGGCGTCTCGACCGCCGAGGCCCGCGCCCCCTTCTGCGCCGCCCGCTCCAGGGCCTTGACCAGAATGGCCAGACGACGTGGCTCGCGCCGGCCATAGGCCTCGCCCGCCCCGTCCTGGATTTCGAAGACGTCCAGGGCCGCGCCGTCCTCGGCGGTGGCCAGACGCGCCCCGACCACGTCGGCCCCGGCCAGGGCCAGGGTCGCGGCCAGGTCGGCGAACAGGCCGGGCCGGTCCAGCGCCGCCACCGCCACGCGGGCCGTGGATTCCAGCGGCCCCTCGGCGGGCAGGGCCTCGACCGCCGCCCCCTCGCGCCGCGCCCGCTCGACCAGGGCCGGATGGTCGACCAGCGGGTCCTCGCGCGTCACGGCGTCGCCGCGGAACAGGGCCTCGGTCGCCTCGAACAGGGCGCGCATCAGCTGACCCTTCCAGCCGTTCCACACCCCCGGCCCCACGGCGCGGATATCGGCCACGGTCAGGACCATCAGCATCCTCAGACGCTCCGGGTCGCCCACAGCCTCGGCGAAGGCCCGCACGGTCGAGGGGTCGGAGACGTCGCGCTTCTGCGCATAGTCGCTCATCAGCAAATGATGGCGCACCAGCCAGACCACCAGCTCGATCCGGCGCGGGTCGACGCCCAGCCGCTCGCAGGCCCGACGCGCGGCGATGGCGCCATCCTCCAGCTGGCCCCGATCGCCGCCCTTGCCCACGTCGTGCAGCAGCATGGCCAGCATCAGGGCCTCAATGTCGGCGATGCGGTGGATGATGGCGGTCGAGGCCGGGTGATCCGCCTCCAGCTTGCCGCGCGCGATGTCGTTGATGATCCCCACGGCCTGCAACGTGTGCTCGTCCACCGTATAGGCGTGATACATGTTGAACTGGGTCTGGCCGACGATCCGCCCCCATTCGGGGAGGAAACGGCCCAACAGCCCCGTCTCATTCATGATCGACAGGACGCGATAGGGCCTCTGCCCATGCGCCAGCACCGTCAGGAAGGCCTCGGCCGCGCGCGGGTCGCGCCGCAGCGCCGGGGTCACCAGAGACAGGGCCCGGATCACGGCGGCGAAGGCGTCGGGATGCAGGTCCAGATCCAGCCGGTCGGCCTCGACGAACAGCAGCAGCAGCCGCACAGGATCATGAGCGAAGACCGAGCCGCTGGTCACCGTCAGGCGCCCGCCCTCGACGGCCAGACCGTCGAAGGCCAGCTTGGCCCGGCGTCGGGGGATCAGCCGCGACAGGCCGCGGGCCAGGCCTTGCGCCTTCTTCTGCTGGCGCGCCTCCAGCTGGGCCGAGACGGCGCGGGTCAGGGCGCCGACCTCGCGCGCCACCTGGAAATAGCGGCGCATGAACCGCTCGACCGCCAGTTCGTCGCCGCGCCCGCGCCAGCCCATGCGCCGGGCGATCTCGGGCTGGAAATCGAAGGTCAGTTTCTCCTCGGCCCGCCCCGCCGCCAGATGCAGATGGATGCGCACGCTCCACAGAAAGCCGATGGCCTCGCGGAAGCTGCGGAGCTCGCGCGCGCTGAGCAGGCCCTCCAGCGCCGCCTGCCCGCGTTCGCTGTCCGGCGCCAGCGAACGGGCGATCCAGAACAGGGTGTTCAGGTCGCGCAAGCCGCCCTTGCCGTCCTTGATATTGGGCTCGACGCGATAGCGCACCGCACCGGTCTTCTGCAGACGAACGTCGCGCTCCTCCATCTTGGCGGCGATGAAGGGGCGGGGATCGGCCTTGGCGACCTCGGCGCGGAACCGCCGCAAAAGGTTGGCGCCGAGAGCGGCGTCCCCCGCCAGCACCCTGGCCTCGAGAAGGGTGGTGCGCACCGTCATGTCGCTGCGCGCCAGGTCCAGGGTCTCGCCGACCGAGCGCGAGGCCGAACCGACCTTCAGCCCCAGATCCCACAGGACATAGTGGACAAACTCGATCACCGCCTCGGCGCGAGCGCTGGCTATCTGGCCGGGCCGCAGGAACAGCAGGTCGAGATCGGAAAAGGGCGCCAGGACGCCCCGCCCGTAGCCGCCGACCGCCAGCAGGCTGAGGCGATCCTGCGGCGCCGGATGCAGGACCTCAGTCGCGACCCGCCACAGATTGATCAGCATGACATCGGCGGCGGCGGCGTAGAGGCGCGCCGCCTCGGCCCCGTCGATCCCGCCCTCCAGCCGCCGGGCGACGCGGGCGCGGTCGATGGCGAAACTCTCGCGCAACAAGGCCGTCACAGCGACGCGGGCGTCGGGGCCCGAGGCGGCCTGAACCAGACGCGGATCCAGGACCGCCGCGCCGGTCACGAGCGCGCCAGCCCCTTCAGCCGATAGAGCGCCTCCAGCGCCTCGCGCGGGGTCAGCTCATCGGGATCGATGGCCGCGACCGCCTCGTCCAGCGCCGAGCTGATCGGCGCCGACGCAGGCTCGGCCACGGCGGCGAACAAGGGCAGGTCGTCCAGACGCGCCGCCGCCGCCTTTTCGCTCTCCAGCCGCTCCAGCACCTCGCGGGCGCGGCCGACCACGGCCGTCGGCACGCCGGCCAGCTTGGCCACCTGCACGCCGTAGGAGCGGTCCGCCGCGCCGGGCGCCGCCTCGTGCAGGAAGACCAGGTCGCCGTTCCACTCGCGCGCCTTCATCGACAGGTTGCAGACGTGGTCCAGCCTTTCCTCCAGCCGCGCCAGCTCATGATAGTGGGTGGCGAACAGGGTGCGGGCGCGATTGGTCTCGTGCAGGGCCTCGGCGGTGGCCCAGGCGATGGCCAGGCCGTCATAGGTAGCGGTGCCGCGTCCGATCTCGTCCAGCACGACAAAGCTGTGCGGCGTGGCTTGCGTCAGGATGGCGGCGGTCTCGACCATCTCCATCATGAAGGTGGAGCGGCCGCGGGCCAGATCGTCGCCGGCGCCGACCCGGCTGAACAGCCGGTCCACCACGCCCAGCCGCATGGCCAGCGCCGGGACAAAGGCCCCGGCCTGGGCCAGGACCACCAGCAGGGCGTTCTGGCGCAGGAAGGTCGACTTGCCGGCCATGTTCGGCCCGGTGACGATCGACAGGCGCGAGGCCCCGGCGCCGTCGCCGGCCAGGCGGCAGTTGTTCGGGGTATAGGGGTCGCCCTGGGCCGTCACCGCCGCCTCGACCACCGGGTGACGCCCGGCCTCGACATCGAAGCAGAGACTGTCATCGACCACGGGGCGGACGGCGCCGACCTCCTCGGCCCATTCGGCGAGGGCGGCGTGGGCGTCCAGCTCGGCCAGGGCCTCGGCCACGCCCTGCAACGGCCCTGCCAGCCGCGCCACTTCGCGCCGCCAGGCCTCGAAGGTCTCGCCTTCCATGGCCAGGGCGCGGTGCCCGGCCTGGCTGATCCTGGCGTCCAGTTCCGACAATTCGACCGTGGTGAAGCGGACCTGATTGGCCAGGGTCTGACGGTGGATGAAGGGACTGTCGGGACCGGCGCGCAGCAGGTTTTCCGCCGCCTTGGCCGAGGCCTCGAGGAAGTAGCCCAGCACGGCGTTGTGGCGCACCTTGAACGCCACGCCGCTCTCGGCCACGGCGCGGGCCTCCAGATCGGCGACCACGCGGCGGCTGTCGTCGCGCAGGGTGCGGGCGGCGTCCAGTTCGGGCCGGTGGCCGGGGTTTACGAAGCCGCCGTCGCGCGCCAGATGCGGCGGCTCCTCCATCAGGCCGTCGACCAGATCGGCCAGCAGGTGCGACAGCTCGGCGTCCAGCGTCAGCCGGTCGAGGCAGGCCAGAACCCGTGCGGGCGGCCCCGCCAGAGGATCATGGGTCGAGGCGGCGAACAGGCCGGCCAGAGCCTGCGCCGTCGTCAGGCCCGAACGGATCGCCGCCAGGTCGCGCGGCCCGCCGCGCCCCAAGGCCAGACGCGAGGTGGCCCGCGCCACGTCGGCCGACGAGCGCAAGCCGTCCCTCAGATCGCGCCGCAGGTCGCGTCGCTCCAGCAGCCACTCCACCGCGTCCAGTCCGGCGTTGATCGCCGCCGGATCGCGCAGGGGTCGCGACACGCGTTCGGCCAGGGCCCGCGCCCCGCCCGAGGTGACGCTGCGGTCGATGCAGTGCAGCAGGGAGCCATCCCGCTCGCCGCGCTGGGTGCGGTCGATCTCGAGGCTGAGGCGCGTCGCCGGATCGATGGCCAGAAAACCGCTTTCGCCCGAGCGGCGCGGCGGGGCCAGGGCGGGGATCTTGCCGGCCTGGGTCGTCTCCAGATAGGCGGCGATCAGGCCGAGCGCCGAAACCTCGGCCTCCTCGAAGGCCCCGAAACCGTCCAGCGCCGAGACGCCATAGAGGCGCTGCACCCGATCGCGTGCCCCGACCGGCTCGGCCAGAGCCTGCGGCATGGCCTGAACCACGCCGCCGGAACCGTCCAGCGCCCCCTTCAAGCCCTCGTCAGAAAACAGGCGGTCGGGCACCAGCACTTCGGACGGTCGAAACGCCGCCAGCGCCGCGCCCAGATCGCTCAGGTCGCAGGCCACCGAGTCCACCGCCCCGGCGGACAGCTCGACCACGGCCACCGCCGCGCGCCCCTTGCGGATCGCCACGGCGGCCAGACGGTTGGCGCCGCGCGCGTCCAGCAGGCTGTCCTCGGTCAGGGTGCCGGGCGTCACCACCCGCACCACGCCGCGATGCACCACCGCCTTGGAGCCGCGCTTCTTGGCCTCGGCCGGGTTCTCCAGCTGCTCGCAGATGGCGACCTTGAAGCCCATGCGGATCAGCCGCGCCAGATAGCCGTCCAACGCATGGACCGGCACCCCGGCCATGGGAATGTCCTCGCCCTGATGCTTGCCGCGCTTGGTCAGGGTGATGCCCAACGCCGCCGCCGCCTTCACCGCGTCGTCGAAGAACAGCTCGTAGAAGTCGCCCATGCGGAAGAAGAGGATGGCGTCCGGCTGATCGGCCTTGGCCGCCAGGAATTGCGCCATGACCGGCGTCGTGCCGGCGTCGGGCTTCAGATCGACTTGCGGGGGATGGGACAGGGGCGCGTTCATACGCCGCGCAGGGTGACGGATCGGCGCCCCCGCCTCAAGCAGGATCGGCGGCGGTCATGCACAGGGCGGCGATGAAAACCGCCGCAGCTGTGGATCAGGCGGCGTTGCTGACGTGCAGGCGCAGGCGTGAGGCGACGGCGGCGGGGGCCTCGTCCAGGGCCAGGGCGTCCCAGTCGATGTCGGGCTTGGCCGCGTGCGAGGCGGCGACGATGGCGCGCAGCTCGGCGGCCGAGGCCACGCTGGCGATCACCGAGGCCACGCCGGGCAGGTTCAGGGCATAGGCCAGGGCCGCCTGCATCGGATCGACCCGCGCCTCGGCCAGGCGCCGACGCGTGCGTGACAGGGCCATGCCGTGGGCCGCCAGTTCAGGCGGCAGGCTCTCGCGATTGGCGAACAGCAGGCCCTGGGCGAAGACCGAGGCCAGATGCACCTCGACGCCCTGAGCGGCCAGGGTCTCGATGACCCCGCCGCGCGCGGCGCGTTGATCCAGAATATTGCAGGCGACCTGCACCACGTCGGGCTGGAAGCGGCGGGCGATCAGGGCCGGACCGTCCTCGACGGTGGCGACGAAGCCGATCTTGCGGAAGACGCCGCGTTCCTTGAGCGCCTGCAGCCGAGCCCACAGGGCGCGGCCCTCGGCCCCGGCCAGATCGGAGGCGTTCTGCACCAGAACGGCGTCGCCGCGCGGCAGACCCATGCGCTCCAGCGAGCGGCGGGCGCGGGCCTCGACCCGGTCCAGACCGTCGGCCAGGGGCACGGTGCGCACGGTGACGCGGAAGGGGGAAGGGAAGGGCCAGGCCTGACCCAGAAGGCGCTCGACGTCGCCTTCGGGCCGGGTCGCCACCAGACCGACGCCCGCGTCGCCCGCCGTCTGCAGCAGATGGCGCATGGCGTCCTCCCGCTGGCCGGGCGGCAGCGGTCGGGACCGTTCGGGCTCTGTCACCACCGCGATGGCGAGCCGGTCGGCCGGAGAGGGCGGAAGGGCGAATCTCACGACGCTGATCTTCAGCGCCAAAGCTTAAGGGAGATTGACCGAAATCAAGGCTGTTGGTGAACGAACAGGCTTAATCCGCGTCCGGTTGATTGTCCGGATGCGCCGCAATGAAGGCCGGATGGACTTCGGCCCGCATCTCGATCTCCAGCAGATGCGGAAACGCCGTCAGATCCACGTTGAACCGGCGCGCCGAATAGATCTGCGGAATCAGGTAGCAGTCGGCCAGGCTCGGCGCCCCGCCGAAGCACCAGCCCTCGCCATGACGCACCACCTGGGCCTCCAGCGCCGCGAAGCCGTCGAGAATCCAGCGCCCGGCCCAGGCGTCCACCCCCGTCTGATCGGCGCCCAGCTCGCGCACCGCCTTCAGCACCCGCAGATTGTTCAGCGGATGGATATCGCAGCCGATCAGGGCCGCCATGGCCCGCACCAGGGCGCGGTCGGCGGCGTTCGACGGCAGCAGGGCCGGGGTCGGATGGGTTTCCTCCAGCCACTCCAGAATGGCCGGGCTCTGGGTCAGAACCTGGCCGTCGCCGGTCTCCAGCGCCGGAACAAGACCCTGCGGGTTCATGACGAGGTAGGAGTCGGATTTCTGCGCCCCCGTCCGCAGATCGACCGGCGCCGTCTGATAGGCCAGCCCCTTGAGACTGAGGGCGATACGGGTGCGATAGCTGGTGCCCGAGCGCCAGTAGCCGTGCAGGATCATGATTTCACCGTGAAGCGAAGCGCGGCCAGACCGTCGATACGCGCCTCGACCCGGTCGCCGGGAACCAGAGGTCCGACGCCCTCGGGCGTGCCGGTGAAGATCAGGTCGCCGGGTTGCAACGACCACAGCTCCGAGGCCTTGGCCAGGATGCCCGCCGGATCCCAGATCATGTCCGACAGACGGCCCGTCTGGCGCGTCTCGCCGTTGACCTTCAGTTCAATCACCGCGTCGGCCTCGGGCAGGGCGCCCAGCGTCAGGGCGCCGCAGGGCGCCGACTGGTCGAAGGCCTTGCCCGCCTCCCAGGGTCGTCCCTTGGCCTTGGCTTCCGATTGCAGATCGCGCCGCGTCAGATCGACGCCGACGGCCCAGCCCGCGATGGTCCCGCCTTCACCGACGGCGACGACCAGCTCGACCTCGTGGTGCAGGTTGGCGGTGGCCGAGGGATAGGCCGGATCGGCACCGTCGACGACCAGGGCGTCGGCGGGCTTGGCGAAGAAGAAGGGCGCGGGCTTGTTCGGGTCCGCCCCCATTTCACGGGCGTGGGCGGCGTAGTTCTGACCGACGCACAGGATGCGCCGGACGGGAAAACGTCGCGGTTCGCCGACGATCGGAAGCGAGGGCGTGGGCGCGGGCGGGAACAGCCATTGGGTCATGGCGTTGGTTCTAGAACGACGGTTCGAACGACGCCAGAAGGCGGCTTGCGCGACGGACAGGGTCTTGCTGCAGTGCAGGAACCTTGGTCGTCGGTGTGGCGTTCGGGGCGGGGGTTCTCTATTTAATCGTCAAGCTTACACAGAAGCGGAGCGCGCATCATGGCCACGACCAAGGCTCGGGAAGACATCAAGAACGATCTCAAGACCCTCAAGGAGGATCTGAAGACCGGCGCGCGCGAGGAAACGCAGCGCCTGAAGGAAAAGGCCGCCGCCGCCGAGGCCCGCCTGCGCGAGCAGGGCGACGAGCTGCGCGAGAAGGCCCGCGGCTACTATGACGACGCCCGCGTGCGCGGCCGGGAGTATTACGACGAAGCCGCCGAGCGCTTCGAGGAAGCCCAGCGCTATGTCGTCGAACGCGTGCAGGAGCGTCCGGTGCAGTCGACCGCCATCGCCCTCGGCGTCGGCTTCGTCCTGGGCCTGCTCATCGCCGGTCGTCGCCGCTGATGATCGGGCGGGGGCTGATCAACCGCGCGGTGGCGACCTTTGTCGCCGCCGGCGCGGGCTTCGTGGCCATGGTCGCCCTGGGCGCCACGGTCTATTATCTGCTGGCGCTGGTCGTCGTGCCTCTGGCGGCGGCGGCCATCACAGCGGCTCTGTTCGCGGTCGTCGCCCTGATCATCGCCCTGGTCTTCGTGCGCCGCGCACAGGGCGAGGACGATGAAGAGGAACAGGAGCCCGAGAGTCTGGGCGTGCGCGCCTTCCACCTGTTCCAGGAACGACCCATTCTGGGCGTAGCCGCGGCCTTGGCCGGCGGCTTCATCTTCCTGCGGAACCCGGCCCTGGCCACCATGGTGGCGGCGGCCTTTACTGAAAAAAGCCGGCCGCGGCGCCGATAAAAGATCGGAACGGCCAAGCCTCCGAGGCGTTGTTAAGTCAGGCGGAACGGTCGACGGGAGGGGTCGATGGTTTTGCTCTCTTCAACACTGTTTCGGAGGGTCGTCCATGCTTCGCTGGGCCATCATTTTCTTCATCATCGCCCTGGTCGCTGCTGTTCTCGGCTTCGGCGGAATCTCGGGCATGTCGTTCGAGATCGCCAAATTCATCGCCATCATCGCCGTGATCCTGTTCGTGGTCTCGCTGGTGGTGGGCGGCATGCGCGGACGCGGCCCGCGCATCTGACGTCGCGTTTCACGTGAAAAAACAAAAGGCCCCGACGATCCGTCGGGGCCTTTTCGTATCTGTTCTCAAAGAGCGGCGGCTTCCATTTCGCCAGGCGTCGCCGGATCGGGCGCGGTCTCGACCCGACGCGTGTCCTGACGGCGCGGCAGACGCCAGGTCTGATGATCCTCGAACCGTTTGCCGGTCCAGACCACAGCCGTGACCACGATCTCCTTCGCGTCCCACTCGATCCGGTTGAAGCTGGGCGGCGCTCCGCGCTCGCGATGCGACAGGGTCCCGCAACCGATGGCGTAGGAACAGCGATCCGACAGATCGATGCCGAGAGCGAACGGCACATGGACATGGCCCGTGGCGATCAGGTCCACCCCCGCCTCGGCGAAGATCAGCGCCGCCTTGTCGCCGCGCTTGACCTCACCCGTCATCGGCGCGCCGATCATCTCGATCAGGGGATGGTGGCAGGCGAGGATCCGCAGCGCCCCGATCGGCGCGTGGCGCAAGGCCTCGGCCGCCCGACGCGTCTGGTCCAGGTCGATGACGCCCTTGGACCAGTTGGGCCGGGCCTGCCAGCCGCGCGCCGTGGTCACGCCGCGCACCATCAGATCAGGACTCTTGAACTCATGATCATGGGCCGGATGGCCGGTCGCCTTCTCGAACGCTCGCCACGGCCAGAACAACCGCGCCATCACGTCCCAGTAGGGCACGTCGTGATTGCCCACGGTGACGAAGACCGGCTGGGGCATGGCCCGCACCCAGTCGCCCGCCGCCGCGAACTCGGCCGGCAGCCCGCGCTGGGTGATGTCCCCGGTGATCAGGACCAGGTCGTGGGGCGTGGCGTGCGCATACTCCAGGGCGGCGGCGACGGCGTGTTGATGCTCGCAACCAAAATGCACGTCCGAGAACTGCAGCACCCGCCCCATCAGACGCTGTCCTCGGCCGCCGGGGGTCGGGGCGCCAGGGCCATGAAGGCTCGCGGCAGGAAGCTGATGCTGGCGTCGCGGCCCAGCAGCATGGGTTCGCCGTCGATCACCGCCGGAATCTTCGAACGCGCCGCAACGCTGATCCGGCGCGCCGGCTGGGTCGTTACGTTGGGATCATGGCGCCAGTCGTCGAACAGGGCTCGCGCCGCCAGGCCGAAAGCCTGGGCCGCGTCGGAGGTGGTCATCGCCGCCGCCTCCAGCCCCACCGGCTCGTCCATGGCCTTGGAAATCATCGGGCTGATCAGAACCAGGGCCTCGGCCCGACGCCGGGCGCCCCCGTCAAGGCTGAAACGGATATGGCCGCTGAAGGCGCGCTTCAGCGCCCGACGCCCGTGCATCCAGGCCTGTTTCAGCTTGCCGGTCCGGATCGCCTCGCGCGCGGGCGCCCACAGGGCCGGCGCCCCCAGAATGGCCGCACAGTAAAAGGCCTCGCCCTCCACCACCCCGCCGGAGACCGCCAGGGGGGCGCCCTCCTCCAGCGCGCGTCGCAGGGCCAGCTTCCAGTCGCCCGTGCCGTATAGCGCCTTGGGCAGCATGTTCATCGTCCCGCCCGGCAGGGGCGCCACCAGCGGCCCCTTGGCCCCGGCCCGCGTCGCCACCGAGCGCGCCGTGCCGTCTCCGGCCAGGACGAACAGGACGTCGGGTCGGGCCTCCAGCGCCGCGGCGATCTGGTCAGGGATCCGGGCGCCTTCCAGAACGACCACGGTCGCCTCGAAATCATAGACCGACAGAATAGCCTCGGCTTCGTCCGCGGCTTGCGGTCCGACCCCGCCGGACAGGGGATTGACCAGTATGGTCACCCTCTTCATCGGGACATGAGGCGTAAGACGGGGCGTCTCGGGCGCATCTAGCGGCGCGCCCGTTTCAGAGGAAACGTCGATCATGGTCGGCGAACGCCTCGTTTCCCGGCACGGTTCCGCCAAACCGCGGGCGGCGAACAAAATAATGTGAAGCTTGTCGCCGTCGCCCCGGAACCGCCCCGTTTCACCTGCGTTCTTCAGGCTTCAGGGGAGCCCCCTTGGCATGAAGGACAGATCCATGAACAAGGCGATCATCGCCATCGCCATCGCCGGCGCCGGCCTCCTGGTCACCGCCTGCGCCAGCGACCCGTATTACGGCGGCGGCAGCAACGAAACCGTGCGTCAAGGCGCGATCGGAGCCGGCATCGGCGCCGTCGCCGGCGCCATCATCGGCAACAACGTCGGCGGCGGCAATGCGGCCACCGGCGCGGCCATCGGCGCCCTCGCCGGCGGCGCGGCCGGCGCCATCCGCGGCTCCAGCCAGGACCGCAACAACCAGCAGCGCTATCGCGACAACCAAGGCCGTTATTACTACTGCTACGATAACCGCCAGACCGAGTGCTATTGGGAAAACGGCCAGCGTCGCTACTAAGACGACACTGGCGCCCGACGGCTTTTCGGGTCAGGTTCAAGGGGCGGTCCGTTGGTGCGGGCCGCCCTTTTTGCTGACGTGAAATGTGCGCGCCCGGGGCTGGGCGCCTTGTCGAGGGGCTGAATGATGAAACCGATCCTCCCGATCATCGCGGCGGGACTGACCCTGGTGCTGCTGGCGGGCTGTTCCACGCCCGGCGTCTTCAAGAAGCGCAGCGATCTGGTCAGCAATCCCGCCGCCTGCGGCGCCAAGCGGTTCGAAGTCTATTTCGATCAGGACCAGGCCCGTCTCACCACCGCCGCACGCGAGGCCATCAGCCTGACGGCCACCCAGCTTCAGGGCTGCGACGTGACCAAGGTCCAGGTTCTGGGTCTGGCCGACGCCCGCACCGGCACCCCCGCCTCCAACCAGTCGCTGTCGGAGCGCCGCGCCCGTTCGGTGGCCGAGGCCCTGGCCGTCGCCGGCCTGCCCGCCCCCGCCTTCGAGATCGCCGCCGTCGGCGCCGAGGGCGCGGTGGTCAACGGCGTCAACGACCCCCTGCGCCGCCGCACCGAGGTGCTGATCCAGGCCCAGCCGCGGCGCTAGGCGTCCAGGGCTTTCGCGAGGCTGCGTCAGCGCGTCCCTCTTCTTGCGGCGCGGCAAGGTGGCTGTCGGGCGCTTCGGCGGTTAAGGTCGCCGCCTGTTCTTCGTCGACCGGTGTCGCCCCTTGCGTCTTCTCGCCGCCCTTCTCGTCTGGCTGACCTTCACCGCCTCCGCCGTCGCCGCCCCGGCTCAGACGGCGCTGGAGCAGGCGTTGAAGGCCGGGGCCGCCCCCATGGCTTCCGGGACGCAGCGCACCGAACGGATCGAGGCCGAGCTGGTCCCCATGAGCGCCTGGGCCACGCCCGGCGCGACGGCGATCGTCGCCGTGCGTCAGAAGATCAAGCCCGGTTGGCATACCTACTGGCGCAATCAGGGGGATTCCGGCGGCCCGACGACGCTCAGCTGGAACCTGCCCGACGGCGTGATCCCCGGCGACATCCTCTGGCCCCTGCCCGAGCGCCAGCGGCTGCAGAGCCTGATGAACTACGGCTATTCGGACGCGGTCCTCCTGCCCGTTCCGCTTCAGGTCCCGGTCTCGGTGCAGCCGGGCCAGACCCTGTCCTTGCGCGTCGCCGCCCACTTCTACGTCTGCAGCGACGAGATGTGCGTGCCCGAGGACCTCGATCTGGCCCTCAGCCTGCCGGTGCGCGACAGCGCGGCTCCGCTGGACCCGCGCTACGGCCAGGCCATTCAGGCCGTGGTCGCCTCGGCCCCCCGTCCCGCCGGGATCGAGGCCCGCGCCGCCTTCGCCGACGGCCGGCTGACCCTCAGCGCGGTCGGCGGGCCGCTGGCGGGCGCCGCGCCGAAATGGGCCTATTTCTTCCCCTTCCAGGGCGGGATCACCGACCACGCAGCCATCCAGACCGGCCAGCGCGGCGCGCAGGGCCTGACCCTGACCCTGGCTCCGGGGCGCGGCCTCGCCGCCAACGGTCTGAAGCCGCCGCTGGCGGGGGTTCTGTCGACCGATCTCGGCGCCTGGGAGATTTCGGCGGATCAGGGCGCCGCCCTGCCCGGCGCCTCGGGCGAGGGCGTGCTCGGCGACGGCGAAGCGGCGCAAGCCTCCGCCTCGGCCACGACGCCGGTCGCCTTTCTTCAGGCCGCCCTCTTCGCCCTTCTGGGCGGACTGATCCTTAACCTCATGCCCTGCGTCTTCCCCATCCTGGCGATGAAGGCGGCGGCGCTCAGTCGTTCAGCCCACGAACCGGCCGAGGCCCGCCGCGACGGCCTGGCCTTCCTCGCCGGCGTGCTGGCCACCTTCCTGATCCTGGCCGGGGTCCTTCTGGCCCTGCGCGCGGGCGGCCAAGCGCTCGGCTGGGGCTTCCAACTGCAATCGCCGAGCGTGGTCGCCGCCCTGGCCCTGCTGATGCTGGCTGTGGCCCTGAACCTGTCGGGCGTCTTCCACGTGGGCGCGGGCCTGCAAGGCGCAGGGCACGGTCCGCTGGCCCGCCTGCCGGGCGCCGCCGGCGCCTTCTTCACCGGCGTTTTGGCCGTGGTCGTGGCCGCCCCCTGCACTGCCCCCTTCATGGCCTTCGCCCTGGGCGCCGCCCTGCTGATGCCCTGGCCGATGGCGCTCGCGGTCTTCCTGATGCTCGGCCTCGGCCTGGCCCTGCCCTATGTCCTGATCAGCCTCAGCCCGCGTCTTCTGTCGCGCCTGCCCAGGCCCGGTCCGTGGATGGAGACGCTTCGGAACCTCCTGGCCTTCCCCATGTACGGCGCCGCCCTGTGGCTGGCCTGGGTCTATGGCCGCCAGACGTCTGACGCGCTCGCCTTGCTGTTCGGCGCGGGCCTGATGCTGGCCCTGGCCCTGTGGCTCTGGGGCCGTTCGCAGGCCGCGCCCGGCAAGGGCCGCCTCGCCGCCATCGCCGCCGCCCTGTCCCTGCTCGCGGCGCTCGGCCTCGGCGTTCTGGCCGCCCGCGCCGCGCCGGCCTCGACCGACGGTGCCGCCTCCTCCGCCCATCTGCCGTCGCAGCCCTGGTCGGAACAGGCCGTGCAAGCCGCCCTGGCCGAAGGCCGCCCGGTTCTGGTCAACTTCACCGCCGACTGGTGCGTCACCTGCAAGATCAACGAGGGCGCGGCCCTGTCCTCGCCCCGCACCGCAGAGGCGATGCAGGCGGCGAAAGCGGTCTATCTGGTCGGCGACTGGACCCGTCGTGACGACGCCATCACCGCCGAGCTGCAACGTCACGGCCGCTCGGGGGTGCCGCTCTATCTGCTCTATGCGCCCGGCCGAACCGCGCCGCGCATCCTGCCGCAGCTTCTGACCGAGGGGACCGTCGTCGACGCTCTGAAAGACGCCGCCCGCTGACATCCACCGAAGGAGACCATCCGATGATCCGTATGCTGACCGTCGCTTCCGCCTCGCTTCTCCTGCTCGCCGCCTGCCAGCAGCAGCCCGCCGCCGAGCCCGACAAGGCCGCGCCCGCCGCAACCGAAACCGCCGCCGTCGCTGGGCCGGGCGACATGGCTCCGGCCTTCACCCTGGTCGACGCCGAGGGCGTGCAGCGCTCGCTGGCCGACTTCAAGGGCAAGACGGTGGTGCTGGAATGGACCAACGAGGGCTGCCCCTTCGTGAAGAAGCACTACAGCGGCGCCATGCAGGCCCTGCAGCGCGATGCGACCGCCGACGGCGTGGTCTGGCTGACCATCATCTCCTCCGCTCCCGGAACCCAGGGCTTCGTCGAGGGCGAAGAGGCGAAGGCCTGGAAGACCAGGCACAAGGCCGCCTTCACCCATCTGCTGCTGGATCCGACCGGCGAGGTCGGCAAGCGCTATGACGCCAAGACCACGCCGGACATGCGCATCATCGATCCCGAAGGCCGCCTGATCTTCGTCGGCGGCATCGACGACCGGCCCACCAACAAGGTCGAGGATCTGGAAGGCGCGAACAACTTCGTCCGCGCCGCCCTGGCCGACGCCAAGGCCGGCCGCCCCGTCCAGACCGCCTTCGCCCAGCCCTACGGCTGCGCGATCAAGTATCCGGAGACCGTGGAGAGCTGAGGCGGCGCCTCAAACTCATATCTGTCAGGGCCTCAAGCAGCCCAAGGGGCGGTAGGCCCCAAAAAAAGAAACCCTCGCCGGGCGGCTACGCCGCCGGGCGAGGCGGCGAGGTGATGACCTCGACGTTGTCGTTCAGCAGATAGGCCAGTTCTTCCAGCGCGACCTTGCGCTCGGCGGCGTTCGGGGCGGTCTCTACGGCGGCCACCTTCTTGGGCATGTCTTCCGAGATGCCGCGCAGGATGCATTTCAGATCATTATCCGTGCCGCGTTCCTTCAGCACCAGATGGCCCTGCATGTCGCGCTCAGCCAGTTCGACCGTCTGCGCCTTGAAGCCGGTGAAGGCGGCGCCGGCGAAGAAGCCCTGACCGTCAGCCTCGCCGGAGGCGATCCAGCCGTCGACGATGGCTTTCAGCGACCCCGAGCGCGTGACCAGATCAGCGAACAGGGGCTCGTGCGCCACCGAAACCGGCGCGTCCGCAGCGACAGGCGGCTGGGCCGCGGCTTCAGCCACGGACGGATCGCTGAGCATCAGCACGGCGGCGAGGATCAGTCCGCAGGACATGGGCATCCCTTCTCACTGGCGGCCGGGTCGAGAGAATTTCCACACGGAAACCCATGTTGACCGGGCCATTGATTGAACTCTTCTAGGCCTGAGCCATAAACAAAGACTTGCAAACGCCGTACCAGACCACGGGACGGCGATGGGGGAGCCGTCGATGCCGCACGCCGCCTGGACCGAACTGGAAGCCGTGGCGCGCCGCGACGCCGACGCCCGCATCAGTGATCAGTTCGCCGCCGACCCCGCCCGCCTGTCGCGGCTGACCGTGGACGCCGCCGGCCTGCATCTCGACCTGTCCAAGCAGAGCTGGACCGGCGCAGGCTTCGAGACGGCCCTGGCCCTGGCCCGCGCCGCCGACGTCGAAGGCCGTCGCGCCGCCCTGTTCGAGGGCCAGGCCATCAACGTCACTGAAAGCCGCGCGGTCCTGCACCCCGCCCTGCGGGCGCCCGTCGGGGCGGCCTTCCACGCCCTGGGCGAGCCGGTCTCGGCCGAGGTCGACGCCGTGCGCGGCCAGATGCGCGACTACGCCCACGCCGTCCGGTCCGGCATCGAGACGGGCGCCACCGGCCGCCCCTTCAAGGCCGTGGTCCATATCGGGATCGGCGGCTCGGACTTGGGGCCGCGCCTGATCTGGGACGCCCTGCGCCCGCTCGATCCGGCCATCAAGGTGCGTTTCGTCGCCAACGTCGACTCGCGCGACATGGCCGAGGCCCTGTCCGGGCTCGATCCGGCCTCGACCCTGGTCGTGGTCGTCTCCAAGACCTTCACCACCCAGGAGACCCTGGCCAACGCCGAGGTCGCCCGGGCCTGGCTGGCCGCCGCCCTGCCCGCCGAAGGCATGGACAGGCATTTCATCGGCGTCACCGCCGCGCCGGAAAAGGCCGCCGCCTTCGGTTGCGGCCGCACCTTCGCCTTCCGGGACTGGGTCGGCGGGCGCTATTCCCTGTGGTCGGCGGTCAGCCTGTCGTGCGTCATCGGTCTGGGCTGGGACGTCTTCCAGGGCTTCCTCGACGGCGCCGCCGAACTGGACCGGCACTTCCTCGAGGCCCCGCTGGAGGCCAACGCCCCGGTCCTTCTGGCCCTGGCCCAGATTTACAATGTCGACGGCCTGCATCGGCCTGCGCGCACCGTGGCCCCCTACGCCCACGGCCTGCGCCGCCTGCCGGCCTTCCTGCAGCAGCTGGAGATGGAGTCGAACGGCAAGCGGGTACGCTGCGACGGCTCGCCTGTCGGCCGCCAGACCTGCCCCGTCGTCTTCGGCGAGCCGGGCACCAACGGCCAGCACGCCTTCTTCCAGCAGATCCATCAGGGGCCGCAGGTGGTCCCGGCCGAGTTCATCATCGTCGCCTCGACCGATGGTGCGACCTCGGAGGCCCCGCTCTGGGCCAACGCCCTGGCCCAGGGCCAGGCCCTGATGCAGGGCAAGACCGAGACCCACGCCCGCGCCGAACTGATCGCCTCGGGCGCGTCCGAAGCCGAGGCCGACCGTTTGGCCCCGCACAAGACCTTCCCCGGCAACCGGCCCTCGACCGCCATCCTCATGGACCGCCTGACGCCGCAGACCCTGGGCGCCCTGATCGCGCTTTACGAGCACAAGACCTTCGTCGAGGGGGTGATCTGGGACATCAACAGCTTCGACCAGTGGGGCGTCGAACTGGGCAAGGTTCTGGCCAAGGCTGTGCTCAAGGACGTGGCGGCGGGAGCCCCCTCGCCCGAGCTCGACCCCTCGACCGCGGCCTTGCTGACCCGGCTGCTGAAGTGACCGTCGTCGCGCCGCTCTGGCAGAGGCTGGAAGGTCTGGCCCTGCTGGCCGTCTCGGTGCTGGCCTATGCCCGGTTCGGCGAGGGCTGGCTGCTGTTCGCCGTCCTCTTCCTCACCCCCGACCTGTCCTTTGTCGGCTACCTGGCGGGGCCGCGGGTCGGCGCCTGGGCCTATAATCTGGCGCACAGCCTGATCGGGCCGCTGTTGCTGGCGGCGACGGGCGGGCTGACCGGCGGGGGACTGCCCGTCGCCCTCGCCCTGATCTGGCTGGCCCACGTGGGCTTCGACCGCGCCCTCGGCTACGGCCTCAAGTCGCCGGACAGCTTCGGGATCACCCACCTGGGCCTGATCGGCAAGGCGCGGGCCGCGGCTTAGCGACGGGAACCCCGGCGTCGGCGTCGTCGTTCCTCGGACTCAATCAGGAAGCCCCTATGTTCAAGCCCTTCTTTATCACCGCCCTTGTCGGCGCGCTGGCCCTGCCCGCCGTGGCCCAGGACCATTCACGCACCGAGCGGGTGCAGTTCGCGCGCGGCGCCTCGTCCGCCACCCTGCACGGCAATATCCACGGCTATGACATGGTGGACTATGTACTCGGCGCGCGCGCGGGCCAGACGTTGAACGTCCGGCTGCAGCCCACCAACGCCTCGGCCTATTTCAACGTCACGAAACAGGGCGCGGACGAGGCCCTGTTCGTCGGCTCGACCTCGGGCAATCAGTTCACGGGCCGCCTTCCGGCCAACGGCGACTACGTCGTGCGGGTCTATCTGATGCGCAACGCCGCCCGCCGGGACGAGCACGCCAACTACACCTTGAGCATCGGCGTCCGCTGACGCCGGGCACGAAAAAGGCCCGGCGTCGCCGCCGGGCCTTCCTTAGTTTCAACGCCAGAACCTACCAGCGGCGGTCGTAGCGGTAGTCGCGGTCGCGGCGGTTCTGGTGGCTGCGCCACTCGCCGTGGTTCCGCCAGTAGCGGCCGTCGCGGTAGTAGCGGCCGTCATTCCGCTCATAGCGGCCGTTGTAGTAGCCGTCGCGGCTGTTGATGCCGTGGTCGCGCTCCCAGTGGCCCTGGTTCCGGTAGCAGCGGCCGCCGCGATAATAGTTGCAGCCGTCGCGGTCGCTGTCAGAAGCCGCCGCGCCCAGACCGGCGCCCGCCAGGGCGCCGCCGGCGATGTAGCGACCGTCGCCCTGGCCGATGATGGCCCCGGCGACGCCGCCGACGACGGCGCCCAGCACGGCGTCACGGCCGGTGTTGTCGCGATCTCGGTCGCGATAGGACTGGGCGGCGGCGGGGGTCGTGGCCAGCATCGTCAGAGCGATCGCGCCGACGCCGATCTTGGAAATGGTCTTCATGGCGGGGCTCCTTTCGAAAGCCGGTTGATCCGTTGTCTCCCTTTTAGGCGGCCTCCGCTGAACGACCCCAAGGGGTCCCGTTCATATTCAAGTCATCTTTGAGCATCGCCAACCGGGCTCCCGACCCACAGGTCGAGAGCCTCGACGGCGCGGCGTTAGCGTCCCGCGGGATACTGCATGGCCACGCTGACCCGCGCGTCGCCGGTCGACGGCACGGTGAACTTGACCCGGTCAAAGGTCGGGGCCGCCCTCAGGGTCTCGCCGCGGAACATGGCCCAGCCCTCGGCGGGCATGCCGTTCGCCAGGGCCATTTGCTGATCGCCGTTCATGTCGTGTAGGACCGAGACGGAATAGTCGCCCGGCGGCACGTCCTTCAGGGTCACAACCCGGGTTCCGGCAACCGGCGCCTTGATGATCTCGCCGTGGTCGCCCTCGTGCTTCAGGAACTGGGCCGAGGTCTGCAGCCCGACCAGCAGGTCGCCGCCGCGCGCCTGAACGCCGGTGACGGTGATGACGACATCCCCGGCCAGGGCCGAACCGGCCCCCGCCAGCACCAAGGACGACAGGGCGGCGGCCAGGGCCGCCTTTTGAACCGCTTGCATTTTTCTCTCCTCCTCTCGTGACCGGAGCCCGGGCGGCCCCTTGGGTTTCACGAAGACAATGAACTTTGTAGTTTAAAGCTCTTGGAGTCAACGGGCCAAAATCGGGCGTTGTTTCGCCGCCCTCGCCTTGACGCCCCGCAGCGGCCCTCCTACTTGCCCGATGCGTTAGCACTCTTGACGGTCGGCTGCCAAAGCGGCGACCGCCAGGGGGGCCGCCCACCATTTCAGAACGCCCCGCTTCGGGGGTTTAAGAGGGAGAAGTCCGATGGCGTTTCGTCCGCTCGGCGATCGCGTGCTGGTCAAGCGCGTGGAAGAAGAATCCAAGACCAAGGGCGGGATCATCATCCCCGACACGGCCAAGGAAAAGCCCCAGGAAGGCGAAGTCGTCGCCGTGGGCCCGGGCGTCCGTGACGAAGACGGCAAGCACGTCGCTCTGGAACTGAAGGCCGGAGACCGCATCCTGTTCGGCAAGTGGTCGGGCACGGAAGTGAAGATCGACGGCGAAGACCTGATCATCATGAAGGAATCCGACGTCCTGGGCGTGCTGTCGTAAGACGCGCCCCGGTTTCCGGACTCTCGTTTAAAACCAGTTAGATAGGAGCTGCCCGATGGCTGCTAAGATCGTAAAATTCAACACCGACGCTCGCGACAAGATGCTGAAGGGCGTCAACGTCCTGGCTGACGCCGTCAAGGTGACCCTCGGGCCGAAGGGCCGCAACGTCGTGATCCAGAAGTCCTTCGGGGCCCCGCGCTCGACCAAGGACGGCGTCTCGGTCGCCAAGGAAATCGAGCTGGAAGACGCCTTCGAGAACATGGGCGCCCAGATGATCCGCGAAGTCGCCTCCAAGGCGAACGACAACGCGGGCGACGGCACCACCACCGCCACCGTCCTGGCTCAGGCCATCGTGCAAGAGGGCCTCAAGGCCGTCGCCGCCGGCATGAACCCGATGGACCTGAAGCGCGGCATCGACCAGGCCGTCGCCGTGGCCCTGGACGAAGTGAAGACCATCTCCAAGCCGGTCTCGAACAACTCGGAAATCGCCCAGGTCGGCACCATCTCGGCCAACGGCGATGCTGAAATCGGCGAACTGATCGCCCTGGCCATGGCCAAGGTCGGCAACGAAGGCGTCATCACCGTCGAGGAAGCCAAGACGGCTGAAACCACCGTCGACATCGTCGAAGGCATGCAGTTCGACCGCGGCTACCTGTCGCCCTACTTCATCACCAACGCCGACAAGATGGAGGTCGCCCTCGAAGAGCCCCTCATCCTGCTCCACGAGAAGAAGCTGACCTCGCTGCAGCCCATGCTGCCGGTGCTGGAAGCCGTGGTTCAGTCGGGCCGTCCCCTGCTGATCATCGCCGAGGACATCGAAGGCGAAGCCCTGGCCACCCTGGTGGTCAACAAGCTGCGCGGCGGCCTGCGCGTCGCCGCCGTCAAGGCTCCGGGCTTCGGCGACCGCCGCAAGGCCATGCTGGAAGACATCGCCATCCTGACGGGCGGCCAGGTCATCTCGGAAGACCTCGGCATCAAGCTTGAGACCGTCACGCTCGACATGCTCGGCAAGGCCAAGAAGGTCCAGATCACCAAGGACGACACCACCATCGTCGAAGGCGCTGGCGAGAAAGACGGCATCGAAGCCCGCGTCGGCCAGATCAAGCGTCAGATCGAGGACACCACCTCGGACTACGACAAGGAAAAACTGCAAGAACGTCTGGCCAAGCTGGCCGGCGGCGTCGCCGTCCTGCGCGTCGGCGGTTCGACCGAAGTCGAAGTGAAGGAAAAGAAGGACCGCGTCGACGACGCCCTGAACGCAACCCGCGCCGCTGCCGATGAAGGCATCGTCCCGGGCGGCGGCGTGGCCCTGCTGCAAGCCTCCAAGAAGCTGGTCGACCTGAAGGGCGCCAACGCCGATCAGAACGCCGGCATCGCCATCGTCCGCCGCGCCCTGCAGGCTCCGATCCGTCAGATCTCGGAAAACTCGGGCGTCGAAGGCTCGATCGTGGTCGGCAAGGTCATGGACTCGACCGACGCTTCGTTCGGCTTCAACGCCCAGACCGAAGAGTACGGCGACCTCGTCCAGATGGGCGTGATCGATCCGGCCAAGGTCGTCCGTTCGGCTCTGAAGTCGGCCGCCTCGGTCGCCGGCATCATGATCACCACGGAAGCCGCCATCGCTGACGCGCCCAAGAAGGGCGGCGCCGGCGGCGCCCCCGACATGGGCGGCATGGGCGGCATGGGCGGCATGGACTTCTAAGTCCAAGCCAACCAACGCTAAGACTGCAGAAGGGCGGGATCGAAAGGTCCCGCCCTTTTTTCTTGCCTTCTGATCAGGAAAAGAAAGGGCGCCGATCCTTGTCCAGCGCGATGGCCACATCCGCTCGCACCCCGCCCGCCAGCATATGGCGGGTGATGCGCTCGAAGGCCTGGATGAAGACGGCCAGTTCGGCGCGACGTTCGGGCGGCAAGTCGTCCGGATGCATGCCCAGCAACTCCGCCTCCTGTTCGCAACGCCAGTCCAGCACGGCATCAAACGATGGCGCCTTCAGGAACAGGACGGCGTCGAAGCCGGCGAACAGGGCGGCATAGGCCCCGGCCAGTTCGGTGTTGACCGCACAGCGCCAGACGCCCTGTCCGTCCCTCTCACGTTCCAGGGTATTGATGGGTTCGGCCAGTTCCGCCTCCGCCTGAGCCGTCGCCCCCAGACACCAGCCGTCGACCAGAACCGCCGTCGGGCGACCCGTGAACACCGGCCATTGCGCCTCGGGGCGCCGATCATCGGCCAGCTTGTCGAAGGATGGCATGGGCGTGCGCCTGTCAGGCCCGGAAGCGCGCAGGGCGGCGACGGTCGTTTCCAGCAGAACCAGATCGTGCGTCCCCGGCGGACCGCGCACGGCGAACAGGGGGTGGATCGCCCTGCCTTTGGCCTCGCGCTCGGCCTGGGTCAGATAGACGTCGTCCAGCGACAGATGCGCCGCACCGAACCGTTCGGCGGCGGCGCGGGCCAGAGTGGTCTTGCCGCTGCCTTGCGCCCCGGCGATCCCGATCAGCGGGACATGCCCGGACCGCGCATGGGCGTTGATCAAGGCCCCGACCGCGTCCAGCAGCCGGGCGTCGACCATGTCAGTGCTGGCTTTGCGGCAGGCGCACGATCAGGCCGTCCAGATCGTCGCTGACGCGGATCTGGCAGGACAGGCGGCTGTTCGGCTCGACGTTCTCGGCGAAGTCGAGCATCGACTCCTCCATGGCCGAGGGTCGGCCCGTCTCCGAGGCGAAATTCTCGTCCACATAGACGTGGCAGGTGGCGCAGGCGCAGGCCCCGCCGCAGTCGGCGTCGATGCCCGGCACATTGTTGCGGATCGCGCCTTCCATGACGCTAAGGCCGTTCTTGACCTCGACCGTGTGCTCGGTCCCGTCGTGCTCGATGTAGGTGATCTTGGCCATGCAGGCGTCTTAGCCCAGGCCGCGCGGGAGGCAAGCCCAGACGGCGATGAAAAAGCGGTCGAGCGGTCCGCCTCCTCCTGCCGTCATTCCGGGGCGCGAAGCGGACCCGGAACCCAGGCGCCTGCTGCGGTCACGCCTCGGCCAGATGCAACGCCTGGGCCCCGGATCGCCCCTGCGGGGCGTCCGGGGTGACGGCAACATGAAACGGGCCATGAAAAACCCCCGGAGCCTGTCGGCGCCGGGGGCTGTTCGGGTCGATAAGCCTGAAGCCTCAGGCCGCCGCGCGCTTGCGGCTGGGGGCCACCATCAGCTTCTTGGTCTCGGCGATCGCCTTGGCCGGGTTCAGCCCCTTGGGGCAGACCTGGGCGCAGTTCATGATCGTGTGGCAGCGATACAGCTTGAAGGGGTCCTCGAGGTCGTCGAGGCGCTTCTGGGTCGCGTCATCGCGGCTGTCCGAGATCCAGCGGTAGGACTGCAGCAGGGCCGCAGGGCCGAGGTATTCTTCCTGGTTCCACCAGTAGCTGGGGCAGGAGGTCGAGCAGCAGGCGCAAAGGATGCACTCGTACAGACCGTCCAGCTTCTCGCGGTCGGCGGGCGACTGCAGGCGCTCCGTCTCCGGGTCCGGCTGGTCGGACTGGAGGTAGGGCTGGATCGAGTCGTACTGGGCGTAGAACAGCGACAGGTCCGTCACCAGGTCCTTGACCACCGGCTGGTGGGGCAGGGGGGCGATGGTGATGTTGTGCGACGAGCACTCGTCCATGCCCTTGGTGCAGGCCAGGGTGTTGCGACCGTCGATGTTCATCGAGCACGAGCCGCAGATGCCTTCACGGCACGAGCGACGGAAGGACAGGGTCGGGTCGATCTCGTTCTTGATGTGGATCAGGGCGTCCAGAAGCATGGGGCCGTGATCGTCGGACGAGACCTCGTAAACGTCCCAGCGCGGATCGGAATCCGTTTCGGGGTCGTAGCGATAGACCTTGTAGGTCTTGACGTTCTTGGCGCCGGCCGGGGCCTTGTGGACCTTGCCGGTCGTGGGCTTGGAGCCGCGCGGGAGGGTGAGTTGAACCATCTGTCTGCTCTCCCTTAGTAAACCCGAGCCTTGGGCTCGATGTACGAAACGTCGTCGGTCATCGTGTATTTGTGGACCGGGCGGTAGTCGATCTGGACGCCTTCGCCCGGACGCTTCCAGGCCAGGGTGTGCTTCATCCAGTTGACGTCGTCGCGATCCGGGAAGTCCTCGCGAGCGTGGGCGCCGCGCGATTCCGTGCGGTTGGCCGCGCCTTCGATGGTGACCAAAGCCTGAGCGATCAGGTTGTCGTACTCCAGCGTCTCCATCAGATCCGTGTTCCAGATCAGGCCGCGGTCCGTGGTCTTGATGTCGGCGCCGGCGGCGTCGATCGAGCGCAGCTTGGCGACGCCTTCGTCCAGGGTCTTGCCGGTGCGGAAGACGGCGGCGTCCGACTGCATGGCGCGCTGCATCTCGAGGCGCAGCTTGGCGGTAGGGGTCGAACCCGAGGCGTTGCGGAAGCGGTCCAGGCGAGCCAGGTGGGCATCGGTCGTCGCCTTGGGCGCAGCCGGCACGGCCGAGGCCTTATCCACCACTTCACCGCAGCGCAGGCCGACGGCGCGGCCGAACACCACCAGATCGGTCAGGGAGTTGGAGCCCAGACGGTTGGCGCCGTGCACCGAGACGCAGGCGGCTTCGCCCACGGCCATCAGGCCCGGAACCACGCTGTCGGGGTTGCCGTCGCGCAGGGTCAGCACCTCGCCGTGATAGTTCGTCGGGATGCCGCCCATGTTGTAGTGGACGGTCGGCAGGACCGGGATCGGCTCCTTGGTCACGTCGACGCCGGCGAAGATCTTGGCCGATTCCGAGATGCCCGGCAGGCGCGCGTGCAGGATCTTGGGATCCAGGTGGTCCAGGTGCAGGAAGATGTGGTCCTTGTTCGGACCCACGCCGCGGCCTTCGCGGATTTCGATGGTCATGGAGCGCGAAACCATGTCGCGCGGGGCCAGATCCTTCACGGTCGGCGCATAGCGCTCCATGAAGCGCTCGCCTTCCGAGTTGGTCAGATAGCCGCCTTCACCGCGGGCGCCCTCGGTGATCAGGCAGCCGGCGCCATAGATGCCGGTCGGGTGGAACTGCACGAACTCCATGTCCTGCAGCGGCAGGCCGGCGCGCAGCACCATGGCGTTGCCGTCGCCGGTGCAGGTGTGGGCCGAGGTGGCCGAGAAGTAGGCGCGGCCGTAACCGCCGGTCGCCAGCACCACCATCTTGGCGCGGAACTGGTGCATCTGGCCGGTGTCGAGCTGCAGGGCGGTGACGCCGGTGCAGGCCCCGTCCTGCATGATCAGGTCCAGGGCGAAGTATTCGACAAAGAACTTCACTTCGCGACGAACCGACTGGCCGTAGAGGGTGTGCAGGATGGCGTGACCGGTGCGGTCGGCGGCGGCGCAGGTGCGCTGCACCGGACCTTCGCCGAAGTTGCGGGTCATGCCGCCGAAGGCGCGCTGGTAGATCTTGCCTTCTTCGGTGCGCGAGAAGGGCACGCCCCAGTGTTCCAGCTCGTAAACGGCCTTGGGCGCGTTACGGACCAGGTATTCGATGGCGTCCTGGTCGCCCAGCCAGTCCGACCCCTTGACGGTGTCGTACATGTGCCACTGCCAGCTGTCCTCGCCCATGTTGCCGAGCGAGGCGGAGATGCCGCCCTGCGCCGCGACCGTGTGCGAGCGGGTGGGAAAGACCTTGGTGACGCAGGCGACCTTCAGGCCCTGCTGGGCGGCGCCGAGCGCCGCGCGCAGGCCCGAACCGCCCGCGCCGACGACGACGACGTCGTATTCGTGATCGATAAGCTCGTAAGCAGCCATGACGGGATCAGACTCCGGCGGGCAGCGGGGCGGAGCCCATCGCCACACGCACGATGAAGAAGATGCTGGCGGCGGCCAGCACGAGGAAGACGAGGTTCGACAGGTTGATCAGGGTCGTCCGGGCCGAGGGCGTCGGGACGTAGTCCTCGATGATCACCTTCCAGGCCAGGCTGGCGAACAGGAAGAAGACGATGGCCGTCACGGCCAGCAGGCCGGTGTTCAGGGCGTTGCCGAACCAGGCGACCACGGCCTCATAGCCGGCGCCGGCCAGGGTGAAGCCCGACCACAGGACCCACAGGCCCAGCGGCATCAGGGCCAGAAGGGCCAGCTTCTCGATCTTCCACTCGCCGGCGCCGTGGCGCTCGGAGATCTTCACATGGTTCTTGAACTTGGGGGCGGCGCTCACAGCGAAACCTTTCCGGCGGCGAACAGGACGACCCAGAACAGCACGGTCAGGACCAGGGGGCCCCAGACGGCGATGTTGGCCATCAGATTGGCGGACTTCAGATCAAGGCCCTTGCCGGCGTCGTTGATCAGGTGGCGGGCGCCGTTCAGCAGGAATGAGAAGACCACCAGCGACAGGCCGAACCAGATGAAGAGGCCGAACGGCGAGGCCGAGCAGGCCAGAACCTTGGCGTAGGCCTCGGGGCCGGCGGCGACGGCCGCGATCCAGGCCAGCAGCAGGACGGCGCCGACGGTGGCCGCGCCGATGGTGACGCGGAACAGGATGGAGGCCGTCATGGTCACGTGCCACCGCCAGACGTCGGTGAAGGGCGACATCGGCGCCACATGGCCATTGGGATGGCGGACGTAGCGGCCAGTCGGGTCGCCCGCACCCTGGGGAAGGTTCGACATGCGAATGATTCTCAAAAAACCTGTGGAAAAACAGGTCCGGTTGCAGTGCGATAGGCTTTAGTGACCGCAAAGGCCGGGTGTCAACGAACCGGGCCGGATAAGCGCTGCGGATCGCGATTTCCTGATCATGCCTCGCGAATTGCTCGCAACAAGGTCGCCCGATCGTCCTCGGACAGGCGCACGGCGCCCGGGCGGCCCCAGATCGGGTCAGGCCACAGGCCATCGTCGCGGCGGCGCCCCACGACATGGACGTGCAGCTGGCGGGTGACATTACCCAGCGCCGCCGTATTCAGCTTGTCGACGGGGCGGCCCGCTGCCTCAGCCAGATCGCGCACCAGGTCGCCGGCCCGAACAACCTCCTCCATCAGGACAGCGCGCTGCTCGGGCGTCAGGTCGCCCATCTCGACCGCGCCCTCGACGCGGGGCAGCAGGATCAGCCAGACAAAGCGGGCGTCGTCCTGCAGCCGCACCTGACACAGGGGCCAGTCAACGGCGAAGACGGACCCGGCCTCGAAGGCGGGATCGGCTGTGAATTCAGTCATGTCAGATGTTCGTCCTCGAACCAGCGCAGGCGATAGGCGTTCATCGCCGTCGTCGCCAGCCGCGTCGTCAGCCGCCAGTTGACCACCGCCCCCACCGGCGCGCCGATGACGGGGATCAGCTGGGCCAGCTTGGCCAGATCGATGTAGTCGCGGTACTCCAACTGGAACTTGCGCCAGTCGAAGTCCTGGATGCGTTCGGGCTGATGCAGGCCGCGTCCCGCCGCCTCCAGCGCGGACAGGGCCTCGGGCCGATGCCGGGCGCTGGAAAAGGCCAACTGGAATATCCGCAATAGATAGAGCCGCTCCGCCAGGCTCTTGCCCGAATGGCCATAGAGGGCGCCGATCTCGGCCAGCAGCTTGATCTTGATGGCCAGCAGGGCGGGAAAGTCCGCCGCCGCCAGCAGGAAGCCCCCGGCCCCCGCCACCCCGCCCTCGACGCTGGCCGTGGTGCGATAGAAATCCACGCGGGTCTGGATCAGCTCTTCGCGCTTGCGAAGGCTGCCGTGCAGCAACGGTTTGGCTGTGGTCCAGTCGGCCCCGGTCAGGATGCCTCGCGTGGTCAGCTCGACGCCCGAGGTGACGATCTGGTGCACCCGCTCGGGAATGATCCGGTTGATCCGGTCCTGGGTCGCCCGCGTGGTCATGTCCCACAGACCCGGGCGGCGCAGCTGGCGTTCGCGCCAGACCTCGGCTTCCGTGAGGACGCGAGCCTCATACTGTCGATCGTCTTCCGCAGGGGTCATCATGCTTCTCTGGATCAGCGTGACCCTCGCAGGGGCCGACCAAAGGCGCAACGCCCGACGCTTGCTCCCGCTCCGCTGCGGGTCTAGACCGCCCGACATCGAGTACCGTTTCGCACACGCAACATCGACTGGAGAGACCTGTATGGCTCGCGCGAAGATCGCCCTTATCGGCGCCGGAATGATCGGCGGAACCCTGGCCCACGTGGCCGCGCGCGAAGCGCTGGGCGACGTCATCCTGTTCGACATCGCCGAAGGCACGCCGCAAGGCAAAGCCCTGGACATCGCCGAGGCCTCGGCCGTCTTCGGTCAGGACGTGGCCCTGAAGGGCGCCAACGACTACGCCGACATCGCGGGCGCCGACGTCTGCATCGTCACCGCCGGCGTGCCGCGCAAGCCGGGCATGAGCCGCGACGACCTGATAGGCATCAACCTGAAGGTCATGAAGGCCGTCGGCGAGGGCATCAAGCAGCACGCCCCCAACGCCTTCGTCATCTGCATCACCAACCCCCTCGACGCCATGGTCTGGGCCCTGCAGAAGTTCTCGGGCCTGCCCAAGGAGAAGGTCGTCGGCATGGCCGGCGTGCTGGACTCGGCGCGCTTCGCCTACTTCCTGGCTGAAAAGACCGGCGTCTCGGTGCAGGACATCCACGCCTGGACCCTGGGCGGTCACGGCGACGACATGGTGCCGATGGTGCGCCACTCGACCGTCGGCGGCCTGCCGCTGCCGGACGCCGTCGCCGCCGGCTTCCTGTCGCAAGCCGATCTGGACGCCATCGTCGAGCGCACCCGCAAGGGCGGCGGCGAGATCGTGGCCCTGCTGAAGACCGGCTCGGCCTTCTACGCCCCGGCTGAATCGGCGATCGCCATGGCCAAGTCCTACCTGCTGGACCAGAAGCGCGTCCTGCCCTGCGCCGTCTGGCTGTCGGGCGAGTACGGCCTGTCCGACCTCTACGTCGGCGTCCCGGCCCTGATCGGCGCGAACGGCGTCGAGAAGATCGTCGAGTTCACCACCAACGACGAAGAAAAGGCCATGTTCGCCAAGTCGGTCGAGTCGGTGAACGGCCTGATCCAGGCCTGTAAGGACATCGATAGCTCCCTCGCTTAAGAGCGCTATCGTTCGCGACGCGGTCGCTCACTGCTTGAGCGCCCGTCGCTAGTTTGAAGAAAGGGTCGTGCCGGAAGGCGCGGCCCTTTTTCGTGCGGCATCCTTTGAACCCGCTCATCCCGGCGGACGCCGGGATCCAGCGCTTTGGCTACAGGCGCTGGCCAGGATCAAGGCACCCGTTTCCACCGGCACATTTCAGGCTCTAACTGGATCCCCGCGTCCGCCGGGATGAGCAGGCAAGGGAACGGGCCGCCTCAGGCGTGAACCGCCGTCTCTTCCGCCTCGTCGTCATCGCCCCTCTGCTCCAGCCATGAGGCGCTGCGCATCTCGTTCAGGCGCGACACCGTGCGCTCGAACTCGAAGGCGCCGACCCCCTCGGCGTAGAGGGCCTCCGGCTCGGCATCGGCCAGAACCACCAGCCGGGTCTTGGCCTCGTAGAGGGCGTCGATCAGGGTCACCAGACGGCGCGCCTCGTGGTGGTTGGCCGGGCTGAGGGTCGGTACGTCGGACAGGAAGAGGGTGTGGAAGCGCCGGGCGACGGCCAGATAGTCCTGCGGACCCAGCGGCGATCCGCACAGCTCGCTGAAACTGGCCCGCGCCATGCCGCCGACGGTGCGCTGAACCCGGACCTGACGCCCTAGCACCGGCAGGGCGACCGGCTCTTCCGGCTCCCCGCCCTTGAGATCCGACCACAGGGTCTCGAAACCGGCTCGCGCCGTCTCGTCCAGCGGCGAGAACCAGACCTGGGCCCCCGCCATGCGGTCCAGGCGGAAGTCGCGGGCGCCCGCCGTCTCCACCACCTCGCAGCGCTCGCGGAGGATGTCGATAAAGGGCAGGAAGAGCTGGCGGTTGATGCCGTTCTTGTAGAGGTCCTCCGGCGCGCGGTTCGAGGTGACGGCCAGGACCACCCGCTTTTCGAACAGGGCCTCGAACAACCGGCCGAGGATCATGGCGTCGGCGATGTCCGTGACCTGCAGTTCGTCAAAGCACAGCAGCCGCGCCTCCGAGGCGATCAGGGCCGCGATCGGGGGGATGGGATCGTCGCCCTTGCTGGTCCCGAACACGGCCTTGCGGGTGCGGCTGTCGCCCTCGCGCCACTGCTTCACCAGATCGTGGATGCGGGCCATGAAGGCGTGGAAGTGGGCGCGCACCTTCTTCTGCTCCGGCGTGGCCGAATAGAAGAGGTCCATCAACATGGACTTGCCGCGTCCCGGCGGGCCCCAGATGTAGATGCCTTTCACTTCGGGCGGGCGGCCGAATAGGCCCTTCTTCGACAGGTCCGCCTCCAGACGTTCCAGCGCGGCCAGCAGCTCCAGCTGCTGCGGGTCGGGGGCGATGACGCCCTCTTCGACGCGGATGTCGTAGGCGTTTCGGATACGGGAGGTCATGCCCAGCGGCATAGCCCCAAGGGGCGGATCAGGGAAGGCGGAGCGGTTTCATGCCTTCTGAAGCGGCAATTTGGCGAAAACCGGTTGCTTCGCGCCTGCGAAAGACCCAAATGCAGAACCGCTTTTCTCCCCAACGCCCTTACAAGGATATTTTCATCATGGGCTATCGCGTCGCCATCGTTGGCGCCACCGGCAATGTCGGCCGGGAAATGCTGAACATCATCGAGGAGCTGAACTTCCCGGTTGATAAAATGCATGCGATCGCCTCGCGAAAATCCAAGGGCGTCGAGGTGGCCTTCGGCGACAAGACGCTGAAGTGCGAGGACCTGGAGCAGTTCGACTTCTCGACCGTGGACGTCGTTCTGATGAGCGCCGGCGGCACGGTGTCCAAGGCCTGGTCGGAAAAGATCGGCAAGGCCGGTCCCATCGTCATCGACAACTCCTCGGCCTTCCGCATGGACCCCGACGTGCCGCTGATCGTGCCGGAAGTGAACCCGGACGCGGTCAAGCTGGCGCGCAAGAAGAACATCGTCGCCAACCCCAACTGCTCGACGGCCCAGCTGGTCGTGGCGCTCAAGCCCCTGCATGACGCGGCCAAGGCCAAGCGCGTCGTCGTCTCGACCTATCAATCCGTGTCGGGCGCCGGCAAGGAAGGCATGGACGAGCTGTGGAACCAGACCAAGGCCATCTACGGCCTGGGCGACGCCACGCCCAAGAAGTTCCCCAAGCAGATCGCCTTCAACGTCATCCCCTACATCGGCTCCTTCCGCGACGACGGCTACACCGACGAGGAGGCCAAGATGTGGGACGAGACGCACAAGATGATCGACCCCTCGATCAAGCTGACCGTGACCTGCGTCCGCGTGCCGGTCTTCGTCGGCCACTCCGAAGCCGTGACGGTCGAGTTCGATCGCCCGATCGAGCCGGACGAGGCCCGCGAGATCCTGCGCGAGGCCCCGGGCGTCCTGGTCATCGATAAGCTGGAGCACGACGGCTACATCACCCCCGTCGACGCCGCCGGCGAGCACGCCGTCTATGTCAGCCGCATCCGCAAGGACCCGACCGTCGAGAACGGCCTGTCGTTCTGGGTGGTGTCCGACAACCTGCGCAAGGGCGCGGCCCTCAACGCCGTCCAGATCGCTCAGTTGCTGGACGAAACCGGCGTCATCACCCCGTCGAGCGGCTATCGCAGCCTGACGGTCTAAGTGAAGGGGGCCTAACGCCCCGCGCGCGGCGCGAGGCTGCTTGAGGCCCGTTTCGTATCCTCTTGAAGCCTCCGCCGCGTTCGCGCGGCGGAGGCCGAAAGGTCCGCCCAGTGACCGCGTCCCCCTCTGCGAACTCGTCCGAAGCCCGCGCCGCCCTGATGGCGGGGGTGGGCTGCTATCTGCTGTGGGGTTTCATCCCTCTGGTCTTCCAGCAGATGGCGCATCAGGGCGCCGACGCCTGGGAGATCATGGGCCACCGCGCCGTCTGGGGCGTGCTGTGGGCCCTGCTGCTGGTGCTGATCGCTCGCCAGTGGACCCAGGTCCTCGCGGTCTTGCGTCAACCCAAGGTGCTGGGCTGGCTGGCCCTGTCGGCGGTGCTGATCGCCACCAACTGGACCACCTATGTCGTGGCGGTGAACAACGGGCGGACCCTGGACGCCTCGCTCGGCTACTATCTCAATCCCCTGCTCAACATGGCCGCGGGGGCCTGGCTGTTCCGGGAACGGATCGACCGCTTCGGCGCCGCCGCCATCGGCCTGGCCGCCGTCGGCGTGGTGCTGCAGACCCTGGCGCTTGGCCACGCGCCCTGGGTGTCCCTGCTGCTGGCCTTCAGCTTCGCGGCCTACGGCATCATCCGCAAGCGCGTCTCGGTCGAGGCCCAGACCGGGCTCTTCATGGAGTGCCTGCTGCTGGCCGCGCCGGGCCTGGCCTGGGTGATCTTCATCGAGGCGACGGGGCAGGGGCATTTCACCGCCTCGCCGGCCGCCACCTTCTGGCTGCTGTTCGCCGGCCCCGCGACCGTCATTCCGCTGGCCCTGTTCGCCTGGGCGGCCCGGCGGATGCCCCTGTCCAGCATGGGCTTCCTGCAGTTCCTGGCCCCGACCATCGTCTTCTTCATCGGCATGATCCAGGGCGAAGCGCTGGGGGCGTTGCGTATCGCCTCCTTCGCCTTCATCTGGCTGGGCGCCGTGGTCTTCGCCGTCGGCGCTGTGCTCAAGGTGCGCCGCGCCAGCCGCACCGCCGAGACCATTGTCGCGCCCGAACCCGGTCTGCTGGACGACCCGGCCGAGGATCGCATGGCGGCTCTGGACGAGGAAGCGCGTCCTTCGCGTTGAGGTCCGAGGCGGTTCCGTCCTAGAAGAGGCGATGATCCGCGCCCGCTCCCTCGCCGTCCTCGCCATGACCTTCGCCCTGGCGACCGGCTCCTCCGCCTGCGCCCAGAGCGTCGGCATGCAGGGCGGCGGCGACGAAGTCATCCGCACGGCGCGCAGCGAGGCGCCGGTCTCCAGCGCGCCGCCGGTCGTCGTGCCGACCACGGCTGAGACCTTCGACGCGGTCAGCAACACCCTGGACGCCGCCGCCGAGGCCTGGTCCTCGGGCGACGTCGAAGCGGTCATGGCCACCTATGTCCAGGACGAGCCCCTGCTGGTCTTCCTCGGCGACACCCCGGTGAAGGGACCCGACGCCGTGCGCGCCGCCCTTGAGACCCGCGCCGCCCAGCCGGGCGGCCTGGGTCAGATGACCTATGAGTGGTTCGAGACCCTGCAGTTCGACGTCAACACCACCGTGGTTTCGGGCCGGGTGCTCATGCGCCGCGAAGGCAAGACCCATCGCGGCCTGTTCACCCGCGTGCTGCGCCGCACCGAGGACGGATGGCGTATCGTCCACGACCAGTTGGCCTGGGGCGCGGAAGGCTGAATTTACAGTGCGGCGTAAAGCGCCTCGACCAAACGCGTGGCGCGCGGATCGCCGATCAGGTGCGGCGACTGGCGCGTCATGACATAGGCGGCCGAAACCCCCGTCGCCTGATCAGCGAAGGCCATGGATCCGCCCCAGCCGCAATGGCCCACGGCCTCCGGATTGGGTCCGAAGACGTTCAGACCCGCGTTGCGTGTGAAGCCCGCCCCCCAGCTCATGACATAGGGCAGGACCTTGTCCTGACCGTGGATGCGTTCACGCGTCGCCTGGGTCAGTGTGTCCTGCGACAGGACGGGCAGGTCGTCCAGGGCGCCGCCCGTGGCGATGATCGACATCATCCGCGCCAGATCCTTCGCCGTGGCGTGCAGATTGGCCGAGGGGATTTCCGCCATGCGCCACTCGGTCGAGCCGCGCCCGCCGGGCGCCGAGCCCCGGTCGAGGAAGGCGGCCTTCTTGATCGCGTCGATGGGACCCAGGTCCGGCGCCGCCGCGGGTTTGCGCAGCTGGGCCACGCGGCCGTGCTCGCTCTCGGGCAGGCCGATCCACAGGTCCAAATCGAAGGGCCGGGCGAAGTCCTCGCGCAGGGCCGCGCCCATGCTGCGCCCGTCGACAAGGCGGAACAGCTCGCCCGCCAGATAGCCGATGGTGATGGGGTGATAGCCCGAGGCCGTGCCCGGCTCCCAAAGGGGCGTCTGGGCCGCCAGCCTGTCCAGCACCGCCTGGCGGTCGAACCAGATCTCGGGCTCGGCCCCGCCGTCGAAGCCCGGCAGACCCGACTGGTGGCTCATCAATTGGCCGACGGTCAGCCGGTCCTTGCCCGCCGCCCCGAAGGCCGGCCAGTGGTCGGCGACGCGATCTTCGTAGGAGAGCAGGCCCTTGTCGACGCAGCGCGCGATCATCAGGGCCATGACCGCCTTGCCGGTCGAGAAGACCGGAACCAGCGTCTCCTCGGTGAAGGGCGTGCGCCCCGCCACATCCGCCGACCCGGCCCAGAGGTCCACGGCCACCTCGCCGTCGACGGTGACGGAAAAGCGCGCGGCCAGTTCATTCAGCCCTTCGGGCGCGTCGGTGAAGTTGGCGGCGAAGGCGTCCTTCACCGCATTGAAGCGGGCAGGGCAGAGGCCGTGGATTTCGGGCTGAGCGGTCATGGCGGGGGTCTAGCGTGTCGCGCGCTTCAGGTCACGGCTTGCGGGCGGCGGCCGAAGCATTGCGCGCCGCCTCGAACTCGTCGCCCGGCTTCCAGGCCGGCCAGTCGCGCGAGTTGGCCAGGGCCGAGCCGACCTCATAGAGCAGCTGAACATCGGCGGCGGCGGCGTCCATCTTCCACTCGGGCGTCCATTCGTCCGTAGGCTGATGATAACGGTTCGCCACATAGTCACGGCTGGCGGCGTTATGCCCGGTGAAACCGGCGGCGGCGAACAGGGCGGGCACGCCCTTCCGCGCCAGCGGGAAGTGGTCGGAACGATAGAAGGCCCCGGCCTGAGGCGCCGGATCGGGGATCAGGCGGCGCCCTTCGCGCCCGGCGAAGACGGCCAACCGGTCATCCAGATCATTCTTGCCCGCGCCGATGACAACGATGTTCGGGTCGATCTCGGTGCCCGGCAGCAGGCTGTCCATGTTGATGTTGGCCACCGTCGTCTCCAGCGGCCAGACCGGGTTGGCGGCGTAGTATTCGGCCCCCAGCAGGCCTGTCTCTTCCGCCGCCCAGCTGACGAAGACGGTCGAGCGTTGGGGGCGCGGCCCCTCGGCGAACAGGCGGGCCAGTTCCAGCACCGCCGCCACCCCGGTCGCATTGTCCACGGCGCCGTTATAGATGTCGTCGCCGTTCTTGGGCGTGGCGCGGCCATAGGCGTCCCAGTGGGCGCCGAACATGACCGTCTCGTCCGGGTGGGTCGTACCCGGCAGGCGGGCCATGACGTTGCGGGTCTGCACCCGGTCAGCCTTCTGACCGAAGTCGATGGACATGGTCACGCCGTCCAGCGCCACCGGCTGGAAGTCGGGCGTCCGCGCCTGCGCCTTCAGCGCCGCGAAGTCGAGCCCGGCGTCCTGGAACAGCTTTTCGGCCACCGCGCCCTGGATCCAGCCCTGGGCCGCCACCCGCTCCTTGTCCGGGTCGGCGCGGACGATGTCGAACTTGGGCGCGGTCGAGGAGTTCTGCAGCGTCGACCAGGGATAGCCCGCGCCCGGCGTGTCATGGATGACCAGAACGCCCGCCGCGCCATGCGCCGCCGCCACCTGGAACTTGTAGGTCCAGCGGCCGTAGAAGGTCATGGCCTGACCGTCGAACTTGCCGGCGACGGGATGGCCTTCCGGCGCGCCGAAGTCGGGGTCGTTGACCAGGACCAGCATGATCTTGCCGGTCAGGTCGATCCCCTTGTAGTCGTCCCAGCCGCGTTCGGGCGCGTCCACGCCATAGCCGACGAAGACCAGCGGCGCGTCCTTGAGCGCGATGTGGCTGACCGGCCTATCCGAGGAGACGATGACGTCGGTCGCCCGTTGCAGGGCGGTGGTCTGTCCCTTGGCCGTGACGTTGATGGTCGCCGGTCCGTCCTGACTGGTGCGGCTGACCTGAGCGACCTGAACCCATGACCCGTCGGGGCCTCCGGGCTCCAGCCCAAGCGCCTGGAACTGCTGCGTCAGCCATGCGATGATCTTGTCCTCGCCAGGCGTGACCGGGGCGCGGCCCTCGAATTCATCCGAGGCCAGAACCCGCGTCGCCTCGCTGAGCCGCAGGGGGTCGACACGGCCAAGCGGGGCCGTCTGGGCGAGGACCGAAGTCGAGGTTATCAGGACGGCGATCAGGCCGAAGGCGGCGGAACGGGGCATCGACATCAGGCGCGCTCGAACGACAGCGAAAGGGAAGGAGACAGGCTGCGCCCCCCGGCCGTCCGTGTCGAGCCCCCGCCCTTGGTCGATCAGCGCGTCTTCAACCAGTCCAGCACGCCGTCCGCCGCGACCACGCCGGAAGCGAAGGAGGCCTGCAGCAGATAGCCGCCAGTCGGCGCCTCCCAGTCCAGCATCTCGCCCGCCAGAAAGACGCCTGGGCGCGACTTGAGCATCAGGCGCTCGTCCACGGCGTCCAGCGTGACGCCCCCGGCCGAGGAGATGGCCCGGCTGAGGCCCTGCACCCCGGTCAGGGTCAGGGGCACGCCCTTGATCCGCGCCGCCAGCAGAGCGGGTTCGGTCGGAATCGTCCCGGCCTCGCGCAGCAGGGCGAGGGCCAGATGATCGAGATGAACGGCCTTCCTCAGCCAGTTGGACAGGCTGTCCTTGCCGCGCGGCCTCGACAGGCGCCGCGTCAGGGCCTCCTGCGACTGGTCGGGGCGCAGGTCGAGGGTCAGCGCGGCCGATCCATCGCGCGCGACAGCGTCACGCAGGTCCGCCGACAGGGCGTAGATCGCCCCGCCCTCTATCCCATAGGCGGCGATCATGGCCTCGCCGCGCACCGCGCGCCCGGCGTGGCTCAGGGCGATCACCTTCAGCGGCTGGCCTGCGAAACGGTCGCGGAACAGGGGAGACCAGGCGAGGTCGAAGCCGACATTGGCGGGACGGAAGGGGGCCACGACAGCGCCCGCCTCTTCCAGCGCCGGAACCCAGGCGGCGTCGGAACCCAGCCTGGCCCAGCTGGCCCCGCCGAGCGCCAACACCACGGCGTCGGGCCGTTCCAGCCGCTCGCTTTCGGGGGTGTCGAAGCTGAGCGCCCCGTCTTTCCAACCGGTCCAGCGCGAACGGGTGCGGATCTCGACGCCCAGCCCCTCCAGCCGCGCCAGCCAGGCGCGCAGCAAGGGCGAGGCCTTCATGGCCTTGGGGAAGACCCGGCCCGACGAACCGACAAAGGTCGCCGACCCCAGATCCTCGGCCCAGGCGGTCAGGTCGGCGGAAGAGAAGGCGTCCAGCCAGCCGCTGATCCGCGCCCGCGCCGGGGCGTCGTAGCGGTTCAGGAAGGGCTTCAGCGCCTCCGAATGGGTCAGGTTCAACCCACCCCGCCCGGCCATCAGGAACTTGCGCGCCACCGAAGGCATCCGCTCATGCACCGTGATGCGCAGGCCCGCCTGGGCCAGACGCTCGGCCGCCATCAGGCCGGCGGGACCGGCGCCGATCACGGCGACAGTGAGAGGTGTGGAGGAAGGGGCGTCGGTCATCACGCCTTCCTAGACCGGAACGTCCGCGAACGGCATACGCTCTGTCCTCATGAGCGTCGCCTTCACCCGAGAAGAAGATCTGGAAGCCACGGCCGCCGACCTGGTGGACCGCCCGATCTCGCCCCACCCCAACCACGTCACGCCCGAGGGGCTGGCCCAGATCGAAGCCGAACTGGCCTCGGCCCGCGCGGCCTATACGAAGGCCCAGACGGAAGGCTCGATCGAGGCCGACCGCACCGCCATGGCGCGGGCCACGCGCGACCTGCGCTACTGGTCGGCGCGGCGGGCCTCAGCCCAGTTGCTGGAGACGACGCCGGACGGCCGGGTGCGCTTTGGCGGCGCCGTCACCATCGAGCGCGAGGACGGCCGTACCCAGACCTGGCGCATCGTCGGCGAGGACGAGGCCGATCCGGCCAAGGGCTCGGTCAGCCACGTCTCGCCCCTGGCCCGCGCCCTGATGGGCAAACGGGTCGGCGACGAGGCCAGCGTGGCGGGCCAGTCGGTCGAGATCGTCGCCGTCGATTGAAGGCGACGGCCTAGAAGCCGCCGGTCCCCTTCTCCTTCGCGACCGGCTGGAAGTCGCGCACGAAGCGTTCCAGCAGGCGGACGCTGAAGCCGGCCGACCCGGCGGGTTTGACGTCGCTGGCGCCGCCATAGGCCATGTTGGCGATGTCCAGGTGGGCCCAGGGCGTCTCGGGCCGGGCGAAGTAGCCGATGAAGTGGGCGCCCGTGCCCGCCCCCGCGCCGCCCTCGCCCGAGTTCTTGATGTCGGCGATGGTCGAGCTGGTGGCCCCGACATAGGAGGGATGCAACGGCAGGCGCCACAGGCGCTCGCCGGTCGCGTCGCCTGCGACCCGAAGTTGGTCAGCCAGGGCGTCGTGACGGCTGAACAGACCCGCATAGTCATTGCCCAGGGCGCCGCCGACCGAGCCGGTCAGGGTGGCAACGTCGACGATGGCGGCGGGGTTCAGCCGGGTGTCGGCCCAGACCATGGCGTCGGCCAGGACCAGACGACCCTCGGCGTCGGTCGAGATGACCTCGATGGTCTTGCCGTTCATGGCGGTCAGGACGTCGCCGGGGCGGATGGCGTTCCCGTCCGGCATGTTCTCGGCCAGGGCCGCGACGGCGGCCACATCGACCGGCGCGCCCGCCTTGGCCAGGGCCAGGACGGCGCCGACGACGCTGGCGGCGCCCGACATGTCCATCTTCATACTGCCCATATTGGCGCCCGGCTTGATCGAGATGCCGCCGGAATCGAAGGTGATGCCCTTGCCCAGCAGGGCGACGGGTCCGGCGTCGGGTGCGCCCGCCCCCTTGTAGCGCACCACCATCAGGCGCGGCGCGCGCGCGGAGCCCTGGCCGACGCCCAGCAGCGAGCCCATGCCGAGGCGCTGCATGGCGGGCACGTCCAGCACCTCGATCTCGACGCCGGGCACGCCGGCGAAGGCGGCGCGGGCGCGCTCCACAAAGCTCTCGGGATAGATGACGTTGGCGGGCTCGTTGGAGATGTCGCGGGTCCAGGCCATGGCCTCGACCAGAGCCGCGCCACGGCGGTAGGCTGCCTGAGCAGCAGCAGGGTCGGCGGCGATCAGCGTAATCCCGCCCGGCGCGGCCGCGTCGCGGCCGGTGGTGCGGTGCAGGTCGGACCGGTACTGGCCGAGGCCGAGGCCCGCAGCCAGTTCGGCGGCGCTGTCGGCGGACAGGCCGCCGGTCAGGACGGTCATAGCGCCGGGCTGGGCCATCAGGGCGCGACCAGCGACGGTTCCGGCGGTCTGGACCTCGGCGGTCCTGGCGTCGACGGGCAGGCCCACGACCAGGATGCGGTCCCAGCCTCCGACGCCGTGCAGGCTGAGCGTCTGACGGGCCTTGTAGTCGAAGCGGGCGGCGGTCAGGGCGGCGGCGATCGCCTGACGCACGGCGGGCGTCAGGGCCGCGCCGCGCGTGGCCAGGTCACCCTCGGCGCCGAGCGGCAGAACCAGGGCGCCCGAGGGCTCGCCCGGCGCGGCCGCGAAGGTCACGGCGCGCTGCACAGCCGGGGCGGCGCGCGGCGTCAGGGCGGCGGGCGTTTCCGTCGCGGCGGCCCGGCGCGACTGCGCCTCGGCTGGCATGGCGACGGTCAGGCTGACGGCCGCCAGAGCAGCAGCGGCGGCGAAGGTCGAAAAATTGGCAGTGCGGCGCATCGGTCGGAGCCCCCTCGGTGTCGATGAAGAGGCTCTTATGGCCAGGGTCGCTGGAGCGCTGCAAACCGTTCCGGCGAGGGAGCGGCTGTCCGCGACGCCGTGTCGCGGCGCGGACAAGGGCTCAGCAGGCGGCGCGGCGAGGGCGCAGCGTCGCTGCGGGCTTGGCGGCGAGCTGGGTCGCTGCAGACTTGCGGGCCTCCAGCAGGGCGCCGATCCAGCCCCACGCGGGTTCCTTATGAGTGCGGTACATTTCTTCCATCGGTCGTCCTCCTTTCGTGATGCCTGAATATGCAGTTGACGAACAGGGTTCACAAACGAGACCATGAGGCTCACACATAAGGCTTGCTTATGATCGACATCCTGGCCCGCATTCCCGTCGACGCCCTGAGGGTGTTCGAAGCCGCCGCGCGCCTGCTCAGCTTCACCCGCGCCGCCGAGGCTTTGGGCATGACGCAGGCGGCGGTCAGCTGGCGCATTCGCGATCTGGAGCAGAGGCTGGACCGGCCCCTGTTCGTGCGCGGCACGCGGCAGGTGTCGCTGACGCCGGAGGGGGAGCGACTGGCCACGGCGGCGATCGAGGCCATGACCCTGTTGCGTCGCGCCGTCGCCGATGTGGTCGAGGCCGATCAGGGCGTTCTGGCCATCACCACGCTGCAGACCCTGGCGACCCAGTGGCTGGCGACGCGGCTGGGGTCCTTCCAGCTCGACAACCCCGATCTGGCGGTGCGGGTGGACACCAGTCCGACCCTGTCCATGCTGGGCGCCGACGGCCTGGACGTGGCCCTGCGGTTTGGTTCAGGCCAGTGGGCCGGGCTGGAGAGCCGCTTTCTGATGCCGGCCGTCTTCACTCCCCTGTGCAGCCCCGCCATGCGCGACCGGCTGGACCTGCAGACCCCCGCCGATCTGAAGCGGGCCCATCTGGTCGGCGAGCCGCGCGAATGGGCCGCCTGGTTCGCCGCCGCCGAGGTCTCGCCCGCCGACACGGCCCCGCCGCCGCGTCTGACCGCCGACAATCAGGCCATGGAGGTGGCGGCGGCTCTGGGCGATCAGGGCGTGGCCCTGGGCTCGCCCATCCTCTATGCGCGCGAGATCGAACGCGGCCTGCTGGTCCGGCCCTTCGAGCAGACGGTGGCCTTGGCCGAGGGCTACTGGATCTGCTACCCGCCCGCGCGCCGTCTGACCCCCAAGGTCGCCCGCTTCCGCGACTGGCTGCTGGACACCGCCCGCGCCGACCCGGCGGTGGTCGCGGGCGCGCGACTGGCCGGACGCGAAGTCGGGCAGGTCTGCGGATAGGTCCTCAGTCCGCCGGCATCCGCCCGTAGTTGACGGCGATGCGGCCGATCAGACCCTTGACGATCAGGTCGACGGGCGTGCCCTCGCGATAGTCGCCCTCGGCGACGAAGTTGACCCGGTCTTCCGAGATCAGGCGGTGGATCTTGTTATGGTCGCGCGGGGTGTTGTCGGGATCATAGACGGCGATGGAGAAGCCGCCCTTGGTGTGCATCATCTTCATCGTGGGCACGTCGGTGTCGCCGTCGCCGAGGAAGATCATCCGGTCGAACGGAATCGGGCGTTCCTCGTCGGGGATGAAGCGGTTGATGCGCTCATCATCCCAGTGGTTGTGCACGCCCTTGTTGATGCGGAACAGATACTGGGTCTTGGTGGTGTAGTTGACGCCGACGGCGGGCCAGACGGCGACCTCGTTTTCGTCATAGGCGTATTTCGAGGCGAAGACGTGGGTGAAGGCCTCGGCGATGGGGCAGCCCTGGATCATCTCCTCCAACCCCGCCGAGATGATGTAGTGCTCGATCTCCAGACCGTACTGGGCGCCGAATTCGTTCATCCGGTCGAACCAGCTGCGGTCCCGCAGACCCTCGAACAGGGCCACGTCGCGGCCGTGATCCTGCAGCGTCTGGCGTGTGACGGGATTGCCCTGTTCGCGCGCCGCCAGCAGCATCATCTGCATGTACATCAGGATGCCGTCGCCGTCGGAGGCGATGGTCCGGGGACGGACGGTCTCGTTCCAGAACTGGGCCGGCGTCATCCCGATCGAGGGAATGAAGCTGACCTCCTGCATATTGCCCCGCGCCAGGGTCCCGTCGAAATCATAGATGATGGCGGTCTTGAGCAGGGGACGGGTCGTGTCGGCCATGGGGGCGTCCTAGAGGGCTTGGACAGGCCCTCTAGCACGACATGGACGAAACATCAGCCCAACAGCAGTTCCGGGGCCGCCGTGGGAGCCGTGGCCTCGACCGGCAGATGCAGGATGAAGGCCGCGCCCTTGCCCGGCTCGGACTGGACCTCGGCCCAGCCCCCGTGCAGCTCGACGAGGGCCTTGACCAGGGCCAGGGCCACGCCCGGCCCGCCGCGCTCACGCCGCACAAAGCGGTCGAAGACGTGGGCCTGCAGGTGATAGGGAATGCCGCGACCGGTGTCCTCGACGCGGATGCGGACCTCGCCCGATCCGACCTCGGCCGTCAGGGTCACGGCCCCGCCTTCGGAGACGGCGCGACAGGCGTTCTCCAGCAGGTGATCGACGGCCTGGGCGATGCGACGGGCGTCGGCGCGGATCGGCTTGAGGCGGGGCGGGCAGGCGACGGTCAGGACGGCGCCTCGGCCCTCGACCTTGCCGCGCACCTTTTCGGCGCAGGCTTCCAGCAGGTCGCAGACGCGCATGTCGCCCAGCGCCAGCTCCATCTCGCCGGCGTCGATTTGGGCCATGTCCAGAACGTCGTCGATGGAGCGGGCCAGATGGCTGGCGGCGACGCGGATAGCCCCGGCGTGCTGGCGGCTGCGCTCAGGCAGGTCGCCCATGGCCTCCAGCAGCTCGGAATAGCCGACGATGGTGGTCAGCGGGGTGCGCAGTTCATAGGAGACGCTGCCGACGAATTCGCGCTTCAGGGCCTGGCTTTCGGCGAGCGCCGCTTCCTTGGCGGCCAGGGCCTGTTCCAGTTCGCGCCGGGCGGTGACGTCGGAGAAGGCCACCAGGGTGGCGCCGTCGGGCAGGGGACGGGTCTGCCAGGCCACCACCCGGCCGTCGTCGGTGCGGGCCTCGCCCGAGATCGGCACGCGGCTTTCGGGGTCAGGATCGGCCACCCGCGCCTTGAGCCCCAGCCACAGGGCGGCGTCGTCCAGGACCGGCCGACACAAGGCGGCCACGGCGTCGAACTCTCCGGCCTCGGCCAGCTTCTCGGCCGAGACGCCCCAGAAGATCTCGAAGGCGTCGTTGTGCAGCCGCAGCCTTCCGTCCGAACCGAAGACCGCCACCGCGTCGTTCAGCTTGTCCAGGGTGGCCGTCTGGACCTGGATCTGGGCGTTGTAGCGACTGCGCAGTTGCAGCTCGTCAGTGATGTCCGAAAAGATCAGCAGGATGCCGCCCAAGGGGTGAGGCTGACGAACGACCCGCAGCGTCCGCCCATCGGGCAGGGACCAACTGTCGTCCGGCGCGGCCTGGGCGGCGCCGTAGAACTCCAGCTCCTGAGCCTTCCACCCGGCGTAGTCGATGACCTCGGGCAGCTGGCGCTTCTGGCGCAGGCGGTCCAGCAGCTCGGCATGGGTCGGGCGCTCGTCCAGCCAGGCCGGGTCGATGTTGAACAGTTGCTGGAAGGCGGTGTTGTGGAAGGCCAGCCGCTTGGCCGGGCCGAAGATGGCCACGGCGTCGGCCAGGTGGTTCAGGGTCTCGTCATGGGCCTCGACGTGACGACGCAGGTTGTCGCGTGTTTCCTCGGCCTCGGTCATGTCTATCGCGAAGGCGATGACGGCGCCGCGCCCGCCCGCCAAAGGCTCGGCCAGGATGCGCCAGGCCTTGCGGCGGCCGTCCGAAGACACCCAGCGGAAGCCTTCCTGCCGCGCGTTCAGGCGCGACGCCTCGGCCACCACGACATCGGCGCCTCGGTCGAAGCTGAGGCCAGCCTCGTGCGCCTCGGCCAGGGTTTCGGCCCGGACTTCCGTCAGCCAGGCCTTGTTGGCCCAGATCAGCTGTCCCGCCCCGTCGACCACCCAGGTCGGGGCGGGCGAGGCCTCGGCCAGGGCGCCCAGACCGGCGTCAGCCGCCGTCTCGGCCCCGCCCAGCTTCGACAGCCGCAGCCAGGCCGACCCGCCCAGAGCGCGGCCCTCGACCGCCCAGGCGCCATCGGCGGATTCCAGCAGGGTCTCGAACGGCTCGCCGCGATGGACCAGCCCCTCCATGTGCCCCGTGTGGGTCTCCGTCAGTGCACGAACGATGACTTCAGCCGCCTCGACTCCCCGACGGCCTGGGGCGAGAACCGCCAGGGCTTCGGGGGCGCCGAACACCGACTGGGCCGCGCCCTCGGGCGTCAGGGCCAGTCGCACGTCGTCGAAGACGTTGAGGGCGCCCTCGCAGGCGGCGGCGTGGGCGCGCTCGCTCGCCAGCCAGACCTCGACCTCCGCCTCGCGCGCGCCCAGGCGCTTGCGCAGCCGCCAGGCCCAGGCGCTGATCGCCAGCGCCAGGCCCGCCGCGCCCGCAGTGGCCACATAGGCGATGTCGGCCTCGGCCATCCTGTCCCCGGAAAATTCGTCGAACGAAGCAGCAGCGCCCTCGAAGGCGCCGACCGATTCGCGTTTACCATACCCTGATTGCGCGATTTGCGATGCGGCGAGACGACGGATTGCAGCCTGCCCCGGCGCGGGCGATATCCGAACCATGACCCAGACCCCGAACCCGGCGTGGAACGATCAGTCCGCCCCCTCACTCGACGACTTCGCGCGCCTGGCCGAGGCCGCCTTCGCCGCACTGCCCGAAATGTTCCGCCAGGCGGCGGGCGAGGTGGTCATCCGCGTCGATGACTTCGCCGACGAAGGCGTCTTGGCGGATCTTGAGATCGAGGACCCGTTCGAGCTGACCGGCCTCTATTCCGGGGTCCACATCGGCGAGCGCGACGCCATGGGTCCGGCGGCCGAACCATCGCGCATCTTTCTCTATCGCCGCCCCATCCTCGACGAATGGTGCGAGCGCGGCGACGTCGGCCTGGCCGAGATCATCGCCCACGTCCTGATCCACGAAATCGGCCATCACCTCGGCCTCGACGACGACCAGATCCACGCCATCGAGGACGAGGACTGAGGCCTAGTCGGCGGTCCGCTCCAGGCGGGCGGCGAAGAAGCCGTCCACGCCGCCGCGTTCTGCCCATTGCGAGGGCAGGATGCGCAGCCAGCCTTCGGCCGTCAGGGCCTCGTCGGGGGCGCCGATCTCAGCCGGAACGGCGGCGACCGTGCGGAAGGCCGGGTTGCGGCGCAGGAAGGCGATGACCTGGGTCTCGCCCTCCTCGCGTTCCAGCGAGCAGACGCAGTAAACCAGACGGCCGCCGGGCTTCACCTTCTCGGCGGCGACGTCGAGCAGGCGGTGCTGCACGTCGGCCAGCTTGGCGACCTCGGCGGGACGGGTGGCGCGCAGCACTTCCGGGTTGCGACGATAGGTGCCGGTGGCGGTGCAGGGCGCGTCCAGCAGGACGGCGTCGAAGGTGCGGTCGTCCTCCCAGTCCTCGACCGGAACGGCCACGACCTCGACCGGCAGGCCCGTGCGGTCGAAGTTCTGTTTCAGGCGCTTCAGGCGGGCGGGCGAGCGGTCCACCGCCACGACCTCGGCGCCGGCGGCGGCCAGCTGCAGGGTCTTGCCGCCGGGGGCGGCGCACATGTCCAGGACCGTCTCGCCGGCCTTGACGGCCAGCAGGCGGGCGGGGACGGCGGCGGCGGCGTCCTGGACCCACCAGTCGCCGGCCTCGAAGCCGGGCCAGCCGGCCACGTCGCCGCGCTTGCCGGTGCGCACCGTGCCGCCGGGCAGGACCTCGCCCTCGACGTCCTGGGCCAGGGCGGCCAGATCGACCGAAGGCTTGGCGCTGAGGTCGGTGGCGGGCTCCTCGCGGGTGGCCAGGGCCAGGCCGATCAGGTTGGCCTCGCCATAAGTCGCCTTCCAGCGGGCGGCCAGCCAGTCGGGCAGGTTGGATTCCGCTGTAGTCAGGCCGGGACCGTCGCGGTCGACGCCGCGCAGGACGGCGTTGACCAGGTTCTTGTAGGGGCGGGTCTTGGCGTCGCGCTCGGCCAGTTTCACGGCGGTCGAGACGGCGGCGAAGGCAGGGGTGCCCAGGACCAGGGTCTGGGCCAGGGCGACGCGCAGGATGGTGCGCACCGGGGCCGGAGGCGCCTTCTGCAGGCGGCGGTCCAGTATCTGGTCGATCTCGCCCAGACGGCGCAGGGCGGCCATGGCCACGGCGCGGGCAAAGGCGCGGTCGGGACCGGCCAGGTCCTTGGCCGGGGACTGGCTGAGGGCCTCATCCAGACCCGTGCGCTTCTCCAGCGCGGCGTTCAGCAGGATGCCGGCTACGAGACGGGCCTCCACGCCGATGTCGGCGTGGGGATCATCGGCGACCACCTCGGGCTTGGCCTCACGACGCGGGCGCGATTTTTCAGCCATGCGACGACCGCGCGCGGCCGAACTTTTGCCCTTGGGCGTACCACCACTCATACGGAAACCTGCGTGCCCAGTTCGACCACGCGGCCGGGCGGAATATGGAAGAAGTCGGTCGGATTGGCGGCGTTGCGCATCAGGAAGATGAACAGCTTGTCCTGCCACAAAGGCATGCCCTGACGCGCCGACGGCACAACCGAGCGACGACCCAGGAAGAAGCTGGTCGACATGATGTCGAACTTCAGACCCTGCTTGCGGCACAGGCCCAGGGCGCGCGGCACGTTCGGCGTCTCCATGAAGCCGTAGGTGATGGTCAGCCGTTTGAAGTCGTCGCTGATCGGCTCCATCGTCACCCGCTGGCTGTCGGCCACGCGGGGCCGGTCGGCGGTGTGGACCGTCAGGATGACGTTCTTCTCGTGCAGCACCTTGTTGTGCTTGAGGTTGTGCATCAGGGCCACCGGCGCGACCTCGGGGTCCGAGGTCAGGAAGATGGCGGTGCCAGGCGCGCGATGCGGCGGCCGCGCCTTCAGCATCTCGATCAGGTCATGCAGGGGCAGGCTGTCCTTGCGGGTCTTCTCGGTCAGAATCTGGGTGCCGCGCACCCAGGTCCACATGATCAGCACCAGGCCGCCGCCCAGCACCAGAGGCATCCAGGCGCCGTCGGGGATCTTCAGCAGGTTGGAGGTCAGGAAAACGCCGTCAATGATGCCGAACGGCACAAGGGTGCCCAGCACCGCCCACATCGGCCACTTCCACTTCTTGGTCACCACCGACCATGACATCAGGGTGTTGACCAGCATGGTGCCGGTGACGGCCACGCCATAGGCCGCCGTCAGATTGTGCGACGACTGGAAGGTCAGCAGCAGGAAGAGCACGCCGATCATCAGCAGGCTGTTGACCGCCGGAACGTAGATCTGGCCGGCCAGGGTCTCGGAGGTGTTGCGGATGTCGATGCGAGGCAGGAGACCCAGCTGGACCGCCTGTTGGGTCACCGAGAAGGCGCCGGTGATCACCGCCTGGCTGGCGATGACCGTAGCCGCCGTGGCCAGGATCAGCATGGGCCAGTAGATCATCTGCGGCACCATGTTCCAGAACGGGTTGTCCGCCGCGCCGGGGTTGTCCAGCAGGAAGGCGCCCTGGCCCAGATAGTTGAGCGTCAGGCAGGGCAGGACCACGAACAGCCAGCCCTGACGGATCGGCGCCTTGCCGAAGTGGCCCATGTCCGCATAGAGGGCCTCGGCCCCCGTAACGGCCAGAAAGACGCTGCCGAGGATGACGAAGCCGAGGAAGCCATCCTTGAGCAGGAGCTCGACGCCATAGGTCGGCGACAGGGCGCGCAGGATCGAGATGTCGTCGAAGATGTGCGTCAGACCCAGCACGCCCAGGCTGAGGAACCAGACGGCGGTGATGGGGCCGAAGAACCTGGCCAGGCCGGCGGTGCCGCGCGACTGGACCAGGAAGAGGGCGATCAGGATGCCCGCCGAGATCGGCAGGATGAAGGGATCCAGTTCGCCGTTCAGGCCGGGGGCGTCCTTCAGCCCCTCGACCGCCGACAGCACCGAGATGGCCGGCGTGATGACGCCGTCGCTGTAGAAAAGCGCCGCGCCGCAGACGCCGAGGATGAACAGCCAGGCGCTGCGCCGGCCGACCGCGTGCTGGGCCAGGGCCATCAGCGACAGGGTGCCGCCCTCGCCCTTGTTGTCGGCCCGCATCAGGAACATGACGTATTTGAACGTCACCACCACCATCAGGGCCCAGAAGGCCAGCGACACCACGCCGATGATGGCCAGCTCGCCGCCGACCCCCTTCTGGGCGTGGCCGATGGCCTCGCGCAGGGCGTAGATCGGGCTGGTGCCGATGTCGCCGAAGACCACGCCGATGGCGCCCAGGATCAGGGCGCGATGCGTCGCCTTGCCGTGCCCCTGCGGAGAGGGAGTCCCGGCGTTCGGTTGTTCGGAAGCGTTTGCGGCGGACGTTGTCGCGTCGCCGCGGGGCGTATCCCCAGCCATGCATGACCTCCGGGCCGCGCGGAGGGCGCGCCCATTAACAGCGGCGGGCCTTTAGACCCTTTCCGTCAGCGGTTCAATCGGGCCTCGGTTCCGCCCGTCGCGCCGCCGACAGAATGCGCCGGTCGGCCTTGGCCTGGACCAGAACTACGACGTTGTCTTCAGACGAAGAATCGCCGGGAAGGGCGAAAAGGACGGGGCGGCCCGTCCAGTCGCCCAAACGATGCACCTGGCGCACCACATTGACGTGGCGCACGGCCTGACCGCGATTGTCGCCCTGGCGCACCTCGACGGTCTGAAGGCCCGGCTGATAGACGACGGCCAGGATCTCGGCCCCACCGCGCGGCGGGCGGCCCGAACCGACCCCGACCCGGTCGCCGGTCTCGCGGAACTCGATCTCGGGCGGATGCAGGCGCGCGGCGGCCTCGGCGTCGATCGCGGCCTGAAGCTCGGGCGGGCGGGCGCCCGACAGCTGACGCCGACCGTCGACCACCACCTGGGGCGTCGAGACGTTTCTGAGCTTCAAGGCCTGACGATAGGCCTGCTGGCGGGCGGTGAACTCCGGCTTGGCGAAGGTGTCGGACCAGCCGAGGTAGTCCCAGTAGCCGACGCCGTAGGTCAGGGCGATGACCCCCGGCGCGTTCGCCACCGCCTCCAGAGTGCGGTTGGCCTCAGGACAGCCGGAACAGCCCTGGGCCGTGAACAGCTCGACCACCACCGGCTGGACCGCGGCGTCGCGTTCGCGCGGCGGCGCGGCAGCGGCGGTCAACAGGCAAAGGCCTGCCGCCGCCATCACCCCGATCCTGATCAAGCCCTTTGCCGTCATCCGACGATCCTAGCCGCTCGGCCCATCCGCGCCGCTCATAAAACCGTGAAGGGTGAAACCTCACAGACTTCCCTGGCCTATCGCGCTTCGCGCTGCCTGAGGCCGAGCCCGTTATCCCGGCCGGAGAGCCAGAACCGCCCAAGACGCGGACGTCAGCGCCCTGGCGGTCCCGGATAGCGGCGAAACCGCTTCCGGGATGACAAACAGGTCGGGACGCCGAGGGTCAGTCCATCAGCTGCTGGGCCAGATAGACGTAATGCCTTGCCCAGCGGCGGGCGTTGGCCACCGGATCGGCGTCGTTGGAGTGACCGCCGGCCGTGTCCTCGAAATAGAGGTGATCGTGGCCTTGGTCGCCCAAGCGCGCCGCGAACTTGCGGGCGTGGCCGGGGTGGACCCGGTCGTCGCGCGTATTGGTGGTGATGTAGACGCGCGGGTATTTCACCTCGGGCCTCAGCTGCTGATAGGCCGAGTAGCGGGCGATGAACTCGGCGTCGCCGGGGATGCGCGGGTCGCCGTATTCACCGATCCACGAGGCGCCGGCGGGCAGGTCCTGATAGCGCAGCATGTCGATCAGCGGGCTTTCGATCACCGCCGCATTGAACAGCTCCGGGTGCTGGGTGATCGACACCGAGGTCAGGACCCCCCCGTTGGACCGGCCATAGATGCCCAGATGGCGCGGGCTGGTGATCTTGCGCTGTTCCAGATCGCGGGCCACGGCGGCGAAGTCGTCGAAGGCGCGCTGGCGGTTCTCGCGCAGGGCCGCCTGGTGCCAGCCGGGTCCGAACTCGCCGCCGCCGCGGATATTGGCCTGGACGAAGACGCCGCCGTTCTCGAGCCAGAGCTTGCCCATCTCCGGCTTGTAGGCGGGCGGGAAGCTGGCCTGGAAGCCGCCGTAGCCGAACAGGATGGTCGGACCGGTCCCGTCCATCGCCAGATCCTTAGGCCGGGTGACGAAGTAGGGGATCTTCGTCCCGTCGGTCGAGGTCGCCTCGAACTGCTCGACCACATGGGTCGAGGCGTCGAACTTGGCCGGGGCCGACTTCAGCTCGGTCAGCGCGCCGGTGGCGACCTCGGCCAGGCTGAGCGTCGGCGGCGTCAGGAAGCCCTGGGTCGAGACGAAGACCCGACCCTTGGACTTCGAGCTGTCGCCCAGGCCCACGGCGCTGTTGGCGGGAACGGCGATGTCGGTCACGGTCCAGCCGTTCGGCGTCGAGGTGAAGCGCTTCAGCGTGCCCACGACATTGTCGGCGATAACGGCGACGATGCTGTCGGACATGACCGTGACGTTCTGCAGAGACTGGCGCGGCGTCGGCGTGAAGACGGTCGCCCGGTCAGCGCCGATGGCGATATCGAGCCGAACCGGACCCAGAACACCGATCGGCAACGACAGCAGCGAACCCGCCTTGTAGTCCTGACCGTCAAAGGTCCAGGGCTGATCGGGCGAGAAGATCAGATTGCCGCCCATGACGCCCTCGATAGCGACCCGTTCAGGCAGGTTCAGCTTGACCGGCTTACCGTCAGCCAGACGCCAGATCTCCGAGCGGAAAGTGTCCAGCGGGCGGCTGAACAGGACGGCCTCGACCGCCCCGGCCTTGTCGCGGAAGACCATGGGCGAGACGCCGTAGCCGCCGTCGGACTGCTGGCCGCGATAGACCTCGGTCGCATGGCCCAGCGGATGGCCGCGCTGCAGGGATTTGACGATAAAGGGATAGCCCGACTCGGTCATCGTGCCCGGGCCGAAGTCGGTGGCGATCAGCAGGGTGTCGCGGTCCAGCCAGGTCAGGCGGTGCTTGCCCTCGGGGATGACGAAGCCGCCCTCAACGAAGGTCTTGGTGGTCAGGTCGAACTCGCGGACGGTCACGGCGTCCTTGCCGCCGTCCGACAGGTTGATCAGGCAGCGGGTCTCGTCCGGCGCCAGGCAGTTGGCGCCCTTGAACACCCAGTCACGGCCTTCGGCCTTGGCCAGGGCGTCGATGTCCAGCAGGGTCTCCCACTGGGGCTGGTTGCTGCGATAGCTGTTCAGGGTCGTGCGGCGCCAGACACCCTTGGGATTGGCGGCGTCCTGCCAGAAATTGCCCAGGCCTTCGCCCAGGAAGCTGACGCCGGGAATGCGGTCGGTCGCCGTCAGGGTGGCCTCGGCCTGCTGACGGAAGGGCTCGTAGCGGTGGTCGCCGGTCAGGGCGGCCAAGGCCTCCTCATTCGAGGCGGCGACGAAGGCGCGGGCCTCGGCCCCGTCCACCTCTTCCAGCGCCAGATGATCGTCGGCGGCCTTGACCCCCTCGGGCGACAGATCGCGCGGGAAGTGCGGCGGCGGGTTGGTCGCAGAGGCGGCGGCGGGATCGACCGGCGCGCCCTCGGCCAAGGCCGGACCGGCGGCGAGGATCAGCACCGGCAGGGCGGCGGACAGGAACAGGGACTTCATGGTTTTCTCCGCTTGCGAAATCCTCCCCTGCTTCAGCGGGGGAGGGGGACCGCCGCCAGGCGGTGGAGGGGGCGGAACCAACCTCGGCGTTCGGGGTCGCCCCCTCCACCACTTCGTGGTCCCCCTCCCCCGTTCGCCAAGGCTCACAGGGGAGGATCAGATACCGCTTACTGCTGCGCCGGTTCGTCCATCAGGCGACGCGTCAGATAGGTGTATTCCAGCGCGATGCGGCGAGCCGTTTCGCGCAGGTTGGCGCCGGCCGCGTGGCCGCCGTCGACGTTTTCATAGAAGAGGACCGGGTAGCCCAATTCCTCCATCCGCGCCGCCGCCTTGCGGGCGTGGCCGGGGTGGACGCGGTCGTCCTTGGTCGAGGTGTGGATGAAGACCTCGGGGTAGGGCTGCCCCGCCGCCAGACGCTGATAGGGCGAATATTCCTCGATCCAGGCGCGCTGTTCGGGGATATCCGGGTTGCCGTATTCGCCGATCCACGAGGCCCCGGCCAGCAGCTTGTGGAAGCGCAGCATGTCGAACAGGGGCACCTGGATGACCGCCGCATTGATCAGGTCGGGGCGCTGGGTCAGCATGGCCCCCATGAACAGGCCGCCCTGTGAGCCGCCCATGATCCCCAGGTGCGGCTGAGAGGTGATCCCGCGCGTGATCAGGTCCTGGGCCACGGCCTGGAAGTCCTCGTGGGCGCGCTGACGGTTTTCCTGCTGAGCCGCCTGGTGCCATTTCGGACCGAACTCGCCGCCGCCGCGCGTATTGGCGATGACATAGACGCCGCCGCGCTCCAGCCACAGCTTGCCGACCGTCGGCGAATAGCCGGGCAGCAGCGACGACTGGAAGCCGCCATAGCCGTAGAGCAGGGTCGGGTTCGACCCGTCCATGGCCATGGCGTCCTTATGGACGACGAAATAGGGGATCATCGTGCCGTCGGCGCTGCGCGCCTCGAACTGATCCACCCGCATGCCCGTGGCGTCGAACTTGGCGGGCAGGGACTTGGTCAGGGCGACCGCGCCGGTCGCCGCGTCCGCCAGATAGAGGCTGGACGGGTTCAGATAGCCGGCGACGCTGACGAAGATCTTGTCGTCGCGTTCCGAGGCCGAGCCGACGCCGACGGTGACGTTCTGCGGCAGGTCCAGACGGGTGCGCGCCCATTCGCCGGACGGGTTCGGACGGTAGACATAGACCGAACCGCGCACGTTTTCATAAAGGGCCACGACCAGGGTGTTGCGGGTGGCGCTGATGCCCTCGATGGCCTCGCGCTCGCCGGGGCGGATGATCAGTTGCGCCGGGGTCTTGGGATCTGCCAGCCAGGCCTTCAGGTTCCAGGCGATGACGTCGCCGGTCTTGAATTCCTGCCCCGAGGGCGCGGTCCAGTCCTGATCCGTCGTCACCACCATCTGGCCGGCGACCAGGGCGTTGATGTTGCCCTTGAGCGGCAACTCCAGCTTCGTCGTCGTGCCGTCGGCGTTCAGGCGCCAGGTTTCGCTTTCATAGAAGTTGATCCCCCGGTTCAGCAACACGGCCTGCACCGCGCCGTCAGCGTCGCGCAGGGTGTAGCCCGAGACCGAGACGTCGGTCTTCTGGCCGGCGAAGACCTCGACGGCCTGATCCACGGTCTGACCGCGCTTCAGAAGGCGCACGGTGCGCGGATAGCCCGAGTCCGTCAGCGAACCTTCGCCGAAGTCGCGCGAGATCAGCAGGGTGTCCTTGTCGATCCAGCTGGCGCCGCCCTTGGATTCCGGCAGGCTGATGCCGCCCTCGACGAAGGTCTTCGTCACGCTGTCGAACTCGCGGATGGTGACCGCGTCCTTGCCGCCGTTCGACAGGGAGACCAGGCAGTAACGCTCTTCGGGCGGCAGGCAGCTGGCGCCCTTGTAGACCCAGTTGGCGCCCTCGGCGGCCGACAGGGCGTCGATGTCGAGGATGGTTTCCCAGGTCGGCGTCGCGGTGCGGTAGCTGTCCAGCGTCGTGCGACGCCAGATGCCGCGCACATGGGTCGCGTCCTGCCAGAAGTTGTCGATGTGGCCGTCGTGGGTGAAGCCGGGCGAGGGAATGCGGTCGCGCGACTGGACGATGTCCAGCGCCTGCTGGTGCAGGGTCTCGTAGCGCGGGTCGCCCTGCAGCGTGCCGAGGGAATGCTCATTGTGGGTCTTGACCCAGGCCATGGCGCGCTCGCCCTCGACCTCTTCCAGCCAGATGTAGGGATCGGTCGCGTCGCTGGTCGCGAAACCCGGCGTGGATGCGGCGGCGGGCGTGTCGGTCGAATGGGCCATGGCGACGGGAGCGGCTCCGGCGGCGAGAAGAAGGGCGGCGGCGGACGCCAGAGTGCGGATCATGTTTTCATTCCCCAACAGAAATTGGGCGGCACCTTGGCGAGACACGAGGACCGCGGCAAGCGGCGGAAATCTTACAAGCCTGTCATCTTTCGTCGCAGCGACGGCGGAACGGGCGTCAATCGCCCTCATCCGGGATGCACAGGATCTGGCCGCAGGCCTTGCAGTGGACGGCGTCGGGATCGTGCTTCTGCAGACCGCAGGTCGGGCAGGGAAACTTGACCTTGTGCGGCCGGATCAGGGTCTGGGCCAGGCGGATGAAGAGGGTGATGCCCACCAGCATGACGATGATGGAGATGACCCGGCCCCCGTTGCCCGGCAGGGTGATGTCGCCGAACCCCGTCGTCGTCAGGGTGGCGACGGTGAAATAGAGGGCGTCCAGATAGCCGTTGATGTGCTCGGCCTTGCCCCGGAAATAGGCATAGACGAAGCCGGTCACGACGAAGACGAAGGTGATCAGAGCGGCCAGGGCCCGAGTGATTTCCTCGACCCGCGTGTCGTCGAAGCGGCGGCCGATGGTGCGCCAGAACAGGTCGCTGTTCAGCAGGCTCCACAGCCGCAGCAGCCTCAGGAAGCCGAGGTTGGCCAGCCAGACCGGGAACAGCAGGGTCGCCAGCACGAACAGATCGACCCAGACGATCGGCCGTTTCAGCCAGTCGCGGATGTCGGAATAGGCATAGGCCCGCGCCGCCAGATCCAGCCCCAGAACGGCGGCGATCAGATAGTCCATCACATAGAAGACCCAGCCCGCCTCCTTGAGGATCGGCGTGGCCAGGAAGAAGGCGATGATGGCCAGGTCGATGACGATGACCATCAGGCGGAACTTCACCGCCGCCGGCTGGGAGCCGTGATAGAGGTAGCGCAGCCGCGCCCTCAGCCGCAGACCTTCGGATTTGCCGGTTTCGCTATGATCTGACGCCATCGCCGCCAGCGATACATGAACCGGCGAAAAATCCTATATGAAGGCGGACATGACCCAGGCTGCTCGCCCCTATATCCGCATGAACGGCGCCGGAAACGCCTTCATCGTCGTCCAGGCCTTCGAGGAAGGCTTCCATCCGACCGAGGATCAGGTGCGCGCCCTGGCGAGCCCTGAGGCGGGTCTGGGCGGCTTCGACCAGTTGATCGGGATCGAACCGTCCGAGACGGCGGACGCCTTCATGCGCGTGTGGAACGCCGACGGCTCGATGGTCGAGACCTGCGGCAACGCCCTGCGCTGCGTCGGCTGGCTGCTGCTGGAAGCGACCGGCAAGGAACAGGTGATCATCGACACCCTCGGCGGGCCCACCACCGCGCGTCGGGCGGGGGATCATCTGGTGACCGTCGACATGGGTCACCCCCGTCTCGACTGGTCCCAGGTGCCGCTCGCCGAGGAGATGGACACGCGCGGCATCGAACTTCAGGTCGGGCCGATCGACGCTCCGGTCCTGCACACGCCGGGCGCGGTCTCGATGGGCAATCCCCACGTGGTCTTCTTCACCGATCAGCAGGACGACGCCTTCGTGCGCGGCTCGGGCTCCCTGGTCGAGCATCACCCGCTCTTCCCCGAGGGCGTCAATGTCGGCTTCGCCAAGGTCATAGACCACGATCATATCCGTCTGCGGGTGTGGGAGCGCGGGGCGGGTCTGACCCTGGCCTGCGGCACGGGCGCCTGCGCGGCCCTGGTGGCCACCGCCCGGCGCGGCCTGACCGCTCGCAAGGCGACCGTGATCGTCGACGGCGGCGAGCTGATCATCGACTGGGATGAAGCCACCGATCACGTCTTCATGACCGGCCCGGTCGAGATCGAGCGCACCGGGCTCTTGTCATAAAGCTCAGCAATCCGCCGCCTGACGTTGCGTCAACGGTTGTCCCCACCCGTCCCACGATCTAGGAACGAGAGGCGCCTGCCCTTCCCGAGATCGAAATGCCCGAATTGACCGACAAACAGACCTTCTCCGACGACGACGCCCTGGAGTTCCACAGCGCGCCGACCCCGGGCAAGATCTCCATGGCCCCGACCAAGCCGATGGCGACCCAGCGCGACCTGTCGCTGGCCTATTCGCCGGGCGTGGCCGTGCCGGTCCTGGCCATCGCCGAGGACGTGGACAAGGCCTACGACTATACGTCCAAGGGCAATATGGTCGCGGTCATTTCGAACGGCACCGCCATCCTGGGCCTGGGCAACCTCGGTCACATGGCCTCCAAGCCGGTGATGGAGGGCAAGTCGGTCCTGTTCAAACGCTTCGCCGACGTCGACAGCTTCGACGTCGAGGTGAAGACCACCGACCCCGACGAGTTCGTCACCGTGGTCAAGAACATCGGCGACACCTGGGGCGGCATCAACCTTGAGGACATCAAGTCCCCGGAATGCTTCGAGATCGAGGCCCAGCTGCAGGACCTGCTGGACATCCCGGTCTTCCACGACGACCAGCACGGCACGGCCATCATCTCGACCGCCGGCCTGATCAACGCCGCCCATATCGTCGGCAAGAAGCTGGAAGACCTCAAGGTCGTCCTGTCGGGCGCCGGGGCCGCGGGCCTGTCGTCCATCGCCCTGATGAAGGCCGCCGGCGTCAAGGCCGAGAACACCGTCATCTGCGACCGTCAGGGCGTCATCTACAAGGGCCGCGACAACGTCTCGCAATGGCAGGCGGCGCACGCCACCGACACGCCCCTGCGCACCCTGGCCGAAGCCATGGTCGGCGCCGACGTGGTGCTGGGCCTGTCGGCCAAGGGCGCGATCAGCAAGGAAATGGTCGCCTCCATGGCGCCCAATCCGATCATCTTCGCCATGGCCAACCCCGACCCGGAGATCACCCCGGAAGACGTCAAGTTGGTGCGGTCGGACGCCATCATCGCCACCGGCCGCTCGGACTATGTGAACCAGGTCAACAACGTCCTGGCCTTCCCCTACCTGTTCCGCGGCGCCCTGGATGTGCGCGCGCGTCAGATCAACCACGAGATGAAGATCGCCTGCGCCCACGCCCTGGCGGCGCTGGCCCGCGAGGACGTGCCGGACGAGGTCGCCGCCGCCTATCGCGGCCGCAAGCTGAAGTTCGGCCCGGAATACATCATCCCGACCCCGTTCGATCCGCGTCTGATCTGGTACATTCCGCCCTTCATCGCCCAGACGGCGATGGACACCGGCGTGGCCCGCAAGCCGATCGAGGACATGGAGGCCTATCGTATCGCCCTGCGTCAGCGGGTCGATCCCTCCGCCGCCCTGATGCAGAAGATCTCCTCGGCCGTGCGCTCGGGACCCAAGCAGCGGGTCGTCTTCGCCGAGGGCGAGGAGCAGTCGGTCATCCGCGCCGCCTGGGCCTTCAAGCAGGGCGACCTGGGCACGCCCATCCTGGTCGGTCGCGAGGACCTGATCCGTCAGAACGCCGCCGAGGCGGGGCTGAATTTCGACGACCTGGGCATCGAGGTAATGAACGCCCGCGTTTCGGAGCGGAACGCCGAATACGTCGAGTGGCTTTACAACCGCCTGCAGCGCCGGGGCTATCTGCGCCGCGACGTGCAGCGGATGATCAACCAGGACCGCAACTACTTCGGCGCCGCCATGATCGCGCGCGGCCAGGCCGACTGCATGGTCACCGGTGTGACCCGCAACTTCAACATGGCCCTGAAGGAGGTCCGCCGGGTCCTTGACGTCAAGGACCGCATGATCGGCCTGTCGATACTGCTGGCCAAGGGCCGCACCCTGTTCGTGGCCGACACCTCGATCCACGAATTGCCCAACGCCGCCGAACTGGCCGAGATCGCCGTCAAGGCCGCCGCCACGGTCAAGAAGCTGGGGCGCAAGCCGCGCGTCGCCTTCCTCAGCTACTCGACCTTCGGCGATCCGCCCGGCGATCGCGGCGAGAAGGTGCGCGAGGCCATTCGCATCCTGGACGCCATGGACGTCGACTTCGAATACGAAGGCGAAATGCCGCCCGAGCTGGCGCTGAACCCCGAAGCCCGCGCCAACTATCCCTTCATGCGCCTGACCGGCGACGCCAACGTCCTGGTCATGCCGGCTATCCACTCGGCGGCCATCTCGACCCGCCTGGTGCAGTCGCTGGGCGGCGCCACGGTGATCGGCCCTCTGCTGGTCGGTCTGGAGAAGTCGGTGCAGATCGTCCCGCTGGGCGCCTCGGTCAGCGAGATCATCACCGCCGCCACCTTCGCCGCCTACGCCGAGGGCGCCGAGGTCGAGGACTAGGCGCTTTCCATCGCTGGAATGTCGAGAGGCGGCCTTCGGGCCGCCTCTTTGCGTTTGGGCTTCAGGCTTCGCGCTTCAGGCGGCGCAGTTCGAACGTCTGGCGCACCCATTCGGCGGCGCAGAAGACCACCGCGATCAGGCCCAGCCAGGCGGCCACCACGAACATGGCGGCGTAGCCCTGACGCTCGATCAGTTCGCCAAGGGCCCCGCGCCCCAGGGTGCCGATCAGCAAGGCCAGGGAGGTGAAGACGGCGAACTGGACCGCGCCGAACATCTTGTTGGACAGGGCCGACAGATAGGCGACGAAGGCGGCGCCCGCGAAACCGCCGGCGATGTTCTCTCCGGCGATGGCCAGCATCAGCCGCGCCATCGGTTCGCCCAGGTGGAACAGGCCGAACAGCTTGTAGAGGCCGCTGACCTGCATGAAGCCGTGGATGAAAGGCGCGCCGAGCGCCAGGTCCATCATCAGCAGATTGGTCGCCGCCGACAGCACCGCGCCCAGCAGTAGGCTGGCCATCCGCCCGATGACCAGAAGCGCCCAGCCGCCCAGGCCGATGCCCAGGATGGTCATGACCACGCCGAACGTCTTGGATGCCAGGGCGATCTCGGTCTTGGTGTGGCCCAGGGCTCCGCCGGTGTCGCCCATGTAGAAGGGGAAGGCGAACGGCCCCCAGACCCCGTCGGTGATGCGATAGGTCAGGATCAGGCCCAGGACGATGACCGCGCCCCAGCCCAGACGCCCCATCAGTTCGACCAGAGGCGCCAGGATGGCGTCATAGAGGGTATTCAGCAGAGCCGGAGCGTCGCGCTCGACGGGCGCCGACCCGGTCTTGCCGCCGCGCCAGACGATCAGTCCGGCCAGAAGCGCGGGCAGGATGACGGCCCCGCCGACGATCCAGGGTCCCCAGGTGGCGGTGAACTCGCCCGCGCTGGGCGCCGGCGTGACGCTCAGCGCGGTGACCATGAAGCGGATCAGCATGAAGGCGGCCCAGACCCAGGCGGCCAGGGTGACGACCAGAGCCGTCATGCGCAGGCGCGGCGAGCCGATGCGCTCGCGGGCGATGGCCTGTTTCGGCGCGGGCTTGGGCTCCGGCGCGATCAGGGTGCCCAGCAAACCCAGACCCATCAGGCCCGCGCCGATGACGAAGGTCGAGGACCAGCCGAGATGATCGGCCAGCACCAGGGCGCCCGCGCCGCCGACCAGGGCGGCCGTGCGGAAACCCAGCTGATAGACGGTGGACAACAGATCGACCGGGACCCGCTCGTCGGCGACCTCGATCCGCCAGGTGTCGATGACGATGTCCTGGGTCGCCGAGGCGAAGGCGCCCAGCGCCGCCGCCCCCGCCAGCATGGCGATGGCGCCCGTGCCCGGGTGCGACAGGGCGATGGTCAAAAGGGCGCCGACCAGAACGACCTGGCACAGGATCAGCCAGGACCGGCGCCGTCCCATCTTGCCGATGATCGGCGGGGTCAGGCCGACCGAGGGAGACCACAGGAACTTGAACGCTCCGAACAGACCCACCCAGGACAGGACGCCGATGGTGGCCACCGAGACGCCCGCGTCCGACAGCCAGGCGTTCAGGGTGCCGAACAGCATGGCGAAGGGCAGACCGGCCGAGAAGCCCAGCAGCAGCATGGCCAGGGTGCGGCGCTCACGAAAGGCCGCCTTCAGCACGCCCAGACCTTTCGGCGACGGCTGCAGGGCCGCGACCTCGGAAGCGGGCGTCTTCGTGTCGGTCATGCGGGTCTCCGGCGGACGCCGCCGGACACGGGCGGTCGTGGTTACTGGGCGCCGACCTTGGCGCGGTTGCCGACGTTCGTCCAGCGGGTCAGGGCGGCGCGCAGGGCGTCGGCCTCCAGCGGCTTGGTCAGATGGTCGTTCATGCCCGCTTCCAGACAGGCGATGCGGTCCTCGGCGAAGGCATTGGCGGTCAGGGCCACGATCGGCGTGCGCTCGCCGCGTTCGCGCAGCGCCCGCGCCGCCGCCGGACCGTCCATGCGCGGCATCCGCATGTCCATGAAGATCAGGTCGAAGCGGGCTTCCTTCAGCGTCAGCAAGGCCTCGTGGCCGTCAGCCGCCGTCTGGACCACGCAGCCCTCGCGGCGCAGCAGGGTCTTGGCCAGAAGGGCGCCGACCGGATTGTCCTCGACGAGCAGGACGCGCAGCCCTTTGAAGGCGACGGGCGTGACGCGATCGTCATCCTGGGCGCGCGCCGTGGGAGCCGCCAGGCCCTTGCGGCGCCCCGCCGCCGCCAACACGCGCTCGGCCAGCGAGGCCCGACGCAGCGGCTTGATCAGATAGCCGTGGAAGCCCGCCGCCCGGTAGCGGTCGATCAGATCGCGTTCGCCGGCTTTCAGCAGGATGATGGCCTCGCCCTGCGACGGCTTGACCATCAGGGCGCCGTCCTCAGCCATGGCGTGGTCGATCAGGGTCACGCCCGCCTGACGCGCGACTCGCCCGCCCGAAGCTTCGATCTGGGCCGTCGCCGCCTGGCGCACGAAGGGGTCGGGGCTGCGCACCGCCACCGCCACGCCGTCCAGAGGACGAGGGCGAGCCGCAGCGCCCGCCGCCACGGCGAAGGGGGCCTCGAAGCGGAAGCGGGCGCCGGGTCCGTCAGGCCTGTCGCTCACGGCGACCGTGCCGCCCATGGCCTGGGCCAGACGCCGGACCACGGCCAGGCCAAGACCCGCGCCGTCGAAGCGGGCGGCGTCCGAGGCGTCGGCGTGACCGAACTCGTCGAAGATGCGACCGCGCGCCTCTTCGGGCACGCCCGGGCCGGTGTCATCGACGACGAAGGCCAGGCGGGGACGGGCGGCGGTTCCGCCCGCGCGCTCGACCGTCAGGCGGACCCCGCCCCGGTCGGTGAATTTCACGGCGTTGCCGGCCAGATTGAACAGGACCTGCCGCAGGCGCCCCTCGTCGGCGATCACATCGGGCGCGTCGGCGGAGACGGACCAGACGAGCTCCAACCCCTTGTCGTGGGCCTTGGGGCTGAGCAGTTCGGCCACGCCGCGCGTCAGGCCTTCCAGATCGACGGGAGAGGCGTCGAACTCCAGCGCCCCGGCCTCCAGCCGAGCGAAGTCCAGCAGGTCGTTGACCAAGCCCAGCAGATGTTCCGCCGACTTCTGCGCCGCCTCGGCATAGGCGCGCTGGGCGCCGTCCAGCTTGGTCCGCGACAGCAGGCCCAGCATGCCGATCACCCCGTTCAGGGGCGTTCGCATCTCATGACTCATCAGCCGCAGAAACTGCTGTTCCGGCGCGTCTGAGGGCGCTCCGGGGCGGGCGGCGGGCGTGATCTCGGTCGGTGCGTGCGTTCTGCGTGCCTGGGCCATAGCGATCACTGTAGCGCCCAAGGGTTAAGCGTGGCCGAACGAGGATTTCAGACCTCAGAAGGCTGGCGTCTCGCTGCGGTGCGCCGTCTGACGGTCGCAATCGCCCTGCGCCCCGACGGTCGTGCGGCGATACATCAGGGCCTCGGCGACGTGGCGACGCAGCACCCCGGTCGAGCCGTCCAGATCGGCGATGGTGCGCGCCAGCCGCAGGGTCCGGGTCCAGCCACGCGCGGTCAGCCCGCCGGCCTCGCCGGCCCGCATCAGCAGGGCGCGTCCTGCGTCGTCGGGTGTGGCGAAGCGATCCAGTGTCTCGCCCGAGGCGCGGGCGTTGATCGCCTGATCGCGCGCCTTGTCGGGGTCAAAGCCCGCCGCACGAACGCGTTCCTCCTGCTGGGCGCGAGCCGTCGCCACGCGAGCAGCGGCCTCGGCCGTGCCCTCGGCGGGCGCGGGCAGGGCCATGTCGGCGGCGGTCACCGGCGGGGTCTCGACCGTCAGGTCGATACGATCGAACATGGGACCCGAGATGCGGTTCTGATAGTCCCTCTGGCAGCGCGGGGCCTTGCCGCAGGCGCCGCGCCCGACGCCGCCGAGACCGCAGCGGCAGGGGTTCATCGCCGCCACCAGCTGGAAGCGGGCCGGATAGCGGACATGGGCGTTGGCCCGCGCCACCACGATCTCGCCCGTCTCCAGCGGTTGCCGCAGGCTGTCGAGCGCCTGGGCGGAATATTCCGGCAGTTCATCCAGGAAGAGCACGCCGTTGTGGGCCAGCGAGGCCTCGCCCGGCTTGGCCCGCAAGCCGCCGCCGGTCAGGGCGGCCATGGAGGCGGAGTGGTGCGGAGAACGAAAGGGCCGGTCCCGGGTCAGGGCCCCGCGCTGGATCAGGCCCGCCACCGACCAGACCATCGAAGTCTCCAGCAGTTCCTGCGGCGTCAGCGGCGGCAGGAGGCCCGGCAGACGCTGGGCCATCATCGACTTGCCCGAGCCCGGCGGGCCGACGAACAGCAGGTTGTGGCCGCCCGCCGCCGCGATCTCCAGCGCCCGCTTGGCGCTCTCCTGGCCCTTGACCTCGCGCAGGTCGGGAACCGCCCCGCCCGCCGTCACCGGACCCGGCTCAGGCGCGCGCAACACCTGCGTGCCCCGGAAATGATTGATCAGGCCGATCAGGGATCGGGGCGCCAGGATGGCGGTCTCGCCTGCCCAGGCGGCTTCGGGTCCATTGGCCTCGGGACAGATGAGGCCCAATCCCATGGCCCCAACGGCCATGGCCGCCGGAAGCGTGCCGCCCACGGCCGCGATCTGACCGTCCAGCCCCAGTTCGCCGACCGCCGCCCAGCCGTCCAGGGCGTCCGGCGCGATCACCCCCATGGAGGCCAGAAGCGCCAGGGCGATGGGCAGGTCGAAATGGCTGCCCTCCTTGGGCAGGTCGGCGGGCGCCAGGTTGGCGATGACCTTCTTGGGCGGCAGGGCCAGGCCGATGCCCGCAAAGGCCCCGCGCACCCGTTCGCGGCTCTCGGCCACCGCCTTGTCCGGCAGGCCGACGATGGCGAAGGCCCCGGCGGGCGTCGCCACCTGCTGCACCTCGACGTCGACCCGTCGCGCCTCGACCCCGTCGAAGGCGACCGTCACCACCCGCGCGACCATGGGCTCCCTCCCGCTGACCGGAAGAGAACAAATCACGAACCTGGACGAACCGCAAGAGCGCCGTTACGTCACTCGATCAGGGCAGGTCGGCTTCCGGCGCCAAGGTATGGATCACCTCGCCTGCGGCATTGAGGAACTGGATGGCGCCATACCCCTCCTCCGTCACCGTCATACGAACGCGCGGCCTGTCGTTCCTGTCGGACAGGGCGACGGCCGGCGTGCCGTCGGCGGCGACCGACAGACGCATCCGTGTCGGCGTCTGCACGCCCGGCACCAGGGCGTCGCCGAGACCCGGCTCACGGATCAGAGGCGGGGCCTGGTTGATGACGAAGCTGACGGCGCCGTCCGGCGACACGCGCCAGCCGATCGCGTCCATGGCCGGATGATCCAGGGCCAGCACCGCCATGCCGCCCTCGACATCGGCCGTACCGAAGCCGCCACGCTCGCTGCCCTTGTCGTCATAGAGGATCAGGCCGGCGACGTTGAAGGCGCGCTTGTACTGGATACCGTCGATGATCGGCGCGGGCGTGGCCCCTGACAGGGTCATGCGGATAGTCCCGTCGGCGTCGACGATGTCGATGCGGCGAGCCGTGATTCGATCGTGATCCGGCGTCTCGACGCGGGTCCGCGGCGTGCGCGTTTCGATGATCCGCTCCAGCACCTCCATCGACGGACGCTTCGGCGCCGCGTCCGGCACTGTGTTCTGGGCCGCCTCCTGGGCCGATGCGGGCGCCGCGATCAGCAGCGCCAGACCGGCCAGAGATCCGGCCTTCATCATCCTGGTCATGGGCTCCCCTCCCGTTGCAGGCAATCTCAGACGGTCGCGTGCTTCTTCTTCTCGATCACGTCCCACATCAGGGCCGTGGCGTCGACGCCGCTGAACTTCAGTAGCTGCTGGGCGCCGGTGGGGGAGGTGACGTTGATCTCGGTCAGGTAGTCGCCGATCACGTCGATGCCGACGAAGATCAGGCCGCGCTCCCTCAGATAGGGGCCGATGGCGGCGCAGATTTCCAGGTCGCGCGGGGTCAGCTCGACCGGCGCCGCCGTGCCGCCGACGCGCAGGTTGGAGCGCACCTGATCCTTGGCCGGAATGCGGTTGATGGCGCCGACCGGCTCGCCGTCGATCAGGATGATGCGCTTGTCGCCCCTGGACACCGCCGGGATGAATTTCTGGATCACCAGAGGATCGCGCGACCCGGCGGCGTGAATCTCGATCAGGGCTTCCAGGTTCGGGTCGTCGGCCTTGAGCCGCACCACGCCCGAACCGGCGGCGCCGTGCAGGGGCTTGAGCACCACGTCGCCGTGACGGCGGTGGAAGTCGACCAGGGCGACCGGGTCTGACGACACCAGAGTCGGCGGCTGCAGGCCGGGGAAGAGGGTGGCGATCAGCTTCTCGGGCGCCGAGCGCACCTCGGCCGGATTGTTGACCACCAGGGTCTTCGGGTGCACCCGTTCCAGCATATAGGTGGCGGTGACATAGGCCATGTCGAAAGGCGGGTCCTGACGCATCAGGATGACGTCTACGTCCTCGGCCAGGTCGAGGATCACCTCGGGCCCGAAGTCGGCGTGCTCGCCCTGCACCGTGTTCACCGTCACAGGACGGGCGCGGCAGAACAGACGGCCCTCGTCCAGCGCCAGGGTGCGGAAGTCGTAGACCCACAGCCTGTGTCCCCGCGCCTGGCCCGACAGGGCCATGAGGAAGGTGGTGTCGGACTCAACGTTCACCGCCTCGAGCGGATCCATCTGGATGGCGACTTTGAGCATGGGAGAGAAGTCCTTGGTAGAAGAGGGCGCTATCGCTCGCGCCGCGGGCGCTTGCTGTTTGAGCTAGTTTTAGTTCGCTATGCTCGCGTCGCGGACGCTCGCGGCTTGAGCGCCGCCTGTGACGCTCAAGCTCCTACTTGATGGCGCCGGGCATGCACCGCAAGGCTTCAGTTCAGGCGCATCCGCACCCGGTCCATGCTGGCGCGGTGAGCGTCGGCGGGGCCGTCGACGGCGCGGGCGCGCGACAGGGCCTGCAAGGCCCCGGTCAGGGCCCCCTGCTTCTCGCGCGCGGCTGCGACGTCCAGCCAGGGGCGGTGGTCTTCGGGGGCCAGCAGGGCGCGACGCAGGGCCGAGCGCTCGGCGCCCTCATAGTCCTCGACCACCAAGGCGCGGGCGAACAGAACATTCTGCAGCCGGATCAGGGCATGGCGGTCGCTGACCGGCGCCATCAGCAGGTCCAGCCGGTCGGCGACGTGCGGCGTCAACCCCGCCAGAAGGGCGCGCCGCGTCAGTTCGCTGGGCAAAACCAGACGACCCTGACTGAAAGGGTCCAGCGCCACAGGCCCGTCGGGCGTCTCGACCCGCAACAGGACGTGGCCGGGAAAGTCCACCGCCGCCGCCTTCAGTCCGGCACGTCGCGCCGCGTCGAGGTAGAATATCACCAGGGCCGCCGACAGGCCGCGCCGCCGTTCGGCCACGTCGATGATGTCGGTGTTGCCGGGATGGTCGTAGCTCAGCAAGTCGCCGTTCAGCCGCAGGTCTGCGGCCATGGTCTCGGCCAGGGCGTCGTCGGGACTTTCATGGGCGGCGCGCTCTCTGACCCTTTGCGCGGCCTGATCGGCCAGCAGACGCACCGCCTCCGGGTCGCGGAAGGGATAGTCGTGGATGGCGCAGGCGATGGCGCAGTCGAGCAGGGGAAAGCCCTCGTCCCCGGCGCTTCCCGCCTGGGTCAGAATGGTTTCCGCCTCGTCCCGGGTCACCGGATGTCCGCTCCTGTCGAGATCACCCCGCGAAGATGACGCGGAAATCGTCCGGGAGCCAGCGCCACCATATCAATCCGCAGAATCAGCCCGCGCAGCGAAGGCCGGCTGCGGGCCACGGCCGCGCCGGCCGAAACCAGTCGACCGTGCTGCTCCGGCCCCAGGGCCAGGAGGGCGGCCTCGATCGTGCGCCGCCTTTTGACCTCGACCACCGCCAGGGTGCGGCCGCGTCTGGCCAGTATGTCGATCTCGCCGCCGCGCCCCTTCAGGCGAAAGGCCAGGATCTGATAGCCCTTGAGCATCAGCCAAAGGGCGGCGATCCACTCGGCGCCGTGGCCTTCCCGATGCGACCGCCCGCCCAGCGCCTGACGCCAGCCCGACTTGGGCCGACGTGGCGACGAACGGGGCCGCAGGCGGGGCTTCACCCCCGCCCCTGCATTTCCAGCGCCCGCTTGTAGAGGGGCTTGCGGGGCAGGTTCAGCGCCCTGGACACCTCGGCGGCGGCCTCGCCCGGGGGCAGGCGGGTCAGGGCCTCGGCCAGGGCCGCATCAGCGTCGGCCGCGCTGGCGACCTCGGCCTCGCCGGGACCGATGACGACGACGATCTCGCCCTTGGGCGCGTCGCAGCGTGGATCGGCGGCCAGTTCCGAAAGCGTCCCGCGCACCGCCTCTTCATAGAGCTTGGTCAGTTCGCGGGTGACGGCGGCCGGGCGGTCGCCCAGCACCACCGCCATGTCGGTCAGGCTGTCCTTCAGGCGCGGGCCGCTCTCGAAGAAGACCAGGGTCTGACGCCCGACGCGCAGTTCCTCCAGCATGGTTTTCCGCGCCCCCGACTTGGGCGGCAGGAAGCCGGCGAACAGCACCCGGTCGGCGGGTTGCCCCGCCAGGCACAGGGCGGCCAGCAGGCTGGAGGCTCCGGGAACGGGATGGACCGGCAGGCCCGCGTTGATGGCGGCGCGGGCCACGACATAGCCGGGGTCCGACACCAGAGGCGTGCCCGCGTCCGACACCAGGGCCACGACCTCGCCCGCCTTCAGACGCTCGACGGCGATCTCGGCGGCGCGCGCCGAGGCGTGATCGTCGCAGCGTTCCAGCCTGGCCCGCAGGCCATAGGCGGTCAGCAGTTTGGCGGTGACGCGTGTGTCCTCGGCCAGCACCAGATCCGCGGCGGCCAGAACGTCCAGCGCCCTCAGGGTCATGTCGCGCAGGTTGCCGATGGGCGTCGCCACCAGATAGAGGCCCGGCGCGACGGAGCGGGCGGGCGGAGCGGTAGGCGGGAACAGCGAGGCGTCTGACATCGGCGCGACCCTGCCAGCCCGGACCGTCCGGGTCTAGGGCGAGGGCTAGGTCAGCAGGGCTTTCAAGACCGCGTCGAGCAGGGGCCGCCCCCGCGCGGTGGCGGCCGCCCGGTCGTCTTGCAGGCTGAGGAAGCCGTCGGCGACCAGGTCGGCCAGCGGTCCGGTCGTCTCCGAGAGGCTCAGGGTCTGCAGCAGCGACAACGGCACGCCCTCGACGGTGCGCAGACCCAGCAGCACCAGCTCCTCGGCGGCGCCCGGCGCATCCAGCGTCTCGCGCTCGGCCCAGGGCGTGCCGGCGGCGACGCCAGCCACATAGTCGGCGATGCGGCGATGGGCGACAGTGGCCGTCCGCTCGCCCCCCAGGGTCAGCCGCCCATGGGCGCCGGGGCCGAGACCCAGATAGTCCCCGCCGCGCCAGACGTGCAGGTTGTGGCTCGACCGCGCCGCCACATCGCGGGCGTGGTTGGACACCTCATAGGCTTCGAAGCCTGCGCCCTCGAGCACGGCCTGGGTGGCCTCGTACAGTTCGGCGGCCAGGTCCTCGTCCGGCGGGGTCAGCGTCCCGCGCGCAAAGGCCCGACCGAAGGCCGTCGTCGGCTCGATGGTCAGCTGATAGGGCGAGACGTGCTCGAAGCCGAGGTCCAGCGCCGTGGTCAGTTCCGCCGTCCAGTCGGCCACGGATTGCCCCGGACGGGCGTAGATAAGGTCGATGGAGAGGCGTGGGAAGGCCTTGGCCGCCGTCTCGACCGCCCGCCGGGCCTCGGCCGCCGAATGGTCGCGGCCGAGAAATTTGAGCGCCGCGTCATCGAACGACTGCACCCCCATGGACAGGCGGTTGATCCCGGCCTCGGCCAGAGCGGCGTAGCGGCCCGACTCGGCGTCGGTGGGGTTGGCCTCCAGTGTGATTTCGATGTCCCCGATAGGTGGGAACAGCGCCTCGGCCCGATCGATCACCGCCGCCACGGCCTCGGGCGGCATCAATGAAGGCGTGCCGCCGCCGAAGAAGATCGAGGCCAGACGCCGCGGGCCCGCCAGACGGCTCTGCGCCTCCATGTCCTTCAGGATGGCCTGCACCAGCGCGGCCTGCTCCTCGACCCGCCCCCGGTCGCGCACGACGTTGAAGTCGCAATAGGGGCAGATGCGGCCGCAGTAGGGCCAGTGGATATATAGAGCCAGCGCCCCTGACAGCGTGTCAGTCAATCAGCGCCGCCTTGAGCCGGGCGAAGGCGCGGGCGCGGTGGCTGATGGCGTCCTTTTCAACCGGGTCCATTTCGCCGAAGGTCAGCGCCGAGCCTTCGGGCCGGAAGATGGGATCATAGCCGAAGCCCCGGTCGCCGCGCGGCGGGAAGACCAGGTCGCCGTCGATGCGGCCCTCGACCACCACGCAGGGGCCGTCGGGCCAGGCCACGGCCAGAGCCGAGGTGAACCAGGCCCGGCGATCCGTGGCGCCGACCTCTTCCAGCCGCGCCTCGACCTTCTTCATGGCCAGGGCGAAATCCTTGCCCGGCCCGGCCCAGCGCGCCGAGAAGATGCCCGGCGCCCCGTCCAGCGCCGCAACCGAAAGGCCGGAGTCGTCGGCCAGGGCCGCCTCGCCCGAGGCCTCGGCGGCGTGACGCGCCTTCAGCATGGCGTTGCCGACGAAGGTGCTCTCGGTCTCGTCCGGTTCAGGCAGGTTGAGGCTGCCGGCCGTGACGATCCTGTAATTTCCATCCAGCAGCGCTTCGATCTCGCGCGCCTTGCCCGGATTGTGGGTCGCGGCCACCAGCCGCATCCCCTTGATCAGCTTGAGATTCATGACGCGACCCTAGTCCTGTCCGATGCATTGCGGAAGTTTAACATCGTTAAACGATATGTAACGTGCTTTTCGACGGGGTCGCCCCTATCTTCAATCTCAAGAACGGGGGTCGCACCGTTCGGACGAAGCGAGAAAGACGCAAAGTTCACCCAGCGACACAACAGAAACGCACGAAAATCGTGCAAATCACGGAGAGATACGATGCAAGCGATGAAAACCTCGATCTGGATGGACCGCGTCGGCCACGGCTTCTTCAACGCCCTTCTGCTGGCTGCCCTGCCCACCGCCGCCATCGCCATGGTCGTCCAGAGCCTGTGATCCGGCTCTGGATCGTACCGGGGGCTTTGACGATCAGCATGAACACCGCGAAGAATAGCGCCGCGTGAGGGTTCGCCGGACCCCGCGCGGCGATCGCCGCCCGAACCACCCGGCCTGAGATCTGACTTCATGCGCTTCCCGAAACTGCCTACTATCGGGATAAGAGCGCCGCGCCTGACCGGCGCGAACCTGCGGACACCCAATTTGAAAACCATAGGCCCCGGCTCTGTCTCCAGCCTGCTGAAGATCGCCCTGGACGTCGCCTATGTCCTGCTGACCCTGATCACCGGCGTGCTGCTGCTGCTCTGGGTCGCCTCTATCTTCATTCCGCTCGACAACCTCAACGTCACTGTCACCGACGGCGACAACGGCCGTCAGATTCCGCTGACCCGCCCGCTACTGCTGTTCGGCGTGGGGGCCATGACCGCCTACTTCGGCGGCTTCCTGATGATCCTGCGCGGTCTGCGGAAGATCTTCCGCACCCTGACGCTCGGCGATCCCTTCCAGCCCGACAATGTGCGCCGCCTGCGCCAGATCGGTCTGATCCTGGCCATCGTGACCGGCGGCGTCTGGGTGGCCCAGGGGCTGGTGGCCGCCCGCCTGGCTCCCGGCGTCATGGAGCCCCAGGGCGTCAGCGACCTGCTCACTCCCGTCTTCTCCATCCTCGTCGTCTTCGTCCTGGCGGAGGTCTTCCGCGAAGGCGCCCGTCTGCGCCGCGAATCCGAACTGACGATCTGATCTGGAAACGCTAAGCTCTGCCCATGGCCATTCGCGTCCAACTTGACCGCATTCTCGCCGAACGACGCATGTCGCTGACGGAGCTCGCCGACCGCGTCGGCGTGACGGTCGCCAACCTGTCGATCCTCAAGACCGGCAAGGCGCGCGCCGTGCGCTTCTCGACGCTGGACGCCCTGTGCCGCGAACTGGACTGCCAGCCCGGCGACCTGCTGGCCCACGAGCCCGGTCCCGGAGACGTCTTCGACGGCGAGGACTGAGGTGGCCCGCAAAGGCCCTTCGGACCCCACCGACGATGACAAACGCATCTGGGCCCGGGTGACCGGGACGGTGACCCCGCCCGCGCGCCGCAAGGCCGCCCGCGTCACCCCCGGCGCGGTCGTGCCTGATCCTGAAACTCCGCTCGTTGCCGCGAAGCCCGCGCGCGGCGTCGCCGGCAAGAAGCGCAAGGCGCCCAATCAGACGCCGAGTTTCGAGGCCCTGGGCCTCGTCGCTCCCGCCAAGTCGGCGACGAGTCGCGCCCGTCCGACGCCCGAGGAGCTGGAGCCGCGCCGCCAGCGTCGCCTGTCGCGCGAACGCGATCCGATCGAGGCGCGCATCGACCTGCACGGCTTCGGCCGCTTCGAGGCCGAGGACCAGCTGCGCGGCTTTCTCATCAGCTGCCAGATGCGCGGCCTGCGCTCGGTTCTGGTCATCACCGGGCAGGGACGACGCGGCGGCGGGATCATCCGCGGCTCCGTACACGACTGGCTGACCGGGCCGCACCTGCGCGGCGTGGTGTCCGGCTTCGCCTCGGCCCACCGCCGCCACGGCGGCGACGGCGCCCTTTACGTCACGCTGAAGCCGCGCGGCTGACGCTTCTCCGTCACCCCGGACGGCCGTCAGGTCGATCCGGGGCCCAGGCGGCGGCCCTGGACGGCTCCGCGACATCTTGGAACTCCGCCGTCTGGATCCCGGATCGTCGGCTCGCGAGCGAGCCTTGTCCGGGATGACGGAAGAAGAAGTTAGCCCAGCTCCTAGCCTTGGGCGTTTCGGATCGCCGCCGCCCCGGCCACCGGGGCGACGACCACCGCGAACAGGACATAGGCGCCCAGCAGGGCCAGGGCCGACATCGGATCGCCGCCGCCCGCCGCCCGCGTCAGGGCGCCCGCCCCAAACACCACCGGCGGAATGAAGAGCGGCAGGACCACCACCGCGATCAGCAGACCCCCGCGCCTGGCCCCCAGAGCCAGAGCCGCGCCGAGCGTCCCGGTGAAGGCGAAACCCAGACCGCCGAGCGCCGCCGCCAGCGCCGTCAGGCCGATCAGGTGGGCCGGCTGGCCCAGGGCCAGAGCCGCCACCGGGGCGGCGAGGGCCAGCGGCAAGCCGGTCGCCAGCCACTGGGCCAGGGCCTTGACCGCCACCGTCGCCTCCAGCGGCAGGGGGCCGAGGGCCAGAAGGTCCAGCGCCCCGTCCTCCAGATCGCGCTCGAACAACCGCTCCAGCGACAACAGGGAGGCCAGGGCCAGGGCCATCCAGCTGGCGCCCGAGGCCGCCGGGGCCAGAACGCGCGGATCGCCGCCCGCCGCCAGCGGCAGGATGGCGGTCAGGCACAGCATGAAGCCGCACGCCAGCAGCGGCCCGCCGCCGCCGCCCCAGGCCAGCGACAGCTCGCGGCCGAACAGGACCCGCACGGCCCTCACGCCAGCCCTCCCAGATCCAGATTGCGCGCCGGAACGGGCAGGGGGTCGTGCACCGCCGCCAGGATCATGCCTCCCGACGCCAGATGCCCCGCCATCAGCTCTGCGGCGACCGCCCGCCAGCGCTCGTCCAGCGGGGCCAGGGGTTCGTCGAGCAGCCACAGGGCGCGCGGCGCGGCGATCAACCGGGCCAGCGACAGGCGGCGCTTCTGCCCCGCCGACAGCTTGCGGGTCTCCAGATCGAGCAGGGGCGCCAACGACAACCGCGTGACGGCGGCCTCGCGCGCGGCCTCGCTTCCGCCCAGCCAGGCGGTCTGGAAGTCGAACTCCTGACGCGCCGTCCGCGTCGGCTTCAGCCCTTCGAGGTGGCCCAGCAGATGGACGCCGCCCTGCCGCGCGACCTCCGAATCCAGCGCCTCACCGTCCGCGCCGCCAAAAGTGATCGCCCCCGAATCCGGTCGGATGAAACCCGCCACGGCGCGCAAGAGGCTTGTCTTGCCGGCGCCGTTGGCCCCGGTCAGGGCCACGGCCTCGCCTGCCGAAAGGCGCAGCGACAGGCCCCGAAACAGAATCCGCTCGCCGCGCGAGAGGCTCAGGGCCTTAATATCGACCGTCTTCAGCATGGCGCCGCCAAGTTGCGAACCGTTCTCGATGTCCATGACGCCGGTGTGGATACATGGACGGCTTCCCCGCACAGGACTATATCCGCAAGCGCCGCAGCAGGCTTTCGCCGCGCGCGCCTGGGACCTGTGCGCCCCGGCGTCCAGCGCGCGAAGGCGCAACCGAATTGTCGGGCGGCGTTAGTCAGAGGACTTCTCCATGCCGTCGATTGACAGCCTCAAGACCCGTCAGGACCTTTCGGTCGGGCGCAAGAAATACGCCTATTACAGCCTTCCGGCCGCCGAGGAAGCCGGTCTGGCCGGGATTTCCCGCCTGCCGCGCTCGATGAAGGTGCTTCTAGAGAACCTGCTGCGCAACGAAGACGGCGTCTCGGTCACCGAGGACGACCTGAAGGCCGTCGCCGCCTGGATCGAGAACAAGGGCGCCGTCGAGCACGAGATCGCCTTCCGTCCGGCCCGCGTCCTGATGCAGGACTTCACCGGCGTGCCCGCCGTGGTCGACCTGGCCGCGATGCGCGACGCCATGGCCAAGCTGGGCGCCGACGCGGCCAAGATCAATCCGCTGGTCCCGGTCGACCTGGTCATCGACCACTCGGTCATGGTCGACCACTTCGGCAACGCCAAGGCCTTCGGCCAGAACGTCGAGCGCGAGTATGAGCGCAACATCGAGCGCTACAACTTCCTGCGCTGGGGCTCCTCGGCCTTCAACAACTTCCGCGTCGTGCCCCCCGGCACCGGCATCTGCCACCAGGTCAACCTGGAGAATCTGGCCCAGACCGTCTGGACCCTGGACGAAGGCAAGAAGACCGTCGCCTATCCCGACACCGTCGTCGGCACCGACAGCCACACCACCATGATCAACGGCCTGGCCGTCCTGGGCTGGGGCGTCGGCGGCATCGAGGCCGAGGCCGCCATGCTGGGCCAGCCGATCCCGATGCTGATCCCGGAAGTCGTCGGCTTCAAGCTGACCGGCAAGCTGCCGGAAGGCGCCACCGCCACCGACCTGGTGCTGACCGTCACCCAGATGCTGCGCAAGAAGGGCGTGGTCGGCAAGTTCGTGGAATTCTTCGGCGACGCCATCGCCGGGATGACCATCGAGGATCAGGCCACCATCGCCAACATGGCCCCGGAATACGGCGCCACCTGCGGCTTCTTCCCCGTGTCGCGCGCGACCATCGACTATCTGACGGCCACCGGCCGCGACAAGGCGCGCGTCGCCCTGGTCGAAGCCTACGCCAAGGCGCAAGGCCTGTGGATCGACGAGACCTCGGAAGACCCGGTCTTCACCGACGTTCTGGAGCTGGACATCTCGACGGTCGTGCCGTCCCTGGCCGGTCCCAAGCGTCCGCAGGACCGCGTTGAACTGACCGTCGCCGCCCCCTCGTTCGAGACCGCCCTGGCCGAGGTCTTCGGCCGCCCGACCGACGCCGAGCGCGCCGCCGTCGACGGCGAGAAGTTCACCGTCGGCGACGGCGACGTGGTCATCGCCGCCATCACCTCCTGCACCAACACCTCGAACCCCAGCGTCCTGATCGCCGCCGGTCTGGTGGCGCGCAAGGCCCACGCCCTGGGTCTGAAGGTCAAACCCTGGGTCAAGACCTCGCTGGCCCCCGGCTCGCAGGTCGTCACCGACTATCTGACCGACGCCGGCCTGCAAAAAGACCTGGACGCCATGGGCTTCAACCTGGTCGGCTACGGCTGCACCACCTGCATCGGCAACTCGGGCCCGCTGGACCCGGCCATCTCGAAGGCGATCAACGACAACGGCCTGGTCGCGACCTCGGTCCTGTCGGGCAACCGCAACTTCGAAGGCCGCGTGAACCCCGACGTCCAGGCCAACTACCTGGCCTCGCCGCCGCTGGTCGTGGCCTACGCCATCGCCGGTTCGATGCGCATCGACATCACCAAGGATGCGATCGGTCAGGACAAGAAGGGCAAGGACGTCTTCCTGAAGGACATCTGGCCGACCTCGCAGGAGATCGCCGACATCCAGAAGAAGTCGGTCACCCCGGCCATGTTCGCCAAGCGCTACAAGGACGTCTTCAAGGGCGACAAGCACTGGCAGGCCATCAAGGTCACCGGCGGCCAGACCTATGAGTGGGAAGACACCTCCACCTACGTCCAGAACCCGCCCTACTTCGAAGGCCTGTCGATGGAGCCGGCCCCGGTCAGCGACATCGTGGAAGCCCGCATCCTGGGCATCTTCGGCGACTCGATCACCACCGACCACATCAGCCCGGCAGGTTCGATCAAGAAGGCCTCGCCCGCCGGGGTCTATCTGACCAACCACGGCGTCGACGCCCTGGACTTCAACAGCTACGGCGCCCGCCGCGGCAACCACGAAGTCATGATGCGCGGCACCTTCGCCAACATCCGCATCCGCAACAAGATCACCCCGGACATCGAGGGCGGCGTCACCAAGCACTTCCCGTCGGGCGACACCATGTCGATCTATGACGCGGCCATGCGCTACCAGTCGGAAGGCCGTCCCCTGGTCGTCTTCGCCGGCAAGGAATACGGCACGGGCTCGTCGCGCGACTGGGCGGCCAAGGGCACGCGCCTGCTGGGCGTCCGCGCCGTCATCGCCGAAAGCTACGAGCGCATCCACCGCTCGAACCTGGTCGGCATGGGCGTGGTGCCGCTGCAGTTCAAGCAGGACGGCTGGCAGAAGCTGGGCCTGACCGGCGAGGAGATCGTCACCATCCGTGGCCTGACCGACGCCAACATCGGCAAGCTGAAGCCGCGTCAGGACCTCTGGGTCGAGATGTTCCGCCCGTCGGACGGCAAGATGGCCCGCTTCCCGGTCCGCTGCCGCATCGATAACCAGACCGAGCTGGACTACCTGCTGGCCGGCGGCGTCATGCCCTACGTCCTGCGCAACCTGGCCGGCGGCCCGCAAGCCGAGGCGCCCGCAGCCGCCGAATAAGGCGGGGCTTCAGGCTAAGGACTGGAAAGGCCGGTGGAGCGATCCACCGGCCTTTTTCTTCGACCATCCGCCGCCTCTTGCCTCATGCGTTTGGCGTCACGAACGGCTACAAGACACCGATGTTGCGCCTGTCAGAACTCAAGCTGCCCCTCGATCACCCGCAGGAGGCCTTGCCCGCCGCGATCGCTACCCGCCTGGGCGTGCCGCCGGGTGATGTCATTTCCTGGTCGGTCTGGAAACGAGCGCACGACGCGCGTCGGAAGTCTGCGATCCTGAAGGTCTATATTGTCGACGTCGAGGTCAGGGACGAGGCCATGTTGCTGGCCCGCTTCAAGGACGACGTGCACGTTCAGCCCGCACCGGACGTCACCTATCGTCCGGTTGCGGTCGCGCCCAAGGATCAGCGCCTGAGGCCCGTCGTGATCGGAGCCGGGCCCTGCGGCCTGTTCGCTGGGCTGATCCTGGCCGAAATGGGCTTCAAGCCCATAATCCTCGACCGCGGCAAGGTAGTGCGGGAACGCACCAAGGATACCTGGGAGCTGTGGCGCAAGAGCAAGCTGCACCCGGAATCCAACGTACAGTTCGGCGAGGGCGGCGCCGGCACCTTCTCCGACGGCAAACTCTACAGCCAGATCAAGGACCCGCGCTTCCTGGCCCGCAAGGTCCTGACCGAGTTCGTCGCGGCGGGCGCGCCGGAAGAGATCCTGACCGAGGCGCATCCGCACATCGGCACCTTCCGTCTGGTGACCATGGTCGAGGCCATGCGCGAGAAGATCGAGGCCCTGGGCGGCGAGTACCGGTTCGAGCACCGGGTGGTCGATGTCGAGCTCGACAAGGGCAAGCTGCGGGGCGTGCATCTGCACACCGGGGAGTTCCTAGAGGCCGACCATGTGGTCTTCGCCATCGGCCATTCGTCGCGCGACACCTTCCAGACCCTTTACGACCGGGGCGTCCATATCGAGGCCAAGCCCTTCTCGATCGGCTTCCGCATCGAGCATCCGCAATCGTGGATCGACCGGGCCCTGTTCGGGCCCTGCGCCGGACACCCCGATCTGGGGGCGGCCGCCTATTCGCTTTCGCACCACTGTTCGAACGGGCGGACCGTCTACAGCTTCTGCATGTGCCCGGGCGGCACGGTGGTGGCGGCGACCAGCGAGCCGGGCCGCGTCGTCACCAACGGCATGAGCCAGTATTCGCGCAACGAGCGGAACGCCAACTCCGGATTCGTGGTCGGCATCTCGCCCGAGGACTATCCCAGCGACCACCCGCTGGCGGGGATCGAGCTGCAACGGGATTTGGAGACGCGCGCCTATGCGGCGGGCGGCGGCGACTATTTCGCGCCGGGCCAGCTGGTCGGCGACTTCCTGGCGGGACGGCCCTCGACCGCACTGGGCGAGGTCGTGCCCAGCTATAGACCAGGTGTGCGCCCGACCGATCTGGCCCCGCTTATGCCGGACTATGTGATCGCGGCGATGCGCGAGGCCCTGCCCGTCTTCGGCCGCAAGATCCCTCGCTATGACGACGCCCAGGCGGTGCTGACGGGGGTGGAGACGCGCAGTTCCTCGCCCATCCGCATGACGCGCGGCGCGGACTTCCAGAGCCTGAACGTGCGCGGTCTGTTTCCCGCCGGCGAAGGCGCGGGCTATGCCGGGGGCATCCTGTCGGCCGCCGTCGACGGCATCAAGGTCGCCGAGGCCGTCGCCCGATCAATGATCGGACAGACGGCGACCTAGACGCGCCGCCCATGAAAACGGCCGATGGATCGCTCCACCGGCCGTTTGTCTCTCAAACTGTCGTCCGCCTTATTCGGCCGCGATGCGATCCGCGTATTCGGGGATCTGGTCGAAGTTCATGTAGCGGTAGACCTCGTCGCGGTCGGCGTCGATGACGCCCATCTCGGCCATGTATTCGGCCACGGTGGGGATGCGGCCCATCTTGGAGGCGACGGCCGCCAGTTCGGCCGAGGCCAGATAGACGTTCGAGCCCTTGCCCAGACGGTTGGGGAAGTTGCGGGTCGAGGTCGAGACCACGGTCGCGCCCTCCTTCACCTGGGCCTGGTTGCCCATGCACAGCGAGCAGCCCGGCATCTCCATGCGGGCGCCGGCGCCGCCGAGGGTCGAGTAGTGGCCCTCCTTGGTCAGTTCCGAGGCGTCCATCTTGGTCGGCGGGGCCACCCACAGACGGGTCGGGATGTCCTTCTTGCCCTTGAGCAGCAGGGAGGCCGCGCGGAAGTGGCCGATATTGGTCATGCACGAACCGATGAAGACCTCGTCGATCGGGGTCTCCTGCACCGCCGACAGCAGGCGCGCGTCGTCGGGGTCGTTGGGGGCGCACAGGATGGGCTCCTTCACGTCCGCCAGGTCGATCTCGATGACGTGGGCGTATTCGGCGTCGGCGTCGGCCTCCAGCAGGTTCGGCGCGGCCAGCCAGGCCTCCATGGCGTCGATGCGGCGCTGCAGGGTGCGGGCGTCGGCGTAGCCGTCGGCGATCATGTTCTTCATGAGCACGATGTTCGAGGTCATGTACTCGATGATCGGCTCCTTGTTCAGCTTGACGGTGCAACCCGCCGCCGAACGTTCGGCCGAGGCGTCGGTCAGTTCGAACGCCTGTTCCACCTTCAGGTCCGGCAGGCCCTCGATCTCGAGGATGCGGCCCGAGAACTCGTTGACCTTGCCGGCCTTGGCGACCGTCAGCAGGCCCTGCTGGATGGCGTAGTAGGGGATGGCGTGGACCAGATCGCGAAGCGTGATGCCCGGCTGCATCTCGCCCTTGAAGCGGACCAGGATGGATTCCGGCATGTCCAGCGGCATGACGCCGGTGGCGGCGCCGAAAGCCACCAGGCCCGAACCGGCCGGGAAGGAGATGCCGATGGGGAAGCGGGTGTGGCTGTCGCCGCCGGTGCCGACGGTGTCGGGCAGCAGCAGGCGGTTCAGCCAGGAGTGGATCACGCCGTCGCCCGGGCGCAGAGCCACGCCGCCGCGGTTGGAGATGAACTGCGGCAGTTCGCGGTGGGTCTTGACGTCGACCGGCTTGGGATAGGCGGCGGTGTGGCAGAAGGACTGCATCACCATGTCAGCCGAGAAGCCGAGGCAGGCCAGGTCCTTCAGCTCGTCGCGCGTCATCGGGCCGGTCGTATCCTGCGAGCCGACCGTGGTCATGCGCGGTTCGCAATAGGTGCCCGGACGGATGCCTTGGCCTTCCGGCAGACCGCAGGCGCGGCCGACCATCTTCTGGGCCACGGTGAAGCCCTTGCCGCTGTCTTCGGGGGTCACAGGCAGGCGGAACTCGGTGGAGGCGGCCAGCCCCAGGGCCTCGCGGGCGCGGGCGGTCAGCGACCGTCCAATGATCAGGTTGATGCGGCCGCCGGCCTGGACCTCGTCCAGCAGGACCTGCGACTTCAGCTCGAAGTCGGCGACCTTTTCGCCGTTCTTCTCGATCTTGCCCTCGTAGGGATAGATGTCGATGACGTCGCCCATGTTCAGGCCGGTGACGTCGACCTCGATCGGCAGGGCGCCGCTGTCTTCCTGGGTGTTGAAGAAGATGGGGGCGATCTTGCCGCCCAGGGTCACGCCGCCGAAACGCTTGTTCGGCACGAAGGGAATGTCCTGGCCGGTGGCCCAGATGACGCTGTTGGTCGCCGACTTGCGCGACGAGCCGGTGCCGACCACGTCGCCGACATAGGCGACCAGATGACCCTTGGCCTTCAGGTCCTCGATGAACTGCATCGGGCCGCGCACGCCGTCCTGTTCCGGCGTGATGCCCGGACGCGCGTTTTTCAGCATGGCCAGGTAGTGCAGCGGAATGTCGGGGCGCGACCAGGCGTCGGGCGCCGGCGACAGGTCGTCGGTGTTGGTCTCGCCGGTCACCTTGAAGACGGTGACGGTGATCTTGTCGGCGACCTTGTCGCGCGAGGTGAACCACTCGGCCTCGGCCCAGGACTGCAGCACGGCCTGGGCGTTGGCGTTGCCGCCCTTGGCCAGCTCGGCGACGTCGTGGAAGAAGTCGAACATCAGCAGGGTCTTCTTCAGACCCTCGGCGGCGACGGCGCCGACCACGACGTCGTTCAGCAGGTCGATCAGCGGCTTGACGTTATAGCCGCCGACCATGGTGCCCAGCAGTTCGGTCGCGCGCTCGCGCGACAGCGACGGCACGGCGAAGTCGCCATGGGCCACGGCGGACAGGAAGGAGGCCTTGACCTTGGCCGCGTCGTCCACGCCGGGCGGCACGCGATGGGTCAGCAGGTCCAGCAGTTCCTGCTCGGCGACACCGGCGGGCGGCGCCTTGATCAGCTCGATCAGGTCGGCGGTCTGCTCGGCCGACAGCGGCAGCGGCGGAATGCCCAGGGCCGCGCGTTCGGCGACGTGAAGACGATAGGTTTCGAGCATGAGCGGCCTTCCTTGGTCCAGTCGCGACATGACTGGCCCGCCGGCCCGCCAAAACCGCGCGTGGCCTTTCCCACATAAGGATCAGGGTCGCAAGGGAAGGGGGCCCGTTCGGCCTTCGACCTCCGTCGTAGAGGGGCCTCATCCCTCAATCGTCATCCTCGGGCTTGACCCGAGGATCGAGCGGAGCGGCGCGCTCGACCTTTTAGGCGTCGCGCAGGCGGATAATCCGATCCTCGGGTCAAGCCCGAGGATGACGGCGGACATGGAGGTAGGCATGTGAAAGGCATGGAGGCTCAAGGGCGGCGGCGACTCGCCGTCAGTCCAGCTTGAGCGCCTCGGCCAGCAGACGGGCTTCGGCGGCGCGGCTGGAGCCGGCGCGCCAGGCGACGACGATCTCGCGGCGGGGGGCGTCGGCGGAGATGGGCCGGACCACGACGCCGGGGTTGTCGGCCAGACCGGCCTGCACCGCCATCTGCGGCAGGAAGCTGACGCCCAGACCCGAGGACACCATCTGGACGAGGGTGTGCAGGGAGGTGGCGGCGAAGACGTCCTCCCCGCGCGGGGCTTCGATGTTGACGGCGGCCAGAGCCTGATCGCGCAGGCAGTGGCCGTCTTCCAGCAGGATCAGGTCGTCGGCCTTGAGCATCCCCTCGGGGATGGGACCGGCGCCCGCCAGCGGATGGCCGACCGGGGCGGCGGCCAGGATTTCGTCGTCGCCGATGCGGGCGTGGTCGATGCCCGGCGCCTCATAGGGCAGGGCGATGACCGCGGCGTCCAGCTGGCCCGCCTTCAACCCCGCGATCAGTCGCGGAGTCAGGTCCTCGCGGATAAAGAGACGCAGGGCCGGATAGCGTTCGCGCAGACCCGGCAGGGCGCGGGGCAGCAGGAAGGGGGCGACGGTGGGAATGATCCCCAGACGGAACCGGCCCGACAGGGGCTTGCCCGCATTGCGCGCCGCCTCGACCAGATCCTCGGTGCGGGCCAGGACGTCCTCGGCGCGCTTGACCGCCTCGGCGCCGACGGCGGTCAGCTGGACCGCGCCGCGCGTGCGTTCGACCACCGGCGCGCCCAGGATCTTCTCCAGCTCCTGCACTCCCGCCGACAGGGCCGGCTGGCTGACGTGGGCCGCCTCGGCCGCGCGGCTGAAGGAGGCGTGCTCGGCCAGGAGCTTGAGATAGTGGAGCTGTCGCAGGGTGGGGAGCATCCGCCCCACATAGGCGCGCCCTATGGTGTTTTCAAAGACAATCGAAACCATTGATGAGCAGGACGCCGCGAGCCGATCAGCCCGCGGCGCCCCCCGCCTCTAGTTCAGGTCGAACCGGTCGGCGTTCATCACCTTGGTCCAGGCCGCCACGAAGTCGCGGATGAACTTCTCGCCGGCGTCGGCCGAGGCGTAGACCTCGGACAGGGCGCGTAGCTGGGAGTTGGAGCCGAACACCAGATCGGTGCGGGTGGCGGTCCACAGCTCCTCGCCGCTGGCGCGGTCATTACCGGTGAAGACCTCGTCGGCGCTGTCGTCGACCTGTTTCCAGCCGGTCTTCATGTCCAGCAGGTTGACGAAGAAGTCGTTGGACAACACGCCCGGCCGGTTGGTCAGTACGCCGTGGGTCGAGCCGCCATGGTTGGCGCCCATCACCCGCAGACCGCCGACCAGGACCGTCATTTCCGGCGCGGTCAGACCCAGAAGTTGCGCCCTGTCAATCAGCATTTCTTCGGTCGGGACATTGAAGCGGACCTGCAGATAGTTGCGGAAGCCGTCGGCGCGAGGCTCCAGCACCTTGAAGCCGTCCACGTCGGTCTGGTCCTGCGAGGCATCGGTGCGGCCGGGCGTGAAGGGGACGGCGACATCATAACCCCCGGCCTTCGCCGCCTGCTCGACCCCGACCACGCCGCCCAGCACGATCAGGTCGGCCATGGAGACGTTCAGGCCCGAGGCCGCCTGGATGTCCTCATAGACCTTGAGGACGCGGGCCAGCTTCGTCGGTTCGTTGACGTCCCAGTCCTTCTGCGGGGCCAGACGCAGGCGTCCGCCGTTGGCGCCGCCGCGATAGTCCGAACCGCGGAAGGTCACGGCCGAGGCCCAGGCCGTCGACACCAGCTCAGCGACCGACAGGCCCGAGGCCGCAATGCGGTCCTTCAGAGTCTTGACGTCGGCGTCCGACAGTTTCGGTCCCGTGTGCGACGGGATCGGGTCCTGCCAGATCAGGTCCTCGGCGGGGACGTCCGGCCCCAGGTAGCGGGCCTTGGGCCCCATGTCGCGGTGGCACAGCTTGAACCAGGCGCGGGCGAACTGGTCGCCGAAATAGGCCGGATCGGCGCGGAACCGCTCCATGATCGGCCGATAGATCGGATCGATCTTGAAGGCCATGTCGGCGGTCGTCATCATCGTCGGCACGCGCTTGCCCGGCGTATGCGCGGCCGGGGCCAGGGTTTCCGGCGGATTGCCCACCGGCTGCCACTGCTTTGCGCCCGCCGGGCTGCGGACCAGCTCGTAGTCGTGGTCCAGCAGCATGTCGAAATAGGTCATGTCCCAGGTGATCGGCGTAGGGGTCCAGGCGCCCTCGATGCCCGAGGTGATCGTGTGGTCGCCGATGCCGCTCTCGTGGCCCGAGATCCAGCCCAGGCCCTGCTGGGCGATGTCGGCGCCCTCGGGGCTGACGCCCACCTTGGAGGCATCGCCGGCGCCGTGGGCCTTGCCGAAGGTGTGCCCCCCGGCGGTCAGGGCGGCCGTCTCCTCGTCGTTCATGCCCATGCGGGCGAAGGTCTCGCGAATGTCGCGCGCCGAAGCCAGGGCTTCAGGCACGCCGCCGGGACCTTCCGGATTCACATAGATCAGGCCCATCTGGATGGCGGCCAGGGGCTCTTCCAGCGCCATGTCCTTGTCTGGCTGGATGCGGGTCTGGTTGCCCTCGTCGCCGACCCAGTTCTCTTCGGTGCCCCAATAGACGTCCTTCTCCGGCTCCCAGACGTCGGCGCGGCCGCCGCCGAAGCCGAAGACCGGCCCGCCCATGCTCTCGATGGCGACATTGCCGGCCAGGATCATCAGGTCGGCCCAGCTGAGCTTGGCGCCGTACTTCTGCTTGATCGGCCACAGCAGGCGGCGCGCCTTGTCCAGGTTGCCGTTGTCCGGCCAGGAGTTGAGCGGGGCGAAACGCTGCTGGCCCGCGCCGGCGCCGCCGCGCCCGTCCCCGGTGCGATAGGTGCCCGCCGAGTGCCAGGCCATGCGGATGAAGAAGGGGCCATAGTGGCCGTAGTCCGCCGGCCACCAGGGCTGACTGTCGGTCATCAGGGCGGTCAGGTCGCGCTTCACCGCCGCCAGGTCCAGCGACTTGAAGGCGGCGGCGTAGTCGAAGTCGTCGCCCATCGGGTCGCCCGACTTGCCCTGCTGATGCAGGATGTCCATCGACAGCTGATTGGGCCACCAGTCGCGGTTGGTGCGCCCCAGAAGCGAACGCAGGGCGCCCGGTTCCTTGCGGGGATCGTGGAGAGGGGTGGGGCCGCCTGCTTGTCCGTCCATGACTTTCCTCCTGGTCAGCAGATTAGGCCCGGAGCCTACGCCCGGTTCCGCGCTGAAGGAAAATCGATAAACTTTCTCGCCACCAGCAGGAAAACTTATGGTCGAGATGGATAGGCGCGTTTGCGCATTGCCCTGGACCCATAACTAAAATCTATTCGGCTGTGTGAAATCATCGATTTGACTTCCGAGGCCCCACGTCCCATCTGAGGCCCATCGGCGATGCACCTCCCTGCGACGCCGGAAGTCTTACATTGTCAGAATGGAGCTCCACTATGCTGGGCGTCGGTCAAAAACTGCCTGAATTCAAGATCACTGGCGTGAAGCCGGGCTTCAACAGCCACGAAGAAAACGGCGTTTCGGCCTTCGAAACCGTCACCCAGGACAGCTTCGAGGGCAAGTGGAAGGTCATCTTCTTCTACCCGAAGGACTTCACCTTCGTCTGCCCGACCGAAATCGCCGCCTTCGCCAAGCTGAACAAGGAATTCGAAGACCGCGACACCGTGATCCTCGGCGGTTCGACCGACAACGAGTTCACCAAGCTGGCCTGGCGTCGTGACCACGACGACCTGAACAAGCTGCCGATGTGGCAGTTCGCCGACTGCGGCGGCAAGCTGGCCCGCGAGCTGGGCGTCCTGGACGAGGAAAACGGCGTCGCCCTGCGCGCCACCTTCGTTGTGGACCCGCACAACGTGGTCCAGCACGTCTACGTCACCAACCTGAACGTCGGCCGTTCGCCGGAAGACACGCTGCGCGTGGTCGATGCTCTGCAGACCGACGAACTGTGCGCCTGCAACCGCCCGGTCGGCGGCGAGACCCTGGCCGCTTAAGTACTGGCCAAGGAAGGCCCGGACCGCGTTCGTAATGGTCCGGGCCGCCCCTCTCGAAGAGGCGGCGGCGGGCGACTGTCGCCGCCTTTTTCATGCCTGACGCCCCCGAATCCGGCCCTGACGGGGCGCGTCGGCAGTCCCTATATCGTATCCGGCGCAAGCGGCGCCGTTGAGCAGAAGGAAGTCCCCATGTCCATCGACGCCCTGCGCGACCTCATCCCGGCCTACGGCAAGGACATCTCGCTGAACCTGTCCTCGCTGGCCAGCGAGACCGTGCTGAACGACCAGCAGAAGTGGGGCTGCTTCCTGGCCTCGGCCCACGCCATCGGCGTCGCCCCCGCGGTCAAGGCCATCGAGGCCGCCGCCGCCGCCGTCATGACCCCCGAAGCGATGAACGCCGCCAAGGCCGCCGCCGCCATCATGGGCATGAACAACATCTACTACCGCTCGCTGCACCTGATGAAGAACAACGAGTACACGACCTTGCCGGCCAAGCTGCGCATGAACGTGATCGCCAACCCGGGCGTCGACAAGCTGGACTTCGAACTGTGGTCGACCGCCGTCTCGGCCATCAACGGCTGCGGCGCCTGCCTGGACGCCCACGAAGGCGAACTGCGCAAGCACGGCGTGCCCAACGTCCAGGTCCAGGCCGCCCTGCGCATCGGCGCCGTGGTCCACGCCGCCAGCCGCATCCTCGCCTCGGAAGCCGCCCTGGCCGGTTGATCCGCAGGCGCCGCCAGACAGCAGAAAGGCGCGGAGCGATCCGCGCCTTTTTCAATTCTGGCCTGGGACCAAGCTCAGCCCTTGTCGGCCGGCGCCTCGTGCCCGGCCATCTCGCGCATCATGTCCAGGATCAGCTTCTGCTGACGCACCGACAACTGCGGGGCCAGACGACCGATCTCGATGCTTTGACGGGTGGTGGGGAAATCGTGGACGAAGGGCTCGACCTCTCCCTCGGCCATGCCCGGCTGAGGCGTCGTCAGTCCCTCGAAGAAGTAGCCGATATCGACCTTGAAGAAGCGGGCGATGTCCCACAGCTTGGACGCCGAGATGCGGTTGGCGCCCTTCTCGTACTTCTGGATCTGCTGAAAGGTCAGGCCCAGCGCCCGGCCCAGATCGCTCTGATTGTAACCGAGCGCGATGCGCTTGTCGCAGACCCGCCGACCGACATGACGGTCCACGGGATGAGGGCCGTCCTCTGCAGAGCCTCTGACCATCACGCGTTCTCGCTGAAATCTACGCCCGAACTCAATTGTCTCGAAATGCGACGGATAGCCAGCGGTGTCACGACAATTCGCGTTGTGCGCGTGTCCTTGCAGCCTGACCCGGCTAGCGGTCGCCCTCATCCTTCAAGGCTCGGATGACCGCCAAGGCCGTGCGCTGGCGCGCTTCCGGCAGGTCTCTCGCCGCAGCGCCGATCCTCTGCACCAGGCCGCCGTGTTCCAGCGGCGCCTCTGCCTGCCCCCCGGCGTCGTGGGCGCCGAAAAGACTTTGAGGCTCTGGAAGCCTCTCGAAGGTCGCAGTAGGGACGGCGCCCGAAAAGGGCTGCCCCCTGAAAACGCTGGTGATGTCGATCTTCAACGCCTCACAGAACTGCCACAAGCGAGCAGCGGGAAGGCGATTGGCGCCGCTCTCGTGGCGGCCCCACTGGTTCGTCGAGATATCCAATTTGCGGGCCATGTCCGCCTGAGTCAGACCATGGTTCTCCCGGATAAAACGGACGCGCGCGCCGAGATGCTCATCAATATGACGCGTCCGCCTGCGGTCCTGCTCGTCCTCGTCGCCCGCCTTGCTCATGCCCGCCCCTTGCGCCTTCCCCACGACAGGCCACCCGCCAGCATCAGGACCAGCAGGACGCCGAACAGGCCGTCGCCCCAACGGCCGTAGAGGGTCGGCGCCGCGGGTTCCGGCAGGCGCACGTCGATGACGCCGGCATGGCCGGGGTCCAGCCGCTTGCCGTCCACGACCCGGCCCCAGGGATCGATCATGGCCGAGACCCCGGTCGGGGTGGCCCGCGCGATCGGCAGTCCGGTCTCGATGGCGCGATAGCTGGCCAGGTTCAGGTGCTGGCGCGGGCCCGAGGTGGCGCCGAACCAGGCGTCGTTGGAGACATTGACGATCCAGGCCGGACGGTCGGCGTCCTTGGCCGGGGTGAAGCCCGGATAGAGGCTTTCGTAGCAGATCAGCGGCTGGACGTTCGGCGCATTGACCAGGCTGATCGGCGCGGGCTTCGGCCCGGGGCTGAAGTCGGCGGGAACGTGAACCAGGCTGCGCACGCCGATCCGGCTCATCAGGCGGCCCAGCGGCAGATATTCGCCGAATGGCACCAGACGGTGCTTGTCGTAGATGGCGCCGATACGCAGGCCCGACGCGCCCTCGTCGTGCAGGGCGAACAGGCTGTTGAAGTAGCGCGCGCCGCCCTCGGCGCTCGGGTCGGCCTCGCCGCGGCTGATGCCCATCAGCAGGGTCTGACCGGGCTGCAGGGCCTCGGCGATGGCCTGGGCGTCGGCCGAGTTGAAGACGTCGTTGGCGGTGGCGGGCAGGGCGCCTTCGGGCCAGACCACCACGTCGGGAACCGCCGCCCCCTTTTGGGCGGTGAGCGCCACATAGCGATCGACGATGGCCTGATAGGCCTCGGGCGACCATTTGGATTCCTGAGGGATGTCGGCCTGAACCAGGCGGATCAGGGTCGGGCCGTCCACGCGCTCGGCCGACGACAGGCGCAGGGCGCCGAAGCCGAACAGGCCCGCCAGCACCGCGACGCCCAGACCGGCGGCGATCCAGCGCGGACGACGCGCACCGCCGCTCGCCAGCAAGCCCAGGACCGAAACGGCCGCCAGCGTCACCAGCCCCAAACCATAGACGCCCGCGACCGAGGCGAACTGCGACATGGCCGAACCCGCCTGCCAGCTGGCCCCGGTCGGGTTCCAGGGGAAGCCGGTCAGGACATGGCCCCGCAGCCATTCCAGCAGGGCGAACAGGGCCGCAAACAGCAGGACGCGGCGCGCGCCCTGCGGGGCGAAGCGACGATAGAGAGCCGTCGCCGCGCCGAAGAAGAGCCCCAGCCCCATGGGCAGCAGGCTGGCGGCGAAGGGCGCCATCCAGGCCTGGTCCTTGTTGACCAGGAAGGCCTCGGCCACCCACCAGCAGCCGATGAAGAAGTAAGAAAATCCGGCCAGCCAGCCGACCCAGAAGCCGCCCTTCACCGTCCGCGAGCGCTCGGCCAGCAGCATCAACAAAGGATAGCCCAGCAGGCCCGGCAGGATCCCGAACGGCGGATGCGCCAGAGCCGCGCCGGCGCCCGCCAGAAGAGCCAGGGCGATACGGCCCCAGCGGTTCGTCAGCACGCCCCCCCAAAGGGCCGACAAACGCTGGTTCATGCAGTCGCCTCATGTTCAGCGGCATAGGGATCGGCGACGCCGAGCGACGCCAGGATTTCGCGCTCCTCGGCCTCCATCTCCTCGGCCTCGGCATCATCTTCGTGGTCGCGGCCCAGCAGGTGCAGCACGCCGTGGACGACCAGATGGCTCAGATGGTTCGACAGGGTCTTGCCCTGCACCTCAGCTTCAGCGGCGCAATAGGCGAAGCCCAGCACCACGTCGCCCAGATGCGGAAATGCGCTCTCGGCCGCCGGGAAGGACAGGACGTTGGTCGGCCGATCCTTGTCGCGGAAGCGGGCGTTCAGATCCTGAACCCCGGCGTCATCGGTCAGCAGCACGACCACATCGCCCTCGACCGTTCCCAGCGCCGCAGTCGCCGCGTGCAAGACGACGGCTTCGACGTCAGACAGCGCAGCCGTCCAGGCCGCGTCCTCGACTTCGATCTCGATCATTCAGTCTTCGTCCTCGAGGTCCGGCGTCGGACGGTTCCGCGCCGCGTCGGCGTCATAGGCGCGCACGATGCGCTCGACCATGGCGTGGCGCACCACGTCCTCGGCCTTGAAGGCCTGAACCCCGACCCCCTTCACGTCCTTCAGGATGCGCAGGGCGTGGGCGAGGCCGGAATCGCGCGGGTTCAGCAGGTCGATCTGCGACGGGTCGCCGGTCACCACCATGCGGGCGCCCTCGCCCAGACGGGTCAGGACCATCTTCATCTGCAGGCGCGAGGTGTTCTGGGCCTCGTCGACGATGATGAAGGCGTGGCTGAGGGTGCGCCCGCGCATGAAGGCGATGGGGGCGGCTTCGATCTCACCCTTCTCGCGGCGACGACGCACGTCCTCGACGCCGAGGATGTCGTTCAGCGCCTCCCAGATCGGAGCCAGATAAGGGTCGACCTTCTCATTCAGGTCGCCCGGCAGGAAGCCCAGCTTCTCGCCCGCCTCAACGGCCGGACGGGTGATGACCAGGCGGTCCACCTGGCCGCGCCGCAGCAGACTGGCGCCATAGGCCGCCGCCAGGAAGGTCTTGCCTGTGCCCGCCGGACCGACGCCGAAGGTCAGCTCGCAGCGGCTGAGAAGGTCCAGATAGCGCGCCTGGGCCGCCGTCTTGGGCGCGATGGCCCCGCGCCGCCCGACCGGCAGGGCCACGGCGTCCGGCACCACCCGGCCCTGATCTGCGCGCGGCTGCGTCACCGCGGCGCCGAGCGCCATCCGCACATCGGCCTCGGTGATCTCGGCGCCTGCGTCGGCCCGTTTGGCCAGGGTTTCGACCACGCGTTTCGCCTGGGCCCGATCCCGCGCCGAGCCGTTGATCGACACGCCCCCGCCAGGCGCCTCGACCAACACCTTGAAGGCGTCCTCAATCAGGGCGACGTGGCGGCTGTTGGGGCCGATCACGGCTCGCAGCGCCTGATCGCTCAGGGACAGGAATTCGGACTCTCGCGCCATTAAGGCTCCATCTTTGTTGCTCTAGCGCCCCGCTCGCGGAGCGGGGCTGCTTGAGAGCGTTTTAGGACCCCTATCGCCTTGCTCGCGGAGCGAGGCTGCTTGAGGGACCATTCTCTTGTGTCCCTAACGCCTCGTCCAGCGGGACGAGGCTGCTTGAGGGACGTCGCTGCAGTACCGATCTAGATAGTGCTTGGGTCGGCCAACCGCCCGTTCAGACTGTTCTGGGCGCCGCTGATGATCTGTACCGGAACGATCTGGCCCAGCAGATGATCCGCGTCCTCGACGTGAACGGCCTGCAGATAGGGCGAACGACCGATGGCCTGACCCGCATAACGTCCCTTCTTTTCAAACAGGACGTTCAACGTCTTGCCCGCCTGGGCCGCGTTGAAGGCGGTCTGCTGCTCGAACAAAAGGGCTTGAAGCCGCTGCAGGCGTTCCAGCCCGACCTTCTCCTCGATCTGACCCGGCATGGTGGCGGCGGGCGTGCCGGGACGCGGCGAATAGACGAAGCTGAAGGCCCCCGCATAGGTGACCTGACGCACCAGATCGAGGGTCTCCTCGAAGTCGCGATCCGTCTCGCCGGGGAAGCCGACGATGAAGTCGCCGGCGATGGCCATGTCGGGCCGCGCGTCGCGGATGCGGGCGATCAGGTCGATGTATTTCTGGCGGCCATGCTTGCGGTTCATCAGCCGCAACACCCGGTCGGACCCGGCCTGAACCGGCAGGTGCAGATAGGGCATCAGGGCGTCCAGATCGGCGTGGGCGGCGATCAGGTCGTCGCTCATGTCGTTGGCGTGGCTGGTCGTGTAGCGAATGCGATCCAGACCCGGGATCTCGGCCAGGGCATAGGCCAGCCGGGCCAGGGTGAAGGGCTTTCCATCCGGCCCCTCGCCGTCATAGGCGTTGACGTTCTGACCCAGCAGCGTGACCTCGCGCACGCCCCGGTCGGCCAGGGCGCGGGCCTCGGCCAGCACCGCCGCAACCGGGCGCGACCACTCGGCGCCGCGCGTATAGGGCACGACGCAGAAGGTGCAGAACTTGTCGCAGCCCTCCTGCACGGTCAGGAAGGCGGTCGGGCCGTCGCCGCCGCGTGTGGCGATCATCTCGGGCGTCAGGGCGTCGAACTTCTCATGCGGGGCGAAGTCGGCGCCGATGCGCTCGCCGCGCGCCCGCGCCGTGCGGGTCAGCAGTTCCGGCAGCTGGTGGTAGGCCTGGGGTCCGACCACCAGGTCGACCGCCGGTTGGCGCTTCATGATCTCTTCGCCCTCGGCCTGGGCGACGCAGCCGGCGACCGCGATGGTCATGCCGCCGTCGCCGCGCGCGACCTTGCGTTCGCGCATCTGCTTCAGCTTGCCCAGTTCCGAATAGACCTTTTCGGCGGCCCGTTCACGGATATGGCAGGTGTTGAGGATGACGAAGTCGGCCCCTTCGGGCGCGTCGGTCGTGGCATAGCCCAGCGGGCGCAGGACGTCGGCCATGCGCTCACTGTCATAGACGTTCATCTGACAGCCGTAGGTCTTGATGAAGAGGCGTTTGGGCGCAGCCGAAGCAGCCCCGCCGTCCGCCGTTTCCACGGGCTTTTCGAGCGTATCGGTCATGCCCGGCTTATGATCGCCGAAGGCGGCGACGGCAAGACGAGCGGACGCAGCCTCAGCTGTCGGTGGGCTCCACGCGTGCGGCGTGGCGCTTGTAGATCAGGCCCTCGCGCTCGCTGGGCTCGACGCCCTCGATCGAGTGGCCGTAGAGCTCCAGCTTGTGACCGACCAGTTCGAAGCCCAGACGCTTGGCGATCTCGGTCTTCAGGCGCTCGATCTCGGCGTCGAAGAACTCGATGACCTCGCCGGTCTTGGTGTCGATCAGGTGGTCGTGGTGATCGTCGCCCGCCTCTTCATAGCGGCTGCGGCCGTCGCCGAAGTCGTGCTTCTCGACCACCCCCGCCTCTTCGAACAGGCGCACGGTGCGATAGACGGTGGCGATTGAGATATGCGGATCGATGGCCGAGGCACGGCGATACAGCTCCTCGACGTCAGGGTGATCCTCGGCCTGCGACAGCACGCGGGCGATCACGCGCCGCTGCTCGGTCATACGCATGCCGCGGTCGGCGCAAAGTTTCTCGATCCGGTCCATGGGCCGGAGGATAGGCTGAGCCGTCGCCTTATGGAAGCTATCGAGAAAAGTTCAGCGCCAGCACCAGGGCGTCCTCGCGACTTCCATCCGCACGCGCATAATATCCGCGACGACGCCCCGCCTCGGTGAACCCCGTCCTGGCGTAGAGGGCGCGGGCGGCGACATTGTCCTCGGCCACTTCCAGGAACATGCGCTCGGCCCCCAGCGCCGCCGCTCGGACCACGGCGGCCTCGACCAGACGTCGGCCGAGCCCGCCGCGCCTTGCGGATGGCCGCACGGCCAGGGTCAGGATCTCCGCCTCGTCGGCGACCACGCGGATCAGGATGAAGCCGTCGGGCTCCTCGACCGCAAAGACACCGGGCGAGGCCAGCAGGGCTGACAGTGAGGCGGCGTCCCACGGCGTCTCGAAGGCCTCGGCGTGGAGGGTGGCGAGGGCCTCGATCACGAGGCGCCAGTCATGATGCGGCGGGTGGGCGCGGCTGGCCCGGCAAGCGACTGGGCGGGGTGGCGTCGGGCGCGCGCAGATAGAGCGGGCGGGGCAGGGCCGTCGTCGGATCGGCGGCGGCGGTCAGGCTAGCCAGGGCCTCAGGCGTCGGCGCCGCCAACGGCGTAACCACTGCCCCCGCGAGGCGATCGGGGAAGGCCTCCGCCAACACCGGAGCCCCGGATCCGACCAGGGCCGGCGCATTCCCGGCTGCAGCCTGAAGAATACGGTCCACCGCGACGTCCAGCGGCAGGGCCTCAGCCTCATCCAAGGGGACCCCGTCGCAGAACAGCCGCGCGTAGACCTGCCCTCGACGAGCGTCGATGACCGCAGCGACCAACCCCTCAGTCGGGGCCGAGACGGCCAGAGCGTCCAGGGTCGAGACGCCGACGACCGGACGATCCAGCGCCGCGCCCAGGCCCTGGGCGAAGGCCAGACCGACGCGCAGGCCGGTGAAGGAGCCCGGCCCCACGGTGACGCCGATCCGGTCCAGCGCGCCGAAGCCGCCGCCCGCATCCGCTACAGCGTCGCGGGCCATGCCGGCCAAACGCTCCTGATGGCCCTTGGCCATCAGCTCGGTGCGCAGGCCCAGCACGCGCCCGTCCTCGACCACCCCGGCCGAACAGGCGCCCAGCGCCGTATCCACGATCAGAACTCTCATCGCGGCCTTCCTATCGGGGTGATCAGGCCGACGCCAGCGCCTCGACCACCCGCGTCACCGCCTGACGCAGCGCCGGGTCCGCGATGCGGTGAAAGGCCTGGGCCAGGGCGCGGCCGTCCACCGTCGCGGTCAGGTCGCGCAGACCCCCCACCGGGTCGTCGCCTCGCGTCGGAAAGAATTCGGCGACGGAACAGCCCAGAGCCGTCGCCACCTGATGCAGGCGCGAGGCCGAAACACGGTTGGCGCCCTTTTCGTACTTCTGAACCTGCTGGAAGCTGACCCCTAGTTGGGCGGCCAGCGCCGTCTGCGACAGACCCAGGGCGGATCGGCGCGCCGCCATCCGCGCGCCCACGACGGCGTCGATGTCCTGGGTGCGGCGAGGCATGAACGGCGTCTCCCTGATCCTGAAGGGAGAGTTTCACAGGACGCCATGAAACACAACTGTTTCGTTTCATCACTCATCCAGGCGGGCGACGACCGCGCCGACCGCACGGGTCAGGGCCCGCGGGATCCGCTCGATCGTCAGCAGGGCGCCGGCGCCGCGCACCACCAGCTCGGTCTCGTCCGAGCGCACATAGAGCCGCGCCCGCAGCGAGCCGTCCGCCATCTCGATGACGCAGCCCTGATCGCGGCGCGGCCATCGCCCCGGCGCATATTCCAGCACCGTGCCCGCCGCCGCCCAGGGCGTCAGATCGTCGGTGGACAGTTGAAGCCGCCGCCGCTCCTGCGTCGCCGCCGCCTTGAAGGCGCGCCCGCGAGACTCAAGGCCGGTTGCAGACGGCCCCGGCCGCGGGGCGGGGGCGGCGCCGACCAGAAGGGCCAGATCCTCGGGCGTGGCGTCGAGGGCGGCGGTCAGGCGCCGCTGGACGTCCGGGCGGAACAGGCCGGGGCGCTTGCCCGCCTCGTACAGGCCCCAACCCTGGCTGGTCATGCCGATCCTCGTGCCGGCCTCGACCTGGCTCAGGCCGCGTTCGCGGCGCAGGGCGGACAGGGCTTCGCCGAGGGCGCGCCCCTCGGCTCCGGCGTCATCATCGGATGTGAAACGGGCCATGCGGCGATCATGCCCCACGGCCCGTTCGGACGATAGTGTTTCATGTGAAACAACATCTTTGTGGAGGCGCGGTCAAAAGGCTCCGCCTTCTCGACCCGACGCGGCTTTGTGCAGGGCCGCGGTCGTCGGCCCCTCGGGACCTCCCGACCCGACGCGGCCTGGCGCTTCGCGCGCGCCCCACCTGCGCTCAAGCAGCGAGCCGCCGCGTGGCGAGCGATAGCGCCCCTTGCCTAGATGACCTGCTCCACGCTGGTCACCTCGGGGATGTAGTGGCGCATCATCTGTTCGACGCCCGCCTTCAAGGTGGCCGAGGAGGAGGGACAGCCCGAGCAGGCGCCGCGCATGCGCAGGCGCAGGACGCCGGTCTCTTCGTCGAAATGGTCGAACAGGATGTCGCCGCCGTCCTGGGCCACGGCCGGGCGGATGCGGCTGTCCAGCAGACCCTTGATCTCGGCGACGATCTCGGTGTCCTCGCCGGCGTCCTCCGCCGTCGCCGGGGCGCCGCGCGTCAACGGCGCGCCCGAGACGAAATGATCCATGATGACCGACAGGATGGGCGCCTTCATCGCGCTCCAGTCCGGGGCCTGAACGCCGCGCGTCACCGAGACATAGTCGGCGCCGAAGAAGACGCCCTCGACGCCTTCCAACTGGAACAGGGCCTCGGCCAGGGGCGAGGCCGTCGCTTCGTCGATGGTGCGGTATTCCAGCACGCCTTCCGGCGCCACGTCGCGGCCCGGCAGGAATTTCAGGACATGGGGATTCGGCGTGGGTTCGGTCTGGATGAACATGGCCGGGAGATGGACCTCGACAGAGAAGTTCGCAAGCCTTCTCCCTCCCCTTCATGGGGAGGGTGGTCGGCGCGAAGCGTCGATCGGGTGGGGAGGGCAAGGTGATGCTGGGCGTGGCTTCTGATTTGCCGAGCGCCCCCACCCGGCCTCGCCCTACGGGCTCAGCCACCCTCCCCATGAAGGGGAGGGAGAAACGCAGCATCGTCGCTCAAGCAGCGAGGCTCCGCGAGCCGAGCGATAGCGACCCTTAGAATTATGCCAGGTCTTCGATGTCCGCCTCGGTCAGTTCGCCCGGCACGATGGTCACGGGCAGCTTGCGGCCTGTGAAGGCGCCGCCCTGTTTCAGCACGGCCGAAACCAGGGGGCCTGGCCCGCGCGAGCCGGATCCCGCCGCCAGGACCAGGATCTTGATGTCGGGGTCGGCGCCGACGGTCTTGCGGATGGCGCCCTGGGGGTCGCCTTCCTCAATGATGAAGATGGGCGGGGCGCCGGACTTCTCGGCGGCTTCCTCTCCCAGACGGTTCAGCAGGGCCTCGGCCTCCTCGCGCTGCTGACGGCGGATTTCGTCGCGGACGCCGGACCAGTGTTCATCCGAGCCGCCGGGCAGGGCGCGCAGCAGCACCACGCGCCCGCCGGTCGACTTGGCCCGGCGGGCGGCGTAGCCGAGGGCCGCGCCGAACTCGGGGCTGTCGTCCACGACGACGAGGAACTTCCTGGGCATGAGGTCTTGCGCCTTGCGGATCTCTGAACAGCGGCGACCACCTAACGCCAAGCCGCCCCAAACGCCAAGGCCCGCCCGCCTCGTCGCGAACGACGAAACGAGCGGGCCTCTTCAGGCAGACATCACGCGACTGCGCTCAAGCAGCGAGCCGCCGCACGGCGAGCGATAGCGCCCCTTGGGAAGCCTTAGCTTCCCAGAACCTCTCTGATGGCCCCGTTGGCGATGGTCAGCTTGGCGAAGGTCCAGCCCGTGCCCGAGGTCTCGATCTCGTCGACCGACCCGCGCAGGGATTCGACCTGACCGATGCGGGCGCCGATCCAGGCGTCAACGGCCGTCTCGGCGGCTTCCTCGCTGGCGCCCGCCGTCTCGGCCGAGGCCTTGGCCACGGCGCGGGTCAGCTGCTGCTGCTCGGCCATCAGGTCCTGGATCAGTCGGCGCACGGCCAGACGATCGAAGTGATCGCCCGACGGGATCGAGCCCGCCGCCACGCGCAGGCGGTCGAAGTCGAAGGCGGCGCCGACCTGGTGATAGAGACGCGCCATGGCCGGCGCGCTCCAGCCCAGTTCATTGGCCAGATCGCCGATGTCGGCCGTGGCCACCATGGGCCGCAGCAGGGCGATGTCGCGGGCCAGGTCTTCCGGGGCGCCCAGGCCGACGAAGGTGGCGACGCGGGCTTCGAACTGCTGCTGCTCGAAGCGCGACAGCACAGCCGGACCCGCGGCGCGCAGGGCGTCGGCGGCCGGCTGATAGGCGGCGATCATGCCGCCGACCGTGGTTTCCGTGCGGGCGGCGCGGCGGGCCAGCCAGTAGGTCTGGCGACGCAGGACCTTGGCGATCTCCTGACAGAGGGCCGTCTGGGCCTCGGCCGGGATCTTCAGGTCCAGGGCCGACACCGCCTTCCAGGCCTGATCCAGGCGGAAGACCTGACGCGCCGTCTCGAAGGCCGTGACCATGGCCGCGGTGTCGCATTCCGCCGCCGCCCGCAGGCGGTCAGGGAAGGTCGGCCCGGCCATGTTGACGATCTCATTCGACAGCACGGTGGCGATGATGTCGCGACGCAGGCGGTGGCCCTTCATGTCCTCCTCGAACTTCGCCAGCGGAGCCGGGAAGTAGTGGACCAGCAGGCGCTCGAAGAAGGCGTCGTCCGGCGCCGAGGAGCCGACGATCTCGTCGAACAGCTCCAGCTTGGAATAGGCCGTCAGCACCGCCAGTTCCGGACGGGTCAGGGCCGCGCCCTGCAGCTTCATCTCGGCCATGCGGGCGTCGTCGGGCAGGTATTCCACCGCGCGGTTCAGCTTACCCAGGGCGGTCAGGTGCTGCATGAAGGTCTGCTGGGCGTCCAGCGCCTCGGCGCCTTCGGCCTGTTGCAGGGTCAGGGCCAGGGTCTGGTCATAGTTGTGGGCCAGGACCTTGAGGCCGACCTCGTCGGTCATCGATTTCAGCAGGGCGTTGCGGTCCTCGGCCTTGAGATGACCCGAGGCGATGGCGCCGCCGGTGAGGATCTTGATGTTCACCTCATGGTCGGACGAGTCCACGCCGGCCGAGTTGTCGATGGCGTCGGTGTTCAGGCGCATGCCCGCGCGCGCCGCCTCGATGCGGCCCAGCTGGGTCGCGCCCAGGTTGGCGCCTTCGCCGAGAACCGATGCCCGCACCTCGCCGCCGTTGATGCGGATGGCGTCGTTGGCCTTGTCGCCGGCCTGGGCGTTGGTCTCGCCCGCGCCCTTGATGTAGGTGCCGATGCCGCCGAAGTAGAGCAGCTCTGCGCGCGCCTTGAGGATGGCCTGCATCAGGGTGGTGGGGTCGACCGTGTCGGCCTCGATATCCAGCAGTTCCTTGATCTGCGGCGTCAGGGTGATGGTCTTGGCGGAACGAGAGAAGACGCCGCCGCCTTCCGAAATCAGGCTCTTGTCATAGTCCTGCCAGCTGGTGCGCGGCGTCTCGAACAGGCGCTGGCGCTCGCCGAACGACTTGGCCGTGTCCGGATTGGGGTCGATGAAGATGTCGCGGTGATCGAAGGCGGCGACGAGCTTGATCGCCTTGGACAGCAGCATGCCGTTGCCGAAGACGTCGCCGGACATGTCGCCTACGCCGACCACGGTGAAGGGCTCGGACTGGATGTCCTTGCCCATCTCGCGGAAGTGGCGCTTGACCGCCTCCCAGGCGCCGCGCGCCGTGATGCCCATCTCCTTGTGGTCGTAGCCGGCCGAGCCGCCCGAAGCGAAGGCGTCGTCCAGCCAGAAGCCATAGGACTGGCTCACGCCGTTGGCGATGTCCGAGAAGGTCGCCGTGCCCTTGTCGGCGGCCACGACCAGATAGGGATCGTCGCCTTCCCAGGCCACGACATTGGCCGGACGCACCGGGGCGCCTTCGCCCACGATGTTGTCGGTGATGTCCAGCAGGCCGGACAGGAAGGTCTTGTAGGCGCGGATAGCCTCGGCCTGGACCGCGTCGCGGTCGCCGCCGACCGGCAGCTGCTTGGGATAGAAGCCGCCCTTGGAGCCGACCGGCACGATGACCGAGTTCTTGACCTGCTGGGCCTTCACCAGACCCAGGACCTCGGTGCGGAAGTCGTCGCGACGGTCCGACCAGCGCAGACCGCCGCGCGCGACGGGGCCGAAACGCAGGTGAACGCCCTCGATGTGCGGGGCCCAGACGAAGATTTCGCGGAAGGGCTTGGGCAGGGGCAGATCCTCAAGCTCGCGCGAGGCGATCTTGATCGAGATGTGCGGCTTGGCCACGCCCTCGGCGTCGACCTGATAGAAGTTGGTGCGCTTGACCGCGCCGATCAGCAGGGCGATGCGGCGCAACACCCGGTCGTGATCCAGACTCTTCACGTCCTGCAGCAGGGCGAGGATCTTGTCGTTCAGTTCGGCCACCAGGGCTTCGCGCTCGGCGACCGTGCCGCCGTGGGCCGGATCGAACTTGGCCTTGAACAGCGACAGGATCGCGCGCGCGACGGTCGGATATTCGCGCAGGGCCGTTTCCTGCACCGCCTGCGACGGGTCCAGGCCGGTCTGCTGACGATAGCGGGCGAGGGTGCGGATCAGGGCCGCATCGCGCCAGTCGACGCCCAGCTCCAGCACCAGACGGTTGAAGCCGTCGCTCTCGGTGCGGCCGGTCCAGACCGCCGAGAAGGCGGCCTCGAACGGAGCCTTGATGTCGGCGAAGGTCAGAGCCTCGCCGCGCGGATCTTCCAGCAGGAAGTCGTGGATGTAGATGGGGGCGTCGCCGGTCGTGCGGACGACATGGTCCGACTCCTCCAGCGTCTTCAGGCCCATGTCGGCCAGAATCGGCAGGACGTCCGACAGCGGCACGGCCGAGCCGCGACGATAGAGTTTGAAACGGAACTGCAGCGAGGTCTCGTCCGCCGTGCGGAAGGCGCGGACAGCCACCGGCTCGGAATGGACGCCGTCGCCCATCGAACCGTCGTTCAGGCGGTCGAACTGCTCCAGATCGGCCACGGCCTCGGCGGCGTCGTAGCGATCACGATAGGAGACGCCGAAGCTGTCGGCCCATTTGGCGCTGGTCGGCCCGACAGCGACCTCATCCACGTCGGCGGCGCGCAGGGCGGTCTCGAAGCGGTCGATCCAGCTGCGGCCGGCCTCGGCCACCTCGGCTTCCAGGGCCTTGGGATCGGGGTTCAGGTGGGCGCCCGGCTCGACGCCGATGATGTAGTGGACGCGCGTCAGCGGCTGGTCCGTCAGCTGCGGATACCAGGCCGAGACCCGACCGCCCCAGGCCTTGGCCAGGATGCCGCCGATGCGCTGGCGCAGGCCGGCGTCGAAGCGTTCACGCGGGATGAAGCACAGAACCGAGACGAAACGATCGAACGGATCGCGGCGCGAGAACAGACGGATGCGCGGGCGGTCGTAGAGGTGCAGGATGCCGAGCGCGGTATCCAGCAGCTCGTCCTCGCTGATCTGGAACAGCTCGTCGCGGGGATAGTTCTCGAGGATGTTCTTCAGGCGCTTGTAGTTGTGGCTGCCGGGGGTCTTGCCCGCGCGTTCCAGCGCATTGGCGACCTTGCGCCGGATCAGCGGCACCTCCTTGGCCATCTTGTCATAGGCCTCGGCGGTGAACAGGCCGACGAAGCGCGTCTCGCCCGAGGCCTTGCCGTCCGCGCCGTAACGCTTGACCCCGACGTAGTCCATGTAGGCGCGGCGATGCACGCGCGAGCGCATGTTGGCCTTGGCCACGGTGACCGGCTCGCTCTCATTCAGCTGGCGCTGCATGGCCGGGGTCAGGACGGCGGGCTCGGAAGCGCGGCGCAGCACCCGGCGCTCGGGATCGTTCAGAATGCCCAGGCCCTGATCCGACACCTCCAGCGGGGCCTCGGCCGCATAGCCGCCGTCGGCGCTGCGGGGATAGGCGTAGTCGCGGGCGCCCAGGAAGACGAAGTGGTCGCTCTTGGCCCAACGCAGGAAGGCGATGTTCTCTTCCAGCACGGCCGGATCGACGCCGGCGGGCGGCGCGGCCTCCAACTGCTCGACGGCGTCGCGCATCAGTTGAACCATGGCGGCGTGATCGGTCACGGCGGCGCGCACATCGGCCATGGCCTGGGCCAGGCCTTCGCCCAGGGCGTCGCGGCGCTCCTGGGGCAGGGGGTCGATGACGACGATGATCAGGGAGTCGCGACGGCCAGCCTCAAGCTCGACGATCGGGTGGAAAAGGGCCCGCACCGTTACCCCGGCGTCGGCCAGTTCGCCGAGCACGCTGTCGACAAGGAAGGGGGCGTCGTCCTGCAAGATCAGGACGCTGTCATAACCGGTCGGGGCGCCGTCGGCGCCGACCAGGGGGCTGACGGTGACGCGGGCGGGTTCTCCGGCCTTGCGGGTCAGGGCCGCGCGCCAGGCCGAAGCCAGCAGGGCGGCCAGATCGTCGCCGCCCAGTTCAGGGGTCTCGTCAGCGGCGTAGTCGTCGAAGGCCTGGGCCAGGAACGACTTTTCTGCGGCGCCCGGCGGGCCGTCGACAATCCGCGCGTAAGCCGCTTCCAGCGCCTCCAGTACAGCTGGCGTGGCGGAAACTGTGCGCGGAGCGGCGGACATGGTGTGGTCTCGAACAGCACGGCCTGAGGCCGCAGGGATTTGACCGCGCCACCTTAGCGCCGCTGGCGAAACTGGCTAGGCCGGCTGAGGCGGCTAAGACCCTGAATTTCAGTGTGCAGCGCACCATGTTGCGCCAGAGGCCCACAGTTGGGCGAATTTCGGTCGCTCAAGCCTAAAACACGACAACAACCGCCCCAATTCGGCCCGGATCAGACGAAGCATCATACCGAAAACATGGGCCTGAAAAGAACAAGGCCGTCGAGCGAAACGCTCGACGGCCTGCTTGGGTCCGGCGCAGGAGGGGGAGGGAGCGCCGGTCCTCTGGACTTCGCGGCCGGAGGGGGGAGGGGGGCCGCGTCGTCTGATTGGACAGATAGTCGGCGGTTGTGGCGGATCAAGGGCAGGATCAGCCTTCATTCCGATCTTTTTGGTGCGGCGGCTTGCCACGCCTCCACAGACGCGTGAACCAGGCGTCCTCTCCGTCCGGCCGCGCCACAGCCTTGCGCGGGGCGTAGGGCTCGCCGTCGCCGGACAGCAGGACCGCCATCCAGCGCGAGCCCTTGAACTCGGCCAGGATGGCCATGGCCATGACCGCCAACGGGGTCGACAGGAACATGCCCGGCACGCCCCACATCTTGCCCCACAGGGCCAGGGCCAGCAGGACCACCACGGGGTCGATGTTCTGATTGTCGCCCTGCATGCGCGGCTGGATCATGTTGCCGACCACGAACAGCAGGGCCTGCAGGCCCACCAGCAGGATCAGGGCCGGCCAGTAGCTCTCGAACTGCACCAGGGCGAACAGGGGCGGAGCGCAACCGGCGATGGCGCCGCCCAGCACCGGAATAAAACCGACGATGAAGATGACGAAGGTCCAGAACTCGGCGTTCTGAAGCCCCACGGCCCGCATCAAGGCCCAGGCGACGGCGCAGATCATGGCCCCCGTCACGGCCTGGACCCACAGATAACCCTCGACCCCGCCGCGCACCCGGCTGAACACCTCCAGCGCCTCATTGCGCGCGCCGCGATCGGGGAACATGGCCACGATCTTCTTGCGGAAGCCCGCCTGCGAGGCCAGCAGGAAGCCCAGATAGACCATGACGAAGAAGGCGCCCGAGGCCACGCCCTGGGCCTGCAGGGCCGCCTGGGTCAGCCAGCCACGCAGGTCGATTCCCGCGATCAGCTCGTTCAGCGTCGGCGGATCTGACACCCCGACCAGGCCGCTGACGTCGGCGATGATGTGATCCAGCCGCGGACCGATGCTCGCCGACACCCCTGACGCATCAGTGAAGAAGCTCGCCGCCCCGTCGACGATGATCCAGATCGACAGCAGGAAGCCCAGCACCACGACGGTCAGGGCCGCCGCGCCGGCGAAGCGCGGAGGCACAGGCGTGCGGTGCTCGATGGCCCGCTTCACCCCGTCGATCATGATCAACAGGAAGATGGCCATGGCCAGGGGCGTCAGAATGTCCCTCAGCCAGTAGAGCGCCGCCCCGCCCGCCACGACGGCGATCAGGACCAGGGCGTTGCGCGCGACCGAAGAGGTCGGAACCGTAATGGGCAGTTTCATGAGCGTGACTGTCGGCGGCGTCGGGGAGAGCGTCAATCGCTGTAAAGCCGCACGGTTCCGCCTTGCGGCCCCGCCCCTGTCAGATAACCATGCGGTCAGACGCTGGAGACCGCCCGACATGACCGACGCCCCCGCCGCCCTCTTCCTCGGCCAGTCCTTCGAGGGCGCCGCTGAAAACCTGCTGTTCAAGCGCGCCAACCGCCACGGCGTGGTGGCCGGCACCACCGGCACGGGCAAGACCGTGACCCTGCAGATCATGGCCCAGGGCTTTTCCGACGCGGGCGTCCCCGTCTTCTGCGCCGACGTGAAGGGCGACCTGTCGGGCATCAGCCAGGCGGGCAATGTCGAAAAGTTCGCCGAGCGCGCCGGCAAGATGGGTCTGAGCCTGACCGGCAAGGCGGCGCCGGTCGTCTTCTGGGACCTGTACGGCGTCAAGGGCCACCCGATCCGCGCCACCGTTTCCGACGTCGGTCCGACCCTGCTGGCCCGGATGCTGGAGTTGAATGACGTGCAGGAGGGAGTCCTGACCGTCGCCTTCCACGTCGCCGACAAGGAAGGCCTGCTGCTGCTGGACCTCGAGGACCTGCGCGCCCTGCTGGCCTATGTCGGCGAGAACGCCCAGACCATCGGCCGCGAGGTCGGCAATGTCTCGCCCACCTCCATCGCCGCCATCCAGCGCGCCCTGCTGCAGCTGGAGCAACAGGGCGGGACCGCCTTCTTCGGCGAGCCGGCCCTGCGGCTGGAGGACATGATGCGCACCTCGCTGGACGGGCGGGGCCAGGTCAATGTGCTGGACTCCACCCGGCTGATGAACAGCCCGCGCCTGTATGCCGCCTTCCTGTTGTGGCTGCTGTCGGAGCTGTTCGAGCAGCTGCCCGAGATCGGCGACCCGGAGAAGCCGCGCCTGGTCTTCTTCTTCGACGAGGCCCACCTGCTGTTCAACGACGCGCCCAGGGGCCTGCTGGAAAAAGTCGAGCAGGTGGTGCGCCTGATCCGCTCCAAGGGGGTCGGGGTCTATTTCGTCACCCAGAACCCGGCCGATATTCCTGACACCGTCCTGGCCCAGCTGGGCAACCGGGTGCAGCACGCCCTGCGGGCCTATACCCCGGCCGAACAGAAGGGGCTGCGCGCCGCCGCCCAGAGCTTCCGCACCAATCCCGCCTTCGACACGGCCGAGGCCATTCAGGCCCTGGGGGTGGGCGAGGCCCTAGTCTCGACCCTGGACGACAAGGGCGCCCCGACCGTGGTGGCCCAGACCAGGATCCGTCCGCCGGACTCCCGTCTCGGCCCCGCCACCGACGCCGAACGCGCCGCCGTCATGGCCGCCAGCCCGGTGCGCGGGACCTATGACACGGCGGTCAACCGCGAGTCCGCCGAAGAGGTTCTGAAGGCCCGCCGCGCCCAGGCCGAGCGCATCGAAGCTGAAACCGCCAACGCCGCCGCCGAGGCCAAGGCGGCGGAGAAGGCCGCCCGTTCGGCCCCCGCCCCGGCGCGCGAACGCGCCGCTTCCCGTCCCCGCGCCTCATCCCGCCAGACGCCGATGGAGGCCCTGACCAAGTCCGTCCTGCGCACCGCCGGCTCGACCATCACCCGCGAACTGCTGCGCGGCGTGCTGGGAAGTTTGAAGCGACGGTAGGGACCAACCGACGACCGATCGGATTCGGCCGGAGCCCGCCCCTCCGCCCTCTGTCACCCCGGACGGCCCGAAGGGACGATCCGGGGTCCAGGCGCCGAAACCCATGGCGGGATCGCGGACGCCTCAACCGCCTGGGTTCCGGGCTCGCTGCGCGCCCCGGAATGACGGCTGAGGGTGGAAAGCGGCAACACCGACTCATGAGGCCCCCTCATCAGCCTCATTGGCGTCTCTGAGACGCCTGCGCCTCTGTCTCTCGCGCCGTCGTCGCTCACGAGCTTCGAACCGCTGGATCCAAAAATATCCTCTCCAGCCGAAGAGCAAGCACCAAGGCGCTCCCCAGATCACACTAATGGCGATCGTGGCTGATGTAGCTCCGAAAAGCAGCATTGGCACCAACCCCACTGAGACTATGAGGACGAGCCAGTTTCCCACACGGTAAAACTCATGATCGAACTCTCGGTCCAGCCAGCGAACGATCGGGTGATGGTGGGGTGTAGTTTTGGGCACCTAGAAACGGGACATTGAAAGTAGTCTATCGTCAAGTTCCGCAATGGGTCGTGAAGCGAAGTTCGCTTAAGGGTGGAACGCGGGCGCAGGGTTAGGCGGACTCGAATGCGTCAAAGGCCGCAGCCTCCAGGCTGCCGTCGCCCTCCGATACAGTTTTCCCATCCTCACCAATCAGCCGATAGCTCTGCTGTGTAGCGCCGAGGCTAGCGGCCCCATCGAGGGCTAACAGCATTGTGTAGAAGGCATCCGTCAGAGCTTGTTCCAGAGCGGAAACGACCTTTTCGCGCTGAGCTTCTGAAAGGGCAGCCTCGGCCAAGAGGTAGCCGACCGCCGAGCCTGAATTCGCGGTTGCGTAGCTGAGCGCAAGCGCATCGCGTGTTGCCTTCGCCCCGTTAACAAAATCCACGACCTGCATCGGTCCTCCAATGAAAACGGAACGCCGACCAACACAAAGCAGACGGCACCAACGTCAGCAACGGGTCGATAGCAGACGCTGACCTCCCCGCCTCACCCCTTCGGCGCTAGCCGCCACATCCTGAGCGGATGCCGCACCGCCCCGGCTTCCTGACCCGCCGCGTCGCCGCGGCCGATGTAGAGGTCGGCGCGGACGGGGCCGCGGATGGCCGAGCCGGTGTCGAGGGCCATGACCAGGCCGCGATAGCTGGCGCGGGCGCCGATCAGATTGCCGCCGTCAGCCTCGATCCAGACGGCCTCGCCATAGGTCCAGCGCGACGGGTCCACGGCCACGGAACGGCGCGCGGGCAGGGGGACGCCGGCGGCGCCGGTCGCCTCCTTGCCGTCGTCGGGGCTGACGGTGAAGAAGATATAGCGCGGGTTCAACGCCATGACCGCACGCGCCTCGGCGCCGCGATGGGCTGACAGCCAGCCGCGAATGGCGTCGCCCGAGGTTCCGTTGGCGGACAGCAGGCCCCGCTCGGCCATCGGCCGGGCGATGCCGACGAAGGGCTTGCCGTTGTCGGCGGCGTAGGCGGCGCGCAGGCGGGCGCCGTCCGGGAAGCTCAGGGTCCCCGAGCCCTGGATCTGCAGAAAGAAGAGGTCCTCGGCCTTCATCCAGGCCAGGGCGGTCGACTGGGCGGATCCCGCCTCGATGGCGGCGCGGTCGCCGACCTCGGACAGGTTGGCCGGGCGGCTGAGCACGGGGGCGTCGAACTCGGCGTCCGGCGCGCGGCGGGCCGGATATTCCGGCGCGAAATAGGCCGTCAGCAGGCCGGCGCGGCCGTCGTCGGTGCGGGCTTCGGTGGCGACGAAATTCGTCTCGAGGAAGGCGCGGGCGTCGCTGGGGCTGGCCCGGCGCGCGGCCAGGTCGCGGGCGCGGGCGCAGACCGCTTCGGCCGCCCCGCCCCGGGCGCGGACGCAGCCGGCGACATAGGCGTTGAAGGCGGCCAGGTGGTCTTCTTCGGCCCAGCCGGGCAGGGCGGTCAGGCTCAACCCCTCGACCGAGGCCGGTGGCGTGATCGGTCCCGGGCCAGGAGCGGGTCTCGTCGGCGGCGCGACCGGCGGGGTCGAGGCGCAAGCCGCCGCGAACAGCAGCAGGGACAGAGCGCCCAGCCGGGCCGCGCCCGACCGAGCGAACGGCAGGGCGGGCGGCGCGGCGACGACGTGCATCAGGCGTTGGCCGGCTCGACGCGGGCCAGGGCCCAGTTGGGATCGGCGGCGCCCAGGGCGCGCTCGAAGGTCCACAGTTCGGCGGTGCGGCGCTCGTCGGTCGTCGCCTCGCCCTCGGCGGGGGTCACGATGCTGCGCATCTCGGCCAGGAAGCGGACCTTGGCGACGGCGCGGTCGTCCTTGACCGTGGCCAGTTCCAGATCGGCGCGGGGCGGATGCAGGAACTCGGCCTGCTCGCGCTCGCCGCGCGCTTCACGGGCGGCGATGCCGGCCTCGAACGAGGTCATGACCGAGGGGGTCAGCAGGGGGCGCAGGGCCTCGCGGTCGCCCGAGGCGTAGCCGCGCACGATGGTCTCATAGGCCTGACGCGCGCCCTCGATGAAGCGTGCGGGGTCGAAGCCGGGGTCGCGCGCCTTCAGCCCCGCCACGGCGGCGGCTGTCGCGGCGTCCAGCCCCGGCGCGGCCGGGCTGGGCGCGGCGCCGCTCACGGGCGAGGCCTGAGGCAGGCGGGCGTCTTCCTGCGGCTGGCGCCCGACCTTCTTGCCCAGGACGTTATAGAGCATGAACAGCAGCACCGCGGCGACGATGGCGAACATGACGATCTGGAATTGGACGGGCACGGGCTTCACCTGATTGGCGCGCGCCCATCAGGGGGCGAGGGGCGCGCATCTGTTGCTGTGAGGATTAGGGGGCGATCCCGCCGGGCGCAAGGCGGGCGGCGTCCGGAACGCCGGTCTCGCCGTTGCGGCCAATAGCCTCGCCGTGGTAGTCGCGGGGCCCTTCACCCCGGGCCCGGAGCGGTCCGGCGTCCCACGATTTCAGACTGACGGCTTACCTTCATGACCGACGCCACCGCCCCCGCCGACACCGCCGCCAACGGCCAGACCGAGCCGATGGAAGGTCAGGGCCAGCCCGCCGGTCCCGGCTTCCGCATCCTGGCGCAATACGTCCGCGACCTGTCCTTCGAAAACCCGCGCGCGCCCGACAGCCTGCGCATCGAGGGCAAGCCCGCCATCGACATGGGCGTGGAAATGAACGCCGCCGGTCGCCCGGACGGCCTGTTCGAGCTGGACCTCAAGCTGTCGGTCAAGGCCACGGGCGAGGACAAGGCTCCGGTGTTTCACGTGGAACTCGTCTACGGCGGCCTGTTCGCCCTGAGCGGCGTCTCGCCCCAGGATATCGAACCCATGCTGCTGATCGAGTGCCCGCGCTACCTCTTCCCCTTCGCGCGCCAGGTCATCGCCCAGGCCACCTCGGACGGCGGCTTCTACCCGCCCTTCATGGTCGACCCGATCGACTTCGCCGCCATCTATGTCGCCCGCCAGCAGCAGATCGCCAGCGGCCCGGCCGACGCCGGCCAGGCATGATAACTTTAAGGCCGCTAACGCGAGGCGCGCGGCGCCTCGCTGCTTGAGCGGAAGATTTGGGGGCGTCCTGAGGGGCGTCCCCTTTTCTATGCGGAAAGGGGACTGTGATGCTGAAAGTCATCGCCGAGGACTTCATCAAGCCCGAGCACGTCGAGGCGGTCATGCCGCTGTATCGCGAACTGGTGCGGCTGACGCGCGCGGAACCGCTCTGCGTCGCCTATGATCTGTTTACGGATCGGCGCCAGCCCGGCCACTTCGTCTTCATCGAGGAATGGCCCGATCAGGCGGCGCTGGACGCCCACTGCGCCAGCGAGCATTTCCGCCGCCTTGTGCCGCAGATCGACGCCTTCCAGGAAAAACCCGGGACCTATATCCTGATGGACCCGGCGGTTTAGGCCGCCGCCTCGTCCCTGGCTTCGACCTCGACGGTCACGCCGTAACCGGCCCACAGGCTGTGGTCCTTCAGCGTCGACTTCAGGAAGGCCAGATGCGCCGCCTGCTCAGCCTCGGTTGAGCGGAAGGGCAGGGGGTTGGGCCTTGCGCCGTGACTGACCGAGGCGGCCGCCGCCATCGCCTGCGGGCTGCGGGCTGTGGTCAGGTCCAGCGCCCGCTCCTTGCCGCCGCGCAGCTCCAGATAGACCTCGGCCAACAGGCGGGAGTCGATCAGGGCGCCGTGCAGGGTGCGGTCGACCAACGAGATCTTGAACCGCTTGCACAGGGCGTCCAGCGAGTTGGGCATGCCCGGAAACCGCTTCTGCGCCAACTGAAGCGTGTCGATCCAGCGTTCCTGGGCCGGCGGCTTCTGACCGATGCGGCTGTATTCAAAATCGATGAAGTTGCGGTCGAAGTTGGCGTTGTGCGCGATCAGGGGCGCGTCGCCGATGAACTCCAGCAGATCAGCCGCGATCTCGTGGAATTTCGGCGCGTCCTTGACGTGTTCGTCGGTGATGCCGTGAACCCGGATGGCGTCCGGCGGGATCAGGCGCTCGGGATTGACCAGACGGTGGAAGGTGCGCCCCGTCGGCAGCAGGTCGTGGATCTCGATGCAGCCGACCTCGATCAGACGATCGCCCGTCTTGGGATCGAAGCCGGTGGTTTCGGTGTCGAGAACGATTTCGCGGGCCATGACCCCTTAATGAGGCAAGCCGCATCGCAACGGAAGGGCGGCCTCAGCCTCGGCGCGGAGGCGTCCACGCGGGATCAAGAACTGTCCCCACGATTTGAGCCACCTGTTCGCGGGCCGCGTCCAGACCTCGACCGGTATCGACCAGGAAGTCGGCGCGGCGGCGTTTCTCGGCGTCTGGCGTCTGGCGAGACAGGATGGCTTCGAAACGCTCGCGGGTCATGCCGGGGCGGGCCAGGACGCGCGCCGCCTGAACTTCAGGATCGGCGGTGACCACGACCACGGCGTCGACAAAGGCCTCGCCGCCGGTCTCGAACAGCAGGGGAATGTCGAGCACGGCCAGCCGCACCCCTTCGGCCCGCGCCGCCCCCAGATCCTGAGCCCGGTCCTGGGCCACAAGGGGATGAACAATGGCCTCCAGACGTTTGAAGGCGGTCTCGTCACGACCCAGCGCCTCGGCCAGACGGGCGCGGTCCACGGCGCCGTCGACAACCACGCCGGGGAAGGCCTGACCCAGAGGCTCGACCGCCGCCCCGCCGCGCGCATAAAGGCGATGGACGGCGGCGTCGGCGTCCCACAGCAGGGCGCCTTCATCGGCGAACATCCGCCCCGTGGTGGACTTGCCCATGCCGATCGAGCCGGTCAGGCCGAGGATGATCACGCCGCCTCTCCCAGATGGGCCAGCAGCAAGGCGCGCAGATCCATCGGCGGCGGCGGACGGCGGAACAGGGCGGTGAACGAGGGCGCCGCCTGACCGATCAACATGGCCAGACCGTCCACCGTGGTCAGACCGCGCGCTCGCGCCGCCGCCAGGAAGTCGGTGACGACGGGCTTGTAGGTCATGTCCATGACCACGGTGCCTGACTTTAACGCCGACAGGTCGATGCTCGGCTGAACGCTGAGGGCGTTGATGACCAGATCGGCGGTGGCCAGAGCGGTCTCGTCGGCCACGCTCACCGAGACCCCAAGATCGACGGCCAGAGCCTCGGCCCGGTCGCGCGAACGGTTGAGGATGCGGATGGTGGCGCCGGCCTCGATCAGGGCGCCTGCTCCGGCGCGGGCGGCGCCCCCGGCGCCCAGCATGACCACGACGGCGTCTTTCAGGTTCAGCTCCGGCGCCTGCTCGGCCAGGGCGTAAAGGACGCCGACGCCGTCCGAGCTGTCGGCGCGAACATGGCCATTGTCGAACACGAGGATGTTGGCCGAGCCGGTCGCCTTGGCGGCGTCGCTGACCTCGTCGGCGAGGGCGAAGGCCTGTTCCTTGAAGGGGGCGGTGACATTCAGGCCCTGCACCAGACCGGCGCGCCCGGCGGCGACCAGGACGTCGAACCCGGCGGCGTCTTTCGGCGCGAACGGCACATAGGCGCCGTCGATATCGCCGGCCTCCAGCCAGGCGTTGTGGATCACCGGGCTGAGCGAATGGGTCACCGGCTGGCCGGCGATGCCCGCCAGCATGGCGGCGCCGGTGATGCGGTTCGAGCGGGAAGCGGAAAGGCTCACGAGACGATCACTCCGGCGCGTCGCAGTTCGGCCAGAACCGGCCATAGCGGCAGGCCCAGGACGGTGAAATAGTCGCCCTCGACCGCCTCGAACAGCTGCGAGCCGAGGCCTTCCAGCCGGTAGGAGCCGACACAGGCCAGCAGGGCCTCGCCCTCTGCCGCCAGATAGGCGTCGAGGAAGGCGTCGGAAAAGTCGCGCATCCTCATCTCGACCGTGTCCACGCCCGACCAGACCACCTGACCGTTGCGGGCCAGGGCCGCGCCGGAATGCAGTTGGTGGGTGCGCCCGCGCATGGCGATCAGGCGCTCGCGCGCCGCCGCCAGCGTCGGCGCCTTGGAGATCAGTCCGCCGTCGAAGGCCAGGGTCTGATCGGCGCCCAGAACCCAGGCGTCGGCGTCGTGGCGCGACACGGCCAGGGCCTTGGTCCGGGCCAGTTCGACCGCCAGGGCGACCGGATCGACACCCGGCGTCTTCAGCGCCTCCTCGTCCACATCGGCCACCTGAACCGTGAAGGGCACGCCCGCATCGGTCAGGACCGCGCGTCGCGCCGCGCTCTTGGAGGCCAGGATCAGCCGTTCGCCGTCGTTGTTCACCAGGCAGTCCCCACGCGACGCGTCCGCCGCTCGCTCAGAAGGTTGATGATGGCCGCGGCGGTCTCCTCGACCGAGCGGCGGGTCACGTCGATGGTCGGCCAGCCGCGTCGCTCGAAGGCGCGCCGCGCCTTGACGGTTTCCTCGCGCACGGCGTCGTGGTCGACATAGTCGGAGGCGTGGTGGGCGTTCAGCCCCTCCAGTCGGTTGCGGCGGATCTGAACCAGTCGATCCGGCGACACGGTCAGGCCGATGACCAGGGGATTCTTCAAATTCGTTAGTCGCTCGCCGTCTTCCTGACCCGGAACCAGAGGCACATTGGCGGCGCGGATGCCGCGATTGGCCAGATAGATACAGGTCGGGGTCTTGGACGTCCGGCTGACGCCGCACAGAACCACGTCAGCGTGCTCCAGCTGTTCCAGCGTGCCCTGGCCGTCGTCGTGGGCGATAGCGAAATCCAGGGCGCCGATGCGGTTGAAATAGCCGTGGTCCAGGGCGTGCTGGGCCCCGACGCGGGTCGAGATGTTCGTTCCCAGATAGCCCGACAGGGCGCCGACCAAAGGATCCAGGGCCCCGATCTGCGGCGTCTGCAGGCGACGACAGCCTTCTTCCAGCTGTTCGCGCAGTTCGCGGTCGACCAGGGTGTGCAGCACCACGCCGGGCGCCCCGGCGACTTCCTCCAGCACCCGCTCCATCTGCTTGGACGAGCGAACCAGGGCGTAGATGTGTTCGATGGGAATGACGCCGTCGAACCGGGCGATCACGGCCTTGGCCATGGCGTTCAGGGTCTCGCCGGTGGAATCCGAGACCAGGTGAACGTGGAAATAGGTGGCGAGGCGCGGCGACGGGCGGGCGGGGCTCATGGCTCTGATCGTCTCCTCATCCTTCGGGCCCGGATCGCGTCGGACTCTGTCCCCGAAGCCTGTGCAAAAGCCGGGGCGCCGTTCGACATCGCCTGGGCGCCGACAGGGCGCCGATTGGGCGCCGAATCCTCTAGCAAGCTCCAACGCCGGTCGCGAGCGGGGATCGCGGGCGCCGATCGCGAAACGGCGCCTGGAGTCGTTCATACAGGCGCCGAATTTCTATCCTCACCAGGGGATAAGGCGCCTTGTCCAAATTTGGCGCCCGGCGCCTTTCCCACAACGGCGCCCAGAAGGGACTCCCGTCATACCGGGCCTGAAGCGGGTTATCCCCGCTATGAACACCCCATCGGGCCCTCCCCGGGATTCATTCTTTCGAAAACGGGGAGAAACCTGTCGATCGAAGGGGAATCCGAATTCTATCCCCGCAGTTCAGCGCCCTGCTTCCATCCTCCAATTTTCTATCAATTCTTATTCTTGAATAGGGATTGAGGCTTGGGGGTGTGCATCCTAAAGCCCAGAGCATGAGCACTCCTCTTCTGATCCAGGCTCTCCAGGGCCAGACTACGACCCGACCGCCCGTGTGGTTCATGCGTCAGGCCGGGCGCTACCTGCCGGAGTACCGCGAGCTGCGAGCCAGGGCGCCGGACTTCATCGCCTTCTGCATGAACCCGGAGATGGCGGCCGAGGCGACGCTTCAGCCCATGCGCCGGTTCGGTTTCGACGCCGCCATCGTCTTCGCTGACATCCTGTTGATCCCCGGCGCTCTGGGACAGAAGGTTTGGTTCGAAACCGGCGAAGGTCCGCGCCTGGGCGCCCTGCCGTCGGTGGAACAGATGCGGGAGCTGGCCTCCGGGGCGGGGGAGGCCCTGAAGTCGGTGGGCCAGACCCTTAGCCTGGTGCGCGCTGAACTGGACCCGTCAAAGGCCCTGATCGGGTTCGCCGGGGCGCCCTGGACCGTGGCCACCTATATGCTGGACGGCGAAGCCCGCAGCATCGGCAAGGGCGAACGGGCTCAGGCTCGGACCTACGCCTATGCCGAACCCGAAAAGGTCGAGGCGCTTCTGGAGGTTCTGGTCGAAGCCACCGCCCACTATCTGAAGATGCAGCAGGACTCCGGCGCCCAGGTGCTGAAGATCTTCGAGAGCTGGGCCGAGGGCCTGCCCGACGATCTGTTCGAAAGTCTGGTCCTGAAGCCTCACCAGGCGCTCGTGGCCCGCGCCCGGGCCCTGGGGGTCACCGTGCCGCTCATTGGCTTCCCAAGAGGCTCTGCGGCGCTTGCGGAGCGTTATGCGAGCAGTTGCGACGTTCAGGCCGTGGCGCTGGACACCGCCTGTCCTCTGGAAGTCGGCAAACGGGTTCAGGCCATCAAGCCGATCCAGGGCGCGCTCGATCCCCTCTTGCTGCGCGCGGGCGGTTCCTTGCTGGATCGCCGCGTCGATCAGCTGATGGAGGCCTGGGGCCAGGGTCCTTGGATCTTCAACCTGGGTCACGGCATCCTGCCGGACGTGCCGATCGCCCATGTCGAGCAGGTCCTGCGTCGGATCGGAGCCCAGTGAACATGACCGCCGAGACCCGTCGTCCGAACCGGCGCGTGGCCGTCGTCCTGACCAATCTCGGCGGTCCGGACGGGCCTGACGCGGTCAAACCCTTCCTGTTCAACCTGTTCAACGACCCGGCCATCATCGGTTTGCCGGGCGTCGTCCGCACGCCTCTGGCCCGGCTGATCTCGTCGCGACGCGAGAAGTCGGCCCAGGCCAACTACGCCCGGATGGGCGGCGGCTCGCCTCTGCTGCCCGAGACGCTGAAACAGGCGGCGGCCCTGTCTGAGGCCCTGACCGACGCGGCGCCGGGCGACGAGACCGAGGTCTTCATCGCCATGCGTTACTGGCACCCCTTCACGGAGGATACAGCCAAGGCGGTGGCGGAGTTCCAGCCCGACCATGTCGTCCTGCTGCCCCTCTATCCGCAGTTCTCGACCACCACGACGGCCTCGTCGCTGAAGGCCTGGCGCGAGGCCTACAAGGGGCCGGGCGAGGTCCACGCCGTCTGCTGCTATCCCGACGCCGAGGGCCTGATCGAGGCCCAGGTCCGCCTGATCCGCGAGACCATGGACAAGGCCCAAGGCCGGCCGGTCCGCGTGCTGTTCTCGGCCCACGGCATCCCGGAAAAGCTGGTCGCGGCCGGCGATCCCTATCAGGCCCAGGTCGAGGCCACCGTGGCCGCCGTCGTCGCCCGCATGGGTCTGACCGACTGGGCCATCTGCTATCAGAGCCGGGTCGGGCCGCTGAAATGGCTGGGGCCGTCGACGCCAGAGGCGGTCGAACAGGCGGGCCGGGACGCGGTCGGGGCCGTGGTCGTGCCCATCGCCTTCGTGTCTGAGCATATCGAGACCCTGGTCGAACTGGATCACGAGTACGCCGAACTGGCCGAACAGGTCGGTTGCGCCCCCTATCTGCGCGCGCCCGCCGTGGGGGTGGAGCCCGCCTTCATCGCCGCCCTGGCCCAGGCCGTCGAGGCGGCGCTGGAAACCTCGGGCACAGCGCCGCAGGGCGCGTCCAGGGGTGGACCATGCGCCCACTTGAAAGCCTGCCCAGGCGGTTGTTCAAAGGCGGCCTGACCGGTCGAGGGGGAGCCTCATGGACTATTACAACCTCGCGCGCGGGCTTCACATCCTGGCGGTGATCGCCTGGATGGCCGGGATGCTCTTCCTGCCGCGCCTGTTCGCCTATGACGCCGAGCAGAACGCCAGGCCCGAGCCGCTGCGGGGCGAGATGCAGGCCTTGCTGCGCACCTGGCAGACGCGCCTGCTGCGCATCATCATCAACCCGGCCATGATCCTGGCCTTCATCTTCGGCGGCTGGCTCTTGTGGCTGCGCAGCGGGGAGGGCGCGGACTGGTCCTTTGCCCACCAGCCCTGGATGGTGACCAAGCTGACGGGGGTCGTCCTGCTGGCGGCCTGGCACGGCTTCCTCGCCGGTCAGAGGAAGAAGATCGCCGCCGGGACCTCGAAATATTCGGGTCGTTTCTGGCGCATGACCAACGAGATTCCCTTTGTTCTGGCCATCATCATGGTTCTGTCCGTGACCTTGGAGTGGACGTTTTAGAGCGCTAGCGTTCGCGACGCGGTCGCTTGCTGTTTGAGCGCGAGTTCTTTTGAAAGGGCTGTGCTTGACGCGGTCGGCCCTTTCGTGGTTCCGCTCATGGTGAACCGTTCGGCGTGATCCCATTGCGATCCGCAGGGCGGTCCCTCTCTTCTTGCGACGCCTGCCGGTTTGTTCCTGCGGGACCCCGTCGCCCTCCCTCTGGCCGCAAGGCCGCGACATCGACAGACGAACCGCCCTCGACGCCTCTCGCGTCCGAGCGCGTGAGCGAGCACGCCATGACCGACACGCCCGAAAACAACGACCAGGCTCCGGAAGTCGTTGAAACTGTTGCGGAACGTCCGCGCAAGACGCTGACCCTGGGCGGCTCGAAGGCCGCTGCAGAGCCCGCGCCGGAACCCGAAGTCGAGATCGAAGCGGTCGCGGAAATCGTCAACGACGACACCGGCGTCGACACCACGGCCGACGACGAGGACGAGGACGGCGAGCCGATTGTCCCCAACGGCCGCATCACCCTGCAGGAACTGAATGAGAAGACGCCGGAAGACCTGGTCGCCTTCGCCGAGGGCCTGGACATCGAGAACGCCGGCAACCTGCGCAAGCAGGACCTGTTGTTCGCCATCCTGAAGACCCTGGCCGACGAAGAGGTCGAGATCATCGCCTCAGGCGTGCTGGAGATCCTGCCGGACGGCTTCGGCTTCCTGCGCAGCCCCGACGCCAACTACCTGCCGGGTCCGGACGACGTCTATGTCTCGCCGTCGCAGATCCGCCGCTTCGGTCTGCGCTCGGGCGATACGGTCCACGGCGCCGTGCGCGGCCCGCGTGAGGGCGAGCGCTACTTCGCCCTGCTCAAGGTCGATACGATCAACTTCGAAGATCCGGAGATGGTTAAGACCAAGGTCCTGTTCGACAACCTGACGCCGCTCTATCCCGAAGAGCGCCTGCACATGGAAATCCAGGACCCGACGCTGAAGGACCGTTCGGGCCGGGTCATCGACATCGTCGCCCCGCTCGGCAAGGGCCAGCGTTGCCTGATCGTCGCCCCGCCGCGCGTCGGCAAGACGGTCATGCTGCAGAACATCGCCAAGTCGATCGAGAAGAACCATCCGGAGGTCTTCCTGATCGTCCTGCTGATCGACGAACGGCCCGAAGAAGTCACCGACATGCAGCGCACGGTGAAGGGCGAGGTCGTCGCCTCGACCTTCGACGAGCCGGCCACCCGCCACGTCGCCGTGGCCGAAATGGTCATTGAGAAGGCCAAGCGTCTGGTCGAGCACAAGAAGGATGTCGTCATCCTGCTGGACTCCATCACCCGCCTGGGCCGCGCCTACAACGCCACCGTCCCGTCGTCGGGCAAGGTCCTGACCGGCGGCGTCGACGCCAACGCCCTGCAACGGCCCAAGCGCTTCTTCGGCGCCGCGCGCAACGTGGAGCAGGGCGGCTCGCTGACCATCATCGCCACGGCCCTGATCGACACCGGCAGCCGCATGGACGAAGTCATCTTCGAAGAGTTCAAGGGCACGGGCAACTCGGAAATCGTCCTGGACCGCAAGGTGGCGGATAAGCGCATCTTCCCGGCCATCGACGTGCTCAAGTCCGGCACCCGCAAGGAAGACCTCATCACGCCGAAGGATCAGCTGGCCAAGACCTATGTCCTGCGCCGCATCCTCAACCCCATGGGCCCGCAGGACGCGATCGAGTTCCTGCTCGACAAGCTGCGCCAGTCCAAGAACAACGGCGACTTCTTCCAGTCCATGAACACTTAAATTCCGGCCTTACCGCCGCCCGCACGGCGGGCGGCTGCTTGAGGGCATGTTTCACGTGAAACACGCGAGGGCGTCATGAAGCTGAACATCGAGATCGACTGCACCCCGGCCGAGGCCCGCGCCTTCCTCGGTCTGCCGGACGTGACGCCGCTCAACGACCATCTGGTCGCCGAGATGCAGAAGCGGATGGACGCCAACATGGCGGCCATGCAGCCCGACGAACTGATGAAGACTTGGACCAGTTTCGGGGTTCAGGCCCAGGACCAGTTCCGTCGTCTGATGGAAGCCGCTGTCACGGGCGCGCCCAAGGGCTGACGACTTGAGTTCCAACACCGACACCATCTTCGCCCTGGCCACTCCGCCGGGGCGGGGCGCCATCGCCATCCTGCGCCTGTCCGGGCCGGGCGTGGACGGGGCCCTGACCGCGCTCGGGGCAGGGGGGCTGACCCCGCGTCTGGCGTCGCTGCGGACGCTTCGCCACGACGGCGAGATGGTGGATCAGGCCCTGGTCCTGCGCTTCCCCGGCCCCAATTCCTACACCGGCGAGGACTCGGCCGAACTGCATCTGCACGGCGGTCGGGCTGTGATCGAGGCCGCCAGTCGCGCCCTGATCGCCCTGGACGTTCGCCCCGCCGAACCGGGCGAGTTCACCCGTCGCGCCTTCCAGAACGGCCGCATGGACCTGGCCCAGGCCGAGGCCGTGGCCGATCTGATCGACGCGGAGACGACCGCCCAGAAGTCACAGGCCCTGGGCCAACTGGACGGCGCCCTCAGCGCCGCCTACGCCGGTTTCCGCCGCGACCTGCTGAAGGCCCTGTCCCTGGTCGAGACGGAGATCGACTTCCCCGACGAGGAGGTGCCCGACAATCTGGCGCGCACCGCCGGCCCGGTTCTGGACCAGCTGGCCGCCGATCTGCGCGCCGCCCTGGTCGATTCCGATCGCGGCCGGCGGGTGCGCGAGGGCTATCGCATCGTCCTGATCGGCGAGACCAATGCCGGCAAGTCGTCGCTGTTCAACGCCCTGACGGCGCGCGAGGCGGCGATCGTCACCCCCATCGCCGGCACCACCCGCGACGTCCTCGACGCCGAACTGATGATCGGCGGCTACGCCGTCACCCTGTCCGACACCGCCGGTCTGCGCGACAGCGACGACCTGGTCGAGGCCGAGGGCATCCGCCGGGCGCGGCTGCGGGCGCAAGAAGCGGACCTGAGGCTCTGGGTTCGGGCGCCGGGCGTGGGGCAGGATGGGGGGCAGGGGGATGATCCCGCCGCCGCGTTTGCGCGGGCCGACGACCTGCAGATTCTCAACAAGGCCGACCTCGCCGCTGCCGCGCCCGACGACCGCCTCGAAGCCCTGACCGTCAGCACCACAACCGGGCAGGGGCTGTCCGAACTACACGACTGGATCGCCGCTCGGCTCGCTCGCGACCTGTCGGGCGCCGACTTCCCGGCGGTGACGCGCGAGCGCCATCGGCGCCGTCTGGTCGAGGCCCTGGCGGCGGTCGAGGCCGGGCGCCGCGCGCTCGACCTGGCGCCGGAAATGGCGGGCGACGACCTGCGCCGGGCGGCGGACGCTCTGGCCCGCGTCACCGGCGCCATCGGGGTCGAGGACATCCTGGGCGAGGTCTTCTCGACCTTCTGCATCGGTAAGTAGCCGCAGAACTTCGGTGTTTCACGTGAAACATCGGTGTCGGGGCTGTGGCGATATCGGGCTGGATGGACTATGTCCTCGGCCATGACTTCCTCCCCCTCCAACACCTTCGACGTCATTGTCATCGGCGGCGGTCATGCCGGCTGTGAAGCCGCAGCCGCTTCCGCGCGCGCCGGCGCCCGCACCCTGTTGTTGACCCAGAAGCTGGAGACCATCGGCGAGATGAGCTGCAACCCAGCCATCGGCGGCCTGGGCAAGGGCCATCTGGTGCGCGAGATTGACGCCCTCGACGGCGTCATGGGCCTTCTGGCCGACGTCTCGGGCATCCAGTTCCGCCTGCTGAACCGCTCCAAGGGCGCCGCCGTGCGTGGCCCGCGCAGCCAGATCGACCGTCGTCTGTATCGTGAGGCCATGCAGGCCGAACTGGCTCAGACGCCGAACCTGACCCTGATGGCGGGCACGGCCGAGGCTCTGATCCTGAACAGCGACCGCGTGGTCGGCGTGACGACGGGCGAGGGGATTGAGCTGCGCGCCGGGGCCGTGGTTCTGACGACCGGCACCTTCCTCAACGGCGTCATCCATCGTGGCGAGGAACGCATCGCCGCCGGTCGTTTCGGCGAGGCGCCTTCGACGGGTCTGGCCGCCGACCTCTATGGCTCGGGCCTGATGATGGGCCGCCTGAAGACCGGCACGCCCGCGCGTCTGGACGGCCGGACCATCGCCTGGGACCGTCTGGAGATGCAGGCGGCGGACGACGAGCCCGTGCCTTTCAGCTTCATGACCGACAAGATCGAGGTGCCGCAGATCGCCTGTGGCGTCACCCATACGACCGAAGACACCCACCGCATCATCGCCGAAAATCTGGGCGAAAGCGCCGTTTATGGCGGCAGGCTGTCGGGGCGCGGCCCGCGTTACTGCCCCTCGATCGAGGACAAGGTGGTCCGCTTCGCCGACAAGACCAGCCACCAGGTCTTCCTGGAGCCCGAGGGTCTGGACGACCCGACCGTGTATCCCAACGGCATTTCGACCTCGGTGTCCGACGCCACTCAGATGGCCTTCCTGCGGACCATGCCCGGCCTGGAAGCCGTCGAGGTCTTCCGCTTTGGCTACGCCATCGAATACGACTATGTCGATCCGCGCGAACTGACCCCGGCGCTGGAGGTCAAGAAACGGCCCGGTCTCTATCTCGCCGGTCAGATCAACGGGACGACCGGCTATGAGGAGGCGGGGGCGCAAGGCCTGATCGCGGGCCTCAACGCCGCCCGCGCCGCCGCCGGGTCGGACCCCATCATCCTGGGCCGCGACCAGGCCTATATCGGCGTCATGATCGACGACCTGGTGACGCGCGGCGTGACCGAGCCCTATCGCATGTTCACCAGCCGGGCCGAGTACCGCCTGACGCTTCGCGCCGACAACGCTGATCAGCGGCTGACGCCGATCGGCATTGCGGCCGGGATCGTCGGCGCAGATCGCGCGAAAGTATGGCTGGACAAGGCCGAGCAGTTGGACCGGGCGAACCGTGTTTCACGTGAAACCCGGTTCACGCCCAAGGAGGCGGGCGCCCTGGGCATCACCGTCAACGCCGACGGCCAGCGCCGTTCGATCCGCGACCTGCTGTCCTTCCCGAATGTGACCCTGAATCAGTTCGTCGCCGTGCGACCCGAGATCGCCGACTGGTCGCCCGCCGTGCGCGAACAGGTCGAGATTGACGCCGTCTATGCCGGCTATCTGGATCGCCAGGCGTCCGAGGCCGAGGCCCTGCGCCGGGAGGAGGGCCTGTCCTTGCCCGAGGGCCTCGACTACGCCGCTATCGGCGGCCTGTCGAACGAGGTCCGCGAGAAGCTGAGTCTGGTTCAGCCGCGCACCCTGGGGCAGGCGGGCCGCATCGAGGGCATGACGCCGGGCGCCCTGACGGCTCTGCTGGCCCATGTGAAGAAGGCGACGTCGCTCGCCGCAGAAGTCGAGACCATTGTCGCGTGAGCCTGGATCCCGTCGCCGCCTTCCGCGCCCACACTGGCGCCAGTGAAACCCAGATCGCCGATCTGACCGTCTTCCTCGGCATGCTGACCGAGGCCAATGAAGTGATGAACCTCGTCGGTCCGGACACCATCCCCGACTTCTGGAACCGCCACGCCTGGGACAGCGCCCAGTTGCTGAGCCTGGCGCCCGAGGCGAAGACCTGGGCCGATCTGGGGGCCGGCGCCGGCTTCCCGGGCGTGGTCCTGGCCATCCTGTTGAAGGGGCGACCGGGCGCCCATGTCTGGCTGATCGACAGCCTGGGAAAGCGTTGCCGCTTCCTGCAGACTATTGTCGACGCCCTCGACTTGCCGGCGACGGTGATCAACGGCCGGGCCGAGGAGCAGAGGGTCGAGGTCGAGATTGTCACCGCCCGAGCCGTGGCGGCGATGGAGAAATTGCTGGGTTATGCACAACCCTACTTCCAACGCGGTGCACAAGGCCTGTTTCTGAAGGGCGAGAAGGCGGAAGTCGAGTTGAAAGAGGCGGCCAAGCTCTGGCATTTTGAGAGTGACCTTTCCGTCTCGCGCAGCGACCCGCGCGGCCGTATCGTTTCTGTCCGGAGTCTGCGCCGTGCCCGTTGATCACCAGAAACAGACCCGCGTCCTGGCCGTCTCGAACCAGAAGGGCGGGGTGGGCAAGACCACGACCGCCATCAACCTGGGCACCGCCCTAGCCGCCATCGGCGAAAAGGTGCTGATCGTCGACATGGACCCCCAGGGCAATGCCTCGACGGGTTTGGGTGTTCCACGTGAAACACGCCGAGCGACCATCTATGACGTCATCGTCGACGGCCGACCCATCGACCTGTCGGCGGTGGAGACCTCGGTTCCGGGCCTGTTCATCGTTCCCGCCGACGCCGACATGTCGGGCGTCGAGATCGAGCTGAGCCAGGCGGATCGCCGTTCCTATCGCCTGCGCGACGCCCTGGCGGCCCAGGGCGGAAACGGTCATTCCCGGTATGACTATGTCCTGATCGACTGCCCGCCGTCGCTGAACCTGCTGACGCTGAACGCCATGGCCGCCGCCGACGCGGTGCTGGTGCCGCTGCAGTGCGAGTTCTTCGCCCTGGAGGGCCTGACCCAGCTGATGCGGACCATCGACATGGTCAAGCAGAGCCTCAATCCGGCGCTGGAGATCCAGGGTCTGGTCCTGACCATGTACGACCGCCGCAACGCCCTGTCGGGCCAGGTGGCGGCCGATGTGCGCGCCCACTTCGGCGACAAGGTCTATGACAGCGTCATTCCCCGCAACGTGCGGGTGTCCGAGGCGCCGTCCTTCGGCAAGCCGGTGCTGATCTATGATCTGAAATGCACCGGCAGCCAGGCCTATCTGAAGCTGGCGCGGGAACTTGTGGCCCGTGAACGCCAGCGTCGTCAGGCGCTCGCCGCCTGATCGGCGGCTTTATCGATTAAGTAGAACGGGATCAGCATCTTGTCCGAACGTCAACGTGGTCTGGGGCGCGGCCTGTCGGCCCTTCTGGGAGAAAACGTCGCCGAGAGCGCGCCGGTGGACGGCGGCGTTCAGCCGACGGGCGTGCGCGCCGTGCCGATCGAGAGCCTCAAGCCCAATCCCGACCAGCCGCGCAAGCATTTCAGCGCCGAGAACCTGGAGGAACTGACCGCCTCGATCCGTGACAAGGGGGTGCTGCAGCCCATCCTGGTCCGCCCCCAGCCGGGCGAGGACGGCATGTGGCAGATCATCGCCGGCGAGCGTCGCTGGCGCGCGGCCCAGGCGGCCCGCCTCAAGGCCGTGCCGATCATCGAACGGGCCATGGACGACGTGGAGGTGATGGAGGTCGCCATCATCGAGAACGTCCAGCGCGCCGATCTGAACCCGGTCGAAGAGGCCCTGGCCTACGGCTCGCTGATGTCGCGTTTCGGCCGCACCCAGGACGCCCTGGCCGGCGTGGTCGGCAAGAGCCGCAGCCATGTGGCCAACACCATTCGCCTGCTGCAACTGCCCGACAGTGTGCTGGACCATGTGATGGAGAACCGGCTTTCGGCCGGTCACGCCCGCGCCCTGATCACCGCCCCCAACCCCGAGGCCCTGGCTGAGCAGGTCCTGGCCAAGGGTCTGAACGTGCGTCAGACCGAGGCCCTGGCCCGCCGCTCCGCCGAGGGCCCCAAGCCGTCGAAGGTCAAGCCGGCCCTGAGCGGGGAGGGCGCCGCCGACGTCGCCGCCCTGGAGCAGGATCTGGCCGACGCCCTGGGCTTGAAGGTCCTGCTGAGCGACAAGGGCGGCAAGGGCGAGATCACCATCAAATACGGCACGCTCGAACAACTTGACGACCTGTGCCGCCGCCTGATGCGAGGCTGACGGGCCTTTTGGGTCAGGTCGTGCTAGGGTGCGGCCATGACTGAACCGACCGACAAGACCAGCGCCACCGAAGCCCTGAAACGCGCCCTCGCGGCCAAGAAGGCCGGGACCCAGGCGGGACCGGCCGGAACCAAGGGCGGGGCGCGCGGGGCGGAAAAGGTGATGCAGCGTCAGGCTGCGGCGGCGAACAAGCCCGCCTTCCGCAAGGCGTCGAAGCGGGGCTGATTTAGAAGGCCTAGCCTAGTGACGGCTCCCTTCTTCCCTTGGGGGAGAAGAAAACAGGCGTTTGATTAAAGCCCGATGCGCCGTGCGCGGGCGGCGATTTCCAGCAGCAGGCGCTCCGCGATCAGGGCCTCGGGCATCCCCGTGGTCTTGGTGGCGACGTCGGCGGTGTTGACGCTGTCCTGCACCTCGTCGAGCAGTTCCAGGCGCCAGCTGCGGGCCTGGCGCAGGATCTCGGCCTCCTGTTTCCAGAAGACGCCGGCGGCCTTGGCGGCCTCCTTGGGACCGGCGCCCGAGGCCAGAAGGACGTTGATGCGGCGCAGCTTGCCCAGATGGATGGCGGCCATGCGCACGGCCATGACGGCGCTTTCGCCCTCGGCCAGGGCGCGGCGCAGGCCGGATTGCGCCGGGGCGGGGCGGCCGCCGAAGGCCTGAAGCGCGGCGTCGGACAGGGAGGCGTCGGGCTCGACGCCCAGATGCTCTTCCAGTTCGGGCGTGTCGATGGTGCGGCCCGAACCGGGGCCGATGTAGAGGACCAGCCGTTCGATCTCCTGACGCATCAGGCCGCGTTCGCGCGGCAGGCGGGCGACGAAGCGCTCCAGGGCGTCGGCGGTCAGGCCCACCTTGTCCGCGCCCAGGGCCTCGCGCGTCATGCGGGCCACGTCGCCGACCTCGTCCTCGTAGCAGGCGATGCCGACGGCGCCGGCGGCCTTCTCGGCGGCCTTGCGCAGGGCGGATTCACGTCCCAGCGCCCCGGCCTCGACGACCAGCATGGCGTCGGGATTATAGCCGCCCTCGGCGTGGATCGTCAGGGCGGCGGCGATGGCCTTGTCGACGCTGGCCTTGCCGTCCGACAGGCGGATGCGCACCAGGCGGCGTCCGCCGATCATGGAGAGGGCGGTCAGGGCCTCTTCCAGCTTGACCGCGTCGCCGTCGATGTCGGCTTCGGTCAGGAAGGTGACGTTGAACGGGTCGTTCAGGTCGGGCGTGATGGCCTTGCACAGGGTCAGGGCGCGTTCGGACACGCCCGAGCGATCCTTGCCGTGGATGACGGCGGCGCGGATGTGGCTGTCCGGCGCCTTCAGGAAGCGGTCGACCTCGGGCCGCTTGGCCAGGATCACGCGGCCACTCCCTCGGCCAGGCCCTTCAGAACAGGCCTCACTGGCCTGCCAGGGCGCGCATCATGTCCAGCCGGATCAGGCGCGCCAGATCGGCGGCGGCCCGGTCCTCGCCGTCCTGCTGGGCGGCGATGGCGGCGTAGGGCTGGTCGGCGGCCGCGTAGGTGGTGGTCGTGGTCTGCGAGCCTTTGATCGGGGCGCCGCCGCTGACCGGGGTCAGGGTCCAGTCGGCCTTGACCGTCAGCTCATAGCGGCTGGCGGTGTCGTCGATGCGCCGGCCCAGGGGGCGACGTTCCTGCTGGACCTCGGTCGTCAGACGATAGAGGGGCTGGGCCGAGCCGTCGCGGCCGAAGGCGTCCTCCAGCTGCTCGCGCAGCCGGTAGCCCAGGCGGTTGTCGGGCGTGGTCACGGCGATGCGCGACAGGCCCGCGCCCACGCCCATCTCGCCATACATGGGCGTGAAGCCGCAGCCTGACAGCAGGGCGGCGCCGGCGACGGCGATCAGGGCGAGGGCGCGACGCATCAGCCGGCCACCAGATTGACGATACGGTCGGGCACCACGATCACCTTGCGGACGCTGAGGTTGTTGGCGGCAAGGTAGGCCTGAACCGTCGGATTGGCGAGAGCGGCGGCCTCGGCCGTCGCATTGTCCGACCCGCGCGGCAGGACGACCTCGCCGCGGCGCTTGCCGCCGATCTGGACGGGCAGGGTGACCTCGTCGTCGGCGGCCAGGGCCGCGTCAAACACGGGCCAGGGGGCGTCCAGAACCATGCCCTCTTCGCCCAGGCGCGCCCAGGCTTCTTCGGCCAGGTGAGGCGTGAACGGGGCGATCAGACGGGCAAGCGTGCTGAGCGCGGTCTTCTTCGCCTCGGCTCCGGCCTTGTCGTGCTGACGGATGGTCGCCAGGAAGGCGTAGAGCTTGGCGATGGCCGAGTTGAAGCGGAAGCCTTCAACGCCCTCGCTGACGGCCTTGATGGCCTTGTGCGTCTCGCGGATCAGGCTGGAGTCGACATCGGCGTTGGCGGGGGCTGCGGCGTCAAAGCCGTCGAACTCGGTCCAGACGCGCTGGACGAAGCGGCTGGCGCCCTCGACGCCGCCGGCCGACCACTGCACGTCGCGCTCGGGCGGGCTGTCGGACAGGACGAACAGACGTCCGGCGTCGACGCCATAGGCCTCGATGATGTCCTGGGGCGCGACCACGTTCTTCTTGGACTTGGACATCTTCTCGATGTCGCCGATGGTCAGGGCGGCGCCGTTGGACAGGCGGGTGGCCACGCGCTGGCCGTTCACGGTCTCGATGCGGACGTCCGAGGGCTCGACCCAACGCGGCTTGCCGCTGGCTTCATGGCCTTCGTAGTAGGTCTCGTGGACCACCATGCCCTGGGTGAACAGGCCGGCGAAGGGCTCCTTGACGTCCATCAGGCCCGCGTCCGACAGGGCGCGGGTGATGAAACGGGCGTAGAGCAGGTGCAGGACCGCGTGCTCGATGCCGCCGATATACTGATCGACCGGCAGCCACTTGGTCGCGGCGGCCTTGTTGATCGGGGCGTCGGCCTTGGGATCGGCGAAACGGGCGAAGTACCAGCTGGAATCGACGAAGGTGTCGAGGGTGTCGGTCTCGCGACGGGCTTCGCCGCCGCAGGTGGGGCAGGCGACGTGCTTCCAGGTCGGGTGACGGTCCAGCGGGTTGCCGGGCACGTCGAAGGTCACGTCCTTGGGCAGTTCGACCGGCAGTTGGTCGGCCGGAACCGCGACCGGGCCGCAGGTCTCGCAGTGGATGATGGGGATGGGGCAACCCCAGTAGCGCTGGCGGCTGACGCCCCAGTCGCGCAGGCGATAGATGGTCTTGGCCTCGCCCTGACCTGCGGCCTCGACGCGGGCGATGGCCTCGGCCTTGGCGGTCTCGATGTCCAGGCCGTTCAGGAAGTCCGAATGGAAGATGGAGCCGGGGCCGGTGTAGGCCTCGTCGCCCACGGCGAAGTCGTCGCCGGCGCCTTCGGGACGAACGACCGGGATCACCGGCAGGTCGTACTTGCGGGCGAAGTCGAGGTCGCGCTGGTCGTGGGCCGGGCAGGCGAAGACGGCGCCCGTGCCGTATTCCGACAGGATGAAGTTGGCGATCCAGACCGGGATCTCGGCGCCGGTGAAGGGGTGGAGGACCTTCAGGCCGGTGTCCCAGCCGATCTTTTCGGCCTGTTCGATCTCGGCCTGCGAGGCGCCGCCCTTGCGGCACTCGGCGACGAAGGCGGCGACCTCGGGATCAGCCTCGGCCAGCTGTTTCGAGATCGGATGATCGGGGGCTAGGCCGACGAAGCTGGCGCCGAACAGGGTGTCGGGGCGCGTGGTGTAGACCTCGACCGCCTCATGGCCGGCAGGCGCGGCGCCGGGCGCAAAGGCCCACTTCATCTGCAGACCCTTGGACCGGCCGATCCAGTTTTCCTGCATCAGGCGGACCTTGTCGGGCCAGCGGCCTTCCAGTTCGGACAGGCCGTCGATCAGATCGTCCGCATGCTGAGTAATGCGCAGGAACCATTGGTTCAGCTTGCGCTTCTCGACCAGCGCGCCCGAGCGCCAGCCGCGGCCGTCGATGACCTGTTCGTTGGCCAGGACCGTGTTGTCGACGGGATCCCAGTTGACCACCCCGTCCTTGCGATAGACCAGGCCGCGTTTGTAGAGCTCCTGGAACCAGGCCTGCTGCTTGCCGTAATAGGCCGGGTCGCAGGTGGCGAACTCGCGGCTCCAGTCCAGGGACAGGCCCAGCAGCTTCAGCTGGTCGCGCATGGCGGCGATGTTGGACCAGGTCCAGTCGCCGGGGTGGACGCCGCGCTCCATGGCCGCATTCTCGGCCGGCATCCCGAAGGCGTCCCAGCCCATCGGATGCAGGACGTCGAAGCCCTGCGCCCGCTTGTGACGCGCCACCACGTCGCCCATCACATAATTGCGGGCGTGGCCCATGTGGATGTTGCCCGACGGATAGGGGAACATCTCGAGCACGTAGTACTTCGGACGGCCGGTGTCGTCGTTGGACACGGAGAAGGCGTCAGCGGCCGCCCAGCGGGCCTGCTGGCGGGGTTCGGCGGTCTTGGGCTCGTAACGAGTGGCCACGGCGTATCCTGAGGTATCGCCTCAGGCGCGAAGCTTGAGGCGGCCCTGAGGTCTGCGTTGGGGAGCGAAAGCGGAGAGGCGGCTCTTAGCGAGCCGCGTTGGCGAGATTAAGTTGGCGCGCCTTGGTCAGGATGGCGTTTTCCAGATCGGTTTCCGTCTGGGCCGCGACCGGGGCGGCGGTCCAGGCGCCGGCGGCGTCCTTGACTTCCTTGGTCACCGACACGTTCAGGGCGTCGGCGCGCAGGCGACGATCGAGGATGAAGACGGTGGCCTTGAAGCGCTCGTTCGGCGCCTGCGGATTGACGTACCAGTCGTAATTCACCACGCCGCCCCACGGGTCGGCGTTGGTCAGGGGCATGAAGGACAGGGTGTCCAGGGTGGCGCGCCACAGGTAGGCGTTCACGCCGATGCCGAGCTGGGCGTCGGCCTTGGGGGCCTTATCCTTGCCGCCGACGAAAGGCAGGCTGGAGCAGCCGCCCAGCAGCAGTCCCGACGCGATCAGGGCGACCGCAGCGCCGCGAACAAATGCCATTCCGAGGTCTCCGTAAAGGTTCGTGGCCAAGCGTGGTGCGAACCTCGGGCGCGCGCCCGTAAAATCCGCGCACGTCTGCGCCGCAGCTACGCTCTATAACACGGGCGAAAGGGGCGATGACAAGGCGAACCCGTGTTCAAGGGGCGCTAAGTCGACTTATTGGCGTGGTGTCAGCGCCACAGGACTCGCAAGAGTCGTGCGGAACGACCTGTGGATGACTACGTTTCGTTGACCGGGTGGACCGGCGGTGTCTAATCGCTGTGGTCTCGAGCTTCGGCTCGGGTTCAGGAAACAAGGATCGGCGTTCAAGTCGGTCTCAAGGGTTGGAAGATGCGTTTCGTTGCGATCATCGCTGCGACTGTGGGCGCCCTGGCTATCGCCGGGACGGCTCATGACGCCTCGGCCCAGGCCCGCCGGGCTCCGGCCGTGTCCCTGACCGAAGCCGCCCAGACCTCGCATACGACCGCGACGCCGCCACGCCGCGGCCTGCGCTGGAACGACAGCGGCCGCTGGGGCCTGAACTTCAACCTGAACCAGCCTGTCGGCCGCGAGACTGACTGGGGCGACGTCGAGGCGGGCGCCTATTATCGTCTCAGCCCGCGCCTGCGCGTCGGCGCCGCCGCCAACCTGGCCTCGCCCGAGGTCGATCCGGCCCGCGCCCCTGAAAGCGCCGCCGATCGCCGCGCCGCGCCGCGCGTCCGTCTGGAAACCATCTTCAAGTTCTGATCGGGTCCGGCTCTAGGATCTGAAAGCGGTCTGCACGGCGTCCACGCCGGCGATGCCGTACGCGCCAGATTCCAGCAAATCAGCGGCATTGGCCGCGCTGATCCCGCCCAGGGCGTAGGCGGGGCAGGGGGCGAGCGCCGCCAGAGCCTTGAACCCTTCGATCCCCAGCGCGGGCTTGCCGGCCGAGGCGCCGCCCGCCGGGAAGACGGGCGACAGCACCAGGGCGTCCAGATCGCGCGCGGTCGTCGCCGCCTCCAGCGAATGCGCCGCACCGGTCAGCAGCCAGTCGGGGCGTCGTCCCGACAGGGCGTAGGCCGCCGACAGCGCCCGTTCCGGCAGATGCACCCCGTCGGCGCCGATCCGCTCCGCCAGATCAGCGTCCAGTCCGACCAGCAGGCGCGCGCCCGCTTCTCTGGTCGCCGCCCGCAGCCGCAGGCCGGTTTCCAGCGCGTCCGCCGCGCCGAAATGGCGGAAGACGACGCCGGCCCCGGCAGGCAGGCGGGCCGCCGTTTCCCAAGGCCGGGGCGTTCGCGTCGGGTCGGTGAAGAAGAGCAACGGGGGCAGGGGACGTTTCGGCGGGCTGACAGCCGCCGCCGCACGGGCTAGAGCCGTCGCCGTCTGCCACAGCGTGCGCGCGTCCTCGGACAGGGTCATGACCGCCTCTAATCCCGCTTCCGCCGTTCCGTCCATCCACGATCGCTTCGCCGCCGTGCGGGAACGCGTCCGGCAAGCCTGCATCGAGGCCGGTCGCGATCCAGCCTCCGTTACGCTGACCGCCGTGTCCAAGACGCAAGGCTCCGAGGCGCTGGAGGCGGCCCTGGCGACCGGCCAGCGCGTCTTCGGCGAGAACCGGGTGCAGGAGGCGCAAAGCCACTGGGCCGAGCGCCGCGCCGCATTGCCCGATCTGGAACTGCGCCTGATCGGCCCGCTGCAGACCAACAAGGCGGTCGAGGCGGTCGACCTGTTCGACGTCATCGAGACCCTGGACCGCGAGAAGCTGGCGGCGGCTCTGGCGGCGGCGATGCAGAAAGCCGGGCGTCGTCCCCGCGTCCTGGTCCAGGTCAACACCGGCGCCGAACCGCAGAAGGCGGGGGTCTTGCCTGACGAAGCCGACGCCCTGATCGCCGCCGCGCGTGACGTCCACGGCCTGAGCGTCGAGGGTCTGATGTGCATCCCGCCCGCCGACGAAGCGCCCGAACCGCATTTCAGGCTGTTGGCCGAAGTCGCCGCCCGAAACGGCCTGTCGATCCTGTCGATGGGCATGAGCGGCGACTACGAAACCGCCATTCGCCTCGGCGCGACCCATGTCCGGGTCGGTTCGGCCCTGTTCGGGGAACGAAATACGCCCCTAAAGCCCTCTTGAAGCGATGAAATAGCGGAGCACCCTTGGCGAACCCCTCAAGCCTCGCCATTCTCTAGCCATGGCGACCCCCAAGACGATCCTGATCATCGACGACGACGACGACCTGCGCGAGGCGTTGGCCGAGCAACTGGCCCTGCACGAGGAGTTTCGTCCCGTCCAGGCCTCCACCGCCACCGACGGGGTGCGTCAGGCGCGCGAGGTTCGCGCCGACCTGATCCTGCTGGACGTCGACCTGCCCGACATGGACGGCCGCGAGGCCTGTCGTCTGATCCGCAAGGCGGGCGTCTCGACCCCGGTCATCATGCTGACGGCTCAGTCGTCGGATTCCGACGCCATCCTGGGTCTGGATTCCGGGGCCAACGACTACGTCACCAAGCCCTTCCGCTTCGCCGTCCTGCTGGCGCGCATCCGCGCCCATCTGCGCAGCCACGAGCAGTCCGAGGACGCCGTCTTCCAGATCGGTCCCTACGAGTTCCGCCCGGCGTCGAAGATGATGCTGGACGACAAGGGCAAGAAGGTCCGGCTGACCGAGAAGGAAACCAACATCCTCAAGTACCTCTATCGCGCCGGGGCCAAGCCCGTGTCGCGCGAGGAGCTGCTGACCGAGGTCTGGGGCTACAACGCCGGCGTCACCACCCATACCCTGGAAACCCACATCTATCGGCTGCGTCAGAAGATCGAGCCCGAGCCGGGTCAGGCGCGCCTGCTGCTGACCGACGCGGGCGGCTACCGCCTCCAGCCCTGACCTTGGCCTGACGAACTGATGAGCGAGCGTCGTCCGACCCCGCCTCTGGTGGCGCTTCGGGCCTTCGACGCCGCCGCCCGGCTCGGCAGCTTCCGCGAGGCCGCCGAGGAGCTGGGCGTCACCCCCGGCGCCGTCAGCCGCCACATCAAGGCGCTGGAGATGCGGCTGGGCCTGCGCCTGTTCGACCGCTTCAACCGCTCCGTGGCCCTGACCGCCGACGGGCGCCGTCTGGCGCAAGGGGTGGCTGACGCCTTCGAGCGTCTGGAAAGCGCGCTGGAGGCCGTGCGGCCGGGCCGTAGCCGCCAGCTGAGGATCTCGGCCTTGCCGTCGCTGGCGGGCAAGTGGCTGTCGCCGCGCCTGCACCGTTTCAGCGAGGACAATCCCGACCTCGACCTGATCGTCTTCGCCGAGGACCGCATCGCCGACCTGTCCAACGGCGAGGCCGACGTGGCCCTGCGTTACGGCGAGGGACCCTATCCCGGCCAGACGGCGCGGCGGTTGATGAGCGAACGCCTGATTCCGGTCTGCGCCCCGTCGCTGGCGGCGGCGCGGACCATGCGCGCGCCCGCCGACCTGCTGGACGCGGTTCTGATCCATGAATCCTGGCACGACCTGCCCTTCGCCGACCGCATGGGCTGGAAGGCCTGGTTCGAGAGCGCGGGGGTTGCGGACCCCCGCGTCCAGCACCTGCGCGGCCCCGTCTTCAGCCACAGCCATCTGGCGCTGGAGGCTGCCCTGTCGGGCCGCGGCGTGGCCCTGACTTCGGCGCCGCTCGCCGCCGACGACCTGAAGGAGGGGCGACTGATCCAGCCGGTCGATCACGCCCTGACCAACAACCTGGCCTATTGGGCCGTGGTCCTGCCTGAGCGCGCCGACGAGCCCAAGCTGCGGCGCTTCCTCAACTGGATCGAGGCCGAGGCCCACGCCGATCCCATCGAGTGATTGAAACTCACGCGACCTAGCCTAACCGTGGTTTGTCCACAGCCGGCCGATGGACCATGTTCTGCGCATTCGGATCTCCCCGCCGAAAGGACCCAGACATGAAACTCGTGCATCCCCGCGCCGACGCCTCGTTTGAAGCCGTCGTCGTCTTCACCGGCAGCGTCACCCTGATCCTGCTGGGCGTTCTGGCTGGCGCCAAGCTGCTCGGCGCCGCCTAAAACCGAGCCGGGCTGAGTTCAGCTCAACGCGGGCGCCATTCGCTGAGAAGGGCGCCCGTGGCTCCGTCCTCGAAGGCCAGCCGGTCCAGCCGCAGCGCGGCGACGCAGACCGGCCGGCTCTCGGCGTCCTTCTGGGCGCATTTCACGGCCTTGCCGTCGGCGAAGGTCGTCAGCCGTCCCTCCAGTCGCAGCGCATAGCCGCCCGGCGCCGGCGTGGCTGCTGCGCCCTTTTCTCCCCGAATGACATGGGCGTAGGCCTGACCCTGGCGTCGGCCCAGGCGTGAGCCGTCGGCTTCGATCACGGCCGCCAGCCCCGCCGTGCGTTCCGGCGGGACCACCACAGGCGGCGCCTCGGCGGGCTTGGCGGATTTTGACGCCTCGGCTTCGACCTTGGCCGCTTCGGGCTGCATTGCGGGCGCAACGACAGGCGTCGCAGTCGCTGTTGCGGGGCAGGCGTCCAGTCCGCTCCATGGCCGTGCGATCCAGAAGCCTTCGACGGCGTCCCATTGATCCAGACCCGCTTCCAGCGCGGGCCCGGCGCCGCTGGCCAGAACCCTGGCCTTCAGGTCCTCGGGCGTGACCGTCAGGGTCAGGCCGCCGTCAGGGTTGCGCATCAGGCGCGGCAGGCCGGACACCGAAGAGTCGGCGTCGCGGATCATCCCGCCGCAGCCGAAGGGCAGGCGAACCGACACGGTGCGGCCGCTCAGGGCGGCGTCGCGGTCACGGCCCTCGGCCAGGGCCGAACCGGCCTCCGTCAGGGCGGCCAGAAGGGCGGCGCGGTTCAAGGTGGAGTCGATCACGACCGTCGGCGAGGGCGCGGCGGGTTCCGGCGACGGCTCGGGCTCGGGCGGGCGCTGACACCAGACCAGCAGCGGCAGGGCGGCGAGGACAGCGACGGGCGCGACGAGACGGGTCGTTGTGATCGGCATGGAACCAGCCTAACACGAGAAACGCTGAAGGGCGCCCCCGGCCGAAAGACGGCATCCGCAGCGGGGGCGAGGGCCGGGGAGGGTCCGCGCGCGCGTGACGCTGGATCAGATCATCGCACTCATCGTCCTGGTCGCCGTGGTCGGCCTGATGATCCACGGGCGGATGCGGTCCGACGTGGTGGCGCTCAGCGGGGCGGCGGCGCTGCTGCTGCTCGGCGTGGTGCGCCCGGTCGAGGTCCAGAGCGCCTTCGCCAGCCCCGCGGTCATCGCCCTGGCCGGGCTGTTCGTCATCGCCTACGCCATCGAGCTTTCGGGCCTGCTGGGCCTGATGATCCGCAAGGCCACAGCCCTGTGTCGACGTTTCGGCGCGGTCGGCATCTGGGCGGTGATCGGCCTGTGCGGCTCGGTCGGCGGCTTTCTGAACAATACGCCGGTGGTGGTTCTGGCCGCGCCCGTGGTGCGCGACATGGCCAAGTCGCTGAAGCTGTCGCCCAAGCGTTTCCTGATGCCGCTCAGCCATGTGACCGTCCTGGGCGGTCTTCTCACCCTGATCGGCACCTCGACCAACCTGCTCGTCAACGACATGGCGCGCAATGCAGGCCAGCCGGTGTTCAGTCTGTTCGAGATCACGCCCGTCGGCCTGGTCATCGCCCTGGTCGGCGGGTTGTGGCTCTACTTCTTTGGCGCCCGCCAACTGGGCCGCTCGGCCACGGCTGAGGAAGAGGCCGAGGCTGAACGTGAGCGCCAGCAGGCCGAGGCCTTGGCCTTGGCGGAGGCTCAGGCGGGCGGACGTCGGCTGCGTCTCGGTCGCTGGCGCCTGCCCTTCGCCTGGCCGTCCTTGATGCATTTGGGTGAAAGCCGCAACCAGCGCGACGGCACCGGCGACGCCCACCTGGGCGACGTCGAGATGTACGCCTCGGCCGATCGGCCCTTGCAGTGGCGGCGCGCCCTGATCGCCCTGACGGTGTTCGTGATGGTGGTGGCGGCGGCGGGGCTGGGGATCGCGCCCATCGCGGCGGCGGCCTTCGCCGGGGCGGTGGCCCTGATCCTGCTGGGCGTGCTGACGCCGGACGAAGCCTATTCAGGGCTGAAGCCCGACATCCTGCTGCTCATCGCCGGCATGGTGGTGGTCGGCACAGCGATCGAGGTGACGGGTCTGGCCGCTCAGGGCGCGGGCCTGCTGATCGAGGTGATCCGTCCGTTCGGGCCGCTGGGCGCCCTGATCGTCCTCTACGGCGTGACCCTGTTCGCGACCGAGCTTCTGTCCAACGCCACGGTGGCGGTGCTGGTGACCCCGATCGCCGTGGCCCTTGCCGAGAGCCTGGGGGTCGATCCGCGCCCCTTCCTGGTGGCGGTGATGATGGCCGCCTCGGCCGCCTTCGCCACCCCCTTCGGCTATCAGACCAATGTGCTGGTCTATCAGATGGCCGGCTACAGCTACCTGGACTTCGTGCGGGTCGGTCTGCCCCTGAACCTGATCACCTGGGCGGCGGCCATGGTCGCCATCCCCATCTTTTTCCCGTTCTAGGGCCTGTGTTGGAGCGTCAGACGTCCAGATCCATGACGACCGGAGCGTGGTCGCTGGGCCGTTCCCATTCGCGCACCGTGTCCAGGATGCGCGCGCTGCCCTTGACCACGGCGGGCGTCAGGCCCGGCGAGGTCCACAGATGGTCCAGCCGCAGGCCGCGGTTCGACACGCGGAAGTCCTTGGCGCGATAGCTCCACCAACTGGCCAGCTTGACCGGGTCCGGGATCTGGTCGCGCACCACGTCGGCGAAACCGCCGGCGTCCTGAAGCCGGCGCAGGGTCTCGATCTCCCCCGGCGTGTGACTGACCACCTTGAGCATGAACTTGTGGTTGAAGACGTCGTTGTCGCCCGGCGCGATGTTGAAGTCGCCCGCCAGGACCAGGGGCCGCTGCTGGTCGCGGGTCTTCATCTCGGCGGTCAGGCGTTCATAGAAGTCCATCTTGTGATCGAACTTCGGGTTCAGCTTGCGGTCGGGAATGTCGCCGCCGGCCGGGATGTAGAAGTTCTGCACCTCGACCCCGCCGATCAGGCCCGAGACGCAGCGGCCGTGACCCTCGCGACAGACGTCGAGGGCGGCGCCTTCGCCGTCGAGGATGGGCAGCTTGCTGGCGATGGCCACGCCGTGCCAGCCCTTCTGGCCGCGGATCTTCAGATAGGGCAGGCCCATCTGCTCAAAGGCCTCGCGGGGAAACTGGTCCTCGGTGCACTTGATCTCCTGCAGGCACAGGACGTCGGGCGCGTATTCGGCGACGAAGCGGGCGATCTGGTCGACGCGCAGGCGGACCGAGTTGATGTTCCAGGTGACGATGCGAAGGGTCATGGCCCGGCCTTAGCACGGCCAAAAGCGCGGATGGGCCATGAAAAAAGCGCCCGGAACGGGTCCGGGCGCTGTTCAGTTCGTCTCTCTCGCCGCCGGGAGGGGATGATTCCATGGCGGACAGAACGGCCGCCGCCGTTCTGTGGTTAGAATGTCACACGAGCGAAAAAAGTCAAATCAAGAAAAAGCGTCAAGGCTGTGCCAGCCGCGTGACGCCCGCCCTAGTTGCGGCTGGGACGACGCGTGGGATCGCGCAGCTGGAACAGGCTGGCGGCCAGGCCCGAGGCGGGCTGCAGCGAGGTCAGCTGGATGCGGGTGCGCGAGCCTTGTGCGTCGGTGATGCTCCATTCCTGCAGGCGCAGCGGCGAGCCGGCGAAGGCCAGGATGACCGAGCCTTCATTGGGCTTGGAGGCGTCGCGGGCGGTGATGGCGAAGGCGCCGGACGCCATGCGGGTGACGCGATCGACGCGCACGCCCTGATCCAGCCGGACCTCGCGCGCCAGGAAGGTCGATAGCGGCGTGGCCCGCAGCGGCACCTGGCGGAAGACGTTCAGGCGCGGGTCGTAGCGCTTGACGTTGTTCCCGTCGGCCACGACCAGCAGGCCCGCCGGCTCGCTGTATTCGAAACGCATCTTGCCGGGGCGCTGCAGCCAGAACTTGCCGGAGCGCTGCTGGCCGCCGGGGCCAGTCTCGACGAAGTTGCCCTGCGCCGCCGTCAGGGCGGTCAGATAGGCCTGGGCCTGACGCAGGGTGGCCTGATCCTCGGCCGACAGATTGGACTGGGCCGAGGCGGGCGCGGCGGCGATGATCGCCAATGCGGCGGCGCTGAAGCCGAAGGCGCGGCGTGAAAGGGTCATGTCTTGTCTTCTCCCGTTCGGGATGGTGATCGGATGGTCATCAAGCCGCAGGCAGACGGCGACCCCATGACGCCAGCCTGACCATATTTCGGCGGCCCGATGAAGCGTCGTTCATTGTTTTTGGGGTCCTATCGTTCGCGACGCGGTCGCTCACGGCTCGAGGACATGGGCGCTTCAACGGGCGCAAGTCGTGCGTGGTTCCGTTCGTCAGCACCCGCTTCGGCGCTGAAGCAGCGAGCGACCGCGTCGCGAGCGATAGCGCTCGGCGGCGACGCCGTCGCTTCGGCCGCGAGGCCGATCACACCATGGGCGGCGGGCCGGCGAGAATGTCGCGCTTGCCGGCGTGGTTGGCGGGGCTGACGACGCCTTCCTGCTCCATGCGCTCGATCAGGGTGGCGGCGCGGTTGTAGCCGATCTGCAGGCGGCGCTGGATGTAGGAGGTCGAGGCCTTGCGGTCGCGGGTGACCACGGCCACGGCCCGGTCGTAGAGGTCGTCGCCCGACATGCCGTCGCCGTCGCCGCCCATGGCCCCGTCGCCGTCGCCGTCCGGCTCGTCGGTGATCAGGTCCAGATAGTCGGGCTCGGCCTGGAGGCGCAGGTGTTTGCACACCTCCTCGACCTCGTTGTCGCCGACGAAGGGGCCGTGCAGGCGCGTGATGCGGCCGCCGCCGGCCATGTAGAGCATGTCGCCCTGACCCAGCAGCTGTTCGCCGCCCTGTTCGCCCAGGATGGTGCGGCTGTCGATCTTGGACGTGACCTGGAAGGAGATCCGGGTCGGGAAGTTGGCCTTGATGGTGCCGGTGATGACGTCCACCGACGGGCGCTGGGTGGCCATGATCAGGTGGATGCCCGCGGCGCGGGCCATCTGGGCCAGACGCTGGACGGCGCCTTCCACGTCCTTGCCGGCGACCAGCATCAGGTCGGCCATCTCGTCCATGACCACGACCAGATAGGGCATGGGCTCGGGGCGGATCTTCTCGCTCTCGTAGACCGGGCGGCCCTGCTCGTCGAAGCCGGTCTGGACGGTGCGTTCGAAATGCTCGCCCTTTTCCTGCGCCTCGCGGGCGCGCTCGTTGTAGCTGGCGACGTTGCGGACGCCGAGCTTGGACATCCGGCGATAGCGGTCCTCCATCTCGCGCACGGTCCACTTCAAGGCCACGACCGCCTTCTTGGGATCGGTCACGACCGGCGCCAGCAGGTGCGGAATGCCGTCGTAGACCGACAGCTCCAGCATCTTGGGGTCGATCATGATGAAGCGGCATTCGGCCGGCGTGTGGCGATAGAGGATCGACAGAATCATGGCGTTGACCCCGACCGACTTGCCCGAGCCGGTGGTGCCGGCGATCAGCAGGTGGGGCATCCGCGCCAGGTCGGCCACATAGGGCTCGCCGCCGATGGTTTCGCCGAGCGCCAGCGGCAGCAGATGGCTCTTCTTGTCGTATTCGCCGGAGGCCAGCAGGTCGCGCAGGAAGACGGTCTCGCGCTTGGCGTTGGGCAGTTCGATGCCTATGGCGTTGCGGCCCTGCACGACCGAGATGCGGCAGGCGCGGGCCGACATGGAGCGGGCGATGTCGTCGGCCAGGGCCACGACCCGGCCGTGCTTCACGCCGGGCGCCGGCACCAGTTCATAGAGGGTGACGACGGGGCCGGGGCGGATCTGGTCGATCACGCCGCGCACGCCGAACTCCTGCAGCACGCCTTCCAGCATCTTGGCGTTCTGCTTCAGCGACTCCTCGTCCACGGCGCCGCCGCGCTGGCCGGGCTTGGTGAGGATGCCGAGCGAGGGCAGGTCGAAGCCTTCGCCGGGCTCGAAGTCGAAGGTCTGCTGGTCGGCGGTGTCGCGCGGCTTGGGCGCCTTGACCGCCGCCACGCGCGGCTCGACCGCTTTCGGCGCGCGGGCCGAGGGTGGCGCGATCGGCGCGGCGGGGGCGGCGTCCTCCCACGGCGGGGCGTAGGCGGCGGGCTCGTCATCGGCGTAGGGGTCGGCCGCATAGGGGTTGTCGTCGGCCGCGGGCCCGGCGGCGGGCAGGGCGTCCGGTTCGAAATCGGGCTCGGCTTCCGGCAGGCGGTGGCGCGGCTTGCGGACCGGGGCGGCGGCTTCGGCCACGATGCGGGCGTCGCCCTTGAGCCCGGCTTTTGAAGGCGTCTTGACCTTGGCGGGGCGATCCGCGCGATGGGCGGCGTGCTTCTCGGCGGCCCAGCCGGCGGTGTCGGTGAAGTCGCGCAGGCGCAGGCCCACGGCGTAGCCCAGGCCCCAGAGGCCCAGGATCAGGAACAGGCCGCCGGCGATCCAGCGCCCGGCCGGGATGTGCAGGGCGGCCAGCCCTTGCGCCGACAGGCCGGTCACGCCGTCGCCCCACAGACCGCCCAGGCCGGCGGCCAGCGGCCATTTGGCGGGCGCCGCCAGGGCGGAAAGAGCGGCGGACAGCAGCAGGACCCCCGCGATGGCGCAGAAGACCTTGAAGGCGGTGGGCTGCAACCGGTGCTGCAGGGCGTCGCCGATGGCGACCGCCAGCCCGAAGGCGATCAGCAGCAGGACGGCGGGCCAGGCGGCCAGCCCCAGGGACTGCATCATCAGGTCGGCGAAGGTCGCCCCGGCTCCGCCCAGCCAGTTGGTCGCGCCCTGCGTCGAGGCGGCGTTCAGACTGGGATCCGCGGGGTTCCACGAGATCATGGCCACCAGCAGCAGGCTGGCCAGCAGGGCTTGCAGGACACCGCGGAACCGTACGGCGAAGGGCGCCGCCCAGACGATGCGGGCGGTGGACCAGGCGCGTTGGCCGAGCGCGAGGGCGACGGACATGAAGGCGAACCTCAGAAGACTAGGCCTCCCTTGTCGCGCGACAGGGTTAAGGGGCTGTTTACCAGGCGACGATCCGGTCGCCGCGACCTCTCGCCCCGCTCGTCGCCTCTGGACGCGGGCGGCCATCGGCGCGACACAGGCGGCATGGCTCAGACGGACTACGACATCATCATCGCGGGCGCGGGACTGGCGGGGGCGACGTTCGCCCTGGCGGCGGCCCAGGGCGGACTGAAGCCGGTGCTGGTCGATCCCCAGCCGTTCGACGCCCAGCTGGCGCCGACCTTCGACGGGCGCTCGACCGCCATCGCCTATTCGACCTTCCGGATGCTGGACGCGCTCGGTCTGGGCGGGAGCCTTCGCCCCCACGCCTGCCGCATGGATCGCATTCTGGTGACGGACGGCAAGCGGCCGGGCGCCGCCAGCCGCCCGCCGTCGCCGGCCTATATCCGCTTCGACGCCGATGAGATCGGCGACCGCAACGGCGGCGAGCCCCTGGGCTATATGCTGGAGAACCGCCGCATCCGCACGGCTCTGGCCGAGGCCGTGACGGCCGCCGGGATCGAGGTGCGGGCGCCCGCCAGCGTGGCCGGGGTCAAGGTTGGTCCGGGTCTGGCGACCGTGAAACTGAAGGACGGAGAGACCATCAGGGCGCCTCTGGTCGTGGGCGCCGAAGGGCGCGGCTCGACCGTGCGCCGGGCGGCAGGCATCGACACCTTCGGCTGGGGCTATGGCCAGAGCGGCGTGGTGGCGACGGTCAGGCTGGGCCGCGATCATGGCAATGTCGCCCATGAGTATTTCCTGCCGGACGGCCCCTTCGCCGTCCTGCCCCTGACCGAGCAGCGCGCCAGTCTGGTCTGGACCGAGAGCACGCGCCGGGCCGAGGCCCTGAAGGCGGCCTCGGACGAGGCTTTCCACGCCCACCTGATGCGCCGCTTCGGCGAGTTCCTGGACGGGGTGGAAGTGGTCGGACCGCGCTTCGTCTATCCTCTGTCGCTGCAACTGGCCGAGAAGCTGACCGCGCCGCGCATCGCCATCCTCGGCGACGCCGCCCACGGGGTGCACCCGGTGGCGGGGCAGGGGCTGAACATGGGGCTGAAGGACGCCGCCGCTCTGGCCGAGGTGCTGACGGACGCCGTGCGCATCGGTGAGGACATCGGTTCGGAGCTGGTGCTGGAGCGCTACGCCCGTTGGCGTCGCTTCGACAACGCGGCCCTGGCGGCGGGCTTCGACGGCTTCGTGCGGCTCTTCTCCAATGACTTGGCGCCGGTGCGGATGGCCCGCGATCTGGGCATGGCGGCGGTCAACCGCATCGCCCCCCTGCGCCGCGCCTTCATGCACGAGGCCGGGGGCGCGACAGGGGATCTGCCTCGCCTCTTGCGAGGCGAGAGCCTCTAAAGCGAAGAGGCCCTATCGCTCGCGCCGCGGGCGCTTGCTGCTTGAGGGCTCTCCTCCCCATCTCATGGGGAGGTGGATCGGCGGCGCAGCCGACGAGACGGAGGGGCCCGGTCGAGCGTGGCGCCGCCGACCCCTCCACCGCTACGCGGTCCCCCTCCCCACGAGTGGGGAGGAAAGATCACCTAGTCGTGGGTGTGCAGCAGGACGTCGGCGTCGTCGCGGCGGTCGGCCTCCTCCACCGCGCAGCGCAGGGCCGAGGCGCGGGTCTGGAACAGGCCGAAGAAGAGGCCGTCCGAGGAGGCCAGGCGCCAGACCCGGCCCAGGGGGCGGATTTCAAACAGGACAGGCGCGGCGGTCATGCGCGCGGCTCGATGTGATGCAGGCGGTCGGCCTGGCGCTGAAGTTGGCGGGCGATGCGCAGGGCGGCCTCGCGGTCCTTGAAGGGGCGGGTGGCGCAGTCGTCCAGGGTGACGCACCAGCCGCCGTCGCGGGCGACGACGCCATAGGCGCGGCAGCGGTGAGGCGCGGCCAGGGATTGGGCGGGCCGCGCGTCGGGATAGCCGCTCATCATCGCGGGCGGCCCTGGTTGCGGGGCGTGCAGCCGAGATAGAGGGCCAGAACGGTCTGGGTCATGCGCCAGACCGTGGGCGGAGCGGCAGGCTTCAGGGACTGGTTCAGCAGGGCGCGGCGGCTCATGGGGGTCTCCTTCATGAGGCGAAGAAGACACCCGGGCGGCGTAAGGGCGCGATGAGGAAAGCGGGTCGCCGCCTAAGGGCAGCGTAAGCCGTCAGTCCAGCGAGCGGGCGTCCTCGGCCAGCATGATCGGCACGCCGTCGCGGATGGGGAAGGCCAGCTTGGCGCCGGCCGAGACCAGTTCGTTGCGCTCGCGGTCATAGGTCAGGCGGCCGCGCGTGACGGGGCAGACCAGGACCTCCAGCAGACGGGGATCGACCGAGACGGGGGTGTTGAAGGCGTCGCTCATGATCTTTTTTAGTTTCCTATCGCTCGCGCCACGGGCGCTCGCTGCTTGAGGAAGTTGGGCCCTATGGTTCGCGACGCGGTCGCTCACTGTTTGAGGGCGTTTTGCGCCCTGAGGTTCGCCGCGCGGCGGCTCGCTGTTGGAGGGGTTCTAAGCCGCTGTTGGCTGGCGCGCTACTGCATCGCCGGGCCGTCGTCGTCGTCGTTGGCGGCGGCTTCGATGCGCAGGAGGGCGGTCAGGGCCTCGGCGCGGGCGTCAAGGGTCTCGGCTTCCAGCAGGGCCTGCTTTTCGGGGGCCTCGAAGGGCAGGGCCATGGCCAGGCTGTTGATCAGGGCCTCTTGCGGCGCGGCCTCGGCGGTGTCCCAGTCCACGTTCAGGCCCCGGTGCTCCAGATAGGGGCGCAGGGCGTCGAGGAAGCCGTGACGGTCGAAATCAGCGGCGGGATCGGGGGCGCGCAGATCGGCTTCGAACGGCGCGAAGTCGGCGCGGACCTGACGATAGGGCGTCTTGACCTGCAGCTCGCTGGCCACGTTGAAGCGGCAAATCCCGGTCAGGGTGATCAGATAGCGGCCGTCCGAGGTCTCGTTGAAGCTGGTGATGCGCCCGGCGCAGCCGACGCGGGCCAGCGGCGGCTGGACGCCCAGACCGCCTATGGGCTGGATCAGGCCGATGACCCGGTCCCCGGCCATGGCGTCATCGACCATGTTCAGGTAGCGCGGCTCGAAGACATTCAGCGGCAGCTGGCCGCGCGACAGCAGGATCGACCCCGGCAGGGGGAAGACCGGGATCACCTGGGGCAGCTCGATCGCCTTGATATAGCCCTGGGCCATCGCCGGTCTCCGATCAGGCGAACAGGATGGAGGACAGGCGACGGCGACCGTCGCGGGCGACCTCGCTGGTGGCGCCGGCGGCCTCGAACACGGTCAGAAGCTGCTTGCGCGCCGCCTGGTCGTTCCACTCGCGGTCGGCCTTGACGATGGCCAGGAGTTGATCGACGGCGCCGTTCAGATCGCCCGTCGAAGCCAGGGCCAGGGACAGGTCATAGCGGGCCTGATGGTCGTTGGGATCGGCGGCGATCTTCGCTTCCAATTCGGCGTTGGCGCCCGTGGGCGCGGCTGCGGCCAGGGCCAGCTGGGCGCGCACGCTCTGGACCATGGGGTCGGTGGAGTCCGCGGGCGCCATGGCGATGGTCTGGCGCGCCTGCTCGGCGTCGTCCTCGGCCAGATAGACGCGGGCCATGCCGGCGATAGCCTTCTGGTTGTCCGGCTCCATGGTCAGGACGTGGGCGAAGGCTTGCGCTGCGCCGCCGAGGTCGTTGAGGGCCAGGGATTCCTCGCCCAGCGACAGCAGCTGCTCGACGTCGGTGTTGACCCCGGCGCCGCCGGTCAGCTTGTCGATGAAGGCCTTGATCTGGCTGTCGGGAATGGCGCCCTGGAAGCCGTCGACCGGCTGGCCGTTGACGAAGGCGTAGACCGTCGGGATCGACTGGACCCGCAGCTGGCCCGCATAGGCCGGGTTCGCATCCACATCGATCTTGACCATCTTCACCGCGCCGGCGGCGCCGCGCACGGCCTTCTCCAGAGCGGGGCCGAGGGTGCGGCACGGACCGCACCAGGTGGCCCAGAAGTCGACGATGACCGGCTGATGCTTCGAGGCCTCGACGACGTCGGCCATGAAGCTGGCGTCGGTGCCGTCCTTGATCAGGTCGTCGGAAAGCTTGGGATCGGCGAAGGTCATGATCGGGTCCGCATCAGGGTCGAAGAATCGTAACGGATCAGATGGCGTCGGGATGCCTCCTCATCAAGCGCCAAGTGACGAAGCTGAGACGTCTGGCCGCAAGGGGCCGCTCGGTTGATAAAAAATAGAGTCCAATTCGTCTGAATCGTCTGAAATCGACCGCCGCGCGGCCGGGTTTCAGGGCGGCCATAGCAGAGCGCTGCGCCAGAAGAGGTCGTGGCGCGGTCACGGCCTCGAGGCAGGTAGAGGCGACAGGGCGGTCGATCCGGTCAGGGCCAGACCGACGCCGCCCACGGCGAGGGCTTTCCACAACAGTCGCATACACCGCCTCCCCTTGAGGGTCTGGGCCACGAACATCGCTCGCGGCGCGCGCGCAGGACGAAATAACGACGATACTAGACGGGGCAGCAGGGCGATTCCGGGAAACGCGGCGCTCCGCAAGGGGAAGCCGAAAGACGCCGAGAGGGAGCGTCGATTTGACAATCGGGATTTATACAACATATTGCGCAATATATTTCAGGATTGAATCGATGATGACGTCACGCGCTCTTGTCTCCCTGTTGGCGTTGGTGATGCTGACCCCCGCGTCCGTCCGGGCGCAGACCCTGGATCAGGGGGCGCAAAGAGAGGTGGTGGCGCGCCTGGAGACGGCGCTGAAGCAGAACTACGTCTTTCCCGACCGCATCCCCGCCATCTCGGCCGAACTGGACCGGCGGGTTCAGGCCGGGCCGATCGAGGCCAGGCCGTTCGCCGAGAGCCTGTCACAGGGTCTGGTCAAGGCCAGCGAGGACCTGCACTTCAGCGTGGCCTTTGATCCCGACGAGGTCGCCGCCGATCGTCAGGCCAAGGCGGGCGGGGAGAGCAGCACCCAGGCGCGACGCGACATCGAGCGCGCGGCCAATTTCGGTTTCCGCGACGCGCGAAGGCTGGACGGGGACCTGGCCTATGTCCGCTTCGACTTCTTCGCCGACCCGCAATACGGCCAGGAGGCGGCGGTGGGGGCCATGCGCTTCGCCGAAGGGGCCAAGGGTCTGATCTTCGATCTGCGCTACAACAATGGCGGGGTTCTGGAGATGGCCCAGTTCCTGATGAGCTACCTCTATCCGGCGGGCAAGGATCAGCTGTTCTTCGACTACAACTACAATGAAAAAGGGGTTCAGGTGGCGCGCAGCCAGTGGAATCTGCCCGCCGTGTCGGGCCGGCGGTCGGCCGACCTGCCGGTCGTGGTCCTGACCGGCTCGACCTCCTTTTCCTCGGCGGAGTGGATGGCGTTCTCGCTGCAGCGCCTCGGCCGGGCGACCGTGATCGGCGAGCAGACCGGCGGCGGCGCCCATCCCGTCACCCGCGTGCCGATCGACGACCGCTTCATGCTGCAGGTGCCGTTCGGCCAGATTCGCGATCCGATCAAGGGTCAGGATTTCGAGGGGGTCGGGGTGACCCCCGACCTGATCGTCCCGGCCTCGGACGCCCTACTGGCGGCGCAGAAATTCCTGCTGCAGAGCCGGGCGGAGGCCGGGGATGCGGACGCCAAATGGGCGCTGGTTCCGGTCGAATGGGCGATGACGGGCCAGAGGCCCAGCGCCCGTGATCTGGATGAGGCGGCGGGGACCTATGAGGGGCGGGCCCTGGTGCGCACGTCCGGCGGCCTGGCCTATCACTGGCGCGAGCGCTTTGTTCTGGCGCTGGACCCGATCGGCAAGGATCTGTTTGCGGTCCAGGGCACGGATGACTACCGCTTTCGTCTGGTGCGGACGAACGGCGCCGTGGTCGGGCTGGAACGGGTGTGGAAGTCCGGCGAAACGGCCGCCTATCGTCGCCTGAATTGAGGAGCCGTCAGGCGAATGATCGAGTTGAACCGGACCTATCTGGGCCGCCTCAGCGAGCAGTTGAGCGAATTGATCGAGCAGCAGTCGGCCGAGGTGTTCAAGCGCGCCGGCCTGGTCATTCCGGTCAAGTCGTCTTCGCTGTTGAGCGCCATCGCCATGCTGGGCCCGGTCTCGGTCGCCGATCTGGGGCGGGCGCTGGACCGTTCGCACCAGCTGCTGCAGCAGAAGGTCCCCAAGCTGGTGACCCTGGGACTGGTCAGCCGCCAGCCCGATCCCGCCGATCAGAGGGTGAACCTGATCGCGATCACGGAACGGGGGCGCGATCAGCTGGCCCTGCTCGACAGCCTGGATGGCGCGTTCGAGCGGGCCTACGCCGAGATGGAGCAGGACGCCGGCCCCGTGTTCGACGCGATCAAGCGCGCCATCCAGTCCCTGCAGGCCCGGCCTCTGGCCGCGCGCATGGACGTCTAAAGGCTCAGTCCAGGGCGTCGAAATCCACCACCAGGGGCGCGCGGTCCAGCAGGCTCAGGAGGCGGCGGAAGTCGGCCTGAGACAGGGCGGTGGTGGCGGTGTTGGTCAGGGGGTGGAAGTTGACCACGTCGGCCTCCCACAGGCGCTGGTCCAGGACGAAGGTCACGCGGCGATCCCCATCGTTGATCAGGCCCAGCGCCGTGACCGAGCCGGGGCGGACGCCGAGGGTCTGCCACATCAGCACCTCGTTGCCGAAGGACAGGCGGTCCGAGCCGAGGGTCCTGTGGGCGCGCTTCAGGTCGATGACCGTGTCCTGGGCCGCCGAGATCAGCCACAGCCGGCCCTTCTTGTCCTTGAGGAAGAGGTTCTTGGTGTGGAGGCCGGGCAGGTCGGCCTTGAGCTCCAGACCTTCCTCCACCCGGAAGACGGCGGGGTGGTCGTGGGTGGTTTGATTGATCCCGCTTTCAGCCATCCAGGCCAGCAGGCGGGGGCGGTCGTAGGCGGGGACGAAATCAGCGGCAGTTTCGCAGACGGGCAGTTCGGAAGCGGTGTCGGTCATCTCGGCCTTGTCGGACGGGCGGCGGGGGCGATAGGGGAGAAAGACGATATCGTTACCCCCTGTTCGACCTGTTTGGGAGCCCGCGTCTTGGAACTGGAATGCTATCCGATGACCGCTCGGCCGTGCGACCTGGTGCCGGGCCGCCAGTCGCGCAACTGGATGGACGCCTTCGCCAGCCGGCACCCCTATCGCTGTCTGCCGCTGAACATGGCCAACACCACGGGGTGGGAGATCCTCTGTCCCTTCGGCTTCACCGCCGAGTGGAACGGCGGGCCGGCCCAGTCCGACATCAAGATCACGCCCGACCGGCACCAGCCGGAGATGGACCACTTCGTCACCTCGCACTTCTCGCGCGGGGTGCTGACCATGCACCCCCAGTACCTGTTCCGTACGCCGCCCGGATGGGGGATGCTGGCGCAAGGCTCGCCGAACCACGTCAAGGACGGCATCCAGCCCCTGACCGGCCTGATCGAGACCGACTGGCTGCCCTTCCCCTTCACCATGAACTGGATCTTCACCCGGCCGGGCAAGGTGCGGTTCGAGAAGGGCGAGCCCTTCTGCTTCATCCTGCCGATCGAGCATCGCAAGGTGGAGGCCTTTGAACCGGTGATCCGTTCGCTGGAATCCAATCCCGGCATGAGAGGCCAGTTCGACGCCTGGAACCGGGCGCGCACCGACTTCAACACCCGCCTGGCCTCGGGCGATCCGGACGCGGCCAAGGAGGCCTGGCAGCGCTTCTACTTCAAGGGCGAGGTGCCGGAGGACCTGGGCTCGGCGCCGGCCACCCACGCCAACAAGCGGCGCCTCAAGACGCCTCGCGTCGGCTAGCGCCGACGCGAGGGTCTTTCTTGAGGGGGCCTATCGCGCTTCGCGCTACTTGAGGCCGTGATCAGAAGTAGAAGCGCCCGCCTCATCGACTGAGGCGGGCGTTTTTAGTTCAGGCTCTATTGCTCTGCGCTCAAGCAGCGAGCCGCCGCGCGGCGAGCGATAGCGCCCTCTTACCTAGAGACAGGTCGCATCACGCGCGGGCCGAGGTTGTTGATGACCTCGCGGGCGTCGAAGGCGTTGACGTCGCCGGCGGGCTTGGGTCCGCGACCCATGACGATCTCGGCCGTGGCCTCGTAGCGGTCGACCTGACGGATGTCGCGGTCGCGACCCCAGTAGGGATCCCAGGTGCTCCAGTAGCCGCGCTGGTAGAAGCGCCACGACGGACCCCAGTAGGGGCCGTAGCGGTCGTAGTAGAAGGGATCGGGCGTCGTATAGAAGCGGGTGTCGCGGTCGGTGGCGCGGGTCACGGTGGCGAACCAGTCGTAGCCGTTCTCGACCGTCAGCTCGGCCGAGCGCAGCAGCAGGGACATTTCGACCTGATCGCGCGAGGTGACCGAGTTGCCCGAGAAGCTGACGGCGTAGCGATTGGCTTCCAGACGCTGCTCGGCGTAGCCGCCGCGCTGGCCGTTGAGGCCCGCCGGCTGATAGGGGGTGGCGGTGGCGCAGGCGCCCAGGGCCAGGGCCCCGGCGAGGGCGACCAGAACCGACGTCTTACGAAGATTTCTCATGGGAGGTTCTCCTTGAGCGTTCACTGAACGTCCTTGGTGCTGAACGACAGGTGAACAGCCAAGTTCCTGAGGCTGCGACACAGACGCCTATCCGTGCAATCTGGTGACGATCAGGATCGCCGCAAGGATCAGCAGGGCGCCGACGAAGATGCCGAAGCCGCGCTTGAAGCGGGGCTGGTTCATCCGGTTGGCCAGGGCGGCGCCGCCGAGGCCGTAGGCGCTCATCGACAGGACGTCCATGCCGATGGTGGCCAGGGCGAACAGGGCCAGCTGGGGCGCGACCGGGCGGTTCACGTCTAGAAAGGGCGGCAGGACGGCGGTGAAGAAGAGGATGGCCTTGGGATTGGCGATCTGGACGGTGAAGCCGTCGATCAGGGCGCTGCGGCCTCGCCTGACCTCGACATGATCCGGTTCAGCGGCGGTGGCGAAGGCGCCGCGCAGGGCCTTGATCCCCAGCCAGGCGACATAGAGGGCGCCGAGGACGGCGATAATGCGAAAGACCTGGGGGAAGGCGGCGACCAGGGCGCCGAGACCCAGGGCGGCGGCGCCGAACCAGACAAGGGTGGCGGCGTTCATGCCGACCACGCCGATCAGGGCCGAGGCGCGGCCCTTCTCCATGCCCGTCGCCACGGCGAACAGGTTGGCCGGGCCCGGGGTGATGGCCATGACGGCCATGACGCCCAGGAAGGCGGCGTAGAGATGCGGATCGACAGGAAGCGCGGCCATGGCGTCCCCTTTCCGGCGGGGGACGGGTCAGGTCAAGCCTTGTCGGACGGGATCAGGCCTCGGCGGGCGGCGCGGGCGGCGCCGGGGGCGCCAGCGGGGCGTCGAAGGCCTCTTGGACCTCTTCGATGGCGTCCAGCGACTGGCCGACGGCGTAGTCGGCCATGAGGCCGTAGGTCACCATCTGGTCGGGATCGGGCTGGGCCCAGGCGCTGTTGACCGCCAGGCCCTGAACCAGGGGGGCGACGCCGGCCATGGCCTCGGTCACGACGGCTTCGATGTCCACATCGGCGAGGGCCTGCTGGGCGATCAGGTTCGCCTGTTGCGCGGCGACGCCGGTGAAGGCGGTCACGTGGGGCTGGTACTCGGACCACAGGGCGGCGATGCGCAGGCCCTTGGCCGTATCGCCCAGAGATGCGTCCGCCTCGATGGCTTCGGCGCGTTCGCCGAACTCCTCCATCTTCTTCTCGAAGGCGGCGGCGGCGGTTTCCAGCTGGACCTCGGCGGCGGTCCTGGCCTCCTGCGCCACGGCGGCGGAGACGGGCAGCAGGGCGAGGGCGGCGGCGAGCGACAGGGCGCGGATCATCAGGGGCCTCCTTGAGCGGACGCCGCAAGGTCTGCCGAACGCCGCCCGGCCTCAAGTGAAATCGCGGTAAGGCTGGGGCGGCCTCGACCTGAGGCCGGACCGCCCCCCGTTCTGACCTCAGTTGGGCGTCGCGACGACCGTGGCGGCCGGAGCGGCGGCCGCCGCCGTGATCGCCTGCTGGACCGCGACGCGGATCTGCGGGGCGATGCCGCGAATGGCCTGGCCGACCTTGCTGCGGGCGTCGGTCAGCTGCTGGCGTTCGGCTTCGTCGGTGGACGCCGCCAGTTGACCGTCGAGGAAGGTCTCAAAGGCCGAGGCGAAGGCGTCGAAATCGGGCTGGTAGCTGGCCAGGATGGCGTCGGCGGCGGCCATGCGCTTGGCTTCGTCGCCGCCGTCGGGGCCGTCGACCACGGCGCTCAGTTCGGTCTGCAGGCTTTCCATGCGAGCCTGGAAGGCGGCGGCCTTGCCCTCCATCTCGAGCTCGGCGGGGGACTTGGGCTTGGCGGGGGCGGCGGCCTCGGCGGGGGCGGCGGGGGCGGCGGGGGCGGCGTCCTGGGCGAAGGCGGGCGCGGCGAAGGCGAGCGTCGCCGCGGCGGCGGCGAGGGTCAGACGCAGGGACATGTAAGGAAGGCTCCGGCAGGGCGGGAGTGCGATACTCGCCGCAAGACAAGACCGAGGGTTCGGTTGAAGGCGAAGTTGGCCTTGTCAGACGCCGAGAGCAAGCGTCAGCATGGGGGCATGAAACGATCTTTTCTTCTGCTTGGCCTGTCTGTTGCGGCGGGTCTGTTGTCCGGGGGGACGCCGACGGGCGCCCAGACAGGCAGCCCGGCGCGCGCCTATGCGACGTCCGGCGACTGCGCCGGGCGGCCCGCGACCACGGTGCGGATGGCGCCCGGCCTGTGCCTGGGTCTGGTCTGGCAGGGCGCGGGAAGCGAGGGGCCGAGGATGCCGCGCGGCCTGATGCAACTGGCCGACGGCGACTGGCTGGTCACCGACCTGGGCGGCTGGGAGGCGGGCAAGGGGGCGGTCTGGCGCCTGTCGTTCGCGGCGGACGGCGCGGCGCAATGGCGGCGTCTGGCGCGGGGCCTGTCGATGCCGCACACGGTGGCGCGCGGGCCGGACGGGCGCATCTATGTGTCCGAGATGAACCGCATCCTGACCCTGGACCCCGAGGCGGCGGATCCGGCGGCCAGCGTGCGCACCGTGATCGGCGACCTGCCGGACAATCGGCTGCACGACAACCGTCACCCCCTGTCGAGCTTCGTCTTCGACGGCAACGGCGACCTGCTCGTCAATGTCGGGGCGCCGAGCGACCGCTGTCTGGACGCGGCGGGCAAGCCGAAGACGGATGCGCGCGGGGCTTGCGTCGAGAGCGCGGCGACGGCCCAGGTGCGGCGTCACGCCTATCTGGGCGCCCATCAGGGGGAGGGGCGCTGGGCCGAGGAGAGCAGCGTCTTCGCCAGCGGGCTGAGGAACTCCATCGCCCTGGTGCGCCATCCGTCGGGGACGGTGCTGCAGGCCGAGAACTCGGTCGATCTGCCCACGCCCGAGCATCCGTTCGACGAGGTCAATGTGCTGCGGCAGGGCGGGCATTACGGCTGGCCCTATTGCTTGGACTTGGAAACGCCCTTGCCGGGCTGGCCCGCCCGTCAGGCGCGCTGCGGCGAGCGGGATCGGCCCGTCGCCCTGCTGCCGCCGCACGCGGCGCCGCTGGACATGATCTATTACGAGGGGGCGATGTTCCCGGAACTGCGCGGGCGGCTGCTGATGACCTGGCACGGCTATCGGCGCACGGCGGGACGGATCACGGCGGTGGAGACGGATGCGCAAGGCGTGCCGCTGACCGATGTGGGCGGGCGTTACGCCGTCTATCCGCGTGGATCGCTGGCCTATCCGGCCGGGGCGCCGAGCGTGAAGGGGAAGGTTCTGACGCCGGGCTGGGATCGCGTGGCCGGGCGTCAGCCGCGCGGCTCGCCGGTGGTCATGGCGGTGGCCGCCGACGGCTCGATCTGGGTCACGGATGACCGCAGCCGGGCGATCCTGAGGATCGCCCGGCCCTAGGCTTTGGTCTTTAGGTTTTAGCCCTTGGTGCGGGCGTCGCGCTTGGCCAGGACGCGCAGGCGCAGGGCGTTCAGCTTGATGAAGCCGGCGGCGTCCTTGTGGTCATAGGCCTGGACGCCTTCCTCGAAGGTCACCAGGTCCTGGTCATAGAGGCTGTAGGGGCTCTCGCGGCCGATGACCGTGGCGCTGCCCTTGTAGAGCTTGACCTTGACCGTGCCCGAGACCTTCTCCTGGCTCTTGTCGACGGCGGCCTGCAGCATCTCGCGCTCGGGCGAGAACCAGAAGCCGTTGTAGACGAGGTGGGCGTACTTGACCGCCAGTTCGTCCTTCAGGTGCATGGCGCCGCGGTCCAGGGTGATGGACTCGATGCCGCGGTGGGCGGCCAGCAGGATGGTCCCGCCCGGGGTCTCGTAGACGCCGCGCGACTTCATGCCGACGAAGCGGTTCTCCACCAGGTCCAGACGGCCGATGCCGTTATCGTGGCCGTACTGGTTCAGGGCGGTCAGCAGGGTGGCGGGCGACATGGCCTCGCCGTTGATCGAGACGGCGTCGCCCTTCTCGAAACCGATCTCGATGACCGTGGCCACGTCAGGGGCGGCTTCCGGCGAGATGGTGCGCTGGTGCACGAACTCGGGGGCCTCGACGGCCGGGTCTTCCAGCACCTTGCCCTCGGACGAGGAGTGCAGAAGGTTGGCGTCGACCGAGAAGGGGGCCTCGCCGCGCTTGTCCTTGGAGATCGGGATCTGGTGCTTTTCGGCGAAGTCCAGCAGGGCCTCGCGCGAACGGAACTCCCACTCGCGCCAGGGGGCGATGACGTGGATGTCGGGGTTGAGGGCGTAGTAGCCCAGCTCGAAGCGGACCTGGTCGTTGCCCTTGCCGGTGGCGCCGTGACAGACGGCGTCGGCGCCCAGCTGGCGGGCGATCTCGATCTGGCGCTTGGCGATCAGCGGACGCGCGATCGAGGTGCCGAGCAGGTACTGGCCTTCATAGAGGGCGTTGGCGCGGAACATGGGGAAGACGAAGTCGCGCACGAACTCTTCGCGCAGGTCGTCGATGAAGATGTTCTCGGGCTTGATGCCCAGCTTCAGCGCCTTTTCCTTGGCGGGAGCCAGCTCTTCGCCCTGGCCCAGGTCGGCGGTGAAGGTGATGACCTCGGCGCCGTATTCCTCCTGCAGCCACTTCAGGATGATCGACGTGTCCAGCCCGCCCGAATAGGCGAGGACGACTTTCTTGGGGGCGGGCGAGGTCATCGGTCGAAACTTCCTTTCGGGAAAACGCGGGGAGGCGTGTCTGGCGCGCTTAAAGGACCAGACGCCGCCTGATGCAAGGGCATGATTGTGTTGCGGGCCCCGGATGTGAAAAGGGCGCCGCGACCGAAGCCGCGACGCCCTTTCTCATTCAGGCGACTGCGGGGCTCAGACGAGGGCCTTCAGCTTGTCGACCAGATCGGTCTTTTCCCAGCTGAAGCCGCCGTCGGCGTCGGGCGTGCGGCCGAAGTGGCCATAGGCGGCGCTGCGGCGATAGATGGGCTTGTTCAGGCCCAGGTGCTCGCGGATGGCGCGCGGCGAGGCGCCGCCGATCAGCTTGGGCAGTTCGGCTTCCAGCACCGCCTCGTCGATCTTGCCCGTGCCGTGCAGGTCGACGTGGACCGACAGGGGCTTGGACACGCCGATGGCGTAGGAAATCTGGATGGTGCAGCGGTCGGCCAGGCCGGCGGCGACCACGTTCTTGGCCAGGTAGCGGCAGGCGTAGGCGGCCGAGCGGTCGACCTTGGTCGGGTCCTTGCCCGAGAAGGCGCCGCCGCCGTGCGGGGCCGCGCCCCCGTAGGTGTCGACGATGATCTTGCGCCCGGTCACCCCGGCGTCGCCGTCGGGCCCGCCGATCACGAAGGTGCCGGTCGGGTTGATGTGCCACTCGGTCTCGTTGGTGATGAAGCCCTGCGGCAGCACCTTCTCGACATAGGGTTTGACGATGGCGGCGACCTGATCCTGGCTGAGGCCGTCCTTGTGCTGGGTCGAGACCACGATCGAGGCAGCGCGCACCGGGCGGCCGTTTTCGTAGAAGAGCGTCACCTGGCTCTTGGCGTCGGGCTCCAGGCCCGGCTCCTGGCCCGAATGGCGGGCCTCGGCCAGGGCCTTCAGGATGTTGTGGCTGTATTGCAGGGTGGCCGGCATCAGCTCGGGCGTCTCGTTCGAGGCGTAGCCGAACATGATGCCCTGGTCCCCCGCGCCCTCGTCCTTGTCCTCGCCGGCGTCGACGCCCTGGGCGATGTGGGCCGACTGCGGGTGCAGGTTGTTCTCGAAGCGGAAGGTCTTCCAGTGGAAGCCGTCCTGCTCATAGCCGATGTCGCGCACCACGCCGCGCACCGTGTCCTCGATCTCCTGCTCGACGCCGGGGGCCCAGTTGCCTTCCGTGTCCATGATGCCCTCGCCGCGGATCTCGCCGGCCAGAACCACCAGATTGGTCGTCGTCAGGGTCTCGCACGCCACGCGCGCCTCGGGGTCCTTGGACAGGAACAGATCGACGATGGAGTCGGAGATCTGGTCCGCGACCTTGTCGGGGTGGCCTTCCGAGACGCTCTCGGAGGTGAACAGAAACGACGAACGGGCCAAGGCAGGCTCCTGCAAGACGGTGAGGCCGACAGACATATAAAGATATGCTTATACCTTCAAGTGCGCTGTCGCTGCGTCAGGCGAAGTCCAGGCGCGTCTCTCCGCTCGGCGGGATCTTCACGGTGCGGACGACGTCGGCGTGGCGGACGCGCGTTTCGTCGCCCGGCGCGCCGCGCAGCACCACCTCGGTCGGCCGCCCCTCGGCCCAGGCGACATCGAGGCCGAAGCCGCCGCGCGCCCGGACGCCGCGCAGCCAGCCCTTCGGCCAGGCGGAGGGCAGGGCGGGCAGGATCTCGATCTCGCCCGGGCGCGACTGGACGATCATTTCCGCCATGCCGTTGGTTCCGCCGAAATTGCCGTCGATCTGGAAGGGCGGATGGGCGTCGAACAGATTGGGGTAGGTGCGTTCCGGGCCCAGCAGCAGCCTGAGTACGCGGTGGGTCCGGTCGCCGTCGCCCAGGCGCGCCCACAGGTTGATGCGCCAGCCGATGGCCCAGCCGGTCGACAGGTCGCCGCGCTGCTCCAACGAGGTCCGGGCGGCCAGGGCGAGATCAGGGGTGTCGCGGCGCGAGATCTGCCAGCTGGGGAAGAGGGCGTAGAGGTGCGAGACGTGGCGGTGGTGCGGCTCGGGCGCCGCCATGTCCCAGTCCTCCAGCCATTCCTGCAACTGGCCAGCCTTGCCGATGCGGTCGGCGGGCAGGCGGGCGCGGGCGGCCAGCACCTCACGGCGGAAAGCGGCGTCCTTGCGCAGGATCTGCGAGGCCTCGGCGACATGGGCGAACAGGTCACGCAGGATCTGGCTGTCCATGGCGGGGCCGGCGCAGACCGCGGCCCCGAACGGGTGCAGGTTCTCCGGCGACAGCGACGGACAGGTGACCAGGCCCGAGCCGTCCGGGTGCTCGACCAGGGTGTCGAGGAAGAACTGGGCCGCCCCCTTCATCACCGGATAGACCTCGGCCAGATAGGCCTTGTCGCGGCCGTAGTCATAGTGGTCCCACAGGTGTTCGCACAGCCAGGCGCCGCCCATGGGCCACAGACCGAAGCGGGCTCCGTCGATGGGGGCGGTGGCGCGCCACAGGTCGGTGTTGTGATGGCAGACCCAGCCGCGCGCGCCGTAGTTGACGCGGGCGGTGACGGCGCCGGTCTCGGCCATCTGCTTGACCATGGCGATCAGGGGCTCGACGCACTCCTGCATGGCCAGGGGCTCGGCGGGCCAGTAGTTCATCTCGGTGTTGATGTTGATCGTGTATTTCGAGCCCCACGGCGGGCTGGTCTTGTCGTTCCACAGGCCCTGAAGATTGGCCGGCTGGGTCCCCGGGCGCGAACAGGCCAGCAGCAGGTAGCGGCCGTACTGGAAGTAGAGGGCGGCCAGGGCCGGATCGTCGAGGGTGGCGGAGTTGGCGACCCGCTGGTCGGTCGGTCTTTGCGCGGCCTCGGTGGTCCCGACGGCGAAACCGACGCGTCGGAACAGGGGCTGGTAGTCCGCCAGATGGCGCGCCTTCAGCCGGTCGAAATCCGCATCCAGCCTCGCCCGGGCGGCCAGGGTCCGGGCGCGCGGATCGCCGCTGACGTCCCTGGGGCCCACGTGGCTGGTGGCCATGGCGATCAGGATCAGGGCCTCGTCGGCGCCTTCGACGCGCAGGGCGCCGTCCTTGCCGAACGCGCGCCCGCCGCGCGGCAGGATGCGAACCCGTGTCTCGAAGCTCAAGGCGGCGGGGATGTCGAACTGGGAGCCGTTGCGGCCGGTCAGGACCAGATCCCCGTCCTCGACGGCGGCGTCGCCCGCCTGGGGCGTCTCGAAGCCGGCGTCGAAGCTCAGCGCGCCCGGGCGGTCGGCGGTCAGCCGCACGACGATGACGTCGTCGGGGCGTGAAGCGAACACTTCGCGGCGATAGCCGACGCCGTCCAGGCGGTACTCCGTCGTGGCCAGGGCCTGATCCAGATCCAGCTCACGCCGATAGCCGCTCGCGCCCGATCGGACGCCGAAGGTCAGGAGCAGGTCGCCGATGGTCTGATAGCTCATCTGCCGGATCGGCCGGGCCATCATCCGGGCCTGGGCCAGGGCCTGGGCCTCCGGATAGCGGCCCTCGAAGATCAGGCGGCGCACCTCCGGCAGGGCCTTGAGCGCGTCGGGGCTGGAGGGATCATAGGGGCCGCCGGCCCACAGGCTGTCCTCGTTCAGCTGCAGCCGCTCGCGGGCGACCCCGCCGAAGACCATGGCGCCCAGCCGGCCGTTGCCGACCGGCAGGGCCTCGACCCAGGCCTCGGCCGGACTGCGATACCAGAGCTTGGGCTCGGCCTCGTCGCCGATGCGCGGCAGGGGAACGACGGTCGGCTGGGCCAGAACCATCGGCCCTGCGCCCGCGAAGGCCGCCGTGGCCGCGGCGCCCATCAGCAGTCGCCGTCGATTGAACCCTGCCGCACCCGCCTTGAACGTCGTCATTCCCGCCTCCCCACCTTCTCGGATCAATTAGTAGTATGATACGATGAAACAGAGCGGCGCAATACGGCGCGCACGCAGGCTGGCCCCAGGCGATCGGGTCGAAAACGATTCAGGCTGTCTGAAGAGAGTGGTGCCGCTTAGGTGACTCGAACACCTGACCCCATCATTACGAATGATGTGCTCTACCGGCTGAGCTAAAGCGGCTCCGGTCGGCGGCCTGACGAGTGTCAGTGGCCGCGCGAGGTCGGGTCTTTATACGGGTCCGACGGACTTGCCAAGCGCTGTCAGCACGGAGTTTTCATCCGGGGCGTCGGCGGTGCGGATTTCGGTGAAGCTGAAGGCCGTCAGCGGGGCTGCAGCGGCGGCGGAAATGCAGACGGCGAGCCGGTTTGCGGCGATCTCGGGTGTCGCGATGCGGGCGAAGGCGCGGGCGGCGCGGGGGGAATGCAGCAGGACGGCGTCGAAATCGGCGGGCGTGTCGGCGTCGGTCTCCTCGGCGGCGTAGACCGGCAGGCGTCGGACGGCGCGTTCGGGCAGGAGAGCAGGCAGGTCGCCGGCGGGCTCGCGGGCGCCGGGGGCGAGGATCAGGCCCTGGATCGGGCTGGCGGCGATGAGGCGGGCGAGGGCGTGGATGTCGCCGGCGGCCGAGCGGGCGTCGGTGAAGTCGGCCTCGCGGGCGGCCTCGGCGGTGGCGTCGCCGACCGCGAAGACGGGAAGGTCGCGCAAGGCCGGCGTCAGGGCGGCGAAGGCGGAGACGCCGTTGGGGCTGGTGAAGGCCAGGGCCGCGACCGAGGCGAAGTCAGGCGCGGCGTCGAGGGCGTCGGGCAGGGGGCGGATGGCCAGCAGGGGGGCGACCACAGGCTCGAAGCCGAGCGCCGTCAGCCGGGCGGCGGTGCGCGCGGCGCCGGGCTGGGCGCGGGTGATCCAGATGCGGCGGATCGGCCGCATGGCCTAGAGGTCGATCTTCTGGTCGCCGGCCTCGGCCTGGACCTCGCCACCGAGACGCAGGCCGAGGGCGCGAGCGTGGTCGAGGGCGGTTGAGGACGAAACGCCCGAGATTTCCCCGACGCGGCGCCAACGGGCCGAGCCGTCGGGGCTGAGCATTTCCGTGGTCAGGCGCAGGGTCCCGTTCTCGATCAGGGCGTAGGCGCCGATGGCGGTGCGGCACGAGCCTTCCAGCGCGGTCATGGCGCCGCGCTCGGCGGCGACGGCCAGGGCGGTCAGGTCGTGGTTGAGGACGCGGGTCCAGTCGGCGGATGCGTCGCCCTCGCGCGTCTGGATGGCCAGGGCGCCCTGGCCCGGGGCGGGCAGGAAGGCGTCGAGCGACAGACGCTCGCGGATGACCTCGGAGAAGCCGAGACGGTTCAGGCCCGAGCAGGCCAGGAGGATGGCGTCGAAGTCGCCGTCCTTGAGCCGTTTCAGCCGGGTGTCGACATTGCCGCGCAGCATCTCGATCTGCAGGTCGGGGCGCAGGGCCAGGGCTTGCGCTTGCCGCCGCAGCGAGGCGGTGCCCAGACGGGCGCCGTGGGGCAGATCGGCGAAGCTGGCGAAATGCTCGCTGATGAAGCCGTCGCGGGCGTCTTCGCGCTCGGGGACGGCGGCGATGGCCAGCCCCTCGGGCTGTTCGGCGGGGACGTCCTTCATCGAGTGGACGGCGACGTCGACGCGGCCGTCGAGCAGGGCCTCCTCGATCTCCTTGGTGAACAGGGCCTTGCCGCCGACTTCCAGCAGACGGCGGTCCTGAATCCGGTCGCCGGTGGTCACGATCTCGACCAGGGGGACCAGGGTTTCGATGTCGGCCTCGGCGACGCCCAGCGCGCGCCCGATGGCGCGCTGCATCATGCCGGACTGGGCCAGGGCCAGCCTGGAGCGGCGGGTGCCGATGCGGAGAAGCGGGGTCATGAGGTCGCGCAGCCGTTGCGAAAGGGGAACCGGGCCGCTACCTCGACCCGATGAACACTGGCGCGGACTATAGCAGCGGAACGACGGGGGCAACCGAACGGCGGTCGGACGGATTGACCGTGCTGGGTCTGGAGACCAGCTGCGACGAGACCGCCGCCTCGGTGGTGCGCCTGTCGGCGGCCGGGGCCGAGGTCCTGTCCAGCGTCATTCACAGCCAGATCGACGAGCACGCGGCTTTCGGCGGGGTGGTGCCGGAAATCGCCGCGCGCAGCCATGTCGAGATGATCGACGGCGTCGCCCGCCGGGCCATGAGCGAGGCCGGGATCGACTATGCGGCGCTGGACGGGGTGGCGGCGACCGCCGGGCCGGGGCTGGTCGGCGGGGTCATGGTGGGGCTGAGCTACGGCAAGGCCGTGGCCTTGGCGCGCGACCTGCCGCTGATCGCGGTCAATCACCTGGAAGGCCATGCGGTGTCGGCGCGGCTGGGGGCGGAGACGAGCTATCCCTTCCTGCTGCTGCTGGTCTCGGGCGGGCATTGTCAGTTGCTGGAGGTGCGCGGCATCGGCGACATGAGCCGGCTGGGCACGACCATCGACGACGCGGCGGGCGAGGCCTTCGACAAGATCGCCAAGGCCATGGGGCTGGGCTACCCCGGCGGGCCGGCGCTGGAAAAACTGGCGGCGTCCGGGGACGGATCGCGCTTCGACCTGCCGCGCGCCCTGCTGGGACGCAAGGACTGCGACTTCTCCTTCTCGGGCCTGAAGACGGCGGCCTCGCGGCTGGCCCAGACCTGTACGAGCGAGCAGGACAAGGCCGATCTGGCCGATGCGGTGCAGAAGGCCATCGCGCGCCAGCTGGCCGAGCGGACCGAGCGGGCCATGCTGGCCTATGCGGAACAGCATGAGGCTTTGCACTTCGTTGTCGCGGGCGGGGTGGCGGCCAACAAGACGATCCGGCGCACGCTGGAGGATCTGGCGACGAAGCACGGCTTCAGCTTCCTGGCGCCGCCCATGGTCTATTGCACCGACAACGCGGCCATGATCGCCTTGGCGGGGGCGGAGCGGCTGGAAAAAGGCCTGACCTCGGACATCGATGTCGCCGCCCGGCCGCGATGGCCTCTGGACGAGGCGCGCGCGAACGCCGATCCTGTGCACAAGAAAATGGGCCGCAAGGGCGCCAAGGCTTGAGGGCCTGGCGTTCGGGCGGTGGTCGGGGGACCGGAGAAGACATGGAATTTCATACGGCAGGCGTGATTGGCGGCGGCGCATGGGGCACGGCCCTGGCGCAGAGCGCGGCGGCGGCGGGCCTGGCGGTCGTCCTGCAGGCGCGTGAGCCCGAGGTCATCGAAAGCATCCGCGCGCGGCGGGTCAACGACGCCTTCCTGCCGGGGATCGAGCTGGACTCGGCCATCAACGTCACCTCGAACCTGGCCGATCTGGCTGACTGCGATCTGATTCTGGCGGTGCCGCCGGCCCAGCATATGCGGGCGACGCTGACGGCTTTTGCACCCTATGCCCGGCCCGGTCTGCCCATCGTCCTGTGCGCCAAGGGCGTCGAGCGCGGCTCGCTGAAGCTGATGACCGAGGTGCTGGCCGAGACCATCCCCTCGGCGACCCCTGCCGTCCTGTCGGGCCCCAGCTTCGCCGCCGAGGTGGCGCGCGGCCTGCCCAGCGCCGTCACCATCGCCTGCGAGGACGAGGACATGGCGGTCGCCCTGGCCACGGCCCTGTCGGGGCCGGTATTCCGCCCCTATCTGGCCGACGACCTGATCGGGGCCGAGACGGGCGGGGCGTTGAAGAACGTCCTGGCCATCGCCTGCGGCATCGTCGAGGGCCGCGAACTGGGCCGCAGCGCCCACGCCGCCGTCATCACGCGCGGTTTCGCCGAGATCGTCCGCGTGGCCCAGGCCCTGGGCGGCAAGGCCGAGACGGTCGCCGGCCTGTGCGGTCTGGGCGATCTGGTCCTGACCTGCTCCAGCCCGCAGTCGCGCAACATGAGCCTGGGCCTCGCCCTGGGGCAGGGGATGAGCGTGGAGCAGGCCCTGGCCGGCAAGCGGTCGGTGGCCGAGGGCTATGAGAGCGCGCCCGCGGTGCGCGAGCTGACCCGCAAGCTGGGCGTCGAGACCCCCATCTGCGAGGCGGTCGCCGCCGTCCTGGCGGGCGAGACCACGGTGGACGCGGCCATCGAGGCCCTGCTGACCCGACCGCTCAAGCCCGAACGCGAATAGTGTCTGAAGCCGAGGAAGCGGCGCCGGAAGAGCGCAAGCGCGTCTGGAAGACGCCGCCGAACGTGCCCCTGTGCGCCGAGGCCGACATCGCCGACCCCGGCTCGCGCGGCTTTGTGCTGCAGATCGGCGAGGCCTTCTTCCACGGTTTCGTGGTGAAGAAGGACGGCGCGGTGGCCGGTTGGGTCGACCGCTGCCCGCACGCGGGCTTCCCCATCGCCATGGAGCTGGACCGCTATCTGACGCCGGACGGCGCGCTGATCATGTGCGGCTGGCACGGGGCGGTGTTCGAGCCGCTGTCGGGCGCCTGCGTCGGCGGCCCCTGCGCGGGCGGCAAGCTGACGCCCTGGCCGGTTGAGGCGCGCGGCGGGATCATCCGCACGGCTTGAGGTGATCTAGACCGCGCCTCCCATCTCCGCCGTCATCCTCGGGCTTGACCCGAGGATCGAGCCGTCGGCTCCGCTTCGGCGAGAGGGAAACTCGCCCGTAATCAACTTGACGCCGGCTGCGTGCGGGACGCCCGATCCTCGGGTCAAGCCCGAGGATGACGGGAGGAGGTTACGGGGGTAGAGCGGGCGCCGTCGCTATTCCTTCGGGACGATCTTCGGGTCCTTGGTGAAGGCGTCGTCGACCTCTTCCTCGGTGATCCGCTTGGACGGGTCGCCGGGCTGGTTGAGGTTCTGTTCCTCTGTGCCGTCGCCCATCATGCCGGGATGGGAATCGGTCTTTTTCGGGTCTTGCTCGGCCATGTCGGGCTCCTTGCTGGACTACAGCAAGCAACACGGGCCGTGCATCGCCGTTCCATCACGGCGGCTTGACTAGGTCTTCAGGCGCCTGGCGTTGGCCACGGCGGCGGCGTGGATCGGCGACAGGGCCTGGGCCTGAAGCTTCAGCATAGACTCGCCCATGGTCCAGCTGTCGGAAAGGGCGCGCGACCAGACGCCCATGCCCCAGGCGGCCTGCAGGGCCGCGGCGCCCGCCAGGCTGTCGGCGCCGGCCAGCCGCGCCAGATGGGCCGAGGCCTCAAGACCCTCGCGGTCGGCGATGCGGCGGCCCTGATCGGCCAGATCGAGGGCGCCCGCCGCCACAGCCCCCGCCGAGGCCGTCAGGGCCTCGACCTTTTCCACGCCCATCCGCCCCAGTTCGGCGTGATCCGCGTTCAGGGGATCGGCCAGGGCCTCGCCCATGATGGCCAGACGGCGGGCGATGACCTGGGCCGAGGCCTCGGCGGTCTCCTGTCCGGCGCGGGCGGTGCGGGCGGCGCGAGCAATGGGGTTCATGCGGCGAGCCTGGGCCTGTTCCGCTCGCGGGGCAAGCGGATCAGGCCCCTTAGCTTCAGGGCAGGACTTCGGCGGCGAAGGCCGAAACGTCCTGGATCAGCGCCGGGACGGAGGCGTCGATGATGCGCTGGCCCTTCTCGGGGCTGGCCTGGGCCGGGTCCGAGCCGATGCGGCCGTCAGGGAAGCGGGCGCGGTAGTCGAGCGCGTCGCGGATCGGGCCCATGGGGGCGATCTTGGGGCTGTAGTCGGCGATCTTGATGTGGTCGGGATAGGCGGCCTGGGTCACCGCGATCTCGGACGGAGTGGCGTGGGCGCCGTGGCCGACCGGGAAGATCTCCTCGCACAGCTTGTGCACGCCGGGCAGGTCCCACCAGTTGCGCAGCTTCAGGACAAACGGAGGTTGCTCCTCGACGAAGGACCACTCGGCGTAGATTTCCGAGAAGGTGGCCTCGATGGTGGCGACGTTGCCGCCGTGGCCGTTGAGGAAATAGATGCGCTCGAAGCCATGACGGGCCAGCGACGACACCCAGTCGGTGATCGCGGCCATGAAGGTCGAGGGGCGCAGGCTGATGGTGCCGGGGAAGGCCAGGTGATGCTGGGCCATGCCGATGTTGAAGGTCGGGGCGATGATCAGGCGCTGGTCGCCCTTCTCGGCGGCGTGGGCGATGATCTCGGGACAGAGCCAGTCGGTGCCCAGCAGGCCGGTCGGGCCGTGCTGCTCGTTGGAGCCGATCGGCACGATGACGGTCTTGGACAGGGCGGCGCCGTCCTTCAGGCGCGCGTCGATTTCGGGCCAGGACGACAGGTGGATCAGCATGGGGGAACTCCGCGAGGGGGGCAGAAAGACCTCGGCGCTTTACGACGATCCGGCGAAAGGGCCAAACGCCGCGCGCGGGTTGGCGCCTAGGTTGGAGCGAAGGCGCGGATGAAGCGGCGGGCCGTCTCGCGGGCGCGACCCGGGACGTCGTCTTGATGCGGGTGCGGCAGGCCCAGGACCGACCGCAGGTGGCCGTGGCCCAGGACCATGCCGGCGAACATCTCGGCGGCGGCGGCGGGATCGGGCACGGACAACAGGCCCAGTCGTTCCTGCTCGGCCAGCCAGGCGGCGATGCGGCGCACGCTCTCGCCCGGTCCGGCGTCGTAGATGGCGCGGGCCAGTTCAGGGGCCTGGGGCGACATCAGGGCCACGCCGCGCAGGGAGGCGCCCTTGCCCTCGCTGCAGATCTTGCGGATCAGGGTCTCGGCGATGGCGCTCAGAACCTCTTCGGGCGCGGCTCCGGATTTCAGCGGCGCCGTCACCGCGTCCGAGCGCCGGGCGGCCAGGGCGCGGGCGATGTCGAGCTTGCTCGGAAAGCGGTTGTAGAGGGTCTGTTTCGACACGCCGGCGCGCCGGGCGATCTCGGTCATCGAGGCGCCCGCGCCCTTTTCCACGAACAGGTCCGAGGCGGCCTGGAGGATGGCTTCGCTCTTGTGTTCGTCGACCTGACCGGGGGCGCGGGGCATCAGTGGACCTCGGACGGGCCGGCCGAGGGATCGGGCTTGCCGGGCTTGGACAGCAGGGTGACAAAGGCGGCGCAGGCGCAGGCCACCGCCAGCAGGGCGAAGGCGTCGCCGAAGGCCAGGGTCGTCGCCTGCTTCTGCAGCATGCCGTAGAAGGCCTTCATCGCGGCGGCCTGGGGGTCGATGGAGGCCGAGAAGCGCTGGGCCATGCCGGCGATCATGTTGCGCGCCGCCGTGTCAGACTGGTTGATGGCGCTGGTCAGCTCGACCATGTGCAGGGCGGAGTTCTGGGTCAGGGAGGTGTTGAGAATGGCCAGGCCGAAGGCGCCGCCGACGTTGCGCGACAGGTTCACCAGGCCCGAGGCGTTCTTGACCATGTGCGGCGGCAGGGTGGACATGGTCACCTGCTGCGAGGCGATCATGGCGATCATGACGCCGCAGCCGCGCACGGCCTGAACCCCGGCGAACTCCCAGAAGCCCCAGTCTCCGGTCACCAGTCTCGCGTCCCACATGCCCCAGGCGCACAGCATGAAGCCGAGGAACATCAGGATGCGGGGGTCGACGGCGCGCACCAGCCGCCCGGCGAAGGGGGCGGTGAGGAACATGGCCAGCCCCGAGACGACCATGGTGGTGCCGACCTCGGCCGCCGAATATTCGCGCACCCGGCCGAGGAAAAGGGGCAGCAGGAAGGTGCCGCCGAACAGGGCCGCGCCGACGATGAAGGTCATGACGACCCCGACGACGAAGTTGCGGTTGGCGAAGGCGCGCAGCTCGACGATCGGGTTGAAGTAGGTCAGCGAGCGCCAGATGAAGGCCGGGCCGCAGATGGCCGCGACCAGGCTGAGCAGCAGGATGTGGTCGTCGGCGAACCAGTCATTTTTAGCCCCTTCCTCCAGCACGAATTGCAGGCTCATGAGGAAGGCCGCCATCAGGCCCAGCCCCCACCAGTCGAAGCCCTTGGCCAGCGACGGGTCGCCCTTGTCGAAATGGGCGTAGCGGCTGACCAGGAAGAGGACGAGCACGCCGGGGAAGACGTTGATGAAGAAGAGCCAGCGCCAGCTGAGCGCCTCGGTCAGGTGGCCGCCCAGGGTCGGGCCGACGGTCGGGGCCAGGGTGACGATCAGACCCATGATGACGCTGGCGGTGACGCGCTTCTCGGGCGGGAAGGCGGTGAAGGCCACGGCGAAGACGGTCGGGATCATGGCCCCGCCGAGGAAGCCCTGCAGCGCGCGGAAGAAGATCATCATCTCGACCGAGGACGACAGGCCCACGACCACGCTCATGATCAGGAAGCCGGTGCAGGAGGCCAGGAACAGCTTCTGCGTGCCCCACAGCCGCGACAGGTATCCCGACAGGGGGATCATCACGACCTCGGGGATCAGATAGGCGGTCTGGATCCAGCTGATCTCGTCGGCCGAGGCGCCGACCCCGGCCTGAATCTGGGGCAGGGAGGCGGCGACGATCTGGATGTCCAGAATGGCCATGAACTGGCCGATGACCATGCCGGCGAAGCCGAGTAGAAGGACGGTCCAGTTGATCTCCGGCTTGGCGGTCTCGGGCTGGACCTCCGCGACGCCGTCGGCCGGGAGGACGCCGTCTCTCACCGGCCCGCGTCCAGAGAGGCGGTCTCGACCTCGCCCAGATGGGCGTCGGCGAAGGCGGCGCCGCCCTGGCTCTTAAGATCGACCTTGACCTCGACCGACAGGCCGGGACGCAGGGTGACGGGCTCGCCCGAGGCGCGGCGGTCGACGACGATGCGGACCGGGACGCGCTGGGTGATCTTGGTGAAGTTTCCGGTGGCGTTCTCGACCGGGATCAGGGCGAACTCAGAGCCGGTGGCCGGGGCGAAGCTGTCGACGCGGCCGACGATGGCCTGACCGGGGAAGGCGTCGGCCTTGATCTCGACCGTCTGGCCCAGACGCATACGGCCGACCTGGGTCTCCTTGAAGTTGGCCACCACATAGGTGTCCTGCACCGGCACGATGGACATCATCTGCCCGCCCGCCTGCACCACCTGGCCGACGCGCACGCCGCGAGCGCCGACGACGCCGGCGACGGGGGCGCGGATGACGGTGCGGTCGAGCGTCAGCTGGGCCTGCTCGACCAGGGCGCGGGCCTGCTCGACGGCGGCGACGCTCTGGCTGCGGGTCGAGCCGAGGACGGCGGCGGTGCGCTGTTCGGCGGTCAGGGCGGCCTGGGCCTGGGCGACCGAGGCGCGGGCGGTTTCAGCGGTGGCGCGCTGGGTCTCGATGCGCTGCTGCGACACCCAGCCCTGCTCGGCCAGCTTGCCGTAGCGATCGACCTCGGCGCGGGCCAGCTTGGCCTGGGCGTCGGCCTGGGTCACGGCGGCGGCGCGAGCGGCGATATTGGCCTGTTCCTGCTCGGCGCGGGCGTCGACATTGGCCACGGCGGCGGTCAGGGCCGACAGATTGGCCTGGGCCTGTGCCAGCGCCGCCCTGGCGTCGGCGTCGTCCAGACGGGCCAGGACCTGACCGGCCTCGACGCGCTGGTTGTCCCTGACCAGGACCTCGATCACCGAGCCGCTGATGCGGGGGCTGACCGACACGGTGTCGGCCTGGACGAAGGCGTTGTCGGTCGCCTCCCAGCGTTGCTTGCCCTGCCACCAGACCACGCCGCCGGCGATCAGGGCGAGGCCGACGACGCCGCCGACGATCAGGGGCAGGCGTTTCTTGAGAGTGGCGGGGAGGGCCATGGGGAGACAGCTCGCTTCGATTTCGGCGCGTAAAATGGACAGAAGCGTCCATAAATCAAGAGGCGCCTGCGCGATTTTGTCGCACTGTGTCGATTCCGTTCGGTTGACGCCGCGCGCGGGGAAGGCGAAGCGGAGGCATGACCGTCCGCCAGCGTCCCCCGTCCAAGGCTGTCCGCGCCGCCCTCAGCCCGCCGCCCGGCAAGCGCTCGCGTGCGCCGAAAAAGGCGCCGGTCGGGGCCGTGATCGGCTGGCCGCCGGACGAGGATCGGGTGGAGGAGATCTTCGTCCGCCTGTCGGGGGTCATGCCGGACCCCAAGACCGAGCTGGATTTCGTCAATCCCTACACCCTGGTGGTCGCCGTCGCCCTGTCGGCCCAGGCGACCGACGTGGGGGTCAACAAGGCGACCAAGGCCCTGTTCGCCGTGGCCGACACGCCGCAGAAGATGCTGGCGCTAGGAGAGGAGGGGCTGATCCCCCTGATCGCCTCGATCGGCCTCTATCGCACCAAGGCGAGGAACGTCATCGCCGCGGCCCGGATGCTGGTCGAGCAGCACGGCGGCGAGGTGCCGCTGAACCGCGCCGACCTTCAGGCCCTGCCGGGCGTGGGGCGCAAGACGGCCAGCGTGGTGCTGAACGAACTGGGCATTGAGCCGGCCATTGCCGTGGACACCCACGTCTTCCGCGTCTCGCACCGGCTGGGGCTGGCCAACGCCGCGACGCCCGACAAGGTCGAGCTCCAGTTGCACAAGGTGGTGCCCGAGGCCTGGCTGCCTAAGGCCCACCACTGGCTGATCCTGCACGGCCGCTACACCTGCCTGGCGCAGCGACCCAAGTGCGGGGCCTGCGTCATCGCGGACCTGTGTCCGTCGCGGTCGGCCTTCGTCGGGGTCTAGAGGCCCAGCCGGTCCGCCACCGCGCGGCCGAAGCGGGCGCCGGCCTCGGGCGCGGCGCCGAGATAGAAGTCGGGCTCGATCAGTTCGGCCTCCATCAGCAGCCACTGGCCGTCGGCGTCGGGGACCATGTCGATGCGGGCGTAGAGCAGGGGCTCTTCGATGGCCGCCAGCGTCCGTTCGGCCAGAGCGAGCGCGCCCTCGGGGGCCTGATCCAGCCGTTGATACTGGCCGCCGTACTGGACCTGGATGCGGAACTCGTCGGCGTGGGGCGGGCGCTTGTTGACCACGTGGCTCAGTTCGCCGCCGAAGAAGAGGAGGGAGGTCTCGCCAGCCGTGGCGATGGTCGGCAGGAAGGGCTGGATCATGGCCCCGCCGGTCGGAGCGTCGGTCAGCACCTCTTCCAGCAGGTCCCCCGCCGCGACCTTGAGCGTGCGCCAGGCGCCGCCGGACACGGTGGGCTTGACGATCAGCTGTTCGGCGCCGGTGGCGGCGAAGGCGGCCTCGACCACGGCGGGGCTGGCGTGGTCGGTCCAGATGGTCGGCGGGATGGCCACGCCCTTTTCCGCCAGCCGGGCCAGGTAGCGCTTGTCCGAGTTCCAGCGCAGGACTTCCGCCGGATTGGCCAGGGGCGCGCCCGCCTCGGCCCAGGTCGCGCAGGCCTGCATCCAGGCCGCGTGATCGCGGTGGTAGCCCCAGACGATCAGGGGCAGGACCAGGGGAAAGTCCATCAGGCCGTGGGCGCTGTCGACATGATCGGTCCAGGGCGTCGGACGCGCCTTGATCCCCGCCGTGGCCAGGGCCGCCGCCAGTCGGTCCAGCACGCCCGGCCATTGCCCGGCGTAGGAGGGGTCGGCGGGGTCGGGGGTCAGGACGGCGACTTCGGTCATGCGATTGCTCCTCGGAGGCGACCTGCATAGGCTGTTTTCGGCGGCGTCGAAAAGCCCGGCGCTGGCGTCGCGGCCCTTGTCCCGCTATGGGGCGCGCATGACCCAGAACGCCATCTCCACAGCCCGCTTCGACGTCTGCGCCGTCGGCAACGCCATCGTCGACGTGCTGAGCCCGTGCGAGCCCGCCTTCCTCGAGGCCCAGGGCCTGACGCCCGGCTCGATGCAGCTGGTGGACGAGGCCCAGAGCGCGGCCCTCTATGACGCCATGGCGGCGGGGGTCGAGGCCTCGGGCGGGTCGGCCGGCAACACGGTGGCGGGCGTCGGCTCGTTCGGCGGTCGCGCGGCCTATATCGGCAAGGTCGCGAAAGACACGCTCGGCGAGGTCTTCACCCACGACATCCGCGCCGCCCACGTCCACTTCGACACCCCGGTGCTGGAAGGCGGCGCGGGCTCGGGCTTCGGCACCGGCCGCTGCCTGATCAACGTCACGCCCGACGGCCAGCGCACCATGTGCACCTTCCTCGGCGCGGCCAACCAGCTGACGGTCGCTGACATCGACGCCGAGCTGATCGGCGCCAGCGAGATCGTCTATCTGGAAGGCTATCTGTTCGACCCGGCCCCGGCCCGCGCCGCCTTCGAGGCCGCCGCCGCCGCCGCCCACGCGGCGGGCCGCAAGGTCGCCATCACCCTGTCGGACAGCTTCGTCGTGCACCGCTGGCGCGCCGAACTGCTGGCCTTCATCGAGGCCTCGGCCGACATTGTCCTGGCCAATGAAGGCGAACTGCACGCCCTGTTCGAGACCGAGGACTTCGATCACGCCGCCGCCCACCTGGGCCGCATCGTCGAGGTCGCCGCCGTGACGCGCGGCGAAAAGGGCTCGGTCATCTTCCGCAGCAAAGAACGGGTCGAGGTCGCCGCCTTCCCGGTCGACAAGGTGGTCGACACCACGGGCGCGGGCGACCAGTACGCCGCCGGCGTCCTGCTGGGTCTCGCGCGCGGCCTGTCGCTGGCCGAAGCCGGCGCCCTGGGGTCGCTGGCCGCCTCGGAAGTCATCGCCCACTGGGGCCCGCGTCCGATGGTCAAGCTGGAGGCCCTGGCCGGCGAGCACGGGCTCAAGCTCTGATCGCGATCAAGGGCTGTGCGCGGGGGGCGCTTGCCGTTCCCCGTCGCGCCGCGTAATCGGCGGACCATGTTCGGCCTCGCCAATCCCGACCGCTTCATGCGCTTCACCCGCCCGGTCACGCCGGTGCTGTGGGGGCTGGCGCTTGTCCTGCTGGCGGTCGGAACCTGGCTCAGCTTCACCGCGCCCGCCGACTATCAGCAGGGCGACACGGTGCGGATCATGTTCATCCATGTGCCCGCCGCGACCCTGGGGCTGGGGGCCTATGCGGCCCTGGGCGTCTCCAGCTTCTTCGCCCTGGTCTTCCGCCATCCGCTGGCCGACGCCGCCGCCCGCGCCGCCGCGCTGCCGGGCGCGGTGCTGACGGGTCTGGCCCTGATCACCGGCTCCTTGTGGGGCCAGCCCATGTGGGGGACCTGGTGGGTGTGGGACGCACGGCTGACCAGCGTGCTGGTGCTGTTCCTGTTTTACCTCGGCTACATGGCCCTGCGCGCCTCGATCGACGATGAGGCCAAGGCCGGACGCGCCGCTGCGGTCCTGGGTCTGGTCGGGCTGATCAACCTGCCCATCGTCAAGTTCTCGGTCGACTGGTGGAACACCCTGCATCAGCCGGCCTCGCTGCTGCGCGCGGGCGGGACCAGTCTGGACCCGGCCTATCTGGCGCCCCTGCTGACCATGATGGCGGCCTATGGGATGCTGTTCGGAGCCGTCTGGCTGACCTCGATCCGCACCGAGGTGCGCCGTCGCCGCGTCCTTTCCCTGCGCGCCCGCGCGGCGCAAGAAGCCTGATTGGAAGCCTAAGGAGCCGCCGATGCTGGATCTCGACATGAGCCCCTATGGCGTCTTCGTCTGGTCGTCCTGGGCCATCAGCGCCGTGGCGCTCGCCGCCATTTCGCTGCGCGCCCTGGTCGCCGCCCGGCGCTGGAAGCGAGAGCTGACCCGGCTGGAAGAGGCCCGCAAATGAACCGCTGGTTCGCCCTGATCCCGATTGCGGCCCTGGCGGCGCTGGGGATCTTCATGATGATCCAGCTGGGCCACCTGTCCGGCGCGCCGGGCGAGGGGCGCGAGTACAAGCCTGACGCCCTGGTCGGCCAGCCCATCCCCGAGACCGTCCTGCCCATCCTGCAGGGCGAGGTCGAGACCGATCAGCGGCTGGACCTGAAGACGGCGGGCGTGGGCAAGCCGATGATCGTCAACCTGTTCGCCAGCTGGTGCGCGCCCTGCCGTCTGGAACACCCGCAGCTGATGAAGCTGAAGGCGCAGGGCATCAACGTCGTCGGCGTGGCCTACAAGGACGATCGGGTCGCCACCCGCGCCTTCCTCGATGAGCTGGGCGACCCCTATGCCCTGGTCTTGGTGGACCGCGAGGGGCGGGCGGGGCTGGACCTGGGGGTCTCAGGCGTGCCGGAGAGCTTTGCGGTGGACGCCTATGGGACCATCGTCGCCAAGTCGTCGGGGCCGGTGCTGACCGACGCGGACTTGCAGAAGCTGGTGGACGCCCTGAAGGCGCCGGTTCGCTAAAGCCCGCCCGCCCAAAACAGGGTGAATCGCGCATTAACCATATCTAGAGCCTTTGGGCGGATCGTCGGGTCATGTCCGCGATTCCTTCAGACCGCCCGGCCTTCCCGCCTCCCGCAGGCGGCGCGGCCCATGCGCTGAGAACCTCCCAATCCGCCTTCTTCCGCGCGGCCATGGGCATGAGCGCGCCGACGCCCGCCGCCGCTCCGGTCGAGACGCGGGCGGACACGCCGGTGCGGTCGGTGTCGACGCAGGAAGCCCCGTCGACCGCGCGCTATCAGCGGCCGGGCTCCTTGCTGGATATCCGGGTCTAGGCCTTCGCGGCGTCCTTGAGCGGGATGATCACCGCCTCGATCGTAACCGCGTCAGCCGCTGGTTCGACGACCTTCTTCTTCTTTTTCGGCTTGGCGCTGTCCAGCGCCTTCTTGGCCGCCTTTTCGGCCTTGCGGGCCTCCTTGGCCGCCTTCTTGGCGATCTTGGCTTCGGCCCTGGCCTGTTCGGGGGCGGCGTCGGCGGCGTCGGTCAGGCTGGTGAGCAGGTCGAGGAAGCCCCCGCGTTTGGCCTTGGGCAGCAGGGCCAGGATGCGCTTGTCGGCGGCCTCGACGCGGGGGCGGGCGGCCTCGAGCGCGGCCTGACCGGCCTCTGACAGGCGAACTGCCTTGGCGCGGGCGTCCAGCGCCGAGCGTTCGCGTTCCAGCAAGCCCTTGGTCGTCATGCGGGCGACCAGATCGGCCAGGGTCGAGCGGTCGATGCCCGTGGCCTTGACCAGATCGGTCTGGGTCAGGCCCGAACGCACCGAGACCGCCTCCAGCACCGCGAACTGGCGCTGGGTCAGGCCGTCGGGGCCAGCCTCTTCGGCGTAGATGTCGAGCGCCAACTGCAGCACCCGGTGCATCAGGTGGCTGGGCGATTCCGCCAGCCCGCCCTTGATCTTCGCCTGCTTGCCTGACTTGACCATCGTCTTCGATCCTCGTTCCGACCGCGAGGAGAGGGCCGGACATGGCGTGACAGCTAACAGCCGCGCTTTACGCTTTGACGACGGAAAGCCTGACGGTTTGAAGACATTTTGTCTGGGCCTACCGCGCTTTGCGCTCATTCCTGTCGGCCTATCGTGCTTCGCACTACTTGAGGCCCTGAGGCGCAGGAGGGTTCCCGCGCCTCTTACAGTCCCGTGTCGGGCGAGATGGGGCCGGGCTCCTCGTCCTTGATCATGTTCTTCATGATCAGCGGCACCTGGCACAGGCCGAAGATGGAGGCGGCGATCCACAGGACGCCGCGGAAGCCGGTCCAGACGCCGTTGGGGTCGGGGGTTCCCAGGTTCAGCGCCGACCAGATGGCGTTGACGGCGGCGGGGCTGCGGAAGACCTCGTTGGCCACGGCGACGCAGAGGAAATAGATCCCGTAGCGGAAGGTGAGCGTGCGCCAGGCCGCGTCCGTCACCTTGATGGCCGAGCCGAGAAGGGCCTTGAACGGGGACTTGTTCAACGGCAGCGAGCCGAGAAGCACGGCGGCCAGCAGGCCGTTCTGCACCGTCAGCTTCAGCTTCACGAACAGGTCGTCGTCGGTGAGGATGGTCAGGGCGCCGAAGACCAGGGCGAAGCCGCCGGTGATCAGGGGCATGGGGGCAAGACGCCGCTCCAGAACGAAGCCGACGGCCAGGGCGATGGCCGAGGCGATGACCAGGACCCAGGTGGCCTTGATCATGTCGCGGGTGATGAAATAGGCGGCCATGAAGGCGATCAGGGCGCCGAAATCGACGGCCTGACGAATCCACTGCGGGCGTTTGGTTTCGACGGCTTCACTCATACGCTTTAGTCCTCAAGCCCGACCAGTGATCGGGAAAACGCGCGCGCGTCGAAGGCTTGCAGGTCGTCGACGCCCTCGCCGACGCCGATCAGCTTGATCGGGGCGTCCGAGGCCTGGGCCACGGGGACCAGGACCCCGCCGCGCGCCGTGCCGTCCAGCTTGGTCATGACCACGCCCGAGACATAGGCGGTGCGACCGAAGATCTTTTCCTGCTCCAGGGCGTTGCGGCCCACGGTGGCGTCCAGCACCAGCAGGGTCTCGTGCGGGGCGTCGGCGTCGACCTTCTTGAGCACGCGGACGATCTTCAGCAGTTCGTCCATCAGGGTCGACTTGTTCTGCAAGCGACCGGCGGTGTCGATCAGGACCACGTCGAAGCCCTCGGCCTTGGCTTTCGTATAGGCGTCGAAGGCCAGCCCGGCGGCGTCGGCGCCGTCGCGGCGGCTCTCGAAATCGGCCCCTGCGCGTTCGGCCCAGACCTTTAGCTGTTCGCGGGCGGCGGCGCGGAAGGTGTCGCCGGCGACGATCATCACCTTGGCGCCCCTGGCCGTCAGGTCAGACGCGATCTTGCCGAGGGTCGTGGTCTTGCCCGAGCCGTTCACGCCCACGAAGAGGACGACATAGGGCTTGGGTCCGCTGAGGGGGTCAAAGCTGGCCTGACGCGGCAGCAACTCGGCGGCCACGGCCTCCGCCAGGGCCTCCTTGATCTCGCGCTCGTCGGAGCTCTTGCCGAAGCGTAAGGCGCGGAAGCGTTCGACGATGCGGGCCGAGGCGGCGGGGCCCAGGTCGCTCTCGATCAGGTGTTCTTCCAGACGCTCCAGCGCCTCTTCGGACAGGGGCTCCTTCACGAAGGTCGAGACGACCTGATCGGTCATCTGTTTCGAAGACCGGGACAGACCCGCGCTCAGTCGCTGGAACCAGCCTTTTTTGGGCATATCGCTCATGCTGCGAGCCTTAGCCGACAGCGGTTCTCAGGTCACTACAAACCGCTAGTCCTTTGGCTTCACCGCGCAACCCTATATTGATCCACCAGCCCTAGGGTTCTGGAGCCCGCATGGCGGGATGAGCGGAAAGATTGATGGCGAAGTCCGAGACGCATTCCTTCCACACCCCGCGCGCCCACGGCTTCGTGCGCGTCGCCGCCGCGACCCCGGTGGTCCATGTCGCCGACCCGGCCGCCAACGCCGAGGAGCACGCAGCCCTGATCCGCCAGGCCGGGGAGCAGGGCGTGGACCTGCTGGTCTTTCCCGAACTGTCGCTGAGCGGCTACGCCATCGACGACCTGCTGATGCAGGCGGCTCTGCTGGAAGAGGTCGAGCGTCAGATCGGGCGTCTGGCCGAGGTCGCGGACGAGGCGGGCGTGATCGCGGTCATCGGCGCGCCGCTCCGCAACGGCGACGCCCTGTTCAACTGCGCGGTCGTGCTGGGCGGCGGCGAAGTGCTCGGCGTCGTGCCCAAGACCTATCTGCCCAACTACCGCGAATATTACGAGAAGCGCTGGTTCGCGCCGGCCGCCAGCCGGTCCGAGGACGCTGTCGTCCTGAACGGTACGAGCGTCGATTTCGCGCCGGGTCTGATCTTCGAGGCGACCAACCGTCCGGGCTTCGTCTTCGCGGTCGAGATCTGCGAGGACTTCTGGGCGCCGCAGCCGCCGTCGACGCGGGCGGCGTTGGCCGGGGCGCGCATCCTGTGCAACCTGTCGGCCTCCAACATCGTCATCGGCAAGGCGGACGAGCGGGCCCTGCTGTGCGCTAGCCAGTCGGCGCGCACCCTGTCGGCCTATGTCTTCGCCGCCTCGGGCTGGGGCGAGAGCACGACGGACCTGGCCTGGGACGGTCAGGCGACCATCCACGAACTGGGCGGCAAGCTCGCCGAGGGCGAGCGGTTCGCGCTGGAGAGCCATCTGACGGTGGCCGACGTGGACGTCGACCGCATCGGGCTGGATCGCCTGCGCAACGGCACCTTCGCCGACTGCGCCCGGCTGGAAGGCGAGGCTGCGACCGTGGTCCCGTTCGAGGCGGAGCAGGGGCCGGGCGACGCCCTGATCCGTCCGCTGGACCGTTTCCCGTTCGTGCCGGACGACGCGGCGCGTCTGGATCAGGACTGCTTCGAGGCCTTCAATATTCAGGTTCAGGGCCTGATGCGGCGCATGACGGCGACCGGGGCGAAGACCCTGGTGATCGGCGTCTCGGGCGGGTTGGATTCGACCCAGGCCCTGCTGGTGGCCTGTCGCGCCTTTGACCGGCTGGCGCTGCCGCGCACGGGGATTCTGGCCTTCACCGTGCCGGGGTTTGCGACGTCGGACGGCACCAGGTCCAATGCCTGGAAGCTGATGCGGGCGCTGCAGGTGACGGGGGCCGAGATCGACATCCGGCCCGCCGCCGAACAGATGCTGCGTGACATCGGCCATCCCTTCTCGAATGGCGAACCGGTGCATGACATCACCTTCGAGAACGTCCAGGCGGGCCTGCGCACCGACTACCTGTTCCGACTGGCCAATCAGAACCACGGCTTCGTCCTGGGCACCGGCGACCTGTCGGAGCTGGCCCTCGGCTGGTGCACCTATGGCGTCGGCGACCACATGAGCCACTACAACGTCAACGGCGGGGTGGCGAAGACCCTGATCCAGCATCTGATCCGCTGGGTGGCCGAACGGGGCCTGGTGGGCGAGGCGGCGACGCCCACGCTTCACGCCATTCTCGCCACCGAGATTTCGCCGGAACTGGTCCCGGCGGGCGCCGACGGGGCGATCCAGTCGACGCAGAGCATCGTCGGCCCCTACGCCCTGAACGACTTCTTCCTGTTCTACATCAGCCGGTTCGGCCTGAAGCCGTCCAAGGTCGCCTGGCTGGCGCATCAGGCCTGGGGCGATGCGACGACGGGGAACTGGCCCGCCGGTCTGCCGGAGGCGGAGCGGGTCGCCTATGACCTGCCCACCATCAAGGCCTGGCTGAGGAAGTTCCTGATCCGCTTCTTCCAGACCAGCCAGTTCAAGCGTTCTGCCGTGCCGAACGGGCCCAAGGTGGTGACGGGCGGGTCGCTGTCGCCGCGCGGCGACTGGCGGGCGCCGTCGGACTCGTCGGCGAGAGTCTGGCTCGACGAACTCGACAATAACGTCCCCGATTGAGTAGGACCGTCGCCCCGGCTTTCGGCCGGGATGACGAGAAAGAGACGACCATGACCGACGACGTGACCAAGGACTCCAACGGCAACATCCTGGCCGACGGCGACAGCGTGACCCTGATCAAGGACCTGAAGGTCAAGGGCTCGGGCGGTGTGACGCTGAAGCGCGGGACCCTGGTCAAGAATATCCGCCTGACCGGCGACCCCGACGAGATCGAGGCCAATGTCGAGAAGGTGCGCGGCCTCGTGCTGCGGACGGAGTTTGTGAAGAAGGCCTAGGACTAGAGCGATCCCTCTTGCCGTCACCCCGGAAGCCCGCGCGGGGCTGTCCGGGGCCCAGACGGTTGAGATCAACACGGGCCATGCCGGTTTGCACAACCGCCTGGGTTCCGGGTTCGGCTTCGCCGCCCCGGAATGACTGCGGATATTAGCTAACGTTCGCCAGAAACTCGAAGATCGCCGCCCGCGCCTCGGGCTCGTCCAGCATGGGGGCGTGGCCGATCCCGGGAACCGCGACATAGGCCATGGACGGCGCCGCCGCGCGCATCCGGCTGGCGATGTCCGCGCTGAGCAGGTCCGAGGTTCCGCCGCGCACCAGCAGGGTCGGGCGCCCGGTCGCCAGGGCCATAAAGGCCGGCCACAGGTCGGGGACCAGGGCCGCGGCCCCTGCCGCCCGGATCGGGACCGAGATGTCAGGGTCGTAGTTCAGCACCGGCCGACCGTCCTCGCCCTCGCGGAAGATGCGGCGGGCGAAGGCGTCCCAGTCGGCGTCGCCGTTGAGGGGGAACGCGACGGCGTTGATGTCGCGGGCGTAGGCGGCGGCGTCGGCCCAGTTGCGGATCTCGATCTTGCGGCCGGTGTATTCGGCGATGCGGGCCAGACCTTCGGACGCCACCTCCGGCCCGATGTCGTTGAGAACGGCGGCGGCGACGCCCTGAGGCTTGATGGCGGTCAGGGCCATGGTGATGAGCCCGCCCATGGAGGTGCCGAGGAAGACCGCCTTTTCGATCCCCGTCTGCTCCATCAGGGCGATCACGTCGCGGGCATAGACGTCGGGCGTGTAGGTCATGGGGTCGGATGCACGGTCGGACAGGCCGCGTCCGCGCACGTCGACGGCCAGCACCCGGCGGCCGGTCTGGGCGATCAATCCGGCGATGACGCCGAAGTCGGCGCTGTTGCGGGTCAGGCCGTGGATGGCGATGACGGGCAGCTTGGCCGGGCCCTCGGCGGGGGCGTAGTCGCGGGCGTAGAGGCTCAGGCCGTCCGGCGAGGTCCAGCGACGCTCGACGTAGCGATCTGCGAAGGGCGAGGCATGGGCGGGCATGGGCGTCTTCTCCGGCGGCTTCTTCTGACCTTGGCGGCAGAGTAATTCACCGGATGAAGAATTGCGATCAGGTCGAGAGGATGGCCGTGACGAATTGATCCAGGTCGCCGCCTTCGGGGAAGCGGTGACCGACGACGCCCGCGCGGCGCGCCGCCTCCATGTCCGAGGGCTGGTCGCCGATCATCAGCGAGCGGGCCGGGTCCAGGTCGTGCTCGGTCATGGCGCGCAGCAGCATGCCCGGATTGGGCTTGCGGTCGGGATGGTCGGGGTGGCGATAGCGTTCGTCCACGGCCTCGGCGTGGTGGGGGGCGGCGTAGACGGCGTCGATGCGGGCGCCGCTTTCGGCCAGCCGCTGGACCACCAGGGCGTTGAAGCCGTGCATGGTCTCTTCGCTGAACAGGCCGCGCGCCACACCCGACTGGTTGGTGACGATGACGACGACATAACCCGCGTCATTCAGCCGCTTCACCGCCTCGGCGGCGCCGGGGATCAGCACCAGCTGGTCGGGGCGGTGCGGATAGCCGCAGTCGACGATCAGGACGCCGTCGCGGTCGAGAAAGGCGGCGGGTCGCTTCATGGGGCGGCTCATGCAGGGTCCGTCAGCAGGGCCGAGAAGGCGCTCATCAGGTGATAGAGGGTCGAGGCGGGCGCCGAAGCGTCCTGCGGCCGGCCCTCGGCGTCATAGCTGTCGACCCAGAGGCCGGGCGTCGCCGTGGCCAGATGGGTGGCGAAGACGCCGTCGATCAGGCGCAGGGCCTGGTCGGTGCGACCGCGCAGGAGGAGGGTGCGCAGGGCCTCGGTCTGAGCCCAGAGGCGCCGACCGCCGTCGCGGACCACGCCGATGCGGTCGACCTCGCGGATCATCATGCCCTGGGCGTCGAGGCCGTTGGTCAGGGCCGAGGCCAACAGGGCCTGAGCCGGTCGTTCGTGGCCGTCGAGGCCCAGGCGGCGGGCCTGCTCCAGCAGCCAGACCCACTCCAGGTGATGGCCGGGCTCGATGACCTGACCGGCGCCGCCGGGCGCGATGGCCCAGTCCGCAGTGAAGAACTCGCCTAGCATCAGGTGTTCGCGGTCGAAGAAGCGGGCGGCGAACAGGTCCAGCACGCGGCGCGCCGCCGTCTCGAAGGCGGGCTCAGGGGCGATCGCCTGCCAGGCCAGCAGGGCCTCCAGCATGTGCATGTGCGGATTCTGGCGACGGGGCAGGACCGGGGGCAGGGCTTCATGCCAGCCGCCGTAGGCCGGATCGGCCATCCCCGCCTCGATGGCGGCGAGGGTCGAAAGCGCGAGGGGCAGGGCGCGTTCGTCCTTCAGCACGCGATGAGCGGCGGCCAGGGCGAACAGGACGAAGGCCAGGTCGTAGAGGTCGGGCGTAGGATCGATCACGGCGCCCGCATCGTCAACGGCGCGCACCCACAGGTCGTCGTCCCGGCGGTGGTCGCGGATCAGGGCGTCCAGCCCGCGTCGGGCGATGGCTTCGCCCCCATTTTCCTCTTCTGGCCAGCCGAGGGCGGCGGCTTCGCAAAAGACATAGACCTGGCGCGCCTGCACCCGCGTGCGGCGGGGGACGCGGGTAATCGGGCGGCCGTCGAAATCCAGCTTCTCGAAAAAACGGCCCTCGGCGTCGATCCCGGCCGACGCCCACAGCGGCAGGGCCTGGTGGAACAGCCAGTCACGGACCCGGTTCTGTGCGTTCGAAAGCGTCATGGTCAGCCGGGCTTAGGCAGGGTTGCCAGTTTTGCCAAGCATGGCTTTCGTTGCAACCGGCAACGCGAAGTGACCCTCGCGGGTTTGTCGAGAGCCCCCGGGCTTTGGTAGGAGGCGCTCAAGATAGTTGATCCGCCTTCGCGCCCGCCCGCCGAACCCGAGTTCCGCCTGCGCGGCCCCTACCGAGAGAGCGACCCTTCATGACCATTCCCTTCATCGACCTTCAGGCCCAGCGGCTTCGCCTCGGCGGCAAGATCGAGGCTGCCGTTCAGGAGGCCGTCGTCGGCGGCGCCTGGGTCATGGGCCCGCAGGTGCGCCAGTTCGAGGCCGATCTGGCCGCCTTCGGCGCCGCGAAGCACGCCCTGGGCTGCGCCAACGGCACCGACGCCCTGGCCCTGCCGCTGATGGCCTGGGGCATCGGTCGCGGCGACGCCGTCTTCGTGCCCAGCTTCACCTTCGCCGCCACCGCCGAGGTGGTGCCCTGGTTCGACGCCGAGCCGGTCTTCATCGACGTGGACGCGACCACCTACAACATGAGCCCCGCCCATCTGGAGGCGGCCATCGAGGCGACGCTGAAGGAAGGCCGTCTGACGCCGCGCGTGGTCATCGCCGTCGACCTGTTCGGCCAGCCCGCCGACTACCCGGCCATCAAGGCCATCTGCGACAAATACGGCCTGAAGCTGATCTCGGACTCGGCGCAAGGGTTCGGCTGCACCATCGACGGCGAGCATCCGCTGAAGTGGGCCGACATCACCACCACCAGCTTCTTCCCGGCCAAGCCGCTGGGCTGCTACGGCGACGGCGGGGCGGTGCTGACCAATGACGACGACCTGGCCCAGTTGATCGATTCCATCCGCGTGCACGGCAAGGCGGTGGCGATCGACCTGAAGGACAAGACCTTTGACCACGACCCCAAATACCTGAACATGCGCATCGGCCTGAACAGCCGTCTGGACACCATCCAGGCCGCAGTCCTGATCGAGAAGCTGAAGGTCTTTGGGCAAGAGATCGAGTGGCGCAACGCCGCCGCCGCTCGCTACAACGAGGGTCTGCGGCCTCACGTCGCCGCCGTGCCGGACGTGCCGGCGGGCAATGTCTCGAACTGGGCGCAATATACGATCGAGCACGAGGACCGCGACGGCCTGGCCGCGCACCTGAAGGCCGAGGGCATCCCCACGGCGGTCTATTATCCGATCCCGCTGCATCTGCAGCCCGCCTACGCCCACTATCCGCGCGGCCCGCAGGGCCTGCCGGTGACGGAACGCCTGATGGAACGCGTCATCAGCCTGCCGATGCACTCGGATCTGGACGAAGCGACGCAGGATCGCATCATCGCCGCCGTCGCCAGCTTCAAGGCCTGATCTTCATGACCCAGCACACTTCCCCCAATTTTGGGCCCCTCAAGATCGGCGTCGCCGGCGCCGGCGTCATGGGCCGCAACCACGCCCGCGTCCTGTCCGAACTGCGCGACGTCGAGCTGACGACCGTCTTTGATCCCGACGCCGTGACGGCCGAGGGCGTGGCCGAGGCTTACGGCGCGACCGCTGTGACGACCGCTCAGGCCTTTGTCGCCGCCGGTCTGGACGCCGCCGTCATCGCCACGCCGAACCGCTTCCACGCCGAGCTGGGCGTGGCCCTGCTGAACGCGGGCGTGCATGTCCTGGTCGAAAAGCCCATCGCGGCCACGACCGCCGACGCCCAGGCCATGATCGACGCGGCCAAGGCCAACAACCGCGTCCTGATGGTCGGCCATGTCGAGCGGTTCAACCCGGCGGTGGACACGGTCAAGCGCGCCATCGACGGCGACGAGATCATCTCCATCCAGATCACCCGCGTCGGCCCCTTCCCGCCGCGCATGGGCGAGGTGGGCGTGGTCATCGATCTGGCGGTGCACGACATCGACATCATCCGCCACCTGACGGGCTCCGAGGTTGTCGAGGTCCAGTCGCTGCTGGGCCACACCCACGCCTCGCGCGAGGACTCGGCCCTGCTGCAGTTCCGCATGGCCAATGACGTGATCGCTCACATCACGACCAACTGGGTCACGCCCTACAAGACCCGCACCTTGCAGGTCGCCACCAAGAACCGCTTCATTGTCGCCGACCTGATCACCCGTCAGGTGACGGAGTATTTCGGCCAGCAGCCGGATGGTTCCTACTCGACGCGGATGCTGAACTCGTGGCCCGCCGAGCCGCTCAAGAAGGAGCACGAGGCCTTCGTCCACGCCATCCGCAGCGGTGAGACTGCGGCGGTTTCGGGCGAAGACGGTTTGCGCAATCTGGAAGTCGCCCTGCGCTGCCTGGGCGAGCCCTAGGCGTTCGGCGCGCCGCCGGGCCGGAAGGTCAGGCGGCAATGCAGGCGGCCGTGAGCATAGTCCATGGTCGCCGACCCGGCGAGCGTCGTGCGGATGCTGGTGTCGATCAGGCGCGAGCCGAAGCCTGTGCGCGTCGGCGGCTCGACCTCTGGGCCGCCGTGCTCGATCCAGTCCAGCGAGACCAGGCCGTCGTCGTCGAGGCCGCTCCAACGGACCTCGACCCAGCCCGCCGCCTCGTTGGGACATTTCAGCGGACCGTATTTGGCGGCGTTGGTGACCAGTTCATGCAGGATCAGGCCCATGGACAGGGACTGTTCGGCGCCCAGGGTCACGTCCGGCCCTGTCATGCGCAGGCGATCCTCGGCGTAGGGGCGAAATTCCTGAACCAGAAGATCGCTTAACCGCGCCTTTTCCCAACCGTTGGCGGTCAGAAGGTTGTGGGTGTCGGACAGGGCGATCAGCCTCGCCTCGAACAGGCGCATGAAGTCCTCGACGCTGCTGGAGCGGCGCGCGGTCAGGGCGGCGATCGACTGGATGGTGGCCAGGGTGTTCTTCACCCGGTGGTTCAGCTCATTGATCAGCAGGCGCTGGCGATGCTCGCTGGTGGCCAGGGCGGCGAAGGCCTGATGGCGGTCGGTGACGTCGGTGATGACCCCGGCCAGCTTGATCGGCTTGCCCGACCGCGAGCGGATCAGCCGACCCCGCACCTGAAGCCACCGGCCGCTGTCGCGGATCTGATATTCTGCGGCGTAGTCGCCCTCTCCCCTGAGGGCGCGCTCCAGGGTTTCCGTTCGGCGGGCCATGTCCTCGGGCTTCAGCTTGCGGGGAAGGTCGCGCGCCGAAAAGGGCTCGCCGCGGGCCAGGCCGAGGTATTTGCGCGCCCGGCCGGACAGCCAGAGGTCCTGCCGTGGAAGGGCCAGCTCCCAGTAGCCGACCCCGCCCGCGTCGATGATGGCGATCAGCTTGTCACGCTGGTCCACCATGGCGACCGCCAGGGCCAGAAACAGGATGAGGATCGTCACCCCGGCGACGCCGACGGCCAGCAGCAGAGGCGGGGCCCCGGGCGGGTCGAGCGTGGCGGCGGTCTGGCTCGGCGCGACCGTCAGGGCCGCCATGGCCACATGGTGCATCCCGACCACGGCCATGCCCAGGACCAGGGCCGCCGTCAGCCGCCACAGCCGTGAACGGTCCTGATTGACTGCGAACAAGGCGGCGATCGAGGCCAGAAGAGCGACAGCCGCCGACACGGCGACCAGTCCGGGCGCATAGGTCAGAGCGGCCGACGTCTGCAGGGCCGCCATGCCGACATAGTGCATGGCGCAGATGCTGGCGCCCATGACCAGGCCCGCCAGGATCATGCGAGGAGGGTTTGCGCGTCCTGCCGCGATGAGGAAGGCGAGGCTGGATCCGGCGACCGCCAGAAGGAAGGAGATGATGGTCAGCGTCAGGTCGTAGCGGACCGGCGAACCGGCGTCGAAGCCCAGCATGGCGATGAAATGCATCGACCAGACGCCGCCGCCCATGGCCGTCGCCGCTGTGCCCAGCCAGGCCAGGCGCTCGCCGCCCTGGTGGGACCGCACCTGCTGAAACAGGTCCAGGGCCGTCCAGGCGGCGAAGACGGCGACCAGAAAGGACAGGCCGTCGAAGACGGAAACCCCGTGAAGGTGCACTGTCCAGCCTCCCTCGATCTGACCGTGCCCGGACTATGGTTACTGGAGCGCCGTTATCCTGTCCTTGTCCAGCACCGGAAACGGGTGAGGCTCAGGCCTTCACCATCTGCATGCCAAGCCATTCGGCGATCAGGGCGGGCTTGTCGCCGCCCTCGATCTCGACGGTGAGTTCGTGCTTCAGCAGCCAGCGGGTCACGCCGTCCTGGGCGCCCTTGTCCTCGGCGGACAGCAGCTTGAAGCGGCCTCGCACCTTCGATCCGGCCGGAACGGGAGCGAGGAAGCGCAGCTTGTCGAAGCCGTAGTTGACCCCCATGACCACGCCGTCCAGCGGCGCGACGGCGTCATAGCTCATGGCCGAGGCCAGGCTGAGGGTCAGGAAGCCGTGAGCAATGGTCCCGCCGAAAGGCGTCGCCCTGGCCCGTTCCGGGTCGACGTGGATGAACTGCTCGTCCTCGGTGATGCGGGCGAAGGCGTCGATGCGGGCCTGATCGACCTCTATCCAGCGGCTGACGCCGACCTCTTGGCCGACCAGGGATGGCAGATCGCTCGGCTTTGTCATCGGGCCCCTCCGTTTGATGCAGCCTTGCCTGCGTCGCGGACGGGCGCAAGAGGCCGCGTCAGGCCTTGAAGCGGTCCTCGATGACGGCGCTGAACAGGCCCGGATCGACGTTGCCGCCGGACAGGACGATCCCGGTGGTCAGGCCCCTGGCTGCGACCTTGCCCGACAGAAGCGCGGCCAGGGACACGGCGCCGCCCGGCTCGATGACCAGTTTCAGCCAGCGGAAGGCGAAACGCATGGCCTCGGCCACCTCGGCGTCGGTGACGGTCGCGGCGCCCGACAGGCATCGGTTGATCGGCCAGGTCAGTTCGCCCGGCATGGGGGCCATCAGGGCGTCGCAGATGGAGGGAGCGCCTTGCGGGTGGGCGGTGCGTTCGCCGGCCTCCAGCGAGCGGCGGGTGTCGTCGAAGGCTTCGGGCTCGACGACGATGACGCGGGTCTGGGGGCTCTGTTCGGCCATGACCAGATTGAGCCCGGCGATCAAGCCGCCGCCCGAGGCGCCGCAGAGCAGCTGGTCCATTTCGATCCCGGCCTGCTCCAGCATCTCCAGCCCGACCGTGCCCTGGCCCTCGATGATGAAGGGGTCATCGAAAGGCGGGACCAGGATGGAGCCGCGTTCAGCCGCGATCTCGGCGCCGATGGCCTCGCGGCTTTCGGTCCAGCGATCGTAGAAGCGCACCTCGCCGCCGAAGGCGCGAACGCCCTCGACCTTCACCGTCGGGCTGTCCGAGGGCATGACGATCAGGGCGCGGGTTCCCACCGCCTGCGCCGCCGCCGCCACGCCCTGGGCGTGGTTGCCCGAGGAATAGGCCACGACGCCGCGCGTCTTCTCCGCGTCCGTCAGGCGGCTGATGCGGTTGTAGGCCCCGCGAAACTTGAAGGCGCCCGCGACCTGCAGCGTCTCGGCCTTCATCAGGACGCGGCCGCCGACGGCTGCGTTCAGGGCCGGATGCTCGATCAGCGGCGTGCGCACGGCGGCGGGGGCGATCTGGCGGGCGGCGTCGAGGACGCCGGAGAAGGAGGGCGTGTGCATGAGTTTCCTCTTACGCTCAGCCTGCGCCTCTGCATAACTCTCCTGATGCAAGCGAACATGATCCTCGCCATCGACCAGGGCACGACCTCGACGCGGGCCATCGCCTTTGAGGTGTCGCCCGAGGGGGCGTTCCATTCCGTCGCGGTCAGCCAGATCGAGCTGGCGCAGCATTTCCCGCAGTCGGGCTGGGTCGAGCATGACGCGGCGGAGATCTGGCGCGCGACGCTGCAGACCTGTCGCGAGGTTGTGCGAAAGGCGGGGGGCGTGGGCCGCTTCGCCGCCGTGGGCATCACCAATCAGCGCGAGACCGCGGTGCTGTGGGATGCGACGACCGGCGAGCCGCTGCACCGGGCCGTCGTCTGGCAGGACCGGCGCACGGCGGACGTGACCACGCGGCTGGCGGCGGACGGGCATGAGGCGGCGGTGCAGGCCGCGACCGGCCTGATCCTCGACCCCTATTTCTCGGCCTCGAAATACGCCTGGCTGCTGGACGCCGTGCCGGGCGCGCGCGAGCGGGCGGTCAAGGGCGAGGTCAAGCTCGGCACCATCGACGCCTGGTTGATCTGGAAGCTGACGGGCGGCGCCAGCCACGTCACCGACGCCACCAACGCCAGCCGCACCAGCCTGATGGACCTGAAGACGCTGCAGTGGCGGTCTGATCTTTGCGACCTGTTCGATGTGCCGATTGAGGCCCTGCCCGAGATTCGGGGCTGCGCCGATCATCTGGGCGACTGCGACGCCAGCCTGTTCGGACGGGCCCTGCCCATTCACGGATCGGCGGGGGATCAGCAGGCGGCCCTGGTCGGGCATGGGGCGCTGGCGGCGGGCGACGCCAAGATCACCTATGGCACCGGGGCCTTTCTGGTCGCCAATGTCGGGGATCAGCCGGTGGTCTCGACCTCGCGGCTGCTGGGGACGCTCGGATATGCCGCCGATGGTCAGGTCGCCTACGCCCTGGAAGGCTCCATCTTCTCGGCGGGGTCGGCGATCCAGTGGCTGCGCGACGGGCTGAAGGTCATCTCGGACTCGCGCCAGTCCGAGGCCATGGCCCAGACCCTGAAGGACAATGGCGGGGTCTATCTGGTGCCGGGCTTCACCGGTCTGGGCGCGCCCTGGTGGCAGCCCGAGGCGAGGGGGACGGTCATCGGCCTGACCCGCGACAGCGGCCCGGCCCACTTCGTCCGCGCGGCGCTGGAGAGCCTGGCCTATCAGACGCGCGATCTGCTGGACGCCCTGAAGAAGGACGGGGCGCCGTCGCTGACGCGGTTGAAGGTCGATGGGGGCGTCACCGCCAACGCCTTCGCCATGCAGTTCGTCGCCGACATCTGCCAGGTCGAGGTCGAACGTCCGGCCTTTCAGGAGATGACGGCCATGGGGGCGGCGCGGCTGGCGGCCTTCGGCGTCGGCCTTACCAGCGAGCTGTGGACCGCGCCGCTTGAGGCCCCCGCCGTCTGGCGCCCGCGGATGGGCGACGAGGAACGGGCGCGGCTGCTGAAGGGCTGGCGCGGGGCGGTGAAGGCCGCCATCATCGCCGCTGAATGATCGCACGCGCGCCGCAGAGCGCCGGCGAGGGAGACGAACCATGACCGACAGTCTGGATGCGCAATCGGCCTTTTCCGGCACGCGCGAGGTGGACGAGCGCTATCGCCTCGACGAGGCGGCGCTCGATGCCTGGCTGACCGCAAACGTCGAGGGCTACGCCGGGCCGCTGACGATCCGCCAGTTCAAGGGCGGCCAGTCGAACCCCACCTATGAACTGACCACGCCGGGGCGGGCCTATGTGCTGCGTCGCAAGCCCCCGGGCCTGCTGCTGGCCAGCGCCCACGCCGTGGACCGCGAGTTCACCGTCATCTCGGCCCTCCATGCGCAAGGATTTCCGGTGGCGCGGCCCTATGTTCTGTGTACGGACGAAGACGTCATCGGCTCGATCTTCTATGTCATGGACAAGGTCGAGGGCCGGGTTTTCTGGGACCTGAAGCTGCCGGGTCTGGCTCCCGCCGAGCGCCGCGCCATCTATGAGGCGCAGACGGATACGCTGGCGGCGCTGCACGCCTTTGAGCCCGCCGCCATCGGTCTGGGCGACTATGGTAAGCCGGGCAACTATTTCGCCCGCCAGGTCGGACGGTGGACCAAGCAGTATCGGGCTTCAGAGATCGCGCCCATCCCGGCCATGGACCGGCTGATCGCCTTCCTGCCCGACAGCCTGCCGCCCGAGGGGCCGACGCGGATCGTCCACGGCGACTTTCGCCTCGACAACATGATCCTTGATCCGGTCGAGGCGCGCGTGCGGGCGGTGCTGGACTGGGAGCTGTCGACCCTGGGCGATCCCATGGCCGACTTCTCCTATCTGCTGATCGCCTGGGTCATTCCGGCGTCTTTGCGCAACGGACTGGCCGGGGCGGAGCTGAAAGAACTGGGCATTCCCTCGGTCGAGGAGACGGTTGAGCGCTACGCCGCAAAGACCGGCACGGCGCCGCCGCAGAACCTCGACTGGCTGTTCGCCTACAACCTGTTCCGGCTGGCGGCCATCTGTCAGGGAATCGCCGGTCGGGTGCGCGACGGCACCGCCGCCAGCGCCCACGCCAGGACCATGGCGGCCCAGGTCGGACCCCTGTCGGAGGCGGCCTGGAGCTTCGCCAGGAAGGCCGGCGCGTGAAGCTTGGCGATAATTAAAACAGTTTTTGTTGCGGTTGGATTTGTGAAACGGCGCCGGAAGCCCTACCTTCCGGTCTGGAGCATTGATCAAGATGTCTGACAGCCAAAGATTCCCCGTCGCCGCCCACGCCCTGGCCTATCTGGCCCACAAGGGCGCCTATTCGGCTGCGGACGCCGCGCCCAGCGCCGTTCTGGCCGCCTCGGTGCCGACCAATCCGGTGGTCATTCGCCGGGTCACGGCCCTGCTGGCCAAGGCCGGGCTGATCGCCACCCGCCCCGGCGCCTCGGGCGGATCCTGGCTGCTGCGCCAGCCCGAGACCATCTGTCTGGACGAGGTGCTGAAGGCGGTGAACGGCTGCGCCCATCTGGGTTCGACTCCCGCAGGGGCCAAGGGCTGTCCGGTGGGCGAGCACATCCCGCGTCAGGTGGCCAAGGCCCTGACCGCCGCCGATCAGGCCGCGGGCGCGGCCCTGTCCAAGATCACCATCGCCGACCTGCTGGAGGCCGACCCGGCCTCGCTGCGCGACTTCGCGCCGCATTCGTCCTGCCCCGTCGCCGCCTGACGCGCGTCGCTTGGGGGAGCATCGCCGAACCATCCTGATCACGGGGGCCAGCGCCGGCATCGGCGCGGCGCTTGCCCGTGTTTGCGCCGCGCGAGGATACGACCTGATCCTGACCGCCCGGCGCGAGGGGCCGTTGCAGGCCCTGGCCGAAGACCTGACGGCGCGGTACGGCGTGAGCGCCAGCATTCTCGTCGCTGATCTGGCCGAACCGGGCGCGCCCGCCGCTCTGGTCGAGGCGATGGCGGCGCGCGGGCTGAGCGCCGACGGCTTGATCAACAACGCCGGCTTCAGCCGCACCACGGGCTTCCTGGCCACCGATCCCGCCGACCACGCCGCCATGATCCGCGTCATGCTGACGGCGCCGGTTGAGCTGTCGCGCCTTCTGCTGCCGGGCATGGCGGCGCGCGGCTGGGGCCGGGTGCTGAACGTGGCCTCGCTGGCCGGACAGATGCCGGCGACCGGTGGGGACACCCTGTACGGCCCGATCAAGAGCTTCCTGATCAAGGCCTCGCAGGGCCTGTGGCTGGAGACCCAGGGGACGGGGGTCCATGTCACGGCGCTCTGCCCCGGCTACACCTATACCGAGTTCCACGACGTCAACGGCTCGCGCGAACAGGTCTCGAGCGCCTATCCGAAATGGATGTGGATGGAGGCCGACCGCGTGGCTCGGATCGGCTGGGACGCGGTCGAGGCCAATCGCCCGCGCGTCACGCCGGGCGTCGCCAATAATGTGCTGGCGGCGCTGGGCGGTCTGCTGCCCGACAGCCTGGCGCTGAAGATGGTCGGCGGTCACGCCAGACGGCTGGACCGGCTTTAGCTAACCTTCTTCCGTCATCCCGGATAAGCGCTTCGCGCTTTCCGGGATGAGGCGCTTGAGGTGTTAGTGACCGCCGGCGGGGTAGGGCGCCGTCACGCCGATGCTGAACATGCCGGGGATGGCTTCGCCCAGACCGGCGATGATGAACTGGATGGCCAGGGCGCACAGGATCAGGCCGAGCACGCGGACCACGATGGCCATGCCGACGTCGCCGAGAATGCGGCTGATCGGGCCCGTGCAGGCGAAGCAGATGAAGGTGACGACGCAGGCGCCGACCATGGCGATCAGCGACGAGGCCGTGCCCGCCGCGCCCAGCTTCTCGGCTTCACCGGCGTTGATGATGATGGCCGAGATGGCGCCGGGGCCGATCATCAGGGGAATGGCGAAGGGCACGATCAGGCGCTTGAAGCGGCGCTTGGCGTAGCCGCGCACGTCCTTGGCGTCGGTCACGGCGTCGGCGTCGGCGAAGATCTTGAGGAAGTCCTCGCGCGCCATGTCGAGGCCGAGCAGCAGCAGCAGGATGCCGCCGGCGATGCGGAAGGCGGCCAGGGAGATGCCGAAGAACTGCAGCAGGCCGAGGCCCGTGAAGAAGAAGAAGCCCAGGAAGACCGCCGCGAAGGCGCAGATCATGGCGGAGACGGTGATGCGCTGACGCAGCGAGGCCCCGGCGGTGGCGGCGGCGAAGATCGGCACATTGCCGATGGGGTCCAGCAAGGCGAACAGCGCCACGAACAGGTTGACCCCCAGATCGACCGCGTTCATTGCTTGCCCCCGCCTTAAATCCCGCCGCGCGACCCGCGACCCTTGGTCTCACCTATCGGGGCATCCGCGCGCGCCTGCAACCCGCCGAGAGCCGGAAATGTCCGAAGCCCATCCAAATCGCCCGTTTGATCCCCGCGTCATCTGCGCCCTGGACGTGCCGACGACGGACGAGGCCCGCGCCCTGGTCGAGCGGATCGGCGACGCGGTCGGTTTCTACAAGGTCGGGCTGCAGCTGTTCGCCTCGGACGGCATGGGCCTGGCGCGCGAGCTGAAGGCGGCGGGGGCTCAGGTCTTCCTCGACTGGAAGCTGCACGACATCGGCGCGACGGTGGAGAAGGCGACGGCGGTTCTGGCCAATGCGGGCTGCGACCTGCTGACCGTTCACGCCCGGCCGCAGGTGATGGCGGCGGCGGCGCGCGGGGCGGCGGGCTCGGATCTGAAGATCCTGGGCGTCACGGTCCTGACCAGCCTGACCGAGGAGGACCTGAAGGCGGACGACCACAGCCTGTCGGCGGCGGATCTGGTCGAACTTCGGGTGCGGCAGGCTCTGGAGGCCGGGATCCACGGCGTGGTCTCCAGCCCGCACGAGGCGGCGCGCGTGCGCGAGATCGCCCTGGCGGCGGGCCGCGAGAACTTCCTGATCGTGACGCCGGGCGTGCGGCCGACCGGCGCGGCCCTGGACGATCAGGCCCGGGCGGCCACCCCGGCCAGCGCCCTGCAAGCCGGCGCCACCCATCTGGTGGTCGGACGTCCGATCACCGCCGGGGCTGATCCGCGCGCGGCGGCTCAAGCCATTTCGGCCGAGATCGCGCTGATCTGATCGCGCGCAACCTGTTGATCCACGTGAAACAAAAAGGGCGGCCTCCTCGCGGGGGCCGCCCTTTGTCGTGATCAGCCCCGCTCACCGGGCTCCTGCATATAGGGCCGCTCGCTCGACGACCGGTGATGGTGCGGCGGCGGAGGGGGCGGGGGAGGCGGCGCGTCGGGCACGGCGTAGTAGCCCTGGTCGAAGTTCACGATCGGAGGCGCGGCCTCGACGCGCGGCGGGGCGACATGGACCTGGGGCCGGGCGACCTCGACCTGGGCCGGGGCGACGCGGACATCGGCGGGCGCCACATAGACGGGCGGCGGGGCGACATGGACGCGCGCCGGTTCGACATAGACCGGAGCCGGCTGCACATAGACCGGCGGGGATTCCACATAGACGGGCGGCTGCGAGACATAGACCGGAGGCTGGCTGACATAGACCGGCTCGGGACGATAGTGGACCGGCTGAGGCGGCGGGCCGCAGCGGCAGTCAGAGGCGTAGCCGCCGCCCTGATAGCCCTGCTGATAGTAGTTTTGCTGAACCTGGCCGCGGGCCCAGGGGTAGCGGCCATAGCCGTCGACGACATAGCCGAAGGGCATGGAGCGGGACACGCCGCTGTAGGCGTAGCCGCCGTGGCGGATCGGCTGCTGTTGCGGGGCGACGACGACGGGCGGGCGGTGACCGGCGCCGCCGTAACCGTAGCCGTAGCCATAGGCCTCGACCGGGCCGTAGCCGCCCTGCCAGCCGGTGTCGCTGTAATAGGTCTGGACCCGGCTTTCGACGATGGGGCCGCGATGGGCATAGGCCTGCTGGGCGTAGCCGGAGGCGGCGTTATGGCGCACCTGGCGCTGATGGGCCTCGGCGGTTCCGGCGGCCAGCAGGGCCGCGCCGACGGCGATGTATGCGACTGCCTTCATGGCCACGCTCCTTGTTTCAGCCGCAAAGGTTAATGCGGTTTCGGCCGAAGCGTTCACTATTCTCCCCTCGGGCGAACGGAGTCCGGCTCAGAAGTCGACGGCCAGGCCCTTCTTCTCCCAGTCGCCGTAACGGGTCGGCTCGGGGCCGCGCGGGCCGCCGTGCTCGGTATCCAGCACCGGCGCTTCGGCCGCCTTGCGACGTTCGGCCGCTTCCATGAGGGCGCGACGCGCGATCGCGTTCAGGGGCCGCTCAGGCGTGGCGTGGGGCACATCGGCGTTGAAGGCGGGGGCGCCTTCTTCGGCGGCGTCGTCGTCTGCGGGGGGCGGGGTGGGCTGTTCGGTCACAGGGGGACTGCCTTGAGGGCGAGGATACAGGGCCTCACATAGACGTTCAGGACTTCTTCGCCACCCCTGACGACGCCCGGACCCGATGAACCATCTCAAGACCTTCGCCCTGCTGGCCGTGATGACCGCCCTGTTCATGGGGATCGGCTATCTGATCGGCGGCGCGACCGGCATGATGATCGCCCTGCTCGTGGCGGCGGGGATGAATCTGTTCAGCTACTGGAACGCCGACAAGATCGTGCTGAAGATGTACAAGGCGCAGCCGGTGGATGAGACCCATCCCAACGCCGTGGTCCGCGCCTATGTCGCGGACATCAGGCAGATGGCGGCCGACGCGGGGCTGCCGCAGCCGACCATCACCATCATTCCCAACGACCAACCCAACGCCTTCGCCACGGGCCGCAATCCGCAGAACGCCGCCGTGGCCGCCACCAGCGGTCTGCTGGACATGCTGACGCGCGAGGAGGTGAGGGGGGTGATGGCGCACGAACTGGCCCATGTGAAGAACCGCGACACCCTGACAATGACGGTGACGGCGACGGTGGCGGGCGCCATCGCCATGCTGGCCAACTTCGCCATGTTCTTCGGCGGCGGCGACGATCGCGAGCGGCCGGGCGGCATGATCGGGACCATCGCCCTGATGCTTCTGGCGCCCATGGCGGCGGGTCTGGTGCAGATGGCCATCAGCCGCGCCCGTGAATACGAGGCGGACCGCGTCGGGGCTGAGATCGCCAACGACCCCCAGGCGCTCGCTTCGGCGCTGCAAAAGATCGAGGCCTATGCGCGGGGGGCGGTGAACGCCCCGGCCGAACGCAATCCGGCCACGGCCCATATGTTCATCATCAATCCGCTGAACGGCAAGGGCGCCGACAACCTGTTCTCGACCCACCCGGCCACCGGCAACCGCGTCCGCGCCCTGATGGAGATGGGGGCGAAGATGGGCATGAGCCGACGCCCGGCGGCGGCTCCCGTCGCAGCCGCCCCGTCGGGCGGCGCGCCCCGGACCAGCGTGCCGACCACGCCCTCGGCGCCGAGCGCGTCGCGCGGTCCCTGGGGCTGATCGACTTTGCGCCTTCGGGCGTAAACGGTTAGAGCGCGCGCATGACCGACAAGTCCGAACCCGCCGATCTGCCCGCCTTCGACAGCGACCGCCCCGAGTGGGCCCAGGCTCACGGCCCGCTGCGCTCGTTCGGGCGCATCAAGTCGCGGCCGATCAAGGCGCGTCAGGCGGCCCTGTTCGACACCCTGATGCCTCGGATCGCCGTGCCGGACCCTGCCAAGGGCCCGATTGACCCGGTCGCCCTGATGCCCGAAGCGAAGGAAGTCTGGCTCGAAATTGGCTTCGGCGGCGGCGAGCATCTGGCCGAACAGGCGACGCGCAACCCTGAGGCCCTGATGATCGGCTGCGAGCCCTTCCTCAACGGCGTGGCCTCGGCGCTGCGTCATGTGGAGGAGGGCGGTCTGAAGAACGTGCGGCTGCACGCCGACGACGCCCGCGCCGTGATGACGGCCCTGCCGGACGCCTCGCTGGACCGGGTGATGATCCTCTTCCCCGACCCCTGGCACAAGGCGCGCCATAACAAGCGCCGCTTCCTGCAGGACGAGACGGCGGTGGAGATCGCCCGCCTGCTGAAGCCCGGCGGTCGCGTGCGTTTCGTCACCGACTGGCTGGACTATGCCGAATGGGCCCTGGAGCGGCTGGATCGCACGCCTGGCCTGACGCGGATCATGGCCGAGGGCGAAGACTGGTTCGCGGTCCCGGCCGACCACGTCGTCACTCGCTATGAGGAAAAGAAGCTGGGCGACACTACGCCGATCTTCCTTGAGTTCCGGCGCGCCTGAACGGTCTGAAGTCCGGTACTGAGGCGTCGGGCGTTACGGGAAATTACGCAAGGGATATTCCGCAGGCGCCGCTTCGCCTGCCGTTTACCCGTATCAACGATTTTCGCTGAAATTTCGTCAGGGGAGGCGCGTCGTCGCTCGCCTTCTGACGGGACCTCCGCGCGGCCGCCCCGGGCCGTCGGCGACGCCTGACCTTTTTCAAGCTTGATCCATCGTGTCGGCGCGCGCCGGTGCGCGTGCAGTAACAGGACTAATCCCGGTGAATCTGGACAACGTAAGAATTTCGCGGAAGCTGGCGGGCGCCTTCGCCCTGATCGTGGCGGTGATCATCGCGCTCGGCGTGGTGGTCTTCATGCAGGTGAGCGCGCTGGAGAAGGCCAAGGAGACGGTGGCTCTGGCCGAGGCGGTCACCGCCAAGACCAGCCAGCTCAAGCGTGCGGTGGACCAGCAGGAAAGCGCCGTCCTGGCCTATATCCTGACCGGAAAGCCGGATCACCTGGAGCGGATCGAGCGGCACAAGGGCGGCTTCCGTGACGGCGTCGCTGAAATGAGAGCTATGACCGCGCATCTTCCGGGCGCCGGCCAGCGTATCGATGATCTGGTGAAGGCCGTGAGCGCCTATCAGGCTGCAGTCATTGATCCCGAGGTGCGTCTGGCCAGCCGTCCGGAAACGCGGGCGGAGGCCATGGCGCTGACGGAAAGCGCGATCCCCGACCAGTTCATGGAACCCGTCGACGCGGCCTTTGATGCGATCGTTGAGGCCCAGGCCAATCGCAAGAAGGCGGCGGTCGAGGATCAGAGCCAGGCCTTCGCCGCCACCAAGGTCGCCTTGGGCGTCGGCATCCTTTCGGCTCTGGCCCTGTCGATCCTGTTCGGTCTGGGGCTGGCCAAGATGATCGCCACGCCGATCGCGGCCATGACCTCGGCCATGCGCCGTCTGGCCGGCGGCGACAAGACCATCATCGTGCCCGCCGTGGGCCGCAAGGACGAGGTCGGCGAAATGGCCGGCGCCCTGCTGGCCTTCAAGGACGCGGCCATCGCCAACGAGCGTCTGGAAGCGGAAGCGGCGGCCCAGCGCGCCGCCGCCGAGGAGGAGCGTGCGCGCGTCGAGGCCGAGAAGGCCCGCACCGCCGAGGAGGACCGCATCGCCGTGACGGCCCTGGGCCAGGGTCTGCAGGCCATGGCCAACGGCGATCTGACCCACCGCATGACCGCCCAGGTGGCGGCGCGCTCGGAGCAGCTGAAGACCGACTTCAACACCGCCATCGCCCAACTGGAGCAGGCCGTGGCCGTGGTCGTCGACAACGTGGCGGCCATCCGTTCGGGTTCGAGCGAGATCAGCCAGGCCTCCGACGACCTGTCGCGCCGCACCGAGCAGCAGGCGGCCTCGCTGGAGGAAACCGCCGCCGCCCTGGACCAGATCACCGCCACGGTGAACCGCACCGCGGACGGCGCACGGCAAGCCTCGGGCGTGGTCCAGTCGGCCCGCGGCGACGCCGAGAAGAGCGGCGTCATCGTCCGCGACGCGGTCGAGGCGATGAA
>NZ_JBJDPV010000005.1:0-291723 GCF_044901625.1 Brevundimonas sp. NPDC046655
GGACGGGTTCAGGCTCTCGCCCGACAGATCCCCGCCCACCTTCTCGCCGCCGATCCAGTGCGAAAGCTCAAGCGTGTCCGTCATGGGAAAGTCCTCTGGCCTGGTCTTGGAACGCTAGTGTCTAGCGATGCGGCCGCTGAATGCGAACCCTCAAGAGGGCATGGATCAAGAGCGTTTGCGCATCGATTCGGTCCGGCGAGATCAAGCCAAATCCGGCATCGGTCGATAGCTCCTTTGGCTTAGACCGGCATGATTGGTCTCGATACGGTCCTGCTCAGACGCGAAATTGCAGAGCGCCGTTGGGGCCGCTCGTCCGCGAGAAGACAGGGAATTCCATGTCCAGAATGACCCCGGCGGAGATGGCCGCCACGATCGGCGGCGGCCTGCTCTCCTTCCCGGTGACCCATTTCGACGCCCAGGGGCAGTTTGTCGAAGCCGCCTACCGCGAGCACTGCGACTGGATGCTTCAGAATGACCTCGCGGGTCTCTTCGCCGCGGGCGGGACGGGTGAATTCTTCTCGCTGAAGCCGGATGAGGTTGAAGCCGTCGTCAAGGCTGCGGTCGCCGAAACCCGGGGCCGGACGCCGGTCGTCGCCGGCGCCGGTCATGGGACCGCCGCCGCCGTCGCCATGGCCCAGTCGGCCGAGGCCGCCGGCGCCGACGGCGTGTTGCTGCTGCCGCCCTATCTGATGTTCCCGGGGCAGGAAGGCCTGGCCGCCCACGTCGAGGCGGTCTGCAAGGCGACCAAGCTGGGCGTCATCGTCTACAACCGCGACAACGCCATCCTGAACGCCGATACGCTTGAGAAGCTGTGCGAGCGCAATCCGAACCTGGTCGGTTTCAAGGACGGCGTCGGCGACATCGAACTGATGATGCAGGTCTATGCCCGGATGGGCGATCGTCTGACCTATATCGGCGGTCTGCCGACGGCCGAGACCTTTGCTCCGGCCTATCTGGAGATGGGCGTGACGACCTATTCGTCGGCCATCTTCAACTTCGTGCCGGACTTCGCGCTGAACTTCTACAAGGCGGTGCGCGCGCGCGATCACGAGACCATCATGGCGGGCCTGCGCGACTTCGTGCTGCCCTACATCGCCCTGCGCAACAAGGGCAAGGGCTACGCCGTGTCGATCGTCAAGGCGGGCATGACGGCCATCGGCCGCACCGCCGGTCCGGTGCGCACGCCGCTGGTCGACCTCAAGGACAGTGAATTCGCCGAGCTTCAGGCCCTGATCGCGCGTGTCCAGCCTGCCGCTGCAAAGCGGGCGGCGAACGGCTAGGCCATGACCTGTTCCCATCGGATCGAAGCGCCTAGGCTGACCGATCCGATGGAGGGCGGACATGTTTGAACTGAGCCAATTGCGCTGCTTCGTGGCTGTGGCCGAGGAGCTTCACTTCGGTCGCGCGGCCACGCGCCTCAACATGACCCAGCCGCCGTTGAGCCGGCAGGTGCAACTGCTGGAACGCATTCTCGGCGTGGTCTTGCTGGACCGCACCAGCCGGTCTGTCCGGCTGACGCCCGCCGGCCGCGCCTTTCTGATCGAGGCGCGGCGCATCCTGCGGCTGGCCGAGTCCGCGTCCCTGGCGACGCGGCGGATCGCCAGCGGCGAGGCGGGCCGGGTGGCCATCGGTTTCACCGCTGCCTCCGGCTACAGCTTCCTGCCCAAACTGGTCGAACTGGCGCGCGAACGCCTGCCCAGCGTCGATCTGGCGCTGCGGGAAATGGTGACGGGCGAGCAGATCGAGGCCTTGCTGACCGGGCGCATCGACCTGGGTCTGATCCGTCCGCCCCTGAACCGGCCGGAGTTCGACAAGCTGCGGGTCATGACCGAGCCCCTGGTGGCGGCTTTGCCGTCCGGCGACCCTCGGCTCGACAAGGCCGTGGTGTCGTTAGGTGATTTCGACGCCCTGCCGATGATCATGTATGCGCCCGAGGGCGCCGGCTATTTCCACGGCATGCTCAGCGGCCTGTTCGATGCGGCCGGGGTTTCGCCGCAGCAGGTCCAGCACATGAGCCAGATCCACTCGATCCTGGCGTTGGTGCACGCGCGCATCGGCGCGGCCATCGTCCCGGAGGCGGCGATGCGCCTGCATTTCGACGGGGTCGAATTCCGTCCGCTGGACATCTCTCCGGCGCGCCCGGTCGAACTGTTCGTGGCCTGGCGGCGCGACAACGACAATCCCAGTCTGAAGCCTCTGCTTGATCTGTTCAGAGCCCAGGTCGAGGACGAAACGCCATGAGAGAGGCCGCATGACCCTGGACCCGAGCCGTCGCACCTTTTGCACCATGGGCGCTGGCCTGGCCCTTTCCGCCATGGCCGGCGGCGGGGTCCACGCCGAAGCGGCGAGCCCGGTGGCCGACACCCGCCATGGCCGGGTGCGCGGCTATGTCGATCGGGACATCAAGGTCTTCAAGGGCGTGCGCTACGGCGCCGACACCAGCAACCGTCGCTTTCGACCGGCGGAGAAGCCTGCGGCGTGGCGAGGCGTGGCCGACGCCACGGCCTATGGCCATGCTTCGCCGCAGAAGACCAATGAGCCGGACCAGAGCGAAGACTGCCTGTTCCTGAATGTCTGGACACCGGCGCTGGCCGACGGCGGGGCCCGGCCGGTCATGGTCTATGTTCACGGCGGGGCGCACGCCAACGGTTCGGGCTCCAGCCCCCTGTATGACGGCGCAGCCCTGTGCCGACGCGGCAACGTGGTGGTGGTGACGCTTAATCACCGGCTGAACGTCTTTGGCTACAGCGGTCTGGGACAGCTGCTGGGCGGTGAGTTCGCGGCCTCGGGCAGCGTCGGCAATCTGGATCTGATCCTGGCGCTGGAATGGGTCAGGGACAACATCGCCGGCTTTGGCGGTGATCCCGCGAACGTCATGGTCTTCGGTCAGTCAGGCGGCGGAGCCAAGCTGGTGACCCTGATGGCCATGCCGCGCGCGGCAGGCCTCTATCACCGCGTCATCACCATGAGCGGCCAGCACGTCACCGCCATGGAGCCGCAGCACGCGGAACTGCGGATGCGGCGTTTCCTCGATCATCTGGGGCTGACGGCGGATCGCGCGGCGGAGCTGACGACCCTGCCGGCCGGACGTCTGGTCGAGGCGCTTCAGATGGCGGACCCCCTGGAGAAGGGCGGGATCTACTTCCACTCGGTGATGGATCACCATAGCTTGCCGAGACACCCGTTCGTGCCCGATGCGCCGCGCGAGAGCGGCCACATCCCCATGATCATCGGCAATACCCACGATGAATTCGGCGGCGGGGCGGCGGGAGGCCCCGGGGCGCCGGAAATCACCTGGGACAACATCGCGCCGCGCCTCGCGCCAGAGTTCGTGCTGGACCTCAATGCCCAGTACGTCGTCGACTGGTACCGCGCCCGTTTCCCGCAGATGACGCCCCGGGAGGTGTTCGTCGCCGCCGCGACGTGCGGCCGTTCCCGCCCCGGACACCTGATCCAGGCGGAGGAACGCGCCAAACTGAACGGTCCGACCTGGATGTATCAGCTGGACTTCGCCTCTCCTGTCGAGCCATGGCGCGGCGCCTATCATGGCTTCGACATCGGCCTGGCGTTCGACAACTGCGACAAGACCGAAGCCAAGGCGGGGGCCGGGCCGGATGCGAAGCGGGCGGCCGAGGCCATGAGCGAAACCTTCATCGCCTTCGCCCGGACCGGGGATCCCAACAACGCCGCCATCCCGCTCTGGGAGCGCTACACCCTGCCGGAACGGGCGACGATGATCTTCGATGTGAACAGCCGCGCCGAGAACGACCCGCGCGCCGACGAGCGCCGCCTGTTCCAGACCGCGCCCTTCCTCAAGCAGGGCACCTAGTCGCAGGCGTCCAGCGGAATGGCCTCGGCCATGGCCTGGTAGCCGGCGTCCGACGGGTGCAGCCAGTCGCCGCTGTGGAAGGCCGCTTGCAGGCGAGAAGGCGCGACGGGATCGCGAAGCGCGGCGTCGAAGTCGACCACGCCATCGGCTTCGGTCTGGGCGCGCAGCCAGGCGTTGACGGCCTGCCGCACCGCCTCGCCTTCCGGCGTGAAATAGTTGGCGCCTTCGAACGGCGGCACCGTCGCCAGCACGGCCTTGAGCCCCGCCGCATGGGCGCGGCGGATGACCTGACGATAGCCGGCGATCAGATCCGCGGCGCTTACCGCCTGATGGGCGTACTGGGGCCGCGAAGGGCGGCCGATGTCGTTGACGCCTTCCAGCAGGATCAGGCAGCGCGCGCCCGCAGGGACCAGGGCGTCGGCGTCCAGACGCTCCAGACCCGACGGACCCGAGCCCTGATGCAGCAGGCGGTTTCCGCCGATGCCGGCGTTGATGACCGCCCACGGACGACTGGCTTCCACCAGACGCGCGGCCAGCCGTTCAGGCCAGCCGCCGGGGCCGTCCGGCAAGGCGCCGGTGCCCTCGGTGATCGAATCGCCAAAGGCCACGATGACGCCGGGCGGCGCGGCGCTTTCCACCTCGATCCCGGCCAGCAAGACGCCGAGACGCATGGGCGCGCTCTCGACGCCGTCCGCGCTCCGCATTGTCTGGCGCCAGCGATGGGTGGGAAGGCGGGTGGCATGAGGCAGGGCGATGCTGACCTTCACCTCATCCAGAGCCGCGACCGGCAGATCGACCGGATCCGACACCAGCGGCGCGCCGGCCGGCATGATTGATGAACGCTCGCCGTTGAAACGCACCTCGCGCGTCATGCCCCCGAGGTGAACGGTCACCGCGTCCAGGGTGATCGGCTCGGCGCCATAGGCGTTCGACAGTCGCAAGCGGAGGCGCTTGCCCGACGCCGTCACCGTCACGACATGGCTCAGGGTCACGCCTTCGACGACGTTTGGCCCCAGCGGACCGCGCACGTCCCGGGGGTTGGGCGCTGACGCCGGCCCTGCCGGTCCCGCCGCGGACGATGGCGCAAAGGCGTAGGCGGCCACCCAACGTTCCTGTGCGGCGACGGCCGGGCCGGCCGCCATTAGCGACAGGCCCAGCGCGCCGGCGAGCGCGCGTCGCCCTAGCGTCGCCAAGGGAACTTCAGGGTGGGCGCATTGACGTATCGGTCCATGGTCAGGACCAGCCGCGCGCCCGCGCCCGGCGCCAGGGTCAGGCTGAAGTCGGCGGCGTTCACCGCCCGGCGGCTTTCGCCGATCTGGACGTCGCGGATGCGATGCTCGCCATAGCCGCCGCCCTGGATGATGACGGTGCGGGCCTGCGTCTGGCTGAGATTGATCAGGGTGACGCCGGTTTCGGTCGCCGTCATCCGGTCGATCAGGGCGGCGGTGTCCGGCGGCAGACCCGCGCGGCGGGCGTCGGCGTCGAAGTAGCGCAGCCGGGCGAACAGGGGCGATCCGCCCGCATTGGCGCTGCTCGGCGCCCACGAGGGCCGGGCGATGTGCAGGGCGCCCATGGTCTGATGCATCAGGGCGGTGACGCTGCACGGATTGACGTCCAGCACCCCGTCGGCCAGCCGCGTGTCCGGCGTGGTCGTATCCTCGCGCTGAGCCCTGGCGCGTTCGGCCACCTTGCCCAAGTCGGCGCGCAGGGCAGTCTCGACCCAGTCGGGATTACGGCCTTCCAGATAGGCGACCCAGGGATGGTCGGGCGCCCGGCGGCGGTCGCTCTCCTTCATCGACAGCCACCAGATGTCGAGCGAATTGTTCAGATGCAGACCGTCGCGCCAGCCATACCAGCCGTCGTCGCCGTACATGGTCGGCGTCTGCACCTTGCTGTCGACGGTGCGTTTCTGGGCGTTGATGCGGTCAGCCTGGGCGCGCCAGGTCTGCAGATACTTGTCGTCGCCGGTCAGCAGATAGGCGTTGAAGAAGCCCATGGCCGTGCGCGGCACGCGGTTGCGGTCCTCACGCTTGCCAGTGACCGGGTTCACCGGGCTGAAGCCCCAGCCGTAGGCCCCGCCCCACCACTTGCCGTCGGCCGCCGATCCGATCACCCCGTCCAGCCCGACGTTGGACGGCAGGATGTCGTCGTTCGCCTTGGCCCGCTCGGCCCAGGCGTCGATATAGCCCAGCAGCCAGTCACGATACTTCGGCTCCTGTTCCAGCATGAAGGCGTTCAGGGCCAGGGTGGTCGAGAACATGTTCAGCGGGTGGTCGCCGACGACGTCGGTGTATTCCTCGTAGTGCTGAAGCGTCTGTTCGTAGGTCTCTTCGCCGTGCTCCATGAAGAAGTGCGTCGGATCGAAGGGATCGCCGGCCCAGTCCAGAGCCGTCGCCTTGCGCAGCATCGGACCCTTGGAGCCGTTCATCAGACTACGGATGATCCGGTGCTGCGGGTCATAGTTCGGCGCGGTCGGGTCCTCGCCCTTGTAGAGGCCGGCGAAGCGGCGGGCGCGATCGCGGAAGCGGGGATTGTCAGGATCCGACAGGCCCTGGACGTTGAACAGCGTCATCTCTTCGGCGTGATGCTGCCAGTCCAGCTGGACGTTGAACTCCTTGAAGAACATGCCGTCGCGGGCGATTTCGACCTCGGTGGTCCTGGCCTCGGTGAACTGGCGCAGGTGGCCTTCCCAGGCCTGGGTGTACATGGCCTTGATGCGGTCGGGGGCGCCGATGGCGTGCAGCAGGGGCCAGCCGTTGACGTTCTCGATGGCGTCGTCGGGGCCGTCATTGGCGCCCCAGCGCTCGAAGCAGAGGAAGTAGCCGCGCTCGTCGAAATAGCGGGCGTAGAAGGCCTCGCACGCCTCGGTGTTGGCCCGGATCAGCTCGCGTTGCAGCAGGGCCCAGGTCGGCGCGGGCATGGGAGCGACGACCTGGATCGGGGCGGCGTGGGCGGCGTCGGGCTTGAACGCGGTTCCAAGGGCGACCAGGGAGGCGCCGCCGAGGATCTGCCTGCGATCCAGCCGCATCAGGCCTTGGCCTCGGTCGAGTTCAGGGTCAGGCGCTCGATCTTGCCGGTGATCAGGAAGTAGGCGGCGATGACCAGAAGGCAGTGGACGCCGACGAACCACAGAGCCCCGTCGAACGAGCCTGTCGCCGCCACGATGTAGCCGATGACGATGGGGGTCACGATGCCGGCCGAGTTGCCGAAGGTGTTGAAGATGCCGCCGGTCACGCCGACGAACTCACGCGGCGAGGTGTCGGACACCACGGCCCAGCCCAGGGAGGCGATCCCCTTGCCGAAGAAGGCCACGGCCATGACGACCACGATCAAGGCCGAGTTGTCGATATAGGCGCACGCGATGATCAGGGCCGACAGCAGCATGCCGATCAGCAGCGGCGTCTTGCGGGCGATGGTCAGCGAACCGGTCTTCTTCAGCAGGGCGTCCGAGATGATCCCGCCCAGAACGCCGCCGACGAAGCCGCACAGGGCCGGGGCGGCCGCGGCGAAGCCGGCCTCGAGAATGTTCAGGCCGCGCTCCTTGACCAGATAGATCGGGAACCAGGTCACGAAGAAGTAGGTCAGGACATTGATGCCGTACTGGCCGATGAAGACGCCCATCAGCATGCGGCTGCCCAGCACCTGTTTGACGTTGGCCCATGTGAAGGCGGCCGACTTCGACACGGTGCGATCTTCCATGCGGGTCAGGCCGCCGCCGGCTTCGATGTAGTCCAGTTCCGCCTTGTTGACGCCGGGGTGATCGACCGGGCTGCGCACCATCTTCCAGAAGACGAAGGCGGCGATCAGGCCCAGGCCGCCCATGACGAAGAAGACCGAGTGCCAGTCGAAGGTGTGCACCAGCCAGCCCATGAAGGGGGCGAAGACGACCAGCGAAAAGTACTGCGCCGAGTTGAAAATGGCCGAGGCCGTGCCGCGCTCGGAGCCCGGGAACCAGGCGGCGACCAGCCGTGCATTGCCGGGGAAGGAGGGGCTTTCGGCCAGACCCACCATGAAGCGCATGGCGAACAGGCCGGCGAAGATCGCGCCGCCCGTCAGGAAGCCCGAAAAGCCCTGGACCAGGGTGAAGAAGGACCAGGCGGCGATAGCGATGGTGTAGATCAGCTTGGTGCCGAAACGGTCCAGCAGGGCGCCGCCCGGGATCTGTCCGATCACATAGGCCCAGGCGAAGGCCGACATGATGTAGCCCATCTGGATGGGGTTGAGCCCCAGGTCCCTGGACGCCGCGTCGCCTGCGATCGAGAAGGTCGCACGGTCGGCGTAGTTGATCGTGGTCAGCAGAAAGATCAGCAACAGGATGCCGTATCGCATACGCGTGCGGCGCTGGGTCGCAGGGGCGGCGGACGCAATTGTCCCGTCGATCATCTGTGCGTTTCCTCGATCTGCGAGACCAGACCGGGGACGCCGATCGCCGCTGGCCGTCTCTCCCTTGCAGCGCCTCTTCGGGCGCCTTTGGAATGACGATAATCAGGAAGTTCGGCGATCGTCTAAGCTAAAATCCTTATCGATCGATCCAGAAATGGCATCAGTGGGAAACCGGTATCAGTTCATATCCTGCATTGGTTCATGCCTTCTTCGGATTGGCGTGCATCGATCCGGTGAACCTATCGTCATTCTGCGAGATCGGGCGACCGGCAGCGACGCGGGTTCGCAGGATCTCGCGGCCCATAGAGAGACCGGCGAAACGTCGGCGATAGGGAGGGAAGAGACGATGCGTTCCAGGCATGGATTCCAATTTGCGTTGAAAGCCGGGGCGTCGGCTCTGGCGGTGATGGCGGCCAGCGTCGCCAGCGGCGCCTACGCCCAGTCCGCGGAGACGCAGGACGAACCGGCGACCCAGGTGGACGAAATCGTCGTCACCGGGTTCCGCGCCAGCCTTCAGGGCGCGATCAACGCCAAGCGCCGCGAGAGCGGCGTGGTCGACGTCATCAAGGCCGAGGACATCGCCGACTTCCCTGATCTGAACCTGGCGGAATCGCTGCAGCGCGTGCCGGGCGTCACCATCAGCCGCGCCAACGGCGAGGGCCGCCAGATTTCGGTGCGCGGCCTGGGTTCGGAATACACCCGCGTCCGGGTCAACGGCATGGAGGCGATCGCCACCACGGGCGGCACGGTCAACTCGGGCGGCACCAACCGTTCGCGCGGCTTCGACTTCAACATGTTCGCGTCCGAGCTGTTCAACAGCCTGACGGTGCGCAAGTCGGCCTCGGCGGACGTCGAGGAAGGCTCGCTGGGCGCCACCGTCGACCTGCAGACCGCCCGCCCGTTCGACTATCGCGAGCCGACGGTCGTGATGGGTGTCCAGGCCAGCTACAACGACCTGGCGCGGGACGTGAAGCCGCGCTTCACCCTGCTGGCCTCGAACACCTGGATGGACGGCAAGTTCGGCGCCCTGTTCTCGGCGGCCTATGAAGAGCGTCACATCCTCGAGGAAGGCGCCAACATCACGCGCTGGACCTTCGGCGGGGCGAACGGCGGCTTCAATCCCTCATCGACGCTGAACGGCTATACGATCGGGCAGATCAACAACACCAATACGTCCACGGCGCTCTACCACCCGCGGATTCCCTCCTACGTCCAGTATGATCACAACACCGAACGCCTGGGCCTGACCGGTTCGCTTCAGTTCAAGCCTGACGATCAGACGACGCTGACGCTGGACGTTCTCTACTCCGACGTGAAGAGCACGCGAGACGAAGCCCAGCTCCAGGCCATCGGTTTCAGCCGTGGAGGAACGGGCAAGCCGCAGACCGTAATCCGCTCCGGCACCGTCGACGGGCGCAACATCGTTCAGGGCGTGTTCGACGCCGTGGACGTGCGTTCCCAGTCAGCCCATGACGAGCTGGAAACCCAGTTCCAGCAATACACCTTCACCGCGACGCGTAATTGGACAGACCGTTTCCGCTCCGGCTTCATCGGCGGCTATTCGCGTTCGGAATTCACCAACCCCGTGTCGACAATCGTCACCTTCGACCGGGCGAACACCAACGGCTTTTCCTACGACTTCACGTCGCGGATGCCCAAGTTCGACTTTGGCTTCGATCTGACCAACCCGGCCAACTGGTCGATGATCAATGGCACCTCCGAAGTCCGTATTCGTCCGAGCGCGGTGACCAACACCTTCACGACCGCCAAGGCCTACGGCGAGTTCGACGCCAACGAGAACATCACCCTGAAGGGAGGAATCGACTTCCGCCGCTTCCATTTCGACTCCGAGGGCCTCTATCGGACGTCTGAAACCGTCGTGCAGACCTTGACGCCCCAGCAACTGGCCGACGTGTCGAGGGTCTTTTCGGGCTTTGGTCGTAATCTCGGCCTGCCCTCGGGGGCTCCGACCAGCTGGCTTGCGCCGGATCTCAACAAGTTCATCGCGACATACGACATCTACTCGGGCAACGGCATCTACGCCCTGACCGGTCTGAACAACTCTTCGGCGCGTGGACAGTACATCACCGTCGATGAGAAGGATCTGGGCGCCTACCTGCAGGCCGACTTCCATTTCGACGCGTTTGGCCTGAATTGGCGCGGCGACCTCGGCGCCCGTTACGTCCTGACCGAGCAGTATTCGGACGGCTATGCGGCCGTGGGTTCGACCATCCAGCTGGTTCGCGCCCGTCGCGACTACGACATGCTCCTGCCGTCAGCGAACCTCGCGGTCGACCTGACGGACACGGTGGTGGCGCGCATCTCGGCCGCCCAGACCATCGCCCGGCCTTCAATCAGCGTGCTGACGCCCGGCGGCGACGTCGGCATCCAGGGCGCCAACCGCAGCTTCTCGTCGGGAAATCCCAATATTGATCCGACCAAGTCCGACAATCTGGACCTGTCGCTCGAATGGTACCCCGACGCCGACAGCCTGTTCGCCGTTGGCCTGTTCTACAAGAAGATCAACTCGTTCGTGCAAAACCTGAGGCAGGACATTCCGTTCAATCAGCTTGGTCTGCCCAACTCGCTGCTTGACGGCACCTCGGCCCTGCCGACCGATCTCTTCGCTGTGAGCCAGCCGGTCAACTCGCCGGGCGGGGAGTTGAAGGGCTTCGAGATCAATGTCCAGAAACGTCTGAGCTTCCTGCCCGGCTGGATGGAGAACTTCGGCGTTCAGGCCAACTACACCTTCGTCGATTCCGAGATCGAGTACCTGACCTCGACGACGCCGGGCGCTCCCACCATCACCCAGACGCTGACGGGTCTGTCCAAGAACGCCTGGAACGCCACCCTCTACTACGAGACCGACAAGTTCAGCATTCGCGGCTCCGTAGCTTATCGCGACGGCTATCTGACGGCGGTTCCGGGCAATGACGGCAACAGCGTCCATGGCACCAACGAGACCATGAACTTCGACATGCAGGCCTCTTACAACATAAGCGACAAGCTGAAGGTCAGCATCGAAGGCATCAACCTGACGGACGAGTTCAACGACCAGTACGTTGACGCCAGCAATCGTCTGAACGTCTACAGCCACACCGGCCGTCAGTTCTTCGTGGGGCTTCGCTACACCTTCTGAGCAGGCTCCTCTCCTGGCCTGCGCTTGGCGCCGTCCCTCGACGAGGGGCGGCGCTCTTTTATTAGGAAACCGGCATTGCATCGCTTCACCGCCGCCCCTCACCGGTCCTGACAGATCTGGAACCAAATCGATCAAGGCCCCGTTTGTCGCACGGCTGAGGTGTGAGGGGTTGCACGATGCACGTTGACGTCATCGAGGGTTTCGACGCGCTCAAGGGCGTGCGCGGCGACTGGGAGGCGGTCTATGCGGCAGACCCCGAAGTGAGCCTGTTCATGTCATGGCGCTGGATGGCCGACTGGCTGGCCGCCCGCCCGACGGTCTGGCTGGTGCTCGCGGCCAAGGAGTCGCCGACGGACGACCGCTATGTCGCCTTCCTGCCGCTACGGATGCGGGTTCATTTCGACAAGGAGCGGGGCTTCGTCAACGAGCCGCCGGCGGCGGCTATGCCGACTACGCGGGCCTGCTGGCCCGGCCCGACGTCGAGGCGGCGGCGATTTCAGCCTTCACCGACCATCTGCGCAAGAAGCTGAACTGGGCCAAATTGACGCTGGAGAACCTGCGGATGTCCGAACGCCGGCGCCGGCTCTTCCTCTCGGCCTTCGACGAGCGCCGCTTCGTCCACAAGGACATCGACTATGTCGACAAGGTCGCCGGGACCGACCACAGCATCTGCCCCTCGATCGCCCTGCCCTCGGACTGGGACGCCTATCTGGAAACCCTCAGCGCCAACAACCGGCAGAAGATCAGGCGCTGGCTGCGCAAGGTCGAGGCGTCCGAGGACTACGAGATCACCCTGTCGGACAGTGAAACCTACGCCCGCGACATCGACATGCTGATGGGCCTGTGGAAGAGCAAATGGGGCCGCCGCAAGGGCGCCCGCACAGACGACCTCGTCCGCTGCAACCGCGCCATGCTGACCCGCGCCGCCCGCAACGGAACCCTGTTCCTGCCGGTCTTCCGGCACGCCGGACGGCCGGTGGCCGCACTGGCCATCCTGGTCGACCCGGTCAAGAAGGCCATGCTGTTCGTCATCACCGGCCGGGACGAGAGCTACGACGAGGCGCCCGCCGGCTATCTGCTGCACGCCTTCAGCATTCGCCACGCCATAGCCCAGGGCCTGGCCACCTATGACTTCCTGCGCGGCGACGAGCCGTACAAATACCTGTTCGCGCCGGGGGATGACCGGTTGCGCGCTTGTTCTGTGGCGACCCGCAGCGGGGAAAACCTCGGCGGAGCGCTGGACCCCCGATGCCTGGAGCGCATGCGCGACATGGCGCTCAACCTCGAGAAGAAGAGCGAGATCGCCGCCGCGGAACGTGCCTATCGGCAGATCCTGACCATGCGCCCCGACGACGCCCTGACGCTCTATCGCCTCGGACGCCTGCTGGCGGCGCGGGCCGAACACGCCGAGGCCGCGCGTCTGCTTGCCCGCTCGACGGCGATCGACCCCGGCGGCGACAACGCCTGGCTGAAGCTGGCGCACTCGCTCCACGCCCTCGGCGACGACGCCGCCGCGCTCGCCGCCTGCCGCCAGGTCGTTCGCCTGAAACCGACGAACGAAGAGGCCAAGCGCCTCATCGTGCATCTGGCCCTCGCGGGTCGAAGGGGGCCGGCCGTGGTGTTCGGCGCCGAAGACAGCCCGGCTCCAACCTGGAACCAACTCAGCGCGGCGGCATGGCGCCTCCCCCGCCCCGCCGTCGCCCTGGCCCGCCCCTAGGCCCCCGTTCCGCTCGCGTCACGTCGCTCGCGTCGCCAGCGGCGGCGCGGCCGTGACGGCCTGGACCTGCGGCGCGGTCAGCGGGGTTCTGCAAGCCGCCTCGATCACCCTGCCCTCCTGCGTCTTGTAGCGTACCGGCTGCGACACCGCGCAGCGCGCCTGAACGGCGCGGAACATGGCCTCGCCCTCGACCATGGGATCGACCTCCTCGATCGCCGCAATCTTGGGGTCTCCCGACAGGACGCCGCATCGGTCCTCGGTCGCCAGTTGCAGTCCGTCCATGTTCTCGTAGAAGCCCATGTCGCCGTTGCAATGCTGACCCGCCACATGGTGCAGGGCGGCGCGGCGATAGTCCCGTGCGTCCGGCTGGTTCGCCAGGGTCACCCCCAATGCCGCCAGCCGCGCATCGACGCCCGCCCAACGCGCGGCGCCCGGCCCCTCCACCAGGATCGCCACCGCGCTGTCCGGCCCCAGCAGGGCGCGGAAATCGGCCACGCCGTAGCCCTCGCCGCCCCGCCCGGCGTCCAGCATGGCCTGCCACAGATCGAAGACGTCGCGTGCGCCGCCCGAAGCCTGACGCGTCTCCAGATCGGCCAACCACTGCACGACCACGCCGCAGTCGTAGATGGCCGGCCCCTGACGCAGTCGCGCCGGATCGTAGTCATCGTCGTTCAGCATGTCCCGGCACGCCCTGAGTCGTTTGGTCAAAGCGCCGCGGGCCTGCTCCTCGTTGACCACCCCGGTCGAGACGGCGGCGACCAAGGCGCCGTATTCGGCCATGCCCTCATGCAGCCAGGGGGCGGCTTCACCGTCCTTCATCTTCATGCCGTTGCCGTTCCACAGGTGCAGGCTCTCGTGCCAGACAAAGGTGCCCAGCGGCACCGCCACGTCCGGCGGCGGCGAGGCCCACATATCGCCGTGGAAACGCAGCGAGATGACGCCCGTGTCCGTCACGTCCCCGCGAAAGCCGGTCGGCCCCGGACTGTCGGTCGAGATGATCAGCGTCGGCTCGGTCGGCAGCACATGGCCCAGCCGCGCGCCGTAGAATTTCTGCGCGGCGAAGAAGCCGTCGCGCAACAGGACCGTCAGGGCCGGCGGAGCAGAGGGGCTGGTCACCACCGCCGCGCCCTCACGACGCATCACGGCCTCCTGTGGCCCCAGATAGACATAGCCCTTGACCGCCCCGGCGGTCGGCACGGCGGCCTCGCCCGCGACGGGCCGCGCCGTCAGCTCGGCGTTCATGCCCTGCAGTTCCAGGCCGGGACCATAGAGAACGTGCCCCGCCCCCGCCTGCGACAGGCCCATGTAGATGCGGTTGACCTCGGCGGCGTCGGGGGCGATGCGGATCTCGAAACGGTCGAACGGCGCCTCGCCCTCGACCCCGCCGTCCTTCAGCCTCAGGCCTGGCGTCGTCACCGTCCATAGATCGCGGATGACGCTAGTTGTAAGGAAGGCGACCCGTGTGGTCGGTTCGGCCAGCCGCCAGGTCACGACCACCCCGCCCGGCGCGGTGCGCGCCTCGATGGTCGCCGCCTGCTCGGCAAGCACCGGCGCCGCCGCGCCGCACGCCATCGCCAGGGCGGCGAACGCGCCCGCCAGTCTCTTGCTCATGACGCCTTCCCTCCATCGCCCCGAAAGAAGGAAGCTTGGCCTTAACGGCGAAGCTTGGTCAACCGCCGGTCAGTCGGCGTCCGCGACTTCGCCGCCCTGCACCATCCGCGTCACGGCCATGTCGGCGGTGACATTGCCCAGGGTGCGGAAGATGTCGGGGATGACCTCGACCGCCAGCAGCAGGGGCAGCATCTCCAGCGGCACGCCCATGGCGATGCAGATGGGGGCGATGGAGGCGAAGAAGCTGGCCTGGCCCGGCAGGCCCACGGTGCCGATCGAGATCAGCACGGCCGTCAGCATGGCGGCGAACAGCTGGCCCGCCGAGGGCTCGATGCCGAACAGGTGGGCGCAATAGATGGCCACGCCCAGGTTGGCGACCGGGCTGGTGATGCGGAAGACCGCCACCGCCAGAGGCAGGACCAGGCCCGCCGTGGCCCGCCTGACCCCCAGCATGTCCACCGACCGCTCGACCATGACCGGCAGACTGGCCAGGGACGACTGGGTCGAGAAGGCCACCACCTGGGCCGGCGCCGCCGCCCGGGCGAACCGCCCCAGGCTGACCCGGCCGAAGATCACCGCCAGCGGATAGAAGATCAGGCCGATGCCGATGCAGGCGATGGAGATCAGGGCCACATAGTGCAGCAGAACGCCCGCCGCGCTGGCTCCCGCCATCAGCCCCACCCCGATCGACAGGGCGAAGACGCCCAGGGGCGCCGCCAGCAGCACCCAGCGGACGATGGTGATCATGGTCTCGCCCACCGCCTCGAAGAAGGTGATCAGCGGCAGGCGCAGCCTCTCGGGCAGGCCCGAGGCCGCAAAGCCGAAGAAGACGGCGAAGACCACCATGCCCAGGATGGCGTCCTCGGCCGCCGCGCGGATCGGGTTGGCCGGGGCGATGGTCTTCAGGAACTCGCTGAAGGGCGCGCCGGCGCTCAGGCCTTCCGCGCCCTCGGGCTTGATGGCCAGCAACAGGCGCGCGCCCTCGGGGTCGATGGGCCAAAGGGCGTGCAGGCCATAGGCCGCGCCCACGGCGTAAATCGTGGCGAAGACGATCAGCCCGCCGAACCAGGCCACCGCCCGCATCGCCAGCCGCCCGGTCCGCGCCGCGTCCGCGATGGAGGCGATGCCGGTCACCAGCAGACTGAAGACCAGGGGGATGATCGTCATCCTCAGCGCATTGAGCCACAGCTGGCCCAGGGCCTGGATGAAGTCCGCCGTGGCGTGGCCGCCCGGCAGGCCCCACTTCTGCGCCGCCGCCCCGGCGACAAGGCCCAGCACGAGCGACAGCAGCACCAGAGTGCTGAGAGAGGTCAGAAAGGAACGCGCCGTTTTCATAACGGCGACGCTATCAGCGCCGGTGAAACACGCCAGAGGAAATCGGCGTCGCCGCGCCCCCTAATGCGGCGTGCCCGAATTGGCCGGGTCCAGCGGCAGGCCCGCCGCCTGACGCGCCTTCATCACCCGCAGCCAGCCGTGCATGGCCTCTGAATCCAGCCCGTGCATCATCAGCCGATAACCCGCCTGCAGCGTCGACAGCGCCACCAGCGGATGACCGTTCTTGACGAAGGCCATGTGGTAGCTCGTGCCCAGGATGCGGGCGATATAGATGGCCATCACCTCGTCCAGCTGCAGCGAGCTGGAGGCCCGCACGAAGTCGTCGCGCGGCAGCATCAAGGCGTAGATGGGGGTGTAGAACTCCACCGCCGTCTGCACGTCGACGAAGTTATGCCACTTGCGCGGAAACTCTTCGAACGGCGGGAATTCGTCCGAGATCATGGAGAAGTCGATGCGTTCCGGCGGCGTCAGCTCGCGCCCCTCGGCCCGCAGCACCGTGTTCAGCTCGATGACGAAATTGAAGATGTTCAGGTCGTGCTGAAGGAAGAGATCCGGCTCGATGTCCTTCAGCCGCGTCGGCGTCAGAGGCCACTTGGTCACCTTGTCGCCCACGCCCGCATTCTCGCGCACGAAGGCGGTCAGTTCGGACCCCACGTGGAAGTGGCGCAGGATCACCCGGTTGGCCTCGGGCGTGGCGAAGGTGCGCAGCCCCCAGTGGATGGTCTTGTGCAGCAGGCCGTTCAGGTTCGGATGCTTGGGCGAAATGACCCGCAGCACCTTCACCAGGCAGAAGAAGACGAAGACCAGCGGCCGCGCCACCGGGAAGAACCAGCGCCGCGACCGCGACCGAGCCCCCAGCAGCAGATCACGCTTGGCCCCGTCGTCGATCGGCAGGCTGTGATCGAGATACAGCGCCATCCATGGATCGGGATCCTTGGGATCGAACCGCGCGGGATCGAACGGATCCTCGCCCGGCTTGAAATATCTCACGCCGCGATCTCCTCGATCTGCAGGGCGTAGAGGCGGGCCGTCACCTTGGCCGTCGTGACGATGCGTTCAGCGATGAAGGGATCGGGCAGGACCATGCCCAGCATCTCCTCGAACTCCTTCATGTGCTCGGCGTCGTTGTCGCCGTGATACAGCAGGAAGCGCACCGCCTCGTCGGGCAGGGCCAGGCGCTCCTGCACCTTCAGGCCCCAGGGCCGCGCCTTGATCGAGCCCAGCCCCTCGATGATGAACATGGCGCCCAGCAGGCCAAACGGGTCAGGCTTCGACGCCTCATGGAACATCCAGGCCGACAGGGCCTCGGACCCCACGTTCTTCGGCGCCGACTGGATGTCTTCCAGCGCCCCGCCCGAGGCTGTGAAGTCGGCCTCCAGCAGGCGGAAGTCGCGGTGCTCGGTTACCGCATGGCGCATCAGGGTCGAGCGCAGCTCCAGATGTTCCTCGCCGATATTGGACGCCGCCCGGCTCATCCACAGGGCTCCGTCCTTCACCTGCTGGCGCAGGTTGATCAGGAAGGCGTGGTAGTCGGCGACCTCGAACCGCCCGCGGGTCAGCTTGCGGATCAGCGGCGTCGCCTCCAGCCGCTGCTCGAAGTCAGCGAACACGACCGCCAGCTTGCGCAGAGTGTCGGCGACCGCCGCCTCGGCCTGTTGCTCCGCCATCACACAATCTCCAGCATCATGAAGCCGATCATCGCCCGCCCGCTCTCGGGCACGATGCACAGCACCCTGTCTCCGCGCTTTCCGCGTCCCGACGCCATGAAGGCGTCCAGCATGACCCAGATCGAGGCCGAGCCAACATTGCCGCTGTCGGCCAACGTCGTGAACCACTTCTCTTCCGGGATCATCGCCGCCGTGCTTTCCAGCAGGCCGACGATCTCCTGACGCAGCGACCGCGCCGAGTAATGGCACAACAGGTGGTCGACCTGATCCGGGACGATCCTTCCGGCGTCCACCTTCTCCAGCCAGACCCCGATCCAGGCGCGAATGACGATCTTCAACAGGTCGAAGTCCTGCAACAGGGCCACCGCCCCCGCCGCATGGGCCGCCGCCGGCCCGGCGTGGCTCCAGGCGCTGGTCATGTCGGCGCGCGCTTCGGGCGTCGATCCGGCCCACATGCAGGGATCGAAGCGCCCGGCCAGCGAGGTCATGTCGATCCATTCGACCTTCAGGCTCAGCCCCCCGGGCTTCGGCCTCGGCTCCAGCACCACGGCCCCCGCTCCGTCCGACAGGGTGAAGCGCAGAAAGTCCGCCTCGATCCGCGCCCGCCCCTTCTCGTCCACCAGGGCCGTGCCCTCATAGAAGGCGGGCCGGAACCAACGCGACGAGAACTCGCCCGCACAGGCGGCGGCCACGTCCGCCTCGCCCGCCCGCACGCTCAGCCAGGCTCCCTTGGCCGCCATCAGGGCGCTGGCGCAGACCGACTGATAGCTGAAGGCCTCCAGCGGCCCCGCCCCCAGTTCGGCCTGAACCGCGCTGGCGTGGCCGGGCACCAGATAGTCGCCCTGCGTCGCCGCCGCGCCCAGATGATGCAGATCGCCCAGACCGAGGCCCGCCGCGTCCAGGGCCGCCCGCACGGCGTCCGCGCACATCGAGGCGTTGGAGTGCAGCGGCTCGCCGTCGGCATTCAGGGCGTAGTGCCGCCCCTCGATCCCGTTCCAGCGCAGGGCGCGGCGCCCGACGGCGGACGCCCGCCCGCCGATGCGGCCGATGAAGTCCTCCATCCGGTCGTTGCCGATCCGCTCGCCGGGCAGGACGGCGCCGGTCCCGGTGATGAAGACGTCGCGAAGCATACTCATGGCGCGGACCTTGGCCGCAGGCCCCGACCCGCACAAGCGGCAAACGGTCGCCTATGGCGTCATCGGCCCGCGCGCACTACCTTGACGTTCATGGCTCGTTCTCCTTCGACACCGCCCACCAAGCCCGTCCATGTGCCCGGCCAAAGCGCCGCCCAGAGCGCGGGGATGCAGGAGATGGCCGCGCCCTTCGCACAGGACGCCCCGCGCGGCCGCGGCGGCAAGGCCATGCCCATGTTCGCCCCCGTCGCCGGCCCGCGCCTGACGCCGGAAATACCGCCCGCCGCCCCGGCCGACTGGGTGCCGCACCGCCCCTCGCGCGAAGGCGCGAAGAAGGGCGGCCGCTTCCGGCTGGAGACGAAATACACCCCCGCCGGGGACCAGCCCGCCGCCATCGCCGAACTGTCCGCCATGGCCGAGGCCGGCGAACGCGATCAGGTCCTGCTGGGCGTCACCGGCTCGGGCAAGACCTTCACCATGGCCAAGGTCATCGAACAGACCCAGCGTCCGGCCCTGATCCTGGCCCACAACAAGACGCTGGCGGCCCAGCTCTATTCCGAGTTCAAGGCCTTCTTCCCCGACAACGCGGTCGAGTATTTCGTCAGCTACTACGACTACTACCAGCCCGAAGCCTACGTCCCGCGCACCGACACCTACATCGAGAAGGACAGCTCGATTAACGAGCAGATCGACCGGATGCGCCACGCGGCCACCCGCGCGATCCTGGAGCGCGACGACGTCATCGTGGTCGCCTCGGTCAGCTGCATCTACGGCATCGGCTCGGTCGAGACCTATACCGCCATGACCTTCACCCTGAAGGTCGGCGACGTCATCGACGAGGCCAAGCTGCGCGCCGACCTCATCGCCCTGCAGTACAAGCGCAACGACCTCAACTTCGAGCGCGGCATGTTCCGCAAGCGCGGCGACGTGCTGGAGATCTTCCCCGTCCACATGGAAGACCGCGCCTGGCGCATCCAGCTGTTCGGCGACGAGCTGGAGTCGATCCAGGAGTTCGACCCCCTGACCGGCAAGAAGACCGCCGAGCTGGAAGAAGTCACCGTCTACGCCGCCAGCCACTACGTCACCCCGCGCCCGTCGCTGAACCAGGCCATCACCGGCATCAAGGAGGAGCTGAAGGAGACGCTCGCCTGGATGAACGAGAACGGCAAGCTGCTGGAGGCCCAGCGGCTGGAACAGCGCGTCCGCTTCGACTTGGAGATGATGGAGGCCACCGGCTCCTGCGCCGGCATCGAGAACTACAGCCGCTGGCTGACCGGCCGCGCGCCGGGCGAGCCGCCGCCCACCTTCTTCGAATACATCCCCGACAACGCCCTGCTCTTCGTCGATGAGAGCCACGTCACCGTGGGCCAGATCGGCGCCATGTTCAAAGGCGACTACAGCCGCAAATCCACCCTGGCCGAGTACGGCTTCCGCCTGCCCTCCGCCATCGACAACCGCCCGCTCAAGTTCGACGAATGGGACGCCATGCGGCCCCAGACGGTCCACGTCTCGGCCACCCCTGGGCCCTGGGAGATGGAGCGCACCGGCGGCGTCTTCGTGGAGCAGGTCATCCGCCCCACCGGCCTGATCGACCCCCCGGTCGAGATCCGCCCCGTCTCCGGCGCCACCCGCAACCAGGTCGACGACGTCATCGACGAGGTGAAGGCGACCGCCCGCGCCGGCTACCGCTCCCTGGTCACCACCCTGACCAAGAAGATGGCCGAGGACCTGACCGAATACATGCATGAGCAGGGCGTGAAGGTCCGCTACATGCACTCCGACGTCGACACCCTGGAGCGCATCGAGATCCTGCGCGATCTGCGCCTCGGTTCATTCGACGTCCTGATCGGCATCAACCTGCTGCGCGAGGGCCTCGACATTCCCGAGTGCGGCCTGGTCGCCATCCTCGACGCCGACAAGGAGGGCTTCCTGCGCTCGGAAACCTCCCTGATCCAGACCATCGGCCGCGCCGCGCGCAACGTCGACGGCCGCGTCATCCTCTACGCCGACAAGATGACCGGCTCGATGGAGCGCGCCATCGCCGAGACCAACCGCCGCCGCGAGAAGCAGCAGGCCTACAACCTCGAACACGGCATCACGCCCGAGAGCGTCAAACGCGACATCAAGGACATCCTCGACAGCCCCTACGAGTCGCGCGACCTCGACCAGTTGACCCGCCCCGGCGTCGCCGAAGCGGCCAAGCCCTTCCTCGGCTCCAACTTCCAGGCCGCCCTCAAGGACCTCGAAGGCAGGATGCGCGAGGCCGCCGCCAACCTCGAGTTCGAGGAAGCCGCCCGCCTGCGCGACGAGATCAAGCGCATGAAGCTCCTCGACCTCGAATTCGCCAACGAAGCCCTCACCGGCGCCGGCGAAGAGGTCGACAAGTCAGCCCCGAAGCGCTGGCGCAAGGAAGCCGCGGCCGAGAAGGCGGAGGCGTTCAGGAAGGGGCGGTAGAGAGAGGTTTGCCTACGACATGCGCAGAGTGCGTAGCCCCCGCTACAGCGCAGCGCCAACGTAAATATAGAGATCAGCGCTTCAATCTGATGTTTCGCTCAACACCCAAGAGCGTAGAGACACGATATCTGGATCAATAAGAGCGCAATCTTTAGTCTCAGCAACTAGGCTAAGAACCCACCCAGCATTCACATTTCTATGCTGGTGAGCGGACACTGTTTTATAAAATTTCGCCGCGCGGGGCTGATCAACCAGCATCTCACACTGACGTTCCGCCCATAAAGATACGGCTGCTCGCACGTTGCGTGCGTGCTCGATTCTTCGCGCAGCTAGCAACTCGTCAGAACCAAGAATCTCAATTTGATGCTGTGAAACATGGACCTCACTCCCGTCGCTTAACGTAAGCGCCTTGTTTCGCATCACATTTCCCCCTCATGTACGAGGACGCATCCCAACCATATGCGCATTCGCAGCGTCAAAAACATAACACCATTCTCCATTGTATCAACAGACGCAGACGCGATGGAGTTCCTCGAGCCCCCTCTGGCTGGAAAAGAACACCAGCTAGAAAGGGGCAAAGAACTGTGAACAACGCCGTTCAAAGAGCTATGTAACCCGCCACAATTGGGTTCCACTACTGCCGATGGCTGATTCGGCGCACCCCATACACCTCAACCCTGCCAACGAACAAGTTTCGGCGGAAGCGGTGGAAATTGCTCTGGCCGAAATCGTTCAGAACGCCCGATATGCTCTAGCGTGGTTCGAAGAAAACGACCTGGACCATTTAGCTCGCCCCTTACAGAGGGCACTGGCACAAACGATCGGATACTCCATCAAGCTATCCGATAGTATCGGAGAAGCTGGGTTCGATCTGGACGAATCAAATCGCACTATTTTTCTTAGCTCACAGGCGATTAATGCAGTCATAGCATCAAGCAGTGCTATCGGCGGCACCAAGCGCGAAAGCCCTCTAGAAATACCTCTCGTATCCGCTGCCATCGCTATCTACCTATTCCACGAGCTCACCCACATCGCTCAAAAATTCGTCCGCCACGATCAAGCCGGAGAAATAAAGGGGGCTTTTGGTAACGACATATTCGCGATGATTGATTGCATCACGGATATCAAAGCCGCCCACTGTGCCACAATTTCAGCAATTGCTTTTGATGGAAAATTCTCAAAAGCAGAATATGTATCAATATTTGGCAACAACGTAGCGTTGGCACACCACATACTTGTTGATGCCTTTTCTATAAAGAACTCGCCACACAAGAAAAAACGCGCGTTAGGATTACTTTCTACCAGTGCGATATGCGACGTCGCATTAAGATGCCAAGACAGCAAGAAAAACGCACTAATGGCTCTCGCCATGACGCCAGTTTACTCGTCGATTATTCCAGATAAACAGAAAATACTGTGCATATGCCCTGAAAGCGGCGACATAATATTCGTATCTGATGAAACCAACAATGGATTAAGCGCCACTGAGTTGTGGGAATCTTTAGAAAACATACCCATGGGCGACGCTATCGCTTTTCTCAGACTCGCCTTCACAAGTTCATTCTATTCGAGTCTTTGATAGGCCTAGCCAAAACATCCACGATGTAATGGCTAGCTTCAAAAACTCCAATAATTTCAACTCACCTCTCCCTGCTGGCCCCTTTCGGCTCGCCCCGGTTCGCCCCCATGCCACCCTGCGCTCGTTCCGTCGCATGGAGGGCTCGTGAGGCCTGCGACCTTGCGGGCGGCGGGAGCGGATGGAGCGGGGTCCTTGTCGGGCCGCGCGGCGTCCGTCGCGGTCTCCGGTCAAGGGCGATGGCCCAGCGGACAGGTCGCGGCGGGCTTCGGCGCGCGACCTACAGATGCAACGGACGGAGCAAGGGCGAACGCCTGAACCTTCGTCTCGTGGTCTCAAGCAGCCCGTAAGGGCGATAGACCACACGTCAGGACAATGAGCCGACGGGACCTAGAGACGGGGCGTTCGACCCGTCCGCCAGAGAGGTTCCGGTCAGGGTCGCGGGGGTTACGCGGACCGTTCCAGGAGGCCTGTCGCAAGCAGGCCCCTGCCCGCCGCGGGCGCCGGGGGTAGCCGATAAGACCGGCGCCTGCCCCGAGCTCGTGGAAGCCCGTCCGCGCGGAGCGTCAGTCGTCGTCGAAACGGTAATACACATCACACTCCGGGCGTCGGCCCGGCGCTCCGCCCAGCCCTCCACCGCCCGCCGTCCGGCGCGGCGGCGAAACCCGTTGGCCTCACCGTAGAAAGAACCTCATGGCCCGCCCCCGACCGCCTCGCGTCACGCCCGTCGCCGAACCCGACGACGACGTCAACATGCACCCCGCAGAGTTGAGACGGCTGCAAAAGGAGTTCTTTTCGCGTGTCGATCATCTGGTCGCCGACTTCCAGCGCAAGGACGAGCAGGCGGCGACGCGCGGCAAGGCCCTGCCGCCGGATGAACCGCCCTGGCCGCCGGAGGCCTGAGGCTTGGGCGCCACAGGGACGCAAAACCCGGCGTCCCCTTCACATGAATAAGGGAACGGCTCGGAAATTGCGGCATTGTCGTGTCGAAGGGTGCATCATGTCGAAATCGAACAGTCCAGAATCCGACGACCGTCCCAACCTGCGGGTGGTCACCTCCCCCGAGGCCGAGGTCTATGACCTGATGCGCGCGCCAGAAACCACCGCCGAACGGGTCAAACGCCTGCAGGCCGAGGCGCGCGCCCTGGCGCTCGAACAGGTCGAGGCGCTGGAAGAGGTGCTGCTGAAGGCCGCCGACATGGCCAAGGAGATCGCCGAGGGCGGCGACGCCTACCCCGTCGGCGCCCGCGAACTGGCCCAACGCCTGGGCCAGGACCTGCCGGTCAAGGCCGAGACCATGAAGGCCATCATCGCCAAGAGCCATCCTTGACGCTTGAAGGGCGCTAACGCTCGGCTCGCGGAGCCTCACTGCTTTAGCGCGCCGCCGCTTTCTTCTCTGTCATTCCGGGCGGCTATCAAGCCGATCCGGGACCCAGACGCCGGCTCTCCAACCGCCTTCGCCCCCGATAATCTCCGCCGCCTGGGTCCCGGATAGCGGCTGCGCCGCTTCCGGGATGACGGCCTAAAACGTCAGCCGACGATGTCCGAAAACTCAGGGTGGCGCTTGAGCCACGCCGCCGCATAGCTGCAATGCGGGATCAGGGTCAGCTTCTCAGCCTGGGCGTGTTCGGCCAGGGCCTGCATGAACTTCCCCGCCGCCCCTGCGCCGCGCAGGGCCGGGTGGGCCTCGACGTGCAGGATGACGCGGGCATGGCCGCGAATGGCGTACTCGGCCCAGACGGGATGCTCGTTCCCCTCAGCGTCGGCGAATTCCTGCTGGAAGCGGCGGTCGGCGGGCTGGTCGCGAAAGGCGGTCACGGAGGGGCTCCTCAGATCAGGCCGGCCGATCGTTCAGCAGGGCCAGCAGACCCAGAACGCTTTTGACCGTGAACCAGATCGTCACCAGCAGCAAAAGAAGTCCGAACAGGATCAGGAAGGGAATGCCGATCAGGAAGATGGAGGCCACGGCGCTGACCGCGATCAGGCCCCACAGCCCGATGGTGATCCAGAAGACCGACCAGAACAGGCTGATCTGGGCCTCGATGTGCTGGGCCGCCAGCCCCGTAGCCGAGCCCCGGCAGGCGTAGGCCACCACCAGCCCGACCAGAACCAGAAGGTTCGCGCTGGGGATCGACAGGATATAGAGGATCCAGGCCAGAACAGCCCCGTCGCGACCATTGCCGCGCGCTTCGGAAATCTGATCCGTCATGACAGGTCCTCAGTAGAACAGGCGCAGCGGGTGACGGATCGGACGGCCTTCCAGCAGGTCCTTCAGACCCAGGGCGCCGCGCACGATGGTCCACACCGCCATGACAAACAGGACGAAGACCCCGACGTTGATCAGGATCAGCACCACTCCGCCGATGATGGCGGCCACGGCGGCCAAGAGGGTCCGCTGCTGGAAGATGAAGTGGCTGCGCGCCAGCGGATCAGACGGCGGGGCCTTGCGCCACATCCGCAGAAGGCCGATCGCCGCCGCCACGCCGAAGGTCGGCACGGCGAACAGGATCAGGGCATAACCGACATAGAGGCTGGTCAGGTCGCCGGCCTGGTCGGGCGAGGCCGCGCTCTTGCTGCTGTAATCGCCGGACTGGACCATCGGAACCTCTTGAACGAGGCGGGACAATGGCGGGACGAACGGCCCCGCGCAACCGGCCTCAGCGCGAATAGGCGACTTCGCAGCCCGCCGCCGCCGCGCCGGGAATGGCGCCGGGCTTTTCCACACGGACCTTGACCGCCAGCACACGGGGATCGTTCAGGCAGGCCAGGGCGATGCGTTCGGCGAAGGTCTCGACCAGGGCGATGTGTTCGCCCCCCGCCAGTTCGCGGGCGATCCGGGCCACGCCCTCATAGTCCAGGGTGTCGGACAGGGTGCGGATCGGGCCGGCGCCGAGGTCCAGCTCGACGTCCACGAACAGGGGCTGCAGCCGGCCATGCTCATGGGCGTGGACGCCGATGGCGGCCTGAACCTCCAGACCCCGCACCAGCACGGTCAGGCCCAGACGGCGCGGCTCGGAGGCCGTGAAAGGCGTGACGACGGCGCTCACGACCAGGTCTCCGGCGGCAGAAGGTCATTGATGCTGAAATCGGCCCGGTCGCACCAGTCGCCCAGCTTCCAGGTCCGCTCAGCCTCGGTCAGGCCGCGCGTCAGCACGGTGTTTGTCGGCGTCTCCTCGATGGCCAGTTCGGCCAGTCGGAAGGGCAGGCCCTCGGCGGCGAGGATGGCTTCCAATTTCCGCCAGAGCGCGATGACCAGGGCCTCGGTCGTCGGATCACCGTCGATGGTCAGGACTTGGTTCAGCCGCTGCGGCTCCTGCGTCTGGAACCAGTCCAGCAGGGGGTCGGCGCGGTTCAGCTGGAAGGCATGGTCCAGGCTACGGTCGACAAAGCCGTGCCAGCGCCGTTTCAGGTTCTCGAACGAGGCGGCGTGGTTGGACTGGCCGAAGGCGATCTCGGCGGTCGGCTCCAGCGTCACCTTGACAAACTCGTTGTGCCCGTGCGGCACGGCGCACTTGGACCCCGCATCGGCGATCAGCCGGTGCGCCATCGAGAAGCGGCGGGTGAACTGGACGGCAGGCATCAGGGGCAAGGGTTCCGAAAACGCAGTCGCCCCATATAGGCGCCGCGAAGGGTTCGCGCATCAACACCCTGACGACGGCGAAGTAAAGGCGGGTCCGAGAACAGCGTCAGGGAAGCGGGATCCCGTCAAAGGCCACGTCGCGGCCTCGCCCGATCAGGCTCTCGCCCCCGTCGATGGTCAGGTTCTGGCCCGTCAGGCTGGGGGTCTCGAGCACGAAACGCACCGTGCGGGCCACGTCCTCCAGCGAAGCGCCGCGCCCCAGCGGCGTATCGCGCCACGCCGCCTCGTACTCGGCCTCGGTCTGGTCGCCGCTGCGCAGGATCAGGCCGGGCGAGACGCCGCACAGCCGGATGCGGGGCGCCAGCCCCATGGCCAGGGTCCGCGTCAACCCCGCCAGCCCGACCTTGCCGGCCGTATAGGCGAAGAAGTCGGGGTTCGGACTATCGACCTTGTGATCCAGAATATTGACCACCACCCCCTGCCCGTCCGCCGCCTCGACCGCCCGGGCGAAGTCGCGGATCAGGAAGACCGGCGCGGTCAGGTTCGACGCCAGATGCTCGCCCCACGACGCCTCGGTCAGGGTTTGCAAGGTATCGTAGCGAAACAGGGAGGCGTTGTTGATCAAGGCGTCGATGCGCCCGAAATGCGCAACCACCCGGTCAATCAGGCCGTCGCGCTCGCCCGCTTCGTTCAGGTCAGCCGCAAAGGCCGCAGCCCGCACGCCCAGGCCGGTCAGTTCGGCGACCAGAGCCGCCGCCTCATCCGCCCCGCCGCGATGATGCACGGCCACGTCCCAACCCGCCTCGGCCAGGGCCCGCGCGATCCCGGCGCCGACGCGCCGCGCGGCCCCAGTGATCAGCGCCGTCTTGTTCGGAAGGTCGCCCATTCAGCCCGGCCTGCGGCGGAAGATTTCCACGCCCGCGCCGGCGGCCTCAGGGAAGATGTGCGGTTTGGTGATCCGCACCCGGCAGGCCTCGACCGGCGGCAGGGCGAAGCAGACACCGATCAGTTCCTCGACCAGGGTTTCCAGCAGCTCGACATGTTCACGCCCGCGCCAGCTGGAAATATGATCGCGCACCCGGTCGTAATCGATGAAGCCGCCTTCCCGCAGAGGCCAGGCGGCGAACATCTCGACATTGACGATCAGCCGCGTGGGGCGCTCGGGGTGCCGCTCCCACGGGTGCAGGCCGATGCGCACATCGACCGCCACATCCGACAACAGGACGCGGACATGGTCCCCGGCGTTACGCCAGTCGAACCCGCCCGCGCCGGCGGCCGATTCAGTCAACCCGGCCGAACTCGTAGAAGTTAACGGCAGCGATGACGGCGATGAAAGCGAAGATGATGGCGATGGCCAGCATGGGAAGGCTCCTGTTCAAAGCTTCGCATAGAGCGCCGCGACGCTTGGTTCAAGCCGGAGCCTTTAGCCTCGCTTATCCATCCACTTCCAGACCCGGGCGAACAGTTCAACGATCAGGAAAAATCCCGCCATGATGACGAGCATGCCAGGCGCCTGACCGATAAGCGCCCAGCGGAAACCAGCATCCAGAATCTCGACGCCGGTCATCCAAACCAAAGACAGCGCCATGAAGCCGAGCATGACGCGAGCGAGGTTGATGACAAATCGACCATAGGCAGAAACGAACCGAGGAGGCCGGGTCAACCTCAGCCTCAGCTTGCTTTCAGGATCGGAGAAGTCGGGCGGCGACATGACCGGAACCTCTCATCAACGCCGCCGTCCGGCTAGGGTTGAAAAGCGAACCATGACATCGTCGCCCCATGACCACCTGGCGCACTCGAATCGAGCCCTTCACCCGGCCGCTCTTCTTCGCCGTCTCGCGGATGAGCCGGGGCATGACGCTGGGCGTGCGCGGGGTGGCGACGGACGCCCAAGGCCGGGTGCTGCTGGTCAAGCACACCTATCTGCACGGCTGGTGGCTGCCCGGCGGGGGCGTGGACCGGGGCGAGACGACCCAGGCCGCCGTGGTCCGCGAACTGCGCGAGGAGGCGGGGCTGATCGCCACAACCGAGCCGCGCCTGATCTCGGTCCATTCCAACGAGCGCTTCTTTCCCGGCGATCACGTTCTGGTCTTCGCCATCGACGCCTTCGACATGACCGGGCGAAGCAGCCACGGAGAGATCGCCGAGATCGGCTGGTTCGCCCCCGACGCCTTGCCTGAGGATACGACCCGCGCCACCCGCGACCGGCTGGCCGAGATCTTCGGCGGCGCGCCCGTCGATCCGAACTGGTAGAGACGGCCCATGCAGGTTCCCATCCTCGTTTTTCTGACCCTGCTGATGGCGGGCGCCGCCACGGCCTTGCAGGGGCCGACCAACGCCCGGCTGATGACGGCGGTCGGGTCGCCGCTGAACGCCGCCTTCATCTCCTTTGCGGTCGGCACGGTGGCGCTGGGCTGTCTGGCTCTGGCCCTGCAGACCCGGCCTGATGTAGCCGCGATGAAGGCCCTGCCCTGGTGGGCGTGGATGGGCGGCTTCTACGGCTGCGCCTTCGTCATTTCCGCCGCCTGGGGCGTGCCGCGTCTCGGGGTGGCGACCACCATCACCGTCATGATCGCCGGCCAGCTTCTGCTCAGTCTCGCCCTCGACCACTTCGGCGCCCTCGGCGTGGAGAAGCAGCCACTGAGCCTGGGCCGCATCGCCGGCGTCGCCCTGGTGATCGGCGGCGTGGTTCTGGTTCGCCGCTCCTGAGCCTATATCCGCCCCGATGACCGACGAGACGATCGACACCGCCGCGACCGAGCCCCTGCCGCTTCAGGCCACGGCCCTGATCGCCGACGAGGCGCGCCGCGCCCCCGACAAGCCCGGCGTCTATCGCATGTACGGCGAGGACGGCGACTGCCTCTATGTCGGCAAGGCCAAGTCGCTGAAGAAGCGCATCGTCCAGTACGCGCAAGGGCGTTTCCATACCCAGCGCATCGGCCTGATGGTGTCGCTGACCCGCTCGATGGAGTTGGTGGTCACCACCACCGAGACCGAGGCCCTGATCCTCGAAGCGGGCTACATCAAGCGACTGAAGCCGCGCTTCAACGTCCTTTTGAAGGACGACAAGTCCTTCGCCGAAATCATGATCCGGCGCGACCACCGCGCGCCCCAGGTGCGCAAGCATCGCGGTGCCCACACGACGCCCGGCGCCTATTTCGGCCCCTTCGCCTCGACCTGGGCGGTGAACCGGACGCTGAACACCCTGCAGAAGGCCTTTCTGCTGCGCACCTGTTCCGACAGCGTCTATGAGACCCGCACCCGGCCCTGCATGCTGCATCAGATCAAGCGCTGCTCGGCCCCCTGCACCGGCCTGATCTCGCTGGAGGACTACGGCGATCTGGTGAAGGAGGCCGAGGCCTTCCTGCGCGGCAAGTCGCGCGCCGTCATCGCCCGCCTGTCGGAGGAAATGCAGACGGCGTCGGACGAGATGGAGTTCGAACACGCCGCCCGGGTGCGCGACCGCATCCGCGCCCTGTCGGCCATCGCCATGGAATCGGGCCTCAACGCCGAAGGGACCGGCGACGCCGAGGCCGACGTCTTCGCCCTGCATTCCGAGGGCGGCCAGGCCTGCGTCCAGGTCTTCTTCTATCGCGCGGGCCAGAACTGGGGCGGCCGCGCCTACTTCCCGCGCATCGACGAGTCGGACTCCGATCCCGAAATCCTCGGCGCCTTCCTGGCCCAGTTCTACGAGGACAAGCCGATCCCGCGTCAGATCCTGTCCAACGTGCGCCCGCACGAGCTGGAGCTGCTGCAAGAGGCCTTCACCCTGAAGTCGGGCCGCAAGGTCGAGATCGCCCGCCCCCGGCGCGGCGAGAAGCTGGCCGTCGTCGACTACGCCCTGACCAACGCCCGCGAGGCCCTGGGTCGCAAGATGGCCGAGAATTCCGCCACATCGAAAATCCTCGACGAGGTCTGCGAGGCCTTCGGCCTAGACGCCCGGCCCGAGCGGATCGAGGTCTATGACAACGCCCACATCCAGGGGACCAATGCGGTCGGCGGGATGATCGTCGCGGGGCCCGAGGGCTTCCGCAAGAACCAGTACCGCAAGTTCAACATCCGCGGCGACGACCTGACCCCCGGCGACGACTACGGCATGATGCGCGAGGTCATGCGTCGCCGCTTCGGCAAGATGGTCAAGGACGAGGAGGCCGGCGAGGTCGTCGAGCGCCCCGACCTGCTGCTGATCGACGGCGGCGCGGGGCAACTGGCCGAGGTGCTGGCGGTGCTGGCCGACCTGGGCGTCGACGACATCACCGCCGTCGGCGTGGCCAAGGGGCCGGACCGGGACGCGGGCAAGGAGCATTTCTTCATGCCCGGCAAGCCGCCCTTCATGCTGCCGATGAAGAGCCCGGCCCTCTATTACATCCAGCGCCTGCGCGACGAGGCCCACCGCTTCGCCAACGGCGCCCACGCCAAGCGCCGCTCGATGGACATCAGCAAGAACCCGCTGGACGAGATCGAGGGCGTCGGCCCCTCGCGCAAGAAGGCCCTGCTGCACGCCTTCGGCTCGGCCAAGGGGGTGTCGCGCGCCTCGGTCGCCGACCTGGTCAAGGTTCCCGGCGTCAATCAGGCCCTGGCCGAGCGCATCCACAGCTTCTTCCATAAGTCCTGATCAGGACTTGAGCCGGAAACCACTGCGGGTCTAGGAAGACGCTCATGACCAATGAACTGATCAAGGGCTATCACCGCTTCCGCCAGAACCGGTGGCCGTCCGAACGCGCCGAGTACGAGGCCCTGGCCGCGAACGGACAGAAGCCGCACACCCTGGTCGTGGCCTGTTCCGACAGCCGCGCCGACCCGGCCCTGATCTTCGACACCGCCCCGGGCGAACTGTTCGTCGTGCGCAACGTCGCCAATCTGGTCCCGCCGTATGAGCCGGACGGCAAGCTGCACGGCGTCTCGGCGGCGCTGGAGTTCGGCGTCAACGTGCTGAAGGTCCAGCACGTGGTGGTCATGGGCCACGCCTCGTGCGGCGGGGTCAACGCCATGCGCAACGGCGCCCCGTCCAACTGCCAGGACTTCGTCGCCCCCTGGGTCGCCCAGGGCGTGCCCGCCGTCAGCGCCGCCCTCGAAGGCGTATCCGCCGACGAGCAGGAAACCGTGGCCGAGGAGGCCGTGGTCCGCCTGTCGCTGGACAACCTGCGCACCTTCCCCTGGATCGCCGAGAAGGAAGCCGCGGGCGAACTGCGCCTCAGCGGCCTGCACTTCGGCATCGCCGCCGGCCTCCTGACCAAGCTGACGGGCGCCAAGCGGTTCGAGCGCCTGGACTGAGCCTCGGCCGAGGGCGACAGGTCGTCGCCCTCGCATCGCGCCGCGAACCATGCCACACCGCAGGCGTTGCAATGGACGTGATGATGACCTCTGCCCACAAAGCCAACCCGATCCCGAACATCCTGACCGGCATTCGTCTGGCGGCGGGCGTGGTCATGTTCCTGCTGCTGGCCGGCGCCACCAGCGGCTTCCCCTTCGTCTCGGCCATGCTGAGCCCCGACGACCAGTTCGCCATGTACCGGACGGGCTTCTGGATCTTCGTCATCGCCGCCTCGACGGACTGGATCGACGGCTATCTGGCGCGCCGCTGGAAGGCCGAAACGCGCTGGGGCGCCATCCTGGACCCCATCGCCGACAAGATTCTGGTCACGGGCGCCATCCTGGGCGTGCTGACCTCGGGTTCGGTGCAGCAGATCATCATTCCCTGCGGCCTGATCCTGTTCCGCGAGTTCGCCGTCTCGGCCCTGCGCGAGACCATGGCCGGGCGCATCAACCTGCCCGTCACCCTGGCCGCCAAGTGGAAGACCACCCTGCAGATGGTGGCCCTGGGCTGCCAGCTGTTCGCCCGCAACTGGGACGGCTGGGGCCTGCCCTTCGACTACCTGCCCCATTTCCAGCTGTTCTCGGACACCCTGATCTGGCTGGCCGCCCTGATCACCCTTTGGACCGGCTGGCAGTATTTCAACGCCGCCCAGAAGCAGATGCGGGATCTGTAAGATTCTCCTTCTCCCCTTGAGGGAGAAGGTGGCAGGCGGAGCCTGACGGATGAGGGGTGTCGGCGGCGTGGGTTGATGTTCAGCCCCGTCGCCGGCGCCCCTTTTTCGTAACCGCGGCGCTCACACCCCTCATCCGAGCGCCTGCGGCGCCCACCTTCTCCCTCAAGGGGAGAAGGGAGTCAGAGCGCCTTTTCCATGACCACGAACTCCAGCTCCCGCGTCTGCGGCAGGCCGAAGCGTTCGTCGTCCAGCGGGAAGGGCCGGGTTTCGCCGGTCAGGACGTAGCCCCGGCGTTCGTACCAGGCGATCAGCTCGGCGCGCTGGCGGATGACGGTCATCTCCATGCGGGTCGCGCCGAAGCGGCTGCGGGCCTCGCCCTCGGCAGCGTTGATCAGGCGGCGGCCCAGACCGCCGGCCTGACGGGTCGGGTCGACGGTCAGCAGGCCGAGATAGGCCAGCCCATCCCCCTGATCCGCCACCTGGACGCAGCCGGTCAGGACGCCGTCCACCTCGGCCAGCAGGATGACCCGGCGGGCGTCGGCGAGAATGTCGAGAAGCTCGGCCTCATCGGTTCGCTGGCCGCCCAGCAGGTCGGCTTCGTGGGTCCAGCCCGCCTTGGCGCTGTCGCCGCGATAGGCGCTTTCCACCAGGCGGTGCAGCGCCGCCACGTCCGAAGACATAGCGGCTCTGAAGATCGGGGCGGGCCGGAAGGTCGGGGCGATCAACGGGGCGTCCGACGCGGCGCGGCTTTCGGGGCCACGCCCAATTCCTGGATCAGGTGATCCATGCCGTAGACGTCGCGCAGGGCCGTGGTCACGGCCTGGGTGGTGACGATGACGCTGCGGTTGACGTTGCGGTCATAGCCGTAGGCGTTGCGCTGGGTCAGGACGGTGGAGTCGAAGTTGGCGCCGATGATCTCGCCCTTGGCGTTGACGGCGGGCGAACCCGACGAGCCGCCGATGGTGTCCGAAGACACGGCCATGTTCATCACCGCATTGGGGTCGATACGGTCCCTGGCGGCCAAGAGTTTGGGCGCGACGTTGAAGGGCTCGGCGCCCGTCGCACGATCCCACAGGCCGGCGAAGGTGGTGAAGGCGGCAATACGTTGGCCCGGAACGTCCGTGCCCTCGACCCGGCCATAGGTCAGACGGAGCGTGCCGGTGGCGTCGGGATAGACGGCGTCGCCATAGGCGGCGAAGCGGGCGGCGGCCAGCTGTTCCGAGGCGCGGTCGGTCGGGGCCTTGACCTTGTCATCCCATTCCTTGCGCACGGCGCGGGCGTCGGCGTCGATGGCCAGGACGTATTGGATCAGCGGGTCGGTCGAGGCCTGAACGGCGGGCAGGCCGCCTTCCCACAGGGCGCGACGCACGGCCGGGTCAGCCAGCTTGGTGCCTTCGATCAGACGCGCCGACAAGGCTTCGGGGCTTTCCTTGCCCAGCAGGGTGCGGACATAGGGGCTGTCGACCGTCAGCCATTCACGGGTCTTGGACAGCCACCACTCCAGACGGATCTGCTCCAGCGCCGGATAGGTCGGGCGCTCGGCGAACAGAGCCGACTGGACGCCCGGCAGGCGGCTGTCGGCGAACTCGCCCAGACGCTGATCGGACGGCTTGGCGCGTTCCTGGGCGCCGCGCACGATAGCCCGCGCCCACTGGAACAGGGGCGAGCCGCCCGCCACCGAGGTGGTGCCCATGCCGGTGCCGCCTTCCAGCAGGGCCGTGGGGGCGTAGAGCTCGCGCGCCAAAGGCTGCACGCTGTCCAGCGTCGCCCACGGATCGGTGGCGCCGCCGGCGGCGCGGGCGCGGAAGTCAGCCTCGGCCTCGGCCTTGGCGGCCATGAAGGCCGGGTCGATCAAGGCGGCCATGCGGCCGCGACCGCGCTTGTAGGTGTTCTCGACGCCGACAATGGGGTCCATGGCGATGAAGGCCTGTTCCTCGCCTTCCTCGGAATAGCGGATCAGACGGCCGCGCAACTCGGAGGCGATCAGTTGGTCCATCGGCAGGACCACGTCGCGGATCGTCATCAGTTGGGCCTGGGTCAGCAGGCGCTGGGTCGAGCCGGGGTTGCCGGTGATGAAGACGGGCTCGCCCTCGGTCGGCTTGTTCGGGTTCCAGGTGAAGTGGGTCGGGGTCGCGGCGGGCTTGCCGTCTTCATAGAGGCGGATGAAGGCGGCATCGATGGCGAAGCGCGGGAAGGAGAAGTTGTCCAGATCGCCGCCGAAGGTCGCGGCGCGGTCTTCCGGCGCCCAGGCCAGACGCACGTCGGAGTATTTGCGGAACTTGTAGAGCTTGAACTGGCCACCGCGATACAGGCTGACGACCTGGCAGCGGATCTTGGGATCGGAGCCGCAGGCTTCGGTTTCGATACGGCCGGCCTCGGCTTCACGCGCCTGGGTGAAGGCCTGTCCGTCCAGACCCTCGCCGGCCTTGTGAATGCGCGCGGTGACATCGGAGATGTCCGTCAGGATTTCAGCCGAGCCGCCGGGGCATTTCAGCTCCTCCTCGCGGCTCTTCGGCGTGAAGCCGGTCTCGGCGTATTGCAGCTGCGGCGTGGACAGGTTGGCGACGCAGGTGGCGACGCAGTGGTTGTTGGTCATCACCAGGCCCTCGCCCGAGATGACGCCCGCCGAGCAGCCGCCGAACTTGACCGAGGACAGGCGCACCTTGTCGAGCCAGCCCTGATCGATCGAGGTGCCCAGGGTCTGGTTGGCGCGGGCGATGGGGAAGTTGTCGTAGGTCCACATGCCCTCCTCGGCCTTGGCCGAAGAAGCAGCGGCGAAGGCCAGGACGGCGGCCGAGGCGAAGAACATGTGACGCATGGAGAACTCCTGGTTCGGACCCCGGCGAGGAAAAACAGAGTCCAATTCGTCTGAATAGTCTGAAATGCGCACGCCGTTCACAAGAAGCTAGCAGTGCGCTGCGTCAGACCGGGGCGTAGTTCCTTCTCCCCTTGTCGGAGAAGGTGGGCGCCGGAGGCGCTCGGATGAGGGGTGTCGGCGCGACGTTATGAAAAAGGGGAGCCGGCGGCGAGCCTGAAAAACAGACCGCGCCGTCGACACCCCTCATCCGTCATGCTGCGCATGACACCTTCTCCCGCAGGGGGAGAAGGGTCCTTGTAGTTTTAGCGACGCACGCCCAGTTCGCGCAGCAGGCGCGGCTGGTTGTAGACGTTGCGCAGGGCCTCGGTGACGGCGGCGGTCGAGACCGTCACCGTGCGGTTCAGTTCGCCGTCGTAGCCGAACGAGCCGCCCAGCGAGTGGATGTTGCCGTCGAAGGCGGCGCCGATCACTTCACCCTTGGCGTTGATCACCGGCGAGCCGGAGTTGCCGCCGATGATGTCGTTGGTCGAGACGAAGTCATAGACGACGTTCTTGTTGATGCGGCTCTCGGCGTCGACGAAGCGGGCGGCCGCGTTGAACGGCTCGGCGCCGGTGGCGCGCTCGTACAGACCGCCCATGAAGGTGAAGGACGGCACGGTCACGCCGCGATAGGTCCAGCCCTTCACCTGACCATAGGACAGGCGCAGGCTGAAGGTCGCGTCGGGGTAGAGGTTGTCGCCATAGACGGCGAAGCGGGCCTGGGCGACCTTTTCGGCGGCGCGGGCGGTCGGGCCGTTGACCCCGGCGTCCCACTGGGTGCGGACGGCCTGGGCGGCGTCGTCATTGGCCAGGACGAAGGCGATCATCGGGTCGCCCGAGGCGGCCAGTTGCTCCGGCGTCATCGCAAGCGCTTGAGCGCGGAAGGCCGGATCGATCAACTTGGTCTCGACCAGCTTGGCGGCGATGCCCTCGGGATTTTCGCGGCCCAGAATCGACTTCACATTGGCGTTGTCGACGGTCAGGTATTCGCGGGTCTTGGACAGCCAGAAGGACAGCTGGATTTCCTCGACGCCCTTGGCGATCGGCGCTTCCGAGGCCAGACGACGGCCCAGGGCGGCGATGTCGCTGTCGGCGTAGCCGGCGCGACGCTCGGCGACCGGCTTGGCGCGTTCCTTGGAGGCGCGGACGATGGCGCGGGCGTAGGAGTAGAGGGTCGAACCGCCGCCGGCGTTACCTTCCAGCTGACGGTAGGGCAGGTAGAGGTCGCGGGCCGTCGTCTGGACCTTTTCCAGATCCGCCCAGGGATCGCCGATGCGCTCGGCCAGGGCCGGATCGGCGGCGACGCGTTGACGCAGCTCGGTCTCCTCGGCGCGCTTCTTGCCCATGAAGGCCGGGTCGGTCAGGGCGCCCTGCTGGCCGTAATAGACCTTGAAGCTGTTCTCGAGACCGAAGATCGGGTCCAGGGCGACGCGCTTCTCTTCATCGCCCTGGGTCGAGTACTCGACCAGACGGCCGCGCAGTTCCGAACCCTGGATCAGGGTGACCGGGATCTGCTGGTCGCGCAGACGCTCCAGCTGGCTGATGGTCAGCAGGCGCTGGGTGGTGCCAGGGTTGCCGGCGACGAAGGTGACTTCACCCTCGGCCGGAGCCTCAGGGTTCCACTTCAGATGGTTCGGGGTCGAGACGGGCTTGCCATCTTCATAGGCGCGCAGGAAGGCCGCATCGAGGGCGTAGCGCGGGAAGTTGAAATTGTCCGGGTCGCCGCCGAAGAAGGCCGCCTGGAACTCCGGCGCGAAGGCCAGACGCACGTCCTCGTACTTGCGGAACTTGTACAGGGCGTACTTGCCGCCGCGGTAGAAGCTGATGACCTGGCAGGTCAGCTTACGGTCGTCGCCGCAGGCTTCCTTCTGGATCTTGTCGATCTCGGCCGAGCGGGCGGCGACGAAGGCCGCGCCTTCCAGGCCGGCGCCGGCGCCGAGGACGCGCTCGGTGACGTCGGTGATGTCGGTCAGGACCTCGGCGGTCTGGCCGGGGCACTTCTTCTCTTCTTCACGCGTGGCCGGCATCCAGCCGTTCTTGACGTAGTCGTTCTGGGCCGTGGACAGGTCCTGGACGCAGGAGATGACGCAGTGGTGGTTGGTCAGGATCAGGCCTTCGCCCGAGACGAAGGAGGCCGAGCAACCCTGCAGGCGCACGGCGGCGTTGCGCACGCGGTCCAGCCAGGCCTGGTCGATGCGGGTGCCGTACTTGTCGTTGACCGTCTGGATCGGGAAGTTGTCGAAGGTCCACATGCCCTCGTCGGCGCGGGCCGGGGTGGCGGTCGCGCCGGTGACGGCGGCGGCTACGCCCAGGGCCGCCAGCGAGGCGGTGAAGGAAAAGGTGCGACGAAGCGACATTCAGGCTCTCCCGAGCGCAAGGCCCGGCGCCTCGCGTCTGTTATTGTGTAACTAGCGCCGTACGTGGACGGGCCTCAAGCCCCCATAGTCCCGCCGCGCGTCGGGGGGAAGCCGAAGCCTTACCCCGATTTAACTTGGCCCCGGCCCGGCGCCCCGTCAGATAACACTGCAAGTCAGGGGTTTGAGACGCGTCATGTCACTCGCGCTATCCACGCTGCTCTTTGAGTGGCGACGTTATATGGCCGCCGTCATGGCGCTGGCCCTTTCGGGTCTGCTCGTGCTGGCCATGACCGGTGTCTTCATCGGCATCGGCAAGGGCTTCACCGCCCAGATCGAGCGCTCGAGCGCCGACATCATGATCCTGCAGCCCGGGGCGAAGAGCCTGATCAACGGGCCGTCCGGCGTGCCGCGCCGCTTCATCCCGCTGGCCTACAACCACCCGGCCGTGGTCGAGGTGCAGCCCCTGGACGGCGCCGGCGGCAGCTTCCAGTCGGTCAAGAACGTCGACCCGACCATGTCCCAGGCCGACCGCGCCAAGCAGGGCGCGCCGCGTCAGAAATTCGTCCAGTCCAGCATCATCGACACGACGCCGGGCTCGGTCACCATTCCGACCGACTATTCCCAGGAACTGGTCGACGCCCTGCGTCAGCCCTACACCGTGGCCATCGACGAGACGGCCATGACGACTCTCGGCGTCAAGCTGGGCGACAAGGCCCTGTACAATGGTCAGACCGTCACCGTCGTCGGCGTGACGCGCGGCTATCCCAACATGATGCAGCCCGGCGTGGTCATGTCGCGCGACACCCTGCGGATGCTGGGTCAGGCCGACACCGGCCCGCGCGTCGGCCCGCTGATGATCAAGATCAAGGACCCCGCCCAGGCCCCGGCCGTCGTCGCCGAGCTGAACAAGATGGGCAACGGCCAGTGGAAGGCCTGGACCCGTCAGGAACTGGCCGACGCCAACGCCGGCGCCATGTTCGAGGAAGGCATCCTGGTCATCATCATCGGCGGTTGCGTGGTGCTGGGCATCATCATCGGCGTGGCCATCACCTGGCAGACCCTGCGCGGGGCCATCATGGCCAACATCAAGGAGTTCGCCTCGCTGCGCGCCCTGGGCGTCGGCATGGGAAGCCTGCGCCGCATCGTCATGGAGCTGAGCTTCTGGGTCGGCTGCGTCGGCGTCGCCGCCGCCATCGGCCTGACCTGGCTGCTGTCGCTGTTCGCCATGTCCAAGGCGGTCATCATCGCCCTGCCCCTGCCGCTGCTGATCGTGGTGGGCGGCGGTCTGATCGCCATCTCCATGCTCTCGGGCTTCCTCTCGATGGGCATCCTGAAGAAGAGCCAACCTGCGGACCTGCTGCGATGAACATGCATACGAAAGTTCACGGCAAGCATGGCGAGTTCGCCATCGAGGCCAAGGGTCTGATCAAGCGCTTCAAGTCCGGCAAGAACTATGTCGAGGTCTTGAAGGGCGTGAATTTCGACGCCCGCCACGGCGACCTGACCATGGTCATGGGGCCCTCCGGCTCGGGCAAGTCGACCCTGATCGCCGCCCTGTCCGGCCTGCTGCGTCCCGAAGAAGGCCGGGTGGACGCCCTCGACGTGGACGACATGTGGAAGCTGTCGTCGGGCCGACTGGACAAGTTCCGCCTGGATCACTGCGGCTTCATCTTCCAGGGCTTCAACCTGTTCCCGTCGCTCAGCGCCCTGCAACAGGTGACGACGGTGCTGAAGTTCCAGGGGCTGACCCCGGACCAGGCCCGCAAGCGCGCCACGCTCGCCCTGGAAGAAGTCGGTCTGGGCCATCGCCTGCATCAACGCCCGGCGGCCCTGTCCGGCGGCGAGAAGCAACGCGTCGCCATCGCCCGCGCCCTGGCCAAGGACCCGCAGATCCTGTTCGCGGACGAACCGACCTCGGCCCTGGACGGCGAGAACGGTCAGATCGTCATTAAACTTCTGCGCCGGGCCGCCACCGAACACGGCGCGGCGGTCATCTGCGTGACCCACGACCCGCGCCTGGAAGCCTGGGCCGACCGGGTCATCCACATCGAAGACGGCGTGATCATCGACGACCAGCGCCGCATCCCCAATCCCGACGCCGTTCTGGCCTCGCACTAGACACCGATCCTCAAGGACACCTCCATGCCCGCTTTCCTGAAAAACAAATGGCTCTGGATCGGCCTCGTCGCCCTGATCGTGCTGATCATCGGCTTCGGCATGTTCCAGAAGGCCCAGGCCGCCAAGAAGGCCGAAGCCGCGGCGGCCGCCGAGAAGAAGGTCGAGAGCCCCTATGCGGCCATCGCCAACGGCAAGGTCGACATCGAAGGCGGCATCATCCAGATCGCGGCCCGTCGTGGCGGCGTGGTGCGTGAAGTCCTGGTCCAGGAAGGCGACCGCGTCACCGCCGGTCAGATCCTGGCGCGTCAGGAAGACGACGAACCGCGCCTGGCCCTGCAAACCGCCGCCGCCAACCTGTCGGAGGCCGAAAGCCAGTTGCGTCTGATCAACGTCGACATCGCCACCGCCCAGCGCGAATACGACCGCCTGGCGCGGCTGAAGGACAGCAACTTCGTCGCCGCCCAGAAGCTGGATCAGGCCCGCGACGCCATCGCCCAGGCCCAGGCCCGTCTCGGCTCGGCCCAGTCGGCGGTCCAGACCGCCCGCGCCCGCCGCGACCAGGCCGCCTATGACGTCGAGCTGACCGTCATCCGCTCGCCCGCCGAGGGCCGCATCGTGCGCCGTTACGCCAACCCCGGCGCCGGCGCCTCGACCCTGAACGTGTCGAACATGTTCGACCTGGAACCCGACGCCCCGCGCATCGCCCGCGCCGAAATCGTCGAGGCCGACATTCCGAACATCACCGCCGATCAGGCTGTCGAGATCACCCCGGAAGGCGACCCCTCGAAGGTCTATGTCGGCAAGGTCCTGCGCCGCGCCGCCGTCTTCGGCGCCCGCAAGCTGGCCTCAGACGATCCCTCGCAGCGTTCGGACGAGCGCGTCGTCGAAGTGGTCGTGGCCGTCAACGACGCCCCCCTGCTGATCGGCCAGCGCGTCCTGGTCAAGTTCATGAAGCCGGGTGAAACCGCGGGGGCCAAACGCGACACCAGCGTCGCCGGCGTCCCCGCCAACCGCTCGATGCAGACGCCCGCCCGCCGCTGAGGCTGACGGCTAGAAACGGAAAGGGGCCTCGCGAGGGGCCCCTTTTTTGTTGTCCGGTCAGTTCCCGGTGAAGTCGCCGGATCGCTTCTCCAGCACCGCCGTCACGCCTTCAATGTGATCCTCGGTCAGATGGGCCAGGGCCTGCATGGCGGCGGACAGCTCCAGCATCTGATCGAAATTCATGTCGCGCCCCTGACGCAGGAGACTCTTGGCCATGCGCAGAGCCTGAGGCGGCTGGGCGGCGATCTGGTTCGCCGTGGTCATGGCCTCATCCATCAGGGTCTCGTGCGGGACCACGCGGTTGACCAGACCCCATTCAGCCGCCGTCTCGGCGTCGATAGCGCGGGCGGTGAACAGCATCTCGGCGGCGCGGACATAGCCGATGTTGCGCGGCAGCAGCCAGGACCCACCGTCGCCCGGAATGATGCCCAGTTTCATGAAGGGCACGCCGAAGCTGGCGCGGTCCGAAGCGATGCGGATGTCGCCCAGGCCGGCGATGTCGCAGCCCAGACCCATGGCGGGGCCGTTGACGGCGGCGATCAGCGGAACCTCCAGGCCGTAGAGCGAGCGGACGATGCGGTGGACGACGCGGCGATAGCGCTCGCGGATGGCGGCGCCCGAACCCTCGAACAGGTCGCGGCGGTCCTTCATGGCCTTGAGATCGCCGCCTGCCGAGAAGGCGCGGCCGGCCCCGGTCATGACCACGCAGCGGATCGACGGGTCGGCGTTGACCGCCTCACAGGCGGCGGCGAAGGCCTCGCCGTCCTCCAGGTCCGGCAGGGCGTTCAACCGGTCAGGCCGGGTCAGGGTCCAGACCATGACTGCGCCGTGGCGCTCTTCGACGATCAGACCCATGGCGATGCTCCTGTTGTGGTCGGAGCCGGTTTCATCGGGGCGGCGGACGAAGGCAAGCGGAATTGAAAAACCCCGGTCGTTCTGACCGGGGTTGCGGGTTGGATCAAATACCCTCGCGACTACGCGCGCGGCCGTTTGATCGTTATGGGCACGAAGTTGGAAGGATGACTGACCACGCGGTTGTTCGCGTTGTTCATCTGCTTCGTGTTGACCAGCATCCCGCCCCAGAGGGCGAAGGACATCATGGCGTGCTGGAGGTTGCGCTCCTTGTCGTTCATTTTTGGCGTCTCCTTTCGCTGAACGATGAAAGAAGACGCGTCGTGCTTTTCGGGAATCTCACCGTCATAGTCGTTTCGCGTCAGCAGCCTAGATAGCTCCGCTTGGTTAAAAAGTCAAGATTTTGGTCCGAAGTCGGACTTATTGTAGTTTGAACGTCACAAAATCATGAGCCAGCATGCCGCCCCCTCTCCTGCCCGGCCGCCGCGTGCGATCGCTACGCCCTGCGTCATGGTCTGCACCGTGGACGGGGCGTCGGGCCTGTGCCTGGGCTGCTTTCGCACCCTGCCCGAAATCGCGACCTGGAGCCGGATGAGCGATCAGGAACGAGCGAAGATCATGGGCGAACTGGACGGGCGGCGGGGCCTGATCGATCCGGCGCTGCTCGGCGGCTAACGCGGTTCGCCCGTCAACCTTTCGTTCGCCGTATCGCTTCACCGCCTGCCAAGACCCTTGCGGCACATTAGGGTCATGATCCGCATCGACCCGCGCTCTGCCGTCGTCTTCGCCGCCGCCCTGGCCACCTCCCTGGCCTGCGCGGGCGCCCTGCGCTGGATGGACGGCGCGGGCGAGGCCCAGGCGGCGATTGCAGCGCCCTCGGTGGTGCGTTCCGCCGACGGCCACTACTGGGCCGAGGCCAAGGTCGACGGCCGCCCCATGCGGATGCTGGTCGACACCGGCGCCAGCGTCGTGACCCTGAGCCGCGCCGACGCGGAAAAGGCGGGCGTCAGCGTCGTCGCCGGGGACTTCACCCGCACCCTGAACACCGCATCCGGTCCCGTGAAGGCCGCGCCAGTCGTCCTGCCCTCGCTGGCGGTGGCGGGGGTGCGTCTGACCGCGGTCGAGGCCCTGGTGGTCGATGGCGACATGCCCGCGTCCCTGCTGGGCATGAGCTATCTGGGCCGACTGTCCGGCTTCGAGGCCCGGCCCGAAGGCCTGACCTTCAAGAGCTAGTCCTCAGCGGCTCGCCCCGAAGGGGACCACCTTGTTGTCCGGGTCGTGGCCGATGTCGGCGGTTCCCAGGTAGGGGATGCCCGAACGCTCGCACCAGTAGCGGACGATCTCTTCCGCCGTCAGGCCGAAGTCCGGATCATTGGGCGTGACGTCGGAGACCCGGCCCAGGCGGATGCCCGCGGCACGACGGATCGAGGCCTGGCCCGTCAGGTGAAACATCATCCGGTCGACGCGGTAGAGGGCCTCGGACACCTCTTCCAGCATGATGACATGGCCGGTCAGGTCCGGCTCCAGCGCCGTGCCGACCAGTTCGTTGAGAATGGTCAGATTGAAGGCGACGGCCGGGCGTGGATCGTCCAGCAGGGACGGCTCCAACGAAGCGCGGTCGCCGCTGACCAGCCAGTCCACCGCCCCGCGCCCCGTCGCGTCATGCCGCGCCCCGTCCGAGGCCATCGGCCCATGGGCCACATGAGGAAAGCCCGCCTTGTAGAGCAGGGCCAGCAGGCTGCCCGCGTCGGAATAGCCGAGGTAGCGTTTCTTGCGCGCCACCTCCGTCAACTGCGGCAGGACCGCCTCGGCGATGCGACACGAACCATAGCCGCCACGCGCGAACCAGACGGCGCCGAGACGCGGATCATTGGCGAACTCGACGAAGGCGGCGGCGCGGACGGCGTCGTCGCCGCCGAAGTGACCGTGCGTCTCGAACGCCATAGGATGGAAGACCAGCTGCACCTCGCCGCCCGGATAGGCCTGATCCATCCAGGCCTGGATCGCCTCCCCGCGGGCGGGATCCAGACGCGAGCTGGCGTTCACAACCCCGATCTTGAACGGTTCAGGCTTCATGGATGGGGCTGGCCTCCGGCGTCGCCCGTGCTAGTCAGGCCGCCGGACATTCCCCGGTTTCGCGCGTCAAAATCAAGCCGATGAACAAAGACTATTTCTTCTGCGGCGTCGGCGGGTCCGGCATGCTGCCCCTGGCCATGATCGTTCAGGCGCAAGGGAACCGTATAGCCGGCTCGGACCGGGCCCTGGATCAGGGCCGCACGCCGGACAAGTTCGACTGGCTGCGCGCTCATGGCGTCGCCCTGCACCCGCAGGACGGCTCGGGCGTGGTCAGTGCTGACCAGATCGTCGTCGCCACCGGCGCGGTGGAGGAAACGGTGCCGGACATCGGCGCGGCCAAACGCGTCGGCGCGACCATCAAGACCCGGCCCCAGCTGCTGAGCGAACTGTTCAACGCGGCCCCGACCTCGATCGGCGTGGCGGGCACCAGCGGCAAGTCGACCATCACCGGCATGATCGCCTGGATCCTGGATCAGGCGGGCCGCAAGCCGACCGTGGTCAACGGCGCGGTGATGAAGAACTTCGCCGACGCCGACCATCCCTTCGCCAGCGCCCTGGTCGGCGGTCCCGACCTGTTCGTGGCCGAGGTGGACGAGAGCGACGGCTCCATCGCCCGCTACAATCCGACGGTGGCGGTCGTCTCCAACATCTCGCTGGACCACAAGTCGATGGAGGAGTTGCGCGACCTGTTCGGCGGCTTCGTCGGCCGGGCGACGACGGCGGTGCTGAACCTCGACAACCCTGAGACGGCGGCGCTGGCGCAGGCTCTGCCTGCGGGCAAGGCCGTCACCTTCGCCCTCGGCGAGGAAGAGGCGGACCTGTCGGCGCATGATCTCAAGCCCCTTCCGACCGGCATGAGCTTCGAGCTACGGGTGCGCGGCGAGGCTTCGCGCGCGGTCGTGCTGAACGTCCCCGGCGCGCACAATGTCGCCAACGCTTTGGCGGCTCTGGGCGCGGTCAAGGCCCTGGGCGTGTCGGTCGAGGATGCGGTCACGGCGCTGGAGACCTTCGCCGGCATTCGGCGACGGCTGGAGGTGGTGGGGACGCGCAACGGCGTCACCGTCATCGACGACTTCGCCCACAACCCCGACAAGATCGCCGCCACCCTGAAGACCCTGCACGCCTTTGACGGGCGGCTGCTGATCCTGTTCCAGCCGCACGGCTTCGGCCCGCTGAAGCTGATGCGGCAAGAGTTCATCGAGGGCTTCGCCGGCTTGATGCGCGAGCACGACGTCCTGCTGATGCCCGAGCCGGTCTATTACGGCGGCACCACCGACCGCAGCGTGGGGTCCGAGGACATCGCCGCAGGCGTGCGCGCCGAGGGGCGTCGGGCCGAGGCCCTGGCGACGCGCGCCGACTGCGGCGACCGCATCGTCGAAATCGCCCAGCCCGGCGACCGGGTGGTGGTCATGGGGGCGCGTGACGACAGCCTGTCCAGCTTTGCGGCGGAACTGCTGGCCCGACTTTAAACTCCGCGCTCGGAGCAATCGTCAAATTGCTCTTGTAAAACATTCACTTTCGGCAAATCGGCTGTTAAGCGCCGCCCGCCTAACTGCGCTCTCGCAAAACGCGGAAGGGGCGTCAGGATGGCCAGGATCGGAGACTTCGTCGAGACGGCGCCGCCCATGGCGCCCGACGCGCCCGGCGCCGAGGCCTTCGACCGGTTTCAGGCCGAGCCGGACACCCTGGTCATCGCCGTGGTGGACGCCGATGGTCGACCCGTCGGCCTGATCGAGCGCAACGCCTTCACCCTGAAGATGGCCGCCGAGTTCGGCCGCGCCCTCTACGCCCGTCGGCCGGTCTCGGCCCTGATGGAGCCCGATCCGCTGATGGTCGAGGCCGACGCCTCGGCGGACGTGCTGTTCCAGTCGATGGACGCGGCGGGCTTGGGCGCCCTGCTGAAGGGCTTCATCGTCGTCTCGCGCGGGCGCTACGTCGGGGTCGGCGCCGGGCTGCACGTGCTGCAGGCGGGCGTGGCCATCCACAAGCGCCGCGCCGAGGCCATGAGCGAACTGGCCCAGAACCTGGCCCGCGCCGAGGCTGAGGCCCGCGCCTCCAGCCGGGCCAAGTCCGAGTTCCTGGCGGTCATGAGCCACGAGATCCGCACGCCGTTGAACGGGGTGCTGGGGGTAGCCGCCCTGATGGAGCGCGAACTGACTCAAGACGCCCTGCGCCCCTATGTCCGCACCATTCTGGATTCGGGAAACAGCCTGCTGCGGCTGCTGACCGACGCCCTGGACATGTCGCGCGCCGAGGCGGGCGTCCTGACGCTGGAGCCCGCGCCGCTGGATCTCAACGCGGTGGCCGCCGACCTGTCGGCCCTGTGGCGACCGCGCGCGGAGGAGAAGAACCTGCGCCTGACGGTGACGACGGACACGGCCGCCGCGCGCTGGGTCGTCGGCGACGAGATGCGGCTGAAGCAGTTGCTCAACAACCTGATCGGCAATGCGCTGAAGTTCACCACCCGGGGCGCGGTCGAGGTCAGCCTCGGCACGCGACTGGACGACGGCCGGGTGCGGCTGGACGCCGTGGTCGACGACAGCGGGCCGGGGATCAGCGACGAGGCGGCGACCGCCATCTTCGAGCCGTTCAACACCGGCGAGGCGGGCCGACAGGGCGCCGGCGCGGGGTTGGGCCTGGCCATCTGCCGCCAGATCGTCGAGCGGATGGAGGGGACGCTGGCGCTGGAGCGTTCGCCCGCCGGCGGGGCGCGTTTCCGCTTTGACCTGCACCTGCCGCTGGCCGAGGCTGATGCGCGCAGCCTTGAGGACCGGACCGCCGCCCCGACCGCGCACGAAACCCTGCACGTCCTGGTGGTCGACGACAACGCCGCCAACCGCTTCGTCGCGGGCAAGGTGCTGGAGTTGTTCGGCTGCACCCATGAGACCGCCGAGGACGGGCGCCAGGCGGTGGAGCGGGCGATGATCGCCCCGTTCGACCTGATCCTGATGGACGTGAAGATGCCGGTGATGGACGGTGTGACGGCGACGCGGGCCATCCGCGCCCTGCCCGGAGCGGCCTCCGTCGTGCCCATCCTGGCCCTGACCGCCAACGCCGATCCGCGCGACGAGGCCGAGTATCTGGCGGCGGGCATGGACGGGGTGGCGCAAAAGCCGATCCAGCCCGACGCCCTGCTGAACGCGATCCGACTGGCCCTGTCGCGTCATGCAGTGGCCGAAGCGGCCTAAGGGCGCGCCAGCGTCGCGGGCCTGGGCTATGGTCCCGCCTGATGCTTCAGGACACGCCCCCCGCCGCCCCGACCACCACCCTCGACGAGGTGATCGTCACCGCCGCGCGCCTGCCCCCGGCGGCGAGCGAGGCGGCCTTTTCGGTGATCCGACTGGGCGAGGAGACGCTGTCGAGCGCGACGCGGCTGGACGAGGCCCTGGCGACGATTCCCGCCGTCTCCCTGTTCCGGCGCACCTCCAGTCTGGCCGCCAATCCGACGACCCAGGGCATCAGCCTGAGGGCCATCGCCCCGTCAGGGGCGGGACGGACGCTGGTGACTCTGGACGGGGCGCCGCTGAATGATCCCTTCGGCGGCTGGGTGATCTGGTCGCAGGTTCCAACCGAGAGCGTCGAGAGCCTCGACATCGTGCGCGGCGCCGGGGCCGGTCCCTATGGCGCGGGGGCGCTGACGGGCGTCATCCAGTTGAGGGAGCGCGAGCGCGGCGGGGTGCTGGACACCTCGCTCGCCGAGCGCGGCGGGGCGCGGCTGGCGGGGTCGGGCGGGGTGGATGCGGGGCCGGCGCGGCTGACGGGGTCGGTCCTTTATGAGACCAGCGACGGCTATGTCCCCGTGCGCGGGCCGACGGCCGGGGCGGCGGACGCGCGGCTGGATCTGGAGGCGAAGGGCGCGGCGCTGCGGGCCGATGTGCCAATCGGCGAGGCCGCCCTGTCGCTACGGGCGGCGGCCTATGAGGAGGATCGCGGTTCGGGTCTGGCGGGGGCGCGGGCCACGGCCAGCGGCCATGTGCTGTCGGCCACCGCTGCCAAACGTCCGACCGAGGGCGACTACGGCTGGCGGCTGCAGGCCTGGCGGCGCGAGAGCGATCTGGCCAACACCTCGGTGGCCGTGGCGGCGGATCGGGCGACGACCACGCCCGCCAATGACCAGTATGAGACGCCCGCGACCGGCTGGGGCCTGAACGCCGCCCTGCGCCGGGCCGAGCGGTCGGTTCGCGGCGGAAGACTGGAGTGGGAGGTGGGCGCCGACGCTCGCTTCAACGCAGGCGAGACGCACGAGCGCTTCCGCTACATGGCCGGGGCCTTCACCCGCGACCGCGTCGCCGGGGGCGAGACGTCGGTGGCGGGGATCTACGGCGAGGGCTCGTGGCAGAGCGGGCCGTGGCTTCTGGCGGGCGGGTTGCGGCTGGACAGCTGGAAAAACCAGAACGGCCGGCGGCTGGAGCGGGACCTGGCTACCGGTGCGCCGACGCTGGACGAGACTGACCCCGAACGCTCGGGCGAGGTGATCAGCGCCCGTCTGGCGGCGCGGCGCATGATCGGCGGCGGCTGGGCGGCGCGGGCGGCGGCCTATTCCGGCTTCCGGCCCGCCACGCTGAACGAACTACACCGGCCCTTCCGCGTCGGCAACGACCTGACCGAGGCCAATGCGGCGCTGGTCCCTGAAACCCTGCAAGGCGTCGAGGCCGGACTGGCCTTCGAGGGACCGATCTCGGCGCTGAGCGCGACCCTGTTCTGGAACCGGATCGAGGACGCCATCGTCAACGTCACCCTCGGCGAAGGCCCAGGGACCTTCCCCCGCGCGGGCTTCATCCCGGCGGGCGGCGTGCTGCGCCAACGCCGGAACGCCGGAACCATCGAAGCGACGGGCGTCGAGATCACCGCCCGTCAGACCCTGCGCGGCGGTCTGGACCTGAGCGCCGCCCTGTCCGTCACCGACGCCCGCGTGGACGGCGGGTCGGCCGCGCCGCAACTGACCGGCCTGCGTCCCGCCCAGGCCCCGATCTGGAGCGCCACGGCGGGGGTCGACTGGCGCGCCGGCGACCGCCTGAGCCTGAGCGCGCGCGCCCGCTATGAGAGCAAGCGCTTCGAGGACGACCTGAACAGCCGGGTGCTGGGCGCAGCCGTAACGGCGGACCTGCGGGCCGACTGGCGGATGAATGAGACGACCTCGCTGTGGCTGGCCACCGACAATCTGTTCAACGCCGAGGTCGAGGTCTCGGAAACGGGAACCGGCGTCGAAGGCTTCGGCCCGCCGCGCTCGCTCAGCGCCGGAGTGCGGCTGACTTACTGAACGACGATCCGCCCCGCGACATTCCGACGCCTAAACGGTATTGCAAATCGTTCGCAGAATATGGCAAAGCCCTGTCTGTGAGTGAAGCCGCTGCAAATCCCGCCAAGATCGCCGCCAAACCGAAGGCGGCGCTGAACGCCAAGCGGTCGTTCTGGCTGAAGCAATTGCACAGCTGGCACTGGATCTCGGCGGCGGTCAGCCTGGTCGGCATGATCCTGTTCGCGGCGACCGGCATCACCCTGAACCACGCCGCCCAGATTCCCGCCGAGCCGGTGACGAAGGAGGCGACGGCGACCCTGCCCGCGCCCCTGCTGGCGCGTCTGGCCGACTTCCCGGAAGACACCACCGATCCGGTCCCCGCCCCCGTCGCGCGCTGGGCCGCCGAGGCCTTCAAGGTGCAGGTGGACGGCAAGCCGACCGAGACCACGGCGGATGAAATCTATGTCGCCCTGGCCACGCCCGGCGGCGACGGATGGCTGACCATCGACCGTTCAACCGGCGAGGCCGTGCACGAGAAGACCACGCGCGGCGCGATCGCCTACCTCAATGACCTGCACAAGGGTCGGAACGCCGGAAAGGTCTGGTACTGGTTCATCGACGTCTTCGCCGTGGCCTGCGTGATCTTTTCCGTCACCGGTCTGGCCCTGCTGTGGCTGCACGCCCGCGGCCGTCCCTCGACCTGGCCCATCGTGGCCCTGGGTCTGCTCATTCCCGTCGTTATCGCCCTCCTCTTCATCCACTGACGAGTTCCTCCCCATGCGCAAGCTCCCTCTCGTCCTGACCGCCGCCGGCCTCGCCGCCGCGCCCGCCGTCGCCAGCGCCGCCGACCTGAGCGTCAGCGTCGAACTGCCCCGCATCGCCAGCGCCTCCTATCACCGCCCCTATGTGGCCGTGTGGATCGAGAAGCCGGATCAGACGACGGCCCAGACCCTGGCCGTCTGGTACCAGCAGACCCGCAACAACGAGGGCGACGGCAAGGACTGGCTGAAGGACCTGCGCACCTGGTGGCGCAAGGGCGGCCGCGCCATGGCCATGCCCGCCGACGGCGTGTCCGGCCCGACCAAGGCCCCCGGCCGTCACGCCGTGACCGTGCCCGCCGCCCGCCTGCGCAACCTGCCCGCCGGGCAGTACAACATCGTCGTCGAGGCGGCCCGCGAACTGGGCGGCCGCGAGGTCGTCCGCGTGCCCTTCCGCTGGGGCGCCGCCAACACCGCCGCCGGAACCGGCTCCACCGAACTGGGCGCCGTCCGCGTCGCCGTGACCCGCTAAGGACCCTGACCATGAAGAAGACATTCGCCTTCCTGACCTTGGCCGCCGTTCTGGCCGCGCCGCTCTCGGCTCAGGCGCACCGCGCCTGGCTGGCCCCGACCTCGACCGTCCTGTCAGGCAATGACGCCTGGGTCGGTTTCGACGCCGGCATGTCGAACGGGGTCTTCATCCCCGACCACGCCGCCATGCGTCTGGCCGGCCTGACCATCACCGCGCCGGACGGTTCGACCGCCCAGGCCGAGAACGTCCATCAGGCCAAGTATCGCTCCAGCTTCGACCTGCACCTGTCGAAGCCCGGCACCTATCGCGTCGCCAATGTCGGCTCGGGCTTCATGGCCAGCTACAAGCAGGGCGGCGAGCAGAAGCGCTGGCGCGGGACGGAAGCCGAGTTCCCCGGCGCCCTGCCCGCAGACGCCACCGACGTCGAGGCCGTCCGCACCGACAGCCGCACCGAAACCTTCGTGACGCTCGGTGAGCCCACGGATCTGGCCGTGGTCGGCAAGGGTCTGGAACTGGCCGCTGTCACCCATCCGAACGACCTGGCCGCCGGTGAAGCCGCCACCTTCAAGCTGCTGAAGGACGGCCAGCCCGCCGCCAATGTCGAGGTGACCATCGCGCGCGGAGGCACCCGCTACCGCAACAACCCCGAGGAAATCACGGTCAAGACGGGCGCGGACGGCGCCTTCAGCGTGACCTGGCCGGAAGCCGGCCTCTACTGGCTGGGCGCCTCGGTGCGCACGGCGGGCGTGAACGGCCAGCCCGGCTCCAACGCCTCGTGGAACGGCGCGCTGGAAGTCCTGCCCTGACCTCGAAACGCTCCAGTTCGGCGCCGCCGCCGCTCCAGCTCGGAGCGGCGGTTGACGGCCGTCAGGACACGCGCGTCCTGATCCCGCCGAGCGCCCGCGCGCCGGAGCGGCCGCCCAGCGACCTGATCTGGTCGCTGTCGGGGGAAAGCATGGGCACCACCTGGTCGGTGCGTCTGGTTCCCCCGATGGGCGTGGCGCAGGGCGCGTTTCAGGCGGCGGTCGAGGAAGAGCTGGCGCGCATCATCGCCCTGTTCAGCCCGTGGACGCCGGACAGCGAGATCAGCCGCTTCAACAACGCCCCCGCCGGGACGTGGCAGTTGTCGGACGACTTCTGGAGCCTGCTGAACGCCTCTCTGGATCTGGCCGACGACGTCAACGGCGCGGTCGATCCAACCCTCGGGGCGCTGGTCGATCTGTGGGGCTTCGGTCCGCCGGGGCCGCGCGATCCGCTCCACCCCTTGCCGTCCGCCGAAGAGATCGAGGCGGCGCTGGCCGTGTCCGGCTGGCAGAAGCTGCGGCTGAACCGCGAGGCGCAGGCGGCGGTGCAGGTGGGCGGCATGAAGCTGGACTTCTCGGGCATCGCCAAGGGTCACGCCGTGGACCGGGTGTCCGCCCGCCTGGCCGCGATGGGCGCGACCTCGCATCTGGTCGAGATCGGCGGCGAACTTCTGGGGCGCGGCGTCAAGCCGGACGCCCAGCCCTGGTGGGTCGAGATCGAGGCCGTGCCGGGATCGCCCACGCCGCACACGGTGGCCGCCCTGTTCGACGTGGCGGTAGCCACATCGGGCGACTGGCGCCGCGCCTTCGTGCATGACGAGCGCCTCTATCCCCACACCATCGACGGCTCGACCGGACGGCCGGTAGACAATGGACTGGCCCAGGTGACGGTGTTCGACGCCTCGGCCATGCGCGCCGACGCCTTGGCCACGGCCCTGACCGTGCTGGGTCCCTATGACGGGCCGGAGTTCGCCGAGGCCATGCAGATCGCGGCGCACTTCGTCGAACGCACGCCGCGCGGCCTGGTCGAGCGGATGACGCCCGCCTTCGCCGCCATGATGGACGAAGAAGAAGCCTGACCGTGACCGCCGACCTGACCCGCTGGCTGTGGGCCGGCGTCGCTCTGATCCTGTGGCTGGGCCTGATCGGCCTGACCGTCTGGCGCGTGCGCGCCGCCGCCAGAAAGGCCGCCGAACAGGCGCGCGCCCTGGCCGAGGCGGCTGGCGAAGACGCCCTGCTGATCGCCTTCGCCAGCCAGACCGGCTTCGGCGAGGAACTGGCCTGGATGACGGCGCGGGCGCTGGGCGACGGCGGCGTGGGGGCGCGTCCCCTGTCGTTCGCCGATCTGGATCTGGAGACGCTGAGGGGTGCGCGGCGCCTGCTGGTGATCGCCTCGACCACCGGCGAGGGCGACGCCCCCGACAGCGCGGCCCGCTTCGTGCGGCAGGTGATGGCGGCGGATGTGGACCTGTCGCACCTCTCCTATGGCCTACTGGCGCTGGGCGATCGCGCCTATGACGCCTATTGCAGCTTCGGCCACGCGGTCGGCGACTGGCTGGACGGCTGCGGCGCCCAGACCCTGTTCGACCGGGTCGAGGTCGACAATGGCGATGCCGGCGCCATCCGCCACTGGCAGCATCAGTTGAACCAGATCACGGGCTCGACCGCCGCCCCCGACTGGACCCCGCCCGCCTATGACCGCTGGCGTCTGGTGGAACGGACCCTGTTGAACGCGGGCAGCCCCGGCGGCGAGGCCTGGCATCTGGCCTTCGAGCCGATCGACCACACGCCCGACTGGACGGCGGGCGACATCGCCGAGGTCGGCCTGCCCGTCCGCGACGGCGAACAGCCGGCCAGCCGCGAATATTCGGTCGCTTCCCTGCCCTCGGACGGACGGGTCGAGTTCTGCATCCGCCTGATGACGCGCCCGGACGGGACGCCGGGTCTGGCCTCGGGCTGGCTGACGCAGGACGCGCAGATCGGCGACGAGGCAGCCATGCGGGTCCGCGCCAACCGCGGCTTCCACGCCCCGCCGCCGGAGGCCCCCATCATCCTGATCGGCAACGGCACCGGCATCGCCGGTCTGCGCGGGCATCTGAAGGCGCGGGCGCAGCACGAGGCGACCGGCGGGGCCTGGCTGCTGTTCGGCGAGCGGACACGGGCCCACGACGCGCTTTATGACGCCGACCTGCAGGCCTGGCTGGCGTCGGGGGTTCTGACCCGTCTGGACCGGGCCTTTTCGCGCGACGGCGGCGAGAACCGCTACGTCCAGTCGCTGGTTGCCGAGCACGCGCGGCCCATGGCCGACTGGGTTGATCGCGGGGCCTATGTCTATGTCTGCGGCAGTCTGGAAGGCATGTCCAAGGGCGTTCACGCGGCGCTGGAGGTGGCGCTGGGCGAGGAGCGACTGACGCGGCTGACGGACGCCGGGCGGTATCGGCGCGACGTTTACTGAATAGAGCGCAACGGCTCTCCCTCCCCGTTCGGGGAGGGTGGTCGCGCAGCGACCGGGTGGGGAGGGCGTGGCGATATCGGCGCGGCGCCTGAATAGCCTTGCCGCCCCCACCCGTCTGACGCTTCGCGCCAGCCACCCTCCCCCAAGTGGGAGGGAGAATCCTGCCTCAGACCTCCGACCAGCGTCGCAGCAGGTTGTGATAGAGGCCGGTCAGTTCGATGACGGCCTGATCCTTCGGCCCCTTCTCCAGGTTCACCCGCTGGGTCGCCACGTCGAGGCGGAACAGGCTTTCGCGGTCGGCGTCGTCGCGGACCAGGCTTTGCAGCCACATGAAGCTGGACACGCGGTCGCCGCGCGTGACGGGCGTGACCCGGTGCAGGCTCTTGGACGGATAGAGGACCAGGTCGCCGGCCGGCAGCTTGACCGACTGGGCGCCATACAGCTCCTCGATGATCAGTTCGCCGCCGTCATAGTCCTCGGGCTCGGACAGGAAGAGGGTGGCCGAGAGGTCGCTGCGGATACGCACATCCCCGCGCTGCCGGATGGCGTTGTCGACGTGGACGCCGAACTCGCCGCCGCCCTCGTAGCGGTTGAACAGGGGCGGAAAGATCGTGTGCGGCAGGGCGGCCGAGACGAACATGGGGTTGGCGTTCAGGGCCTGGACGATCAGGGCCGAGACTTCGCGCGCCGCCGCGCTGTCCTCGGGCAACTGAAGGTTCTTCTTGGCGGTGGCCGACTGGTGGCCCGAGGTCATGTTGCCGTCGGCCCAGGGGCCGGCGTCCAGGGTCCGGCGCAGGGCGGCGACCTCGGCCTTGGTGAAGACGTCGGGGATATGCAGCAGCATGGTTCTCTCACCGGGAAAAACGCATCGGCCCCGCCGCTCGGATGAACGACGGGGCCGACATGATGGCGCGAAACGCCGTCTCTTAGTAGCGGACGTTCAACGTCAGGATGGCCGAACGGGCCGGCGCCACGTCGGCGTGGTGAACGCCGTTGGTGCGGATGATGTATTCCTCATCGCCCGCGTTCTGGACGTTCAATTGCAGCGAGGCGCGGTCGGTGACGTCGTAGGAGGCGAAGAGGTCCACGCGGGTGTAGGCCGGGGCGTAGATGCGGTTCGCGCCGCCGCCGGCGCCGCCCTGATTGCCGCCGAACGACTTGCCGACATAGTAGACGCCGCCGCCCAGGCTCAGCTTGGGCATGAGGCGATAGGTGGTGAACAGGCTGGCGGTATGCTCCGGCGTATTGGCCAGGGAGTCGCCGACGTTGACGTTGTTGTAGGCGCCCTCGGTCAGCTCGGAATCCATCCAGGTGTAGCCGCCGAAGACCTGCCACTTGTCGGTGACATTGCCCGAGACGCCGAGTTCCAGCCCCTGAACTTCGGCTTCGCCAGCCTGCTCATAGACGCCCGGCTCGACCTGGATCTGGGCATTCTTGCGCACGGTCTTGAACAGGGCGCCGCTGAGCGCCAGGCGGTCGCCGAACAGGTTGGCCTTGGCGCCGATCTCGAAGCTGTCGGTCTCTTCCGGATCCAGCAGGGTCGTGGCCAGGTTGCCCGTGCCCGTGCCCGTGCCGCCGTTCTGATCGCCGGCCGAAATGGTCGGCGGCGTCGAGGAGGTGGCGTAGGAGGCGTAGATGCTGGTGTTGGCGGTCGGCTTGTAGACCGCGCCGATCTGATAGTTGACGAAGTCCCAGTCCGAGCGGACCGAGGTATAGACGGGCGCCGTCACCGTGCCCGAGGCGTTGGTGGCGTCGACCGAGTAGTCGTCCCAGCGCAGGCCCAGATTGACGATGAACTTCTCGCCGAAGCTGATCGAGTCAAAGGCGTAGATTCCGGTCGACTGGGTATCGGTCGAGCTGACCAGACCGCGCGTTTTCGTGCCCGTCCAAGGGTCGCTGGGGTTTGGATTATAGACCTGGGTGCAGTCCAGACCGGTCAGGGGCGCCGGGCAGGCCGTGCCGGTAAGCGTCGTGACGGTGTAGGAGGCGTTGTCGTTCTTCTCGGACGACAGCTCGAGGCCCAGGTTGAAGCTGTGCTTCAGACCGCCCGTCTGGAACGTGCCCGTCAGGTCCGTGACGTTGGCCAAGGTGTCGGCGGGGTTCCAGCGCGACTTCAGACCACGCTTCATCCACCAGACGCCGTTGACCTGCTGCGCCGTACCGCCGTCGCCCGGGTTGGTGACGACATAGTCGTTCAGCGTCTCGGCGTAGCGGGTGACGTTGCGGATTTTCAGGTTCTCGGTCAGCTGGCGCTCCAGGGTGACCGTGACCGAGTCGACCGTATTGGTCAGATAGTCGCGCGCCTTCAGGCCGTAGAAGCTGTCATAGGGGACATCCAGAACGCCCGAAGCGTCCGGACGCGGGCCCGTGGCGCCCGCCAGCTTGGTGTAGAGCGGGATGCCGTAGTCAGGCATCTGATCGCTGTCGAGGTGGTAGTAGCTGGCCGTCAGGGTCGTGTCCGTGCCGAGACCGACGGCGAACGAGGCGCCGACGCCCCACTTGTCGAAGTCGACCGAGTCGCGACCGGCGATGTCGCCCTGACCGACCATCAGGTTCAGTCGCAGGGCCGCCGTTTGCGAAAGCTGGCGGTTGAAGTCCACCGTACCGCGCACATAGGAATCCGTGCCGGCGCCGATCGAGGCGTTGGTGAAGTCGCTGAGACGCGGGGTCTTGGAGCCCAGGTTGATGCTGCCGCCACCCGAGCCGCGGCCCGAATAGACCGAGTCCGGGCCCTTGATGACTTCGACCTGCTCCAGGTTGAAGACCTCGCGCTGCTGGCCGCCGGTGTCGCGGATGCCGTCAACGAAGATGTTGTTGCCCGAGGCCTGGCCGCGGATGAAGGGACGGTCGGCCAGGGGCTGGCCGCCCTCGCCCGCGCCGAAGGTGATGCCCGGCGAGGTGCGCAGGATGTCCTGCAGCGAGGTGGCGGCGGTCTGTTCGATGATCTGTTGCGGGATCACCGTGACCGAGCGCGGCGTGTCGACCAGGGGTGCGACGAACTGCGGGTCCTTGGGCTCGCGCTTGATGCGCTGGCCGTGCACGTCGACGGCGCTCAGGGTGGTGGCGTCTTGCGTGATGTCCGCCGCTTCATTCGGGGCGGCGATCGGAGCTTTGTCGTTCGCCAGAACCGGCGAGGCGCACAGCATGCCGGCGGCGCTGGAAGCGAACAGAAGCGCCTTGAGGGCGGTGGAGCGATCGGACATGGGGGAGCAGCCAGTCAGTTAAGATTGAGACCGGCTCGCAATATCATCTTTTCAGGGTGCGACAATCTGACTCCTGCGACTAAATCGCAATTGCGGCAGGGATGTCACACCATCGTCATCGGATGGCCCCCTAGGCCGATTTGGCCACCGCCTTGATCGAGATGGAGGGGTCGGCCAGCAGGGCCGCATCCACAGGCGTCGCCTTGCCGATCAGCAGGCGCCCGCCCATGAATTCGGCGGGGGCGTTGACCGCCTCGACGCAGACGATGCGGTCGCCGTTCAGGTGGAAGACGGCGAAGCTGCCCGACGCCGGGTCGCCGCGCACCACCTGCCGGTCGGCGTCGAAGGGCAGACCGGCGATCTGAAGTTTCACATCGTATTGGTCGGACCAGAACCACGGCACCTCGGGCGCCGGGGCGGCGCGGCCGACGATGGCGGCGGCGGCCTGCTTGGCCTGCTCAAGCGCGTTGGGCACGCTCTCCAGACGGTGCATCCGGCCGCCGTGGACCGGGATGGGGCGGTGGGTGACGTCGCCGATAGCGTAGATGGCGGGGTCGCTGGTGCGGGCGTTCTCGTCCACCACCACGCCGTTCTCGCAGGCCAGACCGGCGGTGCGCGCCAAAGCCTCGCGCGCCAGGGCGCCGACGCCGACGAGGATGGCGTCGGCGGCGATCAGGCCGCCGTCCACGAGACGCACGCCGCCGTCCTCGAAGCCCGCAACCTCGGCGCCGGTCAGGATCTCGACGCCGTGGCGGCGGTGCAGGTCGGTGAAGAAGGTCGACAGGGTTTCCGACGCCACCCGGGCCAGCACCCGGTCCATGCGCTCGATCACCACCGCCTCGGCGCCGAGGGCGCGAGCCGAGGCCGCCGCCTCAAGGCCCACATAGCCGCCGCCGACCACGGCCAGCCGCTTGCCGGGAGCCAGCACGGATTTCAGCCGCTCGGCGTCCTCCAGGGTGCGCAGTTCCAGCAGCTCGGGGCGGTCAGCGCCGGGGATGGCCAGCTTGCGCGCCATCGAGCCGGTGGCCAGGATCAGCACGTCGTAGGCTTCGACCGTTCCGTCAGCGAAGGTGACAGACTTGGCGTCCGCGTCGATGGCGGTCGCGGTGACGCCGGTGCGCAGGTCGATCTTCTGTTCGGCGTAGAAGCTCTCGGGGCGCAGCAGCAGGTCCTCCAGACCCGCCTCCCCCTTCGGCCAGGCCTTGGACAGAGGCGGCCGCTGATAGGGCGCCGCCGCCTCCTCGCCCGCCAGGACGATCTCGCCGTCGAAGCCATATTGTCTCAGCAGCGCCGCCGCCGAGCCCCCCGCGTGTCCCGCGCCGATAATCAGAACCTTGGTCATGGGAGCGGAGATAGGACGGATCGAACGTAGCGGCTACTCCCGCCACTCGCAGAAGCAGCAGAAGCGGGTTGACCGTTCCATTGTTACAGCATAATGGAACGCGCCATGAGCACCGACGCCGCCAAGACCGCCCTGCTGGACGCCCTGCTTTCGCTGCAGACGCGGGCGGAGGCCGACGCCTTCCTGTCCGACCTCTGCACCCCCGCCGAGCTGCGCGCCTTTGGCGAGCGGTGGCAGGTGGCGCGGCTGCTGGACGGCGGGGACAAGACCTATCGCGAGATCGCGGTGGCGGCCTCGGCCAGCCCGACCACCGTGGTGCGCGTCGCGCGCTCCCTGAAGGACATGCCGCACCAGGGCTATCGCCTGGTGCTGGACAGACTGAAAGCCTGAGTTGAGATCATGAGCACCGTGCAGGGGCGGCTACGCATCGCCGTCCAGAAATCCGGCCGCCTGGCCGAACGCAGCCTCGACCTGGTCCGCGACGCGGGTCTGCGCGTCGTCAAGGGCAACAACGAGCTGCTGTACCGGATTGAAAACTACCCGATCGATCTGCTGCGGGTGCGCGACGACGACATCCCGACCTTCGTGGCGGACGGGGTCTGCGACCTCGGCATCGTCGGCGAGAACGTGCTGGAGGAGGTCAGGAACGGCGGGCCGAACGCCGAGGTGGTCATGCCCCTGGGCTTTGGCCGCTGCACGCTGAAGATCGCCGTGCCGCCGGGCCTGACCTACGCCGGGCCGGCGTCGCTGGAGGGGCTGCGCATCGCCACCTCCTATCCCAGGATCCTGCGTCGTTTTCTGGATGAGAACGGCGTCGGCGCCGACATCGTCACCATGCGCGGCGCGGTCGAGGTGGCCCCACGGCTGAAGCTGGCCTCGGCCATCTGTGATCTGGTCTCGACCGGGGCCACGCTGGAGGCCAACGGCCTGATGGCCAAGGAGACCGTGCTGGACAGCCAGGCGGTGCTGATCAAGGCGCCGACCGCGCCCGAGGCGGGCTTGCAGCACCTGCTGGACAGCATCATCGAGCGGATGGCGGGCGTGGTGTCTTCGCAAGGCGCCAAGTACGTCATGCTGAACGCGCCGCGCTCGGCCCTGGCGGAGATCACCGCCATCCTGCCCGGCGCCGGCTCGCCGACCGTCATGCCCCTGTCGGGCCGCGACGACGCCGTGGCCGTCCACGCCGTCTGTCAGGAGGCCGTCTTCTGGGAGACGCTGGAGAAGCTCAAGGCGGCGGGGGCCTCGGCCATCCTGGTCCTGCCGATCGAGAAGATGATGTGATGAAGCGTATCGACTGGAACAAGCTGGACGCCGCCGAGCGCCAGGCCGCCCTGGCGCGTCCGCAGCAACGCACCGAGGGCTTCGTCACCAGTGTGGTGCGCGAGATCTTTGACGACGTGCAGGCGCGCGGCGGTCAGGCCGTAACCGACTGGGCGATCAAACTGGACGGCGCCGCGCCCCGCCGTGTGGCCATCACCGAGAAGGCCGCCGCCGAGGCCCGCGCCGACCTGCCGCCCGCCGCCGCGCGGGCCCTGCGCGTCGCCGCCGACAATGTGCGCGTCTTCCACGCCGCGACCCGGCCCGAGGACACCGCCTTCATAGAGACCACGCCGGGCGTGAAGTCGAAGCTGGTCTGGCGCCCCATCGGCTCGGCGGGTCTCTATGTGCCCGGCGGCACGGCGCCGCTGTTTTCCTCCCTGCTGATGCTGGCCATCCCGGCGGGCGTGGCCGGGGTCGGGCGGCGCGTCGCCGTGACGCCGCCGTCGAAGGACGGCTCGGTCCACCCGGCCATGATCGTCGCCGCCGCCGAGGCCGGTCTGGATGAACTGTGGCTGTTGGGCGGGGCGCAGGCGATTGCGGCGCTGACCTTCGGCGCGGAACTGGACGAGGGCGTGATCGAACCCGTCGACAAGCTGTTCGGCCCCGGCAACGCCTATGTGGCCGAGGCCAAGCGTTATGCGTCATCGCTGCCGGGCGGTCCGGCCCAGGACATGCCGGCGGGGCCGTCGGAACTGCTGGTCATCGCCGACCGCGACGCCGATTTCGAGATCGTCGCCGCCGACCTGCTGAGCCAGGCCGAGCACGACGCCGACGCGCAAGTGATCCTGGTGTCCGACAGCGGCACGGCCCTGAGCGAGATCGTCGCCGAGGTCGAGCGTCAGGTGGAGACCCTGCCCCGCGCCGCCGTGGCCCGCGCCTCGCTGGAGCAGGCCCGCGCCATCCGCGTGGCCGACATGGCCGAGGCCTGTGCGGTCGCCAACCTCTATGGCCCCGAGCACCTGTCGATTCAGGCCGAGGACGCCGAGCGTCTGGTGGATCGGATCACCGCCGCCGGGGCCGTCTTTGTGGGGCAATGGGCGGCGGAGACGCTCGGCGACTACGCCGCCGGACCCAGTCATGTCCTGCCGACCGACGGCGGCGCGCGGACGCTCGGCGGCATCACCACCGCCAGCTTCATGACCACCATGTCGGTGCAGACAGTGACGCAGATGGGCGCCGCCGCCCTGGCCCCTGTCGCCGCGCGTCTGGCGCGGATGGAGGGGCTGGAGGCCCACGCTCGCGCCGCCGACCTGAGGACCGAAGCGTGACCCTGCCCGCCCCCTATACGCCGCTGGTGTCCGGCGGCGAGGGTCTGGACCGCTATCCGGCCGACCCGACCGCGCTCAGCGCCCGATTGGCCGATCTCTACGGCGTCGCCGCCGATCAGGTGCTGCCGGTGCGCGGCCTGACGCACGGGCTGGAGCTCGTCTGGCGACTGGCCGCCCGCGACGGCCTGAAGGTGCAGGCGCCCGAGGCCGAGCCCTATCTGGGACTGGCGAAGCTCTACGCTCGCCCGACGAAGGACGCCGAGACCGCCGCCGTCGTCATCCGCGCCCTCGGTTCGCCCGAGGCGGTGGCCGAGATGGCCGAGCGGGTCGCCCCCGCCCTGCTGGTGGTGGACGAGGGGCTTGTGGAGTTCGCCGAGACGCCATCCGCCGCGACGGTCGTAACGGACCACGCCAACCTGATCGTGCTGCGCAGCCTGTCGCTGGCCTATGGCCTGGCCGGGGCGCGGGTCGGGGCGGCCGCAGCGCAGGCGTCAACGCTGGCCCGGCTGGCGAGCGTGCTGGAGCCCTACGCCCTGCCCGAGGTCTCGGTGCGGCTGGCGCTTCAGGCCCTGGACCCGTCGCGGATGATCGAGACCGCCGAGCGCATCGACGGCGTTCGCCGCGAGCGCGCCCGCGTCGTTGAGGCCCTGTCGCGGCTGATGCCGCTGGAGGGCGGCGTCGGGCCGGTGATCATCGCCCGTCCCTCTGATCCGGCGGCCATCATCGCCGACCTGCGCCGCTTCGGCCTGAGCGCTGATGAAGCCGGCGACCGGGTGAGGCTGCCCGTCTCGCTGAAGCCCGAGGTCAACGACCGGCTGCTGGTCGCCCTGGGCGCCGCCGACGCCAAGGTGCGCCGCACCCGCGTCGGCCAGGCCGTGCGGGACACCAAGGAGACGCGCATCGTCTGCGCCGTCGATCTGGACAGCGCCGGGCCGGTGAAGATCGAAACGGGCGTCGGCTTCTTCGACCACATGATCGAACAGGTGGCCGCGCACGGCGGGTTCTCCATCCGCCTGTCTTGCGAGGGCGACCTGCACACCGATCCCCACCACACCATCGAGGACAGCGCCATCGCCCTGGGTCAGGCGCTGAAGCAGGCGCTGGGCGAGAGGAAGGGCATCCAGCGCTACGGCTTCGTCCTGCCGATGGACGAGGCCAATGCGGCGGTCTCCATCGACCTATCGGGCCGGCCCTATCCGGTGTTCGAGGGGTCCTTCGCCACCCCCTTCATCGGCGACTACCGCACCGACATGACGGCCCACGTGGTGCGCTCGCTGGCCGAGAATCTGGGCGCGGCCATCCACGTCACGGTCACCGGCGACGACGACCACCACAAGACCGAGGCCGTGTTCAAGGCCCTGGGCCGGGCGCTGCGTCAGGCCATCCGCGTCGAGGGCGATGTCGTGCCGAGCACCAAGGGGGTGCTGTGAACGTCACCCTGATCGGTTACGGCTCGGGCAATGTCGCCTCGGTGCGGTTCGCGCTGGAGCGGCTGGGCGCGCGGGTGCGGATCACCGCCGACCCCGCCGACCTGGACGAGGCGGAGCGGGTCATCCTGCCCGGCGTCGGGGCGGCGGGCTATGCGATGCAGCGGCTCAATGCGCTCGGTCTGGTGGAGCCGCTGCGGCGGTTCAAGCGTCCTCTGCTGGGTGTCTGCCTGGGTCAGCAACTGCTGTTCGAGACCAGCGCCGAGGATGGGGGCGCTGACCTGCTGGGCCTGATCCCCGGCCGGGTCGAGGCCATCGCCCCCGCCCCGTCGCGACCCTCGCCGCACATGGGCTGGAGCCGGCTGAACATCCGTCGCCCCGATCCGCTGCTGGAGGGAGTCTACGACGGCGACTGGGCCTATTTCGTCCACGGCTTCGTCTGCCCCGACGGCCCGGCGACCATCGCCGCCGCCGACTATGGTCTGGCTGTGCCCGCCGTGGTCAACATGGGCAACCGCTGGGGCTGTCAGTTCCACCCGGAACGGTCGGCCAAGGCCGGAGCGCGTATCTTGAAGAACTTCCTGGAGCTGCCCGCGTGATCATCTATCCCGCCATTGACCTGATCGACGGCCATGCGGTTCGCCTGTTGCACGGCGATTTCAATCACGTGACCCGCTACGATGCCCATCCCGCCAACCGGATGGCGGCCTTTACCGCCGAAGGCGCCGAGTGGATCCACGTCATCGATCTGGACGGGGCCAAGGCGGGCGAAGCGCGCCAGTATGCGCTGATCGGCGACATGGCGCGGGCCGTGGACATCAAGGTCCAGTCCGGCGGCGGCGTGCGCTCGGAGAAGGACATCGAGCACCTGCTGGGGGCCGGGATCAGCCGTGTCGTCATCGGGTCGCTGGCCGTCACCGACACGGATCAGGTGCTGAAATGGCTGGAGCAGTTCGGCCCCGAGGCCATCGCCCTGGCCCTGGACGTCAGAAACGAGAACGGCCTGCCCGTGCCCGCGCTGAAGGGCTGGACCCAGTCGTCGGGCGTTGATCTGTGGAGCGTGCTGGATCGCTATCCCGTCGGAATGCTGCGCCATATCCTGATCACGGACGTCGAGCGCGACGGCGCCCTGACCGGCCTGAACCGGGAGTTGCTGTCCGAGGCCATCGCACGTCGCCCCGAGCTGGAGATCCAGGCCTCGGGCGGGATCGCCAGCCTGGACGACCTGATCACCGCCAAGGCCATCGGCTGCGCCGGGGCCATTACCGGCCGCGCGATCTATGCCGGTCGCTTCACCGTGGCCGAGGCCATCCAGGCCGCGAACATGGCCCCCGTGTCGGCCAATGACCGCTAGGCGCATCATCCCCTGCCTCGACGTCAAGGACGGGCGGGTGGTCAAGGGCGTGCGCTTCGAGGGCCACGTCGACATGGGCGACGCCGCCGAACTGGCCGCGCGCTATCGCGACGCGGGCGCCGACGAGCTGGTCTTCTACGACATCACCGCCAGCCCGCAGGGGCGGACCCTGGACTATGGCTGGGTGCAGGACATCGCCCGGCTGCTGGACATCCCCTTCTGCGTCGCCGGCGGCATCCGCACGGTGGAGCAGGCGGCGCGCTGTCTGGATCATGGCGCCGACAAGGTCTCGATCAACTCCCCCGCCCTGGAACGGCCTGAGCTGATCGGCGAGATGGCGCAGCGGCTGGGCCGGCAATGCGTCGTCGTCGGCGTCGACAGCGCCTTTCAGGACGGCGAATGGCGGGTGCACAAATACACCGGCGATCCGAACGCCCGACGCGGCGCCGGCAAGCTGACCATGGACTGGATCGTCGAGGCGCAAGGTCTCGGCGCCGGCGAGATCGTGCTGAACTGCATCGATCAGGACGGGGTGCGGCGCGGCTATGACATCGCCCAACTCACCGAGGCGCGGCGGCGGCTGAGCATTCCGCTGGTGGCCTCGGGCGGGGCCGGGGCGGTCGAGCATTTCCGCGACGTGTTTCTGGAGGCGGACGTGTCGGGGGCGCTGGCCGCCAGCGTCTTCCACTCGGGCGCGATCGCGATTCCCGATCTCAAGCATTACCTGGACACGCAAGGCGTGGAGGTGAGGATATGACCTGCCTCCTTCCGCTCATTCCCGCGGAGGCGGGGACCCAGTGCTTTGGCGACGATCGCCACGCCTTGGGTTTCGCAAACAAGGCCGCCGTCCGTCAGATGGCTCAAACCTGGGTCCCCGCCTCCGCGGGGATGAGCGGATCAAACGCATGACCCTCGACCTTTCCAAGATCGACTTCGCCCAACTGGACTTCAAAAAAGGCGATGGCCTGATCCCCGCCGTGGTGCAGGACGCCGACACCCTGCAGGTGCTGACCCTGGCCTATATGGACGAGGCGGCGCTGCGCGAGACGCTGGACAGCGGACAGGCCACCTTCTTTTCGCGCTCGCGCGGCGGGCGGTGGAGGAAGGGCGAGACCTCGGGCGACTTCCTCAATGTGGTGTCGGTGACGCCCGACTGCGACGGCGACGCCGTGGTGGTGAAGGTCCGCCCGGTGGGCAACGCCTGCCACCTGAACCGGATCAGCTGCTTCGGCGACGAGGACGCGCCGGGGCTGGGCCGCATCGCGCGGCTGGAGCGCACCATTCATGTCCGCGCTCAGGCCGACCCGAACGACAGCTGGACCGCCCGCCTGATCGCCCAGGGTCCCAAACGCGCCGCGCAGAAGGTCGGCGAAGAGGGCGTGGAGACGGCCCTGGCGGGCGCGGCGGGCGACGAGGCGGAACTCGCCAGCGAGTCGGCGGATTTGATCTATCACCTACTGGTCCTGCTCCATGCGCGTAACATGGTGTTTCAGGACGTCCTCGACGTCTTGGCGCGCCGCGCGCAACCGGCCAAGGACGATAGCTAGACCTTAGGACAAGCCCCGCAGGCCGGGGCCACGGAGGAAAAGCGCGCATGGCGGCTCTCATTCTGTTCGGCGGAGGCGGCGACCTCGCCATGCGGATGCTGTTGCCTTCGCTCTATTTCCTCGACCACGACGGCCTGCTGCCCGAGGGGCTGAAGATCATCGGTGCGGCCCGTTCGGCCGAAAGCGCCGAGGCCTATGTGGCCAAGGTCCATGAGGCGGTGAAGGCCAAGGCCGAGGCCGACGACGCCTGGGACGAAGCCAGCTGGGCGCGGATGAAGGCGCGCCTCGACTATCTGGCCGTGGACGCCACCGACCCCGAGAGCCTGAAGGGGCTGAAGACCAAGGCGGGCGACGGCGAGACGACCTCCTTCCTGGCGGTGTCGCCGTCCCTGTATGGCCGCATCGTCACGGCGATGAAGGCGGCGGGTCTGGCCGAGAAGAACTGCCGTATCGTGCTGGAAAAGCCGGTCGGGCGCGATCTGGAAAGCTTCCTCGAAATCGACGACGCCGTGGCCCACGCCTTTGACGAGCGGCAGGTTTTCCGCATCGACCACTATCTGGGCAAGGAGACGGTGCAGAACCTGATCGCCCTGCGCTTCGGCAACACCATCTTCGAGCCTCTGTGGAACAATCTGACGGTCGACCACGTCCAGATCACGGTGGGCGAAACGGTCGGGGTCGGCGACCGCTGGCCGTACTACGACGAGTACGGCGCCCTGCGGGACATGCTGCAGAACCACATGCTGCAGCTGCTGTGCCTGGTGGCGATGGAGCCGCCCAGCGACCTAGACCCGGACTCGGTGCGCAATGAGAAGGTCAAGGTGCTGCGCAGCCTTCGCCCCATCACGCCGGAAGAAGCCGAGCGCGTCACCGTGCGCGGCCAGTATGTGGCCGGGACCAGCGAGGGTCAGCCGGCCCAGGCCTATCAGGAGGAACGCGGCCAGGCGTCGGACACCGAGACCTTCGTCGCCATCCGCGCCGACATCGACAACTGGCGCTGGGCGGGCGTGCCCTTCTTCATGCGCACCGGCAAGCGCCTGCCCGAGAAGCGCACCGAGATCGTCATCCAGTTCAAGCCGGTGCCCCACTCCATCTTCGGCCACGGCGAGCGCGGCGACATCTATGACAACCGCCTGGTCATCGAACTGCAGCCCGAGGAAGACATCTCGCTGTCGGTGATGAACAAGAAGCCGGGGCTGGATCAGCGGATGCAGCTGCAGCCGATCAAGATGAGCCTGTCCTGGGGCGTGGACGGCAAGTGCGCCGCGCCGCCGCGTCGCCGCATCGCCTATGAGCGCCTGCTGCTGGACGCCATGCACGGCGACAGCACCCTGTTCGTGCGCCGCGACGAGGCCGAGCAGGCGTGGAAGTGGGTGGACGAGGTGTCCGAGGCCTGGGAAGGCGCGGGCTTCAAGCCGCGGGCCTATGAGGCCGGAACCTGGGGCCCGGAGGCGGCCGACCTGCTGCTGTCGCGGACCGGGCGCAAGTGGAACACGCGCGATGAATAGCCCCGTCATCGAAGCCTTCCCCGACGCCGCCGCCTGGGCCGAGGCCGCCGCCGCGCGGCTGGGCGAAACCCTGGCCAAGGGGGTCACCGCCGAGGGTCGTGCGGTCTTCGCGGGCGCGGGCGGGTCGACCCCTTCGCCCATCTACGCCCGATTGGCCGAAGCCGATCTGGACTGGTCGAAGGTCACGGCGACGCTGGTGGACGAGCGCTATGTGCCCGAGACCTCTCCAGACTCGAACGCCGCCCTGATGAGGCGGACCCTGTTGTCCGGCCCTGCCTCGGCCGCGCGTTTCCTGCCGCTCTACGCCCCCTCGGTGACAGTGGATCGCGCCGCCGCCGAGGCGTCGAAGGCGCTGGCGGCTGAGGGTGGTCGTCTGGACGCCGTCCTGCTGGGCATGGGCGAGGACGGGCACATCTGTTCCATGTTCCCCGAAAGCCCGACGCTGAAGACCCTGCTGACGCCGGACCTGAAACCCGCCGTCTATGGCGTGCCGCCGGGCCGTGACGGCATGGCGCCGCCGCAGGAACGCCTGTCGATCAACCTGCCCTATCTGGCCGAGGCCGGACGGGTGGTGCTGGCCCTGACCGGTGCGAAGAAGCGCGCCGTGTTCGAGCGCGAGGCGGCGGGCGATCCGCGCATCCATCCCATCGCCGCCCTGATCGCGGCGAAGGTTCCTCTTGAAGTGCTTTGGACGGAGGCCGTCTGATGGCTCTCAACCCTGTCGTCGCGGACGTCACCGCCCGCATCGTGGAGCGCAGCAAGGCGACCCGCGCCGACTATCTGCGTCGCATGGACGCCGCTCGCGACAGCGGCGCCGGGCGCGCCAAGCTGTCCTGCGCCAACTGGGCCCATGCGTTTGCCGGCCAGACCATCGCCGACAAGCTGACGGCCATGGACGGATCGAAGCCCAATGTCGGGGTGGTCACCGCTTACAACGACATGCTGTCGGCCCATCAGCCGTTCGAGCGCTTCCCCGAGGTGATCCGCAAGGCGGTGCGCGAGGTGGGCGCCACGGCGCAAGTGGCGGGCGGGACCCCGGCCATGTGCGACGGCGTCACCCAGGGCCGCCCCGGCATGGAGCTGTCGCTGTTCAGCCGCGACGCCATCGCCATGGCGACGGGCGTGGCCCTGACCCACGACGCGTTCGACGCCGCCATGATGCTGGGCGTCTGCGACAAGATCGTGCCGGGCCTCTTCATGGGGGCGCTGGCCTTCGGCCATCTGCCGGTCGTGTTCGCGCCTGCGGGGCCCATGCCGTCGGGCATTCCCAACGCCGAAAAGGCCCGCGTCCGGGCCGAATACGCCCAAGGCCTGGTGGACCGCACCACCCTGCTGCAAAGCGAGATCGGCAGCTACCACTCGCCCGGCACCTGCACCTTCTACGGCACGGCCAACTCCAACCAGATGATGATGGAGATCGCGGGCCTGCACATGCCCTCGACCGCCTTCGTCCACCCCGACACCGGCCTGCGCGACGCCCTGACGGCGGCGGCGGCGAAGCGCGCGGTCGAGCTGGCCCGCTCGGGCCAGGGCCGCATGGCCGACGTCATCAGCGAGAAGTCGATCGTCAACATGATCGTGGCCCTGCTGGCCACCGGCGGCTCGACCAACCACGCCATCCATCTGGTCGCCATGGCGCGCGCCGCCGGGGTGCTGATCGACTGGACCGACATGGACCAGCTGTCCTCGGTGACGCCGCTGCTGGCGCGGGTCTATCCCAACGGCTCGGCCGACGTGAACGCCTTCCAGGCGGCGGGCGGCGTGGCCTTCGTCACGCGCGAACTGGCCAAGGCGGGCAACATCCACAGCGATGTCGTGACCATCATGGGTCAGGGGATCGAAGCCTATTTCCAGGAGCCGTCGCTGGTGGACGGCGAACTGGTCTGGCGCGACGGGGTCGCCGAAAGCCTCGACCGCGACATCCTGCGCCCGGCCTCCGACCCCTTCGACCGCGAGGGCGGCCTGAGGCTGGTGCAGGGTGACCTCGGCCGGGCGGTGATCAAGATCTCGGCGGTCAAGCCCGAGAACCGCATCGTCGAGGCCCCCGCCGCCGTGTTCGAGACCCAGGAAGACGCCCTGCAGGCCTTCAAGGACGGCAAGCTGAACCGCGACGTGGTGGTGGTGCTGCGCTTCCAGGGGCCAAAGGCCAACGGCATGCCGGAGCTGCACTCCCTGTCGCCGGCCCTCGGCGTGCTGCAGGACAAGGGCTTCAAGGTCGCCTTCGTCACCGACGGCCGCATGTCGGGCGCCAGCGGCAAGACCCCGGCCGCCATCCACGTCTCGCCCGAGGCCCTGGCGGGCGGTCCTCTGGCCCATGTGCAGGACGGCGACATCATCCGTCTGGACCCCGAAGCCGGGATGCTGACAACCGTCGGCGGGATCGATCTGAAGGCGCGTCCGGCGGCGCGGCGATCGCAGGCCCACGCCGAGGGCGCTTCCTGGGGTTATGGCCGCGAACTGTTCGGCGCCTTCCGCCAGGTCGTGACCACGGCGGAACAGGGAGCGACGGTCTGCTTTACTGTTCCCATAGGCGCCGACGGCCACACCGACACGCCGCCCAATCCCAATATCGTGGACCGGACGGTGGACGCCTGATCCGCATCATTGCTCACCAGGAGACCGCCCATGAACGACAAGATTCTTCTCGTCGGAGACGTCGGCGGCACCAACGCCCGCTTCGCCCTGGCCCGCATGATCGACGGCCGCCCGGAGCTGGAGCATCATGAGAGCTTCCCGGCCTCTGAGCATCCGACCTTCCTCGGCGGGGTGAAGGCCTTTCTCGACGGTTGCGACGTCAAGCCGTCGGGCGGGGTCATCGCCGTGGCCGGACCGGTGACCGACGGGGCCATCGACCTGACCAATTCGCCGTGGCGGGTGTCGGAGGGCGAGCTTGAGACCCTGAGCCTGAACCCGGTCAGGCTGATCAACGACTTCGAGGCCTTGGCCTGGGGCGCCCCTGTCGTGCCGGAAGACCAGTTGGCGGCGCTGGGCGGTCCGACGGAAGGCCAGCATGACGCCGCCATCGCCGTGCTCGGCCCCGGCACCGGCTTCGGCGTCTCGGCCCTGGCGCGCGACAGCCACGGCCGCGAGATCGCCCTGCCCAGCGAGGGCGGCCACGCCTGTTTCGCGCCCGGCGACGCGGTCGAGGACGAGATCCTGCGCATCCTGCGCCGACGCTACGACCGGGTGTCGATCGAGCGCCTGATCTGCGGACCGGGCCTGCTGAACATGCATCGCGCCCTCGCCGAGATCGACGGGCGCGAAACCCACGTGGACGACCCGGCCGAGATCACCCAGGCCGCGCTGGAGGACATGAACAGCCCCTGCGGCGCCACCCTGGCGCGGTTCTGCGCCATCCTCGGGGCCGTGGCCGGAGACGTGGCCCTGACCATGGGCGCGCGCGGCGGCATCTACATCGCCGGAGGCATCGCGCCGCGCATCCTGCCCTTCCTCAAGGCCAGCCCCTTCCGCGAACGGTTCGAGCGCAAGGGCCGGTTCCAGCCCTATATGCAGGCCATCCCGACCAAGGTGATCCTGCACAAGCAGGCGGCGCTTCTGGGCGCGGCGCGGGTGGCCTTCAAGGAGGCGGGTTGAAAAATGATCACGGCGGCGTGAACCGATAGTGAGGCCGAGGCGTTGGTCCGGTTCAATCACTTGGAGGAACACCATGCGTAAACTCGTTCTCGCCGCCGCTTCCATCGTCGCCGTCGCCGGTCTGGCCGCCTGCGGTGAAAGCGCCGCCGACAAGGCCGCCGAGCAAAAGGCTGACGCCCTGGAAGCCCAGGCCGCCGCGACCCCGAACGAAGCCCAGGAACAGGCCCTGAACGCCGAAGCCGACCGCATCGAGCAGCAGGCCGGCAACGCCGACGGCGGCATGACGACCCAGAACACGCCGAACACCTCGCCGAGCACCACCCCGCCGGCGCCGGCCCACTAAGCCGACCGCAACGACAAAGCCCCCGCCGCGATCGCGACGGGGGCTTTTTCATGCACCGTGTTTGTCTTCGCCGACATCAGTCGATGCAGAGCGTCGCCTCGGCCTTGCCGTCCTTGACGGTGGTGCGGCAGCCGAAGCGGTTGCTGTCGACCTGACATTGACCGACCGCGCGAGCGCCGGGGACAAGGCCGCTGTTGCCTGCGATCTCGCACTGACCCTCGCACTGCGAGGCGTCGGTGCAGCGCTTGCCGGCGTCGGCGTATTTGACCACGCACTGCCAGGTCTGGGCTCGACCGACCTGCCGCATCTCGCCGCCACGCGACGAGCAGGACGAAGTGCTGATGCTCATGGTCGGCGGCGGCTCCGGCGCCTCGGCGGTCGGCACGACCGGCTGCGGCGCAGGGGTCGGCGTACAGGCGGCCAGAGCCAAACCGGCGGCGAAGAGAAGGCCTGTCAGCTTCATGCGATCTGTCCTTTTTCAAACCCGGTCCAGCAGTCGTCGTAGTCGAGCTGCATCAGGGGCGTCTGTTCCGCCCAGGCCGTGGTGCGGATCGGCATCCGCGTCTCGAACATGAAGGCCAGGGTGTTCTCGATCTTCATCGGCTTGAGCTCGGCCTTCGTCGCGCCGTTCCAGCTGGCCTGATCCGGTCCGTGGCCGCTCATCCGGTTGTGCAGGGACGCGCCGCCGGGGGCGAAGCCGCCCGCCTTGGCGTCGTACTCGCCGAAGATCAGCCCCATGAACTCGCTCATGACGTTGCGGTGGAACCACGGCGGACGGAAGGTGTCCTCGGCCACCATCCAGCGCGGCGGGAAGATGACGAAGTCGCAGTTGGCCGTGCCGGGCGTGTCCGAGGGACTCGTCAGGACGGTGAAGATCGACGGATCCGGGTGGTCGAAGCTGACCGTGCCGATGGTGTTGAACCGCGCCGTGTCATAGCGATAGGGGGCGTAGTTGCCGTGCCAGCCGACCACGTCCAGCGGGCTGTGATCGAAGGTCACAGCCCACAGAAGCCCGCCGTATTTCTGGACGCACTGGGTCGGACGGTCGACGTCCTCGAACCAGGCGACGGGGGTCTCGAAGTCGCGCGGATTGGCCAGGCCGTTGGAGCCGATGGGGCCGAGATCCGGCAGGCGGAAGGGGCTGCCGTAGTTCTCGCAGACGTAGCCTCGGACCTCACCGTCCACCTCGACGCGGAAACGGACGCCGCGCGGGATGACGACGACATGGCCGGGCTGAGCCTCGATCACGCCCATTTCGGTGATGAAGCGGTGGCTCCCCTGCTGCGGCACGATCAGCAGCTCGCCGTCGGCGGAATAGAAGACGCGATCGACCATCGAGCGGTTGGCGACATAGAGGTGAATACCCACGCCCGCGCCGGAATCGGCGTCGCCGTTGCCGCCATAGGTGGTCAGGCCCTCGACCCAGTCGGTCGGCTGATCCGGCATGGTCAGGGGGTCCCAGCGCATCCGGTTGGGATTGGGCGGGGTCTCGGTGAAGGGACCCGAGCGCACGCGGCCCTGCTCGAACGGCTGATAAGGCCCATGTTGCGCCGAGGGCCGCAGACGGTAGAGCCAGCTGCGCAGATTATGGTCGCGCGGCGCGGTGAAGGCCGCCCCCGACAACTGCTCGGCATAGAGGCCCAGGGCCGGGCGCTGGGGCGAATTCCTGCCGACCGGCAGGGCGCCCTCAACGGCCTCGGTGGCGAAGTGGTTGGCGAAGCCGGTCTGATAGGCGGGCGCGTTGGATCGCGTCATGTGGTTTCTCCCTTGCGGGAGGTTTAGCCGGGCCAAGCCGATGCGTCACCCCGGCCCGGCTCAGCCTTGTCCTGGATCAAACGAACCTTCGCCCTTCTCCCCTTGAGGGAGAAGGTGGCTCGCGCAGCGAGACGGATGAGGGGTGTCGGCGGCGCTCTTCGACGTGTCGGCGCACCGCCTCACACACGAGGTTCGGATTGCGCAGGATCATGGTGTTATCGAAACGCAGCACAGTATAGCCCGCTTCCGCCAGCCAGGCGTCCCGGTTCGCGTCCGCCTCCTCACGAAGACGATGGACGCCGCCGTCAGCCTCGATAACCAGCTTCAGCGCATGACAGGCGAAGTCGGCGACGTAGGGGCCGATAGGAACCTGTCGTCGAAACTTGACGCCATGAAGTCGCCGGTCACGCAGCAAGGTCCAGAGCGCGGATTCGGTCGTGGTCAGCGTCCCGCGTGATCGGCGGGCGAAGGCGCGGTTGCGGTCGGACGGCTTTTCCATGGCGAGCCTCGGCGCTGACACCCCTCATCCGACCTGCTCCGCAGGCCACCTTCTCCCTCAAGGGGAGAAGGGATTTAGAAGCCCTGCGCCCGCGCCAGACGTTCGGCGTGGAAGCCCGCGTCGCCCAGCAGTTCGTTGAGGACGCGGACGCGCTTCATGAACAGGCCGACGTCGAACTCGTCGGTCATGCCGACGCCGCCGTGCATCTGGACCGCCTCCTGCACCGCCAGTTCGGCGACGCGACCGGCCTTGGCCTTGGCGATGCTGGCGGCCAGTTCGGCGTCGGGACGGCCGGCGTCGATGGCTTGCAGGGCGGCCAGCGTCGCGGCCTTCGCCAGTTCCAGCTCGGTGAAGAGGTGGGCGGCGCGGTGTTGCAGGGCCTGAAACTCGCCGATCAGCTTGCCGAACTGTTTGCGGGTGCGCAGGTAGTCCAGCGTCACCTTGAAGGCCTGATCGCCGGCCCCGACCAGGGAGGCGGCGGCGCAGGCCCGGCCCAGGATCAAGGCGGTGTCCAGCGGCCCCTGCCCCTCGCCTACGGCGCCGATCACGGCGTCGGCGTCCACCATCACATCGGTCAGGGTGACGCGCGCGGCGTTGTGGGCGTCGACCATGATGGTGCGCTCCACCGCGACGCCCGCCGTTTTGGGGTCGATCAGAAAGAGGGTCAGGCCTTCATCCGTTTGCGCGGCGACGATGAGGGCGTCGGCGACGTGGCCGTCGATCACGAAGCCCTTGGCGCCGTTCAGCCTGAAGCCGTTGCCGGCGCGTTCGGCGCGCGTCGTGATCTTCGCAGGCGCGTGCTTGGGGCCTTCGTCGACGGCGAGGCTGAGGATGGCCTCGCCCGCCGCGATCTTGCCCAACCATTCTTTCTGCGCCTCCGAACCCGCCGCCTTCAGCACGCTTGCGGCCAGCACCGAGGAGCCCATGAAGGGCGAAGGCGTCAGGGTGCGGCCCAGGCTTTCGGCGATCACGCCCGCCTCGACGGCGCCGAGGCCGGAGCCGCCGTCCGCTTCATCAATGACGACGCCCGCGAAACCCATCTCGCCGAAGGCCCGCCACAGGTCGCGCGAGACGCCATCAGGGTCGCGGCTGTCGCGCAACTGGCGCAGATGGGCGATGGGCGCGTTCTCGTTCAGGAAGCCGTCGGCGGCGTCCTGAAGCATCGTCTGCTCTTCGGTCAGGATCAGGGGCATGGGCTCAGGCTCCCGGCAGTTGCAGCAGGTGTTTGGCGATGATGTTCAGCTGGATTTCGCTGGTGCCGCCTTCGATGGAGTTGGCCTTGGTGCGCAGCCAGTCGCGGGCGACGGCGCCGTCCCTGGACCGTTCGCCCTCCCATTCCAGCGCGTCCGCGCCGCCCGCCGCCATGGCCAGTTCGTGGCGGCGCTTGTTCAGTTCGGAGCCATAGTATTTGAGAACCGAAGCGACAGCCGGGTGGGCCAGTCTGGCCTTCACCTGATCCCCCACCCGCTCCATCGCCAGACGGAAGGCGGCGGCGTCGATGTCGTAGTCGGCGATGCGGGCGCGAAGCAGGGGCTCGTCCAGCCGCCCGGCCTCGTCCACGCCCAGAGCATCCACCGCGACCTGGCTGAGCGGTCGGCCAACGCCGACATCGCCCATGGCGCCGATCATGGTCCGCTCATGCGCCAGAAGCGCCTTGGCCACGTCCCAGCCGCGGTTCAGCGTGCCGACCAGGTTCTCCTTCTCGACGCGCACGTCGTCGAAGAAGGTCTCGCAGAAGGGCGACTTGCCCGAGATCAGGGTTATGGGACGGGTGCTGACGCCCGGCGTCGCCATGTCGAACAGGACGAAGCTGATGCCCAGATGCTTGGGCGCCTCGGGGTCGGTGCGGACCAGACAGAAGATCCAGTCGGCCTTGTCGGCGTAGGAGGTCCAGACCTTCTGGCCGTTGACGATCCAGTGGTCGCCGCGATCCTCCGCCCGCGTCTGGATCGAGGCGAGGTCGGAGCCGGAGCCGGGTTCGGAATAACCCTGACACCAGCGGATCTCGCCGCGCACGATGGGGGGCAGGAAGCGTTGCTTCTGTTCTTCCGTGCCGAAGGCCAGAAGCGCCGGGCCCAGCATCCAGATGCCGAAGCTGGCCAGGGGCATCTGCGCCTTGATGCGGCGCATCTCGGAGGCCAGCACCTTGGCCTCCTCGCGGTTCAGCCCGCCGCCGCCGTATGCGCTGGGCCATTCCGGGGCGGTCCAGCCGCGCGCGGCCATGCGGTCCATCCAGAGCTTGTGGGCCGGCGTCTTGAACACGGCGTTGCGGCCGCCCCAGACATAGTCCTCGTCGCCGTCGCGCGGCCCGCGCACCTCCGGCGGACAGTTGGCTTCCAGCCAGGCGCGCGTCTCGGCGCGGAACGTCTCCAGATCGGCCATCTAGCGTGCCCTTGCTGCGTTTCCCTGAAGCCACGCTAACAGCAATCCGTTGCGATTGGCTACGGTCTCTTGGATGGGGAAACACCTTGGCCGTTCGAGCGTTGGCCCAGGACATGAAAGAGGCCCGTCCATGATCCTATTGACCCGCGTCGTCTTTGGCGGCGCCAGTCTGTTGCTGCTGCTTCTGGCGCTCGGCCTGGTGTTTCTGGGGGTCGGCGAGGCTCTGCGCGGCGTGGTCAGTCCGGACCATTCGGGGGTGGACGCCCTGCTGGACGTGCTGGGCTATGTCATCGTCGCCATCGCCGTCTTCGACGTGGCCAAGTACCTGTTCGAGGAAGAGGTCCAGCGCGACAAGGAAAAGCGCAGCGCCGCCGAGGCCCGCCGCAGCCTGACCAAGTTCCTGTCCACCATCGTCATCGCCGTCTTCCTCGAGGCCCTGGTGGTGGTGTTCAAGACGGCGCGCGAGGACGTGGCCCTGCTGATCTATCCTACCGCCCTGCTGGTGGCGGCGGTGATCGTGCTGGTGGGCCTGGGCGCCTTTCAGCGCTTCTCGGCCGCGGTGGAAGAAAAGGTCGGGGTGGAGGACGAGGCGGCGGATCGGGCCGACGCCGCCAAGGCCGCCCGGCGCAGGACCGCCGTCAAACCACCGGCGTGATCGCAGGCTGGCCCGACAGGACGGCCAGCAGGTTCTCGACCACCAGCCCGGCCATGGCGGCGCGGGTCTCCACCGTTGCCGAGCCGACATGGGGCGTCAGGACGCAGCGCGGATGATCCAGAAGGGCCAGGGGCACGGTGGGCTCATGCGCGAAAACATCGAGGCCGGCGGCGAACAGACGATCCTCGGTCAGGGCGACGATCAGGGCCTCTTCGTCCACCACCCCGCCGCGCGCGATATTGATCAGGACGCCGTCGGGACCGAGGGCGGCCAGAACCTCGGCGTCGACCAGTTTGTCGGTCGCGGCGCCGCCGGGCGTGGCGATGATCAGGACGTCCACGGCCTCGGCCAGGGCGCGGGCGCTGTCGTGATAGGCGTAGGCCACGTCCGCGACCGGGCGGCGGCTATGGTAGGCGATGGTCCCGCCCAGGGGCTCCAGCCGTCGTGCGATGGCGGCGCCGATGCGGCCGAGGCCGAGGACGCCGTAGCGCCGGGCGCTGGCCCGGCGGGTCAGGGGCGCACGCTCGCCGGCCGCCCAGCGGCCGCTGCGCAGGTGATGCTCGACCGTCGGCAGGGCGCGCAGGGTGTTCAGCGTCAGGGCCAGGGCCAGATCGGCCACGTCTTCGGTCAGAACGTCGGGGGTGTTGCTCACGACCACGTCGCGCGACCGCGCGTGCTCGACGTCCACCCCGTCATAGCCGACGCCGTGGACGGCGATGATCTTCAGGTTCGGCAGGGAATCGATCAGGTCGGCGGAGGCCGGACTGCCGCCGAAGACCACATAGGCGGTCGCCGCCTCGGCCTGTTCCGGGGTGGGAGCGCCGTCCAGAGTCTGAAGCGTCAAGCCGGAGGCGCGCAGCGGCGTCAGCAGGCTGTCGGGCAGGCCCGGCGCCAGAAGGACCAGGCCGGTCATTTCTTCGAAGGCAGGAAGGGCGAGAAGGTGATGACGGTGAAGGTGTCGCGGATGTGCGGGCGCGTCTGCACCTGCTTGGTCACGAAGGTGCCGATGTCGGCGTCTTTCGGCAGCTGAAACTTGGCCAGCAGGTCGTGCTGACCCGAGGTCGAGTAAACTTCCGACACGTTTTCAACGTTGTCGACCAGATCGGCGGCGACGTCGTTGGCGTAGCCCAACTCGCATTTGATGAAGACGAAAATGGCGGTCATCATGGTCGGAACCTCCCGTTCAAGCGGAGGTGCATAGCGGATGGAAACGGCATGGGTAAGGCTCCGGCGACAGTGACGGCCCCTCCAGTCGATTACGAGGCGGCCTACAACAATCGGGAACGGGTGCCGGGACACCCGGCGATCCTGAAACGATGGCGAGAAGATTCGGCCCGCGTCATCGACGCCCTGAGGCCGGAAACCGTCGAATACGGTCCCAGCGAGCGGCAAAGGATGGAATGGTTCGACGCCGGTGCGGGTGCGCCGACCGCCGTCTTCATCCACGGCGGCTACTGGCAGGCGCTGGACCGGGCCTGGTTCGCCTGGGTCGCCCCCGCCCTGCTGGATCACGGGATCAGCGTGGTGATTCCTGGCTATGACCTGGCCCCGACGGTCAGGGTCGGCGCCATCATCAGTCAGATGCGACGGGCGACGGAGCTGGTGCGCGACCGCACCGGCAAGCGGCCCCTGGTCTTCGGCCATTCGGTCGGCGGACACATGGCGGCCTGCATGTTGTCCGAGGGACGGGCGCGGGCGGCGATGGCGATTTCCGGCGTGTTCGACATCGAACCGTTGATCCACACCTCGCTGAACGAGGCCCTGGGGTTGGACGCCATGACGGCGCGGGCCCTGTCGCCGATCCACTGGCCCGCGCCGAACGGCGGAGCGCCGGGCGGGCGGACGCTGGACTGCTGGGTCGGCGGGGCCGAGAGCAATGAGTTCATCCGCCAGAGCCGGCACATGGCCGCCGAGTGGGGCGGCAAGGGCGCCGACACCCATGTCGAGGTGCTGGACGGGCTGGACCACTTCACCATGCTGGACCCTTTGGCCGACAAGGACAGCAGCATGGTCAAACGGCTGGCGACCCTGGCCACGGCGGAATAAGGCGGCGCTTACGAGTGTTGATCCCGGTGTCACTTGACGGGGGCGCCGGGAACCGCCGATCTGCGGGCCTCAAGGCCTGAAGGAGACCCCATGCGACACGACCGCCTCAGCGTGCTGACCGCCCTCGAAAACCAGGGCGTCGTCCCGGTCTTCTATCACGCCGACCCGGAGGTCTGCGCCGAGGTGATCCGCGCCTGCGCCCGCGGCGGGGCGAAGGCCGTCGAGTTCACCAACCGCGGCGACTTCGCCTGGGAGACCTTCACCGCCCTGTCCAAGCAGTTCGCCCAGACTGATCCCGACATCATCATGGGCGTCGGCTCGATCCTGGATGCGCCGACGGCGGCTCTCTATCTGGCGTCGGGCGCGCGCTTCGTCATCAGCCCCTGTCTGGTTCCCGAGGTGGCCCAGGTCTGCAACCGCCGCCAGGTCGCCTATTCGCCGGGCTGCGGCTCTGTGCGCGACATCTCGGAGGCGCAGGCTCTGGGCTGTGAGATCGTCAAGCTCTTCCCCGGCGCCTCGGTCGGCGGCCCGGACTTCGTCAAGGCGGTGCTGGGCCCCATGCCCTGGACCAAGATCATGCCGACCGGCGGGGTCGATCCCGACGAGGTCTCCATCGCCAAGTGGTTCGGCTCGGGCATCGTGGCGGCCGGCATGGGGTCGAAGCTGATCACCGACGCGGCCATCCAGGCCAGGGACTGGGCCGGCATCGAGGCCAAGGTGCGCCAGACCGTCGAGGCCATCGCGGCGTTCCGGGCGAAGTAACGCCGCGTCTCTCCCTCCCCGTTCGGGGAGGGTGGTCGCGAAGCGACCGGGTGGGGAGGGCGCGGCGATATGGGCACAGGGCTTGATTTGCCGCAGCGCCCCCACCCGTCTGACGCTTCGCGTCAGCCACCCTCCCCCAAGTGGGAGGGAGAATCGGCGCTCAAGCAGCGAGACGGCGCGCGGCGAGCGATAGCGCCCTAAAGAAAAAAGGCCCCGCCGGTTGATCCAGCGGGGCCTCTTCTATTCAAACGCTGCGTCGCCTCAGGCGGCTTCGGCGGCGGCCTTGGCCAGCTTGTCCTGGTGAGCCTTCATGCCGATGGCGATCAGCTCGGCGGCCTCGCCGGCGTCGCCCCAACCCTTGACCGTGACCGACTTGCCCTTCTCCAGATCCTTGTAACGGGTGAAGAAGTGCTCGATCTGCTCGATCAGGATGGCGGGCAGCTGACGGTAGCTGGAAACCTCGGTGTAGTAGGGGTTCAGCTTGTCGACCGGCACGGCCAGGATCTTTTCGTCGCCGCCGGCTTCATCGACCATCTTCAGCACGCCGATGGGGCGTGAGCGGATGACGCAGCCCGGCACCACCGGGGTCGGGTTCAGCACGATGACGTCGCAGGGGTCGCCGTCGTCGGACAGGGTGTGCGGCACGAAGCCGTAGTTGCCCGGATAGTACATGGCGGTGTGCAGGAAGCGGTCGACGAACAGGGCGCCCGATTCCTTGTCCATCTCGTACTTCACCGGCAGGCCGCCTTGCGGGATCTCGATGATGACGTTGATGTCCCACGGCGCATTCGGGCCGACCGGAATGGCTTCGATGTTCATGTTACGCTCTTGTTGCAGGTGCGAACGGGGAGATTGGGGCGCGTGATAAGCTCTGCATCGCCGAACAGCAAGCTTCAGGGGCCGTTTGCGGGCGATCACCCTTGCTCCATGGGCCGAACTGAAGGCATCAACAGGACATGACCCCGTTCGACTGGATCGCGCTGTTCCTCTTCTTCGTCGCCTGGCTCGGCTATGGTCCGATCCTGGGGCTGATCGCACGGCGCAGCGGGTCGCTGAACGACGACATGCTGATCGTCCGCGACAGCTGGATGACGGCCATGACCCATCGCGAGATTCGGCTGATCGATAGCCAGCTGATGGGCCATTCGATCAACTCGGCCTCCTTCTTCGCCTCGACCAACCTGCTGCTGATCGCAGCGGTGGCCGGCATCCTGTTCGGCGGCGAGAACGCGCTGAAGGGCTTCGCCGCCGTCGGCGCCGAGGCGGTGCCGGTGAAGATCCTGGAGGCCAAGCTGGCCCTGGTCCTGATCTGCCTGGCGCGCGGCTTCCTCGACTTCATCTGGTCGCTGCGCCAGATGAACTACGCCCTGGCCCTGATCGGCGCCGCGCCCGAGATCCATTCCGAGACCGACAAGGTCGCCTATGGCCATGCGGTGGCGCGGGTGCTGAACCCGGCGCTGGGCGGCTTCAGCCAAGGGGTGCGCGGCTACTACTTCGCCCTGGCGGCGGCGGCCTGGCTGTTCGGCCCGCTTTGGCTGGCTCTGGGCGTGATCTCGGCCTTCGGCCTGCTGGTCTGGCGCCAGGCCGGGTCGCCGGCGGCGCGCGCCGTGCGAACGGCCAGACGGCTGCTGGAACGCAGCTAGGCCCGACTTTGGTCTTATTGCAGCCGCGAACGATTCGTGTCGTCGCCCGACCTTCCGTCGCGTAACGACGAAAGGGATTTTCGTAACAGCCTGTGATCGCACAAGGATAATCGGACCTTGAAATTTTGTGCGCTGCAACCTAACTTGGCTTTCGACGCCTCCGGGCGTCATGCCCTTCCTGGGCGTTTCCTCCCTATAGACTTTTCATGCCGCGCCCCCGGGCGCGGCTTTTTTTTTGGTCTGGAGACGGGCTCAGGCGGCAAAGTCTTGGCCCAGGGTCGCGACCACCCGGTTCAGGCCCGACCGGCACCGGCCCCAGCCGACCGACGGCGCGCCCGCCGCCTCGTCCCAGTAAAGCCGCCGGTTCAATTCGATCTGGATCGCCTCGAAACCCTCGTCCGGCCGCCCCCAGATCTGGGTCGCATAACCGCCCGCATAGGGCCGGTTCAGGGCCACGCGCCAGCCCATGGCCTCGAACAGGACCCGCAACCGCCGCGTCAGCCCCGCCGCGCAGCTGGTCCCGTGGCGGTCGCCCAGCACCACGTCCGGTCCGTTCGGCCCCGTGGCCCGCGCCGGCATGGAATGCCAGTCGACCAGAACGGCCCGACCATGACGCACGCGCGCGTTCTGCATCAGCTCGCCCAGGGCGGCGTGATAGGGGGCGTGGACCCGCGCGATGCGCGCCCTCGCCTCCTCGAGCGTCAGGCGACGGTCGTAGAGCGGCGTCCCGTCGCCCGCCAGACGCGGCACGACGCCGTAACCGGCCAGGGTCTTCAGCCCTGGCGGCGCCCCCTCGGGACAATCGAGGATCAGGGCCGGATCGAGGTCGTCGGGCGCCCGGTTCAGATCGACATAGGCCCGGCCGATTCGTCCCGCGATCAGGACCGCCCCCGTCGCCGCGCTCGCGTCCAGCAGCCGATCCACCGCCGCGTCTTCGGCGCTGCGCAGCGAAACCTCGGACAGGCCCTCGGCCGCCCCCATGTCATCGGGATAGACCGCGCCCGAATGGGGCGAGGCGAACACCAGAGGCGTCGCCCGCCCGGTCAGGGCAGGCCTCAGGCCGAAGGTCGCGTCGGTCGGTGCGGGGCGCATGGCTTGGCCATAGACTGTTTTATCCCCGACCGCGCCCCTCTACGCGCTCGCCCCATGCGGGATTTTCACTGCGAGTTTACAGATCGGCGCCTAGGTTCCGCGTTGATATTCCAAGGACTAGATCACCCCATGGCGCGTATTCTGCTGGCCGAAGACGACGGCTCGCTTCGAGGCTTCCTGACCCGCGCGCTGGAACGCGCCGGTCACGCCGTGGTGGATTGCGAAAACGGCGACGACGCCATCGACGCCCTGGACCAGGGTCCCTACGACCTGCTGCTGACCGACATCGTCATGCCGGGCGCCGACGGCATCGAGGTCGCCCGCGTCGCCGCCGCGCGCCAGCCGGGCATCCGCATCATGTTCATCACCGGCTTCGCCGCCGTCGCCCTGTCGGCCGCCCAGGCTACGCCCCAGGCCAAGGTCCTGTCCAAACCCGTCCACCTGCGCGACCTGGTGAACGAGGTCGAACGCATGATCGCCGCCTAACGAAAAAATACGAAAAAAGAAGACACAAGCCTCTTGCGGCCCCCGCGAACTGCGGGTTATAGACGCCGCCTTCCCGCCCACCGACACACCAGTCGGACGGGCCGCAGAAAAGGCGGACGCGTAGCTCAGCGGGAGAGCACTACGTTGACATCGTAGGGGTCACAGGTTCAATCCCTGTCGCGTCCACCATTCTTTTCAAGCAGTTACGGCCGACCGGACGTCTCCGACGCCGAAGGTCTGCGCTTTTCCTATCCGATGCTCGATGGCGCCCTGCGTGCGCAGGGGACGCCGCCCTGACTGGCCGTCAGGTCGCGCGGGCGCGACGCTGTCGGCCTGCTGACAGGCTCATGCCCGGCGCGGTTCAAGAGCCGCGCCGGGGTTGGCAGGATCAGAACTTGCCGATCAGGTTCACGAACCAGCCGCGCTCGTCGTAGCTGAGGTCGCCCAGGTCGTCCGAGAAGTCGGTGAAGTTGTAGCCGACACCCAGCTTCACATGGTCGCCGAAGTGTCGATAGACGCCGACCAGAGCGCCGAGACGGCTGTCGTGGGTCTCCTTGATCGACAGCTCGCGCACCTCGACCAGGACGTCCCAGCGGCGGACGATCTGATAGTCGGCGCGCACGGCCCAGAAGACCGCCTCGCTGTCGAACCAGGGCGCGCTCTCGTCGCGAGAGGCGCGCAGTTCACCCAGACGCCAGGCCACCTTGGCCCCCACCGCCAGACGCGGGGTGACCTGATAGGTCCCGTCGATCGCGGCGATGTGGCTGCGCTGGGCGTAGTCCAGCGACTGGCCCAGGGCGTCCACCTGAGCCGGCGACGGCAGGTCGGCCAGATAGGTGTACTTGGTCAGCAGGTTGAGCCGGTCATTGTCGACCGGGCGATAGGCCCCGGCCAGCGCTAGCTCATAGTAGTCGGCGTTCATGGCCATCGCCTGATCCGAGTTGGACAGGGAGATGTTGGCCTTGGCGAACAGGCGCAGCGACGGGCTGGCCTTGTAGGTGACCTGATTGCGGGTGGCGACCGTGGTGCGTTCGCCGACCGTGTCGCCCTCGTCCTTGCGATACTCCAGCGCCGAGGCCCAGCGCAGGCGGTCGCTGCCATAGTCGGCGGTGGCGCCGATGGCCATGCGGTCGATCTCCTGGCCCAGGGCGTCGGCCAGAGAGCCGGTCTCGTAACGCGCCCCGAAGGTCCAGGCCTCGATGGGGCTGAAGTCGACGCCATAGGCCTGGGTCCAGCCGGTGGGGCCGTCGCCGTGGTCATAGCGTTGCTCGGCGAAGACGCTGGTCTTCTCGCCCATCTGCTGACGCGCGCCGCCGGTCAGGCGTCCCAGTCGACCACCGGTCATGGCGTCGGGGTTCTCGCCGGCCAGGGCGTAGCCCAGATAGAGGCTGCCGCGATCCGTCATGGCGAAGTCGGCGCGCACGTCTGCGCCGAATTCCATGTCGCCGTCCGAGACCTCGCCCTTGAACTTGAGCCGGTCGTGGACCTGATACTCGCCGCCGAGGCCGAAGCGGTCGTTGGATTCCCGGCCGCCGTCGTGGTCCAGCGTGGCCTGGGCGAAGGTCCAGACGGCCCAGGGCGCGTCACGCTGCTCGACGTTGGGCGTCTCGGGATCGGGCGTGTGGCGATAGCCGAGCGAGACAGCCGCGTCGGTGCGCGTGCCCTCGCTGGGCGGCGGCGTATAGAGCGGGCTGTAGGGCGTGCGCTGGCCCTGCTGCTTGTCCGACCGAACGCCGACCGAGCCGAACCAGCCCGCCGCCGTCTCGCGACGCAGACCGACCTCGACCGCATGGCGCTCGGTCAGGCGGCCGTCGGTGACGTCGCCCTTGGCCTGCAGGCGAACCGTGTCGCTGAGGGCCATGTCGAAGACGCCGCCGTACTGATCCAGGGTCTCGCCAAAGGTCAGCTCGCCGGGGGCCGAGAAGCCCGCCTCGCGCGTCTTCCAGTAGCCGCCAAAGCGACCGTCGCGCTCCAGACCCAGTTCGTCCAGTTGACCGGCGAAGGTCAGGCTGACGGCCTTGGCCTGATCGGCCTCGGTCTGAACCTTGGTGAAGTCATAGCCGCCGGTGGACGACAGATAGGAACCGTCACCGGGGCCGTCGGCCTGAGCGAACTCCAGCTTCACGAAGCTGTTGGGCGCGTGCTGATAGAGGACATCGGCGCCGAACAGATCCTGCGACGCCTGATCCTCGCCCTGGTGATAGGCGCTGCCCCCGACGCGCAGACGGTCGGTCAGCCAGTGCTGCGCCCGCCCGCCCGTGGTGAAGGCCTCGGGCCGCGTCAGGCCCGGCGAATACTCATAAGTGGCCACGACCCAGACCGGGTTCCCGGCCAGCGACGACTGGGACACGAAGCTGTTGGCGTCCGCCGTCATCGGCGGCGGGTTGCGCATGACGACCCGGCCCTGAAGGTAGTTCACCTCGTAGTCGCGGGCGACGATCAGTTCCTGACGTTCCAGCACCAGGCCGGAATCCTTGTCGCGGACTTCCAGGAAGACCCGCTCCGAACCCGGCGCGACATCGCGGTTGCGGAAGAAGTAGACGGAGCCCCCGGTCGAGGCGAAGTCCTCGCGGCTGGCGATGGTGCCGGGGTCGGCGGCGAAGCCGGTGATCTCGGTGCGGCGTTCGCCGCTCGCGGTCACGGCGTCGCTGCGCCAGTCCAGATTGGCGCCATAGAGGGTCCGCTGGTGGCGGATCAGCTCATTGCCGCCCAGACGGCTCTGGAACACGCCCCACATGGCGTCGGTGTTTTCGTTCTCGGCCCGCAGGTAGAAGCGGCCATAGGTCGGGGCGTCCTCGACCGTGACCGAGTCGTCGCCATAGACCGGATAGTGCATTTCCGGGTCGATGCGGCGCAGCAGCGAGCGCGGGTCCTTTTCCAGGAAGCCGTCGAACAGGCTCTTGAGCGGCTGCTCGCCGGTGTCGGCAGAGGCCGTCAGACGCCAGTCGTTCTTCACCACGCCCTTGAAGTAGAAGGCCAGACGACCGTCGGCGAAGTCGTCGCGGTGATCGCCTGTGTCGCCCAGCAGTTCACGCTTGGCGGCGTCGAAGCTGCGGCTGCCCGCCGTGATGTCGGCGATGCCGACGAAGAAGCGGTCGGTGCGTGGCAGGACGATCTCGCGCACCAGATCAACCGGGGCCTGACCGGGACGCGCCACCTGAACGGCGACGGCGGCGGTGTCGGCGGGGACGATCTGCTGGACCATGAAGCGGCCCGTGCGGTCGACCGGCACCACGGTCCCGAAGGCGGTCACGCGCGTGGCGGGGTCCTCGACCTCGCCGCTGATGGTGACGGCGGCGCCCTTGACCGAGATGGCGTCGATGACGCGCATGTTCTCGAACGACGGCCCGGCCAGGATGTCCGGCTTGGTGACATTGACCGCATGGGTCACGGCCAGCATCGTCGCCGAGGTCTGGTCGTAGCGGCCCTCGGCGTCATAGACGCGCAGGACATAGCGATAGCGATGCTCGCCCGGCGCGCCGCGGTCGGTCGTCCACAGCACGGGTTGGCCCAAGCGCGCAGGAATGATGGTCAGGGGCGCTTCCTCGATGCTCTGATCATCGCGGAAGATGCGGACCTCGGCGCGCGCGACATAGGCGGCATAATTGCTGAGGGTGAAGAAGCGCACGCTGTCGCCCGCCCGGATCACCGGCTGCTCAGCCACGATGCTGAGCACCGGACGCACGTCAAAGGCCGTGGCCTGAACCCGCACGTCAGCGCCGGCCAGGGCCAGGTCCTGACGGCGCTGGCGGTCGGCGCCCAGATCATCGCCGTCCTCCCCTGCTCCGTCCACGCTGACGCGGAACGGACGCGCCGCCCCGCGATCAGCGGCTTCCAGGTTGTTCCCGACGCCACGGCGTTCGACCGCCGCATCGTCCGCCACCGGGCCGCAGGGGCGGTCCGTGTCGCGGCCGCAATAGACCGAACGGTCGTCAGCGGCGGCGTCCTGGGCCTGAACCCCGGTGGCGAGGGCGATGGCTGACCCGCCCATCAGCAGGGCGGTCAGCAGCTTGTTCGACGCGCGGATCATTGCACGCCTCCCTCATGAGGGGTGGACAGGACGACGGTCTCCTCTTCGACGACCAGTCGGTAGCGGCCGCGCTCGTCGTTCCAGCGGTCCTGGAGGCGACGACGGACCTGGGCGACGCGGTCCCTGATCAGGTCCGCGCTTTCACCTTGGGCGGCATAGGCCAGACGCAGGACCGAGGGACGCTCGGCCAGGGTCGCGATCAGGCCCTCGAACTGCTGTTCGAACTCCTCACGCAGAGCCTCGCCGTCGAAGGCCTCGCCGTTGAGGTCCAGACGGACCACGCGGTGCAGGCTCGCGCCGAAGTTCAGGCGGGCGAACTTGCCGCGCGTCAGGCGCACCGTTTCCGGGTTGCCCGAGGTGACGCGGTAGCCCGTCGGCAGGGTCCGGTCGTCCAGCTTCACGATGAAGTTGGAGCCGCGGTCCTCGTTCGGGATCATCGGGCAGGTGATGTGATACCGGCCCTCGGCGTCCGTGGTGATCAGCAGACCGCGCGCGGTCGCCAGACGCACCCCCGGCAGACCGGGCTCGCCGTCGTCCTGAACGCCATTGCCGTTCCGGTCGTCGAACACCTTGCCCAGGATGTCGGTGCAGTCGAAGTCCGGGTCGGGAATCATCCGCACCGTGGCCTCGGCCAGGTTGGAGATGACCTGATCGACGATCGGGTTCACCGCAAAGGCGACGTTGGTGTGCTCGCCTTCGACCACGCCCGCACCGACCACCAGGATCAGTTCCAAACGCTTGGTCTCGCCCGCCGCGAAGGACAGGTCGTTCCAGGTCAGCAGACGACCGTTCTGGACCGGCTCGACCGCCTCGCCGTCGATGCGGGCGCTGCCCTCACGATAGCGGAAGCCGGCGGGCACGCGGTCCGTCAGGGTCAGGCCCGTCACCGGGCCGGCCAGCGTGTTGCGGGCCGTGATGACATAGGGGACCAGACCGCCGCGCACGACATTGACCATCGGGGTCGTCTTGGTGACCTCGATCGCGCCCTCGAGGATCGGATCCAGGGGGATGTTGTTGTTGACGACGTTGGCCGAGACCCCCGGCGTCAGGTTGAGGTTCAGCACATAGCCGGTCGTCATCACGCCGGTCAGGCAGCCGTCAGCCGTGCCCAGCGGCGGCGGGCCGTTGCTGGTCGAGACCAGCATGGGGTCCGGCGTCGCATTGACCGTCAGCGGTCCCGCGCAGGGCGGAATGATCGTCGACGGCTGGTTCGGGTTGTAGCTCCCGTTCGGCGGCGTCACCGACAGGCTGTAGGCGCCGGCCGGAGCCGAATCCGTCAGCTGGAACTGATACAGGCCCTGGGCGTCGGTGATCTGACGCAGGTTGCCGGCTCCGCCCAGCAGATGCAGGGCGGGATCGAAGCCGGCCGGCCCGGTGATCTGGACCGTCGCGCCCGGAACAGGCGTGCGGCGGACCGCATCATAGACCACGCCCCACGGATCCAGCGGCAGGGACTGCTGCGGCACCGTCGCGCCGGGCTGCAGGCTGATGCCCGTCAGCTCGCGGTTCTTCAGCGTAGCGCCGCCCGCGTTCGACGCCGAAACGACGCCGTCGACGAAGGCTACGCCGGTCTCGTTCGGACGCGCGCCGCCATAGACCGCATTGTTCTGCGGATGACGGAAGCGGACCGCATAGCCCGAGCCGGGGGCCACGCCGGTGAAGGCGTAGCCGCCGTCGGCGCCGGTCCGGACGGTGTCCATCAGGACGTCGTTCAGGAACAGTTCGACCGTCCAGTCAGCCTGCGGGGTCTCGCCCGCGCCGCGTGCACGGTCATGGTCCGCATCCATCCACACCGAGCCCGAGATGCCGGCCTCGGCCCCGCGCTCGCCGAACAGGTAGCCCGTCGCCTCGGCCGCCGGGGCCAAAACGATGCCGGAGATGACGTCGCCGCCGTCCGACAGACCGCCGGACGTGCCGGGGGTGTCGAGACCGTCGTTGTAGCCGTCCGGCTGGGTTTCCGTGACCGTATAGGTCCCGCCCGGCAGGTCGGTGAAACGATAGGTCCCGTCCGGTCCCGACACGACCGTGCGGGTGACGGTTTCGCCGCGCGCGTCCGTGCCCGTCAGCGTCAGGGTGACGCCGCCGATGACCGGTTCGTTCGCGTCATGGACGCCGTTGTTGTTGGTGTCGTTGTAGGTCAGGCCCGCCAACGAACCGGTCCGCTCGCCGAAGTTGACGGTCGGAGGCGTCTGGTCGGGACGGATCGTCACCGGCACGCGATTGGTCGGGTTTTCCGACGCCTCGCCGTAGCCTTCCGGCTGGATCTCCACCACGACGTAATCGCCGCCGCGGATGTCGCCGAAGCTGTACGACCCGTCCGGCCCGGTCCTGGTCGTGGCCACCAGCTCGCCCGAGGGCGTGCGCAGTTCGACCACGACGTCGGCCAGGGGACGATCTTCCGGACCGTTCACGCCGTCCAGGTTCACGTCCACATAGACCTTGCCCGTCAGGCCCTGACCGCGCTCGCCGAAGGCGTAGTCGGTCGCGTCCACGTCCGTCGGCAGGACGATGCCGTGGATGCGATCGCCGTTCGCCTCGACCGTGCCGCCGGCCGAGCCGGCGCTGTCCAGACCGTCGACGTAGTCTGCCGGCTGGGTTTCGACCAGTTGATAGGTTCCGGCCAGCAGGTCGTCGATGAACCACGTGCCCGCCGCGTCGGTTGTCGCCGTGCGCGTGACCGTGCGCCCGGCCGCGTCCGTCCCCGTCAGGGTGACGACGACGCCGGCGATCGGGGCCTCGCCCGGTTGACGCACGCCGTCGTTGTTGGCGTCCAGGAAGACGTGGCCCGCGATGCTGCTGACCGTCTCGCCGAAGTCCACGACCTGGGCCGCGCCCGGCGTCAGGTTCACCGTCACCTCATTGGGCGTCGAGGAGCCATAGCCGTCCGGCTGGATTTCGCGGATCGTATAGTCGCCGGCCGGCAGGTCGACGAAGCTGTAGGTTCCGTCGGGGCCCGTCGTCGTCGTCGCAACGACCACGCCGTCCTTGACCAGTTCGATCGTCACGCCGGGGATCGGCGGCTCGCCGCCGCCGTTCACGCCGTCGCGTTGCGGGTCCTTGTAGACCATGCCGGTGATGATGACCGCCCGCTCGCCGAAGACGTAGTCCACGCCCGCCTGACCGGCGTTCAGGTTGATCCCGGTGATGGCGTTGGCCGCCGCAGAGGCGTCGAAGACCGTGTTGGGCGCCATGCCGCCGGCGCTGCCCACGCCCTCGCGGCCGTCGGCGTACTGGCTCGGCTGGCTTTCCGTCAGGGCATAGGTTCCCTTGGGCAGGTCGCCGAACTGATAGGCGCCGGCCGCGTCGGTGGTGACGACGCAGGTCTGGGCCGGATCGAGAGCGGCGCGCCAGGCGCAGATGTCCTGGCCGTCCGCCGTCACGCCCGACAGGGTGACGGTCACGCCCGCCACGCCGGTCTCGCCCGGCTGACGCACGCCGTCGTCATTGGCGTCGATGAAGACGCTGCCGCCCAGCGAACCAGACAGCTCGCCGAAGGCGTAGTTGGCGCCCAGGGCCCCGGTCGGCAGGACGATGCCGCTGATGACGTCGTTGCCGACCACGCCGCCGACGCTGCCGGCGGCCTCGCGACCGTCGGAGAAGTTCGACAGCGGCGCCGTGTTCTGCGCCTGCTGGGTGATGCTGTAGCCCGTCGGGCTCGCGCCCGGCACGCCCATGAAGATGAAGCCGCCCGTCGCATCGGTCACGGCGGTGCAGCTGATCAGGGTGCAGACGTCCTGGCCGTTCGCGGTCGAGCCCGACAGGGTCATGGTCACGCCGGGAATGCCCATCTCGCCCGGATCGCGGCCGCCGCTGTCGTTACGGTCGACATAGACATAGCCGCTGAGGCCCTGACCCGTGCCGCCGAAGTCATAGTTGGACGCCGTCGAGCCTGCCGCGACGATGATGTCGCTGATGCTCAGGGCAGTCGGGCCGGCCGACGCGGCGTTCGGACCCGTCACGCCGTTCGACGTCCCGCCGAGCGCGCCGACATAGGCGCCCGTATGGGTCATGCCCGGCGCCGGCGTGATCGCCAGCTGATAGTCGCCGGGGCGCAGCACCTGACAGACGGGCGAGGCATCGGCCGCGTTCGGGAAGCTGTAGAGGCCCGAGGCCGTGGTGGTGACGGCGCAATCCACCGCCTGGCCGAGGTCGTTGGTTCCGGTCAGGCGAATGATCGCCCCCGTCAAACCCGTCGTTTCCGTCGGCGCGCGCGTCGCATCGGCGTTCGGGTCCAGGAAGACCATCCCGCCCAGCGTCGAGGTCGGCAGTTCGCCGAAGTTGCGCTCGGTCAGATCGGCGCTGGGCGCCACGAGACCGATGCCGAAGCCTTCCGGCGCCGGACGACCGCGCGAACCGGCGACGACCGCGCCCGCGCCATTGGCGTCCAGACCGTCAGCGGCCCCGTTCGGCTGAACCAGCTGGGTGACCGTGTACTCCGTCGCGCCCGAAGGCGGGACCGAGTTGAAGGCGTAGCGGCCGTTGGCGTCGACCGAGGCCGTCAGGTTCAGCGCGCCGCCGGCATAGTCCGTGCCCGTCAGGCGGACGTGCGGCGTCGAGGCGAAGTCGGCGGGCGCAAAGCCCGTCTCGCCCGCTTCGCGCGCGCCGTTATTGTTCAGGTCGCGATAGATGTAACCCGACACGCGCGCCGCCCCGACTTCCTGGAACAGGTAGCCGGTCGCCGCCGTCACAGCCGGCAGGTTGATGTTCGAGATGGTGTTGGTCGCGGCCGCGCTGCCATAGGCGGCGTTGTCCACGTCGCCGCCGGCCGTGCCTGCGGTTTCATTGCGGTCGAACGCGCCGGCGGGCTGGGTCTCGACGATCTGATAGACCCCGGCGGGCAGGCGGTCGAAGACAAAGGCGCCGCCCGCGACCGTATCCGTCGTTCGGGCCGTGATCGCGTTTCCGAACGCATCCGTTCCGGTCAGGGTCAGACGAACCCCGACCATGCCTTCGCCGCTGTCGATCACATCGTTCAGATTGTCGTCGCGATAGACCGTGCCGGCGATCGACGACTGGGCGACGCGGGTCGTCTCGGTCTTCGAGTTGTTGGCCGGGTTCGTGTCGCGGCTGATCTCGACGCCGTCGCCGTCACGTCCGGGCGCGATGCTGGCCGTATTGGTCAGGTTCGTGTTCAGCGGGCCGGCGTAGGGATGAGCCGCCCTGGCGAACAGGGTCAGGGTCACCGCATCGCCATTGCCGGGGAAGACGCCGTCCAGCACGCACAGGATGGCGCCGGTTCCCGAACAGTTCATCGCGGAGACGGACGCGCCGCCGCTCACGGTGAAGGTCTCGCCCCCCACGCGGGTCCAGCCGGTCGGCAGTTGGTCGGTGACACGCACCTGGGTCGTCGGCGAGACGCCGTTGTTGCGCACCACGACCCGATATTCGACGGGCTGGTTGATCTGCACGGGCGAAGGCGTGACGCGGGTCTTGCTGACCACCTCCAGATCCGTGGCCGGCAGGACGGTGGTCGTCTGGACTGCCGTATTGTTGGCCAGTTGGCTGTCAGCCTGGCTGACCGTGGTGTTGTCCTGTTCCAGCGACACGATCTCGGCGCCGTTGGAGAAGGTCATGGGGCCGGTCGGGGCCGCGCCCGTCACCGCCATATGCAGGCGGAAGATAACCTGGCGACGGTCGTCCAGATAGTTGAGGGCGGGGTCGCTGCCGTGCAGGCGGCATTCGATGTTGGCGCCGACCGTCACGCAGTCTGGAGCCGGCGGCGTGTAAAGGGTCAGGCCGCTGTTGGCGCCCACAGGGTTCACCTCGAACCGCGACAGGCTCATCGTGTAGCCGGCGGGCGGAGCGGGAATATCCGTGATGACGATGTTGCCCGCGCGCGACGGACCGAAGTTGGAGGCGCGCAGGTCATAGACCAGCTCCGAACCGAAGGGCATCGGGTCAAAGGCGGCGCTGGGCTCCTGCTTGGTGATCGCCAGATCCATGACGGGCGCCGACACGTCGTGCGTCAGGACCACGCTGTTGTTGCCGGTGTTCGACTCGGTCGTGGTCGTCGTCACCGAGGCCGTGTTGACGTGGCTGATCGGGAAGCCCGACGTGGCCCCGCCGAACGGGAAGCGCGCCCTCACTTGCTGGCTGATCTGATAGGTCTGGCCGCGATTGATCGTGCCCATGGTGCAGACGATCTCGCCGGTCGCGTCCGTCTTGACGCACGACGCGCCGCTCTTGGTCGTCGTCGGCGCGCCGACCAGTTGGAAGCGGGTCGGGTCGATGACGTCCGTCACCACTACGCCTGCGGCCGGGTTCGGTCCCAGACCACGCACGCTGATCGTATAGGTCGAGATGACCCCGACCTGCGCCGGATCCGGCGCGATGGACTTGGCGTTCAGGGTAATGTCGGTGATCGGCGCGATGTCATAGCTGGCCGTCGACTGGTTGTTGGCCAGATTGATCTCGGTCGTGTCAGGCGATGTGACACGGGCGATGTTGTTGAACAGGCCGCTTTCGACCGGTCGGCTGATGCGAACCACGGCGGTTTCGCTGTCGCCCGCGGCGAGGTCGGTCACCGTCCAGCTGATGCGGCCATTCGACGCCGTATAGGCCGGCGCGCCCTGGCTGGCGCTCTCCACGCCGAAGCCGGTGACGAAACCGCCGCCGTTGATGAAGTTGGGCAGGTTGTCAGTGACGACCACCGTACGCGCCGGATCTCCGCCCAGGTTGCGCACCGTAAAGCGGATGTAGAAGGCGTCGTCGCCGACAGCGACCGGCAGCGCCGGCGTCTGGGTCCACGGACCGGCGACGTTGAGGCTGACTTCCTTGACGATTTCCAGATCAGCGGCGTTCGGCGTCGAGCGCGATCCGGCCGTGGCGCAGTCGTTGGCCGCATTGATGTCGGCAGGCGTCGCGGCGGAACCGCCGGTCACGCCCGTGCAGGCCCGATTGGACAGGTCCAGATCAATGCCCGTTCCGGCCAGAGTCTTCAGCGACAGCACGGCATTGGCGCCGACCGCCAGGGTTCCGGGGCCCGACAGCTCGCAGGTGATCTCCAGCCCCGTCTGCGAACAGCTCCAGGGCGCGTCGGCCGAGACAAAGGTCTCATCCGCCGTCACCGTGTCCACGACCCGCAGCGGATTGGCCGAGCTGTAGTCCAGGACGGACGGCCCGTTGTTCCGAACCGTGATGGTGCTGGTCATGATCTCGCCGGCGGCCACCGGGTTCGGCGCCTTGGTCTTGCCGATGCTCAGGTCCGAGCTCGGCTCGGCGATGCGATAGCTGGCGCTGGCCGTGTCATTGCCCGGCGTGGGGTCGGTGACGCCGGCCGGCGGCGTGACCCTGGCTGTATTGAGAACCGTCCCGCTGGTCGCGGCGACAGCCGTTACGGGAATGACGAAGACCTGGCTCTGGCCGACGGACAGGCTGCCGGCGCTGCAGGTGACCGTCTGGCCCACGGCCGAACAACCGGCCGGCAGGGCGCCGATCGTGAATACGGAAGCAATCTCGTCAACGATGCGCGCACCGGACACGGTCAAGGGTCCGGTGTTGAGAATGGTCAGGGTGATGTCGACGCTGTCGCCCTGGATGATGGTCGCGGGCATGGTCTTCTGCGCCGCCAGATCCGCACCCGGCTCGATCGTCGTCACCACGGGCGCAGCAGTGTTATTGTCCGGATCGGGATCCAGAACAGTCGGGCTGGTCAGCCCGACGAAGGCGTTGTTGGTGATCGTCCCGCCGCTGGCGAGAACACGCCCGGTCACTGTGACGGGCGGCAAGGCCCCGACCACCGCCTGCCCGTTGTAACTACAGACCACGGTCCCGGCTGAATGGGCGCAGGTCCATTGGCTGCCGCTGGCGGAGGCGAACTGGAAATCGCTCGCCGCCGGCAGGTTGTCCGTCAGGCGAATGGCGCTGGTCGCGTCGGGACCGGCGTTCGAAGCATTCAGCGTATAGGTCAGGACCCCGCCGCCGGGGATGGAGTTGTCCGGCTCCCCGTCGTCCTTGGTCACAAACAGGTCAGCGCCGGCCTGAACGGCCGGGGAGACCAGCAGGGCGTTGTTCGCCGGATTGCTGTCGACATTGGTCGGGCTGGAAATCGTCACCGTGGTATTGCGCGATCCCGTCGCCACGGCGTCCGCCGTGTAGCCGAAGGTGAAGTCCCCGGCCGCCAGAGCCGGCAGGGCGCACGTCAGCGTCTGGCCGCCCGTCGCGCCCGACAGCGCGCAATAGGAAGGGAAGGCGCCGGCCTGAACAGAGAAGTGAGAGGGGACCGCGACAGTCACCACGACGTCATTGACCGAACCCGGACCGTTATTGGTCACGCGGATGCTGAAGCTGGTCTGGGCCCCGTTCGCCACGGGGTCGGGCGACCAGGTGTAGTCCGAGACCTGCAGGTCCGCGGCCGCCGCGGCGCCCGCAGCGCCGACGATCGCCAGGGGCGCCATCATACGGACAGCACGCAGCGCCATGCGCTTGAATGAGTTCAGCAGTTTCAACACGTCTCGAGCCTCCCGTTCGACGAAGGATCGGGAGCGCTCAAGGACGTCATGCAGATCTAGGCCAGGATCCCAGGAATCCGGCTTCCGGGCAGGCCTTTTGCCTCCCGCGTTCTTGCTGACGCACATCGCCCCCGACGGGTCGAATGAAGGCGTCCACTAGCGCCGCGAGGACGTTACAGCCACGCCTGAAATGCAACTAAGTGTATGATTTTACGTGTTTTTACATTTGAATCGGCATTTCGAATTTTGCATGCCCTTTGTCGTTGGCCGACATGACATGAGCTTGCAGGTCGGCTGTCCCGACACAGCTAGCCTCTTCCCGCCATGAACGTTTGAGCTTCTCGAACCTCCGCTGACCGAGCTTGGCCGTGACATGGTGGGGGTCAGAGGTTCAATCCCTGTCGCGTCCACCATTCTCTTTCCCATGGCAGCAATCCGCCCCGAGCGCTCGCCGGCGCCCGCTCCTTGCCGAGATCATCGCGCGATCCAGGGCGTGGCATCGCCAGCCGCCTCTGCGCCTGCATCATCAGTGAGCGGAAATTCGCGCAAAGACCGGCAGTAGACATTGCATCGCCCGGCGAACAAGCTCCGACCGCGGACCGGTCCGCGGCGGAGATTTCGATGAGTGATTTTCCTCAGGGCGTCGTCCACGAAGCCGGAGAAGACCTGCAGGCGGCCTTGCGGGCCGATCCCGAGGTCTTGGCGCTTTGGGCGGGCCTGACCCCGCTGGGCCGCAACGAGTTCATCTGTTGGGTCGAGGACGCCAAGCAGCCGAAGACACGCCAGCGCCGCATCGAACGCACGGTCGAAGAGTTGCAGGAGGGCAAGAAGCGGCCTTGCTGCTGGGTCGGCTGCATCCACCGCACCGACAAGGCGCCCAGCCCCTGGCAACAGGCCGTGCTGATCGACGGAAAGGCGAAGGGCGGCTAACCCCTAAACCCGTCCTTGGCCGCGCGGCGGGCGGCGAAGTCGGCGGCGTCGGCGGCGCGCAGGAAGGGGTTGAAGCGACGCTCCGTCCCAACCTTGGTCGGCACGGTTGGCTGCCCCCGCTCGCGGGCGGCGAAGATCGCCTCAGCATGGGCCTGCATCTCGGGCCGGTCGTCCAGGCTGAGGGCGAAGCGGGCGTTGGACGCCGTATATTCGTGGGCGCAGTAGAGGGTGGTGCTCGCCGGCCATGCGGCGATGCGGCTGAGGCTGTCCCACATCTGCTCGGCCGTGCCCTCGAACAGACGACCGCAGCCCAGGGCGAAGATGACGTCGCCGACGAAGGCCAGATCGTCTTCCACCGACCGATAGACCAGATGGCCCAGGGTATGACCGGGCGACAGCACCGCCTCGAACGCCGTCTCGCCCAGACGCACCAGGTCGCCGTCGACCACCACGCGGTCCAGAGGCGCGGCGCGGCGGACTTCTTCGGGACCGACAATCTCGCAGCCCGTCTCGGCCTTCAGCCGTTCGTTGCCGCCGGTGTGGTCGGGGTGCCAGTGGGTGTTGAGGATCAGGTCCAGCTGTCCCCAGCCCGACGCCTCGATCTCGGCCAGGATCGCCTCGGCGTCCGGCGTGTCGACGGTGGCGACCATCCCCGTGGCCTCGTCGCGGATCAGGAAACCGTAGTTGTCGGACAGGCAGGGGAACTGGCGCACGGTCAGGGTCATGGGCGGTCTCCGATCAGAAAGCCCTCTCGACAGGGCGGCTGAAGCTCTCGCTGGAGCCCGACCTTCGCCGGGCTGAGCGGATATAGGGCGGCGATGGCCGACATTCATCGCGATTTCAGCCATAATGCATCCATGCGGCGCAGCATCGACGATCTTCGCACCTTCTACGGCGAGCCGACCGGGGCGCTGGTGCGGCGCGTGCTGGCGCGAAGGCTGGAGGACGCCTGGGGCGAGGCTGAGGGCTGCGACGTTCTGGGCCTGGGCTACGCCACGCCCTGGCTGGACGGCTTCGTCGGAGCGCGGCGGGTCATCGCCGCCATGCCGGGCGGACAGGGCGCCGAGCTGTGGACGACGGGCGGGCGCAACCGCACCGTGCTGATCGACGACAAACGCCTGCCCTTCGCCGCTGGAACCTTCGACCGCATCCTGCTGGTCCATGCGCTGGAGGAAGCCGACGATCCCCGCGCCCTGCTGAGCGAGGCGGTGCGCGCCCTGGCCCCCGCAGGACGGATCATCCTGGCCACGGCGGCGCGCGGCGGGATGTGGGCGCGGGCCGAGACCACCCCCTTCGGCCACGGCCGCCCCTTCACGCGCGGCCAGTTGGAGCGGCTGGTGCGCGAGGTGGGGCTGGAGCCAGCCGCCTGGTCCCAGGCCCTGTATGTTCCGCCGTGGCGGCCCCTGCTGCCGATGGCCGAAGGCGTAGAGCAGATCGGCCGCTGGATGCTGCCGGGCATGGCCGGGCTGATCATGCTGGAGGCCACACGTCAGTCCTACGCCCGCATCCGGCCGCAAGGTCTGGCCCAGGCGGTTCTGGCGCCGCGCCCCGCCCTGACCCCCTCGCCCGCCTCGCGCGACCATGGGCCGCCCGCCCACGCTCTGGTCGGCGAAGGAAAACGGCCTTAAGGCGAGCCCATGCAGCGACTGATCATCATGCGTCACGCCCAGGCCGAGAAAAGCGCCCCCGGCGGCGACGTCGACCGCCCCCTGTCCAAGCACGGCCGCCACGACGCCCGCGCCATGGGGCGAGCCCTGGCCGAGCGCGGCCTGCGCCCCGACATGGCCCTGGTGTCCAGCGCCCGGCGCACCCACCAGACCTGGGACGAGGTCAGCGAGGCGATGGGCGACGTCGAGGTGCATCTTTCGCCCGCCCTCTACAACGCCTCCTCCGACGTGCTGCGCCGCGCGGTCGAGGCGGCCGAGGACACGGCCGGATGCCTGCTGCTGGTGGCCCATAATCCGGGCGTGCATCAGCTGGCGGTCGAGTATCTGATCGAGAGCGCGGCATCGCCGAGCGTGCTGGACAAGATGAGCGGCGGCTTCCCCACCGGCGCGGCGGCCGTCTTCAGCGTCGATGTCGCCGGACGCCCCACCTACGAAGGCTGGCTGACGCCGAACGATCTGGAAAAATGACCGACGCCCTGCCGACCACCGCCTTTAAAATCCTGAGCCGCGCCGACTGGCGCGCGACCCTGGCCGAGGGCGCCTATGACGGCTCGCCGGTCGACCACGCCGACGGCTACATCCACCTGTCCGCCGCCGACCAGTTGGCCGGGACCGCCGCCAAGCACTATGCGGGCCAGAACGATCTGATCCTGGTCGAGGTCGACCTCGACGCCCTCGGCGAGACCCTGGTCTGGGAGCCGTCGCGCGGCGGCGCCCTGTTCCCCCATATCTACGGCCCCCTGCCGGTGACGGCGACGCGGGGCGCGCGCGCCCTGTCGGTCAGCGCCGACGGCGACATGATCCTGAGCGAAAATCCATGAGCCTGACCGACCTCGGCGCCATTCTCCTGCGCCAGATGGACCCCGAGACGGCGCACCGTCTGGCCATCCGCGCCCTCCAGGTCACGCCCCTGCCCGCCCCCGGCGCCGACGATCCCATCCTGAAGACCCGCATCGCCGGGCTGGAGATGTCCAACCCGGTCGGTCTGGCCGCAGGTCTGGACAAGAACGGCGAGGCGCTGGAGGGCCTGTCGCGCCTCGGCTTCGGGGCGGTGGAATGCGGCTCGGTCACGCCGCGCGCCCAGCCCGGCAACCCCAGGCCGCGCCTGTTCCGCCTGTCGGAAGACCGGGCCATCATCAACCGCATGGGCTTCAACAACGAGGGGCTGGAGCCCTTCGCGGCAAGGCTGGCCAGCCGTCCCAAGCGCACGCCCATCGGCGCCAATCTGGGGGCCAACAAGGACACCGAGGACAAGGCGGCGGACTATGTGGCGGGTCTGAAGCGCCTGGCGGGCCTGGCCGACTATTTCACCATCAACATCTCCTCGCCCAATACGCCGGGCCTGCGCGCCCTGCAGGGCCGCGAGGCGCTGGACGACCTGCTGGGCCGGATCAACGAGGCCCGTCCCGCCGACGGCGCCCCGGTCTTTCTGAAGATCGCGCCGGACCTGATCGGCGAAGAGATCGGCATGATCGTCGAGGCCTCCCTGGCCCATCATATCGACGCCCTGATCGTGTCCAACACCACGCTGGAGCGCCCCGCGTCGCTGAAGTCCGGCTTTGCAGGCGAGGCCGGGGGCCTGTCGGGCGCGCCGCTGAAGCCCTTCGCCCAGAAGGCGCTGGAAGCCGCCGCCGAGGCGTCCGCCGGGCGGCTGCCGCTGATCGCGGTCGGCGGCATAGAGAGCGGCGCCGACGCCTGGGCCCGCATTCGCGCCGGCGCCTCGGCGGTCCAGGTCTATTCGGCCCTGATCTACGAAGGGCCGGGTCTGGTCGGCGTCATCAAGCGCGATCTGGCCGCCCGCCTTCGCGCCGAAGGCTTCGCCGACCTTTCCGAAGCCGTCGGCGCCGGCCGTTGACGGAGCATTAGGGCAAGCGCGGCATCATCGCTCCGATAGGCGAATTCGCCTGCTCGGAAAGTCGCATGACGCAAACCGCCGCCGACGCCTCGACCATCTGGGCGCCCGCAATCCGCCAGCGCCGCAAGGCGATGCTGCAACGCATCGTCATGGGAGCCGCGACCGCCCTGGTGTTCAGTCCCATGCTGGGCTGGCGCTTCAGCGCGACATGGCTGGTCGTCTACACCCTGATTCAGTTTCTGGAGGCCGAGGTCTTCGCACCCGTGACGACCGGCAAGGTCGTTGAGCCCAGCGGATGGCGCGGCGTGTACGGCGACCTGATCCTCATCCTCAACGCCGGCTTCTTCGGCGTCATGGCGGTGCCGCTATGGATCGTCGGCGGCGCCATGGGCGGGGTCGCGGCCTCGGTCCTGCTGTCGGCGGGCATGATCAACTCGGTGATCATGTCGGCGGGCTCGATGCGGATATTCGCCTGCACGGTCCTGCCCCAGTTGGCGATCTTCGCTCTGACGCCCCTGTTCATGTCCCGCATGGGCGCCGCGCCGCACATCGTGACCGCGGTGTCGGTGGCCATTCTGTCCTACACCGTCTTCTGCATGAACACGCGGCGGCACCTGTTCCGCGCCAATCGCGCCGAAACCCTGGCCAGGATCGAGACCGACCGCAAACGGGTGGAAGTAGAGGCCGCCATGGCCAGCCGCGGCGCCTTCCTGGCCGCCGTGGCCCACGACCTGCGCACCCCGATCAGCGCCATCCTGACCGGCGCCGAGGAACTGGAACGCGGCGGCGGCTCGGCGCGCCAACAGGTGGCTCTGATCACCGACGCGGGCCTGATGATGAAAGAGCTGCTGGACGACCTGCTCGACCACGCCCGCCTCGACGCTGGACGGATGAGCGTCGATGTTCGCGACTTCGACCTGCGGCTGCTGCTGTCCCAGACGGCGCGGCTGTGGGCCGGGCCGGCGCGCGCCAAGGGCCTGCGCCTGCGGATGGAGGGGGCTCGCCTCCTGCCCCGGATGGTGCGCGGCGACGCCATGCGCCTACGCCAGGTGCTGAACAACCTGATCTCGAACGCCATGAAGTTCACCGACGCCGGGTCCATCACCCTGCGCCTGCAATCCTGGCCCGACGAGCACGACGCCCATGTTCTGCTGATCGACGTCGAGGACACAGGTCCTGGCATGACGCCCGCGCAACTGCGACGCCTCTTTACGCCCTTCGACCAGACCGCGGACGGCGTGGCCGCGCGCTTCGGCGGATCCGGTCTGGGCCTGAGCATCAGCCGCGATCTGATCGAACTGATGGGCGGTCGGCTGACGGTGCGCAGCACGCCGGGTCAGGGCTCGATCTTCACCCTGTCACTGGTCATGCCGCGCGGGGCGGCCGTTGACGCGCCGCTCGCCACCCTGGTTCCCGAGGCTCGCGCCACGGTGACGCGCGCCTTGAGCCGCCCTGCCGCCGCCCCGGCATCGCCCGCCCGGCCTGCGCCGGAGCCGGAACCTGAAACCGCAACCGAAACCGCACAATCAACGACCTCGGCGCCCGAAGACAGCCACGCGGAGGCTCCGCTGCGCGTCCTGGTCGTCGACGACCACGCCATCAATCGCCGCGCCATCCAGTTGATCCTGCAATCGCTCGATTGCGAGATCACCATGGCCGAGGACGGTCTCGCCGCGCTTCAGGCCTGCGAGGGCGCGCCGTTCGACGTCATCTTCATGGACGTGCGGATGCCCGAGCTCGATGGACGCGAGACCACGCGCCGCCTGCGCGCGGCAGGCGGGATCAACGCCGCAACGCCCGTCATCGCCGTCACCGCCGATACCGCGCCCGAGGATATCGCCGCCTGCACCGCCGCCGGGATGAACTATTTCGTCTCCAAGCCGCTGACGCCCGGCTCCCTGCTGGGGGCCCTGTCCCAGGTGCTGAACGAGGGCTCCGAAACCGCCGAGATCGCGGCGGCCTGATCGTCCCTTACGGCGGCGATCAGCGCCTCGGCGAAGCCCGGCTCGCGCAAGGCGCACTCCCACACGGTCAGCACGCGCCAACCCGCGGCAGACAGCTCTGCCGCGACGCGGGCGTCGCGAGCGCGGTTCCTGTCGATCTTGTTGCGCCAGTAGTCGGCGTTGGCCTGGGGCTTTCGCGCGCCGCGCGGGCAGTCGTGGCCGTGCCAGAAACAGCCGTGGACGAAGACGGCGAGCCTGCGCCCCTTCATCACCACATCGGGCCGTCCGGGCAGGCCGCAGCCGCCCAGACGGTAGCCGATCCCGGCGGCGCGCAGCATCCGCCGGACCTTGAGCTCGGGAGCCGTGTCGCGCCCCTTCACCCGGCGCATGACCGCGCTGCGTTTTTCCGGGGTGAAGACGTCCGTCATGGATCAGCCCATGACGGTCAGCATCAGAGCTGGGCCAGAAGGTGCTCGGCCGAGGAGACCTTGAACTCGCCGCCCTGCTCGATGTTCAGCTGATCGACGACGCCGTCCTTGACCAGCATCGAATAGCGCTGCGAGCGCTCGCCCATGCCGAAGCCCTTGGCGTCCAGCGTCAGGCCGACCTGGCGGGTGAAGTCGCCGTTGCCGTCGGCCAACATGATGATGTCGTCCGTGCCGTTCAGGTCGTTGGCCTGGGCCCAGGCGCCCATGACGAAGGCGTCGTTGACCGACAGGCAGGCGACCGTGTCGACGCCCTTGGCGGCCAGGTCGGCGCGATTGTCGACATAGCCCGGCAGGTGGCGCGCCGAGCAGGTCGGGGTGAAAGCGCCGGGGACGGCGAACAGGGCGACCGTCTTGCCGCCGAACAGTTCAGCCGTGGTGACCGGCTTGGGGCCGTCGGCGGTCATGGTGGTCAGGGTCGCGTCGGGGATGCGGTCGCCGATCTGGATGGTCATGCAAGGTCTCCGGGGCTGAAAGGCCCGGGGAATCCGGGCGGCGTTCAATTGTCAGATAGAGACGGGAAGAAGGATCGCCAAGCGCCCTTCGTTCCCTCGCGCCTTGCGTCGTGACGCTGGCCGCCCGATGATGGGGGAATGACCGCCTCCTCCTCCCTGACCGGGCGTCTTCTGGTCGCCATGCCGGGCATAGACGACGACCGTTTCCGCCACGCCGTCATCCTGATCTGCGCCCACGACGACGAGCACGCCATGGGCTTGCGCCTGGACCAGCCGGCGCCGGGCGTCACCCTGTCCGAGGTGCTGAAGAAGCTGGACACCCCCGTCTCTGACGCCATGGCGGACCAAGCCGTTTTGATCGGCGGGCCGGTCGAGCGCGAACGCGGCTTTGTCCTGCACACCGACGACTGGAGCAATGAGGACATCACCCTGACGTTCGGCGACGGCCTGGCCGTGACCGGCACCCGCGACGCCCTGGCCGCCATGAGCGACGCCGACGAGGGACCGCGTCGCTCGGTGCTGCTGCTGGGCTACGCCGGCTGGGGCGAGGGACAGCTGGAGGAAGAACTCAGCGAGAACGTCTGGCTGACCGCCGACGCCGATTCCGACCTGATCTTCGACGGTGACTATGCGACCAAGTGGAGCCGCGCCCTGGCCGGCCTGGGCGTCGACGCCGCCCGTCTGTCGGCCCAGAGCGGGCGGGCCTGAGAGGCGGCCTGACCTCTAGGCCGAGCGCGCCTTGATCGGGGCCGAGCCGTCGGCCAGCGACTCGTTCAGATAGACCTCGGCTTCCTGGGCGGGCAACGCCGGGGCGTAGCCGAAGCCCTGGCCGTAGTGGCAGCTGGCGTCCAGCAGCAGACCGGCCAGTTCGGCGTTCTCGACCCCCTCCGCCACGACTTCCAGCGACAGGTCGCGGCCCAGGTTGACGACCGATTTGACGATCTTGGCCGAGCCCTCGTCCTTGTTCATCGTCAGAACGAAGTAGCGGTCGATCTTCAGCGTGTCGAAAGGCAGACGCGCCAGGTAGGACAGGGACGAGAAGCCGGTGCCGAAGTCGTCCAGCGCCAGGCTGGCCCCCGCCTCGCGCAGCTTCGTCAGCACCTCGGCGGCGTGCGCGGTGTCGCGCATGATGTCGCCCTCGGTGACTTCCAGCTTCAGCGCGCCGCGCGGCAGGCCGGTCTCCTGAATGATCCGGGCCACGTCCTCGACCAGATGGTCGCGCTCGATCTCGCCGACCGACAGGTTGACGCTGCAGAACAGCTTGCCCGCGCTGGGGTGGCGATGCAGCCACTCGGCCAGCTGGCGCGCCGCCTGGGTCATCATCAGCAGACCCAGCTCGTTCATCAGGCCCATTTCGTCGGCCAGGGTCAGGAACTCGTCCGGCGGCACCAGGCCGCGCTGCGGATGGCGCCAGCGCACCAGGGCTTCGAACCCGGCGACGGCGCCGGTCTTCAGATTGACGATGGGCTGGTAGAAGGGCTCGATCTCGCCGCGCACGAAGGCGTTGCGCAGGTCGGATTCCAGCGCCAGCCGCGACAGGCTGTCGCTTTCCAGCGCCCGGCCATAGGCGGCGGCCCCGCCGCGCCCGGCCGTCTTGGCCTGCTCCACCGCCAGTTCAACCCGGCGCAGCAGCTCGGCGGGGTCCGGCGCGTCCGGCCCGCCCTCGGCGGCCACGGCGCCGATGGAGACGGTCGGGTAGATGTCGAAGCCGGCGACTCGCAGGGGCTGTTCCAAGGCCTCGCGCATCCGCTCGCTGGCGCTGGTGGCGCTGCGCGGGGCCAGGACCGCGAACTCGTCCTCGCCGATGCGGGCGGGCGAGCAGTCCTGGGCGAAGGCCCCGGCCAGCCGCGAGCCCAGGGCCGACAGCACCAGATCGGCGCGCTCGTGGCCCAAAGCCTCGTTCAGGCGGCGCAGGCGGTCCACGTCGGCCACCACCAGTTCATAGTCGCCCGGCTGGGCCAGGGTCTCGGCCACCCGGACCAGGAAGGTGCGGCGGTCCAGGAGGCCGGTCAGCGCGTCCCGGTCAGCGCCCGCGAACTTGGTCTCCAGCGCCACGACGCCCGCCGCGCGCAGGCCGTCCTCCAGCCAGACGCCGCGCCACAGGCAGGTCTCGCAACCGCGCATGCGCAGACGCACGGCGATCTCGGTGCCCTCGGCCTGCGGCTTGAGCAGGCGATCGGCCAGGGCGCGGTCCTGGGGCATGGCGAGGGCGGCGAAGGCGGCGCCGGAACACTCAGGCGCCAGCGGGCCGAGGCCCAGCGACCGGGTCGCCCCGGTGAAGCGAATCTGGTCGTCGGCGGGCGTCCAGATCCACAGGGCGGCGTCGGCGGCGGCCAGCGCCTCGATCGCCGTCGTCGGGTCCCAGGCCAGGGCTCTGGATCGTGTATTCAAAGCGAATCCCGGGTGTAGGAACTGGACACGGCCGGGTCAGGGACGAACTCGTCCTCGATGACGCCGAACAGCAGATGATCTGCCCATACGCCGTTAATTTTCAAATAAGCCTTGGCCAGTCCTTCGTGCCTGAAGCCCGCCTTTTCCAGAACCCGGCGCGAGGCGTGGTTGGTCGGGACGCAGGCCGCCTCGACGCGGTGCAGCTTCAAGGCGCCGAAGGCGAAGCCCAGCATGGCCTTGGCCGCCGCCGTGCCCGTCCCCTGCCCCGCATAGGGCTGGCCGATCCAGTAGCCCAGGGTGCCGGTCTCGGCGACGCCCCGCCGGATGTTGGACAGGGTGATAGCCCCCATCAGCCGCTCTTCATCAGGGTCGAAGACGAACAGGGGCCAGGCCGTGCCCAGCTCCATCTCGCGGGCATAGACGCCGAGGCGCCGACGAAAGGCCGCCTTGGTCAGGTCGTCTTCGGCCCAGGCCGGCTCCCACGGTTGAAGATAGTCGCGCGAGCCGCCGCGCAGCTCGGCCCACTCGGCATAGTCGGAAGGGCGCGGTGGACGCAGCAAGACCCCCTGTCCGTGCAGGACCGGTCCGGTCGCCTCGGCCATCCAGTCGAACAGGGCCATGACGGCAGATTAGCGAGAAGCGCCGCCGACGCCAGCCACGACTTAGCGGGCCGCGAGGCGAGCGGTGAAAGCGCCGCCCGCCGGCCCAGCCGCCTTCGGCCCCAACACGGCCGTGGCCGAGCGACCGGCCTCGATCATGGTGCGGCCGACGGCGCGCAAATCGTCGCTGGTCTGGGCCAGGATGCGGGCGGCGCTGTCTTCCGACGAGACCGGCGCGCCGAAGATCAGGGTCTGGGCGGCGTTGCGGCCCGCGCGGCTGGCGGGGCTTTCGTCGGCCATCCACAGGGTGGCGTTCAGCACGGCCTTGGCGCGCGACAGCTCGGCCTCGGTCGGGCCCTTCTCGGCCAGGTCCAGCAGTTCGGCGGCGCTGACCTCGGCCAGTTCGACCGCGCGTTCGGCGGCGGCGCCGGCGTAGATGCCCAGGAGCCCGGCGTCCTCGTAGGCTTCCTGATAGGCGTCGATGGCGTAGGCCAGGCCCCGGTCCTCGCGCGCGCTCTGGAACAGGCGCGAGGCCATGCCGCCGCCGAGGATCTCGGTGAACAGACGCAGGGCCGGCAAGCGCGGGTCCAGCGCCCCCATGGTCGGCAACTGGAAGACCAGATTGGCCTGCTCAATCTTGCGGGTCAGTCTGGCCTCGCCGCCGACGAAGGCGGCGGGCGCCAACGGATCCAGCGGTGTCGCCGCCTCCTGGCCGAACCAGCGCTCGGCCAGGGCCAGCAGTTCGTTCTCGTCCACCGCGCCCGAGACGGCGACGACCATGCGGTCGGGCGAATAGAGCCGGGCGCGCCAGTCGGCCACGGCGGCGCGATCGGCGGCCTTGAGGCTGTCGACCGTGCCGAGGATGGGGCGGCCCAGGGCCTGGCCGGCATAGGCCCGTGTCTGGGCCATTTCGAAGACGTGGTCGTCGGGGGTGTCGAAGGCCTCGGCGATCTCCTGGGCCACGACGTCCTTCTCGCGGACGATCTCGGCGGGGTCGAGCGTGGGGCGGAAGACCAGGTCCGAGACGATCTGCATGGCCAGGGGCAGGGAGCCGTGCAGGGCGCGGATCTCGAAGCTGGTGCGCTCATAGCCCGTGGCGGCGTTGATCGAGCCGCCCTCGGCCTCGATGCGCTCGACGATATCGCGGGCGCCCATGTCGCCAGCGCCCTTGAACACCAGATGTTCCAGCAGGTGCGACCAGCCGGAGCGGGCCTCGTCCTCCATCCGCGCCCCGCCGCGCACGGCGACGGTCAGGGCGAAGGTCCGCAGACCGGGCATGGGGTCGCAGACGACGCGGACGCCGTTGGACAGGGTGTGAAGGCGAGCGGTCAGGATGCGGTGTCCTTACGGGTCATGCGGCGGCGCAGCAGCACCACATAGAAGGCGATCAGGGCGGCGGCGAGACCGAACCAGGTCAGGGCGTAGCCGAGGTGATTGTTGGTGAAGGCGGCGGGCGGCGCCGAAGGCTTCAGCGCGGCCCAGTCGGGATTGGTCGAGGTGGTCGCGAAGACCGTGAAGGGCGAGATCGGCCCCTCGACCTTCAGGGCGCGCGCCATGGCCTCGGCGTCGCGACCATAGAAGCGGCCCTCGGCGGGCGGCGGGGTCAGGGCGCTGGGGGCCGGGGCGCGGCGCAGGACGCCGGTGATGACCACAGGCATGGTGTCGTCGGCCATGACCGACGGACGGGCCGAGATGTCGGCGGAGACGAAACCGCGATCGACCAGCAGGGTCGGGCCGCCCTCGACCGCGCAGGCCGAGACCAGACGCACGCCCGCGTCGCTGTTCTCGATGGACTGCAGCTCGACATAGGGCGCCGCCGCCAGCCCGCGGCAGGTCAGGAGGACGCGACGGAACTCGGGGTTCTCAAGCTTCAGGGCCTCTTCCAGCGGCAGGGGCGGCTGGCCGGCGGCGGCCTCGGCCCCCGCGATCAGGCCCTCCTTCCACTGCATCCGCTGCACCTGCCAGACGCCGAGCGCCAGCAGGACGCCCAGCAGCAGGATGGCGAGGATCGTCAGGATGATGGGGAAACGGGGACGGGCGGCGGACGTCATTTCGGATCTCGGGTTCTCAGCATCTGGAGGGCGGTCATCAGCCCCTTGCCGGGTCGCATAAGGCCCAGGGCCAAGGCGGCGACCAGCGGCAGCCAGACGATCAGATGCAGCCATATGGGGGGATGCCAGGCGATCTCGACCGCCAAAGCCGAAAACCCGACCAGGAAGCCGGCGATCTGCATGATGAAGGTCGCCGCGCCGTCGCCGGTCTCGACCGAGGCCAGGTCATAGCCACAGACGGCGCAGGTCGGGCGGACCTTCAGGAAGCCCTGAAACAGCGGCCCCCGCCCGCAGTTGGGACAGAGGCCCTGGAGCCCGGCGCGGATCGCCTGGGCCCCAAGCAAATCGGCGCGGGACTGTTCATCCCGCGCCGCTTGAAGTGCAGAGGCTGGTTCGCCGGTCTTCACCCGAAGGTGACGTAGACGAAGGCGAACAGGAAGAGCCAGACCACGTCCACGAAGTGCCAGTACCAGGCGGCGGCCTCGAAGCCGAAGTGCTTCTGCGGCGTCATCTGACCGGCTTGCAGACGCAGCAGGCAGACCGCCAGGAAGATGGTGCCGACCAGGACGTGGAAGCCGTGGAAGCCGGTCGTCATGAAGAAGATCGAGCCGTACAGCTTCGAGTTGGCGGCGGCTTCGTTGAAGAAGTAACCCTCGTGCAGGATGTGTTGATATTCATAGGCCTGAACGCCGGTGAACAGCACGCCCAGCAGGACGGTGATCAGCAGACCCAGCTTGGCGGCCTTGCGGTCGCCGACCTGCAGGGCGTGGTGCGCCCAGGTGACGGTCGTGCCCGACAGCAGCAGGATGACCGTGTTCAGCAGCGGCAGGCCCCAGGGGTCCAGCAGCTCGACGCCCTTGGGCGGCCAGGTCTTCCAGGCGGCGGCGGTGTCCATCCAGTTGCCGACTTCCGGGGTCAGAGCGCGCGACTCGGTGAAGAGCGCCATGTCGAAGAACATCCAGAAGAAGGCGACGAAGAACATCACTTCCGAGGCGATGAACAGGATCATGCCGTAACGCAGGCCGATCGAGACGACCGGGGTGTGGTCGCCCTTCCTGGATTCCTTGATGACGTCCGCCCACCAGCCGTACATGGCGAACAGGACGCCCGCCAGACCGACGAAGAACAGCCACTTGGTGCCTTCCGGCTGGCCGAACAGGCCCTTCATCCACATGACCGCGCCGACGAACATGACCACGGTGGCCAGGGACGAGATCAGCGGCCAGGGGCTCGGGTCCACCAGGTGGTAATCGTGTTGCGGTTTCGCGTGCGCGTCGGCCATTCCAGGGTCTCTGAATTAAGGCGAGAGATCGTTCTTACAGGGGCTATAGCGTCCGCTACCCGGCTTTGCCAGTAGCAGATTGACCGGATGCGGCCTGCTGGAAGCCCTTGGTGGGGAAGAAGGTGTAGCTGAGCGTGATTTCGCGAACCCCCTTGGACTCGGCGTCCGTGGCGATCTCGGGCGCCACAAAGTACTGGACCGGGAACTCCTTCGTTTCGCCGGGACCGATTTCCTGGCCCTCGAAGCAGAAGCACTGCAGCTTCTGGAAGTAGGGTCCGGCGCGTTCGGGCACGACGTTGTAGGCCGCCGTCGCGTGGATCGGCTGGTCCGAGGTGTTGGTCACCTTGAAATAGGCCATGCCCGTCTCGCCGATTCGCACCCGCTGGCTGATCTGTTCGGCCTTGAAGTCCATCGGCAGGTTGCGGACGTTGGTGTCGAAGCGGATCAGGACGCTCTGATCCAGAATCTGCGTCGGCGCGGACTCGGCCTTCTTCACCGTGCCATCGAAGCCTGTGACCTGACAGAAGAGGCGATACAGCGGCACCGCGGCGAAGGCCGCGCCCGTCATGCCCATGACCACGGCGGCGCAGATGAAGGCGACGAGGTTCTTGCGGTCCTTCACTGCGTCGGCCCCGAGACCGGCGCCCCCTCAACCGTGACCGGCGCGGGCAGAGCGGGGTCGGCCCGTTCCAGCGTCGCCGCAGCCGCCGCCTCGGCCGCCTTGCGAGCCTCGGTGTTGCGCTGAAGATTCGTCACGGTGACGATGAAGACCAGGACGATGAAGCCGACCAGGCCCAGGGCGATGGCGACGTTGCGACGCTTGCGCGCCTGCACTTGGTCGTCGGTCAGTTTGATGAAGTTCGGACGGGTCACGCGGTCAGGCTCCCAGGCCCGGCAGCTGCTCGACCAGCAAGGCCGAGAACAGCGCCATCAGATACAGGATGGAGAAGGCGAACAGGTTACGGGCCGGTTTGGCCTCGGCCCGGACGTCGTACAATGCGGCCTCTCGCCCCACCGCCTCGACCTTGTCCGGCTGGTCGCCGGCGCGCGAGCGCCACAGGCGGATCGCCAGGGCCAGGAAGAAGAGGCCGCCGGCCACCGAGACCGCCAGATAGACGACTCCGCCCAGCCCCAGGAAGGCCGGGGCGATGGCCACCGGCACAAAGATCAGGGTGTAGATCAGGATCTGCAGACGGGTCGACCTGGCGCCGCGCGCCACCGGCATCATCGGAATGCCCGCCTTGGCGTAGTCGCCGGCCGAATAGAGGGCCAGGGCCCAGGAATGCGGCGGGGTCCACAGGAAGATGATGGCGAACAGCAGCCACGCCTGCCACGGCGCGTCGCCGGTGACCGCCGCCCAGCCGATCACCGGCGGGAAGGCGCCCGCGGCGCCGCCGATGACAATGTTCTGGGGCGTCCGGCGCTTTAACAGCAGGGTGTAGAAACCGGCGTAATAGACGATGGTCAGGGCCAGCAGACCGCCGGCCAGCCAGTTGGTCGTCATGCCCAGCAGCATGACCGCGAAGATCGACAGAACGACGCCGAAGGCCATGGCGTCGTTTTTGCGGACGCGGCCCGCCGCGACCGGGCGGCCGCGCGTGCGGCGCATCAGGGCGTCGGTCTCGCCCTCCAGCGCCATGTTCAGGGCGCCGGCGGCCCCGGCCCCCACGGCGATGCACAGCACGGCGATGGCGGCCAACAGGAAGTTGGGATGCCCCGGCGCGACCACCAGGCCCGTCACGGCGGTGAAGACCACCAGCGACATGACGCGCGGCTTCAGCAGTTGGAAGAAGTCTTCCGGCTGAGCGGTGGTGACGAGGGGGGTCTCGCGAGTGGGGCGGTCGGTCATGGTCATAAAAAGCCGAAGGCCGGCCTTCCGGTTGCGAAAGGGCGGCCTCTCCAGGGTTATCCGGATCGGATCAGTGGTTGTCCGCCTTGACCACCGGCAGTTCGTTGAACTGGTGGTGCGGCGGGGGCGACGACAGGGTCCACTCCAGGGTGGTGGCGCCTTCGCCCCACGGATTGGCCTCGCCCTTGCGGCGACGGATCGCGGCTTCAGCCAGCATGACCAGGAAGACGGCGACGCCGACGATGGTGATCAGATAGCCGACCGACGAGATGTGGTTCCAGTAGGTGAAGGCTTCCGGGTAGTCGATGTAACGACGCGGCATGCCCTGCAGACCCAGGAAGTGCTGCGGGAAGAAGACCAGGTTCACGCCGACGAACATGATCCAGAAGTGGGTCGCGCCGAGGAACTCGTTGTACTTCACACCGAACATCTTCTCGAACCAGTAGTAGAAGCCGGCGAAGATCGAGAAGACGGCGCCCAGCGACAGCACGTAGTGGAAGTGCGCCACGACGTAGTAGGTGTCGTGCAGGCTGTAGTCGATGCCGGCGTTCGACAGGACCACGCCGGTCACGCCGCCGAGGGTGAACAGGAAGATGAAGCCCATCGCCCACAGCATGGGCGTCTTGAAGGTGATGGAGCCGCCCCACATGGTGGCGATCCAGCTGAAGATCTTCACGCCCGTCGGCACGGCGATGATCATCGTCGCGGCCACGAAGTAGGCGCGCAGGTTGATGCTCATGCCCACGGTGTACATGTGGTGCGCCCACACGATGAAGCCGATGAAGCCGATGGCGACCATGGCGTAGGCCATAGCGAGGTAGCCGAAGATGGGCTTCTTCGAGAAGGTCGAGACGATGTGCGAGATGATGCCGAAGCCCGGCAGGATCATGATGTAGACTTCGGGGTGGCCGAAGAACCAGAACAGGTGCTGGTACATCACCGGGTCGCCGCCGCCGGCCGGATCGAAGAAGCTGGTGCCGAAGTTGCGGTCCGTCAGCAGCATGGTGATGGCGCCCGCCAGAACCGGCAGCGACAGCAGCAGCAGGAAGGCCGTGATCAGCACGCCCCAGGCGAACAGCGGCATACGGTGCAGGGTCATGCCCGGCGCGCGCATGTTGAAGATGGTGGTGATGAAGTTGATCGCGCCGAGGATCGACGAGGCGCCGGCGACGTGCAGCGAGAAGATCGCCAGGTCGAACGACGGCCCCGTGTGGCCCATGGTGGAGAGCGGCGGATAGGCCGTCCAGCCGCCGCCGAAGCCCTTGCCCGGGCCGCCGTCGACAAACATCGAGATGACCAGCAGGACGAAGGCGGCGAACAGCAGCCAGAACGAGATGTTGTTCAGGCGCGGGAAGGCCATGTCCGGCGCGCCGATCATGATCGGCGTGAAGTAGTTGGCGAAGCCGCCCATGGTCGCCGGCATGACGACGAAGAAGACCATGATCAGGGCGTGAGCCGTGACCGTGACGTTGTAGCCGTGCTTGGAGGCCTCAACGATCCCCAGCTGCTGGATGATCGTGCCTTCCTTGAACAGCTGGATGCCCGGCTCGGCCAGTTCCCAGCGGATCAGACCCGAGAGGGCGCCGCCCACCAGACCGGTGAAGATGGCGAACATCAGGTACAGCATCCCGATGTCTTTGTGGTTCGTCGACAGGAACCAGCGGGTGAAGAAACCCGGCTTGTGATCGTGATGATCGTCGTGTGTTGCGGCAGCGGTGGCCATGATCGTTGGGCTCTCGCGTCTTGTTACTGGGCGGCCGGCGCGACGGGCGCGGCAGCGGCTGCGGGGGCCGCGGGAGCGGCGGCGGTCGGGGCGACGGCGGCGTCAGCAGCCGGAGCGGCGACGACAGCGGCGGCGGGAGCAGCAGCAGCGGCCGCCGCGGCGGCTTCGTCAGCCTTCTTCGTCATGGAACCGCCCTTGGAGGCGACCCAGGCGGCGAACTCGGCCTCGGTGACGACGTTGATCTGGATCGGCATGAAGGCGTGGTCGACGCCGCACAGCTCCGAGCACTGACCATAGTAGACGCCGGTCTTCTCGGCCTTGAACCAGGTGTGGTTGATACGGCCGGGAACAGCATCGACCTTCAGGCCAAAGGCCGGCAGGGCGACGGCGTGGATCACGTCGGAGGCCGTGATCAGCAGTTCGACGGTCTTGCCGACCGGAACGACCATCGGCTCATCGGCGGCCAGACGGTAGAGGTGGGCCGGAGCCTTGTCCTCGGGCGTCATGTTCGAAATGTACTCGGCCACGCCCTGATCAGGATATTCATAGGCCCAGTTCCACTGGTTGCCGGTGACCTTGACCGTCAGATCGACTTCCGGCGTGTCGTGATAGGCGAACAGCAGGCGGAACGAGAAGAGCGAGATACCGACCAGGATCAGCACCGGCACCACGGTCCAGATGACCTCGATGACCGTGTTGTGGCTCCACTTGGCCGGAACCGGATTGGCGCGCTTGTTGTAGCGGACGGCGATCCAGATCAGCAGGCCCAGCACCAGCAGGGTGATGATCGTGATGACGGGCATCAGCACCCAGTCATGGAAGAAGATCGCCTCGTGCTTCAGCGGCGCGGCGGCGGGTTGCAGGCCGATACCGCCCGGGGTCGGTTGACCCAGCAGATCCTGCGCCCAAGCCGGCGCAGCGACGAAGGCGGCAAGAGCGGTCGCGGCGACGCCGCCTCCGATCCGCGCCATGGCTCGCGTGCCCATCCCCATTCGATTCCTCATAAACCGTTTCGCAGCCGATACTTGCGAGCAATTCGCAAACACCCCCCGGGCCCTTGCGGACCTCGGCGTTTCAGGCCGGTCCTTATCGGCTCGGCTTGCGCTTGCCAAGCGATCAAGACGCTCAAGTGACGGGATGAGGCGAAAGTTCGGCGGATTAATTCGCTGTCATGTACCGACAGCTACCTTGCACCGCACGATACCTTGCGATACCCATTCGTTATCAACGAAGGGAACGCCATGCCCGACTCCATCGACATCCAACTGAAGAAAGGCGTGCTGGGATTATGCGTGCTGGCCCTGCTGGCCCGCTCCGACAGCTACGCCTACGAGATCGCCAGCCGCCTGTCCGACGCCATCGGCATGGGCGAAGGCACCATCTATCCGCTGATGCGGCGGATGCAGAGCGACGGTCTGGTCGAGACCTATCTGGTCGAATCGCCCAGTGGCCCGTCGCGCAAGTACTATCGCCTCACCAGCGCCGGCCGAACGGCGCTGGAAGGCCAGACCGCCGAATGGCGCGCCTTCGCCCAGGCCGTCGAGGCCCTGGTGGCGAACACCGCGCCGCACAGCGACGCCATAGCGGCGGGCGCGCCGGTCGAACCGGCGGCCTTGACCGACCAATCCGAAGACGCTCAACGGGGAGCTGAACAATGAACCGCGCAGAATTCCTGGCCCGCCTGAAACGCGGACTGGTCGGGCTGCCGACCATCACGGCGAACGAGATCGTCGCCGACTATGAAAGCCATTTCGCCGACGGCGCCGCCGCCGGCCGCACCGAGGCGCAGGTCGCCGAAGCCCTGGGCGATCCCGATCGTCTGGCTCGCGAACTGAAGGCCGAGGCCAGCGCCAAGCGCTGGACCCAGGAACAGTCCCCGCCCGCCGCCGCCGGCGCCATCTTCGGCATCCTTGGCCTGGGCGCGATCGACATCCTGATCCTTCTGCCCATCGCCCTGCCGATCTTCGGCACGGTTCTGTCCATGCTGATCGGCGGGGTCGGGGTCTTCGTGGCCGGCGGCTTCGTCATGGTGGCCGGCTCCTTCATGGGCCTGCCGGGCGGCGCCCTCGCCGCGGCGCTGCTGGGCGTCGGCCTGATGGGCCTGGGAATCTTCATGGTCGCCCTGATGGCCCTGCTGACCAAGTGGCTGATCGACGCCACCATCTGGTACGCCCGGCTGCACTACCGCGTCCTGAAACCCGCCCTCGAACCGCAAGCCTGAGCCAAGGGAGAATAATGTCATGATCCGCAATCTGCTCATCATCTCCGCCGCCGGCCTGGTTCTGGCCGTTGTCGGCATCGGCGGCGCCTTCGCCGTCGGCGGCCGCGACCTGGCGCGCCACGACTGGACCTGGGTCGTCACCGACGACGAGCCCGGCGACAGCGGCTTCACCATCGAACGCGGCAAGGTTTCGCCCGAGACCACCCGCACCATCGCCTGGGTCGAAGGCGAGCGCCTGGCCATCGATCTGCCCGCGGACGTGGTCTATGACCAGCAGGCCGACGCCCCCGGGATCACGATCACGGGCGCCGAGAACGTGGTCAATCGCGTGCGCTTCGCCAACGGTCGGCTGACCCTGGACGAATCGCCGCGCGGCGACCGGAGTTATGTCCGCTGGACCCGCACCGGCATTCGCGGCTGGAGCGAGACCGACGCCCTGAAGGTCATCATCAAGGCGCCGTCGGTGAAAGCCTTTGATCTGTCCGGCATGACCGAACTGAAGATCCGCGGCTATGACCATCCGACGCTGGAGTTGAGCCTGACCGGCGCTTCCGACGTCAAGGTCCAGGGCCGGACCGGCGCCGCGACGATCGACGCCTCCGGCTCCAGCGACGCCCGCCTGGACGAACTGATCGTCGACGACGCCAAGGTGCGGGTCAGCGGCTCGGGCGACGTCCGCGTCGGCCCCACGGGCAAGGCCGACGTCGACGTCTCGGGCAGCGGCGACGTGCGCCTGACGCGCCGCCCGGCCGAACTGCGGCAGTCGGTCAGCGGGTCGGGCGACGTCACCCAGGACTGATCCTCCATATTGCAGACGTCCTCACGCCCCCTTTCGCCATGCGGAAGGGGGCCTTCCCTATGCGGAACCGGCGGTCTGCCCCGTGACGGGAGCCGGTCGAGCGCCTATCTAGCCTCCATGAGCACCGTCGCCTCCCCCTCCCCCATCCTCGACGCTTCCGGCGTGGCCCCCGACGAGGCCCTGTCCATCCTGCAGACGGCCCTGGCCGGCGCGGACGACGGCGAGCTGTTTCTGGAAAAGACCGAGAGCGAATCCCTGGTCTTCGACGACGGACGGCTGAAGGGCGCCTCCTATGACGCGGTCGAGGGTTTCGGCCTGCGCGTCGTGGCGGGCGAGACCGCCGGTTACGCCCACGCCAACGAGATTTCCGCCGCCGCCATCCGTCGCGCCGCCGACAGCGCCGCCCTGGCCAAGCGCGGCTACGCCGGCCAAGCCGCCGAGGCCCCGCGCGCCACCAATCAGAAGCTCTATGACGAGGTCGATCCCCTCGCCTCGCCCGGCTTCTCGGACAAGATCGAACTGCTGTCGGAAATCGACGCCTGGGCACGCGCCCGCGACCCCCGCGTGGTTCAGGTCTCGGCCTCGATCATCGGCGAGCGCCGCGCCGTCGAGATCCTGCGCGCCGACGGCCGCCTGCTCAGCGACGTGCGCCCCCTGGTCCGGCTGAACGTCTCGGTCACGGTCGAACGCGACGGCAGGCGCGAGAGCGCCTCGTCCGGCGCCGGCGGCCGCGCCGGCTTCGAGGCCTGGATCGCCCCCGACCGCTGGCAGGGCCAGATCGACGAGGCCCTGCGCCAGGCCCTGATCAACCTCGACGCCGTCGACTGTCCGGCGGGCGAGATGGATGTGGTCTTGGGCGCCGGCTGGCCGGGCGTCCTGCTGCACGAAGCCGTCGGCCACGGCTTCGAGGGCGACTTCCACCGCAAGGGCTCCTCGGTCTTCAGCGGCAAGATGGGGCAGCGCGTGGCCGCCCCCGGCGTGACAGTGGTGGACGACGGCTCGATCGCCGGACGTCGCGGCTCCCTGTCCTTCGACGACGAAGGCACCCCGACCTCGCGCACCGTCCTTATCGAGGACGGGATCATGGTCGGCCTGATGCACGACCGCCTGTCGGCGCGTCAGCTGGGGGCGAACGCCACCGGCAACGGGCGTCGCCAGTCCTTCGCCCACATGCCCATGCCCCGCATGACCAATACCTTCATGGAAGGCGGCAGGGACACGCAGGCCGACATGATCGCCAGCACCAAGCGCGGCCTCTACGCCGCCAACTTCGGCGGCGGCCAGGTGGACATCACCAACGGCAAGTTCGTCTTCCAGTGCACCGAGGCCTATCTGATCGAGGACGGCAGGATCACCGCCCCGGTGCGCGGCGCCACCCTGATCGGCGACGGGGCCACGGCCCTGACCCATATCCAGATGATCGGCGACGACTTCGCCTTCGACCCCGGCGTCGGCACCTGCGGCAAGTCCGGCCAGGGCGTCCCCGTCGGCATCGGCCAGCCCAGCCTCAAGATCGGCGGCCTGACCGTGGGCGGCACGGCGGTCTGATCTGGGATCAGTCGGCCTTCCAATCCGGGCCGCTGACGTCCAGTCCTCGCGCCTCGGCCTGATCGAGCAATCCGGCTGGCTCGGCGGCGATGCTGACGGGGGCGACCATCAGGGTGGTCTTGGGCGCGGCCAGCGCATCAATGAGCGCCTGGCCCCATTGGGCGCGGCCCGCGCGGCGCAGTTCGCCATCCGCGAACCAGGCGCAGCGGTCGATGGCCTGTCCCAGGGGCGTCGCCATCAGGCTGGGCACGTCCTGACGCGCCCAGCTGGACGCCCGCAAGACGACGCCGTCCCGCCCAGCCTCGACGGCGCTCATGGCGGCCGTCAGACAGGCGACCTGGCCCTGATCCGGCACAGCGACCGCCTCATCGATGTGATGGGCGTCCATGTCGCCGACCAGGACCGAAGTCTTGTTCGCCTTCCGCGCCGTGGCGCGGATCACGCTCTCCGCGCTGGGTCCGTTCCCGCGTCCATAGGCCAGTCGGCGGTTCAGCAAGTCCTCGGCGATGGCGACCAGGCCGCGTTCGGAATAGTCCCGCCGACAATTGACGCCCAGCCGCTGCAGCCGCCCCTGCTGTTCAGCATCGATATAGTCGGCGACCGTCGTCCCTTGCGGCAACCGCGCCTTGGCGCGGCGAAGACGCATGAAATCCCCCAGGCTCATCGTCGCCGACTGCGACATGACGATGGCGTCGGCCTGCTGCACCGCCGCCTCCAAGGCCTCGGGTCACCAGACGATGTCGCGGGGGATCGACCGGGCCGACCCGACCAGGATCACCGTGCTGTCGCCGTCACGGATCCGCCAAAACGGGGCGCCAGACCGGCGCGCGATCACGACGATGTCTTCCAGCTCGGTCGTCGGATCATCCTGAGCGGCGGCGGGCAGCCCGAGGACCAGACCCGCCATCGCGGCGAGAAGCGTCATAGATCTCGGCATCCTCGACCTCCCCGGCATTGGTCCAACCTGTATCATTCCGTCCGCTCAGTCGTCAGCGGCGGCAGCCTTCCACGCCGGCCCCTCGATCTCGTAGCCTTCGGCCTCCAGCGCATCGAGCACGCCATTCGGTTCGGCCAGGACGCGCAACTGGGCGACGGCCAGGGTCACGCCCGGCTCGTCCAGCGCCGTCTGCACCGCCTCGGCCCACTGACGGCGCAGCAGGGGCGCGATCTCGGGGTCGCCCCAGGGCCAGCACAGGCCGAGCGCCTGCTCCAGCGGCTGGGCCATGACCTCGGGGACGCGGCGCGCCTTCCACGCCGCAATGCGCACTGCGGCCCCCTCCGGTCCCGCCTCGGCGGCGGCCAGGGCGCGCTCCACGCAGGTGGCGTAGGCGGCGGGCGGGGCGGTGATCAGGTTGTCGACGATCTCGTCGCCGCGCACGGTCCCGACCGGGCGCACCGGGATGCGGGCGTCGCGTGCCGCCTTCTTGATGACGTCAGTGGCGTTGCGGGTGCGGCCCCGCTCATAGCCGGCCTTGTCGCCCGTCAGATCCATGCTGAGGATCATCAGGCTGTTGGTGCGCCAGCCGTCGTTCCGCTGGTCCGCCATCACCGTCTCGAGTCGCGCCTGAACCTCGGGCGACAGGTAGTCCGCCGTCGTCGTGCCGTTCGGAAGGCGTGCGATCGTACGGATACGCCAGATCAGGCGCATCACGTCGGCCAGGGACGCGCGGCCCTCCTGAGGGAAGAGGATGCGTTGCGCGCGCCGCGCCGCGTCCTCAAGGGCCTCGGGCCGCCACTCGACATCGCGCGGCACGCCGCTGATGGCGCCGACCAGGATCAGGGTGCTGTCGCCGCGCGTCACCTCCCAGATCGGGGCGTCGGTGCGACGGGCCGTGACGACGATCTCGTCCACCGTGGTCGCGGGCGTCTCGCCGTCCTGCGCTTGAGCGGTAGCGCCGACCGACAGCGAGAGAACAAGCGTCGAAAGAGCGAGGATACGTGAGATCATGTCAGATGGCGTAACAGTATCCAGCCAGGCTGTAATCTGACTATTCGGTAATGCTGTCCGCAATTTAATCCACCTGTCAGGCTTGTAACTGGAGGCTGGGCCTCGCTGCCGTCACACCTTCCCCACGACCGAGGGAGAGGACGACGCCATGACCAAGACCATTCTGCTGGCCACCACCGCCGCGCTGGCTTTCGCCGCTGCAGCCCCGGCCCTGGCCGAGACCACGCGCGCCCCCCAGACCGCCGAGGCCAGCGACCAGGGCGTCCTGATCTTCGCGCCCGACTTCTTCAAGGACGCCCGTCCGAACACGGCGCTGGACATGGTCAACCGGATCCCCGGCTTCTCGGTCAACGACGGCGACGGCGCCCGGGGCTTTGAAGGCGCGGTCGGCAACATCCTGATCAACGGCTCGCGTCCGGCCTCCAAGAACGACACCGGCTCCAATGTGCTGAGCCGCACGGTCGCCGCCCAGGTCGAGCGCATCGAACTGGTCCGGGGCGGCGCCCCCGGCATCGAGATGCAGGGCTATTCGGTCGTCGCCAACGTCATCCTGAAAACCACCTCCAGCCGCGAACACATCCTGACGACCAACGCCAGCCTGTTCGAAGGCGGCCAGGATCTGTTCGGCGGCTCCTATCAGTTCACGGCTCGCGAGGGCGACCGGACCTGGGGCGTGACCCTGAGCGACGGCATCTCGTCCAGCGATTCCAACGGCGCCGGCTACGTCGTGCGCTCCGACGCCAACGGAAACGTCCTGCGCAACGAACAGTATTACAACGACGGCTACGGCGGCGGGAACTCGATCCGCGGCAACTACTCCAGCCCCTTCATGGGCGGCAAGATCGACCTGACGGCGCGCTACGGCATCAACGACTGGCACAACATCAACCGTCAGACGGCCCCCAACGTCCTGCGCGAAAGCTTCTATGACAACGACGGCAAGAGCGGCGAAGTCGGCGTGGTCTATACGCGGCCGCTGAGCGAGAAGCTGAAGCTGGAGACCCGCTTCATCCACGAGTTCGAGGAGTTCGACAACGTCTCCACCTCGCGCAACCGCGACGGCGCCGTGGTCAGCCCGGAACAGCTGTTCGCCTCCAACGGCAATGGCTCCGAGACCATCCTGCGCGGCCTGGTCCGCTATGAGCGGTCGCCCGCCATGGACTTCGAGGCCGGCGGCGAGGTCGCCTACAACATGCTGGAGACCGAACAGGCCTATTCGGTCGGCGGCGTGGCCGTTCCCCTGCCCTCGGCCTCGGTCAAGGTCGAGGAGACGCGCGGCGAGCTGTTCGGCAAGGGCACCTGGCGGATCAATCCGAAATGGACGCTGGAGAGCGGCCTGCGGCTGGAATCCTCGACCATCAGCCAGTCGGGCGACGCCTCGCAGGAAAAGAGCTTCTTCTTCGCCAAGCCGCGCATCCTGGCCACCTGGACGCCCATGGCCAATACCCAGGTCCGCGCGCGTTTCGAGCGCACCGTGGGCCAGCTGGACTTTGACGACTTCGCCGCCTCGGCCGAATTCGCCGATGAGAGCGTCTTCGGCGGCAATGTGAACCTGTCGCCGGAGTCTCGCTGGATCAGCGAGCTGACGTTCGAGAAGCGCTTCTGGGGCGAGGGCATCGTCAGCCTGGGTCTGCGCCACGACGAGATCACCGACGCCATCGACCTGATCCCGCTGGACGGCGGCCTGGCGGCGGTCGGCAACATCGGCGACGGCACCCTGGATCAGTTGGCGCTCAACGTGACCATCCCGACGACGAAGCTGGGACTTTCGGGCGGCAAGTTCGGCTTCCGCAACACCTGGAACAAGACCGAGGTCACCGACCCGACGACGGGCGAGACCCGCCCCATCTCCGGCGTGCGGCCGACCCAGGCGACCGTCACCTTCCAGCAGGACATCACATCGTGGAAGCTGCAGTGGGGCGGCGCCTGGATCCCGCTGCTGGGCCAGAAGAACTACCAGCCGGACCAGGTCTCGGGCTGGCGCGGCACCGACTATTACGAGATGTGGGCCGAGTACAAGCCGACCCCGACCCTGTCGATCCGAGCCCAGGTCAACATCTGGAACGACTTCGATCAGGAGAAGATCGTCTTCGCCAACCGCCAGACCCGGCCCGTGGCCTTCGTCGAGGAGCGCTTCGTCGACCCTCGCACCTTCTGGCAGATCCGCGTGCGCAAGACCTTCTAGGGCTCAAGACCAAGACCCCGGCCCGTCTCCTGGAGGAAGCACGGGAAGAACGGGGCCTCCCCCGGACCAACTGAAAAGGGCGGCGCCTCCTGCGAGACGCCGCCCTTCTCTTGTCGATCGGGATGTCAGGCGATCAGTGGATGCCCGCCATGCCCTTCTTCAGCAGCGGCGACAGCACCAGCAGGACCACGCCGACGACGACGCCGGTCCAGCCGATGGTCCCGAAGATCGAGCCATAGGTCTGCAGCGCCAATTCGGGGCTGGTGACCACGCCCGCGACGGTGTCGGTCGAGGTGGCCTGGGCGATAAAGCCAGCGGCGATGTGCGCCACCGAGCTGGACAGGAACCAGACGCCCATCATCAGGCCGACAACGCGATCCACCGACAGCTTGGTGATCATCGACAGCCCGACCGGCGACAGGCACAGCTCGCCCATCGTGTGCAGGAAGTAGGTGAAGAACAGGAAGATCAGCGGCACGCGGAAGTCCACGTTGGCCTGGGTCATCGAAGCCCAGGTCAGCAGCAGGAAGCCGGCGCCGACCAGGACCAGGGCGAAGGAGAACTTCACCGGGGTCGAGGGCTCCATGTTGCGCTTGCCCAGCCACACCCACAGGGCGGCGATGATCGGACCGCCGATGACGATGATGCCCGGGTTGAACATCTGGGTCATGGGCGCATTGAACCACGACGGCATGGCCGTCGACTGGTCGGCGAACAGGGTCAGCGACGAACCGGCCTGTTCGAACAGGGCCCAGAACAGCACCGAGAAGAAGATCAGGGTCAGGGCGACCAGCATGCGGCTGCGCTCGGTGCCGCGCAGCTTGAACACCACGTAGCCGACCACCGAAGCGAAGATGAGGCCGGCCAGCCAGGGCAGGGCCGTCTCGATGATGTGGTGACGCTGCATCAGCAGCCAGACCGGCAGGACGGTGACCAGGCCGCCGATCCAGAAGACGGCCTCGAACGGCACGCCGAAGACCTTGCGGGTCTTGAGCATTTCCGGCTGCGGCGGGCCGCCGCGACCTTCCAGCCAGCTTTGGCCCAGGATGAAGGTGATCAGACCCAGGGTCATGCCGATGCCGGCCAGACCGAAGCCATAGGCCCAGCCGTACTTGATGCCGAGATAGGAACAGGCCGCCGTGGCCAGGACCGAGCCCAGGTTGATGCCGACGTAGAAGATGGTGAAGCCGCCGTCCCGACGGGGATCGTTCTCTTCATAAAGGGCGCCGACGACGGTCGAGATATTGGCCTTCAGGAAGCCCACGCCGACGATGATCAGCGACAGGGCGAAGAACAGAACCGGCTCCCCAAAGCCGAGATCGCGAACGGTTTCCAGCTTGTAGCCGTCCGTGGCGGTGAAGGCCGGGAAGCCGCTCGCCTGGGCCACCGCCGGAACAGCGGCGTCAGCCGCGACTGCGGCCGCCGGCTCGGCGCCGACCCTGGACACGCCTTCCGGCGAGATCGTGATCTGGGTGCGCTCGTCGCCGTTGACGGCGAAGATGGCGCGGTTCTGATCGCGGCCTTCGACCTGAAGTTCATAGGTCGTGGCGCCGATGGTCAGCTTCTCGCGACCGCCGGTGCCTTCAAAGGCCATCATGAAGTGGCCGGCGACCAGCAGAACGGCGCCGATGATGACCGCCTTGCGCGATCCCAGATACTTGTCGGCCAGCATCCCGCCGACCACCGGCATCAGATAGACCAGCGCGGCGTAGGCCGCGTAGATGCCCTGCGCCTCTTTCGGGCCGAACAGGAAGTGCTGGGTCAGATAGAGGACCAGCAGGGCCCGCATGCCGTAGTAGGAAAAGCGCTCCCACATCTCTGTAAGGAACAGGACCACCAGCCCCCGCGGGTGTCCCAGAAACGTCTTGCGAGGCGCCGCCGAAAGCGCGCCCCCCCCATCCGTCGTGCTCAACGGCGTTCTCCCAAATGCTGCGCCCAGACTGGCGCATTAAGGCCGGAGAAACAGCACGACGAAGCCATGCGGACAAGCGTTAACGCCGCGACCCGTCATCGCAATGACGCATTTTTTAAACAACGAACAACAACTTTAACGGGAATGTCTTCAATCTGGAACGCTCTATGCAACCTCCAGCCCCGTGGGTTGTTCGAGTCCCGTTCAGGAATAACGCCGTGTCATGATCCGTCGCTTTCACCCTTCAGACATCCCGGCCGTCAACCGGCTGCACCGCGACGTCTGGTGGCCGGAACGCTCGCCCGAAGGCTGGCGCTGGCTGGACGACAACCCGGCGCGGCGCGAGATGGACGCCCCCTCCGGCTGGGTGATCGAGGGCGCCGACGGCGGGCCTGCCGCCTTTCTCGGCAACTTCATCCAGCGCTTCTGGATCGGCGAGCGCGCCCTGCATGGAGCGACCGGCTTTTCGGTCATCGTTCCGCCCGATCAGAGAGGCCGCAGCCGCGATCTTCTCAGCGCCTTCGTCGCCCAGCCGAACTGCTTTGCGCGATACACGCTGAACGCCAACGCCCGATCCAGCCCCCTGTACAAGAAGTTCGGCATGGCCCCCTGGCCGATCGCGACCCACGGGCTGAAGCTGTCATGGGTCATCAACCCCGTGGCCTGCCTTTACGGCCGCGCCCTGCGCCGGCTCGTGGCGCGCGAGCCGCGCGCCGCGCGCTGGCTCGGCGAACAGCTGATGCCGGGCCCTCGGCCAGCCCTCGACATGACGGGATTGCCTGGCGGGATCTCGGAACTGACAGACCTGTCGGACGCCTCGCCCTACGCCGACTTCTGGACGGCCCTGCGCGATCAGGGGCGGCTGACGGCGGACCGAAGCCCGGCCGTGTTGCGCTGGCGGCTGTCCGACCCTGATCTGACGGTCCGCCCGCTTCACCTGGCGCGCCGCGTGAACGGGGAAATCACCGGTCACGCCCTGGCCCTGCTGGGCAAGGGCAATCCGATTGAGCCGCCGATGCTGGAGATTCTCGATCTGGAGGCCCTGGATCGAGACCGGCAGGCGATCCCGGCCCTGGTCGACGCCCTGCTGAAACTCGCCCCCGCGCTCGGCGCGGCCAAGGTGCGGCTCCAGGTCGTCTCGGAAAGCACCCTGCGCGATCTCGGCGACCTGGCGCGCCGCGCGCGGCGCGAGGGCGGCTGGGGTCACTGCCATGCGGCCTTCACGCCGGGTCTCCTGGGGGCAGGGGGGCAGGACGTCGGCGGCTGGCGTCCGACCCCGTTCGACGGCGACTATTCCTTCTGCATCCGGCCCCTGCCCCCGCGCGCGCCGCGCGGTCAATGGCGAAGGCTTTCGGACAAGGAAGTTCCGACCGGATCGAAGGCCTCGGCCTGAGCGGCCGCGCCCGCGGTTCGCCTCGAGCGTCCAGCCCTAGGGCCGCGCCTTCAGTTCGTCGCGGATTTCGGTCAGCAGGGCCTCGGTCGGAGTCGGGGCGGCGGCTTCCGGCGCCTGTTCCCGGCGCATCTTGTTGATGCCCTTGACCAGAAGGAAGACGACGAAGGCCACGATCAGGAACTGGATCAGGGTGTTGATGAAGGCCCCGTACTGGATGGCCACCTTCTCGACGCCGGCCGCGGCGTCCGCAGGCTTCAGCACCCATTCCAGGTGGGCGAAGTCGACCTTGCCCAGCAGCAGGCCGATGGGCGGCATGATGACCTGATCGACCAAGCTGGTGACGATCTTGCCGAACGAGGCGCCGATGATGACGCCGACCGCCAGGTCGACGACGTTGCCGCGCGCAGCGAATTCACGAAACTCGGTCAGCAGGCTCATTTCAACTCAGTCTTTCGTTTCAGGCGTCGCCGGACGCGTTCAGGCGTTCGCGAAGTTCCTTGCCGCTCTTGAAGAAAGGCACGGCCTTGGCGGGCACTTCCACCGTCTCGCCGGTGCGGGGATTGCGGCCGACCCGCGCAGGGCGGCTGCGCACCGAAAAGGCGCCGAAGCCCCGAAGTTCGACCCGTCCGCCGTCGGACAGAGCCTCTGTCATCTGACCCAGGATGACGTTGACGACCCGTTCCACCTCGGCGTGGGTGAGGTGGATGTTCTCGGCCGCCAGCTTCTCGATCAGTTCAGACTTGATCATTCAGGCCCCCGCCCGTGGCTGTTTCAGATGCAGTCGCTTCCGTTCAGGTCCGCACCCTAACCGTCTGACGCCACAGGAATAAAGAGGGCGCATCAGATTAAGAGCGATTCTCAAGGGGTAGCCTCGCCATTGGCGCGGGTTCTTGCCCGTCACGCAAGAAAAAAGGCGGCTGGATTGCTCCAGCCGCCCCATTTTCTGGTCGAAGAGGACGATTAGTCCTTCGAACCGGCCTTTTCGCGAAGCGCGGCGCCCAGGATGTCGCCGAGCGAAGCGCCCGAGTCCGACGAACCGAACTGTTCGATGGCCTCGGCTTCGTCCTTCATTTCCAGCGCCTTGACCGACACCGAGACGCGGCGCGTGGCCTTGTCGATGCCCGTGATCATGGCGTCGATGCGATCGCCGACGGCGAAGCGTTCCGGACGTTGCTCGTTGCGGTCGCGCGACAGGTCCGACTTGCGGACGAAGGCCGTGACCGGCGCGTCGTCTTCACCGAACTTGACTTCGATGCCGCCCGTTTCGATCGACGTCACGGTGACGGTGATCTGCTGGCCACGCTTGTAGACGTCGCCTTCCATCGGGTCGCCGCCGAGCTGCTTGACGCCCAGCGAGACGCGTTCCTTCTCGATGTCGACGTCCAGCACCTTGGCCTTGATCGTTTCACCCTTGCGGTAACGCTGGATGGCTTCTTCGCCCGAGACGTTCCAGTCCAGGTCCGACAGGTGGACCATGCCGTCGATGTCGTTGTCCAGACCGACGAACAGGCCGAACTCGGTGGCGTTCTTGACTTCGCCCTCGACGGTCGAACCGATCGGGTGAGCCTCAACGAAGGCTTCCCACGGGTTGTTCTGGGCTTGCTTCAGGCCCAGCGAGATGCGGCGCTTGGCGCTGTCGACGTCCAGGACGATGACTTCCACTTCCTGCGAGGTGGAGACGATCTTGCCGGGATGGACGTTCTTCTTGGTCCACGACATTTCCGAGACGTGCACAAGGCCCTCGACACCGGCTTCCAGCTCCACGAAGGCGCCGTAGTCGGTGATGTTGGTGATGCGGCCCGTGTACTTGGCGTTGACCGGGTACTTGGCTTCGACGCCGTCCCACGGATCCGACTGCAGTTGCTTCATGCCGAGGCTGATGCGCTGGGTGTCCGGGTTGATCTTGACGATCTGGACCTTGACGGTGTCGCCGACGGCCAGGACTTGCGACGGATGCGAGACGCGCTTCCACGACATGTCGGTGACGTGCAGCAGGCCGTCGATGCCGCCCAGGTCGACGAACGCACCGTAGTCGGTGATGTTCTTGACGACGCCTTCGCGGACTTCACCCTCTTGCAGCTGGCCGACCAGCTCCGTGCGCTGTTCGGCGCGGGCTTCTTCCAGGATGGCGCGACGCGAGACGACGATGTTGCCGCGCGGACGGTCCATCTTCAGGATGGCGAAGGGCTGTTCCTTGCCCATCAGCGGGCCGACGTCGCGCACCGGGCGGATGTCGACTTGCGAGCCCGGCAGGAAGGCCGAGGCGCCGCCCAGGTCGACGGTGAAGCCGCCCTTGACGCGACCGACGATGGCGCCGTTGACCGGCTGACCTTCGGCGAAGACGACTTCCAGACGGGTCCAGGCTTCTTCGCGGCGAGCCTTGTCGCGGCTGATGACGGCTTCACCCAGGGCGTTCTCGACGCGTTCCAGGTAGACTTCGACGTTGTCGCCGACCTTCGGGATGACGGCGCCTTCGCCGATGCCGAATTCGCGGGCCGGGATGCGACCTTCGGTCTTCAGACCGACGTCGATGATGATGATGTCCTTCTCGATGCCGACGACGCGGCCGTGAACGACCTGGCCTTCGCCAAGGTCGCGACCCTGCAGTTGTTCGTCGAGCAGCGCGGCGAAATCGTCGCGCGAGGGGTTGAGAGTGTCGGTCATGGAACTCTGGGGTTGAGGCGCGCGACCGGATGGCCCCGCGCGGGTGGATAAGGATGGAAAAGGGAAAATCAGGTCGTCAGGACGCGAGGCCGGCGCAAGAGGGCGCGAACAGATAAAGCCAGAACGCCCGCGGAAGCCGAGGTCAGGAGCGTTGGATTTGTCCGCCGGGCTCTATGCCTTCCCTACCGCATCGCTGCTTGAGGGAATTCTAGAGACCATGCCGGACGCGCGCCGCCTCGACGATACGGCGGGCCGCATCGAAGGCGGCTTCTATACCCAGATCGGTCGTGTCCAGCAAGACCGCGTCCTCGGCCTGGACCATGGGCGCGGAATCCCGTCCCGAATCCCGCTCGTCGCGCCGGCGGATGTCCTCCAGCATGTCATTGAAGGCGATGTCCTGCCCTCGTGCGGTCAGTTGCTTCCAGCGGCGCTCGGCGCGGACCTCGGGCGTGGCGGTGACATAGAGCTTGGCTGTGGCGTCCGGGGCGATGACCGTGCCGATGTCGCGCCCATCCAGAACGGCGCCGCCGGGCTGGGCGGCGAAGTCCTGTTGCAGCTTCAACAGGGCGGCGCGCACGCCCGGATGGCTGGCGACCCGGCTGGCCGCCTCGCCCGCGTCGCGCTCGGTCAGGCGCAGGTTATCCGCCAGGCCGACGATATCCAGCGACAGGGCCGCCGCCTCGGCCGCTGCGGCGTCGCCCAGATCATGGCCCGCATCCAGCACCGCCAGTCCCACCGCTCGATACAGCAGCCCCGTATCCAGATGCGGCAGGCCGTAGTGCGTCGCCAGGCGCGCGGCGATGGTGCCCTTGCCGGATGCGGCGGGGCCGTCGACGGCGATGACGAGCGCTTGGGTCAGGAGTTTGTCTTTCTTGTCACGTCACGAAGAGCGATCAACAGGCAGAAAACGGCGAAGGCGCCGGCAGCCAGAACCGAGACACTGTAGAAGCCGCTCAGGCCCCAGAAGACAAGCGGCTTGTCGCTGAGCGCGACATCGGGCCCCTTGCCGTGCAGCAGAATCCCCGCCTGCCAGCTGCGCCACAGAAAGCGCGCGCCCTCCAGACTGCACCACGCCATGAAGCAGGCGGCGAGCACGAATTGAAACCAGGACCCAAGGCCGGACTTCTTTCGCGCCCTAGCCACGGCCTTCGCCGATGTCGGCGCCCAGCCCGTTCATCATATGGACGAAGCCGGGGAAGCTGGTGGCGATCATTTCCGGGTCCAGCACCGAGACGGGTTGCTCGGCGCCGAGGCCGAGGATCAGGTGGCTCATGGCGATGCGGTGATCATGGGCGGTGGCGACGGTCGCGCCGCCCTTGACCGGACCACCGGTGACGATGAAGCCCTCGGCCTCTTCCTCCACCGCGACGCCGCAGGCGGTCAGGCCGGCGACCATCAGGGCGATCCGGTCGCTTTCCTTGACCCGCATCTCACCGATGCCGCGCATGATGGTGCGGCCCTCGGCATAGGCGGCGACGGCCGACAGGATCGGATATTCGTCGATCATCGAGGCGGCGCGGTCTTCCGGCACGATCACGCCCTTGAGCGCGGAATAGCGGGCCGTGATGTCGCCGACGTCCTCGCCGCCGCTGACACGGCGGTTGGAGATGGTCAGGTCGGCGCCCATCTCGATCCAGGTGTCGAACAGGCCGGTGCGCTGCGGGTTCAGCATGACGCCCTGGACCGTCACCTCCGATCCCGGCGTGATCAGGGCCGCCGCCAGGGGGAAGGCCGCCGACGAGGGATCGCCCGGCACCGCCACATCAGTTCCGCTCAGCTTCTGTCCGCCCGTCAGGCGAATGCGCCAGCCCTCGCCCTCCTCGGTCACGTCCACCACCGCCCCAAAGGCGCGCAGCATCCGCTCGGTGTGGTCGCGGCTCTTTTCCGGTTCGACCACGACGGTCTCGCCCGCCGCGTTCAGCCCGGCCAGCAGGATGGCCGACTTGATCTGGGCCGAGGCCACCGTCTGCACATATTCGATCCCCGTCAGACCGCCGCCGTGCAGGGTCAGGGGCACGCGGTCCTCGGCCGCGTTCCAGTCGAAACGGGCGCCCATGTCAGCCAGGGGGCCGGTGACGCGCTTCATCGGCCGCTTGCGCAGCGAGGCGTCGCCGTCGAAGGTCGCGCTCAGGTCATAGCCGGCGGCGGCGCCCATCAGCAGGCGCACCCCGGTGCCGGCGTTGCCGCAGTCGATGACCGAAGCCGGCGTCGTGAAGCCGCCCTGCCCGGTCACGCGCCAGTGGCCTTCACCCAGCCGCTCGACCTTGGCCCCGAAGGCCTCGACCGCGCGGGCGGTGGCCAGGATGTCGTCGCCCTCCAGCAGGCCCTCGATCTCGGTCACGCCCTCGGCCATGCCCCCGAAGATGAGCGAGCGGTGCGACATCGACTTGTCGCCGGGCGCGCGGACGGCGCCCTTCAGGGAAGCGACAACAGGACGCGCAGTAAGGGTCGAAGAGGCGGTCACCTGGCCAAAAACTCCAATTGTTCAGGAAACGCCGCGCTGGCGCGGATAAGAAGGCTTTTGACAGCGGCCCCCTTGGGTGGCAAGGGAGCCGGCCGAATTCCGGATTTTCAACTCCTGCCGAAGGTTATCCCGTGGCCAAACCCGAACTGGGCCAAAAGCAGGTCTGCCCGAACTGCCAGGCCAAATTCTACGATCTGAACCGTCGCCCGGCGCACTGCCCCAAGTGCGACACCGAGTTCGATCCGCTTGAAGAAGCCATGCGCAACCGCCGCGTTCGCGGTCGCGCCGGCGCCGGCTTCGCCGCCGACGACGAGGCCGAGGATCAAGTCGCCGACAAGTCGGTCGACGGCGACGAAGAGGAAGAGGACGCTGAAGCCTCGACCCCCGAAATCGACGAGGAAGGCCACGAGCCGATCCTGACGCCGGACGACGACGACGACGGCGAACCCGGCGCCGACGACGCCGGCATGGGCTCGTCCGACGGCGACGACGACGACGCCCTGAGCGACGACGACGATGACTCGGTGCCCTTCATCGAGGACGAAGACGACGACAGCCTGGACGATGACCTCGTCAAGCCGTCGCGCGACGACGACTGATACCAAGGGTCGGAAAAATAAGCGGAAAAAAAGTTGTCGGACCGGCTTGATCTCTCAAAAGGCCTGACATAGTTTCCGCCCCTCGCTGGGGGCCAAAATCTCCGGCGAGGCCGACCGAAAGGTTCGGGGCTTTAGCTCAGTTGGTAGAGCGCTTGCATGGCATGCAAGAGGTCAGCGGTTCGACTCCGCTAAGCTCCACCATTCGTCTCGACCCGGTTCGCCGGCACATACCCAAGCCGCAAGGCGCGGGGCTTTAGCTCAGTTGGTAGAGCGCTTGCATGGCATGCAAGAGGTCAGCGGTTCGACTCCGCTAAGCTCCACCATCAAAGGCCTCGCGGAAGCCCCGCGGGGCCTTTGTCCTATCCGTCCCCGATCAATCCTCGTCCATGGCCCGGAACATCGCCTCGGCCTCGTCGAAGCTGTCGTAGGACAGTTGCTCGGGCGGGCGGGTGATCACGAACCAGGTGACGGACCGCTCTGGCGTCAGGGTGCGGGTCTGCTGCCAGAAGCTGCGGTCGGCCCGGGACTGGAGCAGGGTCCATGTCCCCTCGCCCTTGGGCGGCTGAGGCTGCGATCGCGCGTCCATGTCGTCCTCCATCCTGACTGAACCCGCACCCCACAACAGCGCCGCTTGAGAGTCAAAGACGAGATCGCGCCGCGAGGGCGCCGGGCTGCCAATTTGTTGCGGCAAGGCGTATGAAACCCTTCATATCACCCATTCAGAGGCATTTTCCGCCCGTGAGCTCTCCGCTGACCGCTTCCTCCGCCGAGGACCAGACCAAGACCCGCGCCATCGTCCCCGTGTCGATGAAGGGCTATGACGCCGACTTCCAGGCCTTCGCCGACGCCCTGGGCGCCTCCTTCGCTCGCTACGGTTTCGCGGTGATCGCCGACCACGGCCTGGACCAGGGCCTGATCGACGCCGCCGTGTCCGACGCCAAGACCTTCTTCGCCCTGCCGGAAGACGTGAAGCGCCAGTATCACCAGCCCGGCACGGGCGGCGCGCGCGGCCTGACCCCCTTCGGCGTCGAAGCCGCCAAGGGCGCGGCCGCCGTGGACCTGAAGGAGTTCTGGCACACCGGCCGCGAGCTGCCGGAAGGGCACGCCTATCGGAAGTACATGCGCGACAATCTCTGGCCGACCGAGGTCGAGGGCTTCCAGGCGCACGTCTACGGCCTGTACGAAGGTCTGGACGAACTGGGCCGTCGCGTCCTCAAGGCCATCGCCCGCTATCTGAAGCTGGACGACGACTACTTCGAGGACAAGGTCCAGCTGGGCAACAGCGTCCTGCGCCTGCTGCACTATCCGCCGGTCCCCGCCGACGCCCCGGGCGTGCGCGCCGGCGCCCATGAGGACATCAACGTCATCACCCTGCTGCTGGGCGCCGAAGAGGCGGGGCTGCAGCTGAAGGACGCCGACGGCGAATGGCTGGACATCGCCCCGCCGGCGGGCGCCCTGGTGGTCAACATCGGCGATATGCTGCAGCGCCTGGTCAACCACGTCCTGCCGTCGACGACGCACCGCGTGGTCAATCCCGCGCCCGAGCGTCGCGGTTTCGCCCGCTATTCGACGCCCTTCTTCCTGCACTTCAACCCGGACTTCCCGATCGAGACCCTGCCGTCGACGATCACCCCGGCAAACCCGGACCGCTATGCGGGCAAGACCATCCTGGCCGAGGACTTCCTGACCGAGCGCCTCAAGGAGATCCGCCTGATCTGACGGATCGGCGCATCGCCGAAGATGAAGAAAGGGCCGGCGGATCGCTCCACCGGCCCTTTTGCCTGTCCGTCCTCGCCCGCGTCAGCGGGCGATGCGCAGCCGGGTGATGTCGCGGCCGATGGCCTTGAAGGCCTCCTTCAGGTCCGTGCCGCTTTCGGCCTTGAAGAAATGCTTGTCCTTGGAGGACGCGCATTCCTCCATCACCTCAATGGCGGTGTCGATGCCGGCCTTGCCGCGGTTCGTCCCGAGATTGAAGCCCACGGTATAGACGACGATGTTGTCTCGCTTCATCGCGTTGCACAGCGTGATGGACTGGCTGAATGGATCGCCGTTCTGGGCGTTGCAGTTGATCCGGGTGTCGGCGTCGCCGTAGCCCGCGTTCGCGGCGAGCACGCCCTGGCAATAGTTGGTGTTGAAATCGCCGTCCGTCATCAGAACGACGGCCTTAAGCGTCTTGGACGGATCGTGGGCCGCAGGAGCGCCGTCGCTCGGCCAGATGTTGCTGAAGTTCGGCGAGATCAGATGCCAGGCCGCGGCCAGACCGATCTGCCCCGCGGTGCCCCCGGTGGCGCTATAGCTGTTGATCTGACCCTTCAAAGTGTCGCGCAGAGACGTCAGCGGCGTGATCTTGGCGGAGGGACAGGCCGACTCGGTCGGATAGAGACGCCCCAGCCAGGCGTCGACGCCCGGCGCCGCGTCGGTGCCTGCGGAGGCGCCGGGCCGTTCAGTCACGCAGTTGGAGATGGTCTTCTGAAGAACACTCCCCCGCATGTTTCTGAATATCCGGACCCTGCAGCCGTCATAGCCGCACTGGGCGTCGCCGCCGCTGGTGTAGGCGGCCTGGGTCGGACCGAGGAGCGTGGTGCGGAAGGTGTTCGCGGTCACGCTGTCCACCTGCCAGGTCGCGTTGAGGTTCGTCATTCCCCGAACGCCGGACACCGCGACATAGTCGCTGTCCGACAGCTTATGATTATTGGACGTCACCACCACGGTGCATCCGGAAGCCAGGCATCGCGTGACGTTGCCGTTAGTCCCGTCCTTGCTGTAGCCGGTCGTGCTGGTTCCGTTGAGGTCGAACGTGTTCGCGTCCCTGACCGTGACCGTATAGGCCCTGTCGTTCAGGCCGCTCATGTTGCTGATGCTCTTGATCCAGACCGAGTCTCCGGTGGTCAAGCCATGGCCGTTGGCGGTCACGCGCGCGGTGCTTGCGCGGGTCACCTTGGAAATCGTCACGCTGGAACCCGCCGCCCACTCCGCCTTGGAGATCGAGGTCGTGCCGACCGGCGCGCCGCGCAGGGCGTTGGCGTAGGTGTCGACGTTCACCCCGATGGAATAGGGCGCCAGGGCGACCTTGGAATAGAAGGGCGTCTGTTCGGTCTGCACCACGATGTCGATGAGTTCGTTCGCCGCCGCCTTGAGATCCTTCAACTTCTGACCGGCCATCGATCCGGTGATGTCCAGCGCCATCGCCACCTCGACGTTGCGCGAGGCGCGCAGGACTTCCGACGACGTGCCGACCGGCAGGTAGTCGTCCATCAGCTTGCCATAGGGCGGCAGAACGATATTGGCGACCAGCACCTTCACGTTCACACGGGCGTTGGCGACGATCTTGTTATTGTCCAGGGTGAAGCTGGCGGTGTCCTCGCTGTCCGGGTGGAAATAGGCGGGCATGTTCGCCTTGAGCGCCGCCAGTCCGATGCGGTTCAGATTGGTGTCGTCGGTGTATTTCGAACGCGCGGCGGCCAGGGCGGCCGCGTCCAGCGCATCCTGCAGGTGGGCCTTCACCTTGGAGGCCTGGTGAATGTCGACCGCGCCGAGCGAAATCATCAGCAGGGCCGGCAGCGCGAGGGCGAACATCATCGCGACATTGCCGCGCGTGCCGCGCACGAAACGCAAAACAAGGCCCCGCGCCCCGCGCGCCAGCCGGTCCAGTCCGTTCATTGCGCCGTATCTCACCGTCTCGGCCCCTGAATTCCGCAGCGGACACAGGTCCGCATTCCGGCGAAGGGTGACGCGGTTCGGTTAAGGCTTGGCCCTATGCTGACGGTTAACGCCGCCTTAGCGGTCGACGCAGCGGTCCAGCCCTGCCTCGCGCACCGTGCCCATGGCGGCCTGGATGCGGCTGGCGCGACGGCGGACATAGGGGCCGGGCGACGCCGCCTTGTAGCGGCGCGGGCTGGGCAGGATGGCGGCCAGGCGGGCGGCCTCGCGCGCGGTCAGCTTGTCCGCGCTCTTGCCGAACCAATGGCGCGAGGCGGCCTCGGCGCCATAGACGCCCGGCGCCCACTCGGCGACGTTCAGATACATCTCCATGATCCGGCGCTTGCCCCAGACCAGCTCGATCAGGCCCGTGTAGCCGACCTCCAGCCCCTTGCGGACCCAGTCGCGGCTCGGCCAGAGGAAGACGTTCTTGGCGGTTTGCTGGCTGATGGTCGAGGCGCCGCGCCGCTTGTCTGAGCCCCGCTGCTCGGCCCGCTCATTGGCCTCCATCGCCTTCTGGATGGCCTCGACGTCAAAGCCGTGGTGCTGACAGAAGCGGGCGTCCTCGGCGGCGATCACAGCCTCGACCAGACGCGGCGAGATGTGATCCAGCGAGCGCCAGCGATAGTCCATGCCGTGACCCGCGACCGCCTGCTTGACCATCAGGATGGTGAACAAAGGCGGCACGAAGCGGTGCAGCACCACCCCGCCGATCGGGATCAGGGCCAGGATCAGCAGCAGGGTCAACAGCGGGCGCCGCTTGCGGGTCTTCGCACGGGTCATGCCGTCATCCTGCCGGGCTCAAGCGTCAGCGCAAGCGGGATCAGAGCGAGACCACGCCCGCCTGACCGTCCTCGTTGGCCCAGGCGACGCGGGCGGCGCCGGAACTCATGGCCAGGGCGACGATGGGCGCGCCCTTGTCCTTCTTGATGAAGTCCAGCCCCTGCCCCGCCGGATCGGCCCACCAGACGCGGCCGTCTTCCAGGCCCGCAGCCAGTCGCCCATGCTGGGGCGCGGCGGCGACCTGGGCGATCAGGGTGGTCTCGTCGAAGCCGATCTCGGTCGCCTCACGCCCCATCGGGCCGTTGGCGCCGATGAAGGGCCACAGCACCACGCCCTGAGCGCCGGCCGTGGCCAGCAGCTGGCCCTTGGCCATGAAGGCGAAACTCTTGATCTTGGACGGATAGCCGCCCATCCGCATGTTCTTCTGATCCTTCAGACGCCAGCCGTGCATCTGATTGTCCTGCATGGCGGTGACGACGAAGGCGCCGTCGGGCGAGAAGCCGACCGCCAGGTGCGACCCGGCCCAGGCCATCTTGACCGGCTGCTGCTGCTCGATGCGCGCATACCACAGCCAGGCCCCGCCATAGGTCGAGGTGGCGATGCGGCGGCCCTTGGGATCAAAGGCCACGCCCGAGACGGTGCGCTCGTGCTGGAAGTCCCGGCGGAAGGCCACGTCCTTGCTGTCGATCACCGACAGGGTGCGGCCCGCCGAGAAGGCGATCAGACCGCTTTCCGACGAGGCGTCGATGGAATCGATCCATTGCCCCTTGGCCGTGGCCAGGACGACGCTCTCGCCCTCGCGGCTCCAGACCACCTTGCCGTCGTCGCCGCCGGTGACGATCCCCTCGCCCGAGGGGTGGACGCAGGCGCACAGGACGGCCCCGTCGTGGACCTCGCTGCGGCCGCCGTTCTCGAACCGCACAGAGCCGTCGCCCAGGGCGAAGATGGCGCCCGTCTTGTCGAACAGGGCGGCGGTGACCTGGGCGTCGAAGGAGAAGGTCGGCATGTCGGCTCACGCAAGGCAGAGAAAGTCAGACGCGCCTCATAGCCTCCTGCGTCGCGTCTGTCGCCGGTCGGGCCTATAGAGACGCCCATGACCCTGCTGCTCATTCCCGGCTTCATGGCCGACGCCACCCTTTGGGACGACATGACCGACGATCTGGCCCCGTTCGGGCCTCTGGTCGCCACCGACCTGAGCCGGGGCGAGGACATCGAGAGCATGGCCGCCGCCATCCTCAGCGACGCGCCCGATCGCTTCGTCGCCGTGGGTTTTTCCATGGGGGGCTATGTGGCGCGCGAGCTGGCGCGGACCGCGCCGGACCGGGTCAGCGCCCTGATTCTGATCGCCACCTCGGGGCGCGGCGACACCGAGGAACTGATCCGCCAGCGTCGCTCGGCCCTCAAGGCCGCGCCCAAGGCCTTCAAGGGCTTGAGCCGCCCGGCCATCGTCTCGTCGCTGCATCCCGATCTGGCGGGGGATGAGGCGATGATCGCGCGGGTGCGCGACATGGGCTTGAGGCTGGGCGGCGAGGTCTTCCACCGTCAGTCGGCCATGGCGCGCGCCGGCGACCTCGACCGGCTGGGCGAGATCCGTCAGCCGACCCTGATCGTGGCGGCCGACGCCGACCGCCTGCGCGGCCCGGACGAAGCCGAGGACCTGCATCAAGGGATCAAAGGCGCGACGCTGGTTCACATCGCGCGCAGCGGTCACATGATCCCGCTGGAACAGCCGCAGGCGCTGGCCAAGTTGATGACGGACTGGCTGGCGACGCTACCAACCGCCTAACCGCGCCCCTCTTCCGTCATCCCCGCGAAAGCGGGGACCCAGACGTTTGCTAATTAACGCCGGATTGCGTTTCTGAAGCGCGAGGTCAGCCCGTTCTTACCGCCTGGGTCCCCGCTTTCGCGGGGATGACGACGATAGTGGATCAGCCCTTATGAGTCTCGACCCAGCGCTGGGTCATCAGCGCGCCCGAGGCATAGGCTTCCTGAAGCTCGACGCTCCAGTAGTTGAGCATGTCCAGCGGGATGACCGCACCCGAGACGGCGCAGACGACGTGGTCGCCGCCCTTGATGATCTCGAACTCGGGCGTGCCGTAGATGACCTTGGCCTCGACCCGGGCCCTCCCCGCCGATTTGGGCGGCGGGTTCATGCCGCGCAGGCCTCGAACCCGGCCTTCAGGACGGCTTCGTCCAGATCGCGGCCGATGAAGACGGCGCGGCTCCAGCGGCGTTCCTTGTCGCCCCAGGGCTGCTGCAGGTCGCCTTCCAGGATCATGTGCACGGCCTGGAAGACCAGACGGCGGTCCTCGCCGTCCACATCGATGATGCCCTTGGCGCGCAGGATGTTCTGACCCTGCTCGCCCAGCAGCTTGTCCAGCCAGGCGGTGAACCTGGCGCCGTTCAGCGGCCGGTCCAGCGTCAGGGAGATGCCCTTGATGTCGTCGTTATGGGCGTGGCCGCGCGGGCCATGCGCGTGGTCGTGGTCGTGGTCGTGGTGATCGTGGTCATGGCCGCAGTGCTCGTCATGGACGTGGTCATGCCCGTGATCGTGGCCGCAATGCTCGTCGTGGACGTGGCCCTCGGCGCCGTGGGGCGGGTTCACGAAGTCCGGCTTGACCTCGAGGATGCGCTCCAGATCGAAGGCGTGCAGGCCCAGGACCTGATCCAGCGGCACGTTCGAGCGCTCGGCGCGGACGATGGGGGCCAGCGGGTTCAACGCGCGCAGGCGGGCCTCGACGGCAGCCAGTTGGGCCTCGTCCACCAGGTCGATCTTGTTCAGGATGATGCGGTCGGCGAAGGCCACCTGCTCGCGCGCTTCCTTCGAGTCGTCCAGACGCGCCATGACGTGCTTGGCGTCGACCAGGGCGGTGACGCTGTCCAGCTGGGTCTTGGCCTTGACCTCGTCGTCGACGAAGAAGGTCTGGGCCACCGGGCCGGGGTCGGCCAGGCCGGTCGTCTCGACGATGATGGCGTCGAAGGCCGGCTTGCCGGGGCGCTGGCGCTTCATCAGGCCGTTGACCACGCGGATCAGGTCGCCGCGCACCGTGCAGCAGACGCAGCCGTTGTTCATCTCGAATACGTCTTCGTCGGCGCCGACCACCAGGTCGTTGTCGATGCCGATCTCGCCGAACTCGTTGACAATGACGGCATAGCGCTTGCCGTGGTCCTCGGTGAGGATGCGGTTCAGCAGCGTGGTCTTGCCGGCGCCGAGGTAGCCGGTAAGGACGGTGACGGGAGTCTTCTGGGTCATGGGCGGCTAGATGGAGCGTCTAGGGCGGAAAGGGAAGGCCCTGCGCTCTAGCGTTCTAACCAAACGCAAGCATCTCGGGCTGCGTCGCCCCGAGCATCGCCACAAACGAGATCCCCCCGAGAGCCAAGCAGGCCAACCAACTCCCGAGGAACTTGAAAACGAAGCCTGTCCGGCTTTCGCCGCGCTTCGCCCCGAAGAAGAGCTTCAGGTGAATGACGCCGTATGCCCATGAAACTATGAAGCCCAGTATCGAGACGATCGCCAAAAGCGTCCAAAGGTTCGTGATCGGCGAGGCACTCATCATTTAAGCTTTCAGCAACTCGGGCAGTCCGGCAGGGCGCCGCTTTCCAGCTGGAAGGTAGTGTGGCTGACCCCGAAGCGGCTGCGCGCCAGGCCTTGCGCCTCGGCCAGCAGGGCGTCGGCGTCGGGCCGGTCGTGGACCAGGTGCGCCGTCAAGGCCGTGTCCGTGGTGGACAGGCCCCAGATGTGCAGATCGTGCACGGCGCTGACGCCCGGCAGGGCCAGAAGAGCGTCGCGGACCTGATCGACCTCGACCCCGTTCGGCGCGGCGTCCAGCGCCAGATTGACCGAGTCCTTCAGCAGGCCCCAGGTCCCGATCATGATGACGACGACAATGCCCAGGCTGACCAGGGCGTCGATCACGGCCCAGCCGGTCAGCAGGATGACGGCGCCCGCCACCACCACCCCCAGCGACACGGCGGCGTCGGCCATCATGTGCAGATAGGCGCCGCGCACGTTCAGGTCCTTGTGCTGGTCCTTCATGAACAGCAGGGCCGTGCCCAGGTTGATGAAGAAGCCGATGCCCGCCACCGCCATGATGACGCCGGACGCGACCGGGGCCGGCTCGGCCAGCCGCCGCACCGCCTCGAAGGCGATGGCCCCGCAGGCGAAGATCAGCAGCAGGGCATTGCCTAGGGCGGCCAGCACAGTCGCCTTGCCGTATCCATAGGTGCGCTTGGGCCCCGCGGCGCGGCGCGCCAGCCAGGCGGCGCCGCCGGCCATGGCCAGGCCCAGGACGTCGGACAGGTTGTGGCCCGCATCGGCCATCAGGGCCGTCGAATCGGCCCAGAATCCGGCCCCGAACTCGCAGGCCACGAAGGCCAGGTTGACGATCAGGCCGACAGCATAGCGCCAGTCGCCGGTATCGACCGGCCCATGATGGTGGCCGCCGATCCCGTGGGAATGGCCGTGCCCGTGATCATGGCCATGCGCATGACTATGGCCGCCGGGTCCGTGGTCATGCCCGTGCGCGTGATCGTCATGGTCGTGTGCGTGGTCGTGCGCCATGAAGACCCTCTAGGCTCGCCCGCCGCGCCCCGTCAACGACAACGAATATAAGTCATTGAATATAAATATATAACATATCAGCGCCTCAGTGCTGATGCGCCATCACCAGGAAGCCGATCAGGATCAGAGCGACCCCCAGAATCGCGCCTTCATAGCGCGCCCAGCGCTCCAACCGAAGGATGGAGTATCCTGCGCTGGCGAGCGCCGCCAACAAGGTCATGCCCAGCACGGTCCCGGCCGCGAAGGCGACGGTCAGCAGACCCAGGGCCATCACCCCCTCAGTGGCGGACGACAGATAGATGGGCAGCAGGACCTCGCCCGGCGTCACCGCCATCATCAGCACCAACCCCCAGAAGGCGGCCCGATCCGACACGGCCGGCTCAGGCACCTCGGCCTCCGGCCCTGTCGCCGTGATCGGCTTCTGCAGCGAGGCCCGCGCCAGATAAAAGGCGCCGAACAGGAACAGCAGGGCCGCCGACAGGTGCGGCAGCAGGCCGCCGATCCAGGCGTTCAGCGCCAGCCCCGCCGCCACGATCAGCGACCCGACCAGGGCGGTGGACGCGATGTGCGCCAGCCCCGCCGTCACCGCCACGGTCATGACCCGCATCAGGCTCCACCGCTGCGCTCGTCCCACCAGAACGAACGGCAGCCAGTGGGTCGGCAGGGCGGCGTGCAGGAAGGCCGCGACGAATCCCCCGCCCAGCAAGGAGATCAGTACGGGCTGCTGGAGATCGGGCGGCGACATTCCGCGCCTTCTATACTGTTACTTTGTAACGGTCGAGAGCCGATCCGAACGAATCTCCCTTGCGCGCCCTCTCACGCGCGGGCGTTCTTCCTATTGCGGATGAACGACAAATCAGACCACATCATCGCTGCAGCGCCGCCTGCGCGGGGTTTTAGCCCCGAATGCCGCCCTTTCGCGTTGACTCTGGCGCGCCCTTCCGTATATGTCGCCGCTCTTCGCCCGCAGGGTCTCCTAGCGGGCGCATTCTTTTTTGCGTTCACGCTGAGGCTTCCAAATGTACGCGGTGATCAAGACCGGCGGAAAGCAGTACCGGGTTCAACCGGGCGATGTGATTGTTGTCGAGAAGATCGACGGCGACGCTGGCGCTGCCGTCAATTTCGGTGAAGTCCTCATGCTGGGCGGCGACAAGGGTGTTACGGTCGGCGCTCCGCTGATCGACGGCGCCGCTGTCGCAGCCACGCTGATCGAGACCCGCAAGGGCGAGAAGATCAAGATCTTCAAGAAGATCCGTCGTCAGGGCTACCGCCGCACGAACGGCCACCGCCAGATGGAATCGGTCCTGCGCATCACCGGCATCGAAGGCGCCGGCGAGAAGGCCAAGTGGGACGGCAAGGTCGAGCTGATCACCAAGGCTGAAATCAACGCTCGCGCCCGTGGCCTGGCCCCGCGCGTCGAGGCTGTCGAAGCCGAGGCCCCGAAGGCCAAGAAGGCTCCCGCCAAGAAAGCCGCCAAGGCTGAAGGCGCCGAAGCCTAAGGTATTCACCGGCGCTGGATCAGCGCCAGACCAGATCGTCAGGGGCGCTCAATCAGGCCGAACGGCCGGTAGCGCCCCAAGAAGAGGAGCAGCAAGATGGCTCACAAGAAATCCGGTGGTTCGTCGCGTAACGGTCGCGACTCCGAGTCGAAACGCCTTGGCGTGAAGAAGTACGGCGGCGAGAAGGTTCTGGCCGGCAACATCCTCGTGCGTCAGCGCGGCACCACCTTCCACCCGGGCGACAACGTCGGCCTGGGCCGCGACCACACCCTGTTCGCCACGGTGAACGGCTCGGTGAAATTCACCACCAAACGTGGCGGCCGTTGTTACGTGTCGATTCTCGCGGCCAACGACGACGCTCAGGCCATGGCCGCCGAGTAACGCGAACTGGACCAAAATCCGGGATCGCGTCGCTCAAGAAGCCGCGATCCGGACCAGGGAAAATATTCCGCGGGGAGTCTGGATCACCAGGCTCCCCGTTTGCGTTTCCCCGCCTCGCTGACCGCCCGAGCCCTGATGAACAAGGACGGCGGTCGCACCAAAGGGGCGCGACCCATGTGCGTGATTGAAACTTCTCCCGTCGTCGAAACCCGGCGTCTCATCCTGCGAGCGCCCGGCGCCCAGGATGTCAGCCGCATCGCGGCCCTGGCCAACGACCGCGACATCGCGCGCATGACCAAGCGCATGCCCCACCCGTTCAAGGTCGAGGACGCCGAGGACTTCGTCCTGCACGTCGCCTCCCAGGACCCGAAGCGCGCCAACACCTTCGTCATCGAGCACGAGGACCTGGGTCCGGTCGGCGTCATCGGCCTGTTCGAGGGCGAAGACGCCGTGCCCGAGGCCGGCTACTGGATCGGTCGCGAGTTCTGGGGTCGGGGTTTCGCCACGGAAGCCCTGGAAGGCGCCCTGGTCTGGGCCTCGAAGCGGTGGAAGCGCCGCGCCCTGGTCGCCGGCCACTTCGCCGACAACCCCGCCTCGGGCCGCGTGCTGGAGAAGGCCGGCTTCCTCTATACGGGGGAGACCCGCCCCGCCTTCAGCCAGGCGCGCGGCGCGATCGCCGATACCCGGATGATGGTCTGGCTGGCCTGATAGAACGCTGATTTCGCGGGAATTTCGGTCAACGGTGCAGTTTTTTCAGAGATCGGAAAAAAGCCTGTTGACCGCCCCGAAGCTCCCCCCTATTAGATCGCTCCTCGGCGGGGCGACCCACCGGGCCCAGATGGCGGAATTGGTAGACGCGCTGGCTTCAGGTGCCAGTGACTTAACGGTCGTGGAGGTTCGAGTCCTCTTCTGGGCACCATATTCTCAAACGGCGTCGCATCCGATCGGATGCGGCGCCGTTTGTCATTTCAGCCCCCAGCTTCATCACCCATAACGGCGAAGGTTGGCCCTGCGTCCTAGCGATAGCGCGCGGTTCGTCTATGTTGTCGCCCTGAACGACCACCCGAGTTTCCAAGCATGACCGTTTACCTGCACGAAGGCGACCTGCCCGACGGCCTCGACCTCGGCCCTGAGGTCGCGATCGATTCAGAGACCATGGGCCTGCGCTTCCGTCGCGACCCCCTGTGCGTGGTGCAGCTGTCCTCGGGCGACGGCGACGCCCATGTCGTGCGGTTGAACCGCCCCGGTTACGACTGCCCCAACCTGAAGCGCCTGCTGGCCGACCCCAAGGTGCTGAAGATCTTCCACTTCGGCCGCTTCGACATCGGCATGTTCGACCTGCATCTCGGCGTCGAGACCCGCCCGGTCTATTGCACCAAGATCGCCTCCAAGCTGGCCCGCACCTACACCGACCGTCACGGCCTGAAGGACGTGGCGCGCGAACTGGCCGGGGTGGACATGTCCAAGGCCCAGCAGAGCTCGGACTGGGGCTCGCCGGTCCTGTCTCAGGCCCAGCTGGACTACGCCGCCTCGGACGTCCTCTATCTGCACGCCATCAAGGCGAAGCTGGACGTCATGCTGGATCGCGAAGGCCGCGCCGAGCTGGCCCGCGCCTGCTTCGACTTCCTGCCCACGCGCTCGCGCCTCGACCTGGCCGGTTGGGACGAGATCGACATCTTCGCCCACGCCTGAGCAGCCCATGAGCGACCGCGACGCCCAGGAAGCACGCAAGCGCGCCGACGAGGCCCGGGTGGCCCTGGCCGGCGAGCGCTGGCGTGCGCGTTCGCGTCGGGTGAAGCTGTATCGTCGCGTCCTGCCCATCATCATCCTGATGCTGGCGGGCGGGGCCCTGACCTGGACCGTGTTTCGCACCGTCATGTCGGGCGTGGAGCGCAAGGCCAGCGAAAGCCGCCAGATCCGCCTGGACAACCCCATGTTCCATGGTCAGGACGCTCAGGGGCGCTCCTTCGTAATCGGGGCCAAGGGCGCGATCCGCGACCCGGCCACGGGCCACTTCCGCCTGGTCGGCCCCCTGCTCCGCCTGAACCTGGGCGGTCGCAAGGTGACGGAACTGACCGCCGACGGCGGCACCTATATCGAGACCAGCCGCAAGGTGGTGATCGGGCCGAACGTCAAGATATCCGACGGCGGCTCCGGCTTCGTCCTGACCACGCCGGAAGCCGTGGTCGACACCAACACCGGCGTGGTGACGGGCGACAAGGGCGTCCAGGGGCGAGGGCCCCTTGGAACGATCAATGCTTCGTCCTATGCCATCTATGATCAGGGCCAACGGGTCGTCTTCAGCGGCCAGGGCGAAAACAAGATGAGCGGGACCATCAATCCCGCGGGATCCGACAGATGACCATGTCCAAGTCGAACACCATGATCGCAGGCGCCGCCCTGCTGCTGGCCCTGACGGTCCCCGCGACCTCGGGCGCCCAGAGCAGCCGCGCCGACGCCTCCAAGCAGCCGGTCCAGTACGGCGCCGACGGCGGCGAATACACGCCCAACGGCTTCGCCCTGCGCGGCCGGGCCGAACTGACGCAAGGCGGCAACCGCCTGCGAGCCGACGCCATCTCCGGCGTCACGGCCAACGGCGACCTGAGCCGGGTCGAGGCGACAGGCAACGTCTATTTCGTCACCCCGGACCAGAGCATGCGCGGCGACCGCGCCGTCTACACCCTGAGCAACGCCGAGGTGGTGGTGACGGGCGACGTCATCCTGACCCAGGGCAAGAACGTCCTGACGGGCAATCGTCTCGTCTATAACGTCCGCACCGAGACCGCTCGCATGGAAGGCGGAAACGGCCGCGTGCAAGGCGTCTTCTATCCGCAAGGGAACTGACCCCGCTTGGCGCGCAAGGAACTCTCAGCCCTCAACCTCGATCAGACGGACGCCGTAGCGCCCGTCGCCGAAGAGGCGCGCCAGACCGGCCTGCGCGTCGAGCACATCGCCCGCAGCTTCGGTCAGCGTCAGGTGGTGCGCGACGTCTCCCTGACCGTCCAGCGCGGCGAGGTCTGCGGCCTGCTGGGCCCCAACGGCGCGGGCAAGACCACCTGCTTCTACATGATCACCGGCCTGATCCCGGCCGACAGCGGCGCGATCTGGCTGGACGGTGAAGAGATCACCCAGCAGCCCATGTATCAGCGCGCCCGCATGGGCCTGGGCTATCTGGCGCAGGAAGCCTCTATCTTCCGCGGGATGTCTGTCGAGCAGAACATCAAGGCCGTGGTCGAACTGCACGAGAAGACCGCCGCCGGGGTCCGCGACGAAACGACCCGCCTGCTGGAAGAACTGCGCATCGACCATCTGCGCCACGCCCCGGCCACGGGCCTGTCGGGCGGCGAGCGGCGCCGCGTCGAGATCGCCCGGGCGCTTGCCGCCCGGCCCAGCTTCATGCTGCTGGACGAACCCTTCGCCGGCATCGACCCCCTGGCCATCGCCGACATCCGTCATGTGATCCGCTATCTGTCCAGTCAGGGCATCGGCGTGCTGATCACCGACCACAACGTCCGCGAGACCCTGGACATCATCGACCGCGTCTCGATCATCTCGGCCGGTTCGGTCCTGTTCGAAGGCACCGCCGACGAGGCCGTTCACGACGCCGAGGTCCGCCGCGTCTATCTGGGCGAAATGTACGCCTGACGCGTTGCGGCCACCTGGCGAACCCGCCGTTCGCCAGACGTTAAGGTCTCTGCCGCACGATCCCAGCAAGAACCGGGCCACTTCGCCCGTCGGAGGGATTGAAGCGCCGTGATCGGTCAGAGGCTGGAGGTCAGACAGGGGCAGGGGCTGGTCATCACGCCCCAGCTGCAGCAGGCGATCAAGCTGCTGCAACTGTCGAACCTTGAGCTGGAGGCCTTCGTCGAGGGCGAGCTGGAACGCAATCCCCTGCTGCAACGCGACGAGGGCGAAGCCGGCGGCGACAGCTCCGCCGAAGCGGTCGAGGCCGCCGCATCAGGCGACGCCGCCGAGTTGCAGTTCACCGAGCCCTCGGGCGAGGCCGAGCAGGCCATGGATGCCCGCACCGAGGACCTCTATGACGACGCGCCCGGCGAACGCGACGTCGAGCGCAAGCGCGACGCGGGCGAAACCGGTGAACAGCCAGGCCTGTCCGACTGGTCGCGCGCGGGCGCCGGCGGCGGTCTGGACGGCGAGGGCATGGAGCGTCCCGACACCCGTGACGCCACCCTGTGGGAGCATCTTCAGGCCCAGGCCTCGTCCGCCGGTTTCAGCCCTGCCGACCACGCCATCGCCCTGACCCTGATCGACGCTACCGACGAGGGCGGCTATCTGCGCGGCGAATTGCAAGAGATCGCCGACCGGTTGGGCGTGGACCCGGCGCGTATCGAGGCGGTTCTGGCCGTCTGCCACGGCTTCGAGCCGACCGGCGTCATGGCCCGCTCGGCCCCTGAATGCCTCAAGCTTCAGCTGATCGAGCGCAACCGCTTCGACCCGGCCATGGAAGCCCTGCTCGACAATCTTGAGCTTCTGGCGCGCCGCGATCTGGCCGCCCTGCGCAAGGTCTGCGGCGTCGACGCCGAGGATCTGGCCGAGATGATCGCCGAGTTGAAAGGCCTGACGCCGCGCCCCGGCGCCGGCTTCGGCGGCGAGCCCGCCCAGACGGTCGTGCCCGACGTCCACGTGCGGCCGGATCCGGCCGGCGGCTGGCGGGTGGAGCTGAACACCGACACCCTGCCCCGCCTCCTGATGGACAAGCGCTATCACGGGGTCGTCGCGGCCGGGGCCCGTTCGGAGACCGAAAAAGCCTATGTCGCCGACTGCGCCGCCCAGGCCAGTTGGCTGGTCAAGTCGCTGGACCAGCGCGCCAAGACCATCCTGAAGGTCGCGTCCGAAATCGTGCGCCAGCAGGACGCCTTCCTGGCCTTCGGCGTCGAGTTCCTGCGCCCCCTGACGCTGAAGACGGTGGCCGACGCCATCGAGATGCACGAATCGACGGTCAGTCGCGTCACCTCGAACAAATACGTCGCCACCCCGCGCGGCGTTTTCGAGCTGAAATTCTTCTTCACGGCGGCCATCCAGTCGTCTGACGGCGGCGCCTCCCACTCGGCCGAAGCGGTCCGTCATCGGATCAAGACCATGATCGACGGCGAGGCTGCAGACGGCGACGTGCTGAGCGACGACCGGATCGTCGAGATCCTGAATGAGACCGGCATCGACATCGCCCGCCGCACCGTGGCGAAATATAGAGAAGCCCTTAGAATTCCGTCCTCTGTCCAGCGTCGACGCTTGCTGAAGGCCGGCTGATCACGCTGCGGCGAAGCGTCACCACAAATCGGTGATCGGCGTTGACACCAAACGCGACCCGTCGCGTTCTATGCCTATGCAGATCCAAGTCAGCGGCAAGCAAGTGGATGTCGGCGAAGCGCTAAGCTCGCGCATCTCCCAGGAACTCGAAGAGGGAGTCGGCAAGTATTTCGCCCGTGGCGGCGAAAACGCCGAGGTCGTGGTGTCCAAGGACCGTCACGGCTTCCGCGTCGATTGCTGGGTCCGTCTGGCCTCAGGCCAGAGCCTGGTGACGACCGGATTCGGCGGCGACGCCCAGGGCGCCTTCGCGGACAGCCTGGACAAGCTGGAAAAGCGCGTCCGTCGCTACAAGCGTCGCCTGAAAGACCATCACATCGGCCCCAAGGGTCTGTCGCCCGAGAAGACCGAGGATGCGGCCCGCGAAGTCGCCGCCATGACCGTCTTCCGCAACCCCGACACGGTCGAGGATGAGGCGTTCGGCGAGGCCGGCGCCCCGGATGAACCGCCGCCCGTCGGCATGGTCATCGCCGAAACCGAATCGGAAATCCGCACCATCACGGTCGGACGCGCAGTGCTGGAACTGGACATGACCGGCTATCCGATCGTCATGTTCCGTAACGCGGCGCACGGCGGCCTGTCGGTCGTCTATCGCCGTCCGGACGGCAATGTCGGCTGGATCGATCCGGAGCGGACGCTCAAGGCAAAGAACGGCTCAGGCGCGTAAGGCTTCCCCGCGGAGGGCGAAGGCGCTAGAAGACGCCTCGCCCTTCCGCAATGTCGGGTACCAAGGTTCGGGGTGATTATGGACATCGCTGATTTGCTGTCGTCGGGCGGGATCGTCCTGCGGGGCGGCGTGTCGTCCAAGCGACAGGCGCTGCATACCGTTGCCGAGGCCGCGTCGGTCGCGCTGGGCATTGACGAAGATCGGGCGCTGGACGCCCTGCTCGAGCGCGAAGCCCTGGGCTCGACGGGGCTCGGCTCCGGGGTGGCGGTGCCGCACGCGCGCATCAAGGGCCTGGACCGGGTCTGCGCCGTCTTCGTGCGCCTGGACACCCCGGTGGCCTACGAGTCGCTCGACGATCGCCCCGTGGACCTGATGTTCGCTCTGTTCGCCCCGCTGAACGCGGGCGCCGAGCATCTGCGGGCGCTGGCGGCGGTGTCGCGCGCCATGCGTTCGCCGGAACTGCGCGAACACCTGCGTCAGGCCCGCACGGTTGACGCCGTACGCGCGCTGTTCGTCAAGGACGCGCCCGCCACAGCCGCCTGAGGCGATTGCGCCCCCACGCCGGCAAACCGGCCGAACGCGCCTTCTGAAATCAGTGAACCGAGACCGGCTCCAGTTCATGGGCGGCGGCGGCGGCGAAGGCTGTCTCGCGATCCAGCATGACGGCCAGCCGCTCGCCGTCTGCGCCGTGGACCGCATAGAGAATCTGATCGGGATCAATGTCCACGCCGGGCCCGACCTCGACGTGCGCGTCCTCCATCAGGTCGGAAGCGCGAATGGCCCGCACATAGACCAGGTCGGGCGCGCCCAGACCGGCGAAATCTGTCTTGTTCATCACAGGCGTCATAGGACCGCCTCCTTACGCTTGACTGAACGCCCGGCCAGCCGGGCGGTTCGACGGCTTCTCAAGCCGTCGTGATCGGAATGCGGCGGACCTCCCGGTCCTGTTCAGGCCGAACCAGATCCACATGCAGCAGCCCGTGTTCAAGCTTCGCATCGGCCACCTCCAACCCGTCGGCCAGCACGAAACTGCGGACAAAACCGCGAGCCGCTATGCCGCGATGCAGGAAGGCCTGCTCGCCTCTGCCCGCCTCGTCGCGCTTGCCCGCGATGGTCAGCTGGCGACCGTCCAGGGTGATGGCCAGTTCATCCGGCGCGAACCCGGCCACGGCCAGGCTGATCCGCACCGCCGCGTCGCCGACCTGCTCGACATTGTAGGGCGGATAGCTTTCCGCGGCGGCCTTGGCCGCTCGGTCGATCAGGGCTCGGGTGTGATCAAAGCCCAGAAGGAAGGGGCTGTCGAACAGGATGGTGCGCGTCGTCATCGGTCCTCGCAAACAAGCGACCCGGTCGTCCATGTCCTCCCTGAGGCGGCGAGGGCGTGCGACCGTTTGCAACAAATGGTTATGGGCGGCGTCACGGTCAACCGCGCGGCTGGCTGTCGCCCTCATTCACGTGACATACAGGTTGGAACCTTCACCGTAGGGCTACGTTTTTCGGCCAGATCGCCGCAACAAAGGACATTCCATGCGCGCCAAGCTCATTGTCGCCAGCGTCAGCATCGCCGCCATGCTCGGCGCCGCCGCCTGCACCACGACCGACCCCTACAGCTCGACCCCGACCCGCAACAACACCGGCACCGGCGCCATCGCCGGCGCCCTGGGCGGCGCCCTGCTGGGCTATCTGACCAACACCTCCAGCGGAGAACAGGGCCGCAAGAACGCCCTGATCGGCGCCGGCATCGGTGCCCTGGCCGGCGCAGGCGTCGGCCAGTACATGGACCGCCAGCAGCGCGCGCTGGAAGCCGAACTGTCCGGCACCGGCGTCGGCGTGGCGCGTCAGGGCGACAACCTGGTTCTGCGCATGCCGTCCGACGTGACCTTCGCCACCAACCAGTCCAGCCTGGACAGCCGCTTCCTGCCGGTTCTCGACGACGTGGCTCGCGTGCTGCAGGAATACGACCGCTCGATGGTCGACGTCATTGGCCACACGGACGCCTCGGGCGGCGACGCCATCAACCAGCCGCTGTCGGAGCGCCGCGCCTCTTCGGTCGCCTCCTACCTGATCGACCGCGGCGTGATCCGCGAGCGCCTCTATGTCGCGGGCATGAGCGCTCGCAATCCGATCGCCTCGAACGACACCCCCCAGGGCAAGGCCCAGAACCGTCGCGTCGAGATTCTGATCCGCCCGTTCACGGGCTGATTGAGCGACATCGCTGAAGCGATCGAGGGCGGCGTCCCGACGCCGCCCTTTTTCGTGGTCGCCGCCCGCCCGGTCAGGCCTTGTCGGGGCGACCGATCGACGAGTAGCGGAACCCGCGCGCCTTCATGTCTTCGGGGCGATAGACATTGCGCAGATCAACCATGACGGGCTGCTTCAGCAGCAGTTTGATCCGGTCCAGATCCAGGGCGCGGAACTGGTCCCACTCGGTCAGGATGACCACCACGTCGGCGCCTTCGACCGCGTCATAGGGACCGTCGCGGAAGGCGACGCCGTCCAGCAGCTTGGACGCCTCATGCATGCCCTCGGGGTCAAAGGCCTGGACCGTCGCCCCCATGGCCATCAAGGCCGGCGCCACGTCCAGCGACGGCGCGTCGCGCATATCGTCGGTGTTGGGCTTGAAGGTCAAACCCAGCAGGGCGACCGTCTTGCCCCGAAGGTCGTTTCCGCCCAGGGCGGCGGCGACTCGGTCAGCCATGCCCTTCTTGCGCGCGTCGTTCACCTCGACCGTGGTTTCGATCAACCGCAACGGCGATCCGGCGTCGGTGGCGGTGCGAACCAGGGCCAGGGTGTCCTTGGGGAAGCAGGAGCCGCCGTAGCCCGGCCCGGCGTGCAGGAATTTGGACCCGATTCGATTGTCCAGGCCGATTCCGCGCGCCACCTGCTGCACGTCGGCGCCCAGGCTCTCGCACAGGTCGGCCATCTCGTTGATGAAGGTGATCTTCAGCGCCAGGAAGGCGTTGGCGGCGTACTTCGTCAGTTCGGACGTGCGCCGGCCGGTGAAAAGGATCGGCGTCTCGTTGAGGTTCAGCGGACGGTAGAGCTCGGTCATGACCGGGCGGGCGCGCTCATCCTCAAGACCGACCACGACGCGATCCGGGCGCTTGAAGTCGCCGATGGCCGCGCCTTCGCGCAGGAATTCGGGATTGGACACCACGGCGAAGTCGGCGTCCGGACGCCGGGCGCGAATGATGCGCTCGATCTCGTCGCCGGTGCCGACCGGCACCGTGGACTTGGTGACGACCACCGTGAAGCCGTCGATCAGGTCGGCGATCTCTTCGGCGGCGGCATAGACGTAGGACAGGTCGGCGTGACCGTCGCCGCGGCGCGAAGGCGTGCCGACGGCGATGAAGACGGCGTCCGCCGCGCGAATCGCCTCGGCGCCGTCCAGGGCGAAGGACAGGCGGCCGTCGCGCACATTGGTCGCGACCAGATCCTCAAGGCCCGGCTCATAGATCGGCATCCGCCCGGCGTTCAGATGATCGATCTTGGCGGCGTCCTTGTCGACGCAGGTCACCACGTGGCCGAAGTCGGCGAAACAGGCCCCGGAAACAAGCCCGACGTAGCCGGTGCCGATCATTGCGACGCGCATGCAGTCATCCTCTTGATGCAGTCAGGCCGAGATAACGTTCAAGCATGACGTTTGCCAGTCAACCGGCAGGGCTGCGGACAAAGAAAAAGGGCGGCCGACCCGATGGGATCGACCGCCCTCAATCTTATCGACCTTCGAGATCATCGGGACCGGCGTGAACCGGTCCCTCTGAACCTTAGAAGTTGATGTCGATGGTGGCGCGACGGTTGAGCGGCTCGCGCACGCCGTCAGCGGTGGCCTTGGCCGGGGCGGTTTCACCCTTGCCGTCGACGGCGATGACGCCGCCGTTGACGCCTTGGGCGACCAGGGCGTCGGCGACGGTGCGCGAACGACGGTTGGACAGACCCAGGTTGTAGGCCGCGTTACCCGAGGTGTCGGCGTGACCGACGACCAGGATGCGGGTCGGCGCGCCCGACTTGGCGTAGTTGGCGGCTTGCGTCACCACCGAACGGGCCTCAGCCGTCAGGTCCGAGCGATCCCAGTCGAAGTAGACCACGAACTGACGCGCAGCCGGCTTGGCCGGAGGCGGCGGCGGCGGCGGCGGGGGCGGCGGGGGCGGAGGCGGCGGGGGCGGCGGCGGGGGCGGCGGCGGCGGGGGAGCAGCCGGCTCGGCGCCGAAGGCGTAGCGCAGACCCAGGGTCACGGTGTGCGACTGGTCGTAGTCGCCGGCCATTTCGCCGAAGGCGTTGGACGCGGTGTTCGTGAAGGTCGCGAACTCGGCGTCGCCCGTCAGGTAGCGATAGGTCAGGTCGATGTTGGCGCGGTCCGAAACGGCCCAGGCCAGACCGGCGATCGCCTGAGCGGCGAACTTGGTCGAGCTGTCGTCGGCGGCGAAGGCCACGGTCGGGTTCTGACGCAGGCGGCCGACGACGTCGGTGTTGACGTGGTTGGCGCCGACGCCGAGGCCGACGAACGGACGGATGCTGCCGGCCGAGTAGCCGAAGTCATAGATGACGTTGGCCATCACGGTGGTCGAGGTGATGTCGCCGTCGGGCGAGTAGCACGGACCGGTGGCGGGCGTGATGTTGCACAGGCCTTGCGGGCCCGAGACGGCGCGCACGGTGCCGATGTCGCCCGAGCGGTAGCCGCCTTCCAGTTCAACGCGCCAGTTGGGGTTGAAGCGGTAGCCGAGGCGGGCGAAGGCGGCCCAGCCGTCGTTGACTTCCCAGTTCCAGTTGGAACCGCGGGTCGACGACTCGGTGTTGATGTCGTCGATGATGTGGTAGCCGGCGTCGACGGCGCCGTACCAGCCGTCCGGCTCAGCCGAAGCGGCGCCAGCCGACAGGGCCAGAGCCGCCGCCGCGCTAGATGCCAGGATCAAACTCTTGACGCGCATGGATGCGGCCCTCCGAGATCTGTTGTTCGTGGACGACGGATACGTCGCCTACCCCACTCCCTATCAGCGTTGCCGTGAGCGGTCGAGCGCGAAACGCCCGATTTACCGAAGGTTGCAACACACCGTGGCCGACGGGCTACAGGATTTAACAGCACGTTAAGGCGCGCATTACCCGCTGATAGGAACTTGACCTGCGCCCCGCCCTGTCGTCCACATCGCCCGAACGTTCGCCCCTCGGGATTTCATGACTTCCATCTGCATCGACGGTTTCAACCTGGCCCTGGCCAAGGGGACGGGCATCGCGACCTATGGGCGAAACCTGCTCGACAGCGCGCGCGCCGTCGGCTTCGGCACCCAGGTACTCTATGGTCCGACAGCGCGCCGCCGTGACGACAATCTGCTGAACGAAACCTCGCTGGTGGACGCCGAGCGCCCGCCACAACGGCTGAACCGGAAACAAAAGGTCCAGCGTTTCGCCGACACCTTTACGTCGCGATACGGCCGAACCGCCCATTCCATCCTGCCTTCGGGCGAGGTCATCTGGCCGGCGCGATCCGGAGGGCGTCCGGCCGCCGATCGTTTCTGGGCTGCCCGCGACCTGTTCACCCACGCCAACCGTTGCTTCTCGGCCTACGGCAAGGAGACACCCGTCTCGTTCGAGACCTCAGCCGCCGCCCCCGCTCCGGACGTCATGCACTGGACCGCCACCTTGCCGCTGCACGCACGCAAGGTTCCCAACATCTACACCATCCACGACCTGATCCCGTTGCGCCTGCCGCATACGACCCTGGACGACAAGGCCACCTATCGAGCCCTGTGTGACGCGATCGCGCGCCGCGCCGACCATATCGCCGTGGTTTCGGAGACGACCCGCCAGGACGTCATCCGCCTGCTCGGCGTCAGCGAAGATCGCGTCACCAACACCTATCAGGCCGTCAGCCTCCCCGAAAAGCTGACCTCGCGCAGCCAGGCCGACGTCACTCTGGAACTGGAGGGCGTCTTCAACCTGGGCTGGAAGGGCTATTTCCTCCACTTCGGCGCCATCGAACCCAAGAAGAACCTGGGCCGTATCGTCGAGGCCTACCTGGCCTCGGGCAGCCAGACGCCTCTGGTCATCATCGGCGGCCGCGCCTGGCTGGACGAGGGCGAGACCGCCCTTCTGAACCAGGTGAAGCGCGACGGCGGCCCCAGCGCCGACCGTATCCGCCAGTATGAGTACATGCCCTTCTCCATGCTGATCAGCCTGATCCGGGGCGCCAAGGCCACTCTCTTCCCCTCGCTTTACGAGGGCTTCGGCCTGCCGGTGCTGGAGTCCATGGCCCTGTCCACGGCCGTGCTGACCTCGACCGGCGGATCCCTGCCGGAAGTGGCGGGCGACGCCGCCGTGGTCGTCGATCCCTATGACGTTCAGGCCCTGACGCGCGGCATCCGGGCCCTGGACGCCGACGAGGGACTGCGCCTGGACCTGCAGGCGCGCGGCCTGATCCAGGCGGGCAAGTTCACGCCCGAAGCCTACCAGGCCCGTCTCAAGGACCTCTATGGCAAGGTCGGGGTCTCGGCGGCCTGAAATGACGCGCCCCCTCGCCGCCCCAGAGCGACTGAGCCACCTGCAGCGGCTTGAAGCCGAGAGCATCCACATCCTGCGCGAGGTGGCGGCCGAGTGCGCCCGCCCCGTGCTGCTTTATTCCATCGGCAAGGACTCGGCGGCCCTGCTGCATCTGGCCCGCAAGGCCTTCTATCCGGCGCCCCCGCCCTTCCCCCTGCTGCACGTGGACACGACGTGGAAGTTCCGCGCCATGTACGCCCTGCGCGACCGGATGGCGGCCGAGAGCGGCGCACGGCTGATCGTGCACCACAACCCCGAGGCCCAGGCGCAGGGAATCAATCCCTTCGACCATGGCTCTGCGGTCCACACCGACATGTGGAAGACACAAGGGCTGAAGCAGGCGCTGGACCTGCACGGCTTCGACGCCGCCATCGGCGGGGCCCGCCGCGACGAGGAGGCCAGCCGCGCCAAGGAGCGCATCTTCTCCTTCCGCGGCCCCGGCCACCGCTGGGACCCACGCCGTCAAAGGCCGGAACTGTGGAGCCTCTATAATGCGCGGGTCGCGCCGGGCGAGAGCATGCGCGTCTTCCCCCTGTCCAACTGGACCGAGATGGACGTGTGGGAATACGTGGCCCTGGAGAAGATCCCCGTCGTAGACCTCTATTTCGCCGCCGAGCGCCCCGTGGTTCGGCGCGACGGCGCCCTGATCGTGGTCGACGACGAGCGGATGCGGTTGGCCCCCGGCGAGACGCCCGAGATGAAGTCGGTGCGGTTCCGAACCCTCGGCTGCTACCCCCTGTCGGGCGCCGTCGAGAGCACGGCCACGACCCTGGACGCCGTCATCGCCGAGATGCGCGCCTCGCGCAGCTCCGAACGTCAGGGACGGCTGATCGACCGCGACCAGGCCGGGTCGATGGAGAAGAAGAAGCAGGAGGGCTATTTCTGATGACGTCCTCGACGCTTCAGCGTGACACCCTGCGCTTCATAACCTGCGGCTCGGTGGACGACGGCAAGTCGACCCTGATCGGCCGCCTGCTGCATGACGCCGGCGCCGTGCCCGACGATCAGATCGCGGCCCTGCGCGACGCCGACGGGCGGCTGGACTTCTCCCTGCTGGTGGACGGCCTTCTGGCCGAGCGCGACCAGGGCATCACCATCGACGTGGCCTATCGCTACTTCTCGACGCCGCGTCGCCAGTTCATCGTCGCCGACACCCCCGGGCATGAGCAGTACACCCGCAACATGGCCACCGGCGCCTCGACCGCCGACGCGGCCGTGGTCCTGGTCGACGCGCGCAAGGGCGTGCTGACCCAGACACGGCGGCATAGCCACATCGTCGCCTTGCTCGGCGTGCGCCATGTCGTCCTGGCGGTGACCAAGATGGACATGGTCGCCTGGTCGCAGGACGCCTTCGACGCCATCGCCGCCGACTACCTCGCCTTCGCCGAGGCCGCCGGACTGCCCGCACCGACCGTCATTCCCGTGTCCGGCGTGACCGGCGACAACCTGGTCCGGCGCGGCGAAGCGGCCGAATGGTACGCGGGACCGACCCTGCTGGAAGTCCTGGAAGGCCTGCCGCCTATCGCCGAAACAGCCCGACCGTTCCGCATGGCGGTTCAGGGTGTGAATCGGCCCAACCTCGACTTCCGCGGCTATACGGGCCGCATCAACAGCGGCGTTGTGCGTGTCGGCGACGCGGTCGCCGTCTCGCCCTCGGGCGTTCGCTCGCATGTGGAGCGCATCGTCGTCATGGGCGGCGACCTGCCGCAGGCGCGGGCCGGCCAGTCCGTCACCCTGACCTTCACCGACGAGATCGACGTGTCGCGCGGCGACGTCCTGGCCGCCGCCGACGCGCCGCTGGAGGCGGCCGACCAGTTCGAGGCTACGCTCATCTGGATGGCCGAGGCGGAAATGGTCTCAGGCCGCGTCTATGACCTGAAGATCGGGGCGCGCACCGTCCCGGCCCAGATCACCGACATCCGTCACCGCGTGAACGTCAACACCCAGGAGAAGCTTGCGGCGCGTTCGCTGGCGCTGAACGACATCGGCGTCTGTCACCTGTCGCTGGGTCAGGACGTGGCCTTCGAGCCCTATGAGGTCGAGCGCGAGCTGGGCGCCTTCATCCTGATCGACCGGCTGACGCGGGCCACGGTCGGCGCAGGCATGATCCGCTTCGCCCTGCGTCGCGCCCACAACATCCATCGCCAGGCCATCAAGGTGGATCGCAATCAGCGCGCGGCGCTCAAGGGCCAGAAGGCCGCAGTGGTCTGGCTGACCGGCCTGTCGGGGTCCGGCAAGTCCACCATCGCCAACCTGGTCGAGGAACGGCTGACGGCGGAGGGGCGGCACGCCTATCTGATCGACGGCGACAACCTGCGGCACGGCCTCAGCCGCGACCTGGGTTTCACCGAGGCCGACCGGGTCGAGAACATCCGGCGGGCGGCCGAGGTCGCACGGATGATGGCCGACGCCGGCCTGATCGTCCTGGTGTCGCTGATCTCGCCCTTCCGAGCCGAGCGCCAAATGGTTCGCGACATGATGCCGGACGACGAGTTCCTGGAAGTCTTCGTCGATGCGCCCCTCGCAGTGGCGGAGGCGCGCGACGTCAAGGGGCTCTACGCCAAGGCCCGTCGCGGCGAGATCGCCAACTTCACCGGCGTCAGCAGCCCCTATGAGCCGCCGACCGAGCCGGACCTGCATCTTCAAACGGACGGGATGAGCCCCGCCGAAGCCGCGAACGCCGTCATCGCCCGCCTGCGCACCGACCAGCGACTGGCAGGATAGATCCGCAAACCGGTCGAACGACCGCCGGGGTCTGAAAACGCCGTAAAACTTCCTCCATGCCAGGGCGAGATCGCTTGCGCTTGCGACGACGCAAGCTATGGTCGCGGCGTGATCACGCTCATGGTAAAGGCTGTTTTCACGCTCGATTTTCTCGCGCTTGGCGCGCCTCAAATGCCCTGATGTTCGAACCCATCGTCCGCCATTTCCGAATCCTTGGCGCACTCATCATGCGCGAGATGGCGACGCGTTTCGGACGCGAAGGGCTGGGCTTCGCCTGGGTCGTCGGCGAACCTCTGATCTTCTGCTTCGGCGTTCTGATCCTCTGGGGCGTCACCAAGCCCGCCTATGAACACGGGGTGCGGCTCGCGCCCTTCGTCATGACCGGCTATATGTCGCTGATCCTGACCCGTCACATGATCGGTCTTCTCGGCGGCGCGCTCCAGGCGAACCTGGGGCTGCTCTATCACCGCCAGATCTCCGCGCTGCACATCTTCGGCGCGCGTATTCTGCTGGAACTGGGCGGGGCCACCGCCGCCTTCTTCATCGTCTATGTGGTGCTGTTCTGCCTCAAGCAGGTCGGCCTGCCCCACAACTATCTGCTGCTCTACGCTGGCTGGTTCCTGCTGGCCTGGATCTCTTGCGGCTTCGCCCTCATTCTCACGGGCCTCGCCATGCGCTATGAGACGTTCGAGCGCGTCGTGGGCCTGATCAGCTACATCCTGATCCCGGTTTCGGGCGTGTTCTTCATGGTGGCCTGGCTGCCGCCGGGGGTCCGCGACCTCTACCTCTACGTCCCCTTCCCGCATGGGGTGGAGATGATTCGGGCAGGCGTCTTTGGGGAATTCGTGCCGACCTACTACGATCCGCTCTACGCGCTCGCGGTGGGCTCCGTTTTCAATATTCTGGGTCTGGTGCTGATCGCCGGAGCCCGAGACCGCATCTCGGCTGAGTAAAAGACATCGTCCGACCATGAAACACATCACCCAGAAGACGAATGGCTGACACCAACCTGACCTATCTCGGCGCGGCCGAAGAACCGCGCATCGCGCCCAAGGCCAAGCCTTCGTGGCGCAAGCGGCTGCCGCTCGGTTTCCTGATCGTGGTCGGGATCCCCAGCCTGGTGGGCGGCGTCTATTACGGCCTGATCGCCTCGCCCCGGTACGTCTCGGAATCCCATTTCGTGGTCCGTTCGGCCAATTCGGCTCAACCGACAGGGCTTGGCATTGCTCTGCAGGGCGTGGGTCTGTCCACCGGCATGAACGATGCTTTCGCGGTGCACGAGTATCTCGACTCGCGTGACAGCCTGAAGGTCCTCCAGACGCGCTTCGACCTGAAGGCCATGCTCACCGGACCGAAGGTCGACTGGTTCTCGCGCACGCCGCGCCCGTGGGAGGGCACAAGCGAGGAAGCCCTGTACAAGGGCTTCAAACGCTACCTGACGGTCGGATATGACGCCGCCTCGGGCATCAGCACCCTTCGGGTCGAGGCGTTCAGCGCCAAGGACGCGGCGACGATTAACGCCGCCATGCTGGACAGCGGCGAGGCCCTGATCAATCGCCTCAACGAACGCTCGGCCGCAAATGCGGTACGCGACGCTCGCGTCTCCTTCGACCACGCTCGCGCCGAGGTGGCCGCGTCGCAGCAGGCTCTTACCGCCCTTCGCAACAGCGCCCAGTTCATCGACCCTCGCGCCGCCGTGACTGAAACGACCGAGGTCGTGGCCGGCCTGCTGGTGACCATCGCCCAGCTGCGCGCCGATCGGGCGCAACTGGCGGCCGAAGCCCCCTCCAGCCCGCAACTGCCCATCCTTGACAGCCGGATCGCCGCCTATGAGCGGCAGGTCGCGGAAGCCCGCGCCAAGGCCACCGGCAGCGCCTCGTCGCTGGCGCCCAAGGTCGGCGCCTACGAGGACCTGGTGATGCGCCGCGAGATCGCGGACAAGGTCTTGGCCCAGGCCACCGCCGCCCTGCTGAGCGCTGAACAGGAAGCACGTCGCCAGAAGCTCTACCTCGAACGCATCGTGGCGCCGAGCCAACCGGACAAGCCGACCCAACCCCGACGCTTCCTGGCCTTCCTGACCGTCTTCGCCTCGTCGCTGCTGGTTTACGCCGTGGGTTGGCTCATCTGGGCCGGCGTACGGGAGCACAGGCAGGACTGATGCAGACCCCCGAGGTTCCCGGTCTGCGCGTCATCGATGTCGGAAAGACCTACCACGGCGCCCGCAAGCCACTGTTCAAGAACATCAACTTTGATCTTGGCACGTCGGGGCGACTGGCGATTCTCGGCCGCAACGGTCAGGGCAAGTCCACCCTGATCAAGATGCTGGGCGGCGTCCTGCCCGAAACCGAGGGCCGGATCGAATGGCGGATGTCGTCGTCCTGGCCGATCGGCTTCGGCGGCGGCTTCCAGGGCAGCCTATCGGGCCTCGACAACGTCCGCTTTCTCGCGCGCCTATATGACCGCGACTACCACCAAATGCTGGAGCGGGTGGATGACTTCGCCGAACTGGGCAAGGCGTTGCGCGACCCGGTTAAGCACTACTCCTCGGGGATGCGCGCGCGTCTGGCCTTCGGCCTGTCGCTGGCCATTGAATTCGATTGCTATCTGATCGACGAACTGGTCGCCGTGGGCGACGCCCGTTTCCAGCGCAAATGTCAGGAAGCTCTGTTCGAGCACCGCGCACACCGCGCCTTCCTGATGGCGTCCCACGACACCCATCTGATCGCCAACTATTGCGACCGCGCGCTGATCATCGAAGGCGGGCGGGCCAAGGTGTTCGACGACATCGACGAGGCGGTTGAGGTCTATACCTGGTTGCGCGCCGCGTGAGTTCTTCCCCCTCTTCGCAAGCGCGATGGATCGTCCTTCCGCCCTTCCGTCATGACGCCACCTGGCGCGCGGCCGTCGCGAGCGCCGCGGCTGAAGCGGGCCTGCGACTTCACGACCTCGACGCCGACCCGCAAAACGCGCCCCTTGGCGATGCCAAGGCCGTCATCCTGACCGCCGATGCGCAGCAGCCCCTGGCCGCCGGCGTGCCCGCCGAGGCCCTGGCGGGCCTGATCGCCGGACCGGGCATGCATCTGGACGGCGACGAGGCGCCCGACGCGATCCCTCCTCATATCGCCGTCTACACCGACCTGATGGGGCGGACCGATCTGTTGCCGGCCCATCGCCTATTCCGCAGCCGCGACTTCGCCTCGGGCGCGGTCGAGATCTTCCCGGGCCTGAAGCTTCATCGCCCGACGATCGCGCCTTCCAGGCCCTTGTCGCCTCGTCTGCAGGCCGTCACCGAGGCCGTCGCCCTGCTGGACCCGGCTTCGCCCAAGGCTGTCTGGGCGCCGGATCTGTTCAACTATGATTCGCGCATCGTCCCGGGCGGGACACGCGGTCAGCTGGACCTGACCGGTCGCCCTCGCTTCCTGATCACCGGTCCCTACATCACCATGCCGCCGGGCCGGTGGCGCGCGACCTATCGCCTGACTTTCGACGCCAAGGGCAGCCGACCACGTTTCCGTGTCGATTGGGGCGGCCAGACCGACTACCTGTCGGAAGAGTTCGTGCCCGGCCGGGCCGGCGTGTTCGAGATCGTACAGGACTATGTCTGGACCGAACGCTCGGTTTGCGAGCTTCGGGTCGTGGTGCTGGAGGGCGTGTTCGACGGGCGCATGACCTTCAGCGGCGCCGAGATCGAACGGATCGGCTAGAGCCGGCCCAGACGGGCCAGCCCCTGAGGGTCGGCCACCAGGGGCGCCCACCAGGCCTCATGGTCGAGATACCACCGCACCGTGCGCTCCAGGCCCTGGTCAAGGTCGACCTTCGGCGCCCAGCCCAGCTCCGCACGGATCAGGGCGGCGTCAATGGCGTAGCGGCGATCATGCCCGGGGCGGTCCTCGACCATCTGAATGCGATCCGCATAACGGCCGCCGCCCGGCGCGGGCCGCAGCCGGTCCAGCACCGCACAGAGTGCATGAACCAGTTGCAGGTTGGTGCGCTCGGCGTCGCCGCCGACGGCATAGGTCCGACCCGGCGCGCCGCGTTCAAGAATGTCGGCAAGCGCCCGGGCGTGGTCCTCGACGAACAGCCAGTCGCGCACATTGGCGCCGTCGCCATAGACCGGCAGGGTCTCGCCGCGCAGGGCGCGCAGGATCATGGTCGGGATCAGCTTCTCGGGAAATTGGCGGGCGCCGTAGTTGTTGGAGCAGTTGCTGATCATCACCGGCAGGCCGAAGGTGTGGCCCCAGGCGCGAACCAGATGATCCGACGCCGCCTTGGACGCCGCATAGGGCGAGCGCGGGTCATAAGGGCTGGCCTCCGAGAACCGTCCCTCGTCGCCCAGCGAGCCGAAGACCTCGTCCGTCGAGACGTGCAGGAAACGGAAGGCGTCAGCGGCCTCACCCGACAGGGCGCGCCAGGTCGTCAGCGCCTGATCCAGCAGCACCTGGGTTCCCACGACATTGGTGCGCACGAAGACGGCAGGGCCGTCGATCGAGCGGTCGACGTGGGTCTCGGCCGCCAGATGGGCCACGGCCTCGGGCTGAAAGTCGGCGAAGACGGCGGCGACGGCCGTCGAATCGGCGATGTCGGCGCGCACGAAGCTGTAGGCCGGGTCGCCTTCCAGTTCACTCAGCGAGGCGAGCACGCCGGCATAGGCCAGCAGGTCCAGAACGCGAACCTCATGGCCGCGCGCCAGCAGTTCGCGCGTCAGGGCCGAGCCGATGAAGCCGGCGCCGCCGGTCAGCAATATCCTCAACGCTCGTCTCCTTGGCCGCCGCCGAACAGGGCTAGCGGCTGATGCGGCCGAGGTCCACGACCGACAGGCTCATGGGGGTCTCGCCGTCGAAGGGCGTGTCCAGATCGCGCAGGCGCGGCCAGTGCCGGTCGCGCTCGGCCAGCACGGCCTCGGCGGCCGCCACCGGCCAGGCGATGTTCAGGTCGGGGTCGTCCCACGCCAGACCCGCTTCATGCGCGGGCGCATAGGCGGCCGTGACCTTGTAGGCCACCTCGGTCCCGGGCTGCAGGGTGACGAAGCCATGGGCGAACGAGGGCGGCACGAACAGCTGGTCGCCGCTCTGCGCCGACAGTTCGACCGCGTGATGCTGGCCGAAGGTCGGCGATCCGGCGCGCAGGTCCACCACCACATCGAGGATGGCGCCGCGCACGCAACGCACCAGCTTGGCCTGGGCATAGGGCGGGTGCTGAAAATGCAGGCCGCGGATCACCCCGGCCGGCTCGGAACGCGAATGATTGTCCTGCACGAAGTCGCAATCGATCCCGGCGGCGTGAAAGCGCGCGCGCGACCAGGTCTCGGAAAACCAGCCCCGCTCGTCCCCGTAGCGCGGGGTCCGCAGCAGGACGACGTCGCCCGTCACGACCCCGCCGGAGCGGAAGGCTCGCTGGGGGCCGCCTGGGCCGTCATCAGCGTATAGGCCCGGTCCAGCGCGTCATTGCGCACGAACAGCAGACCGGACCGCGCCGGTTCGCGTTCCCGCTCCCAGGCGCCGGGATTGGTCCCGCCGTTCAGCGGCGCGCCGTAGAAGATATGGGCGCCGATCTGGCGCACGCGGGCCAGCCGCGAACCCCAGGAAGGACGCACATAGTTGGCGTGATAGTTGACCGAGTTCTTGGGCAGCTGGCTGGCGGAGCGGCCCTCATAGACCTCGCGGGCGATGCGCTCGGCGCGGGCCCAGGCCATCGGGTTGACCGCGCGCCGTCCGATCGAGCCGTCGCAGGTGAAGGTGAACTGGCAGGTGCGGCTGTTGCGCTGATAGACGACCTCGCAAACCCGCTTGGGATAGGCGCGGTGGCGCGACCGGTTCAGCACCACCTCGGCGACCGCCGCCTGACCAGCCTCGCTCTCGTTGCGGGCCTCGTAATAGATGGCCTGGGTCAGGCACTCCAGGTCGTTGTCCGGCACGCGCGGCGGCGTCTTCAGGTCCAGATAGGGCGGCGTATAACCGGTCCGGCGCACGGACGGCGCGGCGTTCGCATTGACCGGCGGCGGGGCGAAGCTCGCGGTCGGCTCGGCGCGGACAGGCCTCGCCGCGACGCGATCGGCTGACGCGGAACGTCTCACCTCGGCGCGACGGCGCTGGGCGGCGGCGGGAGCGTCGGTCAGACGGACGCCCTTGCCGTCCTTGACCATGGTCTGGAGGCGAGCGTTCAAGCGCGCGCGACGGTCATGGTCGCTCTCGACCGGCGCTGCGGCGACGGCTGCGGGGGCATAGGCGGGGATCGGCTTGATCGCGCCGGGTTCGGCCTGGGCGAAGCGGGCGTGATTGGCCAGGCCCGCCCAGACGGCGCACCCCAATCCCCCTGCGATCAGCACCGAGGCGACGCCGCGCATCATCCCCCCCAAAGAACCAAGCCGACTGCATACCAGCCGGGACCGTCAGCGCCAAGCTGAGGCGTGGCTTCGCCCGATTGGCAGGCGCGCCGCGAAGCCCTATCAAGGTCCTGTGATGCAGACCGCCCGCCGCGCCGGCTTTTCCCTGATCGAAGCCCTGGTCGTCCTGGCGATCGGCGGCATGGCGCTGGCCGTCATCTTCTCGATCGGCATCAAGGCCGGAGACACGGGCTTCGCCCTGGGCCGACGGGCCATGTCCGTCGCCGACGCCGACGTGGCGATCAGCGACTTTCGGGCCATCATCCGCAGCCTCAGCCTGCGCCCCCCCGCCTCCATCGTCGCGGGGGTGGACCTGCCTATCCTCGCCGAGCCGAACCGCCTGGAGGCCGACGCCGTCATGGAGCGCGCCACCGGCTGCGCGCCCCAGGGCTGGGCCGGACGCCTGACCCTGACCATCGAAACGCAAGGGGCGGAGCGCGTCGTCATGTGCCAGGCCGGGGCGCGCAAGACGCCGATCCTGACCCTGCCGCGCGGATCGGCGGCCGCCGCCTTCTCCTATTCCCCCGACGGCGCGACCTGGAGCCCGTCGTTCGAAACACCCCGCGACGCGCCGATCAACATGGAGAACTTCCGCAGCCAGAGCCTGTGGGTGCGGCTGAACGGCGGGCCCAAGATGGATGTCGTGGATCTGGTCTATTCCGGCCAGCCAGCCCTGTGGATGCGGCCCAGTGCGGAGTTCTAGAACCCTGCGCCGCGACGGCTTCGCCCTGCCCGCCGTTCTGGCGGTGACGGGAGTGGTGACGCTGATCTTTCTGGTGGCGATCACTGCGCTCGCCAGCCTGACGGCGGAAGCGGCGTCGGCCCGGGCGCGAGTGCGCTTCCTGCAACGCGCCCTGACCGCCGAGGCGACCCTGTCCTATATGGCCGCGACCGAGCCGATGCGGGCGTACGGCTTTGCGATCAACGACGCGCGCGGCTTCATGGACCTGGCCCAGACCGAGCCGCCGCCCAACCTGTCCGGCGCGGAGGTCCAGCCTGTTCGCCTGGACGGTCGCCCCTTCCTGATGGAGGTCGACGGCCCCTTGGTCGTGCGGATGCGCGACGAGGCGGGGATGATCAACATGGCCCTGCTCTACGGCCAGCCCTACGAGCGGCTGATGGAACGGCTCGGCGTCGACGCCGGGCAGCGCCAGGAAATGATCGCCCGCTATCAGGACTATGTCGACACCGACGATCTGAAGCAGCCGAACGGGGCCGAACGGGGCGACTATCCCGACGGGGGCCCCGCCAATCGCCGCCTGATGCGGCCGGCCGAATGGCTGTCGATCCTCGGCGCGCGCGAGGCGGTGAACAAGAAGGCCTGGCGCGAGCTGCGCGACGACCTGGCCGCCGATCCCATGTCCGCCGCCGTCAACGTCAACACCGCCAGCTCCAATGTGCTCGGCATCCTGTTCGGCATGAGCGAGGATCAGGCCCAGGCGTTGATCCGCGCTCGAGAGCAGGCGCCGCTGATGTCCGCCACCGACATCGCCAATGTGACCGGGATGCCCTTCGGGGAGGATTTCGAGCGCATCTACACCTATCCGGCGGGCGTGACCGTGATCACCATCCGCGACACCCGGTCGGCCTGGACCTATCGGGCGCGGTTATCGCTGACGCCTTCCGGCCTTGAGCAACCGCTCTGGATCGATCAGACTGAACTGACAGAGGCCCCCCGCCGGGCCGTGGCCGACACATCCGATGCAACTCGACTTCCTTACACCCCGCGTTGAGCGGCTGGGCGCCGACGGCGCGATCGACGTCGTTCACCCGGGCGGCGCCCTGGGCCGCGCCCTGCGTCGGCCGGTCCTGCTGCTGGCGCGCGACCTGTGCGCCTTCGCCCTGTTCCAGACCGCCGCCCTGCCGCGCGGTCGGCGGCGTCAGGCCGCCGTCCTGCACGCGCGTGTGGCCGCGCCCTATGTCCGCTCGGGCTCGGCGCTGAGCAAGGCCGGCGACGACTTCGGCGTCTGGTGGTGGGACGCCGATCGCGTCGAGGCCATGCTGGCGACCAGCGCAAACGCGCCCGCCCGCCCGCTCGTCAGCCCCGAGACCCTGGCCCAGCCGCGCGGCGAAGGCTGGCGCATCGTTAGACTGAAGGCGGGCTATGAGGCCCAGCTCTGGCGCGGCAAGGCCTTGCTGGCCTCGGCCTGGCGTCGCGAGCGCTATGACGTCGCCGCCTGGTCGGCCTTCGTGCGCTTGCAGCGCCAGGCCGAGGCCGCGCCCGAGAACCCGCCCGCCCCGGCCGACCTGCCCATCGCCTTCGACAACCCCGACGCCTTCGCCCTGGCGCCGGTCGAGTTGACGCGCGAGCAGACGGCCTTGCTGGTCGGCGGCGGCGCGGCCTTCGCCTCGCTCTGCTTCGGCGCCTTCCTGTTCGGTCAGGGCTATCAGATTTCCAAGGATGCGGATCAGGTCGAGATCAAGACCGAGGAAATCCGCGCCGCCACGCCACGGGCAGCCGCCGTCCGCAACCTGGACGCCAGCCAGAAGAAGCTGATCGCCTATCGGCACATCGAGGAACAGACCAGCCCGCTGAGCGCCGCCGGCGCCGCCATCGGCATCCTGGCGCTCCATGAGCTGACGCCCACGTCATTGAACGCCGAGGTCGAGACCCTCAGCTTCACCCTGCCCTATGTGGCCATCGACAAGGTCGCCCCCCTGGTGGAGGAGTTGGAGAGTTCGGGCTATTTCCACGACGTCCAGCCGCGCACCGACGGCACGGCCCAGACCCTGACGCTGGAGATGAAGGTGCGCGAAGCGGCTCCGCCGCTGACGCCCGAGCTTTAGGACCCGAGCCCTAGGACGCGGCGCGGCCCGGGGCCGTGGCCGCCTGCAGCCGAATGAAGCGGCACGTCCCGTCGTCCGTGCGCAGCGTCATGACCACGCGATCCTGATTGATCAGATTGGCGCTGACGGTCGAGCACCCGCCGCCCTCGGCGATGTCCAGGGCCGGGGCCAGCGTATAACGCCAGGGCGCGCGGAGTTCGAGCAGACGGTCCCCATCGCTTTTCGGCATGGAGGGATCGACGATCCGCACCGGCTCGCCCGTGCGGTTCGCCTCGCGACGCAGGTCCGACACCTGACGCTGGAACTCGAAGAAGACCGCGTGCGACGTGGTCTGGTCCAGCATTCGCGCCGTGGACGGCATGATGATGGCCGTGCTCAGGGCGAAGATCGCCAGCACCACCAGCACCTCGATCAGGGTGTAGCCGCCCCGGACGGGCCGGGACGGCAAGGAATCAGCGCGCCTGATCGGAGCTGACATCGGCGTTGACGCCCTGGCCGCCCTCTGCGCCGTCTGCGCCGTAGCTGATGACGCGGGCCCGGTTGTCGGGAGCCACATCGCCCGAGGCCGGAGCGGCGGGCGCCACGTAGATGTAGGGCCGCGCCCACGGATCGGACGGCAGTTCCTTGTCCAGATAGGGGCCGGACCAGCCAGGGACGGCTTCGGCATTGGCCTGCATCAGCAGGGCCAGGCCCTCCTGCTCGGTCGGCAGACGGCCGATGTCCAGACGCATGGTTTCGAGCGCGGCTTCCAGCGACCGGATCTGCAGACGCGCGGTCTGGGTCTTGGACTTGTCCAGTTGCGCGAACAGACGCGGGCCGACGACCGCCGCGATCAGGGCGATGATCGACAAGACGACGAGGATCTCGAGCAGGCTGTAGCCCTCGCGGGACTTACGGCCACGCTGATGCGACGAGGCCACGATCAGCGAAAAACGGTGACGGAGACGGGAACGGCCGCAATGCATCAAACGATCGCCTTGGATTTCTAAGCTGTTATGGGCTTTTAACGGTTGCTATAGCTCAGGGCTCTTGGGGGGTCGATGCGAAATGCAGGCCCATGCGCCGCAACACTGAAACGGGACGCGTCTTGCAGGGCTTCTTCGCTGACATGGTCGCTTCGACGCGCGCGTCGATCCAGACGCTGAAGGACCGGCTGCGCGCCACCACCATGCGCGAGCGCATCCTGTTGGGCGGACTGGTGCTGGGCGCCGCCGTCTATGCACCCGTGGCCGCGCTGGACTGGCGCACCGCCCAGGCCGACCGCTACATCGACGCCCTGTCTGAACAGTCGACCGCGCGCCTGACCGCCAACGCCGCGCGCCGCGTCGCCGCCGGCGCCGCCGATCGCCTGGCCCTCGAAGACATGAACGGCTGGGGCTTCGAAGCGGCCAACCCCGCCGTGGCCCAGGTGCTGATCGAGCAGCGCCTGCTGGAGACCGCGACCGCCACCGGCCTGCCCAACCCGCGCATCACCACCAACGCCAAGGTCGAGGCTGTCGGCCCGACCCGGTGGCTGGAGGCCGAGGTCCAGTCGGACCTGCGCTGGGGTCCGACCTTCGCCTTCCTCGACAAGTTGGGCGAGTGGCCGGAAGGCTTCCGCGTCACGGCCTTCCGCTATGAGGTCACGCCGCCCAATCCGCTCCTGGTCGGCACGCCCGACGCGCCCCCGCCCAGCGGCAAGCTGCGCATCGGCCTGGCCTTCCCCGTGAAGATCGCCAATGCGGGAGCCGCCTCATGAAGCGCCTTCTGTGGCTGGCGCCGCCGCTGGTGCTCGCGGCGGCCTTCCTGACGGGCGCCGCCTATCCCGGCCTTCCGGAAGAACCGCCCGCCGTGGTGCGCGGCCAGTCGGCGCGCTCCGGCCCGGTCGTCCGCCCCGGCGAGAGCGCCGTGGGCGCCGTGGCCTTCCTGAAGACCTTGCGGTCAGACCCACCGCCCCCGCCGCCGCCTCCGCCCCCGCCGCCGCCTCCCCCGCCGCCGCCCCCGCCCGACGTGGCGGTGACCTTCAAGGCGGCCCTGCGCGGCGTGGAACGCGACCCGGCGACCGGACAGCACGGCGCCCTGGTCAGTGACGCCTCGGGCGGGGTCTCGCTCATTCCGGTCGGCGGACGCTACGGCGACGGCTGGCGCATCAGAAATATTTCGGCGGAAGCCGTGACCCTGGCCAAGGGACGCGAGACGCGCGTCATCCGGGTGTTCGGTTGAGTATCGAGGAGAATGGCATGACGAACCTGACCGCGGGTCCCTCCGCCTTCCGGCGTCCGGCCGCGACCGTTCTGCGTCGCGCGGGCCTGCGCGCCGCCGCCTGCCTGGGCCCCATGGCGGTGCTGGCCGGCTGCGCCGCCTTCCCCGAGATGAACACCATGGTGTCGCGCCCCGACGCCCCGGTCGAAGGCGCGTCGCAGGACGGCCTCATCGGCGGCGGCGTCAATGTGGATCGCGGCGCGCGCGGTCCGGCCAGCATCACCTCCACGACCATTCCCGGCGCCGCCGCTCCGGCCGGCCCGACCCGTCAGCCGGCCACGCCCGAGCAGATCGCGGCCCTGGTGCCGGACGAGATGGTGGACGCCAACCTGTCGCCCCAGGCCATCCCGCAGTTCGCCGCCACCGTCTTCGGCGGCGTGCTCAAGGTGCCCTTCACCCTGGCTCCCGACGTCGCTTCCCGCACCGAGGTCATCGCCGGCGGCAGCGGCGGCCCGATCAGCAAGCGCGCCCTGTTCGCCCTGACGCAACAGGCGCTGAAGCAGTACGGGATCGAGGTCTATGCCGACGGCGGCTTCGTCACCGTCGGCGCCGCGCCGCAGGGCACGGGCGTCGAGGTCAACCGCAACCGCACGCCTTCCAGCTCGGCCGGTCGAGTGGTGCAGTTCTATACGGTCCAGACCATCGAGGTGAACGCCCTGCAGAGCCTGCTGCAGGATCTCTACCCCAACCTGGCCGGCGCCCGGATTACGCCCGACCAGTTGAACAACAGCCTCATCATCTCCGGCTCCGGCCGCGAAGTGGCCCAGGTGGTCCGCGCCCTGCGCGAGATCGACCAGCCGCGCTTCGCCGGCGCCGAGGTGCTGCGCATCGAGCCTTCGTTCTGGGCCACCGACGCCCTGGCCGGGGCGCTGGAGCAGGTGCTGACGACCGAGGGTTATGTGGTCTCGCGTCAGGCCCCGGCGGGACGCGCCCTGGTCATCCTGTCCTTCCCCACCGCCAACCAGATCCTGATCTTCGGGCGCGATCCCGAACTTCTCGCCCGCGCCCGACACTGGGCCGAGACCCTGGACCAGCCCGCAGCCCTCGGCGACAAGACTTCAACCTTCGTCTATCAGGTCAAGAACACCGACGCCGCCTCCCTGGGTCAGATGGCCATGGGTCAGGCGCCGACCACGGCTCAACCCCGCGCCCCTGTCGGCGTCCCCGGCACCCCGGCGGTTCAGATCGCAGGCGCCAACGGCGGCGCGGCTCAGAGCAACGCCAACGGGCAAGGCTCCGCCCCGCCGATCGGCCAGGGCGGCCAGTTCATGAACGGCCGGGTTCTGACCGACCCGGTCGGCAACCGCATCATCTTCACCGGCACGGCGACCGAGTTCGCCCAGCTTCGCGGCCTGCTGACGACGCTGGACACGCCGGCGCCCCAGGTGGTGATCGAGGTCATGATCGCCGAGGTCACCCTGACCGACAACACCAGCCTGGGCGTCCAGTTGTTCGGTACGGAAACGCGCGGCGACGGCGTCCTCAGCGGCGGCACCGAGGGCATTGAACTCGGCGGCGGCGGATTGTTGATGAGCTTCATCGGTCCGGAGTTCCGCGCGCGCCTGAACGCCCAGGCGTCGAACAACCGCGTCAACATCCTGCAGCGGCCGCAATTGGTCGCCCGCAGCGGCGGCACGGCCCGCTTCCAGGTCGGCTCCGACGTGCCGATCATCACCTCGCAACGCGCGGCCAACACCCAGGTGGGCGGCGACAGCGACATCCTGCAGAGCGTCCAGTATCGCCAGACCGGCGTGATCCTGGATCTGCAGCCCGTGGTCTATGGCGACCGGGTCGACATCACCATCAGCCAGGAAATCTCGGAAGTCGGCAAGTCGACCAACGCGGCCATCGCCAGCCCGCCGATCCTGAACCGCAGCCTGACCACCCAGATCGCCATCACCGACGGCTGGACCGGCGTTCTGGGCGGCCTGATCAGCAACAACTACAGCAAGGTCAACGACGGCATTCCTTTCCTGAAGGACGTTCCGCTGGTGGGGTCGGCCTTCCAAAGCAATTCGGTGACGGGCGCCCGCACCGAACTTCTGATCCTGATCACGCCGCACATCCTGCGCGGCGATGAGGACATGGCCGACTACGCCGAGCGCTACGCCAGCGACATGAACGCCGCCTTCCGCACCGGTCGCGGCTGGTCCTATACGCTGACGCCGTTCAACGTCGGCTTCGGCGTGCGCGGCGTGGGCTTCGACCTGCCAGCGCCGAACCGTCCCTCAGATCGCCGCGCCGCCGAGAAACCGGCTGGAGCGGCCCCTGCCCCCCCGTCGCCCGCCGCACCTGACGTCACGGTCACGCCCCCTGCGGCCGAACCGGCCGCCGACTGAGGGCCTAGCCCTCGAAGGTCTGCAGCCGCCGCCATCCCAGGCGGTCGAACACGAGAGGCGCGGGGGGACGCCCCTGCGCCCGTTCGACCCCGACCGTGACCTGATAGAGTTGCACCTCGAAGGCGCCGTCGCCCGCCGGGAAGCCCGCGTTGACGCGGCGCTCGCTCTTGGGTTCGGCCGACCAGACAATCGTATCCCCGCCGGGCAGTTCGATCCGCCCCTGCGGCTGCTGCATGGGATTGAGGTTGCGCGTCAGGGCCAGGGCGTTCTCCTGCGCCGCCACCTGTTCGACGGCCAGGGCCGCGCGCTGCTGGCTGCGGGCCATCTGAATCTGCAGCTCGAAGATGGCTATCAGGGTCATCGAGGCGATGGCCAGGGCCACAAGCGCCTCGATCAGGCTGAAGCCGTCGCGGCCCCGCATTGTCGTCATCAGACGACGCCTTCGTAAACGCTCGACAGGGCCAGAACCAGCGACAGGGCCACGAAGCCGACGACGATGGAGATGATGCCGATGGCCATGGGCTCCAGCAGGGCCGTCATCCGCTTCATCCGGTCGCGCAGCCTTGCCTCGTAGTTGTCGGCCATGAAGCCGAACATGGCGCCGATGGCCCCCGATTTCTGACCCGCGCGCAGCAGGCTGAGATCCATGGCTTCCAGCCGGGTGTGCGCGCCGAGCGAGGCGTCCAGCGTCATGCCGGCGCGCAGGTCGCTGTCCAGAAGGTCCAGCCCCTGACGGAAGGGGCCGATAGGCACCGCCGCCCGCGCCAGGGCCGCCGCCGACAACAGGGGCACGCCGTTGTTCAAGGCAAAGGCCGTCAGTCGCGCCCAGGACGCGATCTCGCGCGACTGGATGACGTCGCCGACGACGGGAAGACCATGAGCGACGGTATAGGCCCGCTCGCGGAAAGCCTTGTTGGTGACGATGAAGAAGATCGCGCCGACCAGCAGCAGCGCCGCAACCCCGACCACGCCCAGGTTGGCGTTGGCGAACTCCCCCGCCTCAAGCACCCAGCGCGACATGGCGGGGATGTTCTCGCGGTCGTCCCCGATCATGGTGGCGAAGCGCGGCACGACCTGGGTGAAGATGAAGCCGATGGCGGCCACGCCCGCGAAGCCGAGGAAGCCCGGATAGGTCATGGCGTTGGCGAAGTCACGCTGCAGCCGGTCCTCATAGGCCATCTGCTCGGCGGCCTCTTTCAGCACGTCGGCGATGCGGCCCGAGGCCTCGCCGACGCGAGCCATGGCGTACACATAGTCGGGGAAGCCGGGAACGTGTTCCTCCAGAGCGTCGCCCAGCGAATCGCCGCGCCGCAGGGCGCCGATCGCGGCCTGGAATTGACGCTTGCCCTTGCGGGCCTGCATCCCCTGGGCGACCGTATCCAGCGCCTCCAGCAGGGAGACGCCGGCCTCCAGCATCAGCGCCATCTGGCGCAGCACCAGCACCCGCTCGCCGGTTTTCAGGCCCCGCTCTCGGCCCTCGGCCTTGGCGGCGGCGGCCGGCTTGATGCGCACCACGGTCAGGCCGTCGGCGGCCAGGCGGCGCATGGCCACGGCCTCGTCGGCGGCGCCGATCAGCCCCTTGACCATCCGCCCGTCGCGACCGGCGGCCTCATACTGGAAGGTCAGTTGGTCGGTCATCTACAGCTTGCGGAAACAGGCCATGCGCTGACCGCGCGGGTGGTCCCACTCCCCGATCGGCTCGAAGACCCACTGGGTCGGATCCACCGTCCAGACCAGATCGCTCAGGCGGTAGTGATAGGGGTCCTGATAGTCGTAGGTGGTGATCCCGCCGCCCGGCTGGGCCAGGGGGGCGAACAGGTCCTGACCGTCCAGGCACTCGAAATAGGTGGCGAAGAAGCGCCCGCCCGACGCCATATGCGGCGCCAGATTGTGCAGGCAGCGACGCAGATGGTTCAGCGGCAGATGGGTGAAGACCGACTGGGCGATGGCGAAATCCATCGGTCGGGTCAGGAAGTCGAAGCTGAAGTCGTCGTTGACGCCGAAATGGCTCCAGGGCGTCTTGGCGCGGCCAGCTTGATCCAGTTCCTGCTCATAGCCGGCACGGATCAGGGATTCGTTCAGGTCCGAGCCGAAATAACGCTCGGCGTCGAGATAGGCGACGGCCCGCGCCCCGAGGCGCAGCGATCCACAGCCGACGTCGAGCAGGCGGTGATGCGGCTGCATCCCCTGGGCGATCAGGAAACGCATCTGCAGATCGCCGATCTCGTCCCACAGGCCGCCGATGATCTCGCGGTGACGGCCGTCGCGCACGCCGTCGCCGACGGCGTCCTGATCGTAATAGCCGCTATGGGACACTGGACGCTCCTTCGGCTCCGGCGATTCGATAGACTTCGGACAGGGCCGTCTCGCCGCGTCGCGCCTTCAGGAAGCCGTCGTCGGCGAAGCTGAGGAAGCCCTCGCTGCGGGCGGCGGCGGTCAGCTGATCCTCGTCGGCCGAGGCGCGCATCCCGGCGATGATGGCTGGCGACATGGGGGCCAGTTCATAGACGCCGACGCGGCCGCGGAAGCCGCTCTGGCCGCACTTGGCGCACCCGACCGGCTCGCGCCAGGCGGCGGGCTCGCGCGTGGCGACGGCGCGCAGGTGGGCCGGGATGGCCATCTCGTGGATCTTGGCCTCGGCGGCGGTCGAGGGACGAGCGCAGTCGCCGCACAGGCGACGGATCAGGCGCTGCCCCGCCACGCCGCGCATGACGTCGGCCAGCAGATAGTCCTCGATGCCCAGATCCAGCAGACGCGGAATGGCGGCCAGGGCGGTATTGGTGTGGACGGTCGAGATGACCATGTGGCCGGTCAGGGCGGCCTGGACGGCGATTCGCGCCGTCTCCGGGTCGCGGATTTCACCGATCATGATCACATCAGGGTCCTGGCGCAGGATGGAGCGCAGGCCGGCGGCGAAGGTCAGCCCGATCTCGGAGCGCACCCGCACCTGGATGACGCCGGGCAGGTCCAGCTCCACCGGGTCTTCGACCGTGATGATCTTGCGCTCGCCGTCGTTCAGGTGGGTCAGCAGGCGATAGATGGTGGTGGTCTTGCCCGAGCCGGTCGGGCCGGTGATCAGGAAGACGCCGTTGGGGTGTTCGGCCAGACGCAGGAAGCCGGCTTCCTGCTCGGGGCTGACACCCAGTTCGGACAGCTGCGGCAGGCGGCTGGTCTTGCCCAGCAGACGCAGGACGATGGACTCGCCCCACGAGCACGGCAGGGTCGAGACGCGCAGATCGACTTCCTGCCCCGAGACGCGGATCGACTGGCGGCCGTCCTGCGGCAGGCGGCGCTCGCCGATATCCATGCCGCTGAGCAGCTTGATGCGCGAACAGACGGCGTCGAAGTTGGAGCGCGGGGCGCTACGGGCGGTGGTCAGGACGCCGTCGATCCGCATACGGACCAGGAAGCGGTCCTCATAGGGTTCGACGTGGACATCGGAGGCGCGCCGCGTCAGGGCCTCGGCGAAGACGGCGTTGACGAAGTCGATGGTCGGCGCTTCCTGCGCCAGTTCGCGCAGGCGGGCCGCGTCGGCGCCGGCCCCGCCGGAGCCCATATCGAGCGCAGGGGCGTGGTCGCGGCTGAGATCTTCGGTGAGGGCCTCGATCAGCGAGCGCTGGGCCAGCAGGAAGACGACAGGCTCCGCGGTCGCCTGACTGATTCGCTCGGCCAGGGCCGGGTCCATCGGCTGGACGGCGGCGCAGAGGATGCGCGAAGCCCCCTCTTCGCCCTCGCGCCAGGCCACGGCCTCGCGTTCGGCCCACCAGCCCAGTGGCGAGCGAATCTCGTCGAGGAAGGTCGAGATGCGTTCCGGCGCGGGCCCGTCCTCGGGCAGCAGGACCGCCAGGCCCAACTGCTCGGAAAGGACGTCGAGAAGCTGGGCTTCGGACAGGGCGCCGAGACGCACCAGGTTGAGCCCGATCAGGCCGCCGTTCTGCGCCTGCAGCGACAGGGCGTTAGCGATGTCGGCGGGGCGCACCAACCCGCGCTCGACCAGCACCTCGCCGAGGCGGCGCGGAGCGGGACTGAGATGAGCGGCGGCGGTCTGGCTCACGCGGGGATGCTCCGACGACGGAAGGGCGCGGCGAGCGCCTTAGCCCTGAAGCTCGGGGATCAGGCCCAGAACGACCGGACGCATGTTGGTGGCGGCAGGCGCCATCATGCGCAGGAGGTTGATCGTATTTCCGGCCGCGCCGCCCAGGTTGAAGGTCGCGTTGTTGAACCGGCAGTTGTCGAAACGCGGCGGGACGCCGCCGTCGTAGTTCAACAGGGCGTCGGTGAAGTCGATGTTGATGAAGTCGTTGTCGTCCAGCGTCACGGCGCCGGTCAGGGTTTGATCTTTGAATTCGGCCACGGCGCTCTCCGACGCAAAACAGGTCCGAGTGATAGCCGCTGAACCGGCTGTGGCGCAAAAGAAAAGGGGAGGGCGTGAGCCCTCCCCTTCCCTGTCTGAGTAGATCAGTCGGTCTTAGTTGACCGGCTCGGAGTTGCCCGTGCCAGCCGTACGGCCCAGCGAGACTTCCGACAGAGCGCCGTTGACGGTGCTCTGGACGAAGCGACGGACGATCAGGTTCTGCGGCTGACCTTCGACGGTGACGCGGATGTCGCCGCGGCCGAAGTCGGCGCCCAGAGCCGTCTGGAGCGAGGCCGAGGTCAGGACCAACTCACCGCCCTTGGCGATCGAGGCGGCGACCGGCACCAGGCCGGTGCTGGCGGGAACGCCCGTCGAGCTGGTCAGCAGTTCGACCGAGACAGCGCCGGTGGCAGCGCCGGTGTTGGCGATGCGGACGACGGTGTTGCTGGTCGAAGTGGTCGACAGGGTGCCCGAAGCAACCCACGGCAGCAGGTAGGACGAACCTTCGCGGGTGATCGACTGGATCGCGGCCGGGCCGAAAGTACCCGGAGCCGTGTAACCCGAAGCCAGAGTCAGATCGGCCTGGACAGTGTAGGCCGAACCCTTGATGGCGTACGGAGCAGTTTGCGGTGCGACCGGCGCCTTGATAGCAGCCTCGATGTCATAGGTGCCAGCAACGCCGTTCGTAGCGTCGGTGAAGGACACCACGCCCGACGAGTTGACAGCATCGCCATCGACCAGAACGTCGACAGTCGACAGGTCGCCCTTAACCGTGAACTTAACGCTCACGACGTCCGTGGCGGACGACGCTGCGGCGGCGGCGTGAATGCCGTTATAAGCACCCGTAGCCACGACCTCGGCGGTGCCGAGGGCCGTATCGCCAACGAACGACTTGAAGCCGTCGCTCAGCTTGGCAGCCGTCAACACGTCATCAGCTTCGAACTCGACGTCGAAAGCCTTGGCGAACGAAATCAGGTTCTTGGCGGGAACGGTGCTGGTGGCGGCGACGAAGGTCGAAGCCTTGCCGCCGTCGATCGCCGTGCCGGCTTCCGTCGTCAGATTGGTTTCGACGTTAACGGCCGAGGTCGAGGTCAGCTGGACCGGGATCAGCAGGTTCAGCGGGGCAGTGTTCGTGCAACCGCCCAATTCCGAAACCAGGAAGGTGACGCTGCTGGTGCTGGCGCCGCCGCCCGACGACACGACGGCCGTCGGAGCGCAAGCGCCGGTGTTCTTGATCACAGCAGCGGCCGTCACGGCATCGCCAAACTTGGCGCCGCCGGTGAGCGTCACCGTCAGGATAGCGTTGCCCGAGGGCAGGATGCCGCCAGTCGAAGGCGTCAGGGCCAGGCCGACCTTACCTTTGGACGAGGTCGAGTCCAGCGTCACTTCCGAAGCGACGACATGGTTTGCCTTTACGGTTGCACCAGTCAGAGCGGGAGCGTTGGTGAGCGTGCCAGCGTTGGCGGCACCAGCCACCGCGAGAGTCGTCAGCGCAGCAGCGCCGAGCAGGGTTTGTTTCTTCATGGGATCCCCCAAAAGGTCCAAAAACAGCCAGATTGCAGTCAAGAGGCGAAATCAGCTGACCGCATTACGCTGCCCGCCTGCTCCTCAGACCATCGCTTATTGAACGGCGAAGAGGGCGTAGTCAACTACCACGCGAGGTTTGAATTGCATGAGGTTTGTGGAAGAGGTCGAATCGACGATTTCCAAAACCTTTGTTGCGCATTTGCAACCGAAAGGTAAAGCTTTGTTCACTTTTTGTGGCGCGCTTTGGGCGAAGAGATGGCGAACGTCGCTCCGACAGCCTGTAAAAGGGGCGATTTTTCCTTAAGGAAGACTTCCGCCCTCGCATAAAGCTCTGCCTTATTGCCTTCTATTGTTTCAATCGCCTGACCATCTTTCAGAACCACTCGCCCTTCAGCGTTTAAAATCGACCAAACCTCCTCGGCCACAGCCTCTGCCGCTACCGCCCCGCGCTCGACAGCATCCGCGATCAGTTGGGTCACCCGGTCCATAATGATAGCCCCCCCCACCACGGCGGAGGCCGCATAGGGCAATTCCTCGCCCTGACGTACCCGCGCCAGAATCGCCGCGTTCATGCGTGCAGCGCCCGCCCTAGCCGCCTCCTCCGTGGCCGAGGTTTGAGCTGCAGCTATAAAGTTCGCCGCCAACAGGACGATCACCGCCTGAAGAACCTGGAGGGGAGCGACACCGACCGGCGTCACCGCCGCTTGAATTTCACCGATGGTGTGAGGTCGGTGGTCCGACAGAATATCCAGAATCGGCCTATAGACCTCTTCCTGTAGCGTGATCTGACGTCCATTCAGTTCGATCGCCATCGTGACGCTTTCGACCGGCGCGACCAGGGCGATCCGCTGCTCTGTCAACATCTGCATCCGGCTTCGAGGGGACGGCGTCTCGCCCCCCTTGATCCAGATATCCTTGCGAAACTGCTGATTGACGATGAAGTCGCGCACCCCCTGGGTGAGAAGGTCAGTCGGCGCGGCGTCGATCAGCGCCTTCTGTTCCGGCGTCATCCAGATTTCATCCAGCATGTCACTATAGTTGGCCGAACAGGCGAAGCTGAGCTTGGCAGCTGACAGCATGTCCGCGACCTCACTGAAATACATCGGCTTCCAGTCGCGGTTAAAGTACTCATGCGCTAGATAGCGACGGTCGAGCCCCTTCATCTGGGCGAAGCGCTGAGCGACCTGAGGATTGGACGCCAGATAGGCAGGTTCTACGGCCAAAAGCGCCTCGACGTGAGCAAGCGCCGCTTCAACCTTGTCCTCAGTAGCCAGGCCCGGTGCCGACAAGGTGGTGGCGTGCTCCGCCATAAGTTGCCGCAACGGCATGGCAGCGGCCCATCCCGGCAGAGTATTGTAGCTGATATAGACCACGCCACCGACGCGCAGCTTGCGGCGGATGAAGTCGACGATCAGGGCGCGGTTCTCGTCCGAGATCCAACTCCAGACGCCATGCAGGCCGATGTAGTCGAAATCGGGAAGATCGTCGCGGGCGAAGAACTCGGCGAAGCTTTCGTCGGTCAGTTGCGCCTTGGAGCCCGCCGCCTCGGCCAGACCTGCAGCGAAGGCCGCGTGCGACGGGTTAAAGTCATTGCCGTACCATTCGACGTTCGGCTGGGCCGCCGCGTGCATATTGACCGAAACACCCTGACCGAAACCCAGTTCGCATGCGGTGCGGATACGCGGCGGGGCGTAGCCGGCGTTCAGCAGGGCTATCGGCAGACGAGCCGGATTGAGTTCCGGATAATACTGGCTGCTATAGCCGATGTCGGCCACATAGCCTGCGGTCCAGTCCATTCGATCGCTCCCCTCACGTCGTTTGCATCCCAGCCGTTACCCGCTAAGGCAGCCGTTGAAAACAGCAACGGCCCGGCCGGAGATGGAAAACCGATGAACGTGCGCGACTTCAGCAATGAGCAGGCCCTGGAACTGTCAGCCGGCGCCGGCCACTATCGCAGCTTCGTCGGTCCGGCCTATCGCTACGACCTGCTGGGCGGATCGCAGTTCTCGCTGCTGTTCCTGCTGGGGCTGCGCGAGCATCACAAGCTGCTGGACTTCGGCTGCGGATCGCTGCGGCTGGGACGGATGGCCATCCCCTATCTCGCCGCCGGCAAGTATTTCGGCGTGGAGCCCGAGGCCTGGCTGATCGCCGACGGCCTGGCGCGCGAGATCGGCCGCGAGGTCCAGGAGGTCAAGCGCCCCCGCTTCGATTACAACACCGACTATCGCACCGATGTTTTCGGCGAGCGCTTCGACTTCATCGTCGCCCAGTCCATCTTCTCGCACACCGGCGACGAGGCGACGCGCAAGGCGCTGCATTCCTTCGCCGGATCGCTGAACGACACCGGCCTGATCGTCGCCAACTGGCTGATCGGCGAAGAGACGGCGGAGTTGGCGCCGGAGACCTGCGGCTGGGTCTATCCGGAATGCGTGCCCTTCGCACAGGCGCGTGTAGAGCGCCTGGCCGCCGAGGCCGGCCTGGCGGTGCGCTTCTGCCCCTGGCCGCATGGCGGAGGCCTGAGCTGGTTCGTGCTGGCGCGCTCGGCCGATGTCCTGCCGTCGGAAGACGAGCTGGCGCGCCTGGCCGTGCCGCCGCTGGAACGGCCCTGAGACTTGCGGGGGGCGGACCTAGAGCCCGCCCTCGACCAGGCCGCGCAGATAGCGGCCGTAGTCATTGCCCCCCATCGTCGTCGCCAGCCGCTCCAACTGGCCGGCGTCGATGAAGCCCTGACGCCAGGCGATCTCTTCGGGACAGGCGATCTTGACGCCCTGGCGCTGCTCCAGGGTGCGCACGAACTGGGCCGCGTCGATCAGGCTGTCGGGGGCGCCGGTGTCCAGCCAGGCGTAGCCCCGCCCCATGCGCTCGACCGACAGCTGTCCGCGCTCCAGATAGGCGCGGTTGACGTCGGTGATCTCCAGCTCGCCCCGCGCCGAGGGCCTCAGGTTCGCGGCGATGTCGACCACCTGCTCGTCATAGACATAGAGGCCGGTCACGGCCCAGTTGGAGCGAGGCTGCGCCGGCTTTTCCTCAAGCGAGCGCGCCTGCCCCTCCGCGTCGAACTCGACCACGCCGTAACGGCCCGGATCATTGACGTGATAGGCGAAGACGGTCGCGCCAGAAGGCCGTGCGAAGGCGGCTGCGAACAGGTCGGTCGCGCCGTGGCCGTAGAAGATGTTGTCGCCCAGGATCAGGGCCGACGGCCCGCCCGCGACGAAATCCGCCCCGATGACATAGGCCTGGGCCAGACCCTCGGGCCGGGCCTGCTCGGCATAGGTGATCGAGACGCCCCACTGGCCGCCGTCGCCCAGCAGGGACTCGAAGGCGGGCCGGTCATGCGGCGTCGTGATCAGCAGGATGTCGCGCACCCCGGCCAGCATCAGGGTGGTCAGCGGGTAGTAGATCAGCGGCTTGTCATAGACCGGCATCAACTGCTTGGAGACAGCGATGGTCATGGGGTGCAGGCGCGAGCCCGTGCCGCCCGCCAGAATGATCCCCTTCATTTGTTCGCCCCCGCGCTCTGCGCCGCCCAGTCGGCGATCCGCTCCCGCCAGCCCGGCAGGACCATTCCAAAGTCGCGCGCGAAGGCGGCGCTATCAAGCCGGGAATCCTGAGGACGTCGCGCCGCACAGGGCCATTCGGATGTCGCGATGGCCGCCACGTGCGGCGGCGTCTGGCCGCCCAGACGCGCCCAGGCTTCAACCGCCGCCTCGGCGATCTCATGCCAGGTCGCCGCTTCCGCGCCCGCCACATGATAGAGCCGCTGCGGCGCCGCCCCCCGCGTCAGCCATTCAGCCGCGACGACGATGGCCCGCGCCAGATCGTTCACGTCGGTGGGGCTGCCGGTCTGGTCGGCGACGACGCGCAGATCCTGCCCCGTGGCCGCGCGCTTCAGGATGGCGTCGACGAAGGAGCCACCCTGCCCGCCCAGAAGCCAGGCGGTGCGCAGCACCAGGGCCTGCGGGTGCTGGTCGAGCACCTGTCGTTCGCCCTCCAGCTTGCTGGCCCCATAGAGGTTCAGAGGCGCGGCCGCGTCCGCCTCGATATAGGGACGGCCCAGCCGACCGTCGAAGACGAAGTCGGTCGAGACATGGATCAGATCGGCGCCCGTCTCGGCGGCGGCCTCGGCCAGACGGCCCGCCCCCGCCGCATTGACCGCGAAGGCGGCCTCCCCTTCGCTCTCGGCCAGATCGACCCCGGTGAAGGCGGCGGCGTTGACGATCAGGGCGGGGCGATGCGCCTCAACCCAAGCCATGACCGCCTCGACATTCGTGATGTCCAACTCGGCGCGACCGACCGCGACCGGACGCCAGCCCTGCGGCCAGGCCGCCTGCATGAGGGCGCGCGCCAGACGGCCCCGCCCGCCGGTGATCAGCACCCGACCCGCGTCGGAGCTCACGGCAGAGGCCGAAGTCGGGTGAAGGGCCGCGCCTCGCGGTCGAAACGCCGATTGTAGAAGGGATCGGCGCCGAACTGGGCGCCCCAGCGGCTCCACAGAAGCCGGCCCGAGGCTTCGGCCACCTTCAGCTTCTCGCCGTCGCGGCTGAAGCCACGCGTCTTGGACTCCAGATGATAGAGGGCGACATGGGGGTCGTAGAGCACCTTCAGACCCTGGCTCTGGGCCCGCATGCACAGGTCCACATCATTGCCCTCGACGGGGAAGTGGGCGGCGTCGAACCCGCCGAGCGCCTTGAACTTTTTCGCCTCGATCGCCAGGCAAGCGCCGGTCACGGCCACCGTCCGGCGCAACAGGGCGTGACGCCCCAGGTAGCCGGGATCGCTGGAGGCCGCCCCGACCCCGTCGTGGATCAGGAAGTTGGCCTCGCGCTCGCGCGCCACGAAGCCCGCGTGCTGGATCGTGCCGTCGGCGTAGAGCAGACGCGCGCCGACGCAGGCCACATCCGGCCGCTCGGCCTGAGCGGCCATCTCGTCCTGCCAGTCGCGACTGATCACCACCGTGTCGTTGTTGAGGAAGACCAGGACCTCGCCGCGCGCCTGCTCCACCGCCAGATTGTTCATCAGGGCGAAGTTGAAGCGGCCTTCGTAGCGGACAATGCGCGCCAGGCCCCCGGCGCTCAGTTCGGCCAGATAGGCCCGGGTCGCCGGATCGTCGCTCTCGTGGTCGATGACGATCAGATCCAGCCCGGTCTGATTTTCGGCAGCGGCGGCCAGGACGCTGTCCAGACAGGGCTTGAGCAGGTCCAGCGCGTTGCGCGTGGGGACGATCACGCTGACCGTCTTGCTGGTCGGCCGGCGCTTGATCCGCGCGGCCCCGGCAACGGTCGCGCCGAACGGATCATCGGCCGCGAGGACCGAGACGGACGGATCGGACGCGAGCGCGGCGCGGACCGTTTCGACCCATGCGCCGTCGGTCGGCGCCGACTGGCGGCTCGAGAACAGGATCGCGGACGCCTGACCGATCCGCTTGCCCTCCAGCGCAAGGCGCAGGACCGCCGCGGCCTCGTCGCCACGGCTCGACGGCGCGTCTTCGCCGTGCCGGAAGGCGACGCAGGCGCCGACGTAGGGCGTCTGGCACAGAAGGTCGAGATCGAAGGCCGGTCGCAACTGCGGCGTGTGCCGACGGGCAGTGGTCGCCTCACCCCCTTCCTCGAGATGATCGGCGTCCGCATAGACCGCCGCCACCTCGGGATCGGCGAAGACGCCCGCGAAAACCGAAAGCGCTTCGGGCGCCAGAACGCCGCTCGCCGGCAGGCTCAGACAGAGGTCGAAAGGCGTCGCCGGAGCGTCAGGGTCGAAGGCCGCGATCCGATCGACCGGCCGTCCCGTCCAGGCCAGGCGCGTGCGCAGCGAATTCAGATGTTGAAGACCGTGTTCATCCAGGCCGCGCACCTCCAGCATCCAGTCGTCATGAGTCTGGGCCAGGACCGCCATGACAGCGTCCTCGACCTCGAAGGCGTCGGCTCCATCGGCATGAAGACGCACAAGAACATGCGCGCTCTGGCCGCTTGCCAGCGGGCCGGCATCGGTCGTGCGCCCATAGGTTTCGGCGTAGCCGGCGTAATCCTGCAGCGGATAGCTCAATCGGGTGACCACCTGCGGAAGGGTGTTCTGAATCCGGTCCAGCGCCTCCCGCAGACTGCGTAGTTCAAGCGTCAGGGCGTCATAGGATTCCGGGCTGGACGGGGGGGCGGCGTGCTCGCCCGCCGTCAGGCGTCGCCCCGTCTCGGCGTCGCGTATCTCGACAAAGCGCCCGCCCGCCGCCAGCCGATCGCCGACAGGCAGACGGAACCCGGCCCGCCCTTCGCCGCCGAACCGGTCCTGCAGCTCTCGCCGAACCAGATCGCCCTCGCCGGCCGAGACGAAGCGTCCGTCGATCCAGACTTCGATCCTCAAGGGCTGATCGGGCGCGCCGCGATCCATCGCCCACCCCTCGACCCAGTCCCAGCCGATGTTCTCGATCTGCGCCTGACGTCGGAACTGGGCCGCGTTCTCGACCAGGTAGTTCAAACCGTCCCAGGCCTCGGGCCAGAAGGGGCGCGTGGAGCTCAGGCCGACGACTTCCTGGAACACCGGATCGGCGAAAATGGCAAGATAGAGCGTCGGCCAATAGTCCGCCCTTTCGATAACCAGGGCGGTTTCCGCCGAGACCGGCATGCGCGCGCGTCCCCAGCTCCGCACCTGTTCCGGCACGTCCCCGGCGTAGAAGTCGGTGTCCGGAGGGCGACGCTCGGAAAGCGGGATCAGAACCCGATCGCGGAACTCGGGGCCTTCGAAGAACACGCTCAGCAGGAAGGGCAGCTCGTGCGCCATGAAACCTTCGATGGCGGCCGGGTCGGCGGGGCGCCCCAGCGCCAGACCGTACAGCCCTTCGATGTCCTCACGTGTCACCGCGCCGGATTGGTCTTGCTGAATCTCGCTCTCCATCGTCTGACGCCTTGTTCCCGCGAAGCGCCCCGCTTAGCATCGGCACGGCTTCAGCGGGAACCTCCTTCTGCCGCACACCGACCTTGAAACCGCCGGATCGCGCGCCTCCCTTGGCGCCAGGACCAGACCTTAGCCAATCGGACCTTCCATGAGCCTGTCGCCCAAGGCCCTCTTTCGCAAGCCCAAGGCTCAACCGCTGATCAGGGCGGGGGACCAGGCTCGCGACACGCGCAATTGGCTCGGCGCCGCGGAGGCCTACAGCCGCGCGCTGAAGATCAAGCCCGAACGCGCTGACGTCTGGGTTCAGCTGGGCCACGCCAAGAAAGAATCCGGCGATCTTCCGGGCGCGGAAGCCGCCTATCTGACGTCAATGCGCCTGGCCCCCAAGGTCGCCGACACACACATGCAGATGGGGCATCTGCGCCGCCTGCAGCAACGCCTGGAAGAAGCCGCCGCCTACTTCCTCGACGCCGCTGAGCTGGACCCGACCCTCTCCTATCCCGTCGACGCCCTGATGCAGTTGTCGGCGCAAGGCGTGAAGATGGATCTGGCGCGCGCCCAGGCCGTGGCCGGCCGCGCCGGCCTGACCGCCTTGGCCGAGCCCCAGCCCGTGACCATGGAATTGGTGGCGCAACAGCTCGACGCCGCGCTCGCTCGACTTGCTCCGGCCATCCGCGAGGAAAACGCCGCCCTGATCCAGGCCCTGATGGGCGGGGTCGCCGCCGCCGAGAAGCTGGCGCCGCAAATGTCCCCTGAAGCAGTCCAGAACGCCGGGCTCCACCTCGTCTTCGACATCTCGGACCTGGCCGGCTACTTCAATGTGGCCCGCCTGCCCACCGGGATCCAGCGCGTGCAGATCGAGGTGATCTCCGGCCTGCTGAACAGCCCGCGCGCTGGTCTGGATGTCGCCGTCTGCACCTTCTCCAAGGAACGCGACCTGTGGGTCGAGGTGCCGCGCGACCTCTTCCTGCGCCTGTGCGCCCTGTCGCTGGAAAGCGGCGACGTTCAGGACGCCACGTGGAGGACCGCGGTCAAGGGCCTGAAGGCGCTCACCGACCTCTCGCCGGAGTTCGCCTTCCGACGCGGCGCCTGCCTGGTCAATCTGGGGACCTCCTGGTGGCTGCAGAACTACTTCCTGCACATCCGCAAGGCCAAGGCCCTCTACGGCATCCACTATGTGCCGTTCGTCCACGACATGATCCCGATCATGACGCCCGAGCACTGCGTCAAGGAACTGACCCAGGACTTCATCAGCTGGGCTCTCGGCGTCTTCGCCCACGCCGACCACTTCCTGACCAACTCCGAAGCCTCCAAGCGCGATCTGCTGGCCGTCGCCGATCAGCTGGGTCACGCCGTCGACCCGGCGAACGTTCACGTGGTCCGCCTCGACGCCGACTTCCGCAAGCCGTCCATCAGCGTGCCCGTGACGCAGACCCTGGCCCGTTACGGCCTGTCCGAGGGCGGCTACGTCCTGTTCGTCTCGACCATCGAGTCGCGCAAGAACCACCTGAACGCCTTCAAGGCCTGGCTGGAGCTGATCCAGAAGCATGGCGCCGCCAAGGTTCCGCGCCTGGTCTGCGTCGGCAATCGCGGCTGGCTGAACGACGCCGTCTTCTCCAAGCTGGAGACGAACCGCGAGCTCGGCGCCAAGGTGATGATCGTTTCAGGCGTATCGGATCCTGACCTGGCCAACCTGTATCGGGCCAGCGCCTTCACCCTCTATCCCAGCACCTATGAGGGCTGGGGCCTGCCGGTCACGGAGTCCTTCTGCTACGGCAAGGCGGCCCTGCTGTCCGACGCCTCGTCCCTGCCGGAAGCGGGCGGCGATTTCGCCGACTATTTCCGCGTCGGCGACCAGGCCGAGTTCGTCGCCCGGCTGGAACGCCTGATGCTGGACCTGCCCTATCGGCAATCGCGCGAGCGGAACATCGTCGAGCATTTCAAGCCGCGTCCCTGGCGCGACCTGGGCGTCGAGATCGGCGACCGGATGCTGACCTGGTTCCCCGCGGGTCAGGCCGACGCCCTGCCCGCCGCCCATGCCCCGACGCCGGGACGCTACTATTCGATGCGACGCGTCGACGCCCTGGCCATCCACCGCGCCATGGAATCCGCCGAGCGGTTCCGCAGTGGTCAGGGCTGGTGGTTCCCCGACGACTGGGGCAACTGGACCAAGCCCCAGGGCGGACAACTGACCCTCCGGCTGACCGGCGACCAGCCGATGCGGCTCTACCTCGGTCTGCGCGGCCTGACAGAAGACGAGCAGCCCTACACCGTCGCCTTCGGGGGCATGGTCGCGCAATCCGGAACGCTGGAACCGCAGGAAACCCGCTGGGTCGCGCTCCGCGTCCAGCCCGACGCATTCACTTCCGGCGAGTTGACCATCAGTCTGAAGGGCGACAAGTTCGACGACTTCGCCATCGGCACCAAGGGCGTCGATGTCCGAAAGAGCGGCCTGGGCCTCGTCGGATTCATGATCTGCGAGGAGAGCGACCTCCTGTCGCGGACGGACTTCATGGAAGCCATGACGCTGGACCAGCTCGACAACCTATATGACACCTAAGACCGCCACCGGCCGCTGGCCTCTTCACTCCTGTTGTCTGCCTAACCTACCGGAAATCCCATGTCCGACACGATCTTGAGCCTGACCGATCTCGCCAACGCCTCAGGCTCGGACAAGGGTACGACGCACCCCTACCCCCACCATTACACCCGCATCTACGACATGCTGTTGCAGCCGCACCGACATAGTCTGGAGCGGATGCTGGAGATCGGCCTGATGGCTGGTGGACCGGAAGTAGGCGGCGACGCCGATCGTGTGGTGCGCACCGCTCCTTCAGTGGAGATGTGGCTGCGTTTCTTTCCCAAGGCGCAGATTTGCGGCTTCGACATCAGCGATTTCTCCTGGGTCGATGACGCGCGCTTCAACTTTGTGCGCGGCGACAGCGGCATTCAGGCCGATCTGGAGCGAGCGGCGGCACAAGGTCCGTTCGACCTGATCATCGATGATGGCTCGCACGCCTCCTTCCACCAGCAACTGGCGTTCAAGGTCTTGTTCCCGCACCTGCGCCCGGGCGGACTCTACATCATCGAGGACCTGCAATGGCAGTCGCCCTTCTACGAAGACGACCTGCCGGCCACCCACAAGACCTGCGACGTCATCGACAACTGGTTCAAGACCGGCTCCTTCCCGGAGTTCCCGGCATCAGAGCTGATCGGTCTGCGTGAACTGGACAAGGACATCGCCTTCGCCACTGTATTCAATCAGCCATTCTCGCACGGTAACGTCATTCCCAAGATGGCGGTGATTCACAAGCATCTGAAAGCCGATCAGCCAGATCAGTGATCAGCCTTTGTAGCGAGCTCTGAACTCGTCGCTATTGATCATGTAGTCGGCGATCGTCGCCACGCCGTCCCTAAGCCCGCAACGCGCAACAGTCCCGACATAGGCATTCTGGGCCCCGCCATCGATCGGTCGTCCCAGGATGCCTTCGTACAGACCCGTGACGGCTTCCAGCGCGCTGGAACCGGAGGGCGTCAAAACTTCCTGCTCCCCGCCGGAAAGCACCCGTGACACTTCGGCGCGGATATGAGCCACACGCGACCGCATGTCGCGCGAATTGGACCGCAGGTGTTGCCGAATGAAGCTCGCCCACGCCGAATTGATCAGGTCTGGCGATTCCACCCACATGGCCGCCTTGTAGTCGTCCGACGCCGCCAGAATTTCATGCAGGATCGACTGATCATCCGGCCCACCTGCAGGGAAGTTGGCGACATCAGCAATGCGGGGCCAGGCATCGAGGCAGCGATCATGCCATTCGCGCGCGAACTGCACCCCGATGTCATGCGACAAATTGACGAAAAAGACGCCAGCATTGACGTCCCACCAATTATCTGACGCCAGAGAGGTCGTGAAGATCGCAGCGCGATCCGCATGCTGTTCAAGGTAATGAGCTACATCGAAGGACTGGTCTTCGATCCAAGCGTCCGCGTCCATGTAGCAGACCCAACCGGTCACGCCCCGGCGCAGCATCTCGTCCAAAATGAAGACGCGATTGAAGGTGGCGTGCCAAGGGTGCTTGCCATGCTTCAGGCCCAGAAACATCTCGTACGATAGATTACGGCTCTGCGCGTAAGCTCGGACCGCCTGTGACGTGATTCCGACCATCTCGGCGTAGTAGAAAGCGTCAGCTGTCTGGACAAAGGTGACGGACAAAGAAAACCTCGGATCAAATTAGGCCGTTCACGTCGCCTTACGCGCGCTCGAACGAATAAATTGTGCAGTAATGATAGCCGTCTAGAGGATATTTTCTGAAAGTGAAGCCTTCCTTCTCGAAGATCGACACCAGAAAATCTTCACGGAAGCCCAACTCCATCCAGCCGCGCTGCCGCATGATCGAGACATTTTCTCCATCGAGGCGGATGCCCCACGGATAGGGCAGCCAAGGCACAGCCCCCTGGGCGATCGGCTCTCCCGCCATCATGACCTTGCCGCTCGGCTTCAACATCCTGTGCAGCCGCGGAATGACGTCGAGGAAGTCGAAACAGTGGTGGAAGCTCTCATAGAAATAGATCAGGTCATAGGCGCCGTCCTCGCCCGCCGGATTGTCTCCGAAGGCGCCGACATGGGACGTCAGGGGCGCCTTGTAACGCTCGCCTAGCTGGGCGACGGCCGCGCTGAAGGCCGGATTGATGTCGACCGTATCCACCCGGACGCCCGTACGCGCGAAGGCCAGGGCTATCTGGCCGAAGCCCGCGCCATACTCCAGGGCCCGGTCCCCGGCTTTCAGGCCGCTCTGACGCAGCAAATGCCCCAGCGCCATCAGGTGATCACCGGCGACGAAGGTGTTCCCGGTCGAATAGAAGGCCGGCCTGTGAATCGCATCTGCGTGAACGATCTCAGGCGTGTCTTCGTCGGCGGCTGGATTATAGGCTGGCCGCTGGGTGATGGCCGACCATAACGCCAACTGTTGAGCCCGGTAGTCGTCGCTGCGGGGGTCAATCCAGAGATCGAAGCCGTCGGGCAGGGCGAAGGCGCCGACCTGGGCGATGTTGCGAAACACATCGACGTTCAGGGCGGCCGTCACAGACGCGACCTGATCCAGCGCAAAGCGCCGCGGCTGCCCCTCGCCCAGGATCGCTAGAGCGGTCAGCTTTTCATCGTCGGGACGGTTGTGGAATTCTTGGCTGGCGATCATGTGGCCATTAAGAACGTCGACCACCATCCCGGCGCCGACTTCTCCCAGCCAATGCTGCAGGCCACCCTCATCCGGCTCTCGCCCGAGGATCTGACGATAGGCGCGCTCGACGTCTTCCTTCGTCCCTTGAGGCGACGCCGTTTCAAACCTGACCATCTAGCTGCCCCACAAAATTGCGACGCTCAACGCCATGTATTTCTAGCGTCCTTTGCGGCCAAACATGATCACACCATGGCAACCGCCGTGGTTGGTGTGCTGGATGATGAGATTGTGAAAGCCGTGACGCGAGGTCATCTCGATAATGCGCGACATATCATAGTCGTACATCTCCATCCCCCCGACATCGCCCTGGTCGTGGTCGAATGAAACGAAGCGATCGCCGTCCCACTGGCCGCGGTGCAAGGTCGGCCACAGGTGGGTCAGGAAGCTCTCGTCCTTGAACAGGGTAACGTGCAGGCTGAGTGCTCCGCCGGAGTTCACGCGGGCCAGCAGATCGTCCAGCAGGCGGTAGCCGCGCTGCGGCGGAATGTGCTGGAAGACGATGATCGAGTTGAGCCAGTCGAAGGTCTCGTCGCCGAGCGCGGATACATAGTTCACATTGGCCGGCGCGTGGCGACGCGCCTCGACCAGCATGCCGGGGGAGATGTCGAGGCCCGTCGCCTGTCGGCACATCTCGCCCATCGCCCGCGTCAGCCGCCCCACGCCGCATCCAAAGTCCAGGGCCGAGGCGTCGGAGAAGTCGCCGAAATGAGCCTGGATCAGTTGCCGATAGCCGTGCATCTCATTGCGCCCGGTCTGCCAGAACTCTTCCAGAGCCGCCGGCGTGATGTTGGCGCGCAGGAAGCGCGGATCGCTGAGCACCCCGTAGAAGGGCTCGCCCTCGCCGAGCATAGCCCAGTCAGCATCCGTATCTTTCACGCCCGCCCCCTCGGATCACATCGTTACTGCGCGACCATGCCAGCCCCAGGCGTCGCGCGCCATGTCGGCGATGTCGCGCTTCGGACGCCAGGCCAGCTTCTCGCGGGCGGCGCGGTTGTCCGCCACCAATCGAGGGGCGTCGCCCGGACGTCTCGGCTGCGAAACCGAAGGCACGAGCCGGCCGCTCGCCCTGGACACCGCCTCCAGAAGCTCTCGAACGGTCACGCCACCGCCGGTTCCCAGGTTGAACGCCTCTCCCCCGGCGCCGCCCTCCAGAAGACGACGCAGCGCCAGCACATGAGCATCGGCCAGATCCAGAACATGGACGTAGTCGCGCTCGGCCGTGCCGTCGCGGGTGTCGTAGTCCTCGCCGAAAATAGAAAAGGCCTCGCGCCGCCCCTGCGCCGTCTCGACGGCGATCGGCAGGGCGTGTGTTTCCGGATCGTGCCGCTCGCCGATACGTCCCTGTGGATCAGCCCCGGCAGCGTTGAAATAGCGCAGGATGATCGGACGGATTCCGCCGTAGGCCGCCAGATCCTTCAACGCCTGCTCGACCATCAGCTTGGTACGACCGTAGGGACTGATCGGAGCTTGAGGGTGATCCTCGTCCAGGGGCAGGTACTGCGGCTCCCCATAGGTGGCGCAGGTCGAGGAGAAGACGAAGGGCTGGATGTTCCGCGCCTGCATGGCGCGCAGAACCGTCAGGGCCCCGCCGACATTGGTCTCGTAGAAGTCGCCGACCTGCTGAAACGACAGACCGACCTCGATCAGGGCCGCGAAGTGGATGACCCCGACCGGCGACCAGCGATCCAGCGCGCGCTCGACATCGGCGTGGCTGCGGACGTCGCCTCGCTCAAGCGGCCCCCACTGGACGAAGGCTTCATGTCCGTTCGACAGATTGTCGAAGGCCACCGGCGTAAAGCCTGCTTCGGCCAGACGCAGACAGGTATGGCTGCCGATATAGCCGGCGCCGCCTGTCACCAGAACATGGTCAGACACAGATAGCCCCTATTGCAGCGAAAGCTGATTCAAACCCGACAATTCCTTGCTGCGACCCGTGGCCTCCAGTTGAGTGAAGGCCGACATGATGTGGTAGAAGGTGCTGGCTGGCGCGGCCTCATTGATGAAGCCGCCCTTGGCCAGACGCTTGTCGCGCCAGACCCCTTCCGGCGTCAGGTAGGACCACAGCGCTCTCATGGCGGCGGCGGCGTCATCCAGAAGACGACGACGTTGGCCGTCATGCGCGTCTTCCGCCAGCAGCAAGGACGCCTTCAGCCATTCGGTCTGGGGCCAGAGCCGCGCCCTCCCGCCCAGCGGGCGCCCTTGATCGTCAATGGCGTCCAGGGCCACGGGCATCCGGCCCGCGATGCCGCGCGCGCCCCAGTCGTAAAGCTGGAAGGCCAGGTCCCGACCATTGGAATTCCCGCGAAGACGGGCATGGCGCGCCAGCAGCCAGGCCCATTCGAACTGATGGCCCGGCTCGACCAGCCGGCCGCGCTCGCCCGTCGCCGGCGTCCAGTCCGCCGTGAAAAATTCGCGCAGGAAACCGCCCTCACGGTCAATGAAGACATTGCGCGCAAGGTCCACGAGTTCATCCGCCAGCTTCGCCCAGCCCTGATCGCCGCCGCCTTCCTCCCAGGCCAGACAGGCCTCCAGCAGGTGCATGTGCGCATTGGCCTGGAAGGGCGCCTCCCCCTCCTCGACGAAGGCGCCGTTCGCCATGCGATGGGCGGCCAGGCGTTCCCGCACGCCGACAGCCAGAGCCTCCATGGCCCCCGGCGTCGCCTCGACGCTGCGCGCCGCTTCGAGCGCAAACATGATGAACGCGTGGTCATAGACCCGCGCCGTCTCGTCTAATGCGGCGCCGTCCGGCGCCAGCAGGGTGCGATAGAGACCGTCCGGTCGAAGATAGGCCGATTGCAGGGCCTCGACGCCCGTAGAGACCGCACGGCTCCAGCCGCCCTGCCAGCCAAGGCGTCCCGCTTCAGCATAGGTCCAGATCTGGCGCGCCTGAACGCGCGTCCGGCGCGCGGCCACGAGCGGCCGAGAATCCAGCGTCAGGGCCTCGGCGAAGCGTCCGTCGGACTGCTGCCCGATAGCGCTCCACATCGGCAGGGCTCGAACCCGAAGCCACTCCGCGAAGCGCGCAGCGCCATCTCCCAGGGTCTCCGGTGCGGGTCGGTGGAAGTCCAGATGCTGCGGGAAGGCCGCACCGACGCGGGCCACGACCCGCTTGACGTCCTGCGCCCGTGACAGATCGCAGACCAGAACAGCGTCTGCCTCTACCACGATCGCGACATTTCTCACGCCAAGGGCGGCGACGATCGTGCCCTCCGGCGCCCGAACCAGACAACCATCAGAATCCTCGAGGATGTGCTGACCGAAATCACCTTCGCCGGTGTCGGCGATCGAATCCCAGGCTCCAAGGTCTGACCAGTCGAAGTCCACCTCGAGCACGGACGCCAGTTCGGTGCGCTCCATCACCGCATAGTCGATCGAGATCTTCGGGGACTGGTTGAAGGCGTCACCCAGCACCAGGACCGGACTGGGCGGCGCGTCTGTGAGCGCTTGCCGCGCTGCGACCTCCACGCCTGGCGCAAATTGTCGCAACTCGCGCACCAGGGCGTCGGCGCGAACGATAAAATTACCGCTGTTCCAGAGGTAGCCGTCTTGAATGTAGGCAGCGGCGATCTCGGCATCCGGCTTTTCCCGGAAAGCCTCGACCTCCGACAGGCCGCGCCCAGTCGGCTTGATATAGCCATAGGCCGAGGACGGGGCGGTCGGCATGACGCCAAGGGTGACGATCCGCCCCCCCCCGGCCCCCGTCGCCGCCTCTCGTACTGCCCGGCGGAAAGCCAGATTGTCCGGCACATGATGGTCGGAAGCCAGGAAGACGTTGACGCCGTCGGCATCGTGTTCCTGGGTCCAGATCGCCGCCGCCGCCATGGCCGCCGCGGAATCACGGGCCTGCGGCTCCAGCAGAACCTGGGCGTCCACGCCGACCTCTTCCAGTTGATCCAGAATCCAGTCGCGGTGGCCCACGCCCCCGACCACGATCAGCCGGCCGCCCTCGACGGCCAGAGGCGCGACCCGCAGCACCGTTTCCTGAAACAGCGAGCGATTGCCCGCCAGCGGGATGAACTGCTTGGGCCGCGACGGCCTCGAAGCGGGCCACAGACGCGTGCCGGCGCCGCCGCACATGATCACAGGATAGAGAACCATTCCCCCTCCTAGACTGCACCGCCATGGATGCGAAGAGCCGAGAAGCCGAGTTGCACGATCCCGACGATCGGCGCGAGATTACATTAGTCTTTGCTGCATCGCTTGCCTGTCTCTCTCCACTGTCTAGTGTGACCGCTCTCAGTCCTTCGGCAGGCGTCCATGTCCTCATTCCAGACCGATCAAGATAGCTCGCCCGCTCCCGTCGCCAGCGGCCTTGACGATCCTCTGTACTTCCTGAACGCCGACGCTCGCGGCCTGGGACCGGCTCCGGGCGGCAAACCCTCTCTGACGATCAGCGACGCGGCTCTGCAGCTGACGCGAACAGGGGCGTCCTGGCTCGGCGGCCAACCCCTTGGCTCGGGTGTGACGGTCAGTTTCGCCTTCCGCAGCAATGCGCCGACCACCATGCCGACCGACACCACGGGCTTCAGCCAGTTTTCGGCGACGCAGATCGCCGCCACCCTGCTGGCGCTGCAAACCTGGTCCGATGTGGCCAACATCCGCTTCGTTCGTGTCGATGACGGCAACGGCTATTCCGACAATGCGACCCTGCTTTTCAGCAACTATTCCGGCGGCCAGGACAGCGCGGCGGCCTTCGCATACATGCCCGGCTCCAGCGCCTTCGGATCGGCGTCTGGCGACGTCTGGATCAACAATACCCTGAGCTACAACATCTCACCGATCCAACTGGGGTACGGCCAGCAGGTTCTGGTTCATGAGATCGGCCATGCCATCGGCCTCAGCCATCCCGCAGCTTACAACGCGTCGGACAACGAGACGATCACCTACGCGAAGCACGCCACCTACTATGAAGATTCTCGTCAGTACTCGGTGATGAGCTACTTCAGCGAGAGCAACACCGGCGCCTCGTTCTTCCGTTCCTATTCTTCTGCGCCCCTGCTGGACGACATCGCCGCGATCCAGCGCCTGTACGGCGCCAACATGACGACGCGGACCGGCGACACGGTCTACGGCTTCAACTCGAACACCGGCCTGCCCTGGTTCACCACCAACAACTCCAGCATCGGCGCCATATTCAGCGTGTGGGACGCGGGCGGCATCGATACCCTCGACTTCTCGATCTATAGCCAGAGGCAGGTGATCGACCTGCGCCAGGGACACTTTTCCAACGTCGGCGGCATGATCGGCAACGTCTCCATCGCGATGGGCGCGGTGATCGAGAACGCGATCGGCGGCGGCGGCGCGGACGTCATCGTCGGCAACTCGGCGAACAACCGGCTCACCGGGGGCGCCAGCAACGACGATCTGGACGGCGGCGGCGGCATTGATACGGCCGTTTTCAGCGGCAATCGCTCAGCCTACACGATCGACACCTCAGGTCCCAAGGTGGTGGTCACCGGCCCCGACGGCACAGACACCCTGGTGAACATTGAATTCCTTCAGTTCGCCGATCAGACCATCGCCCTGTCGACCAACACCGGCGTCAGCCTGACGGGTACGGCCGGTCCGGACACCCTGACGGGCACCGAACAGAACGACTCGCTCGAAGGCGGCGGCGGCAACGATGTCCTCGTAGGCCTCGGTGGTAATGACTATCTGGTCGGCGGCGACGGCGACGACATCCTCATCGGCGGCAAGGGCAGCGACAATCTGGCAGGAGGAGCGGGGATCGACACCGCCGTCTTCGGCGGCCTGTCGCGAGGCTACGCCTCGATCAGTTCGACGGCCGTCAGCGGCGGACGCGACGGCGGCACGGACTCGCTGTCGTCAATCGAGAAAATCAAATTCCTGGATGGCGTGAGGTCTTATGTGACCACTGACGCCTACGCCGTCGTCTATCGTCTCTATGACGCGGCCTTCGACCGTGAGCCGGACCCGGTCGGTCTCGCCACCTACGCCCAGCAGCTGTCTTCGGGCGCGACTGTCACGGACATTCTGAGAATCCTGTCCGGTTCGGCCGAATTCCAGACGCGTTTCGGCGGTACGGACAATGAAACCTATGTCCGACTGATGTATCGCTACTCGCTTGACCGTGAGCCGGACGCCGCCGGCCTTGCGCAGCACGTGGCCTCGCTCAACAACGGCCTGTCGCGCCTGGATCTGCTGGCCGTCTTCAGCGAGTCGGCCGAGCACAGGCAGTTGGTGACATCCAAGATCGAGAGCCGGGGCATCTGGGTCCAGGACGAAGCCACCATCGCCGTCGCCCGTCTGTACGACAGCGTTCTGGACCGCGTGCCCGACATCGGCGGGCTGGACCACTATCGCGGCGCCGTGGACCAGGGTTATGGCCTGCAGCAATTCGCCGACAACATGGTGCAGTCGCCCGAATTCCGCGCCCGTTACGGCGATCTGTCGAACACCGACTTCGTCAAACAGATCTACCGCTTCGTTCTGGACCGCGAGGCCGACGCCAAGGGTCTGGGCGAATACGTGACCGCCCTCAACAACGGTCTAACGCGCGCCGAACTGGTGATCATCTTCTCGGAATCGCCGGAGCACCGGGCCTCCTATCAGTCGACCTGGGAAAATCAGGTCCGCAACCTGGAGGCCGGCCTTTACCGGGCGCCCGAACCGGAAGCCTTCCAGGACGGCGCCGCTGAACCGCAGACCTTGCCGCGGGCCGACGACGGTTTTGGCGACCTGACGGACGGCTGGCATCAGGCCGACGCCTTTGTCCTTCCGGCGGAGCTGGAAGGGCTTCTTGCCCTGCCGCCCCTGTTCGCCGACGAAAGCCTGGACGCCCGGCCCCAGACCCTGCCGCCCTTGGAGCCGATCCAGGTCAACCTGGCGCTCGATGGGCTGCATCCGCACGACGGCCTGATCCATTCGCCCGGCCACGACGACTGGTTCCTTGCCGCCTGACGCCGACAGCGACTAACAAGCGCGGGGCCGGCGCATCGCCGGGGCGCAGACAGGGTCAATCGAATGAGCGGCAAGATGGCCCTGGTGGTTCTGGGGATGCATCGCAGCGGCACCTCGTCAGTGGCGGGCGCGCTCGCACTGCTGGGTGCCACCGCGCCTCAGACCCTGATGCAGCCCGCCGAGGACAACCCCAAGGGCTTCTGGGAGAGCGAGGTCCTGGCTGGGCTCAACGACCGCCTGCTGGCGGCGGGCGGTTCGACCTGGCACGACTGGCGGCGCTTTGATCTGGCGACCGTCGGCGACGCCCTGCACGCTTTCCGCGTCGAGGCGGCGGACAGGCTTGCGGCCGAGTTCGGCGACGCCAGCCTGATCGTTCTCAAGGACCCCCGCATCTGCCGCCTGTTCACCTTCTGGCGCGGCGTGCTGGAGGACAGCGGCTACCGCGTCGTCGTGATCAGTCCGGTGAGGCCCCCGGCTGAGGTGGCCGCCTCGCTGATGACCCGCAACGCCATGTCGCGCAGCCATGCCCTGCGGCTGTGGCTTCGCCATGTGTCCGACGCCGAGCGCGTCAGCCGCAACCTGCCCCGCCGCTTCCTGGCCTGGTCCCACTTCATCGCCGACTGGCGCGGGCAGGTCCAACGGATGAGCCGTGATCTCGGCGTAGCCTTTGATCGCAGCACCGAGGCCGAGGCCCGCGTGGACGACTTCCTGTCCGCCGAGCTGAAACGTCAAAACGCCGATGAACGGGTTCCTGACCAGATCCGCCGCGCCCACCAGCTTCTGCTGCTGACCGCCCGCGACGGCGACCACCCCGACCTGCAGCGCGCGCTGGACGGCATCCGTCAGGCCTTTAATCAAGCTTGCGACCTGTTCCCGGATGCGCCCTGCTAAGGCTTCCTGCGCGTCAGGCGCTGCCCGAGCGACCGACCGCCTTGCCGGTCCCTTCGCACACGGGGCAGGTCTCGCCTGAAATCAGTGCGCCTGTGCCCTGACATTCAGGACACAGGGTCGCGTCGGGGTGCTGCAGCGACGCCGGATCGACGGGATCGCCCGGCCCCATGTCGCGGTCGTCGATGTCCGTGGGGTCTATGGAGGGGCTCATGAGGGGGCAAACGCCCCGCGCCCACCCCGGTTTCGTCGTGACTCGCGCGGCCTTCGACGCTATCGAGCGGCCATCATGAAAGAGACCGAACGGCAATCCGAGGAACGCAGCTGGGAAACGGCGAAGACGCTCGCCGAGGCCCTGCCCTATATCCAGGTTTATGACCGCGAGACCGTGGTCATCAAATACGGCGGCCACGCCATGGGCGAGAGCGCCGTGGCCAAGCAGTTCGCCGCCGACGTGGTGCTGCTGAAGCTGATGGGCGTGAACCCCGTGGTGGTCCACGGCGGCGGGCCGCAGATCAGCGCCATGCTGGACAAGGCCGGGGTGAAATCCGCCTTCGTCGACGGCCTGCGCGTGACCGACAAGGACACCATGCAGGTGGCCGAGATGGTCCTGTCCGGCGCCGTCAACAAGGAGATCGCCCACTGGATCACCGTCGCCGGCAAGGAAGCCGACGTGCGCGGCGTCGGCCTGTCGGGCAAGGACGCCGGCCTGCTGACGGTGGAGAAGACCAAGCGCACCAAGCGCGACCCCGACAGCATGATCGAGCACGAGGTCGATCTGGGCTTCGTCGGCGAACCGACCAAGGTCGATCCCAAGCTGATCAAGGGCCTGATCGCCTCCGAGACCGAGGACTGGGTTCCGGTCATCGCCCCCATCGGGGTGGCCGAGGACGGCATGACCTACAACGTCAACGCCGACACGGTGGCGGGCGCCGTCGCCGGGTCGCTGGGCGCCAAGCGGATGCTGCTGCTGACCGACGTGGCGGGCGTGAAGGGCGCGGACGGCGAGATCATCCGCCAGATGAACCTGGAAGAGGCGCAAGGCCTGATCAACACCGGCGTCGCCAACGGCGGCATGATCCCCAAGCTGGAGACGGCCATGGCCGCCGTCCGCGCGGGCGTCGAGGCCGTGGTCATTCTGGACGGTCGCCGTCCCCACGCCATGCTGGTCGAGCTGTTCACCGAGTTCGGCGCGGGCACGCTGGTGAAAGCGAAGTGAGCACTTCGCCGCTGGCGGCGAGCACCGAGATCGGCGCCGACCTGCGCCATGTCCGGTCCTGGGTGTTCGACCTCGACAACACCCTCTATCCGCCTGAAACCCAGTTCCTGAAACAGGTCGAGCAGCGCATCAACCACTATGTGGTGCGCACCTCGGGCCTGGAATCGGCCGAGGCCCTGGCGGTGCAGCGCGGCTATCTGCACGACTACGGCACCTCGCTTGCCGGGCTGATGATGCACTACGAGATCGACCCGCACGACTTCCTCGCCGAGGTCCACGACGTGCCGCTGGACGTGCTGACGCCCGATCCCGGCCTGCACGCGGCGCTGGAACGTCTGAGCGGCCCGCGCCTGATCTTCACCAACGGCTCGATCGGCCACGCCCGGCGGGTGATGGAGCGGCTGGAGCTGACGCGCTTCTTCGACGGGGTTTTCGCCCTGGAGGACGCCGACCTGATCCCCAAGCCGGACCCGCGCACCTTCGACAAGATGCTGGCCCGCTTCGGCGTCGATCCGACCACCGCCTGCTTCTTCGAGGACACGCCCAAGAACCTGGAGCCGGCGCACGCCATCGGCATGACCACGGTTCTGGTCGGGCCCAAGGCCTTCACCGCCGAGGGCGCGCACATCCAACACCGGGCCGCCAACGTCGGCCCCTTCCTGACCACCGCCATGCTGGACGGAGATCCGCAATGACCGACCTGACCCATCTGGAATCCGTGATCGAAGCCGCCTGGGAAGCCCGCGCCGAGGTTTCGGCCGCCACGCGCGGCGAAGTCCGCGACGCCGTCGACACCGCCCTGGCCCTGCTCGACTCCGGTCAGGCCCGCGTCGCCACGCGCGGTGAAGACGGCGTCTGGACCACGCACCAGTGGCTGAAGAAGGCGGTGCTGCTGTCCTTCCGCCTGAACGACAACGTCATCATGCGCGCGGGCCACGCTCCCACCCTGCCGCTGTCGGCCGACCACCCGGTCGCTGTCGGCCCCTTCTGGGACAAGGTGCCGAACAAGTTCGGCGACTGGAGCGCCGCCGACTATCAGGCCGCCGGTTTCCGCTCGGTGCCAGGCGCGATCGTCCGTCGCGGCGCGCATATCGCCAGGAACGTGGTGCTGATGCCGTCCTTCGTGAACATCGGCGCCTTCGTCGATGAAGGCTCGATGGTCGATGCCTGGGCCACGGTCGGCTCCTGCGCCCAGATCGGCAAGAACGTCCACCTGTCCGGCGGCGCGGGCATCGGCGGCGTGCTGGAGCCCCTGCAAGCCAACCCGACCATCATCGAGGACGGCTGCTTCATCGGCGCCCGCGCCGAGGTCGCCGAGGGCGTCATCGTCCGCGAAGGCGCGGTCCTGGCCATGGGCGTCTATCTGTCGGGCTCGACCAAGATCGTCGATCGCGCCACCGGCGAAATCTTCCGCGGCGAGGTCCCGGCCTATTCGGTCGTGGTGCCGGGCGCCCTGCCCGATCCGAACGGCGGCCCGTCGCTGTACTGCGCCGTCATCGTCAAGCGCGTCGATGCCCAGACCCGCGCCAAGACCGGTGTCAACGAACTGCTGCGCGACTGATCCGGAGCGCCGCTTCCAAAAGACAAAGGCCGGTGGATCGCTCCACCGGCCTTTTTCGTATCAGCCTGCCGTCTGAAGGTTAGCGCTCGACGCACAGGGCCACGCCCATGCCGCCGCCGATGCAGAGGGTGGCCAGACCCTTCTTCGCGCCCGAGCGCTTCATCTCGTGCAGCAGTGTGGTCAGGACGCGGGCGCCCGAGGCGCCGACCGGGTGGCCGATGGCGATGGCGCCGCCGTTGACGTTGACCTTGGCCGTATCCAGACCCAGTTCCTTGACCACGCACAGCGACTGGGCGGCGAAGGCTTCGTTGGACTCGATCAGATCCAGGTCGGCGACGGTCCAGCCCGCCTTCTCCAGCGCCTTCTTCGAGGCCGGGATCGGACCGGTGCCCATGATGGCCGGGTCGACGCCCGCCGTGGCCCAGGAGGCGATGCGGGCCAGAGGCTCGAGGCCGCGCGCCTTGGCTTCCTCGGCCGACATCAGCACCAGGGCGGCGGCGCCGTCGTTAATGCCCGAGGCGTTGGCGGCGGTCACCGAGCCGTCCTTGACGAAGGCGGGCTTCAGCTTCTCCATCGCCTCGATAGTGGCGCCGTGGCGGATGTATTCGTCCTGATCCACGACCACGTCGCCCTTGCGGGTCGAGACGGTGACGGGCGCGATCTCGTCGACGAACTTGCCGGCCTTCTGGGCGGCCTCGGCCTTGTTCTGCGAGGCGACGGCGAAGGCGTCCTGAGACGCGCGGTCGATCGACCACTTGTTCGCGATGTTCTCGGCCGTCTGCCCCATGTGATAGCCGTGGAAGGCGTCGATCAGGCCGTCCTGCAGCATGCTGTCCTTGAAGCCCAGTTCGCCCATCTTCTGCCCGTTACGCAGCTGGGCGGTGTGGGGCGACTGGCTCATGCTTTCCTGACCGCCGGCGACGACGATCTTCGCGTCGCCCTGAACGATCTGCTGATAGGCCAGAGCCACGGCGCGCAGGCCCGAGCCGCACAGCTGGTTCAGGCTCCAGGCCGGGGTCTCATTGGGCAGGCCGGCGCCGATCGCGGCCTGACGCGCCGGGCCCTGACCCGCGCCCGCCTGCAGCACCTGCCCCAGGATGACCTCGTCGACGTCGGCGGGCGCGACCCCCGCGCGTTCCAGGGCCGCCTTGATGGCCACCTCGCCCAGCTTGGAAGCGGGCAGGGTCGACAGGGCGCCGAGGAAGGAGCCGACCGGGGTGCGGGCGGCGGAAACGATCACTACGTCAGTCATGATATTCACTCCGGGGAGAAATTCTGATCGAGGTTGTGCCGCATTGCACACTCCGCGTCACCTCTCGCAAGTGCGAAGTTCAGCTCTTCGTCATCATCCGGGCGCAATCTGCCGGGAACGATCCCCTCAACGAACGCTTTTCAGGAGTGATGCTGGTGCGGCTGAAATCCTTGGCGAGACGGGTGTGGACGCCCGACGACCTCGACATGATCGAGCACTATCAGTCGCGCGCCGAGCGCTTGGCCGACCTGTGGGTCCATATCGTGGGCCTGGCCCTGGCGGCCGTCGGCGGCGTCATCCTGGCGGTGCTCGCGGGGCTCTACAGCGGGATCAGTGCGGTGGTGGCCACCGCCATCTACGCCGTATGCCTGCTGGCCATGCTGACGGCCTCGACCATCTACAACCAGACCCACCCCTGCGCCGCCCGCCCCGTGCTGCGACGCCTGGACGAGGCGGCCATCTTCCTGATGATCGCCGGCAGCTACACCCCCTTCACCACCCAGAGGTTCGAGGGGGCCTGGTCGATCGGCTTCACCCTGGCCGTCTGGCTGATGGCCCTGACCGGGGTCGGGGTGAAGATGTTCGCCCCGCGCATTTCCGACGTCTTCTGGAGCGGGGTCTATGTCCTGTTCGGCTGGGTGGCGATCTTTGCGCTGAAGCCGATGATCGAGACGGTGCATCCGCTGGCGCTGGGGCTCTTGGTCGCAGGCGGGCTGATCTACACCTCGGGCGTCTTCGTCTTCATCAGTCAGAAGGTGAAGTTCCGCCGCGCCATCTGGCACGGCTTCGTCGTCGCCGGGGCCGGCGTGCACTGGGCGGCCATCCTGATCGGCGTGGTCCTGGCCCCCGGTGCGGCCTGACGGAAAAGCGCCCTCTGGCCTTCGCGCGCGCAACGCGTGATAGTGCGGCGTTGCAACAACGCGAGAACAAGCGTGAACGACAAGAAATCCGAGGGCGGAAAAACCCGTGACGGCGTCGTCGTCATCAAGAAGTATGCGAACCGGCGGCTCTACAACACCGCCACCAGCGCCTATGTGACGCTGGAAGACCTGGCGCAGATGGTGCGCGAGGGGGTCGAATTCGTCGTCTATGACGCCAAAACCAATGACGAGCTGACACGTCAGATCCTGACCCAGATCATCTTCGAGGAAGAAAGCCGCGGCGAGGCCCTGTTGCCCGTCCAGTTCCTGCGTCAGCTGATCGGCTTCTACGGCAACTCCATGCAGTCGGTCCTGCCCTCCTATCTGGAAATGTCGCTGGACAGCTTCACCCGCCAGCAGGAGCAGCTGCGCAGCCAGTTCAGCCGCGCCTTCGCCGGGACGCCCGGCGGCGGTCTGATGGAAGAGGCCGTGCGCCAGAACATGGCCATGTTCGAGCGCGCCATGAAGATGTTCCCCGGCATGGCCGCCTATGGCCGTCCCCAGGCCGAGCCGGAGAAAGCTCCTGAGCCTGCGTCCGCGGCCAAGGCCGATCCGGCCCTCGATGAGATGCGTCGCCAGATGGACGAGATGCGGGCCCAGATCGAGCGCCTGGCCGGCGCCGGCAAATGACGGACGGCGTGCGTCCGGTCGGTCCGATCGAAGGCCACACAGTGCACGAGCGCCGCGAAGGCGACCGGCGCGGCCGTGATCGACGCGCCGCCGCCGAGGCCGCAACGACGTCGCGCGCCGTCGTCCCGGCCGGCGAGCGGGTCGATCATGCCGCCTCCCCGGCAAAGCCTGCCGTGTCGCCAAGCGCCCCTCCGGCCCTGTTCGCCGCCCAGGTGATCGGGCAGACAGGCCAGAAGCGCGGCCTGAAGGGCGGCCCGCCGGTGCTGGACGCGGCCCGCTCCACCTATCTGGGTGCGGAATACTCGGGCAAGCGCGACCGCCGCCCCCGCGTGGGTCGGGCCAGACAGACCGAAATCTAGGCCCGCCCGGCCGATGGCACGGCGTTTGCGACGACTCCGGCGTCTTCGACCGGAGTTTGCCCCATGGCCGTCCTCAACCTCGCCGCCCGCCTGTTCGACGTGACTATGGTCGCCCTGGTCTTCGTCGCCTTCAGCTAGCGCTCGCTGCCCGAACGGAACAGGCTGCGCGTCAGGGGTTCGAACAGATATTGCAGCGCCGTGCGCTTGCGCGTGACGACCACGACCTCGACCGGCATCCCCGGACGGATGTTGGTCGCTGATGGGCCCAGACGAACCATTTCCTCGGCCGGCACGACAATCTCCACCCGATAGAAGGGATGTGCGCCCGAAGGGGTTTCCGAGGTCAGGCGGTCGGCCGAAATGCGCATCACGCGGCCGTGGATGATGGGCGGGTTGCGGTCGCGCAAGCCCGGGAATTTCACCTCGGTAGTCAGCCCAGGACGCAGACTGTCGATGTCGCCCGGGCTGACCGAGGCGACGATCACCTGAGAGGCGTCGTCCGGCACGATCTCCATCAGGATCTGCCCCGGCTGGACCACGCCGCCGACCGTGAAGACGCTGAGGCCCACCACCTGGCCGGTGGCCGGGGCGCGAACCTGGTTGCGGGCGATCTGGGCGCGCGCCTCCGCCAGACGGGGACGCAGTTCGTTCAACTGCACCTCGACCTGCTTCAACTGCTCGGCCACGTCCTCATTCAGCTTTGTCGTCACCCCGGACATCTCCAACCGCGTCTCGCCTATGGCCTCGCGGGCGCGGGCGACTTGGGCGCGCAAGGACCCCTCCTCGCCTTCCAGAGAGGCCGCGGTGCGCTCTAGCGCCCGAACGCGCGTCAGGGGCGCATAGCCCTGCGCGGCCAAGGAGCGCACGCCGTCCAGTTCCTCGACGATCAGACGACGCTGCTCCAAATTCGAAGCGATCTGCCGCTCCAGACCGGCGATCTGCTGCTCCAACTGCTGCGAGCGCTGCGACAGAACGCCGGTTTCGGTGCCGCGCCCCACGCGACGGGCGGCGAACTGCAGTCGCTGCAGGCGCATGGCCTCGTCGGCCAGGGCCTGATCCTCGGGCGGCAAGCCCGTCAGCTCCGGCGGGGTCTGGATCGCGCCCAGCCGATCCCGTTCGGCGATCATACGCGCCCGCTGCGCCAGCAGGGCATAGACTTGCCCCGCCAGTCCCCGCTCGGCGGCGATCAGTTCGCCGGACGCCAATTCGACCAGCACCTGGCCGCGCGCCACGTGGTCGCCTTCGGCCACCTTCAGGGCCGAGACGATCCCGCCTTCGCGATGCTGAACCGCCTGACGGTTGCCCGACACTGAAACCTCGCCCTGGGCGTAGGCGCCGGCATCCAGCCGTGCGAAGGCGGCCCAGCCTAGGAAGACGACGAAGAAGGCGACGAAGATCGCCGCCCCCAATCGGATGTCACGACCCGGCGCGTCGCCGGCGGCGATCGGAGGCGAAGGCGGGGCGCTCATGCTGGGGAGCTCCGACTCGGAGCGGCGTGACGCAGGCGTTCCAGCACGGTCTCGCGAGGTCCCTCCAGTTGAACGGCGCCGTCCGTGAGCATCAGCAGCCGGTCGACCTGAGCCAGAACCCCGGCCCGGTGGGCCACCACCACGACGGCCGCGCCGCGCGCCGCCGAGCTTTTGACGGCGGACAGGAGGGCGGTCTCGCCTTCCTGATCCAGGTTCGAATTGGGTTCGTCCAGCACCAGCAGCACCGGATCACGGAACATGGCCCGCGCCAGGGCGACCCGCTGGGCCTGGCCCGCCGACAGGCCAGCGCCGAAAGGTCCCAGCAGGGTGTCGTAGCCCAGCGGCAACCGCAGGATCATGTCGTGCGCGCCCGCCGCCTGGGCCGCCGCGACCGCCTCGCGATCCACCAGAACCGGATCATGCTCCAGCGTCGAGGCGAAGCGGGCGATATTGTCCTTGATCGTCCCGGCGAACAGGCTGGGGGTCTGCGGCAGATAGCCGATATGGCGCGCCAGATCGTCGCCGGGCCGCGCCTCATAGGCCGCGCCGTCCAGGCGAATGACGCCGGCGGTCGGCTTCATGCCCCCCGCCAGGATGCGCGCAAGCGTCGTCTTGCCCGAACCGCTGGCCCCGATAACGCCCAGCACCTCGCCCGGCGCGAGGGCCAGAGACACCTGCCGAAGCTGCGGCGCCTCCGTGCCGGCGTAGCGCAGGGACACGCCCTCCAGCGTCACCCGACCGCGCGGTTCGGGCAGAGCCGTCCGCTGAATGTCCTGTGAGGCCGTAGAGGCGAACAGATCGATCAGCGCACGCCAGCTCGCACGGGCCTGAACCAGGCCGGGCCAGGCGCCGACCAGCAGCTCGATCGGCGCCACGGCGCGGCTGAGCAGGACCGAGGAGGCGATGATGGCGCCCGGCGACAACTGGCCACGCACGGCCAGCAGGGCGGCGACGCCCAGGGCCAGCGACTGCAGCGTCAAACGCACGAACTTGATGGCGCCGCTGTAGCGGCCGCCGGTCAGCTGGGCGTCAGCCTGGCGCGAGACGGCCTCGTGGCGTTGGTCGATCTGGCGGGCGATGCTGGCTTCGCGCATGCCCAGAGCCCGCACGACCTCGGCCTGACCGGCGATGGCTTCCTGAGCGGCGTAGGCGACGTTGGCGGCCTGAATGGCCCCGCTCAGACGGGCGCGGCTGTCGCGCTCGTTGGCGACGGCCAACGCCACGAGGACAGCCCCCCCGACCAGGGTCAGAACGCCTATGGCCGGGTGCAGCAAGAAGCAGCACAGCAGGTAGATCGGGGTCCACGGGGCGTCGAACAGGGCCAGAGCCCCCTGCCCCGCCACGGCCGAGCGAACATTGTCGAACTCGCGCAGGACCTGGGAGCCCGGCGCCGGGCCCTCGCGGTCCGTGACCCGCGCCAGAACCCGGGCGGAAAGCAGCCGATCGAGGCGCAGTCCGGCGCGCAGCAGCAGCCGCCCCCTGATCCAGTCCAACCCCGACAGCGCCGCCAGGGCCAGGACGGCGATCACCGTCAGGAAGGCGAGGGTCGTCAAGCCGCCCGTCGGCACGACGCGGTCATAGACCTGCATCATGTAGAGGGTCGGCGTCAGATAAAGCAGATTGACGAGGGCGCTGAACCCCGCCGCCCACAGAAAATGGGTCCGGCAGGCCCGGAAGGCGTCGGCCAGGGGCCGGGTCCCCGGCCCGTCAGGAAGAAGGCTTCTGAACACGCAGCTTTCCAAGGGCCCATGGGCGGAAACCGGCAACCTATCGCGTCGTTCCCCATCGGGATAGACTCTGGTGAACAGCCGGATGACGTGCCTTCCGCTTCAGGGATTGTATCATGCGCCGCCCCACCACCGTCGCGGTATCCATTCTCGCCTGGGCCGTCGCCGCCTCGGCGTCCGCCTGTTCTGGACCATCTTCGATGACCACTTCTGCTTCGACGCCTTCCCAAGCCGTGCCGCAGGATGCGGTCGGCCTGTGGCGCATTTCCATCGCCGGCGACGCGCGCGGATGTCTGCTGGCGCTCAACCTCAATGCGGCGAACGGCGGCTACGGCCTGTTGCTGGAGGATTGCCGTCTGCCCGAGCTATCGAAGGCGCGCAGTTGGCGAATGACGCCAAACGGACTGGAGCTGCGCGACGAGCGCGGCGCGGTGCTGACCCGACTGCGTCGCCAGACCGTGGACGCCTACAAGGCCGAAGGCAAAGGCCCCGCCTACCTCATGGCGCGGGCGCCCCTGACCTAAGGCCCTAGCGCGGATTCAGGTCGAAGTCGCGCCGCGAGGCGACGATGGTGACGATGAAGCCCGCCAGCACGTCCAGCAGCACCATGGTCAGGATCAGGAAGAAGACCGATCCGGCGAAACCCGGCAGCAGCAGGAACTCGACCATGCAGACCACGAACAGCGCCATCGACAGGGCGTGATTGACGATGGCCACCCTCTGGCTGGAGGTCGACTTCAACAACTCCACGAACAGCAGGATCAGCGACAGAAACAGAATCAGGTCGCCTATGCTGATATTCCACATCGCGCCCGAGGTCATCGGCACGCGGAACAGGACCTCGCCCAGCACCGCCGTCGGCCCGAGCAGGGGGTCAGCGCCCGCCCCGCCGAGCAGGATCACCAGGTTGTAGATCACGACCGGCACGATCAGCAGCGGTATGGCGATCGGCATGGACGGCCCCTCCAGATCGCCCTGCTTAACCCTGTTTCCAGCGCTCGGCCATATGGCCGCGGTTCGATCAGAACTCGCTGATCGCGCCTGGACGGCGCGAGCGCGACTTCAGCCACATCACGCCCAGCAGGTCGGAGAACGACGCCCGCAGCCGACCCCAGTTGGTGTACTTCGAGCGGCCCGTCTCGCGGTGACGGTGATCGACGTCGAGATAGCGGTTCTCGTAACCCTCGCGGATCATGAGGGCCGGCAGGTAGCGATGGATGTGATCGAAGTAGGGCAGCCGCAAAAAGACGTCGCGGCGGAAGGCCTTGAGCCCGCAGCCGGTGTCGTCGGCGTCGTCAGACAGCAGCTTCTTGCGGATGCGGTTGGCCCACAAGGAGGCCTGACGCTTGGCGTTGCTGTCCTGACGCTTGGCGCGGACGCCGCCGACCAGGGCGACGCTGGGCGGCGCTGCGATCAGGGCGTCAGCCAGACGCGGGGCGTCGGCCGGGGGGTTCTGGCCGTCGCCGTCCAGCGTGACCACGATCGGGGCCCGCGCGGCCAGGACGCCGGTGCGCACGGCCCGGCTCTGACCGGCGTTGGTCGAATGCGACAGCACGCGCAGGGCCGGCAGCTCCGCCATCGCCGCCTGTAGTTCGGCCAGAGTCGAATCGCGGCTGGCGTCGTTGACGAAGATCATCTCGTAGGACCGACCGGCAAAGGCTTCGGCGATCTCGCGCGCCAGGGGCACGGCGGCGCCGGATTCGTCATGCACCGGCACGACGACGGAAATTTCAGGAGCGGAAGCGAAGCTGTCGATCATTTGTCGCTCTGTAGCGCATTGGCGGGGTCGAGGAAAACGGCGCGCGCGGCGGATGCAAAGCTGAAGCTTCCGGGGGGCGGCGTCGGCGTGATACGACAGCGCCATGAACCGCCTGAACCTGGATCACCTCATCGCCGGCTGGCGCGGCCCCGTTCTGGCGGCCCTGCTGACCCTGCTCGCCGGCCTGCCCAGCCTGCTGCTGCTGCCGCCGCTGGACCGCGACGAGAGCCGCTTCGCCCAGGCGACCGCGCAGATGCTGGAAAGCGGCGACTATGTCGATATCCGCTTCCAGGACGAACCGCGCTGGAAGAAGCCGGTCGGCATCTACTGGATGCAGGCCGTGGCCGTCGGCCTGACCTCGGACGTCGAGGACCGCAACATCCAGCCCTATCGCCTGCCTTCGCTGTTCGGGGCCATGCTGGCCGCCTGGGCCGTGGCCTGGGCGGGAGCGGCCCTGTTCGGCAATCGCGCGGGCTTTTTGGCGGGCGCCATGCTGGGCGCCACCTTCCTGCTGTCGTCCGAAGCGGGCATCGCCAAGACCGACGCCATGCTGTGCGGCCTGACGACCCTGTCGATGGCGGCGCTGGCGCGGATCTATATGGCGACGCGGGCGGGCGAGAAGCCGGTGCGCTGGCACAAGCTGCTGTTCTGGCTGGGCATCGGCCTGTCCATCCTGATCAAGGGACCGATCGGCCTGCTGGTCGTGGCCCTGTCGATCATCGCCCTGTCGGTCTGGGACCGGAACATCAGATGGCTGGGTCGCCTGGGCTGGGGCTGGGGCCTGCCTCTGGTGGCCTTGCTGGTCGGGCCCTGGGCCATCGCCATCACCATCGCCACCGACGGCGGCTTCTGGCGTGAAGCCATCGGCGGCGACCTGGCGCCCAAGCTGGCCGGAGCCCACGAAAGCCACGGCGGCTTCATCGGCATGTACGCCCTGCTGTCGCCCCTGCTGCTCTTCCCCGTCACCCTGATGCTGCCCACCGCCCTGTCGACGGGCTGGCATCGCCGCGCCGAGCCGGCCATCCGCTTCGCCATCTGCTGGCTGGTCCCGGCCTGGCTGATGTTCGAGATCGCCCCGACCAAGCTGTGGCACTACACCCTGCCCACCTTCGGCGCGATCGCCCTGCTGGCCGCCGCCGCCCTGACCCAGCCGATCGGCAAGGTCTCGCGCATTTCCGGCGCCCTGCTGGGCCTGTTCGCCGCTGTCATCATCTGCGCCATCACTGTCTATGGCCTGACCGAGTTCGGGCGTTCGACGGCCCAGACCTGGGCCACGGTGACCATCGTCTTCGCCGTCATGGCGGCGGCGGTCGGCGGCTTCCTGCTGGTCAACCGGGCGGCGATCACCGGGGTTCTGGCCGCCATCGCGTGCGGCGTCATCGCCCACGCCGGTCTGGCCGGGACCATCCGCCAGCTGCGCCCCCTGTCCATCGCTCCGCGTCTGGTGAAGACGCTGGAGTCGGCTGAGCTGAGCCCGGCTCAGGGTCGCTATCCCGGCCCGGTGGCCATCACGACCTTCCATGAGCCCAGCTTCGTCTTCCTGACCGGCCGCGACACCCAGCTGACCGACGGCCCCGGCGCCGCCCGCGCCCTGGCCGAGGGCCGCCCCGCCATCGTCGAGGCCCACGACGACGAAGAGTTCCGCCGCGCGCTGGCTGACCTGGGCGCCGCCGGACGCGCCGTCGGCGTGGTCAGCGGCCACAACTATTCCTCGGGCGACGACGTGCGCCTGACCGTCTATGCGCCCGCCGGCGCCGGCGAACGGAGCGCGCGCTGATGGGCCGCTTCATCCAGATCGTCGAGGTCGGGCCGCGCGACGGCCTGCAGAACGAAAAAGCCGTGCTGACTCCGGCCGTCCGCGCCGACTTCGTGCAGCGCCTCGAAGGTGCGGGCGCCAAACGGATCGAGGCCGTCAGCTTCGTCCACCCCAAATATGTGCCGCAGATGGCCGGGGCTGAAGAGGTCATGGCCGCCCTGCCCCCCGCCGAGAGCCGCAGCCGCATCGGCCTGGTCCTGAACGGCAAGGGCTATGACCGGGCGCTTGGCACGGCGGTGGACGAGGTCAACGTGGCCATGTCCGCCACCGACGGTTTCGGCCTGAAGAACCAGGGCCTGAGCGTCGACCAGCAGGTGCAGATGCTGGCCGACATCATGGCGGGCCGTGCCAATGCAGAAGGCGCGCCGGGCGCCACGCCCAAGCTGACGGCCACCCTGTCCTGCGTCTGGGGCTGCCCCTTCGACGGCGAGGTCTCGGTCGAACAGGTCAGCGAACTGGTGGCCCGCATCGCCGCCCTGGGCGTCGAGGAGATCGCCCTAGCCGACACCATCGGCGTCGGCGATCCCTGGAGCGTGACGAAGAAGGTCGAGACCGCCCGCAAGGCCGCCCCCGACGCTGTCCTGCGCCTGCATTTCCACGACACCCGCAACACCGGCCTGGCCAACGCCTACGCCGGGGTCGAGGCCGGGATCGACATTCTGGACGCCTCCGCTGGGGGCATCGGCGGCTGCCCCTTCGCGCCCGGCGCCACCGGCAACATCGCCACCGAGGACCTGGTCTATATGCTGGAACGCGCCGGCTTCTCGACCGGCTACGACCTCGACAAGCTGATCGAGAGCGCCCGCTGGATCGGCCAGCAAATCGACAAGCCCCGCCTCAGCGCCCTGAGCCGCGCGGGGGGATGGCCAAAGCCGGCCGGTTAAGACAGAAGCTCCAGTCGTCGCTCGCTCGAGTCGCCGCCGCCATCGAGGTCCCATTGTTCAATCCCTTCTCGAAACGCTCGGCACGTTTTCGCCAGCGACTCGCCAAGGCTCCGGCCAGACTCGAGGTGCTCGAAACCCAGGTGGCGCGGCTGGCCCAGGCCCTGGAGGAGCACCGACGCGAAACGCGGCTGCTCTACAGCGCCCTGGCCCTGCCTGAACGCAGCGCATGGGAAGGTCAGCCGCCGCTGCTGAACGGCCAGCCCGGTCAGAACGTCTTTCCCTTCAGCACGGTGTGCCGACAGGACAGCTTTGAAACCCCGGCCTTTTCCTACTGGTGCCGACGCCTGGACGAAGGCCTGCGCTACCATCGCAAGCTGTGGGAGTTCGTCTTCATCTGCCAGGCGCTGTGGGAACGCGGCGCGATACGTCCTGGCGCGCGCGGTCTGGGTTTCGGCGTCGGATCGGAGCCCCTCAGCGCCTATTTCGCCTCCGAGGGCTGCCGGATCACGGCAACCGACATGGCCGTCGAGCGCGCCGAGGAGATGGGCTGGATTCTCACCAACGAACACGCTCAGGGCAAGGCGGCCTTGCGCAAGCCGGCGGTCTGTCCTGACGATCTGTTCGACGCCAATGTCGAGTTCCGCACCTGCGACATGAACCACGTCCCGGACGATCTGACGGGCTATGATTTCTGCTGGTCGGCCTGCGCCTTTGAGCACCTGGGCTCCATCGAGAAGGGCCTCGCCTTCGTCGAGCGCTCGATCGACTGTCTCAAGCCCGGCGGCTGGGCGGTGCATACCTCCGAATACAACTACGGCTCCAACACCGAGACGATCGATCATCAGGACACGGTCCTGTTCCGACGCCGGGATCTGGAAGACCTGGTCGCGCGCCTGCAGGCCAAGGGACACTGCGCGGCCCCGTTCGACTTCTCCATGGGGAACGGCCTGGTCGAGCAGTACATCGACGTCATGCCTTATCGCGACCAGCCGCATCTGAGGATGTCGCTGTGGGGGCACCCGACCACCTCGGTCGGCGTCATCATTCAACGCGGCGAGGCCTGATCATGACGTCTCTTCGAAAGCGTCTTGCGCGCGCGCGTCGCCGTCTTCTCGGCGCGCCCGCGCCCGCGTGCGCCTGCGCCAGCAAGACGGACCGCTACTTCTATCTCGCCCCCGATCTGGCGATGGTCCGTCTGAACTGCGGGCACATGCTGTACGTGGATCCTCTGGACGAGCACGTCAGCGCCAACATCATCGCCCACGGTCACTGGGAAAAGCACATTCACCGGGCCCTGCTCTCGCTGATCCGCCCCGGCTTCCGCATCGTCGAAGTGGGAGCCAATATCGGCTATTACACGACGATCATGGCAGACGCGGTTGGACCAGACGGCTTCATCACCGCTTTCGAGGGCAATCCGCGACTGGCGGGACTGGTGCAACGATCCGTTCTGCTGAACGGCTATGCGCCCCGCACCCGCATCATCTCCAAGGCCGCCCTGGATCAGCCCGGTCATATCGACTTTGTGGTGTCTCGCCGGAACTCGGGCGGGGGCTATGTCACGCACTGGTCGGACAATCCCTATGAGGACGGCGAAACCCTGAAGGTCGAGGCCGTGCGCATCGACGATCAGGACGTCGGTCGTGTGGACCTGATCCGCATCGACGCCGAAGGCTCCGAGCCCTTCATCCTGCGTGGCGCCGAAGCGGCCCTGCGCGCCAACCCCGACATCATCGTCTGCCTGGAATGGAGCGTGGTCCAGATGGGATCCCGGACCTCGGTGCCCGACTTCGTCGCCTGGATGGACGGCATGGGCTTCAAGTTCTGGCGTATCGGAGGCGACTCCCGCCTGATCGAGACGCCGAACGACACGTTGCTGTCTCTGGAAAACTGCGACCTTGTCGCAGCGCGTCAACTGCTTCGAACCCTCTAGCGGGCGCTACGTAGCAAGCTGATCGGCGCATGAGCCCGCGTTGTTCGGGCGCTGCGGCGCACGAAACGAAGCAAACGGCCCAACGCTCCGTCTCCCCCGGTCCGCGCGACCGCCTCACGATAACGCTCAAGAGTGCTGAAATACCCAGATTGATGCGGGTCTAGAGCAATCGCCTGATTGATGGCATCTACCGCCAATTCAACTGAACCGAGACGCCAGAGAATCAGGCTTCGCCATGCTCTCAGGTGCGCTTGCTCGGGAAGTTGCTCGATCACTTCGTCAGCTAGGACCAGCGCTTCATCAAGGCGTCCGGCCGCCACAAGGGCGTTGCCATGCGACACAAGACAGTTGGGTGCGCGCTGACTGACCTCCGTGGCCCGCTCATGCAAGGCCACCGCCTGATCATGGTCGCCAATATCGGCGCAGTATCCGCCCAGCACGCCCAGAGCGATCGGATCATTGGGCGCAATTTCGCAGGCGCGTCGCGCCAGAGCCATACCGGTCTTGCGTCGATGCGACGGCTGGAGCTCCGCGAGACGGGAAAGATAGGTCGCGCTGTGTCGCCGACGTTGCGCCGCCTCGCGCTTGAAGGCAGGGGCGTCGAACACGCCCGACAGCACGTCGAACACCAGTGGTTTAAGCAGGCCCGCCTCGACCAGATAGGTGGTCGAGGGATGCTTGCTATAGCGAAGGTCTACGGGGACGATATCGATCTCCGCCTCGACAAGGCGGACATGGGGTCCGTCCTCGCCCGCCGGATCGAACACGATCACCGGCCGACACCCGCAGACCAACTTACCGTCGATCTCGGGCAGCCATTGGATACGGTGGCCGTCTTGCAGCCAACGCGTCTCGAACGGCACCTTGGCCGGATCGATCGAATACTGGGGCGAGATGGCCAGGGCGGCGTTCGCGCCAGCGGCGTCGGCGAAGCGCAGCGCCGCATAGGCCCCCATGCTGGTCCCATAGGCCATCACGCGGCCGCCGTGCGCCGTCGCCCGACGCACGGCGGCCATGGCCTCAGCCATCTCAGGGTACTGATACCAGTCCTCGCGGCGCCCCATAACGTGGATGGCCGAGACGCCAGATTGTCGGAGGAAGTCCTCTCCGAACCCTGGACGGTCAAAGCCGGGGCCAATGCCGTAGTGGTCAAAGGTGACAACCCAGCGGCTGTCGTCCTGCGCAGGCACGCTGCGGACCACGACATTATCGCTACGAAACAGGTCGATCATCCAGGCTCCTTAAACGCACGCCTTAGACCGATTTGCGGCGAAGCGCGACGAACCGCGCGCTTCGCCGTCTTCACAATCAGAGGTTCAGCAGCGCGGGGTCGCCGCCCTGGGCCGCGATGTTGACGCTGATGGCCTTCTCAGCCGCGTAGCGGATCAGGCTGTTGGGGCCGCCGGCTTTCGGGCCGGTGCCCGACAGGCCTTCGCCGCCAAAGGGTTGCACGCCGACCACGGCGCCGATGATCGAGCGGTTCACATAGACGTTGCCGGCCGGGACCAGACGCACGACCTCGTCGGCGAAGGCCTCGATGCGGCTGTGGACGCCGAGCGTCAGGCCATAGCCGCGCGCGGCCAGCTTGGCGGCGACCGACTTCAGGTCCTTCGAGTCATAGCGATAGACGTGCAGGATCGGGCCGAAGACCTCGCGCTCGAGGAAGTCGGGCGTGGGGATTTCGGCGATGGTCGGGGCGAACAGGTCGCCCTTGTCCGAACCGGGAGCCAGTTCGGCGCGAGCGACGATCTTCGCGTCTTTCGACAGGCGCGCGACGTGGGCTTCCAGATTGGTGCGGCTCTCGGCGTCGATGACGGGGCCGATGTCGGTCCTGGGATCGGTGGGGTCGCCGATCACCTGGGTCGCCAGCGCGCCCTTGAGGCCCTCGATCAGGGCGTCGGCGGCCTCCTTGGGCGCATAGAGGATGCGCAGGGCCGAGCAGCGCTGACCGGCCGAGCCGAAGGCCGACAGGATGACGTCGTCGATGACCTGTTCCTTCAGCGCCGTGGTGTCCACGAACATGGCGTTCAGGCCGCCCGTCTCGGCGATGAAGGGGATGATGGCGCCGGGGCGCGCGGCCAGGCCGCGGTTGATAGCCGAGGCCGTGTCGGTGCCGCCGGTGAAGGCCACGCCGTCAATGCCCGGATGGCTGGTCAGGGCCGCGCCGACCACCTCGCCGCGACCGGGGACCAGAGCCAGCAGATCGGGGTTCAGACCGGCCTTGAAGAAGAGGCGGACGGCCTCGGCGGCGATCAGCGGGGTCTGCTCGGCGGGCTTGGCGACCACGCCGTTGCCGGCGGCAAGCGCCGCGGCGATCTGGCCGGTGAAGATGGCCAGGGGGAAGTTCCACGGGCTGATGGCGGCGAAGACGCCGCGGCCGTGCAGGACCAGTTCATTGGTCTCGCCCGTCGGGCCCTTCAGCGTCTGGCGACCGCCGAAGTCGCGCTCGGCCAGCAGGGCGTAGTAGCGGCAGAAGTCGGCGGCTTCGCGCACCTCGGCCACGCCGTCGTTCAGGGTCTTGCCCGCTTCGCGCGACAGCAGGGCGACCAGACGGTCCATGTCGGCTTCCAGCCCGTCGGCCATGGCGCGCAGGATGGGGGCGCGGCCCGAACCGCCGATACGGTCCCAGGCGACCTGGGCGTTGGCGGCGGCGATGACGGCGGCGTCCACGTCCTCGACCGAGGCTTCGGACACATGGCCCAGGACCTGCGAACGGTCGGCCGGGTTGGTCACGTCCTGCGGGTTCACTCCTGCCCGGAGTTTGCCGCCGATGATGGGGCCCGACGTCAGCTTCTCGCTGTCGACGCGCTCCAGGGCCTTGGCGTGGCGCTCACGGTCGGCGGCCTGCGAATAGTCGCGGCCGAGGGAGTTCTGGCGATCGCCGTAGATGTTCATGGGAACCGGAATCCTGGGGTGGCGGTCGGGCTGGGCCTCGACGGCGGTGATGGGGTCGGCGGCGACGGCGGTCGCCGGAACGCGCTCGTCCAGCAGGGCGTGGACGAAGGAGGAGTTGGCGCCGTTTTCCAGCAGGCGGCGCACCAGATAGGGCAGCAGTTCTTCATGGCCGCCGACGGGGGCGTAGGCGCGCACGATGACCGTCTCGTCGGCCCAGGCCTCGTGCGCGGCGTCATAGAGGGCCTCGCCCATGCCGTGCAGACGCTGGTGCTCGATGGTCACGTTGCGGTCGCGGGCCATGCGGCGCACGGCGGCCAGGGTATGGGCGTTGTGGGTGGCGAACTGGGCGTAGATGTAGGGCGAGGCCTCGATCAGGGCCTTGGCGCAGACCAGATAGTTGAGATCGGTCGCCGGCTTGGTGGTGAAGACCGGATAGTCGGTGCGGCCCATGACCTGGGCGCGCTTGATCTCGGTGTCCCAGTAGGCGCCCTTGACCAGGCGCACCATCAGACGGCGCCCCGAAGACCTGGCCAGGTCCGCCAGCTTGGCCACGGTTTCGGTCGTGCGCTTCTGATAGGCCTGAACGGCCAGGCCCAGACCCTTCCAGTCGCCCAGTTCCGGCTCGCGGGCCAGCCGCTCCAGCAGCTTCAGCGACAGGGCCAGACGGTCGGCCTCTTCGGCGTCGATGGTGTAGTTGATGTCGTATTTGGCGGCGATCAGGGCCAGACGCAGGATGCGGGGATAGAGCTCCTCCCACACGCGGTCTTCCTGGGTCGCCTCATAGCGGGGCGACAGGGCCGACAGCTTGACCGAAACGCCGTGACCGGCTTCCGGGCCCTGGCCCTTGGCGGTCTTGCCCACGGCCTCGATGGCGTCGGCGTAGATCTTCTCATAGCGCTCGGCGTCGGCGACGGTGCGGGCGCCCTCGCCCAGCATGTCGAAGCTGCACAGCCAGCCTTCACGGTCCGAGCGCTTCAGCGCGGCCTCGATGGTGCGCCCAACGACGAACTGCTCGCCCATGATCTTGACGGCGGTGGCCACGGCCTGACGGATGACCGGCTCGCCCAGACGCCCGGCGATGCGCTTGAGGAAGCCCGACAGGTCGGTTTTCGCCTCTTCGTCAACGTCGACGAGCTTGCCGGTCAACATCAGTCCCCAGGTCGAGGCGTTGACGAACAGGCTGTCCGACTGACCCATGTGCGAGGCCCAGTCGGCCGAACCGATCTTCTCGGCGATCAGACGGTCACGAGTGTCGGCGTCGGGCGTGCGCAGCAGGGCCTCGGCCAGGCACATCAGGGCCAGCCCTTCGCGGGTGCCCAGCGAAAACTCCTGCAGGAAGCTCTCGACCACGCCCTGCTTCTTCTGGCTGGCGCGAGCCTGATCGACCAGGGCCACGGCGTCGCGGAAGACGTCGGCGCGCTCGGCCGGCGTCAGGCCGGGCTCAGCCAGCAGTTCGGCCACCACGGCGCGTTCGTCGCGGAACTTGTTCCGGTCCAGATCGTCCCAGTGCTTCAGGTCGGTCGGCGTCATCATCTCACCCTGGGATCAAACCCTTCGATTTGCGGCATATATGGCGGACTTGGCCGAATGTGCACTGTATGATGGCGACCTGAACCAGAGATCATTCGGCAATCAGACTCATTCGCCATGCAAATTCTTGACGATACCGACCGCCGTTTGCTGCGCGTTCTGCAGATCGACGGCCGCATCTCCAACGCGGAACTGGCCCGAAGGTGCAATCTGTCGCCCGCCGCCTGCTTCGAGCGGGTCAAGCGGTTGAAGGAGCGCAAGGTCATCACCGGCTACGCGGCCCTGATCGACCCGGCCTCGGCCGACCGCGCCCTGCTGATCTTCATCGAGGTTCTGCTGGACCGCACAACGGGCGACGTCTTCGACGCCTTCGCCGACGCCGTGCGCCGCCAGCCGGAGGTGCTGGAGTGTCACATGGTGGCGGGCGGGTTCGACTATCTGATCAAGGCGCGGGTGGCCGACATGGACGCCTATCGCGTCTTCCTCGGCGACATCCTGGTGCGGATGCCGGGCGTGCGCGAGACGCGGACCTATGCTGTTCTCGAAGAGGTGAAGTCGACGACGGTCTTGCCGCTCTAGTCGGTTGCCGCTTGCTAGGCGATCATCAAAAATCGATGATACGCGAGGATGGGACCAATGAAGATTCGATACGCCTACATCGCGATTGCCCTCGCCGGCGCTTCCTCCATTGCCGGAGCTCAGTCACGTGAAATCCTCATTATGGGTGGGCAGTCGCAAGACACATTCTTGGGCTGCTTAACGTGCAACGAGTACGCATCAAATTCTGTTTGGAACGAACACAGCCCACACGGTTGGTCCAATAAGTACGGAACCTGGAACCGATATGGACAACACGCCAGCGAGTACGCCTCACATTCGGCATGCAATCCTTACAGTAGCAGCGCGCCAGCACTGGTAGATAGGCAGGGCAATTTTTACGGCCGCCTGTCCACAAACGAGTACGCCGCTGGGAGCATTTGCGGCGCTCAGGGCGTGCCCCAAATCTGTAGAGCTCTCCGCGTGATGTGCGCGGATTCATAGCCTACAGCTACGCCATCACAAGCATGCGTCTCGCCTTCGTCATGCGAAGCGGCTAGAACTTCCCGCTCAGCGAAACGGCCCGGGCCCACTCGACTTCATGCGCATTGTTCTGGTCACCGACGCCTGGGAACCCCAGGTCAACGGCGTCGTCCGCACCCTGACCCGCACCGTGGCCGAGTGCCGCGCCATGGGCCATGAGGTCGATGTCATTGAACCCAGCCAGTTCAAGACCATCCCCTGCCCCACCTATCCCGAGATCCGGCTGGCCCTGGGCGCGGAAGAAGAGATTCGCGAACGCCTGCGCGCCTTCGAGCCCGAGGCCGTCCATATCGCCACCGAAGGCCCGCTGGGCATCGCCACGCGCCGCATCTGCGTGGAGTGGAAGCTGCCGTTCACGACCAGCTATCACACCAAGTTCCCGGAATACGTCTCGGCGCGGTTCCCGATCCCGGTCCAGGTGGGCTACGCCTACATGAAGTGGTTCCACAAGCCGTCGGGCCGACTAATGGTGGCGACGCCCACCCTGCGCGACGAACTGGTCGAGCATGGCTTCCGTAACGTCTCGCCCTGGACGCGTGGAGTCGACACCGAGCTGTTCCGGCCCGACCTGGAGCCCATCTACAAGGAGATGGGCGGCGAGAACTGGCCCCGTCCCTTCTTCCTCAACGTCGGCCGCGTGGCGGTCGAAAAGAACATCGAGACCTTCCTCGAACTGGACCTGCCCGGCACCAAGATCGTGGTCGGAGACGGCCCGGCCCGCGCCGAGCTGGAAGAAAAGTACCCCGACGCCAAGTTCCTGGGCGCCCGCTTCGGCGACGAGTTGGCCCGCTGCTTCGCCGACGCCGACGTCTTCGTCTTCCCCAGCTGGACCGACACCTTCGGCCTGGTGATCCTGGAGGCCATGGGCGCCGGCACCCCGGTGGCGGCCTATCCGGCCCACGGCCCCATCGACATCATCCCGGGTTCGGGCGCGGGCTTCATCGACGACGACCTGAAGACGGCCTGCCTGAAAGCCCTGGAGCTGGATCGCAAGGATGTGCGCGCCTACGCCGAGAAGTTCAGCTGGCGCGCCTCGGCGGAACAGTTCGTCGAGAACCTGCAGCCCTACCCCGAGCCCGCGCGCGGCCGTTTCTGGCGCCGCCTGCGTCGCATCGCCCGGCTAAGGCGCAAGGCGGCGGCCTAGATCCTTCCGCTGTCCCTGCGCTTCACCGGACTTCAAACAGCAAAACGCCCCGGACGACCATCGTCCGGGGCGTTAGCTTTTCAGCGAACCGAACGCCTTAGTTCGGGCGGGCCATCGAAGTCATGGCGGCGGCCTTGGCGCGTTCGGCCGTCAGTTGGTCGGCGGGCAGCGGCACCAGGCCGCGGTCCTGCAGGTAGCCGCCGCGGGCAGCGGAGCCTTCCGACATGAACTCCTGGACGAACTGCTCCAGGCCCGGCGTCACGCCCACGTGGGCCTTCTTGACGTAGATGTAGAGGCTGCGGGCCAGAGGATAGCTTCCGTCGGCGATGGTCTCGGCGGAAGGGGCGACGCCGTCGATGGTCTCGGCCTTCACCGTGTCCATGTTCTGCTCCAGGAAGGAGAAGCCGAACACGCCCAGCGAGCCCGGGGTGCGGGTCAGGGTCTGGACGATGGCGTTGTCGTTCTCACCCGAGTCGACCCAGGCGCCGTCTTCACGCAGGGTGTGGGTCAGGGTCTCGAACTTGGTCTTGTCGTCCTTGAAGGCGGCGACGGCGGGGATCAGCTTGCCGCCCGGGGCCATGCCCAGCTCCAGGAAGGCGTCGCGCGTGCCCGAGGTGGGCGGCGGGCCGTAGACCTGGATGCGCTGGTTGGGCAGGCTCTTGTTGACCTCGTTCCAGGTCTTGGCCGGGTTGGCGATGAAGGTCCCGTTCGGGCCCGGCACTTCCTTGGCCAGACCTTCGTAGAGGTCGTTCAGTTCGAAGTTGAAGCTGTTGCCGGTGCGGGCCGTGGCGATGACGATGCCGTCGAAGCCGATCTTGATCTCGACGATGTCGGTGACGCCGTTGGCCACGCAGCGGTCGAACTCGCTCTGCTTCATCGGACGCGAGGCGTTGGCGATGTCCGGGGTCGAGGGGCCGACGCCGGCGCAGAAGGCCTGGATGCCGCCGCCGGTGCCCAGCGACTCGATGCGCGGCGCGGCCGTGCTGCCCGAGGTGCGGGCGAAGTTCTCAGCCACGCGGGTGGCGAAGGGGAAGACGGTCGAGGAACCGGCGGCCCAGATGCCCGCGCGGGCCTTCTGGCTGCCAGGGGCGGCGCCGCCCTCGTTGTTGCCGCAGGCGGCGAGCGCGACCAGGGCGGCAGCGCAAGCGCCGAATTTGGCGGTGAGTTTCAGGGAACGGATCATGGCCGGACCTCTCCAAGTCGTCAGTATGCGACGCTTTAGAGCAGCAGAGTGTGACGGTCCGGCCAGACCTTTGTGACAGTCAGAGCAAACCTTGCGGCCGCTCCCGCAGAGGCCCGTTACAGCAGGCGCTTGCGCATGACCTGCGACAGGGTGTCGATCAGGGTCACGGCCACGACCACGATGATGACGATGGCCGACACCGCGCGGAAGTTAAAGGCGTTCATGCTGTCGAACAGCACCTGCCCGATGCCGCCGGCGCCGATCAGGCCCAGGACGGTGGCCGAACGGCTGTTGGATTCGAAGCGATAAAGGGCGAACGAGGTCCACAGCGGCGCCACCTGAGGGATCACGCCCCAGACGATCTCATGCAGCTTGGACGCGCCGGTGGCGCGGACGCCCTCGACCGGACCCTTGTCGATCGACTCGACCGCTTCCGAGAACAGCTTGGCCAGAACGCCGGCCGTGTTCAGGGTGATGGCCAGAACGCCGGCCAGGGGGCCGAGGCCCACGGCCGTGACGAACAGCAGGCCGATGACCAGATCGGGGACCGAACGCAGCAGGTTCATGACCCAGCGCACGGGCGTCACCACCCAGGCCGGTGCCATGTTGCGGGCGGCGGCCAGACCCAGGGGAATGCCGAACAGGACGGCCAGGAAGGTGCCCCACAGAGCGATCTGGACCGTCTCCCACATCTTGGCGACGAACATCTTCCAGTCGGAGAAGTCCGGACGCAGCAGGTCCTGCACGAACAGGCGGGTGCTCTCATTGCCCGAGAACAGGCGCGAGATATTGCCCAGATCGACGGCGTCGACGCTGTAGAGCAGGACGGCGATCACGCCGCCCCAGACCAGGATGTCCATCGCCCACGAGACGGCGGACTTTTGCGGCGCGGCGGGAACAGCGGCCGGCGTAAGCGGAGCAGAGGTCAAGGCTGGACCTCACGCAGGCTGCGCAGACGCTGAAGCTCGGCCGCGGCGGCGGCGGCGCCGGCCTTGTCGCCCTTGGCCTCGGCTTCGCCGCGCTTCTGGTCGGCGATCATCTCGCGGATCGGGTTGAGGTAGCTGTCGTCAGCGGCGGCGAAGCGCGAATACTCCAGACCGGCCAGAACCTTGCGCTGGCGCTCGGCTTCCGGGCCTTCGCCCTGGCCGTAGGTCAGGAAGAAGCTGCGGATCTTTTCCTTCAGGGCCGGATCCAGGTCTTCACGCACGACGATGCCGCTTTCGGGGACCGGCGGCGAGACCCAGATCTCCTCGATCTGATCGGCCAGCTGCGGGTTCTCGCGACGAATGAAGATGGTGTTGACGCTGTTCGAGGTCGCCACGTCGATCACGCCGGTGGCCACGCCAAAGGCGTTGGCCTGGTGATTGGCCGAGCGGACGGTCTTGAAGCATTGCGACGGCACGACGTCGCGCGCGTTGAACAGGAAGGTCATGGGCGCGAGGGTGCCCGAGGTCGACTGGGCGTCGCCTATGCCGAAGTTGTACTGCTTGCCGCAGGCCAGAACCTTGTCCAGCGTGATGCCCGAGCCCTTCTTGACGATCAGGGTCGACTGATAGCTGTCCAGGCCTTCACGGTTGACCGTGCGGGCGATGACCTCGGCGTTGGCGCGGTCAATGGCCTCGACCTCGGGCTTGGCCGAGAACCAGCCCACCTGGGTGTGGTTGCCGCGCATGGCTTCGACCAGAACCGTGTAGTTCGAGCCGAAATAGGGCTTCACAGGCACGCCAATGGCCTTGGACATGTCCTCAAGCAGGGGCTGCCACAGCGGGCCCGACGAGGCCTGGCCCTCGGCCGACAGGATGGAGAAGGTGATTTCCTTCGGGGCCGCGCCCGAGGTCTTCTCTTCGCCCTTGCCGCAAGCGGCGAGGCCCAGGGTCAGGGCGGCGACGGCGGCGACGCCCATGAGGCGGCGAGTGATGGGGGTGCGGGTCATGCCTTGGCTTCCCAGAACGCGTCCTCGTACTCAGGACCGTAAATTTCAATCAGGCGCTTGGAATCGAGACCGGTCGAGGGGCCATCGTAGACCACCTTGCCCTTCTGCAGGGCGATGACCCGGTCGCAATAGCGGATGGCGTAGTCGACCTGGTGCAGGGTGACGATGACGCCCATGCCGTCGCGCTTGTTCAGCTCGACCAGCAGCTCCATCACCTTGCGGGCCGAAACCGGGTCCAGCGAGGCGACGGGTTCGTCGGCCAGGATGGCCTGCGCGCCCTGAACGATGGCGCGGGCGATGGCGCCGCGCTGCTGCTGCCCGCCCGACAGGGTGTTGGCGCGCTGAGGTGCGTAGTCGGACACGCCGACGCGGTGCAGGGCCGCCATGGCCCGATCCTTGTCGGCCTTGGGCCAGACGCCGAAGATCCCGCGCCAGCCCGGCAGACGACCGAGCGCGCCCAGCATGACGTTGGAAAAGAGCGACAGGCGCCCCACCAGGTTGAACTGCTGGAAAATCATGCCCAGACGTCCGCGCGCCTTGCGCACGGCGCCGGTGATGCGGCCGTTCTGCTGAACAGTCTCGCCGAACACCTGGATCGTCCCCTTGCCGGGATCGATGGGATGCAGGCCGGTGATGGAGCGCAGCAGGGTGGACTTGCCCGATCCGGACGGACCGATCAGGGCGACCATCTCGCCGGCGGCCACTTCGACGGACACGCCGTCGAGCGCCTTTCGGGCTCCGTAGGTCTTTGACACATCCCTTACGGACGCGACAGCGGCGGTTGAAGAACTCATGAACCCGTGGGTGGCGGTTGCAACAGGGGGCGCCGCATGACGCGCCACGCGCGTTTCGACAAGTCTTAATGGCACGGCTGCGTCGTTTTCGTCCAGTCTGAGGCCCCGAAGCGCCGGTTCCCCTGTGGATCGGATGTGGATCAGGTCATGAAATTACCGCTTTACATGACAGCCGCGCATCCCTACATCGCGCGTTCCGGCGGACCCCGTGGTCTAACCGTTAAGCGCTGCTAACGCCGGTCTGGGTTAACAATTAGCAGGGGGTTACGTGAATTGCGCACGTACCAACTTCCCCTGGACCTGGTCCGTGAGCGGTCCCCTGAACGTCCCGTCGCCCTCGTGCGGCCGCGTTCGGTTTCCGTAGCGGCGCGCTGGTTCCAGGATAATCTGAAAGCCGACGTCTTCTATGCGGTGAAGGCGAACCCTTCGCGCTGGGTCATCGAGACCCTCGTCGAGCAGGGCGTCAATGCTTTCGACGTCGCCTCCCTGGCTGAGATCGAGCTGGTTCGCTCGGTCAGCCCGAACGCGCGTCTGGCCTTCATGCACCCGGTCAAGAGCCGCGGCGCGATCCGTGCGGCCTACGCCGACCACGGCGTGCGCACCTTCGTGCTCGACAGCCACGACGAGTTGCAGAAGATCATCGAGGCCACCGACAACGCCGACGACCTGAACCTGGTCGTGCGCATGGCCGTCTCGGCCGACGGCGCCGCCTATTCCCTGTCGGGCAAGTTCGGCGTCTCGCCGGATCAGGCCCCCGGCCTGCTGCTGGCCGTGCGCCAGGCGGTTCAGGACGGCCTGATGGGCGTGTCGTTCCACGTCGGCTCGCAGTGCATGCGTCCGTCGGCCTATGAAGCGGCCATGTCGCAGGTCGGCCGCGCCATCAAGAAGGCGGGCGTCTTCGTCGACATCGTCGACGTCGGCGGCGGCTTCCCCTCGGTCTATCCGGGCATGGTCCCGCCGGACCTGAGCGAATACGCCGACGCTATCCACCGCGGTTTCAACGAGATGCCGGTGTCGGAAACGACTGAGCTGTGGTGCGAGCCCGGCCGGGCCCTGGTGGCCGAGTCGTCGTCGGTGCTGTGCCGCGTGGACCTGCGCAAGGGCGACGCCCTCTATCTGAACGACGGCTCCTACGGCTCGCTGTTCGACGCCACCCACTCGCGCTGGCCCTTCCCGACCAAGCTGGTCCGGGACGGTGAAAGCTCGGGCGAGTTGAAGCCCTTCCGCTTCTACGGCCCGACCTGCGACAGCATCGACCACATGCCGGGCCCGTTCTGGCTGCCGGCCGATGTGCAGGAAGGCGACTTCATCGAGATCGGCATGCTCGGCGCCTATGGCGTGGCCATGACGACGGGTTTCAACGGCTATGGCGAGCACGAGATCGCCGCGGTCGAGGACGCCCCGATGGCTTCGCTCTACGGCCTGGCTCCGCGCTCGATCCCCACGGTCCGCACCTCGGCCGAGGAAGCCGCCCGCAAGGTCGTCCGCCTGTCGCGTCCGAAGGGCAAGGCCGGCGCCCGCAAGCGCAAGCGCTGATCGCCTGACCCAAAACCGTCTTCGGACGTTGGCATGAGATCCGCAACGGCCCGTCGCTCCGTCCGGGCCGTTGCGTCTGCTTGACGACGGGCGCTCATATCTCAGGGAAACCGCCGAAATGAACGCTCCCGTTCAGTCGAACCAGAAGGCTGCGCTGCTGCAGAACACCGTCGAGCACGTCGACATCACATCCTTCGACGCGCGCCCGATCATCGACAGCATGCGCAAGATGTCCTTCAGCTCGCGCGACACCGCCCGCGCCGCCGACATCTTCAACATGGCGCTGGAAGACAAGGCCTGCTCGCCCTGGCTGATCCTGGCCGGCTCGACCTCGGCCGGCGGCTGCATGCACGTCTACCGCGACATGGTGAAGTTCGGCATGGTCGACGCCGTGGTCGCCACCGGCGCCTCGATCGTCGACATGGATTTCTTCGAGGCCCTGGGCTTCAAGCACTATCAGGCCGCCGGCGAGGTGGACGACAACGTCCTGCGCGACAACTACATCGACCGGATCTACGACACCTATATCGACGAGGAAGAGCTCCAGGCCTGCGACCACACCATCCTGGAGATCGCTAACCGGCTGGAGCCGCGCGGCTATTCCAGCCGCGAGTTCATCTGGGAGATGGGCAAGTGGCTGTCCGAGGGTAATGCGAAAAAGCCCGGTTCGCTGATCCAGACCGCCTATGAAGAAGGCGTGCCGATCTTCTGCCCGGCCTTCGTCGACAGCTCCGCCGGCTTCGGTCTGGTCAAGCACCAGAAGGAGCGCGCGGCGGCGGGCAAGCCCTATCTGATGCTGGACGCCATCGCCGACTTCCGCGAACTGACCGACATCAAGATCGCGGCGGGCGTGACCGGCCTGTTCATGGTCGGCGGCGGCGTGCCCAAGAACTTCGCCCAGGACACCGTCGTCTGCGCCGAGATCCTGGGCGTGGAAGCCGAGATGCACCGCTATGCGGTCCAGATCACCGTGGCCGACGTGCGCGACGGCGCCTGCTCGTCCTCGACGCTGAAGGAGGCCGCCTCCTGGGGCAAGGTTCAGACGACGCACGAACAGATGGTCTTCGCCGAGGCCACGACCGTGGTGCCGCTGATCGGGTCGGACGCCTGGCATCGCGGCGCCTGGAAGAGCCGCGAGAAGCGGCGCTGGAACAAGCTGTTCGGCCATCCCTGTTAGGCCGCGATCTGAAGGCTCGGCCCTCTCGACTCGACGCCTCAAGCAGCGCGAAGCGCGTTAGGCGCAAACAAGAAAGGCCGGCGGAGAAGTCCGCCGGCCTTTTCTTTGTTGGAACCCTCCCCCCACGGCTTCGCTTTTCCTCCTCAGCAAGGAGACGATGATGGCCGACCCCAAACTCGACACGCCCGAAGCTCTAGAAGCCGCCGCCATGGGCGAGAAGCCCGACCTGGGTCACACCCGGGATGCGCTCAAGAAGGCGCTGGAAGGCACTGACATGGGGTCGGACACCCGCGCCGGATCGCTGCGCGGCGGCTCGGCCAGCGGTTCGGAAATCGATCCGGACCAGGACACAATCAATGCGGCGCTGGCCGCCGAAGGTCGCCGCCTCAAGGCCGAAGGCGACAAACTGGCGGGTGGTCCGGCGGGCGGCCCGGCCGAGGCCCGCAAATCCACCGGCCAGCCCGGCGACGATGTTGATGCTCCAACCGGTTGAACCGTCTTGCTGCCGCCGCACGGATGGGCCACGGTGATCATCAAGTTGAACAGTCTCAAGGACGTAGGCGGGATGAAGCGTAGCGTGGCAGCCGTCGCCGTGGCCCTTTCGGTCGGTCTCGTCGGATGCGATGAGCGCAGTCAGGCTGCGCCCGAGACCAGCCTGCCCCCGCCCGCAGACGCGCCCGCCGAGATCGCGCCGGTCGCCGCTTCAGCCCCTGCCGCCGATGTCGAACCGGCGCCGGCTTCGATCGACGGCGCCCCGGCCTTCGCCGCCCTCTATCCCGGCGCTCAGACCGACGGCCCGGCCACGGTCGCCAACGGCCCGACCGGACCCGGCGGCCTGATCACCTTCACCACGGACGCCGGCCCCGACGCCGTCGTCGCCTTCTACAAACAGCGCGCCGAGGCCGCCGGCCTGGCCCCCGTCATGGCCATGAACCAGGGCGAGGCCCGCGCCTATGGCGCCGCCGCCCGCACCACCAACGGCGCCACCCTGCAGGTCGTGGCCTCGCCAGGCGAAGGAGGCCTGACCTCGGTGCAACTGACCTGGAGCGCCGGGGCCTGATGAACCGCCGGGGGGCCTTCATCATCACCATCGCCGCCGCCGGGCTCTCGGCCTGCGCGGGCACCCCCGCCGCCCTGCGCCCGCAAGCGGTTCAAGCCGCCGCGCCAGAAGCTAAGGGCTATCTGACCGGGCCTTTGATCCAGGCTCTGGCCGACGCCGTGCCGCCGCCGCCCGCGCCCGGCTCCCCGACCGATCTGGCCGACAAGGCGCGCTCCAACCAGTTCAAGACGCTGGAGGACAGCGACCGCTGGCTGCTGGCCACGGCGCACGCCGAATTGCGCCCGCCGCTGGCCCTGCAGCATTTCGACTGCGCCCTGGGAGCGCGGCTGGGATCGGCGGCGACGCCGAACCTGAACCGTCTGATGCAACGGCTGTTCGACGATTCCGACGCCGCCGCCGAACGGGTCAAGGCGCGCGGCTTCCGCGCCCGCCCGGTCGGCGACGATCCCGAGCGCCGTCCCTGCCAACGCGTCAGCGAAGCGGGGCGCAGAGGCGCCTCCTATCCCTCGGGCAGTTCGACGGTCGCCACCGTCTATGGCGAGGCCTTCGCCGCCCTGGACCCTGAACGCGCGACCGAAGCCCGCCGCATCGCCCACGAAATGGGCCTCAGCCGTTTGATCTGCGGCATGCACTACCCCAGCGACGTCGCCGCCGGCGAAACCCTTGGCAAGGCCGTGTTCGACGCCGCCGCCGCGACGCCCGGTTTCGACGCCGATCTGGCCGCCGCCCGCGCCGAACTGGCCGCCGTGCGCGCCACCGGGCTGACCAGCCCAGGCTGCGCCGCCGAGCGTCTGGCCCTGGCCGCGCCCCTGCCCTGATGTCGTCGCTTCTGGCGCTCCTGCTGCTGGGCGCCGCGCCAGACCCCTGGGCCCTGCCCGCCGCCCGTCCCTGCACGGCGGCCGAACTGGCGGAACTGACCGACGCCGCGACGACGCCCTGGCGTCTGACCTGCCGCGCCGTGCTGGCGCCCGGTCAGACCATCGTCCGTCCCATCCTGATCGAAGGCGCCGAGGCCTCCGGCGCCGGGCTGGACTGCAACGGCGGCGCGATCGGCCGCCCCGGCCTCGCCGTCACGACCCGTCAGCCCACCATCGCCGTCTGGTCGCGCCGCATCACCGCCGAGCACTGGAGCCGCCCCACCGACATCCGCGTCACCAACTGCGTCATCCACGGCGCGGTCCGGGTCTGGGGCATGGGGGCGGACGGGAGTTATGACGACCTGCGCGCCTCGTCGCGCACCGCCGCGCACACCGCGACGACGCAGGGCGCGGCGCCCAGCCATATCGAACTCGACCGCGTGACCATCGTGGGGACCGGCTCCATACCCCTCTATGTCGGGCCGGGCGTGACGCGGCTCAGCCTGACCCGTTCGACCCTGAGCGGCCGCAGCGATGCGACCGCCCTCTATCTGGACGCCGAGAGCGCCGACAACCGGATCGAGAACAACGCCATCGCCGTAGAGACAAGACGCGAGGTCATCGCCATCGACGGCTCGGCGCGCAACCGTATCACCGGCAACCGCATCGACCTGAAGGGGCGTCCCGGCGTCTTCCTGTATCGCAACTGCGGCGAGCGCGGCGTGATCCGGCACCAGACGCCGTCGGACAATCAGATCACGGACAATGTCTTTTCCGGCGCCGCTCGGCTGAGGCCGCAGTTGGTCGTCGTCGGCTCGCGCGAAGGCCGCCGGTCCTACTGCGGCGAGGATCGCGGCTATCCCTGGGGCAGCAGCGCCGATGACGGCGACCGCGCCACGAACAACGTCGTGGCGCGCAACCTTCGTCGTTAGGCCGGGCGGCCCGTCGCCAGGGCGCCGTACAGCTCCGGGCGACGATCGCGGAAGAAGCCCCAGGCGGCGCGGTACTGATCCATGAAGTCCAAGTCGAAGGTGTGGACCAGCACGCCCTCTTCGCCCGTCAGGCTCTCGACCAGATCGCCGCGATGGTCGGCGATGAAGGAGTGGCCGTAGAAGCTCTGACCGGCCTCGGTCAGGGTCTCGTGACCGATGCGGTTCGAGGCGATGACCGGCATGGCGTTGGATACCGCGTGGCCCTGCATGGCGCGCTGCCAGGGGGCGGCGGTGTCCAGGGTGGCGTCATGCGGCTCCGAGCCAATGGCGGTCGGATACATCAGGATGTCGGCGCCCTGCAGGGCCATGGCGCGGGCGGCCTCGGGGTACCACTGGTCCCAGCAGATACCGACGCCGATGCGGCCGAAGCGGGTGCTCCAGACCTTGAAGCCGGTGTCGCCGGGACGGAAATAATACTTCTCCTGATAGCCCGGTCCGTCCGGGATATGGCTCTTGCGATAGACGCCCAGGGCCTCGCCGTCGGCGTCCAGCATGACCATCGAGTTGAAGTAGTGCGGGCCCTCCTTCTCGAAGATCGAGACGGGGATGACCACGCCCAGTTCCCTGGCCACCGGCTGCAGCTGGACCACGGCCGGATGCTCGCGCCACGGATAGGCCGAGGTGAACCAGTGCTCCTCCTGCGTCACGCAGAAGTAGGGCCCTTGGAACAGCTCCGACGGCAGGATGACCTGCGCGCCCTTGGCCGCGGCCTGACGGATCAGGCCGATGGTCTTGTCGATGTTGGCCTGCATGTCCTCGCCGTAGGAGGTCTGCAGCGCGGCGACGGTGACGGTGCGGGTCATCTTTACGCGGGCTCCTGCTGGCTGATGCAGTGGAAGGATCCGCCGCCGGTCAGGACAGCGTTGGACGGCGACAGCACGATCTCGCGGTCGGGGAAGACGGTGGCCAGGGCCTCGCCCGCCAGACGGCTCGCGACCTCGTCGCCGTAGGTCGGCACCACGACGGCGCCGTTGGCGATCAGGAAGTTCATGTGGCTGGCCGGGACCGGGCGCTCGTCGGCGTCCAGCACCAGTCCGGGCGACGGGATGCGCAGCACCTTGAGCTTGCGGCCCATGGCGTCGGTCGTTTCAGACAGCAGGCGGGCGGTGTCGTCATAGACCTCGGCGTTCGGGTCCTTGCGGCCGAAGGCGATGGGGCAGGCGACGACGCCGGGTGCAACGAAGCGGGCCAGATTGTCGACATGGCCATCGGTGTGGTCGTTCAGCAGGCCGTCGCCCAGCCAGACCACCACCTTGGCGCCGACCGAGGCGGCCAGGGCGGCCTCGGCCTCGGCCTCGGTCCAGGTCTTGTTACGGTTCCTGTTCAACAGGCACTGACGCGTGGTCAGGACCGTGCCTTCGCCGTCGTGGTCCAGAGCGCCGCCTTCGAGGATGAAGTCATGACGGGTGGTCGGCACGCCGGAAAACTCGGCGATCTGATCAGCGACCTCGTCGTCGTGGGGATAGTCGTACTTGCCGCCCCAGCCGTTGACGCTGAAGGTCTGGGCCGTCTTCGAGCCCGTGTTGAAGATCGGGCCGGTGTCACGCAGCCAGATGTCGCCGAAGCGGGCGGCCACGACCTCGATCCCATCGACGCCGTCCAGACGGGCGCGGGCGCCGGGCAGAGCCTCGTCATTGCCAACCATCAGCTTGACCTGCTCGCGGCCCGGACCGGCAAGCGCCCTGACCAGGGCCTCGACCTCGTCCTGGGCCTGGGCGAAATACTCGCCCCACAGCTCGGCATGGCTGGGCCAGCCGACCCACATGGCCCGGTGCGGCGTCCATTCGGCGGGGATGGGGTAGGTCATGAGCGAAGTCGATCCGAACGGAAGAAAGGCAGACCGCGCCAGATAGGCCGAGACGCCCCCCGGTTCAATGTTTGCGGGCGATCGGCCGCAGCCGCCGAAATGGGCCCCAAGTAGCGCGAACGCGCGGCAGGCCGGCAAACAAAGAAAAGGGCGGCCCGTCGCCGGACCGCCCTCCTCATTTCTGGATCGAAGCTGAAGCTTAGAAGCTGTAGCGGATCGAAGCCATGATCGTACGCGGAGCGCCGACGCCCGCGAACGGACGGCTGTAGCCCAGCTGGCCCGGGGTCGCCGACGCGCGGGTGCCCAGGGTCGAGTAGTACTGCTCGTCCAGCAGGTTGATGACGTTCAGCTGCAGGTAGGTGCCGTCCAGACCCAGGGTCGAGAAGTCGAAGCGGGCGTCCAGATCGACGACGGTGAAGGCGTCAACCTTCAGGTCGTTGACGTCGGTGACCCAACGCTCGCCGGTGTACTTGCCTTGGACGCCAGCCGAGAAGACGTCGTTGAACTTGTACGAGGCGCGCAGCGAGAACATTTGTTCCGGCGTTTCAACCTGCTTCTTGCCCTTGGTCTGCAGTTCGGCGCCCGCCGCGTTGTAGCGGTAGTTGTCCTGCAGTTCGCTGTTGAGCAGCGAGACCGTGCCGTACAGGTTCAGCTTCTCGGTCGGTTGCCAGCCGAGCGAGGCTTCGAAGCCGAGGCTTTCCACCGAACCGACGTTGCGATCGACGAACTGACCCAGGTCTTCGTCCCAGGTGCTGACGATGCGGTTATCGAACTGGTTCTGGAACACCGAGGCCTGAGCCACGATGGTCGAGGTGGTGTAGCGATAGCCCAGGTCGATGTTCTTCGAGGTTTCCGGCTGAACCGTCGGGTTGCCGATCGAACCATCGGCGAAACGCGTGACGGCGTAGAGGCTGTCCGTACGCGGAGCCGACAGGGACTCGCTGTAGCTACCGAAGACCGAGTGGCCTTCACCGAAGCGGTAGGTGGCGCCGACGTTCGGCAGGATGTCGTCGAACTTCACTTCACGCGAGTACGGCTTGATGTACTGCGTCGTGCCGCGGCCGGCGAAGGTGACGTTGCCGTTGGCCAGGGTCGCGTTCGGCACTTCCGAGGTGCAGAGGACGTTCGACGAACCGTTCTGCGTGTAGCAGTACTGGTTCAGCTCGCGCTTGAAGAAGGGAGCACGGACACCCAGCGTGACCGTCAGGGCTTCCTGGAAGAAGCGACCGCGGTATTCGGCCGAGAACTGGTTCAGCGAGGCGATCGACTTGCGGTCGCGCGACTGCAGGGCGTAGCCGTCCAGGTTGACGACGCGGTTGTCGTGATCGTTACGGCCGCCGAAGACGTCGACGAAGCTCGGGTTCGACGGATCCGAGAAGTCGACGAAGCCGTAGTTGCCGGTCTGACGGTGACGACCCCAGTCCAGCGCATAGGCGGCGCGCAGACGGTGGTTGTCGTTCAGATCCCAGATCAGCGAGCTGTTCAGGCCGTAGCGGTGGGTGTTGGTGTTGGACGGCGACATGACGCGCACGCGGTCCAGGGTGTCGCCGTCGCCGTTCAGGTCAACGCCGCCCGTCGTCTTCGTGCCGCGCAGCAGCAGGTCGGTTTCCGACAGGACCGTTTGCTGGGTGCCGCCGTTGGCCAGGGTGTACTGGAACGAGGGGTCGACCGTCAGGACCAGGCCGTCCATCAGGGTGAAGCGCGAGTTACCGCGGATGTTGCCCGTGTCCGACGGGTTCACGCGCAGACCCCAGTAGTTGGAGCCGTTGGCGTCATTGTCGGCGACGCCGTTGCGGAAGGTCGGGGCGACGTAGGTACGGTCGAAGTCGACGCCCCAGCCGAACGGGTTCGACGGATCATTGACCTGATCGACGCAGACCTGGGTCTTGGCGACGTCGCAGAAGCCGGTGGCGGTGCCGAGGTTCGGCCCCTGGTAGTTGTTGTTGCGGTTCTCGTTGTAGTGACCCGACAGGGCCACGAAGTCGCCGTTGTCGCCGAGCGGCTGATAGATGCGAGCATTGTACTGCACCTTCTCCAGCTCGCCGATGCCCTTGAACTTGTCATAGTTCTGGTACGAGGCGGCGACCCAGGCGGTGGTGCCCCACGGGCCGAACTCGCCCGTGTTGAACAGGCCCATGACGCGGCGATAGTTGAAGTCGCCGAGCGAACCCTGGACCCAGCCGCCCATGTCGGTGGTCGGACGCAGCGTCACATAGTTGATGGTGCCGCCGGTGGCCGAGGCGGTCGGGCTGTCGACGTCGGTCGAACCGGTGTTGACCGAGGCGCGCTCGATCAGTTCCGGGTCCATCTGTTGGTTGGTGTACGACGAGTAGTTGCCGGTGTCGTTCAGCGGAATGCCGTCGAAGGTCAGCGAGACGCGGGCGCCGTCGAAGCCGCGCAGACGGATGTTGCCGCCCGACGAACCATAGGGGTCGGCGTTGGTGAAGCTCAGGCCCGGCGTCAGGTTCAGGGTCTGCAGGATGGTCTGACCAGCGGCCTGGGTGGCGATGAATTCCTGGTTGACGGTGTTGCGGGTCTTGGCGACGGTTTCAGCAACCGCCAGACCTTCCAGGTTGCGCGGGCCGCGCTGGCCGGTCACGACGACGTCGCTGACTTCCGTGGCTTCGGTGCCGGTCGATTGGGCCGAAGCGGCGCCGGCCATGAGAAGGCCGCTCATGAGGGCGGTCGTCGCCCAGAACAGCTGTTTGCGGTTGGTCATCTGTTGGTATCCCCAGTGATGAAGGCGTAGCGCCATGCGCGGCAGGCCGTGACGCCTGTCGAGATGGGCTGGGCCTTAAGGCCGCTGCGGGAAGTTTGGACGACAGTCGTGTGACAGTGATATGACAGCCGCCGGGGGTGGCTATATCGTCACACCTCTGTGGATGGTTTCATCTCCCCATCCGACAGGGCCGTCAGCCGGCGCGCACCGCGAAAGCGTCGGCGATCAGATTAGCCGTCGAGCGCATGGCGCGCGGCTCGTGATAATTGCCGTTGATCTGGCTGCGAGCGATCACGTGTGCGCGGAACGCCGTGAAAAGCTTGGCGTCGGCGGGCTTGGGCGCGCTCCAGAAATCATCCAGAGGCTGCTGGTCGGTCAGGCCTTCAAAATCGAAGAAGGCGTCACCCATCACCTTGACCGGGGTACGGAACCCCAGCGCCGACAGGGCCGCGCTGGAGTTATTGACCACCATGCCCTGTGACGCGCGGCACAGCTGGGCCAGATTGCCGCCGTCGATGAAATCGACCCGGTCATCCAGCCCGCGCTCCACCGCCAGGCAACGGGTCATGTGCTCCAGATCCGACAACCCCGGATCCAGAGGATGGTTCTTGACCACCAGCCGGCAGTCCTTGGGCGCATGGCGAGCGAAGCTGCCCATGACCTCGGCCAGGAAGGCGGTGTTGTCGGCATAGGAGGAATAGCGCAGCAGCTGGGCGTCGCCTTCCCGCTGCAGGCAGGCGATGAAGAAGGGACCGCGCGCGCGGATCACGTCGGCGTCGCAGGACTGCTTGGGACGCGTGGCCAGGCCGAAATAGCGGCGGATATGGCCGAAAAACTGTCGCCAGGGCGAAACCGTATAGGGGTGCCGATAGCGCGGGAAGGCCAGCCGCCCCAGCGGCTGCACCGCATGATAGAAGCTGATGTTGAACACGTGATGCGGCAGGATCTTGCCGACCGGGCGCGTCACCGGCAGCTCGGGGCCGGGTATGGCGTATCCCGCCGCTGAACGCGGCAGGCTGCTGGAGCCGTTGACCCCGTTCTGCTCCAGAGTGATCCAGTCGGGGCGGAAGTAGCCGTTCTCGAGCACCCAGACGCGCGCCTTCAATGCATCAGCCTGAGCCAGGACGCCCTGATTATAGGGACCGCCCTCGCCGAAGACGATGATGTCGGTGAACTGATCGGCCAGTTCCCGGACCCGGGCAGGCCAACGTCGCACATGGTCGCGGAAAGTCACGCCGCCGGAGCGCCGCCAGGTCACAAGGTCGCCGGCGTTGAAAATCATGCGGCCGACTTCGCCGCCCCTTGCGATGACAGCCTGGGCCAGAAGCCGCCCGAACCCGCCGAACGGGGCCGTGACGATCAGAAAGCGGCGGCCGCGCAAATCCGCCTGCACCAGCGGGATTGCATTCGGCTGATCAGGATCAAATGGCGCAAGCAAACGCGGGGTGTCTTTCCAAGAATCGAGCCCCTTCCTAGTGCCAAGGCCACGTCGATGACAAGGCGGTTGGACGGTCGGATCGAGTCTGCATTGTGCTGACAAGAAGGCCGCCGGCTCTGGACGAGACCGACGGCCGGACTTTTTCGACATCCAGGACATGGTTCCCGGAGCAAGACCTTTCGGTCTGCTCCGGGGACTTCATGCCTTAGAAGTTGATGTCGATGGTGGCGCGACGGTTGAGCGGCTCGCGCACGCCGTCAGCGGTGGCCTTGGCCGGGGCGGTTTCACCCTTGCCGTCGACGGCGATGACGCCGCCGTTGACGCCTTGGGCGACCAGGGCGTCGGCGACGGTGCGCGAACGACGGTTGGACAGACCCAGGTTGTAGGCCGCGTTACCCGAGGTGTCGGCGTGACCGACGACCAGGATGCGGGTCGGCGCGCCCGACTTGGCGTAGTTGGCGGCTTGCGTCACCACCGAACGGGCCTCAGCCGTCAGGTCCGAGCGATCCCAGTCGAAGTAGACCACGAACTGACGCGCAGCCGGCTTGGCCGGAGGCGGCGGCGGCGGCGGCGGGGGCGGCGGGGGCGGAGGCGGCGGGGGCGGCGGCGGGGGCGGCGGCGGCGGGGGAGCAGCCGGCTCGGCGCCGAAGGCGTAGCGCAGACCCAGGGTCACGGTGTGCGACTGGTCGTAGTCGCCGGCCATTTCGCCGAAGGCGTTGGACGCGGTGTTCGTGAAGGTCGCGAACTCGGCGTCGCCCGTCAGGTAGCGATAGGTCAGGTCGATGTTGGCGCGGTCCGAAACGGCCCAGGCCAGACCGGCGATCGCCTGAGCGGCGAACTTGGTCGAGCTGTCGTCGGCGGCGAAGGCCACGGTCGGGTTCTGACGCAGGCGGCCGACGACGTCGGTGTTGACGTGGTTGGCGCCGACGCCGAGGCCGACGAACGGACGGATGCTGCCGGCCGAGTAGCCGAAGTCATAGATGACGTTGGCCATCACGGTGGTCGAGGTGATGTCGCCGTCGGGCGAGTAGCACGGACCGGTGGCGGGCGTGATGTTGCACAGGCCTTGCGGGCCCGAGACGGCGCGCACGGTGCCGATGTCGCCCGAGCGGTAGCCGCCTTCCAGTTCAACGCGCCAGTTGGGGTTGAAGCGGTAGCCGAGGCGGGCGAAGGCGGCCCAGCCGTCGTTGACTTCCCAGTTCCAGTTGGAACCGCGGGTCGACGACTCGGTGTTGATGTCGTCGATGATGTGGTAGCCGGCGTCGACGGCGCCGTACCAGCCGTCCGGCTCAGCCGACGCAGCGCCGGCCACGCACAGCCCGGCCGCGGCGACACTGGCGAGAAGTTTGAGCTTCATAGTGTCCTCACACTCAAGTTGATCCGAAAGCCGTCGTCGATGACGTCAGCACTCAGGGGGCTTCAACGGCACGAGACCGCTCAGGTTCCGCCATCTTTCCCCGCATTGTGACAACTGTGGCGCCCTTTCAACACATCGGGCCGTTTTTTCCCTCAATCGAGCCTGCTAGGACCATTTTGAAACACAACGGAGGCAAGGCATGACGATCAGGTTCGACGGCCAGGTGGCGATCGTGACGGGTGCGGGCGGCGGTCTGGGCCGCGAACACGCCCTGGCTCTGGCGGCGCGGGGAGCCAAGGTGGTGGTCAACGACCTGGGCGGCGCCCGCGACGGCTCGGGCGGGTCGGCCACGGCGGCCGAGGCCGTGGTCGCCGAGATCGAGGCCGCAGGCGGCGAGGCCATGGCCAATGCGGCCTCGGTCACCGACGCGGCGGCGGTCGAGGCCATGGTCGCCGAGGTCATGGCCCGCTGGGGCCGCATCGACATTCTGGTGAACAACGCCGGCATCCTGCGCGACAAGAGCTTCGCCAAGATGGAGTTGGCCGATTTTCGCGTGGTGATGGAGGTCCACCTGATGGGCGCGGTCCACTGCACCAAGGCGGTCTGGGACATCATGCGCGCCCAGAACTACGGCCGCATCGTCATGACCACCTCGTCGTCAGGCCTGTTCGGCAACTTCGGCCAGGCCAACTACGGCGCGGCCAAGATGGCCCTGGTCGGCCTGATGCAGACCCTGGCCATCGAGGGGGCCAAGAACGACATCCGCGTCAACGCCCTGGCCCCGACGGCCCACACCCGCATGACCGAGGACTTGCAGGGCCTGCCTCTGGAAGCCCTGGGGCCGGAGCTGGTGACGCCGGGCCTGCTGCATCTGGTCAGCCGCGACGCCCCGACCCGCGCCATCCTGGCCGCCGGCGCCGGCGGCTTCGAGCGGGCCTATGTGACCCTGACGCAAGGCGACTTCGCCGTCGGTTCGGACGCTCCCGAACAAGTCGCCGCCCGCTTCGACGCCATCTCGGATCGCAGCAACGAGATCGTGCCGGACATGGGCGCCGCCCAGGGCATGATCGAGCTGACGAAAGCCCAGACGCATCACTCATCTTAAGAGGCCTATGCTCGCGACGCGGTCGCTCGCGGCTTGAGGCCATTTGGCGCCTCCCTGCCTGAGGCCCGCGTGCATTCTACGAAGGCGCCTTGCGTTGACGTGACGTGAGGCGCCTATCTTCTCTCTGTTAGGCAGGAAACGCGCTTCCCGCAGCGCGCGTCCGCATCGCGGCGACAGCGCCCTCTCACGCGCTCAAGCAGCGAGGCGCCACGCGCCGAGCGATAGCGCCCAAAAAGAGAGAGATCTTCTCTATGCGTGAAGCCGTCATCGTCTCCACCGCCCGCACCCCGATCGGCCGGGCCTATCGCGGGGCCTTCAACGACACCCAGGCGCAGCAACTGGGCGCCCACGCCGTGAAGCACGCGGTCGCCCGCGCCGGCGTCGATCCCGCCGAGATCGAAGACGTCATCATGGGCGCGGCCCTGCAACAGGGCTCGACCGGGACCAACGTGGCGCGCCAGGTGGCGCTGGCGGCGGGCCTTCCCTCCTCCGTGCCCGGCATGAGCCTGGATCGTCAGTGCGCCTCGGGCCTGATGGGGATCGCCACGGCGGCCAAGCAGGTCGTCTTCGACAACCAGAAGATGGCGGTCGGCGGCGGGCTGGAGAGCATCTCTCTGGTCCAGAACCAGCACATGAACCTGTATCGGATGAAGGACGAGGCGCTGCTGACGCTGTCGCCCCACATCTATATGTCGATGCTGGAGACCGCCGAGGTCGTCGCCCGCCGCTACAACATCAGCCGCGACGCCCAGGACGAATACGCCCTGCAGTCGCAGCAACGCACGGCGGCCGCCCAGGCCGAGGGGCGCTTCGACGCCGAGATCGTGCCGATGACCACCTCCATGCTGGTCGTGGACAAGGCCACCGGCGAGACCTCGTCGAAAGAGGTGACCCTGTCGAAGGACGAAGGCAATCGCCCCGACACCACCCTGGAGGGCCTGCAATCGCTGAAGCCCGTCTTCGGCGGGGGCGAGGAAATCCAGCAGGGCGAGTTCATCACCGCCGGCAACGCGTCCCAGCTGTCGGACGGGGCTTCGGCCTGCGTCGTCATGGAGGCCGGCGAAGCGGTGAAGCGCAACCTGCAACCGCTCGGCGCCTATCGCGGCATGGCGGTGGCGGGCTGCGAACCCGACGAGATGGGCATCGGCCCCGTCTTCGCCGTGCCCAGGCTGCTGAAACGCCACGGTCTGACCATGGACGACATCGGTATCTGGGAGCTGAACGAGGCCTTCGCTGTGCAGGTGCTCTATTGCCGCGACAAGCTGGGCATCCCCAACGACCGGCTGAACGTCTCGGGCGGCGCCGTCTCCATCGGCCACCCCTATGGCATGTCGGGCGCCCGGATGACCGGCCACGTCTTAATCGAGGGCAAGCGGCGCGGCGCCAAATACGGCGTCGTCACCATGTGCATCGGCGGCGGCATGGGGGCTGCGGGCCTGTTCGAGATCTATTGAGGCCCGCACTGGGCGGCCCGTCGCGCCTCCATCGCTGCGAACCAGCGTTGGCGCAGGACGGCGGGTCGGCCGGGATAGCGGTCGTCCAGGAACTCGGCGTCGACCACCCGGTCGGCGCGGAAGCTGCGGAAGTCCTCGCGCGTCTCGCACCAGGCCAGAAGCAAACGCGCCCGCTCGTGATAGCCGATCAGGAAGGGCCAGATGACCCGCGTCGTCTCGCGCCCCTGCTCGTCGGCGTAGTGCAGCCGCAGCTTGCGCCCGGCGTGGATCCAGGCCCGCACCTGGGCCAGGTCCACGGTCTCGATCTTCTGCTCCCACGGCGGGGGCGTGGCCACCGACGGCTCCAGCACCACCGGACGCAGACGTTCCGGCACGATGGCGGCGATCTTGGCGGTCAGGTCGCGCGCGGCGCGCGCCAGGGCCGGATCGCCGCGCGCCGCCACCCATTGCGCCCCCAGAACCGCCGCCTCGATCTCGTCCGAGGTCAGCATCAACGGGGGCAGGTCGAAGCCCCCGTCCAGCACATAGCCCAACCCCGCCTCGCCCCGGATCGGCACCCGCTGGCCGAGCAGGGCGGCGATGTCGCGATAGATGGTGCGTTTGGAGGTCTCCAGCTCGGCCGCGATGGCGTCGGCCGTCACCGGGCGCGAGGCCCGGCGCAGCACCTGGATGATCTGGAACAGTCGGTCGGCGCGTCTCATGTCTCCACCCTGGCCGAAGACTGCTGACAGCATGGTGGCAGCAGGGTGGCAGTAGTCAAGACGAACCGCCGCCGACGCCCCGTCGCGGCGCGATATCTGGGAGGATTATCGATGCTGACCCTGTTCCACGCCCCCTGGTCCCGTTCCTCGCGCCTGGTCTGGCTGGTCGAGGAGCTGGGGGCCGACTGCCGCATCGAATATTGCGACATCCGCCGCATGGACGGCGCGGGCGCCGCCGATCCGAAGAACCCGCACCCCGACGGCAAGGTCCCGGCCCTGCTGCACGACGGCGCCCTGATCACAGAGTCCGCGGCGGTGGCCCTCTACCTGACCGGGCTACATCCCCAGGCGGGTCTGGGCTTCCCCCCGAGCTCGCCGCAGCGCGGGCCGCTGCTGACCTGGATGTTCTGGGCCTCGGGCGAGTTCGAACCCTCTTTGTGGAACAAGATCACGGGCGCGGTGGATGCCGATCCCTACGCCCGCGCCCGCTACGACGCCGCCGTGACCCGTTTGCTGGAGGCCCTGTGGGAAGGCCCCTGGCTGATGGGCGACCGCTTCACCGTGGCCGACGTCCTGATCGGCAGCTCCGTGGCCTGGGCGCGCGAGCATCTGCCGGAAAGCCCCCTGCTGGACGCCTATGTCGAACGGCTGGCGGCGCGTCCCGCCCATGCCCGCGCCATCGCCCGCGACGGGGCGCCGCCGCAGTATGCACAAGCGAGCTAGTCGGCTTCAGGCCGCGCCGACGATGCTCTCGTCGTCGGCGCGACGCTCAACCTTCATCAGCGCCTTCACATAGCTGTCGCGCCAAATCCCGACATCCGTGTCGCGCACCACCTGCATCAGGGCCTCCCACTTCCGGATGCGCTCCTTCAGGGGCATGGTCAGGGCCTTCTTGATGGCCTCCGACAGCTCCTCGCGGCTGAAGGGATTGACCAGCAGGGCCTCGCCCATCTGCTCGGCGGCGCCGGCGAAGCGCGACAGGATCAGCACGCCGGGGTCCTCGGGGTTCTGGGCCGCGACATATTCCTTGGCCACCAGGTTCATGCCGTCGCGCAGGGGCGTGACCAGACCCACCTTGGCCGCGCGATAAAGGCCCGCCAGTTGATCCCGGCGGAAGGTGCGGTTCAGATAGCGGATCGGCTGCCAGTCCATGTCGGCATAGGCGCCGTTGATGCGCCCGGCCAGGGCGTCCAGCCGTCCGCGAATATCCTGATAAGTGTCCACGTCATCTCGAGAGATGGGCGTCACCTGCAACAGGAAAACCTCGCCGTGCATGGCGGGATTGTCCTCAAGGAACTGCTCGAAACCCAGCAGACGCTGCTCCAACCCCTTGGAATAATCGAGCCGGTCCACGCCGACGATCATCGAGCGAAAAGCCGCCGACGCCGCCATGCGGTCATAGGTCTTGCCGCCCAGAACCGAGTCGCGGGCGGTCAGGAAGCCGTCGACGTCGATGCCGATGGGAAAGACCCCGCCCTGGACCCGGCGTCCGAAGGCCTCGATCACATGTTCCGGCGACACCCGCCCCCGCGCCTCGACCTCGACGTAGCGCTCGAACAGGCCCAGCCATTCCTGCGTGTGGAAGCCGATCAGGTCGAAGTAGAACATCGACTCCACCAGCCGCCGATGATGCGGCAGGGTCACCAGCAGCTGACGCGCCGGCCACGGCGTGTGCAGGAAGAAGCCGATGCGATTCTTGACCCCCAGGCGGCGCAGGTCCCGCGCCATGGGGATCATGTGATAGTCGTGGATCCAGATGATGTCGTCGGGCTGGATCAGCGGCTGCAGCACCTCGGCGAAGCGGCGGTTGGTGCGCTCATAACCCTCGCCGTAGGACCGCTCATAGGCCGTCAGGTCGACCCGGTGATGAAAGAGCGGCCACAGGGTCTTGTTGGCGTAGCCGTTGTAATATTCGTCGACGTCCTGCGGCTCCAGATCGACGGTGGCGACGGTGACGCCCGCGCGGTCCTCGATGTTCAGTTCACCGGTGAACTGCTCGACCGTCTCGCCGGACCAGCCGAACCACAGGCCGTCGTATTTGCGCAGAGCTGCCGACAGGGCCATGGCCAGGCCGCCGACCGAGCCCGAGGCCGGGTCCTTGGGCGCCGAGACGCGGTTCGAAACGACAATAAGACGGCTCATCGTGCGTCCTGCCACGAACGACTGAGCAGAACCGCGCAGTTGATGATCCCGACCAGGGAATAGGTCTGCGGATAGTTGCCCCACAGTTCGCCGTCCTGAAGCGCGATGTCCTCGCTGAGCAGGCCCGCGTGGGTCCGCCGGCTCAGCATCTCGTCGAAGATCGCCCTCGCCTCCTCGGTCCGGCCGTTCAGGTGCAGGGCCTCGATGAACCAGAAGGTGCAGAAGTTGAAGGCCGTCTCCGGCTCGCCGAAGTCGTCAGGGTGAATGTAGCGGAACAGATAGGGGCCGCGCTTCAGGTCGCGCTCGACCGCCTCGAAGGTCTTCACCTGACGCGGGTCGCGGGCGTCGAGGAAGCCCAGATCGGTCATCTGCAAGAGGGACGCGTCCAGCTCGGTCCCGCCGAAGCTGGCGGCGAAGCGACCCTCGTCGGGCAGATAGGCCTCGGCCTCGATGCGCGCCCGGATCAGACGGGCCCGCTCGTCCCACAGCTCGCCGCGCTCGCTCAGGCCCAGATGCCGCGCCGCCTTGGCCAGCCGGTCGCAGGCGGCCCAGCACATGACCGAGGAATAGGTGTGGACCCGGGCGATGGTGCGGAACTCCCACAGACCGGCGTCCGTCTGGTCGTGCATGGAGAAGGCGCGGTCGCCGACCTTCTCGAGCGCGTGGAAGTCCTCGATCGTGCCGGGCCTCAACATCCGCTCGTCAAAGAAGGCCTGGACCAGGGGCAGGACGATCTGGCCATAGACGTCGTGTTGTAGATGCTCGTGCGCCTGATTGCCGACGCGCACCGGCTTCATGCCGCGATAGCCCGCGACGCTCTCGACTACGCGCTCGCCGATGCCCGCCTCAAGGCCCACGCCATAGACGGGCTGGACATGGCCGCCCTTGGCGTCGTCCACCAGGTTGCGCAGATAGCCGAGGTAGTTCTCGAGGATGTCCACCGCCCCCAGCCGGTTCAGCGCCCGCACCGTGTAGTAGGCGTCGCGCACCCAGCAGAAACGATAGTCCCAGTTGCGCCCGCTCTCGGGGAACTCGGGCACGGAGGTGGTCATGGCCGCGACGATGGCCCCGGTCTCTTCATAGACACAGAGCTTCAGGGTGATGGCGGCGCGGATCACCGCCTCTTGCCAGTCCAGCGGCACATAGAGGGTCCGGGTCCATAGCTTCCAGTGCTGGATGGTCTGATCCAGGGCCGCCGAAACCCCCGCCACGACCGATTGGTCATAGCCCTCGTCCGGGCCAAGGAAGAAGGCCAGCTCGCCCTCGAGACGGAAGGTCCGCTCGTTCTGGACATGGGTCACCGGGCAGTTGGTAGTCAGCCGCAGCGTCAGGTCGGTGCACAGATAGCGGATGTGGTTGGAGCCCGAGGTCTGTTCCGCTCGGCGTGCGCCCCATTCCGCCGAGGGTCGCAGCCGCACGGTGATGCGCGGAGCCCCCGACAGCGGCCGCACCACGCGCGCGAAGGCGATGGGCCGATAGATGCGCGAGTGCTTCAGATGGCGCGGCGCGAAATCGAGAATCTCGACCGAGGCCCCGCGTTCGTCGGTCATCACCGTGCGCAGGACGGCGGTGTTGCGCACATAGGCCTGCTCGATCGAAACCATGTCCGCCAGTTCGATGGCCCAGAAGCCGTGTTCGGGATCATCGCCGTCCATCAAGGCGGAAAAGACCGGGTCACCATCCACGCGCGGAGCGCAGGCCCAGACGAACCGGCCGCTCCGGTCGATCAGGGCGCTGACCGAGCAGTTGCCGATCGGGGCGAGGTCGAGGTTGGGACGACTCATGCGGCGCCTCCTTCAATCTGATCCAGCCAGTCGAGCACGGCGGCGACGTCCTCCAGCCGATAGCGGGCCGCCGTCGGCCGCTCAGGCCCCACCAGAACGCCGAATCCGCCCAGCGCCTCGGCCGCTTCAAAGCCGTGTTCGTCGGTCAGGTCGTCGCCGACCATGATGGGCAGCGCCCCTGTAAACGGCGCCTCGGCCATGAAGGCGGTCAGGGCCGCGCCCTTGTCCGTGCCGGGGGTCTTCAGCTCCAGGACCATGGAGCCGGGCTGCAGCGCCAGGCCGGTCTCCTCAGCTAATGACGCGGCCAGAGCGAGCGCCTCTTCCGAGACGCCCGGCGCCTGGCGGTAATGCAGACCCGCCGCCAAGGTCTTGTCCTCGACGATGACGCCGGGGCGGTCTGCGGCGAAGGCGTCGAAGGCTGCCACCGCCCGGCGCACGGCGGGGTCGGGCGCTCTATTGGCGAAGGATCCGTCGCCGCGACGCCTTTGCAGGCCGTGCACGCCGGACGCCGCCCGCGCCGCGCCGTCGCTGATGCGGTCGATTTCGCCCAGGGTTCGCCCACTGACGATGGCGACCCGGCCCTCCATCCGATCGGTCAGTCGGCTCAGCACCTCGGTGCGCCGGGCGTCCGGCCCCACCGCGTCCGGCGTCGGCGCCAGGGGCGCCAGCACCCCGTCGAGATCCAGAAAGAGCGCGGGCTTCCTCAGTACGAGAGGCGGCTTGGGCAGGCATGAGGCGATCGCCCCGGAGGCAGACGACATAAGGTCCGGACTCGTTTCGATGCTGTTGTCGAGACAGTTGGGAACGCGCCGGGACCGGGAAGGTTGTCCGCCAAGGTGACAATTCCGTCGCAGCCCCGCCATTGTGCGAACAATCCAGATGGGGCAATTCGCGGATGCGCCATGAAGAACCGCCGCAGCGGTCCGGCGTCTCAGGAGCCGATGCCCATGCCCAACACGCTTCACTCGTCGCCCGAGCAGATTGCTGCGATGACGGACCGAGCGCGCGAGGTCGTGCGTCTGAACATCGAGGCCCTGGAGGCGCTGGAGCGCTCTATCGACGTCTCGATCGCTCGCGCCTGCGACATCATCCTGTCGCGTCCCGGCTATCTGGTTGTGACAGGCATGGGCAAGTCGGGCCACATCGGCGGCAAGATCGCCGCCACCCTGGCCTCGACCGGCACCAACTCCTTCTTCGTCCACCCGGCGGAGATGAGCCACGGCGACCTGGGCATGCTGCGCCCCGACACCACGCTGCTTGCCATCTCCAACTCGGGCGAGAGCCGCGAACTGCGTGATCCCCTGCTTTACTGCCAGCGCAACGACATTCCGGTCATCGGCATCACCCAGCGCGCCGGCAGCTTCCTGGGCCGCCACTCAGCGGTCAGCCTGACCATGCCCAAGGTGGCCGAGGCCTGCCCCAACGGCCTGGCGCCGACCACCTCGACCCTGATGACCCTGGCCATCGGCGACGCCCTGGCCATGGTGCTGATGGACCGCCGCGGTTTCACAAGGGAAGACTTCGGCCTGCACCACCCTGGCGGCGCCCTGGGCATGAGCCTGCAGAGCGTGCGTGAATGGATGGGCGACAACGCCGCCACCCCGGCCAGCGTGCCGATGGACGCCGACTTCAGCGCCGTGGTCTCGGCCGTGTCGGCCGGCCGCAAGGGCGCCGTTGCGGTCCTGCATTCCGACGGCAGCCTGGCGGGCATGATCACCGACGGCGACATCCGCCGCGCCTTCACCAGCGACATCTCGGCCCTGCGCGCCGAGGACATCATGAGCCGCACCCCCATCACGGTAGATCCCGACGCCCGCATGAGCGACGTGGTCGACCTGCTGAGCGCCAACAAGATCGCCAACCTGTTCGTGGTCGAGAACGAACGGCCCGTCGCCATCATCCATATCGCCGAGCTGATGCAGGCCGGCTACGTTTCCTGATGACACAGGACATTCTTTTCGACGCCAGCCGCCTGCTGAGCCGCACGGACCGAAGCGCGCCGACAGGCGTGGACCGCGTCTGCCTGGCCTATGCTGAATGGCTGGTCGATCATCCTGACTACCGCATGGTGCCGGTCCGGTCTCGCCACGATCAACTGGCTGCGGTGGACGACGCCTGGTTCCGGGATTGCATGGTCGAACTGCGTCAACGCTGGACCGGCGGCTCCGACGCCCGCGCCCTTAACACCAACGAGCGCCGGTTGTTCGCCGCCCTTGAAGCGGACCGCCCGACCGCCTCGGTGATCGGCGAAGCCCCCGACCCGCACCAGCCCAAGGCGAAAAAGAAGACCCGCGTCTGGAAGCAGTATTTCCGCTCGCGCCGCATCACCGCCCCGCCACCGGCCAAGCTCTATTTCAATGTCGGCCACACCAGTCTGAACACGCCGGACATCCTCGCCAGCCTGGGAAGCCAGGGGATCGATCGCGTCGTCATGCTGCACGACCTGATTCCGATCACCCATCCCGAGTTCTGCCGGCCCGGCGACGGGGCGAAGCATCGCCGCCGGGTCCTGACGGCCCTGCGCCACGCCTCGCGGATCGTGGTCAACTCCCACTATACGGCGCATGAACTGCTGGCCTTCGCCGACCGGGAGAAGCTGGCTGCTCCGCCGATCGACGTCGCGCACCTGGGCCTGGAGCCCGTCTTCATGAAGGCCGAGCCGAGCGGTGCGCGGCGTCCCTACTTCGTCCACGTCGGCACCATCGAAGCGCGCAAGAATCTGGCCTTCCTGCTGACCATCTGGCGACGCCTGCAGGAAAAGATGGGCGATGAGGCCCCCCGCCTGGTGCTGATCGGCCGCTACGGCTGGGAGAATGAAGCCGTGCTGGATCACCTGCAGCGCTCGCCCAATCTGCAGGGTCTGGTGCATCAGGTCGAAAACCTGCCCGACACTGCCCTGGCCGACCTCATGAGCGGCGCCCAAGCCGTGCTGGCTCCCTCGTCCGTCGAGGGCTTCGACCTGCCGGCAGTGGAAGCCTGCGCCCTCGGCGTGCCGCTGATCGCCTCCGACATTCCGGCCCACCGCGAACTGGTGGCCCAGGCGACCCTGATCGACCCGCTGGATGGTTTGGGTTGGCTGGCGGCGCTCGAGACGGCGACGCTGAAACGTCCGATCGCGACCGCCTACGCCCCGCCGACCTGGCCTGGCCACTTCGCGACGGTTGAAGCACGACTGGGCCTGGACCAGAGCATGGATGTTTGTCTCGCCAGTCCGGCATGAGAACGGATCAAGGGTCAGAACGCATCCCTCTGGTCCGCAGCCGCAAAGCCAAGTAATCACGGTGTTGAACCGCCTGATCTTCGGAGCCGCCATGAAGCGATCCCTTCTGCCCCTGATGGCCCTCGCCCTTGTCGGCGGCTGCTCGACCCTGCCCGGCGACGGCCCGTCCGGGCGCACGGTCGCCGACAACGCCGGTCACGACCTGAAAGCCGTCAACTACGCCATGGTCGACGTCGACTTCACGGTCGGCGAGGTCATCAAGGCCGTGCCGCCGCGCTTCGGCGGCAGCCTGGCCGCGGGCGGCGCGGATAGCCCGGTGGACGTCCTCGGCATCGGCGACGCTCTGGCCGTCTCCATCTACGAGCCGAGCGGCGCCCTGTTCGGCACGCGCAACATGTCGCGCGACATTCAGACGGGCACCCAGGCGCTGCCGCCTCTGGTGGTCGACCGCTCCGGTGCGGTCAACGTGCCCTTCGCTGGCCGCGTTCAGGTCAACGGCCTGACGGCCCCCGAGGCCGCCGACGCTATCAAGCATGCCCTGCGCGGCAAGGTCGGCAATCCGCAGGTCGTCGCCTATATCGCCCAGAATCCCTCGAACTCAATCACCGTTCTGGGCGACGTGCGCAACCCCGGTCGCGCCGCCCTGTCGGTCAACACCGACCGAATTCTAGACGTCATCGCCGCCGCCGGGGGGCCGACGCGGCCGGCCGAAGACCTGATCGTCAATGTTCGTCGCGGCAACGAGACCTTTTCGGCTCCGCTGACGCTGGTGTCCACGGAGTTCGGCGAGAACGTCCGTCTGCGCCGCGGCGACCAGGTCAACCTGACCTACAAGCCTCGTCGTTTCACCGCCTTCGGCGCGGTCGGCGCGGTCAGCGAACAGGACATGGGCCAAGGCCCGCTCAGCCTGACCGCCGCCCTGGCGCGGACGCGCGGTCTGGACACCCAGTCCGCCAATCACCGCACCGTCATGGTGTTCCGCTTCGAACGCCCCGAAGTCGCTCAGGCGCTCGGCCTGACCCAGGCCCCCACGCCGCGCGGCGTGCCTGTGGTCTATCGCGTGAACCTGGCTGAAGGTCAGGGCTTCTTCGTCGCCAACAACTTCATGATCCAGCCTGACGACGTGCTCTATGCGCCGCGTTCGGACTCGGCGGAAGCGCGCAAGTTCTTCGAGTTCGTTCAGTCGATCACCCGTGTGATCTACGACGTCTCGGTCACGAGCGCCCTGAACGTCGACTAGGGCCATGTTCGGTCGTCTGGGGCGTCGTCGGTCAGAAACCCTGTCGGCGCGCGCGGACGACCAGACCGAGCGCAAGGCCGCCGAAGACGATGTGCTCTGCTTGCTGCGGGCGATCGAGACGGCGGCGGCCGAGGTCTATGGCCGCCATGGCCTGCCGCAGAGCCCAGGCCACTATCGACGCCCTGCGGACAGCGACGCCTGGGAACCCCTGGGCGACGCACTCTCGCCAGCAGAAAAATGGGCCCTGATCAACGGCGCGCCCGAAGGGGCGCGCTGGCGCTACGCGGCCCATGAAGCCCTGGGCGCCCACTCCGATTTTCCCGCCGTGCGTCAGGCCTCAGCCTTGCTGGCGGCCTGCCGCGGCCTGCGCCAGCGTCTGACCCAAAGAGCCGCCATCACGCCGCAGGATCTGGCTGACTCCATTCGCCTGGGTGAAGCCTGGCGACGCCTGGTCGAGGACGCAATCTATGACCAAGCGACGCTTGAACCGCTTCACTTCCTTCCGCCGGACGAAAGCTGAGCCTCAGACCTGACCGGCCGCCTGGGCGAGGAGTTCGATCGAACGCACCCGCGCCGCAGGATCCCAGATCTGACTGGTGGCCATCAGTTCGTCCGCGCCCGTCCGAGCGATAAAGGCGTCCATGGCCGCCCGCACGGTCTGGGGCGCGCCGACCGCCGAACAGGCCAGGGCGGCGTCGATCATGCCACGCGCGGCGCCATCCAGACGCTCATAATAGCCTTCGGCCGGAGCGGGCAGCTTGCCAGGGCGGCCGGTCCTCAGATTAACGAAGGCCTGCTGGACCGAGGTGAACAGCAGGCGCGCGGCCTCGTCCGTCTCGGCGGCGAAGACATTGAAGCCCAGCATGGCATAGGGCTGGTCCAGGCGCTCGGACGGCCGGAAGGTCTGGCGATAGACGTCCAGCGCCCGCATCATCTCGCCCGGCGCGAAATGGCTGGCGAAGGCGTAGGGCAGGCCCAGATGGGCCGCCAGCTGCGCCCCGTAGGTCGACGACCCCAGAATCCAGATCGGCACGGCCTGCCCCTCGCCGGGATTGGCGATGATGCGCTGGTCGGGCGTGGCGGGGGCGAACCACTGCATCAACTCCATCACGTCCTGCGGGAAGGCGTCCACGTCGCCCTGAAGCGTGCGGCGCAGCGCCCGCGCCGTGGCCTGATCCGAACCTGGCGCGCGGCCCAGGCCCAGATCGATGCGGCCGGGGTGCAGGGCGTTCAGGGTGCCGAACTGCTCGGCGATGACCAAGGGGGCGTGATTGGGCAGCATGACCCCGCCCGCGCCCACGCGGATGGTCTTGGTCGCCGCCGCCACAGCACCGATGACCACGGAGGTCGCGGCGCTGGCGATGCCGGGCATGTTGTGGTGCTCGGCCAGCCAGTAACGCCTGTAGCCCAAACGCTCGGCATGGCGAGCCAGGTCGAGGGTGTTGGCCAGAGACTGCGAGACGTCGGAACCCTCGGGCACCGGCGCGAGATCGAGAATGGAAAGCGGGATCATCCGAGCGATATGGGGCCGCAAGTCAGCGGCGCCATAGGCGGGACGACGATCAGTCCAGCGTCACGCCCGTGGTGCGCATGATCTCGGCGCGCAGTTCGGGGATGCCGAAGCCCTTCTCGGACGACGTCACCAGCACCGCCGGATAGGCGGCCGGACGCTTGGAGATGGCCTTCAGCGTCGCCGCCTGGACCTTCTCGGCCTCGCCCTTCTTCAGCTTGTCGGCCTTGGTCAGGACGATCTGATAGCTGACGGCGGCCAGATCCAGGGCGTCCAGCGCCTCGTCATCGACCTTCTTGAGGCCGTGGCGGGCGTCGATCAGCAGATAGACCCGCTTCAGCGTCACCCGGCCGCGCAGATAGTCGCGGCCCAGGTCCTGGAACTTCTTGACCGTGGTCTTGGACGCCTTGGCCCAGCCGTAGCCGGGCAGGTCGACCAGACGCATCCGGCCGTCCAGATCGAAGAAGTTCACCTCGCGCGTGCGGCCCGGCTCGTTCGAGGCGCGGGCCAGCTTGTGCATGCCGACCAGGGCGTTGATCAGGCTGGACTTGCCGACGTTCGAACGACCGGCGAAGGAGATTTCCGGCAGGTCGGGATCAGGCAGTTGCTCGATCTTGGCGCAACCCAGAACGAAGGTGGCCTGACGCGCAAACAGCACGCGGGCCGCCTCGATCTCGGCGTCCGAATATTCTCCGACCTTGGGCTCGTCCGACGGTTGGTCCAAGGGATCAGGCTTTCTTGAAACGCGCGAGGAAGGTGTCGATCGGGTTCTCGGCCTTGAAGCGGTGCATGATGACGTACTGCTGCGCGATCGAGAGGATGTTGTTCCAGGCCCAGTAGATCAGCAGGCCAGCCGCGAACGGGGCCATGATGAAGGTGAAGATGAAGGGCAGGAAGGCGAAAATCTGACGCTGCATCGGATCCTGGGCCGGCGGGTTCATCGACTGCTGCAGCCACATGGTCAGGCCATAGACGATCGGCAGGACGCCGAGGTGCAGCGGTCCGTTCAGGATGCTGCCCAGCAGCGGCAGGGTAGCCGGGTCCCAGGGAACGGCGCCGAACAGGTTCCAGATCGTCGACGGGTCGCGCGCCGACAGGTCGCGGATCCAGCCGAAGAAGGGCGCGTGGCGCATTTCGATGGTGACGAACAGCACCTTGTACAGGGCGTAGAAGACCGGGATCTGCACCAGAATGGGCAGGCAGCCCGCCAGGGGATTGATCTTCTCCCGCTGATACAGGGCCATCATCTCCTGCTGCTGCTTCTGCGGATCGGAGCCGTGCTTCTTCTTGATCTCCTCCATCTTGGGCTGGAGGGTCCGCATCTTGGACAGGCTCTCGTAGGACTTGTTGGCCAGCGGGAACATGATCAGCTTGACCACGACGGTCAGGGCCAGGATGGCCAGACCGAAGTTGCCCAGCAGGCCGTAGAAGAACTCCACGACCATGAAGATCGGCCGCGTCAGGAACCAGAACATGCCCCAGTCGATGGCGTAGACAAAGCGCGGCAGGTCCTGGCTCTTTTCATAGCCGGCCAGGATCTCGTTGCGCTTGGCGCCGGCGAACAGACGCTGGGTCTCCTCGATCTGGCGGCCCGGCTGGATGGTGCGGGTCGCGCCCAGCATGGCGGCTTCGTGGACGTTCAGGCCGGTGGCGTCGCGGACGGCGAAGCGACCCTCGATGGTTTCCTTCTGGTCCGGGATGAGGGCGGCCATCCAGTATTTGTCGGTGATGCCCAGCCAGCCGCCGGTCGACTGGTTCTCGATGCGCGGCTTCTTGGCCCAATCCTTGTACTTGACCTGTTCGGTGGCGAACTTGCCGTCGGCGCCGAAGACCCCGATGGCGCCTTCATGCAGGATCATCTGCTTGCCCAGATCGGCCGGCACGCCCTGGCGCTCGACGCGGCCATAGGGAGCGATGGTGATGGGCTGGCCGCTCAGGTTGGCGACGGTGTCGGTGACGGTGAAGAGGTACTGGGCGTCGATGGCGATGACGCGCGTGAAGCGCAGGCCGGCCCCGTTGTCCCAGGTCAGCTCGACCGGAGTGGTCGGCGTCAGGGTCGCGCCCTTGGTCAGGGTCCAGGGCGTGTTCGGGCCGGGGACGCCGCCGGGGACATTGGGGCCGCTCCAGCCGAACTGGGCGAAGTAGGCGTGCTCCATGCCCTGCGGGCGGAACAGCTCGACCGGCGGCGAATTCCTGTCCAGCGTTTCCTTGTAGTCCGTCAGGTACAGGTCGTCGATGCGCGCGCCCTGCAGCGACAGCGAGCCCTTGAGCTTGGGCGTCTGGATCGGCACGCGCGCCGCCGTGCCCAGGGCCTGGGCGCGGTCGGCGACGAAGGCGGTCGGAGCGGCCGAGCCCGGCGTCAGACCGGCGTCGGTCGCCGTGGCGGCCTTCTCCTCGGCGGCGGCGACCTGCTGCTGGCGGCGCATCTCGGCCTGCGGGCGCATCACCATGAAGTAGTACACGCCCATGATCAGGGCCGCGCACACGAAGAAGATGATGGTGTTGCGCGAATTCTCGTTCTGCATCGGGGTCAGCGGTCCTGGCCGGAGGGGCGCGAATCGTCAGAGGCGCGGGCGGGCGTTTTCGCCGCATCTCCCATATCGGGAGCCGCACGCGGGGTTGCGAGCCTTGTAAGGGCCGATTTCACATCGTCAAGCAGACGGTCCCAGTCACGGTCCGCCGTGCCCATGCGGGCGATGAACACATAGTCGCAGCCGGGACGCCCGTGCAGGGGCGCCAGAAGGCGCGCAGCCTCGCGCAGGCGGCGTTTGCAGCGGTTGCGCACCACCGCTCCGCCCACCTTGCGAGTGGCGGTGAATCCCAGGCGGATCGTAGCCAGTCCGTCCTGACGGTCCAACTGCTGGACCACCACGGCGCCACGGGCCTGAGAAACACCTTTGGCGGCCGCCAGAAACTGGGGCCGCCGTGTCAGGCGATCGATTTTCATCGGATCGGTCATGCGCCCGCCCAAAGGGTAATGGGCGCGTGACGTTAGGCCGTCAGGCGCTTACGGCCTTTGGCGCGGCGACGCGCAACAATCTTTTGACCGTTCTTGGTGGCCATCCGCGAACGGAAGCCGTGACGGCGCTTGCGCACGAGTCGCGACGGCTGATAGGTCCGCTTCACGTTCGGCTCCAGGGCTACAAGGTTGCACAACGGACAACAGTCATCCGCTGCAGGAGGCGGGCGTATAAGCGGCGACGACGGACGAGTCAACGCCGACAAGCGATCCGACGCGTTGCAAACGGCCTGAAACTGCTAGGGAAGCTGGACAGCGTCGGTTACGGAGCAGGAATGAACCGGGTCAAACGATTTCTGCCCCTCGCCGTCCTGCTGGCGGCGATCGCCCTGATCTTCGGCATGGGCTGGAACCGCTACCTGTCGCTGGACACCCTGCGCGAGCACGGCGCGGCGTTTCAGGCCCTGGCCGACGAGCATTATATCCTTACCCTGCTCGCCCTGATGCTGGTCTTCGCCCTGCTCACGGCCAGCGTGGTGCCGGGCGTGGTCTTCATCACCGTGACGGCCGGCTATCTGTTCGGCCCCTGGGTCGGCGGCCTGGCCACGGCCTTCGCCGCCACCATCGGCGCCCTGGCCGTTTATTATGTGGGCCGCACGGCCCTGGGCGAATCCCTGCGTCGTCGCGCGGCCCAGGACACCGGCCTGCTGAGAAAAGTCTGCGAGGGCGTGGACCGCAACACCTTCTGGTACGTCCTGGTGGCGCGGCTGGTGGTCTCGGTGCCCTTCCACCTCATCAATGTGGCGGCGGGCGTCATGGCGGCCCCCCTGCGGCCCTATATGATCGCCACCTTCATCGGCCTGCTGCCCGCCCACATCATCTATTGCTGGATCGGGGCCGGGCTGAACGACATTCTGGTCGATGATCCCAACCCGAACCTGCAGAGCCTGTTCGCCGAGTTCATGTGGCCGCTGCTGGGCGTCGCCTTCCTGTCGATGCTGCTGCCCCTGGCGCTCAAATTGGTGCAGAAATGGCGGGCTCGGCACGGCATGGACGCCGCATGACGGAACGGAACGCGATCGAGACTCGACTGCCTACGCGCCCCCGCGACGAGACGGGGCTGATGGCGCGCCTGCGGACGGCGCGACTACCGGGACGCCTGCCTGAAGTCTGGCGCGAGCGCCTGACGCCGCGCGCGCCGGACGGCCTGTCCAGCCGCCTGCTGCTGCTGACCGTGGCCTTCACCCTGGCGGTCGCCGCCCTGATCATCGTGCCCAGCGCCGCCTCCTTCCAGGAGCGCTGGCTGATGGACCGGCTGCAGGCCGCCGAACTGGCCTCGGTCGGGGTCGAGGCTCTGCCCTATTCCGCCGTCGAGGATTCCACCGCCGAACAGCTGCTGAGCATCGGCGGCGTCCAGTCCGTAGTCGTCGGCGAACAGGGCGTGCGTCGCCTGCTGCTGCAGGCCCCGAACCTGCCGCGCGCGCCCGACCTGATCGACCTGCGCCAGCGCAATGTCGGCGCCCGGCTTCTGGACCCGTGGAAGACCCTGTTCGGCCACCCCGACCGCTCGCTGCGTGTCCAGGCCAAGCCGCGTTATCGCTCGGGCGACTTCATCGAAATCCTGGCCCCGGCCCAGCCGCTGAAGGTCGAGCTCAAAACCTTCCTGCTGAACAGCCTGACCATGTCGCTGCTGATCGCCGTGGTCGCCGGCGGCCTGCTCTACGCCGCCCTCTCCTTCCTGGTGCTGGCCCCGCTGCGCCGCGTGACGCGCTCTATCGAGCGTTTCGCCGCCGATCCTGAAAGCCCCGCCGAGACGCCCTCGGACCGCAAGGACGAGATCGGCCGGGTCGAGCGCGAACTGGCGCGGATGCAGGAGGAGGTGCGCCAGTCCCTGCGTTCGCGCGCCCGCCTGGTGGCCCTGGGCGAGGCGGTGGCCAAGATCAACCACGATCTGCGCAACATGCTGACCTCGGCCCAGATGGCGTCCGAGCGCCTGTCCAGCTCGTCCGACCCGCTGGTGGCCAAGGCCCTGCCCCGGCTGGAGCGGGCGCTCGGCCGCGCCGCCGCCCTGGCCCGCAACGTGCTGGAATACGGCAAGTCCGAAGAAGCCGCGCCGCAACTGCAGAAGATGCTGCTGGCCCGCGTGGTCGCCGTCGCCGCCGAGGACGCAGGACTGGAAGAAGACAGGGTGCGCCTGATCCGCGATCTGCCCGCCCGCCTGACCGTCAGGGCCGACAGCGACCAGTTGCACCGCATTCTGGTCAACCTGATGCGCAACGCCCGTCAGGCCATCGAAAGCGATCCCGCCCGCGACCGGAAGGGCCGCATCACCGTCCGCGCCGAGACCCGCGACGGCGTCGTCGCCATCCGCATCACCGACGACGGACCGGGCATTCCCGAGCGTCTGGCCGGACGACTGTTCGAGCCCTTTGTCAGCGGTCGCGCCTCTGAGGGCACCGGCCTGGGCCTTACCATCTCGCGCGAGCTGGCGGCCAACCATGGCGGCGAACTGCGCCTGCTGGACACCGGGCCTGACGGCACGACCTTCGAGCTGCGCCTGCCCGCCTGAGCCTTGCCCAATGAAGGTTATGCTACTGGCCGCCCTGCTCGCCCAGACGCGCGCTCCGCCCGCCGACGCATGCGGAGCCGAGCGCGGTCGGACGCGTAGGAGTTGCAACCATAGGCCGTCTGGAAGCCTTGGTGTAATCAACACCCGAAGGTAACGCCTTCATCACGCCTCGAGGACGCCGCCATGAGTCACCGCCTGCTTCGCCCCGCCATCGCGGCCCTGGCCGTCGCCCTGGTCGCGCCCGCCGCCCTGGCCCAAACGCCCGCCAGGCAGCCCGCCAAGCCGGCGGTTTCCGCCTCAGCCGCGCCGAACGACCCCGTCGGCGATCTGCTGCGTCGTCAGGGCGAGCGCTATCATCGCGCGCCGGACGCGGCCCAGAATCCCGAGGAACTGCGCCGCACCCAGGCCTTGAACGACGAAATCGTCGCCCAGAATGATCTGGCGGAAAACGAGGACCGCGCCAACGCCGCCGCCCATGCCAAGGCTCAGGCCCAGTATCAGGCCGAACTGGAGCAGGCCGACGCCGCCGCCCGCGCTGCGCGCGACCGCCATGAAGCCGACCTGCGCGCCGCCGCTGAGGCCCAGGCCGACTATGAGCGGCAGATGGCCGACTGGCGCGCAACAGTCGCCGCCTGCGAGCGCGGCGATCGGGCGCGCTGCAACGCCGGTCGGCAGTCGCCCAACTGACCCCTGAATGCGAAAAGGGCGCCGCCGACCTGTGTCGGGACGCCCTTCCTACGGCCTTCCTGAGGCCGGATCAGTCCTCGGCGGTCTCGCGGCGCTTCATCATGGCGTCGAAGCTGTCCCAGACGCCGTCGGCGCCGTGCCACGAGCCTTGGGTCGCCGCCTTGGAGTATTCGGTGGCGCGGGCCTCGAAGAAGTTGGCGTGCTCGACGCCCGACAGCAGCGACTGCAGCCAGGGCAGCGGGTTTTCCGTCACGCCGTAAACCTCCGGCAGTTGCAGTTGCCGCAGACGCCAATCGGCGATGAAGCGAATGTACTGCTTGATGTCGTCCGGCGTCATGCCGTTCACCGGGCCCATTTCGAAGGCTAGGTCGATGAACTTGTCTTCCATCTCGACCACCGTCCTGCAGCAGTCGACGATGTCGTCGGCGACCGCCTTGGTGACGGCGCCCGTCTCCTTGTTGAAGGCGTGGTAGAGCTTGATGATGCCTTCGCAGTGCAGGCTCTCGTCGCGCACCGACCAGCTGACGATCTGGCCCATGCCCTTCATCTTCGACTGGCGCGGGAAGTTCATCAGCATGGCGAAGCTGGCGAACAGCTGCAGACCCTCGGAGAAGCCGCCGAACATGGCCAGGGTGCGGCAGATGTCGGCGTCGGTCTCGACCCCGAACTGGCCCATGAAGTCATGCTTGTCGCGCATGGCCTCGTATTCCATGAAGGCGCCGAACTCGCTCTCGGGCATGCCGATGGTTTCGAGCAGCAAGGCGTAAGCCGCGATATGGATCGTCTCCATATTGGCGAACGAGGCCAGCATCATCTTCACTTCGGTCGGTTTGAACACCCGGCCGTAGCGCTCCATGTAGTTGTCCTGGACCTCGATGTCGGCCTGGGTGAAGAAGCGGAAGATCTGCGTCAGCAGGTTGCGCTCGCTGTCGGTCAGGCTGGTGGCCCAGTCCTTGACGTCCTCGCCCAGCGGCACCTCCTCGGGCATCCAGTGGACCTGCTGCTGCTTCTTCCACATGTCGAAGGCCCACGGATAGCGGAAGGGCTTGTAGGCGGCCGAGGGCGTCAGCAGTCCGGCCGTTCCGGGACGGATGATCGAGGAGTGGGCGTTCATCAAAATGACCTGAAGCGAATCCGGGAGAAGCGGGTTTCACCATGCGTCCCGATGCGCGCGGCGCCAAGTCGGAATACGCCTATCTTGCGATCACATTTTCACCTGACCGCTAGATATGGTGGTCTGCGGACAATCAGATGGGGAGAAGCCTGGGGATGACGTATACGCTATACGGCGCCGCCGGTTCGGGATCGGTCCCGGTCGAGGCCGCCATGACCCTGATGGGGCTGGACTGTCGCGTGATCGAGGCCGTGACCTGGGAGGGCGAAGCGGAGCGCGACAAGGTCGCCGTCGTAAATCCCATGCGCCAGATCCCGGCCATGATCACGCCCGAAGGCGAGACGATCACCGAAAGCGCGGCCATCCTGATCTGGCTGGCCGACAGCCATCCCGAGGCGCGGCTTGGGCCGGGGCTGGACGATCCGCGACGGGCGCAGTTCCTGCGCTGGATGACCTTCATCTCCGCCGCCGTCTATTCGATGTTCTGGGTGCGGGACGTGCCGTCACGGCTGGTCGGCGACAACGCAGCGGCGCAGGAGGAGGTGCGGCTGCGTACAGCCGAGCGGATAGCCAAGTGCTGGGGTCTCATGGACAGCCAGATCACGCCGGGGCGCTTCCTCCTGGGCGAAGACCTCAGCGTGCTCGACCTCTACGTCGCCGTCGCCAGCCGCTGGACGCCGCGTCGAACCCGTTTTTACGCCGAGGCCCCGCGCATGGCCGAGGTGATGCGCCGGGTCGACGCCTTGCCGGAACTGCAGCCCTTCTGGAGCAAGCGTTTTCCGTTCACCGACGACGCCTAGGCGGCGTGGACCTGCTCGCGATCAGCGGCGGCGCGGAAGGTCTGATCGATGGCGGCGTAGAGCCGCTCATAGGTGACCGGCTTGGCCAGGTGAGCGTCCATCCCCGCCGCCAGGCAACGCGCGGCGTCCTCGGGCATGGCGTCGGCCGTCACCGCCAGGATGGGCGTTTCGCTCGCCGTTGACGTCAGGGCCCGGATGCGCCGCGTGGCCTCCAGCCCGTCCAGCCGCGGCATGCGCACATCCATCAAAACCAGATCAAACGTCTCGGCCTGCACCTTTTCCAGCGCCTCAAGGCCGTCGGTCGCCTCAACCGCCGCACACCCCGCCGCCTCAATCATCAGCCGCAACATCTGCCGATTGACGGCATGGTCGTCGACGATCAGGGCGCGCAGGACTGACGGGTCGGCAGGCACGTCGGCGACCGTCGGCTCCAGCGCCTCCAGGCGCGCCGTCAGAATGAAGACCGAGCCGGCAGACGAGGTCGAACCCAGCACCACGTCGCCGCCCAGGCGGCGCGCATGACGCTTCGCCGCGGGCAGCCCCACCCCTGCTCCGCCGTGACGCCGACGCAGGGAATCGTCGCTCTGGGCGAAGGGTTCGAAAAGACGCGGAATAAAGGCCTCGGCCACGCCGCAGCCCGTATCCGACACTTCGACCTTCAGCGTGTCGCCGACGTGGGTCGCGCGAACCCGCACCTCGCCCTGGTCGGTGAACTTCACGGCGTTGGACGCCAGGTGTCGCAAGGCCCCGCGCAGACGCCGTCCGTCGCCGACCACGCGGCCGCCCGGCTGCAAGTCCAGCTCGACGTGAAAACCCACCCCCTTGGCGCGCGCCGCATCGGCCTCCAGCGCCACCGCGTCATGAATGAGCGCGACCAGATCGAACGGCTCCTGACACAGGGGCTCGTCGCCGCGCGACAGATCCAGAACATCGTCTATGAGGGTCAGCATGGACTCGCCGGAGGACCGTATGGCTGCGACCTGGATCTTCGCCTCAGGCGAAAGGTCGCCCCGACGAGACAGCAGGTCGGCGTAGCCGCTGACCCCGTTCAGCGGGGTGCGCATCTCGTGGCTCATCAGGGCGAGGAAGCGGGACTTGACCGCATCGGCCGCCTCGGCGCGCCGCCGCTGCTCCAGGGCGATCGCCGTGCGACGCGCCAAACGAGCGATGAAGGAGCGGCGCTCAGCGATCATGGCGCTGATCGGCAGGGCCGTCATCGCCGCTACCAGCAGGAAGCCGTAATAAAGCGGCATCTGCCGCATCCTCTGCGAGAGACCGGCCAGTTCGTTCACATAGGGTACGGACGAAGCACTGATCGGCCCATGACCGGTCAGGGTCAGCAAACCGCTGATCGCCGTCGTCAGGATCAGGGCGACGGCCATCCATGGCGGCGACAGACGGAAGGCCGCCAGCATCAGAGGCGGAAACATCAGGAAGAGGAAGGGCGCGGACTGGGTGAAAATCCAGAGCGCCGTGACGGTCACCAGCCCAAGCACGGCGGCGATCTCCACCGGCGACTGCGACGCCTGACGGAATCGATGCGCCCGGGCCAGCAGCAATAGACTGGGCGTGACGATGACGAGTCCCAGCAATTCCATGGCGAACAGATGGCGCCAGGCGAAGACGGCCCGGACCAGGGAATAGTCCCGTACGGTCAAGGCCACGACGACGCCGATGGTGGAGGTCAGGGCCACGGCCGGCGCCGCAGCGCCCAGTACGAACAGCACGACCCGCCGGGGCCGCCGCATATCCAGCGCCGCGCCGCACAGGCGTCGCGCCAGAACGCCCGCTGTCAGGACTTGAACCAGGTTCAGCAGCGGATTCATCCAGACGAAGGGCGCAACGTCGCCGCGCACCGCCGCGCTGATCAGGTTCAGTCCGAAACAGAGGGCCAGGACCAGCGCCGCGCGTCGTCGCGGCAGCTGCAGAAAGGCCGCCAGCATCACCCCGTTGGCGGGCCAGGCGATCACCGCCTGGAAGGTGGTCGCGCTCCAGTGGCCCAACAGCAGACAAAGCGCGAACAGAAGGACATAGACAGCGGAATGGGGTCCGGCCTCTTGGCCCGCCTCATGACGAAAGGCTCGCCAGCGTCCGCTCATTCCCCCCGCCTCCCCTCGTGGTTCACCTCAACCCTGCGGTGCAAGTGTAAACAAATCCTGCCCGTGAGATTACGTCGGTTTCCCTAGATTCAGATCAACCCCATCGCCTGAGCCTCGGCCTCCAGCCCCTCGCGGAACTGCGGAGCGGCCAGACCGATCAGGGCCCGCGCGCGCTGATCGACGGTCAGGCCACGCAGATTGACCCAACCATGCTCGGTGACGACGATCTGGGTGTCGTTGCGCGGCGTGGTCACCGGACCGTCCAGTCGGGCGACGATGCGCGAAGCCGTCCCCCTGGCCGCCGTTGAGTGACAGGCGATGATGGATTGGCCGCCCTGGGACGCCGAGGCGCCGCGCACGAAGTCCAGCTGACCGCCCGCCGCCGTGTATTGCCGACCGTTCAGATATTCCGAGCAGCAGGCCCCGAAGAGGTCGATCTGCAGAGTGGCGTTGACCGAGACCATCCTGTCGTTGCGAGCGATGACGGCGGGGTCGTTCACATAGTCGACCGGGCGGGCCTCCAGCGCCGGGTTCTCGTTCAGGAATTCATAGGTCGAACGGTCGCCCATGGCGAAGGTGAAGACCGTCTTGCCCGGATGCAGGGTCTTCCGCGCATTGGTCACGACCCCGGCGCGCATCAGTTCGACCAGGCCCGGCGTCAGCAGCTCGGTGTGGATGCCCAGGTCGACATGGTCATGCAGGGCGGCGCAGACCGCGTCCGGCAAGGCGCCGATGCCCATCTGCAGCGTCGAGCCGTTCTCGATCAGGCCGGCGATGAGGCCGCCGATGACCAGGTCCTGCGGCTGCTGCGGGGCCTTGCCGGCCTCCAGCAGGGGCGCGGCGTGCTCCACCAGGGCAGTCACCTGGGAGACATGGACCCGGCAGTCGCCGAAGACCCTCGGCATGTGGGGATTGACCTCCAGGATCACCCGCGCTGCCGTCTTCGACGCCGCCAGGGCGTAGTCGGTGTTGGTGCCGAAGCTGAAATAACCCTCGGCGTCCATGGGCGAGACCGTGGCCAGCAGGGTATCGATCCCGATCTCGCGCGTCAGCACCCGGGGCGTCTGCTGAAATCCGGTCGGCACGAACCAGACGGCTTGCCGCCCTTCCTCCACCCCGCGCGCCTCCAGCTTCCGCTCGATGGCGCCGTGGAACAGGCTGTGGGGGCGCAGGCGGTCGGTCAGTTCGTAGCGCAGCACCGTCTCGCCCGCGATGGCGGTGGACAGCAGGTAGTAGATGTTGACGTCGCCGACCTCTCTCGCCTCGGCCCGGTCGGCCAGGGCCTTCAACAGGGCCGGCGGCTGGCCGACGCCAAGCGCCATGGCCACCTTGGCCCCGGAAGGAATCAGGGCGGCGGCGGCGGCAGGCGTGGTCAGGCGCTGGGCGTAGTGCGTAGCGTGATCGGTCATGGCGCTTCCTCGAACGGCCGTTCGGCTCTCTTCGATCCGTTATCCGGCGCCCGGCGCGTCCCGACCGCTAGACATTGGTCGAAGGCGCGTCCTGCAACGGAGCATGGTGCAGCCGCTGGCGGCGTTCGACCGCATAGGCGGCGAGCCACAGCGTCATGGCCCAGGCCGCGCCCACGCTCCATCCGGCGAAGACGTCCGAGGCCCAGTGCGCGCCCAGATAGATCCGTGTCAGACCGATCAGCAGGGCGATCAGCACCGCGCATCCCAGGACATAGGCCTTGAGCCGCTTTCGGGGGAAGGCGCGGGTCAGCATGACCCCGAGCGTCAGATAGAAGACGGTCGACAGCAGGGCGTGACCCGAGGGGAAGCTGGCGTTCAGGGTTTCAACCGCCTGAAACTCCAGCGGCGGACGTTCGCGCTCGAACAGGGCCTTGAGACCTTCGCTCAGCGCCACCCCGCCCGCCAGGCCGAAGACCAGCAGCAGGGCCGACAGCCGCTTGCCCTGAATCAGCAGGAAGCCCAGGGCGACCAAGGCGAACAGGGTCAGAACCGAAATCCCGCCCAGAGAGGTCAGGTCCGCCGCCGCCTCGTGCAGCCACCACGGGCCCCAGGGGCGGCCCGGATCGTCGGCGAAGGGGCGCACCGCCTGCAGCACCGCCTGGTCGAAGACCTGACCGTCGGCCTCGCGCATGTCGTCGGCCACTTCGATGAAGGTGAGCGTGCCCAGGGCGAGCACCAACAGGGCGGCGACGGCGGCGATTTCGGTGCGGGCCACGCGCAGCGCGCGGGTCAGGAAGGCGGTCGGATGGGGGGCCATGAGACCGCTAACGGTCAAGCTGTACGCCCGTTCCCGCGAACCTGACATCACGCGTTTGTGATCGCGCGAGCCGAGCGGCTTGACGGTTGTCTTTTCCGACTTTTCCACAGGGCGCGCCCGGTGAATCTGTGGACCCCACATCGCCCGACCAAGATCAAGTCTTTACCTGGCATTAGCGATATGCGCCCATACATCTAGCCGAGCACGGGAATAGAGACACCATATCTAGTGTTTCAAACCGGCACGGTCTTCATACGATTTTGATCGGGGCAAGGATCAACATGGCTGGCGGCGAAGCTCTGCAGACGACGGAATTCACGACGGTTTCTGCGCCGCCGCTCGAGGGCAAGCCGCAGCTGAAGGTGGTCTCGGGCCTGAAACTGGACCGTTCGCGCGACGCCGTTCTGACCGACTTCGGCAAGAAGACTCTCGAAGATCGCTACCTGCTGGCGGGCGAGAGCTATCAGGACATGTTCGCCCGCGTCTCGACGGCCTACGCCGACGACGCCGAGCACGCCCAGCGCATCTACGACTACATGTCCAAGCTGTGGTTCATGCCTGCCACGCCGGTCCTGTCGAACGGCGGCGCCGACCGCGGCCTGCCGATCAGCTGCTTCCTGAACGCCGTGGGCGACAGCCTGGACGGCATCCAGAACGTCTGGAACGAAAACGTGGCCCTGGCCTCGAACGGCGGCGGCATCGGCACCTACTGGGGGGGCGTTCGCTCCATCGGCGAGAAGGTCAAGGGCGCCGGCAAGACCAGCGGCATCATCCCCTTCATCCGCGTGATGGACTCCATGACCCTGGCGATCTCGCAGGGTTCGCTGCGCCGCGGATCGGCCGCCGTCTATCTGGACATCCACCACCCCGAGATCGAGGAGTTCCTCGAGATCCGCAAACCCTCGGGCGACTTCAACCGCAAGTCCCTGAACCTGCACCACGGGATCAACATCACCGACGAGTTCATGGAGGCGGTGAAGACCGGCTCCACCTTCGACCTGAAGTCGCCGAAGAACGGCGAGGTCATGAAGACCGTCGACGCCCGTTCGCTGTGGACCAAGCTGCTCGACATCCGCATGCAGACGGGCGAGCCCTATCTGATCTTCTCGGACACGGTGAACCGCCAGATGGCCCCGCACCAGCGCGAGCTGGGCCTGAAGGTCAAGCAGTCGAACCTGTGCGCCGAAATCATGCTGCACACCGGTCGCGACCACCTGGGCGCCGAGCGCACCGCCGTCTGCTGCCTGTCGTCGGTGAACGCCGAAACCTTCCTGGAATGGCGCGAAGAGCCTAAGTTCATCGAAGACATCATGCGCTTCCTGGACAATGTCCTGGAGGACTTCATCCACCGCGCCCCGCCCGCCATGGCGGCGGCCGTCTACTCGGCCAAGCGTGAGCGGTCGGTGGGTCTGGGCCTGATGGGCTTCCACTCCTTCCTGCAATCGCAGGGCGTGGCTTTCGAGTCGGCCATGGCCAAGTCGTGGAACATGCGCCTGTTCAAGCATCTGCGCCGCGAGGCCGACAAGGCCAGCCGCCTGCTGGCCGAGGAAAAGGGCGCTTGCCTCGACGCCGCCGAGCGCGGGGTCATGGAGCGTTTCTCGCACAAGCTGGCCATCGCCCCGACGGCCTCGATCTCGATCATCTGCGGCGGCACCTCGGCGGGCATCGAGCCGATCCCCGCCAACATCTATACGCACAAGACCCTGTCGGGCTCTTTCGCGGTCAAGAACCCCTATCTGAAGAAGCTTCTGGGCGAGAAGGGCATCGACACCGAGGCGGTGTGGAACTCGATCCTCGAACACGAAGGTTCGGTTCAGCACCTCGACGCCCTGTCGGACGATGAAAAGGGCGTCTTCAAGACCGCCTTCGAGCTGGACCAGCGCTGGGTGGTCGAACTGGCCGCCGACCGCGCTCCGGAAATCTGCCAGGCCCAGTCGCTGAACCTCTTCATCCCCGGCGACGTGAACAAGTGGGACCTGCACATGCTGCATTGGTCCGCCTGGGAGCGCGGCGTGAAGTCGCTGTACTATCTGCGCTCCAAGTCGGTGCAGCGCGCCGCCTTCGCCGGCGCCGAGGACAAGAAGGAAGAAGAGATCGACCCGAACCAGCCGGACCTCTTCTCGGCGGCTCGCACCGACTATGACGAGTGCCTGGCCTGCCAATAGCCGCCCGTCGCATCTCGAACTGCTGATCTCACCGCCCGGAGGAACCGTCTTCCGGGCGGTTTCGTTTGAACGGAACAGGATTGTGGCTTGAAAGAGTCCGTTGCAGTTCCCCCGCGTTAGTGCAGAGTGAGACTGTTAACGGCTTTGGGAGGGACCGTTGGTGCGTGCGGAGGCTTGCCTCGCTGGGGTTTTGATCATTGTGGGCCTGCCCATGACGGCGAGCGCGCAAGCGAACGGCGCGTTCACCGGAGCTGTGGCCGTACGCAACAGCGACGCCGTCCAGTTCGAGGACGCCGCCGCCCGGCTGGGCGACGAGATCGCCGTCACCGCCGTGGACACGCCCTTCGGCGCGCCCCTGGCCCTGTCCGGCTCGCCTGCGGGACGGGACGTCTTCACCACCGCCCGCAGCGAGGCCTGGTTCAACGGCGATGGCTTCACCGACCGGCTGCAGGTCACGACGCGAGGCGAACCTCGCCGCGCAGACGGCGCCCCGGTGCCCCCCCGAGCCCTGGACGCCCGCGCCTTTGACGGGGAAGGCTACGACGTCACCTATACGCGCGGCTGGGTCGCGGCCCAGGGCCGCACGGCCTCGGGCCTGGAAGTCTCGCTGACGCCCCACGCGGGGGTGGGCTTCGGCAGCGACGGCACGAGCGCCGAGGCCGGCGCCACCCTGAAGATCGGCGAGGGACTGGACCGCCTGGCCCCCGACGGCGACGAAGCCTTCGGCGAACGCGCGCGCTGGTACGTCTATGCGGCCGGGTCCAAGCGGGCGGTCGGCTACAACTTCGCCCGCACCCGCGACGGCGACTTCGCGCGCTCGGGCATGAGCCACGACGAAGGCGCCTTCCTGGGCGACGCCTCGGTGGGCGTGGCCTATCGCCGAGGGGCGGTGCAGAGCTCGTTCGGCATCGTCTACCGCGAGATCGAAGCCAACGGCATCCGCGCCTACAACGGCATCAAGACCGACGTGTCGGAAGGCCTGGTGGCCTTCCAACTGACGATCCGCCCCCGCGAATAGCCCCTACTGGGTCCGGGCGACGCCCTCGCGGCGCGTATCCGCCGCTCCGTCCCATCGACCATCGCGCCACAGCCCGCCATGAAGGCCCGAGGTCTCGGTGGTGTTGGGCCGCAGTACCACCCCGCGCGCCGCCATGCCGTCGCGCACGGCGGTGGGGAAGCCCTCGGTGTCCGCGCCGAAGCCGTCGCCCTTGGCTACCAGGTTCGGCAGATCGAAGGCCTCCTGCAGCGGCAGGCCCCACCCCAGGGCGCCGATCAGGGCCTTGGCGTTATAGGCCAGGATGGACGAGCCGCCGGGCGAGCCCAAAGCCCCGACCAGTCGCCCCTCGCGATCCAGCACGATGACCGGCGACATGGACGAGCGCGGGCGCTTGCCTGCCGCCACGGCATTGGCCGCCGGCGTTCCGTCAGCCGCCGTCGGGACCAGGGAGAAATCGGTCAGCTGATTATTGAGGAAGAAGCCCCCCGCCATCCGACCCGAGCCGAACAGGCTCTCGACCGTCGTGGTCATGCTGACGGCGTTGCCCCTCGCGTCCACCACGACGAAATGCGAAGTGCCGGCCGGCTCCTGCGTGGCGTCGGCGCCCAGGCGCGGGGCGCCCGCCGGGGTCCCGAACGGCGCGGCTCCGCGCAGGGCTGGGGCCAGGGCCGCGCGTTCGGCGGCATAGGCCGGATCCAGCAAACCGGCGACCGGCACCGACACAAAGGCCGGATCGCCGAAGTAGCGGTCGCGATCAGCGTACATCAGCCGCTGCAGCTGACCGAAGGCGGCCCAGGCCTCGGGGCTCTTTGCCCCCTTGTCGAGGTCCGGCGTCGTTTCGCCCATGGCCAGCAGCTGCAAAATGGAGGCGCCGCTGGACGGCGGCGGCGGCACGCACACGACATAGACCTTGTAGGAACCGCAAACGGCCTCACGCACGACGGGGCGATAGGCGGCGATGTCGGCGGTCGTCAGTCCGCCCGGACGCGGCCCTTCGGCCACGGCGGCGGCGATGGCCTCGGCCAGAGGCCCGGTCTGCAAGCCCGCCGCGCCTTCGCGCGCCAGAGTCCGCACCGTCTCGGCATAGGCCGGGTTCTTCAGCACATCGCCAGCGACATAGCGCGCGCCGTCCGGCTTGGTGAAATAGGCGCTCGCCCAGGGCGTCTTCGCCTGGGGCGCATTGCTGTTGATCATGCCCGCCAGTCGGGGGCTGACGACAAAGCCGTCCTGCGCCAGCTTTTCGGCGTCGCCGAACAGCTCGGACCAGGGCAGCGCCCCGTGCTGCTTCTGCGCCAGGGCCAGCATCGGCACGGCGCCCGGCGCGCCGGTCGAACGCCCGCTCAGCACTGCATCGACGAAGGGCAGCGGCTTTCCATTTTCATAGAAGAGCTCGGGCGTGGCCGAGGCCGGGGCCGTTTCGCGCCCGTCATAGACAGTGATGGCCTCGGTGTCGGCGTCGTAGAACATCATAAATGCGCCGCCGCCCAGACCCGACGACTGCGGCTCGACCAGGCCCAGAACCGCCTGAACGGCGACCGCCGCATCCACCGCCGACCCGCCGCGCGCCAGAACCTTCATCCCCGCGTCGACCGCCAGAGGATTGGCGGCCGAGACGAAGGGCCCACGCGCGGGCGCTTGCGCCGCCTCCGCGACCGACGCCGATTCGTGTCCTTGCGCGACCGGCGTCGTGACGCAGCCCGCCAGCATAAATGCGCCGAGAGCCGCTCCGGCCAGAATGAGCGAATTCTTGCGCCGGGACGTCGACGAAGGGATGGAATGGGCGCGCACCAAGGGGCTCCTGCAGGGTTCAGGGAGAGGTTCATGCCTAGTGCGCCGGGCCCCAGAGTCCAAGCCTGCATTTTCTATCGGCATTTTCAGAAAAGCCGCTTGCCAGCCCCCGGCCCACCCGCTAGATAGCCGCCCTGCCCGCGAGGCAGTGCGCACCCGTAGCTCAGCTGGATAGAGCACCAGACTACGAATCTGGGGGTCAGGAGTTCGAATCTCTTCGGGTGCGCCACTTCTCCCACCATCGTTCAAAACGCTGCGGACCTATGTTCGCGCTGCCGTCTCGGCGCCGATGTCTGGCAGCCTTCTCTTGAACAAGGCATGCACCTCCGTCAGGCCATGTAGCCCTTGCCGGATTGGTCATGATGGCCCGAGACGAGCACCTCGCCGCGCGTTTCCCGACAGCCTCCGCGGCTGCGACTCTCGCCGCCTTCATCCCACAGCGGGTCCTTGTCCAAACCGGCCCGGCTACAGAGCCGCGATAGGCGAGGTCCACATGCCTTGGTCTTTATGCACACCCGCCTCGGCACCAGGCTGACCGGGTCGCGAGCCATCGCGCCATGCCCCTTTGATCGGCTTGCATGCGGATGAACAAGAAAAAGGGCGGCGGACCGAAGTCCGCCGCCCTCTCCGCTTGAGCCGTAAGGCTTAGAACGGGCGGTAGTTGAGGCTCAGGAAGAACCGACGACCGAACAGGTCGAAGTTGTCGGCCGTCGTGTTGCCCAGCCAACGCGCCGGCTCTGCGTCGAAGGCGTTCACGACGCCGGCGCGGACCGTCAGGTTGTCGCGAGCGGCCCAGCGCACCGAGAAGTCGTGCTGCGAGAAGTCGCCCGTTTCCAGGTACTTGGCGGTTTCATACAGGTCGGGGTTGGCGACCAGGTTATCCACGTCGAGGATTTCCTGGCTGGCCTGCCAATCCCAGTCCCAGGTGAAGGCCAGGGTGTCGATCGGCGCCCAGGTGACGGTCGACAGGAAGCGCACGCGCGGCATGCCGACGGTGTCTTCAAAGTCGCTGGAGTCCGACGGATCGGCGATGTTGACGAAGTCGTGCTGCTCGATCAGCCAGTTGCCGCGGATCGAGTGGCTGAACGAGCCCCAGTTGCGGCCGAAGAACTCGGGCAGGTCGGTGCGATAGCTGGCCGTGAAGTCCACGCCCTTGGCCGTCAGCGCCGCATAGTTCAGCGAGCCCTGGATGAAGCTCGTAACCTGGAAGCTCGACGGATCGCGGGTTTGGGTGGCGCAGGCGCCGACGTTGACTGAGTCGCCGTTGACGCACTGGTTGGCGGCGCTTTGGGCGGTCACGGAGGCGATCGCGTCGTTGATCTCGATGTCATAGTAATCCATGACCAGCGAGAAGTTGGGCAGCAGGTAGTCCGGCGTCCAGACGCCGCCGACGGTGAAGCTTTCCGAGGTTTCCGGCTTCAGGAAGGGGTTGCCGCCGGCCAGGCCCGACACCGAGCCGCTGCCGTAGTTGGGCAGGTAGGCGTTGGAGGCCGAGGCATCGGCGAAGTTCAGGTTCAGGCCCGCAGCCTTGGCCAGAGCGCCGCAGTTGGCGATGCGGTTGTTGGCGATCGAACGGTCGGCCAGGTTGTTGATGACCGTAGCCGAGCAGGGGTCGCTGAAACCGTTGGCGAAGGTCTGGCCATAGGGCTCGCTGGTTTCGCCCAGGTTCGGCACGCGGATCGCCGTGGCGGTCGTGGCGCGGAACATGAACTGGTCGACCGGGCGCCACTGGAACTGGGCGCTGTAGGTCTCTTGCTGGCCGACATGCGAGTAGTCCGAGAAGCGGTAGGCGCCGCTGATCTCGGCCGACTGGCCCAGGAAGCTGTCGCGGAACAGCGGGATGCTGACCTCAGCGAAGACGTCGTTGGTGTCGTAGCTGGCTTCTTCGAAGTCCGGGCCGGCGTTCAGGAACAGGAAGCGGCCGGCGGTGTCGCGGTCGCGGCCCGTGCCGCTGGTGATTTCCTTGCGGTACTCATAGCCGATCGACGCGCCGATCGGGCCGGCGCCCCAGAAGTCCCACAGCTTGCCCGAGGTATAGGCCATGAAGTCGTGCTGTTTGTTCTGGTCGGTCACCGTGACGGCGGCCTGCAGGTAGTCCAGGCCTTCCTGGGTGAAGCCGTTCGGACCGAAGACGCGGACCGGCGAGCAGTCGTCGATGACGGCGCCCTGACGCGAGTAGGTGGTTCCGCCGATCACGGCGTCCGGCACGGGGACGCCGTTGGCCTTCATCAGCTGGATGCGGCAGACGACTTCGCCCGGCTTGCCGTTGACCTTGCCCGCGACGTCAATGACGGCGTCGGCCGCAGCCTGGTAACGGACCACGTCCACGCCCAGTTCGCGGTTCGAGTTGTTCATCTCGCCGTAGGTGTAGCCGGCTTCCCAGTTGACGTCCTTGACGAAGGCCACGTCGCCCAGGTCGCCGCGCAGGCCGACGACGTAGCGTTGCAGGTCGCGGTTGTTCAGCTGGTTGCGCGCCGGGCCGTACAGCTTGTGCTGGGCGCGGGCGTCGGCCACCGTGCTGGTGACGGCGCCGGCCGAGTTGAAGATGTCGCGGCGGTTGTTCTGGATCGCCAGACGCACGTCCGACGGCAGGTAGGCGTTGTCCAGGCCGATCTCGAAGGCTGAGGTGGCCGTGATGGCGCCGACGGTGTTGGGCGCCAGGGCGCGGATATTGAAATCGTGGAAGACGCGTTGACCGGCGTCGTAGGTTTCTTCCTCCACGTACTTGGCTTCGGCGAACAGGCTGACATTGTCGGTGATGTCGAAGTTCAGGCCAGTCTGGAAGCGATAGTTGGTCGATTCCGGCAGGCGGCTGGCCTGGCCTTGTTCGGTGTTGGAATTCTGACCTTCACCGCCGTTGCTGGTGGTGCGGCTGAAGCCCGTGCCCTGGCGGATCGAACCGAAGGTGACCGGTCGCGACACGCCCTTGTCATCATAGAGGTAGGCGTTGTCCAGGCGGTTCGACGGGGCCAGCGAGAAGCAGTTGGCCGAGAAGGTCGTGGCCGAGCAGGTCTGGAACGGAACGTCGGGGTCGTTGGCCGCGCTGGGCTTGACGCCCGTCGACAGGATGGTCACGCCGCCGAAGTTGGTGCCGCGGATATAGGTGCGGGCGTCGCGGATCAGGATCTGGTCCGGCACGCCGTCCGAGGGGGCGCTGGACGGGTCGGCGTCGTTGCCGATCAGGGCCCAGCCCTCGCGGCGCCAATCAACGTCGGCATCCAGGACTTCGTCGTTGCGCTGGAATTCACCCGACACATAGTAGTTCAGGCGGCCGTCCATCAGGTTCTGGCCCCACAGGACCGAGAGGCGTTCGCTCAGCTGATGGTCCTGGTTGATCTCGGCGATCGAGGCATCGATCTCCAGGCCGTCGAAGTCCTTGCGCATGATGAAGTTGACCACGCCCGAGACGGCGTCAGCGCCGTACACGGCGGCGGCGCCGCCGGTGATCACTTCGGTGTTGGCGACGAGCAGGCGCGGGATGGTGTCGACGTCCACCGACAGCGAACCGGGGCTCGAGCCGACGTGGCGACGACCGTCCACCAGCACCAGGGTGCGCACGGCGCCCAGGGCGCGCAGGCTCAGCAGCGACAGGCCCCCGTCGTTCAGGTTCGAACCCGTGGTGTCTTCCGGCACCTGCGAGGTGGACAGGGCCGGGATGTCGGCCAGGAAATCGATGACGTTGACTTCGCCTGACTGCAGCAGTTCTTCCTGACCGATCTGGATCAGGGGCGTCGGCGAGTTGGTCGGGTTGCGGCGGATGCGCGAACCGGTGACGACGACTTCACCGAGGTTGGTAGCCTGGTCTTCCTGAGCAGCAGCGGCGCCAGGGGCGACGCTGATCATGGCGGCGGCCGTCAGGCCGGCGATCAGCGTGGAGCCCATGAGCTGAGATTTCTTCATGTTCATTGGTCTATTCCCCCCCAAACGTTCAGGAGTGAACGGTTGGTTAGGCCGCTTCATCGTCGCTCTTGGATCGAGCGGCAATATTTTTGACGAGAGAACGCCTCATTTGTCGTTCAGGCGCGCCTTTTTCGCTACAGTTTCGTCACATTTCGCCAGTCCGTGAAATTGCCCCTGCCGTGATCGTGGTCGCCGTTGTTTGACGCCGACGGCGCAGCGGTCGATGAAGGGGCGTGAGCGACGCCCCTCCTCCCGTTCGACGTCCGCGCAGAGGCCGCCTGCCCGCGCCGCCTCCCGGCCTCGGGAGGATCCAGGGGTTTTCCGACATCCGTCTGAGCGTTGAGCAGGCCGAGGCCTCGCTGGAGGCGGCCGCGGACCGCCTGTCGTTGCCGCGTTCCGGCTGGGCGTCCGGGCGGTTCGACATGCTGGCCATTTCCGGCGGCGCAGCGGGCGGGGCTTATGGAGCGGGGGCCCTGGTCGGGCTGACCGAGGCCGGAGCGCGCCCCGCGTTCGCCCTGGTCACCGGGGTCAGCACCGGCGCCCTGATCGCGCCCTTCGCCTTCCTGGGACCGGCCTGGGACGAGCGCCTGGCCGACGCCTATGTCGGCGGGCACGCCGCAGACCTGCTGAGCCTGCGCCGGCTGGCTTCGACCTTCACCGGCGGGCTGTTCCGGGGCGAGGCCCTGGACGCCCTGATCCACCCCTTTGTGGACGATGCCATGATCGACGCCGTGGCGGTCGAGCACGCGCGGGGGCGACGGTTGCTGGTGGCGACCACAGACCTGGACAGCCAGCGCGCCTGCATCTGGGACATGGGGGCCATCGCCTCGCATGGCGGGGAGCCGGCGGTGGACCTGTTCCGCGAGGTGCTGGCCGCCTCGGCCAGCCTGCCGGGCCTGTTTCCGCCGCGCCGCATTCGCTGCGAGGTCGATGGCGAGAGCTTCGAGGAGATGCACGTCGACGGCGGCGTCGCCGCTCCTCTGTTCCTAATGCCCGAGGGCCTGCTGCGCTGGAACCGGCTGGGCCGGCGGCTGCACGGCGGCCGGGCCTATGTCCTGGTCAACACCGTGCTGGAGCCCGAGCCGCGCACCACCGCGCCGAACATGGCCGCCATCCTGACCCGCAGCTTTGACGCCATGCTGCGGTTTTCCTATCGGCAGGCCCTGGGGACGGCGACGACCTTCTGCGCGGCCCAGGGCCTGCCGATCAGCGTCGCCTCCATCCCCGATGCGCCGGATCAGGGCGGGATGCTGAGCTTCGATACGGCGACGATGAAGCGTTTGTTCGACGCTGCCCGCGCACGGGCGCGGACCGGGGAGCTGTGGCGCTCGCCGGTGGCCGAACGGCACGGACTGCAGGGGCTGCTGGATCGGCTGCGACCGCGCGGATAGAGGCCTTGATGCGGTCCAACGCGAGGCGCATGGAGAAGTCCTCCCCGAGACTTTCAAGGCCCCGCTCGTGACCGACGCCGAACAGACCCCCGTCCTCCTGCCCGAAGGCCAGCCCGTCGGCCGCGTCATCGCCATGCCCGCCGACACCAACCCCGAGGGCGACATCTTCGGCGGCTGGCTGCTGGCCCAGATGGACCTCGCCGGCGCCACCCCGGCCTTCGAGCGCGCCAACGGCCGCTGCGCCACCGTGGCCCTGGACGGCATGGTCTTTCACCAGCCGGTTTCGGTCGGCGACGAGGTCTCGACCTACGCCAAGGTGATCCACACCGGCCGCACCTCGATCCGCGTCCATGTCGAGGTCTGGAAACGCTCTCGCGGCGAGGCCGAGGCCCGCTCGGTGCGCGTGACCGAGGGCGTCTTCACCTATGTGGCCATCGACGCGGACCGCAAGCCGCGTCCGCTGCCGCCGGTGCTGGACAGCCAGGCCTAAGCGTAACAATGTTCAGCCAGCGCCTCGGGCGAGGCTGGGAGGCTGAACATGTGGACCTTGGCGGGTATCGGCGCCTTTGTCGGCGGGCTGTTCCTGATGTTGCGGGAACTTCTGCCGTTGCTCAAGGCGCGCCAGACCGGCGTGATCCGCAGCAAGGGACACGCCGCGCGCCGTATCGAGCGCGCGGTCGATCCTGAGCGGTTCGAAGGCCTGTGCCGGGCGCGGCTGAAGGCGGCCGGCGCGGGGGGTCTGCTTGCGATCGGCGGGGCGGTCTGGACGATCATGCAGGTCGCCGGGATCGCGGCGGCCTCGGCCGGCTGAGCCCTCTCGTCCGTCGCAAGACCAAGCGCCGCACTCGGAAATTCTTGACGTTGGGCCGCCCGCATCCTACCTGCGGGCCATGGCTATTCGTCGCATCCTGACCATCGATAACGCCGCCGACCTGGCGATCCTCAAGGCCGTCTCCCCGCCCGTCGAGGGCGGCGTGACCGACGACCTGCGCGCCCTCATGGACGACATGCTGGAGACCATGTACGCCGCGCCGGGCATCGGTCTGGCCGCCGCCCAGATCGGCGAGCTGAAACGCGTCGTGGTGATGGACCTGGGCGACAAGGTCGTCGAGGGGCAGCCGGACGAACCGGAAACCGAGGAAGACGCCCTGGCGCGCCGCAACCCCCGTTACTTCGTCAACCCCGAAGTGATCTGGGCCTCGGACGAGCTCTTCTCCTACGAGGAAGGCTGCCTCTCGGTGCCGGAATATTTCGACGCCGTCGAACGCCCCGCTCGCATCCGCGTCCGCTACCTGAACTATGCCGGCGAGCAGATCGAGGAAGAGATCGAAGGTCTCTACGCCGTCTGCTTCCAGCACGAACTGGATCACCTGAACGGCGTCCTGTTCATCGACCACCTGTCGCGCCTGCGCCGCGAACGGGCCGTCGCCAAGGTCAAGAAGAACGCAAGGCTCGCCGCCTGATGGCCCGCAAGACCACGATCATCGACCCGCGCGGTCGTCGCCGCATGACCCGCAATCAGAAGGTCGGCGCCGCCAGCCTGGCCACCATCGTCGCCGTCGCCGCCGTCGGCGTGGTGGCGGGCCTGCTGCTGGACCGCCTGCTCGATTTCGACGACGCGCTCGACGCGGGCGGCGAATGGGACGAGGGCGGCGGCGTCTATACGCGCTGGATGTAATCCGCCCCACGGTCTAAAGGCGTGGCCATGCGCCTAGCCTTCATGGGAACCCCCGACTTCGCCGTGCCGTCGCTGGCCGAGCTGATCGCCTCGGGACACGAAATCGTCGCCGTCTATTCGCAGCCGCCGCGCCCCAAGGGCCGGGGCCAGAAGCTGACGCCGTCGCCGGTTCACGCCTTCGCCGAGGCCATGGGCCTGCCGGTCTTCACGCCCGAGAGCATGAAGGCGGCCGAGGCCATCGACACCTTCCGCAGTCTGGATCTCGACGCCGCCTGCGTCGTCGCCTACGGTCAGATCCTCAAGCCTGAGGTGCTGGAGGCCCCGCGTCTGGGCTGCTTCAACCTGCACGGCTCGCTGCTGCCGCGCTGGCGCGGGGCCGCCCCGATCCAACGCGCCATCATGGCCGGCGACCGTCAGACCGGCGCCCAGATCATGCGGATGAGCGAGGGCCTGGACGAGGGCGCCATCATCCTGTCCGAGGTCATGGACATCCATGCCGACGACACGGCCGCCAGCCTGACCGAGCGCATGGCCCACCTGGGCGCCGCCCTGTGGCCGCGGGCGCTCGCCGCCATTGAGCGCGGCGGCTTCACCGAGACCGAACAGGTCGGCGAAGCGACCTACGCCAAGAAGATCACGCCCGCCGAGGCCCGCATCGACTGGACCCGTCCCGCCGCCGAGGTGGACGCCCATATTCGCGGCCTGTCGCCCTTCCCCGGCGCCTGGTTCGAGGTCGAGGCGGACGGCGAGCCGGTGCGCATCAAGGCCCTGATGTCGGCTCTGACCGAGGGTGAGGGCGTGCCGGGCCAGGTGCTGGACGACGCCCTGACGGTGGCCTGCGGAACCGGCGCGGTGCGCCTGAGCCGCGTGCAGCGCCCCGGCAAGGCGGCGCAGTCGGCGGAAGAGATGCTGCGCGGTTTCGCGGTTCCCGCCGGGGTGGTTTTGGGCTGATGCCCCGCTACCGTTTTACCGTCGAGTACGACGGCTCGGCCTACAACGGCTTTCAGGCCCAGGCCGGTCAGCCGACGGTGCAGGGCGCCATCGAGACGGCGGTGACGGCCTTCAGCGGTCAAACCGTGCGCATCGCCGCCGCCGGGCGCACCGACACGGGCGTCCACGCCACGGGCCAGACCTGTCATGTCGATCTGGACAAGGACTGGCCGGCGCGGACGGTGATGAACGCGCTCAACGCCCACCTGATGCATGAGGCGGTGGCGGTGCTCGACTGCGCCCCTGTCAGCGACGACTGGCACGCCCGCTTCACCGCCAACGGGCGCAAATACCTCTACCGCATCCTCAACCGGCCGGGTCGTCCCGCTCTGGACCGAGGCCGGGTCTGGCACGTCAAGAAGCCGCTGGACGCAGAGGCCATGCACGCGGCGGCGCAAGGCCTGATCGGCCTGCACGACTTCACCACCTTCCGCGACGCCCAGTGCCAGTCGGCCAGCCCGGTCAAGACTCTGGACGTCGCCCGCGTCGCTCGCGTCGGCGAAGAAGTGCATCTGGTGTTCGAGGCGCGCAGCTTCCTGCATCGTCAGGTGCGCTCGATGGCCGGCAGCCTGGCCGAGGTCGGTCTGGGCCGCTGGGCCGTAGCCGATCTGGCCGATGCGCTTGAGACCAAGGACCGCGCGCGCTGCGGCCCGGTGGCGCCGTCAGACGGTCTCTATCTGACGGGCGTCACCTATGAGGCCGAGGCCTAGGTCTAGCGTTTGAACAGGCCGCCCAGGGCGTCGCCAAGGCCGCCCGGCAGGTTGTTCAACAGGCCGCCCAGCAGGTCGTCGGCGCCCTCGGCCGAGCCGTTCGGCGTCAAGCGATCGACGGCTTCCGGCAACAGGCCCGCCAGGGTCTCGCCGGCCTGTTCCGGGGAGACGCCCAGCCTGGCGGCGAAATCGGCGATGGGCCCCGAGCCGAGCACAGAAGCGATCTGCTCCGGTGAGATCGCGGCGTTGCCGCCCTTGCCGATCCACGAGGCCGCCACGTCGCCGAGACCGTTCTGACCGAATTTCTCGGCCAGGCCGGCGACGCCGCCCTGACCCTTGAGCAGGTCCGACAGCCCGCCTGCGGCGTCGTCGCCGAGGCCGCCCAGCACGTTATCCAGAAGTCCCATGGTCGTCCTCCGATTGAAGTCGGCAGTCTGAGGGAGGGAGGCTACGCTTTTGTGGCGGCATCGCAAACGATCGTAACGCCGCCGCCGGGGAGCCGGCCCTAGTTGCGGGCCGAGTTGGAGCTCGAGGTCACGGCCTGGCCGGCGGCTTCCAGATCACGGCCGACGCCGGCGACGGTGTTGCAGGCGGCGGTGGTCAAGGCGGCGGCGATGACGCCGAGAACGATGAGCTTGCGCATGATGATTTCCCCGAAGATGAGACGAATGAGCGCTTCAACGTGAAGCTTGGCCATAAGGTTGCATGGCCAATTCATCCTTCAATCTGCTAACGGCGAAACCATGACGCAAGCTCTCGACACCACCGCCCGCCGTCTGGTCGACACCCTCGTGATGAACGGGATCGACAAGGTTTTCTGCGTGCCGGGCGAAAGCTATCTGGCCGTGCTCGACGCCCTGGCCGACGTGCGGGATCAGATCGAGGTCATCGTCTGCCGTCACGAGGCCGGCGCCGCCAACATGGCCGAGGCCTATGGCAAGCTGACCGGCAAGCTGGGCGTCTGCATGGTCACGCGCGGACCCGGCGCGACCCACGCCTCGATCGGCGTGCATACGGCGCATCAGGATTCCACGCCGATGATCCTCTTCGTCGGCCAGATCGCCCTGACCGACCGCGGCCGCGGCGCCTTCCAGGAGGTCGACTACCGCGAGGTCTTCGGCGGCCTGGCCAAGTGGGCGACCGAGATTGAAAGCCCCGAACGCACCGTCGAGGTGGTCGAGCGCGCCTTCACCACCGCCCTGCAAGGCCGCATGGGTCCGGTGGTCGTGGCCCTGCCCGAGAACATTTTGCACGACCACGGCGGCCCGGCCCCGGTGCGCCCCGTCGTCCCCGCCAAGGCGGCACTGGACCCGGCCTTCGTCGAGCAGGTGCGTGAACGCCTGTCGCGGGCTGAACGCCCCTTGCTGATCCTCGGCGGTTCGGGTTGGACCGACGCCGCCACCGACGCGATTTCGAGCTGGGCCGAGCGTCTGGGCCTGCCCGTCGCCCTGTCCTTCCGTCGCAAGGATCTGATCCGCAACGACCATCCGGGCTATGCGGGCGACCTCGGCCTGGGCCCGAACCCCAAGCTGGTCGCGCGGGTCAAAGCGGCCGACCTGCTGCTGGTGATCGGCGCCCGCATGGGCGAAAATCCGACCCAAGGCTACACCCTGCTGGACCGGACGAAGACGGTCGACACCCTGATCCATATCCATCCGGGGGCAGAGGAACTCGGCCGCGTCTGGGCGCCGGCCCTGTCGGCCGCCTCTGACAATTCGCTGTCGGCCCTGGCCCTGTCGACCATCGATCCGGGCCGGACCTGGAGCGAACAGGGCGCCGCCGCCCACACCGACTTCATGACCTTCTCTTCGCCCATCGAGGTGAAGAGCGCGGTGAACATGAGCGAGGTCATCGCCCATCTGGCCGAAGTCCTGCCGGAAGACGCCATCCTGACCAATGGGGCGGGGAACTTCGCCGCCTGGCTGCACCGCTTCCACCGCCATCAGGCACGTCGCACCCAGTTGGCCCCGACCTCGGGCGCCATGGGTTACGGCTATCATGCGGCCCTGGGCGCCAAGGCGACACAGCCCTCGCGCGAGGTGGTCTGCATCGCGGGCGACGGCGACTTCATGATGAGCGCCAATGAGATGGCCACCGCCGCCCAGTACGGCCTCGGCGTCATCGTGGTGGTCGTGGACAACGGCACCTTCGGCACCATCCGCATGCACCAGGAGCGGGAGTATCCCGCCCGCGTCATCGCTACCGACCTGAAGAACCCGGACTTCGTGAAGTATGCCGAGGCCTTCGGCGCCTTCGCCGTGCGTTGCGAGGCGACCGCGGACTTCCCGGCGGCCCTGGCGGCGGCGCGCGAAGCGGCGGCGGGCGGCCGTCCGGCCTTGGTCCACCTGATCACTGACGCCGAGCAGATCGCGCCGGGTCGGACGATCACGGACCTGCGCGGCGGCTGACCGATAAACTTGCGTCGCTTCCCCATTGCGGGAACAGTGCCGCCTCGTCGTTTCGAGGGGGTTTCATGCGTCGTTTTCTGATCTCATCCGCCGCCGTTCTGGCGTTTTGCGCCGTGGCGCCCGCCGTCATGGCCCAAACGGCGGCGCCCGCTGCGGCTTCGTTACAGGCCCAGAGCGAGGACGCCCGCCTCAACGCCTTCTTTGATCAGGCCTTCCAGGAACGCATCGCGCTCAGCCCGCAGCAGATGACCGGCCTGGGCCTGAAGACCGACTACGACAAGCTGGACGATGTCTCAGACGCTGCCTCGGCCCGCGCGCTGGCCCTGCAAGAATCTCAACTGGCGCGCATGAAGGCCGAGTTCGATCCGGCCAAGCTGAACGCGCAGAGCAAGATGTCCTGGCGTCTGTTCGAATACGGCGTGCAGCAGGCGCGCCTGTCGAACCAGTGGCGTGACTGGGGCTTCCAGTTCGCCGCCAACGGCAATCCGACGACGGGCCTGCCGGTCTTCCTGATCAACAACCACCGCATCAGCAGCGTCTCGGACGCCGAGGCCTATGTCTCGCGCATCACCGAGGCCGAGCGCTACATGGGGCAGGTGGCGACGACGCTGAAGGCCCGCGCCGCCGAGGGCGTGGTCTCGCCGCGCTTCGTCTTCGAACCTTCGATCGCCAACACCCGCGCGGTGATCACCGGCGCCCCCTTCGACAGCGGCGCTGACAATCCGGTCTGGGCCGATTTCCAGAAGAAGGTCGCCGCCTTGGACGCCGATCAGGCGACCAAGGACCGGCTGCTGGCCTCGGCCCGCGCCGCCCTGACCGGCCCCTACAAACGCGGCTTCGACACCGTCCTGACGGCCCTGGCCGAGGTCCGGCCGATGGCCGACAGCGACGCGGGCGTCTGGCGGCTGCCGAACGGCGAGGCCTATTACAACGCCCGCCTGCAGCTCTCCACCACGACCGACCTGACCGCCGATCAGATCCATCAGATCGGTCTGGACGAGGTGGCCCGCATCCAGCGCGAGATGGAGGTTATCAAGGCCAAGGTTGGCTTTGACGGCTCCTTGCAGGACTTCTTCGTCTTCCTGAAGACCGATCCGCGCTTCCAGTATCCGAACACGGCGGAGGGCAAGGAGCAGTATCTGACCGACGCCCGCGCCTTCATCGCCCAGGTCATGGCGGTGGCGCCGCAGTGGTTCTCCAACCTGCCCAAGGCGGCGCTGGAGGTCCGCGCCGTCGAGCCGTTCCGCGAGGCCACGGCCTCGATCGCCTTCTACAATGCGCCTGCGCCCGACGGCTCGCGCCCCGGCATCTACTACGTCAACCTGTCGGACATGACCCAGGTGCTGAAGCCCCAGATCGAGGGCATCAGCTATCACGAGGGCGCGCCGGGCCATCACTTCCAGATCGCCTATGCGCAGGAGATCGAGGGCCTGCCGCGCTTCCGCCGCTTCGGCGGCTACGGCGCCTACGCCGAGGGCTGGGGGCTATACGCTGAACAGTTGGGCAAGGAGATGGGCTTCTATCAGGATCCCTATTCCGACTTCGGCCGTCTCTCGACCGAGCTGTGGCGCGCGGTGCGTCTGGTCACCGACACCGGCCTGCACGCCAAGCGCTGGAGCCGCGAGCAGGCGATGGACTACTTCCGTCAGAACTCCCTGCTGTCGGAGCGCGACATCCAGAAAGAGGTCGAGCGCTACATCACCAACCCGGGCCAGGCGACCAGCTACAAGATCGGCGAGTTGAAGATCGAGGAACTGCGCCACAAGGCGGAGGCCACGCTGGGCGCCAAGTTCGACATCAAGGACTTCCACGCGGTGGTCCTCGGCTCCGGCTCGGTGCCGCTGGACGTGCTGGCGGACCAGGTCGACGCCTGGATCGCAGCGGGCGGCGGGGCGCCGAACTAGGATCCTATACTCGTCGTCACGGACACGGGCGTGGCAGGGGCGGCAGCGTAAATGGCGGTTGATACACAGCGATAAGTGGTGTCGCCCCTCTCAGGGGCATGTCGGGATCTGCTGCGGCGACTGCGACGCGATTGGCGGCGAACAACTGTTCCCAGCGGGAGGGCGATTGAAGATCGATGACGGCTTCATGCCAGTATCGGCCTTCGTCGTCCTCCAGGGCTATTTTGAAACGGCCGCCTTTTTTCAGAGCTTCAAGCAGTCCGGGCGTGGCTACAGCGCCAGCATCGTTGGTGCTGGCGTAGCCGGTGGACCAATCCTGACCTCTGTCCAAACCGGCAGGTACGAAGACGCGCCACCCCGGCCAAGCCTGACCATTCGGCCCGATCAGAACCGATTGAACCCAACTGGGGCGGTCGCGGCAGTAGTCGCCGAACTTTACGGTCCATCCTACCGAATGCGGCTGGCCCAGACGTTCGCCATCGCTGTCGAACCGGAGGGTGAACGAGAACGGATCGCCCTTGCTGTCCCCTCCCGCGCGCAGTGCGACGTCGCCCATACGCGGCGCCTGACCTTCGGCGCGCCTGACCTCCAGCGGCATTCGTGCCTCGTAGACCTTGGAGGGCGCGGCACAGGCGGAAGCGCTCAGCAGAGCAAGGAGGGAAACAAGGGCGCGCATGGAGTCTCGCAGATTCCTGAATTCTGAGTTGGGGCGCGTCGAACGAGTAAGTCAACCAGCCCTGGCGTTGCTCCATCGCGATGCACCGGCTCGCCGGATTGCCGGGTTTCCTGTATGAGCCGCCGCCATGCCCTTCACCGCCACCGTCCTGACCATGTTCCCCGAAGCCTTTCCCGGGCCGCTCGGCGTGTCGCTGATCGGCACCGCCTGGCGTGAGAAGGGGCTGTGGGATCTGCAGACGCTGGACATTCGGGCGTTTTCCGAAGATAAGCGCGGCTTCCTGGACGACACCCCTGCGGGTGGCGGCCCTGGGGCCGTGTTGAAAGCGGACGTGGTGGCCCGGGCGCTCGATAGCCTGGAAGGCCCGCCCCGGCCGCTTTTGTACATGAGCGCACGCGGTCGACCCCTGACGCAGGCGCGAGTGAAGGAATGGGCCAAGGCCGACGGGATCGTCGTGCTTTGCGGTCGTTTCGAGGGGGTGGACCAGCGGGTGCTCGACGCCCGCGGGTTCGAGGAGATTTCCGTCGGAAACGCGGTCCTCGCCGGTGGCGAGGCGGCGGCCATGGTGGCGATCGAGGCGTGCGTACGACTGGTTCCCGGTGTTCTCGGCGCGGCTGAAAGCCTGTCGTCCGAAAGCTTCGAGGACGGCCTTCTGGAACACCCGCAGTACACGCGACCGCGAACGTTCGAGGGGCACGACATTCCCGAGGTGCTGCTGTCGGGCGATCACAAGAAGATCGCGCAATGGCGAGAGGCGCAGCGGGAAGAGACTACGCGGGAACGGCGTCCGGACCTCTGGGCGGCGCATCTGGCGAAGACGGCTGCGGAGCCTGGCTCCGCCAAATCAAAGGCAAAGGGCGCTAAAGCCCGAGGAGAATAGACATGAACATCGTCCAGCAGATCGCTGCCGAAGAAAAAGCCCGCCTGCTCGAAGGCAAGACCATCCCCGACTTCCAGCCGGGCGACACCCTGCGCGTCAACGTGCGCATCAAGGAAGGCGAGCGCGAACGCATCCAGGCGTTTGAAGGCGTCTGCATCGCCCGCGACAGCGGCGGCATCAACGAGACCTTCACGGTCCGCAAGATTTCCTTCGGTGAAGGCGTGGAGCGTCGCTTCCCGATCCTGTCGCCGAACGTCGAGTCCATCGAAGTGAAGCGCCGCGGTGTCGTCCGTCGCGCCAAGCTCTACTACCTGCGCGACCGTCGCGGTAAGTCGGCCCGTATCGCCGAGCGTCAGACGACCCGTCCGGCCAAGGGCGCCACCGTTCCGGTCACCGGTTCGGCCGACAAGGGCGACGAGGCTTAATCCAGCTTCGGCCCAACGCTGATAGATCGAGGCCCCGGCGGAAACGCCGGGGCCTTTTATCATTCTGGGGCGCTATCGCGCGTCGCGCGCGGCGCCGCGCTGCTTGAGCGCGACCTCCCCCTCCCCCTCCCCTTCATGGCGAGGGAGATTCCCACGTCCTACTGCGGATGCAGGGGATTGTCCGCGTCGCGCTGGCCCTCGAGGCTACGACGCAGGACATGCATTTCCTCGTGGCCGGAGCGGACGGCGGCCTGGGCGCGACGGATAGTTTCACGGGTCGTGGCCGACAGGGCCTCTTCGCTGAGGGCGCGGTCGAAGCGGGCCTGCAGATGAGCCTCGCTGCTTTCGATCGAGCCGACGACCGAGGCCTCGTCGCGCATCAGAGCGTGCCTGATGTCCATGAAGGCGCGCTGCGCCTTGGCCAGGATGGAGCCCTCGTCCTCGGACTGGCCGCCCATGCCGCGCACCGCCGCTTGCAGATCGGCCGCCACCCGACGCCGCTCGTCGCTGCGGCGCAGGAAGAGGTCGCGATAGCGGGGATCATCCGTCTCGGCCGCCGCCTCGGCATAGCCGTCGGCGCTGTCGACGACACCGACGGCCAGATGGTTCAAAACCTTGATGTCATGACTGTTGGGGCTGCTCACCAGAAACCTCCATGGCTGACGCAGGTGAAACCCGCGCCAGCAGCGAAGGTTGCTCGGTTAAAGCTTGGTGCGCAACGACCAGAGTTCGGGGAAGCAGCGGCGTTTCAGCGTCTCGACCAGATAGCCGACGCCGTCGGTGCCGCCCGTGCCCTGACGACGGCCGATGATGCGCTCGACCGTCACCACGTGCTTGTGGCGCCAGGTCAGCAGGGCGTCGTCCAGATCAACCAGCTTCTCGGCGAGTTGGTACAGCGGCCACCAGCGCTCGGTGTCGCGATAGACCTCCAGCCAGGCGGCCTCGACGCCCTCGGACGGCTCATAGGTCTGGCTGACGTCGCGGTTCAGCACCTCGACGGGGACGGGCAGACCGGCCAGCGACAGCTGGCGCAAGGCGTCGTCATAGAGACTGGGGGCCTCCATGGCCGCCACCAGGGCCGCATGGGCCTCGGGCCGTTCGACATGGAAGCGCAGGAAGCGCGGGTCCTTGAGGCCCAGCATGGTCTCCAGGCGGCGGAACTGGTCGCTCTGGAAGCCCGAGCTGGCGCCCAGGTCGCCGCGGAACTTCAGATAGTCGGAGGGGGTCATGGTGGCCAGGATGTCCCAGCTCTGGGTCATGACCGACTGGATGCGGCTGACGCGGGCCAGGCTCTTGTAGGCGGGGACCAGATCGCCGGCGCGGATCAGGCTCTGGGCCAGGGCCATCTCGTGCAGGATCTGCTTGAGCCACAGCTCCTTGGTCTGATGGATGATGACGAACAGCATCTCGTCATGCTGGTCGGAACGCGGGTGCTGGGCGCTCAGCAGGTCGTCGAGCGACAGATAGCCGGCGTAGGTGATGCCGGTCGGCTCGTGCTTGGCGGCCTCGATAGCGTGGCCGCGAATGTCGTTACTTGCGTCGGTCATCCGCCACCTATCGCCGCATCAGGCCCGAAGAGCCAGCCCGGAGGCGATGGAAAAGTCAGTTGGCGGCGCGGGGCTCATTCGCGGCGGCGGCGGCCATCTGGCGACCGTTGTCGAAGGCGTCGCGGGCGCCTTTGTAGACGAAGCCGTAGGTCGGATAGACGGTGGTGCCCAGGGCGTTGATCGGGTTGTACCAGACCTTGACCCGGCTCCAGTCGCCGGCCGCCGACACATCCACGACGGTGACGTTCTCTTCCACCTTGCCGCGGCTGCCGCCCCAGTTGGCGTGGGTCACGCGAATGACGCGGTCGGTCAGAATGTCGGAGACGACGGCGACATGGCCCTTGTCCATGCGGCCGGTGGGCTGGAAGACCAGCACCGAGCCGGTTTCCGGGGCGCGGCCGGTGCGGAACTTGTCGACCGCCTGACGCCACCAGGTCCAGGCGTCGCCGAAGATATTGATGCCCGAGAACATGCGGGCGAAGGTCACGCACTGCCAGTAGGGATCATCAGCCTTGGCCGGCGCAGGGCCGATCGCAAAGAAACCAAGGGTCGCCGCAACTGCGGCGGCTGTGAGCCGTTTCATCATCTGGCGTGCTCCCGACCAAAACGCGGACCAAGCCTTAGACGATAGTGTCCGAAGGTTGAAGAACCGTTTCCGACTGTTTCGCCGCGTGATCCACAGGCGGGCGGCGTCGCTCGGCCATCCCGCGCAAAGCCTTGCGCGCCGGGCGTTCTATCAGGTGATAGGTGGCGGCCGCCGCGACGATCAGGCCCAGAATGACCCCCAACCACACAAGAACGTGAAGACGCTTGTCGTCTGCGCCGGTCGCCCGGGCGGCCAGGTTGACCGCCAGGATTTGCCAGGGCGCGCAGACCATATAGACCGAGTAGCTGATCTCGCCGAGATAGACGGCGGGCTTCGAGCCCAGCCAGCCGGCCTGGCCGTCAGGGATGGAGGCCAGGGCCAGGATCAGCAGGCCGGCGGCCAGAACCGTGACGGCGTCCCAGGCCAGGACCGAGGCCGAGGCGACCATGACGACGGCGGCGCTCAGGGCCAGCAGGCCGGCGCGAGGCAGGGGCGCGCGGCGATAGACCAGATAGAGGGCGCAGCCGTAGGCGAAGCAGGGCACGATGCGCAGCGCCCCCCAGCGGAAGGTGGCCTCGGTCAGGGGGAAGCCGGCCAGTTGCTCGAAGGCGGCATAGAGGCCCATCAGGAAGACCGCCGCCCCCGCCGTGGCCACCCACGGCCGCTTGCGCAGCGGCCAGGCCGCCAGGGCGAACAGAGGGAAGGCCAGATAGGCGAACCACTCGGCCGAGATCGACCAGGAGGGGTGATTCCATCCCGCCTCGCCGGCGAAGCCCCAGGCGTGCAGCATCAGCAGATGGGCCGGCAGGCTCTTCCAGCTGAGGATGCTGGCGTCGATGCTCAGACCCACGGCCACCGCCGCCAGCCCGAGCGCCATCACGCCCAAAAGGGTGAAGACGTGCAGCGGATAGACACGAGCGATCCGCGCCCACAGGAAGCCGCGATAAGAAAAGCGTTTCTCGGCGAAGGCGTGCAGATAGACGTGGCTGAGGATGAAGCCCGACAGGACGAAGAATAGCTCGACGCCCAGATAGCCCTTGGCCGCCAGGTTCGGCAGGAAGCCGACGTCCAGATTGGGCCAGAAGGTGTAGAGCGCGACCCACAGGGCCGCCATGAACCGCAGGGCGGTCAGCGGACGAAGATCGACAGGCGTCTGGACGGGGGTCATGCGGCCACCATGAGATAGCGCCGCTTTGGGAAGCGTTAAGCGGCTCGGGGCCCGTGCAGCAATTCCGGCGCCAGACCCCCTATTCGACGCGGCCGGATTCGCCGGCCTTCTCGATCGCCGCGACGGCGGCGGCGCAGCCGGCCAGGCTCTCGCCGCCGATCTCGACCTTGGCGGTCAGGGGATAGGTCCGGTCGCTCATGCCGTCAGAGCAGTCAGTGGCCATCAGGGTGACCACCAGCGGGGTCTTGGCCGCGGTCTCGGCGGTCCAGGTCGCCACCGTGCCCTGCAGCACCGGGCCGGGGTTGGCGACCTTCTGCTCGGGGCGGTCGACGCCCGAATAGATCAAGCCCGCCGGCGTGATCTCGACGGCCCAGAAGGGTTCCGTGCCCAGCACCCGCAGCGGCTGGTCCAGATCGACCCCGGCCAGGGCGCGCGGCTCGGCCACAGGGGGCGGAGCCTTCTCGGCGGGCTGGGAACAGGCCGTCAGGGCGGCGGCGCAGGAAAGGGCGGAGAACAGCAGGGCGAAACGCATGACGGGCTCCGGGCGCATCAATAGGTGAGATCGTCGTCTTCGGCCTTGTCGCGGCCGGGGTCCAGATGATTGTCCACCCGGTCGTCCCAGCCTTCGCGATCCGAGCGGAAAGCCAGGCTCATCAACAACCAGGCCAGGCCGACGGTGCACAGCACGCCGAGCCCCATGGCGATCCAGCCGTGAACGGACATCGGTCCGCCGCCGATCAGTCGCCAGTAGGCGGCCAGGCCGAGCACGGCGACGGCGGCGATCGCCACCGCCAGGCCGAGGGCCAGCAGGAACCGTCCTGTCCGACCTTCGACCCGGGGCGTTTTCATTGCATCAGATCAGCGCTGGACCCATTGGCCCGCGGCGTTCTTGTACCACTGGCCCGAGCTGATGCGCGGCAACAGCTGGGTTTCGAACATCCGGGCCCCGGCCACGTCGGCCGAGGTGCCGGCGTCGGCGGCGCTGCGGGCGTAGGCCTGACGGCGGCCGGCGTTGGTGGCGCTGACGGCGGCCTGGGTGTCGGCGTTCACCGAGGTGCGGACGCCCAGGTAGCCATCGGCCTGCTCGCCGACAGAGCCGGCGGCCTTGGCCTGATCGACCAGGGCTTTTTGCGAGGCGGTCTGGGCGACGGCCGCGCCTGCGGCGGCGCCCAGGGCGGCGACGGCGGCGACGGCGACGAAGAGTTTGCGATTGATCATGTTCAGCCCCTTTCTTCCGGTCAGAACAGGTTGGGGTTTTCGCGCAGGAGGTTCTGCAGTTCCTGGTCGAGCTTGATGCGGATGTCGGCGTCCAGCTTGGCGTAGATCTGCAGCGGTTCGCTGAATTTGATGTTCACCGTGGGCGCGCACGCGGCGGCGCTGGCGGCGGCGAGGCCGAGCAGGGCGATCTGACGCTTGCTGATCATGAGGCCGGTCTCCGAGGGCGGCGGTTGAAGTCGTGGCGATCTAACGCCCCGGTGCGTGAACGGGTTCTGAACAAAGCGGCGCCGTATCTCAAGGCTTGATCTCAAGGTTCGTCTTTGGGCGCTTCGCCGCGACGGGCGTATTCCATCAGGTCCGAAACGATCTGGTTGGCGTTCCACGTCGTGTCCAGCGTCAGGTCAATGGGCGTGTCCGAAGGCAGGTTCAACTTCTTGTTGAGGAAGTCGCGGCGGATCAGCTCCATCCAGCTGAGGCGCAGCTGTTCGCGCTCGGGCGGATCGTGGCGGCCGTTGATGCGGAAGCGGACCCCCAGCCTGCCCTCGTCCAGGCTGTTGACCTCGGCGGTCAGGTCGCTGATCGCCAGGTCCTGCATGGCCTGATAGGCGAGGTCTTGCATGGTGTTGGGCGGCAGGGCCGCGCCGTCGGCGGCGGCGCCTCCGGCCGCCAGGTCGTCGAAGACCTCGGGCTGGATCGACAGCCGCCCCGGCCGCACCGCGTTCAGAACCCCGCCGCTGACGCGCCAGCCGAGGTCGGGGGCATAGGTGAAGGGCAAGCGGCCGGAAACCACGGCGTCCAGCTCGGCCTTGTCCTGCAGGTTGGCGCTCTTCATCAACTCGTTCAGTTGCACCTGTTCGACCAGGATCACCCCGCCCCAGGTCTCGCCGGGCGTCAGGGGGATGCTGAACGGCTCGATACTGATGCGGCCGCCCGCCGCCTGAATCTGACCGCCGGCCAGGGCCAGGGCCTTTTCGTCCAGGGCGAAGCGCAGCACCAGATCGGTCAGCGGGGTGACCGTCTCCAGCCGGTCGACAGTCAGCACCTGGTCGGGGGCGGTGATCAGCGGGGTCAGGCTGGTGAACTCGACGCGGCCCTTCAGGCCCTGCACCTTGCCGGCCGGGCTGGTGAAGTCGAGCTCTGTGATGGTGGCGACGCCGGAGCTGGACGTGGTGGTCGGGGTCCAGTCAAAGCGGCCCTCGAACCCGGCCGCGCCCTCGACCGGGGACTTCAGATAGTCGCCCGCCAGGGGGCTGAGGTCGTCGGGCTGCAGGCCGTACTGGCTGAAGGCCAGGTTGGGCGCGCTGATGGTCACGCCGCCCGCCTCTGCCTTGCCGTCGTGGCGCAGGTCGATGCGGCCGACGGCGTGTTCCAGGCGGCTCAGGTCGAAACCGCCGCTCCAGACGTCGTCGGCGAGCCGCGCCTCGCCGACCGCCGTCAGCGGCAGGAAGCGTTGCGGGGCGGTGGCGTCGGCGACCTGGGCGCGCGTCACGCTGGCGGTCATCGACAGGCCGGCGGGCTTGCCGTCCACGACCAGCCGGCCCTGGGCGTCCGAGAAGCGCATGGCCAGGAAGGGGGCCGTCGCCTCGACGCCGGCCAGGGCGCCCTGCGCGCGCCAGCTCCCGTTCGCGACGGTGATCAGCGGGGCGTCTGCGGGGCAGAAACGGCCGGCGACGTCGGTCACGTCGTTCTCGCCCAGTTCCAGCCGCCCGACGCTGAGCGGGATGCAGTCGCTCGCCGTATAGGTCAGTCGGCCGCCGCTGGAGGCCAGCTCGCCCTTCGTCGACAGGGCGATGGCGCGCGCCGGGCCGAAGTCCATCGCGGCCTGGCCGTCCAGCGCGGCGCGGAAGCCCCCGGGCGTCAGGCTCCACGACGAAACGGCGATCTGGGCCTGGGGCAGGCCGCCGCCGCGTTGAGAGGTGATGCTCAGGGCGCCGCCGCCCGATTGTCCGGCCTCAGCCGCGAACAGGGGCGTCTGGGCGGAGCTCAGGGTCAGCAGGCCGCCGTTGGCCGGGCGCGCCGTGATCGGGCGCGTCAGGACCAGCTCGGTCCCGGCGCTGCCGGCGGCCAGCCTGACCCCGGGGGCGTCGAGCGCGAAAGCGCCCAGGGCTCGCTTCAGCTCGGCCATCTCGGGCAGGTCGTCCTTCGCCGGGGCGCCGAGGCCGGGCCAGGCGGCGCGCGCGGCGGACAGGGCCCCGGCGGCGGTCATGCGCGTCACGCCGTCACGCACTAGATCCAGATCCAGCCGTCCGCGCGCCTCGTTCAGGCTGAGGTCGCCGGTGGACAGCTGTCCGGCCGTCAGGGCCAGCGGCCCCTGCACCTCGAAGGCCGCGTCGCGTCCGCCCGCCGTCAGGCCGTTCGACGACAGAACGGCCTGGGTCAGGCGGGTTCCCGCCGCCGTGCCGCGGTCCAGCCGGATCGCGACGGGCGAGGCGACGCGCCATTCCAGTCCGCGCTGGCCGCGCTTGACCGTGACGTCGGCGCGGCCAAGGGCGAGGTCGACGCCGCGCGCCGTCATGCCTTCGCCGGTCACTTGCCGGGCGCGCACGCGCGTCTGGCCCTTGCCGATGATCTGGAAGGTCTCGATCCAGCCCTCGGTCCGGCCGTCGAAGTCCAGCGCGGCCTCCGTCTTGCGCCCCTCAACACCGCCCGCCTTCAGGACGTCGGCGTTCAGGCTGGCGGCGATGACGGCGCGTCCGTCGCCGCGACGCTTTTTCAGGTCGGGATAGGGCAGGTCGCCGGTCAGGTTCAGGCGCGCATTGGCGCCTTCAGTGTCCTGCGCGGCGAAATGTTCGGCGGCGGCTTCGAGCTTCAGCGCCACGCGGTCGCCGACAGTGGTCAGGTCGACGGCGGCGCTCAACCCGCGCGCTTCGGTGTCGCCGCTCTTCAACGAAGCGGCGGGCAGGCGAGCGCTAAGCCGCATCAGCTTGCTGTCGTCGATGCGGGCGTCGGCCAGAACCTGCAGGGGGCCGTATTCGGTGTCGATGCGGGCGCGGCCGCCCTCGACGATGACCAGGGGCGCGCGCTGATCCGGGCGCGGCGGCTTGGCCATAAACTCTTCGATCAGAGGATCCAGCGAGCCGAGCGAAAACTTGCCGTCCTTCCAGCTGGCGCGCGCCAAGGGGCGAACCAGGCGGATGCGGCTGGGGGTGACGCCCAGCCCGGTCTGGGACCAGGGCATGCCCAGGGCGTAGTCGACCTCGACCCGTTCGACCTTGAAGTCGGGGTCGCGCGGGTCGCCTATGCTGATCTTGCCGACGAAGCCGTCGACTTCGAGTCGCTCCACCTCGACATCCGCATCGATGCCCTTGCGGTCCAGCCAGCCGGTCAGAAGCTCGCGGGCGGCGGCGCGCCGGTTCAGGTAGAGGGCGGCGGCCAGGACGACCAGAAGGGTGAGCCCGATCAAGAAGGCGATCAGCAGCGTCCGGGCGACAGAGCGTGGGCGCAGGGGGGGCTTTGAGGCGGGGGTTTCGTCGGTCAAGGCGCTCGGCGATCCGTCGGCGAAAGGAGACGTAACAACGCCACAGATCGTGTTGCAAGGACAGGCGTGGCTGTTTGAACACTGCTGCGTGGCGCGGCAGTCACTGTTCAGTCAAGCAAGGCGAGAAAAGGGCCATTGCCCGCTGATGATTCATGAAAAACGGTGGAATACTTGACGTCGCCTCGCCCAAGTTAACCAATTGTAACCTACACGCTTCCCAAGATGGGACGGACGGGCTATATCGCTCGCTTCGCGTTTTCGGGGCTGCCGGGGCGCGATCCATGATTCGAATGGTTTGGCGCCAGTAGGGCGTCGTCGATTGCCGGGGACCGATGGCTCAGTTCGATCCGCGCCGCCAGCCGATGCGGCTTGCGCCGCATCTCCTGACGACCGCCGCCGCAGTGGCCATCGCCCTTGTGGCGGGTCAAGCCTATGAACCGGTTCGCGCCGAGGAAGTTCCCGCGCTGACGTCGGAACAGATGGCCTATCTCGAGACCCAGGCCTACGCCGCCGCCGGCGCGCCGACCGGTCTGACGGCCCCTGAGGCCATCCCCGTGCAAATTCGCCGCGGCGAAACCTTCGAGCAGGCCGTGCGCCGCACCGGTATCGGCGCCGATGAAGCCAGCGCCGTCGCCGCCACCATCGCCAGCGCCTTCGACCTCAAGGACATGCGCGCCGGCCTGAAGTTCGAGACCGCCGTCTCCAAGCCGCGCGGCGGTCGGGGCGACGCCCGCCTGATCGGCCTGACCATGCGCACCGGCCCGGCGAGCCAGCTGACCGTGTCGCGCAGCTTCGACGGCGCGCTGCGTCTGCGCGCCCTCGACGAAAAGGTGACGCACGAAACCGTCGTCGCCAACGACAAGGTCCAGCGTTCGCTGTCAGCCAGCGCCCGTGAACTGGGCGCCACCTCGGCGGTCGTCCGTCGCGCCAGCCAGCTGTTTGCGCACAAGTTCGACATGCAGCGCGACGTGAAGGCCTCGGATGAATTCACCCTGGTCTTCGACCGCTCGGTGACCGAGGCGGGCCGCACGGTGGAAACCGGCGATCTGCTCTACGCCGAGCTCAAGGGCCACGCCTTCTACCGCTATCAGCGCCCCGGCGCGAAGACGGCGGAGTATTTCGACGCCACCGGCAAGAATACGCGCACCGCCATGATGCGCACCCCGCTGACCAGCTTCCGTCGCGTCAGCTCCAACTTCGGCGTCCGCACCCACCCCATCTCGGGTTATCGCAAGATGCACCAGGGCATGGACTTCGCCGCCACCACCGGCACGCCCGTCGTGGCGCCCGCCGACGGCGTGGTCGTCGAGGCCCGTCGTTGGGGCGGTTACGGCAACTGGCTGCGTATCCGTCACGCCAACGGCCTGGAAAGCGGCTACGGCCACCTGTCGCGCTACGGCTCGGGCATCCGCGCCGGCCAGCGCGTGTCACAAGGTCAGGTCGTCGCCTACGTCGGCTCGACCGGCGCCTCGACCGGTCCGCACCTTCACTATGAGATCTGGCGCAACGGCCAACGGATCAATCCGTCCGGCATCAAGACCCAGGAAGGCACCGTCCTGGCGGGGGCTGATCTCGCCGCCTTCCGCGCCGAGAAGGCCCGCATCGACCGCATCATCGCCGCCGGGGGCCAGCGCCGCCCGGTGGTGCAGCAGGCCTCGGTCTCGGGCCTGCGTTCCGTCGAAGGCTGACGCGAACAGGCCGAGGGGCGCGGGCGCCCCTCTTTCACCCCACCAGAACCGGCGTCCGACCCTGGGTCGGGCACTGGACGCCGTGGACCCGCACATCGGCCTCGCCCAGCTTCAGGCCCAGCAGGTCGAGCAGAGGCTGAACCAGGCCGTCGAGCGCGGGCCCTAGCGGCGTCAGCAGGGCGCCGAGCGCCTTGGCCAGATCGCCGAGCCCCAGTCCCAGGCCGATGACGTCGACATCGACGTCCAGCCTTTGCAGCAGGCTGACGATCAGGCCGTTGACGAAGCTGCGCGCGCGTACCGACCTGACCGTCTGGTGCGAGATGTCCGAGGCGCTGAACGTGACATCCTGCCAGCTGAGGTCGGCGATCTCCACATCGGCCTGGGCCTTGATCGTAACCAGACCCAGAACCGACACCAGGGTCGCGGGCGAGCTGGCCAGCGGCGCCTTGAAATTTTTCAGTTTCGCTTCGTCGATAGTTCCAATGCGCGCTCGCGCCACGCCGGGGCGCACCGCCAGGGTGACTGTTCTCGCCCCCTCGCAGTTGATGCGTTTCAGGCGAGCCTCCGACGCGGCGGCCTCGATCAGCACCGGCAGCTTGACCTGGGCCAGGCCGGACAGGGCCTGGGCCGTCGTCGCCTTCAGATAGACGCGGGCTTGAGCGGTTCGGATGATGGGGTCGTCCTTGCCTGTGATGGTCAGCCAAGGGGACTTGTTCGGGCGTTCGCCGATGGCCAGCATGACGTCCACGTCGGCCAGTCCTGCGCGGGCGCCCAGGTCCAGCGCCACCTGACGGTCGCCGTTGGCGGTCTCCAGCGTGGCCATGATCAGGTCCAGAGCGGAAACCTCGGCGTTCAGCGCCTCGCGCAGGCCCTGCCGGGCGTCGGCCTCAACTCCGATCAGGTCTTTCAGCTTCAGTCTGGCGTCGACGGGCGTGCGGGTCAGTTTGCCGAGGACTGATTTCGTGTCGGATCCTGCAATGGACTCCAGCACCTTCAGGGCCCGGCCCGCCGTGACCTCGTGTTGCAGCAGGGCGTCGTAGTCGCCGGCCGTCACGCCCAGATCCGCCGCCAAAGCGTCGGAGAACTGCAGGAGGTTGACCTGGGCTCCGGCCAGGGCGCGGTAGTCCATCACGGTCAGTGAGACATTGCTGCCCAGCAGGCCCGACAACAGGGCGTTGGCCAGGCCCCCGTCCAGGCTGGCGAGCCGCGAGCCGATCGAGAACATGGCCTGGGGCTGACCGCCCGGGATGGCGGCGGTCGCGGCCCTTCGCACGGTCACGTTGGGGCGGTTCAGGATCCAGCGCCCGAAGAAGAGCGGGGCGGGCGCGGTCACCTCGACCCTTGCGGCATTGGGCTCGCTGACGCCGGGGCGGAAGCGGTCCTCGGGCTTGATGCGGGCATCGGCGACATAGCCGCCCCGGGTCACGGTGAGGGCCTGCAAGTCAGTCAGATTGGCTGAGGCGGTGGCGCGGGCGGCCGTCTCGGCCCGGGCCAGATCGCGGGCGGCGGCCAGGGCGGACAGGTCCGCCGTCCCTTGAATCTGCCGCGCCTTCAGCGAGACGGAGCCCAGGTCGACCGCCAGGGCCGCCAGCACGCATATCAGGCCGGCGAAGGCCGCCGTCATGATGGCGACGCCGCCCTTTTCATCGCCAAGCCAGCGCCGGGACGTCATCTCAGTACCCGCCCAGACGGACGACGGCGGTCCGTCGAATTGTGCGCGGCGGCGGTGGGATGATGGCCCCCAGAGCCATCAGCGGATGGTCGCTGGCGTCATAGACGACGTGAACGCGGATCACGCTGGCGGTGCTTTGCACCTCGACCGAGGCGCGGTCGGGGCGCAAGCCGAGATCGCCGACCTGAGCGCCGACGAAGCCGCGGGCCAGAGCTTCTCTCTCGCTCGGGTCCAGACCCGCGATGGCGGCCCTTGCGCCTTCGGAAGCCAGGGACTGGACGGAGTGGGCCATCCAGAACCAGCCGCCGTACAGCACCATGCCGAGCATCATCAGGATCAGCAGCGGCGCCACCATGGCGAACTCGATGGCGGCGACCCCGCGCCGGTCGCGGGTTGGCGGCAGAAAGGAAAAGCAGCGCCTCATGATTCGGCCTCACCTTGTGAAGGTGATTTATTTAGATCAAACACCGTTAAGAGGTGCTGTAGGCGCACGAAAAGGCGGCCGGCGCGGCGATGGAGCCTTCGTCGGGCAGATAATCCTGCGATCGAGATGGAACAGGGTCCCGCGCAAGATTCTTCGGAGCGAGAACCAGCCCGACTGGCGTTCGACGCCGCGGCGTCCGTGATTGAGGATCGCTCCGGGGCCGCCGAGGCCGATAGCGGCTGACCGAGCTGCACCAGGCGGTGCGGATGGAAGTGGGCCGGACCTGGCGGCCTTGCTGGGGTTGAGGCAGGCCCGGAAAGCAGAAAGCCCCACGGCTGGAGGCCATGGGGCTTGGTGTCGATCAGAGCCTCACGTCCGGGTGTGAGGTAATGCTGGGTGCGGGAGCAGGATTTGAACCTGCGACCTTCAGGTTATGAGCCTGACGAGCTACCGGGCTGCTCCATCCCGCGGCAAGGCGGTGTGTGAG
>NZ_JBJDPV010000006.1:0-176462 GCF_044901625.1 Brevundimonas sp. NPDC046655
CTCACACACCGCCTTGCCGCGGGATGGAGCAGCCCGGTAGCTCGTCAGGCTCATAACCTGAAGGTCGCAGGTTCAAATCCTGCTCCCGCACCCAGTGATACCCCACAGGCGCCCCCTGTGGGGTTTTCTGCTTTCTGGGCCTGGACTCAGCGCCGACAGCGCCGCCAGGCTGCTGTGCACCTCCAGTTGGAACTTGCCCAGGCCTTCCTGCGGGATGAAGTCCATGCGCTCGATCAGTTTGCGCAATTCCGTCTGCACCTCCTCGCCGTCCTCTCCGTCGATCGCCTGGTGCAGGTTTTCCGCCAGCCGGCGGTAGGCCTCGGCGGCGCCGGGGTGCAGCTGGATCACCGACGGGGCGGCGCGTCGGCCGCCAGTCGGGCTTGGATCTCGCTCCGGCTGGTCTTCAGCGGGGTGCTGATCGTCTTCAGTTCTGCCGTCTCGATCGCGCCGTATAGGCACATGGCCTGCGCACGATTCAGTTTGCGCTCAATCTCCGTCAGTTCGCGTTCCAGCGGCACTCGTTCGAGGTGCCGTATGGAGTGTATCCTGAGAAGGGGGTGTCGATCGTGGGAGGTGGCTAGGTATCTCGGCATCGAAGTGGCTGACGCGCTGTAGATCTCGGAGCAGATAGACATCTAGGCTGGCTTGGACGGTCTGCCGGCAAGCGGACTGTCCCAATTTCTCGAAGGGGTGGAAAGCGGACATTACGGCGGCTAGGCTTCGCCAATGAGCAGGCCGCCCCAATCTAGCGAAGAAAAACTCCAAGAGTTGGCCAAGGCGCTAGACCAACTGGAGCGCAAGAATGCTCCGCCAGCATCCCCCATTGCGCCAACGCCCAAGCCACAGATTGAGCTTGGCCCCAAGACCAAGTTGACGGTGCGGATAATGGCTTGGGGTTTTGGAATATTCTGGATCCTCTGGGTCATTTTGGCGCTGATTGTGACCCCGCCTCGCCAAATTAGTGATCTGGTGGCCGTCCCAATCTCGGCGTTCATTTGCTGGCTGATCTTTCAGTTCCATCGGATGATACTGATCGGCGTCGTTCGCAAAACCTCGGGCAACCGCTGAGTGGAGCGATATGTCCGCAACGGGTCGGTTTGAGAAATAGGCACCGCGCCCGAAAGCGGACCTTCGGCACACGCGCGGAATGTCGTGTTTGCGGCATGGTGCGAGTGACCGCTGCTGGCGCTTAGGCGAAATCATGGCACGGCCACACTTGGCGGCAACGATTTTGGTGTCGACGTAGGCTAGTACGAGAGTTCAAGCGCTAAAGAATCTAAAAGCAAACCGAAAAATGTCCGCCGAAAACCCAACGATTTTATCCATGATGTGGAATGTTTTGTTGAAGGCGTGGGGCGTTTAAAATCAGTCAAATCGACGAATTTGCCCGTCATGGGTGTGCTGGAACCATTTGAAGGTGAATCCTGATCTGCGGATATTTTTTGACGATCGGCCGTTCCGCCTTGCGCTGCTGTCGTCTCATTCCCATATGAGATTTGTCGATCTTCTTGCGTAACGCTGCTGCTCTTTTCTGCACGACGCACAGAAGTTCAAAAGCCGATCCCATCCAGACCCGACAGGCCTCAGAGGTTTTCTCTGTCGCTAACGCTATATGGAGGTCTGAAAATGGCTACCGGCACAGTCAAATGGTACAATTCCACCAAGGGTTACGGCTTCATCGCGCCTGACGATGGAGGCAAGGACGTCTTCGTTCATGCTTCAGCGGTGGAGGTGTCCGAGTTTGCTTCTCTTAACGAGGGACAGAAGCTCAACTTTGAGGTCGAGCTGGACGCCCGCAGCGGCAAGGAATCCGCCGGCCGCCTTGCGGTGGCGGGCTAGGGCGACATCGTCTCTTTTCGCGATGACAAGATCGCCTTCGACGGCGTGGTGACCGGCCTGCTTCCTCTGGGAGCGCGCCGGGTCCGATTGGCCAATGGCCATGTTATCACGGTTCTTCCCAGTCTCAGTCGACCACTCAGGACCAGCACCCTGGGCGATGAGGTGCGAGTAGAGATCGGCTTCAACCAGTTGAAGGGGTGGCGCCTGACGCGTCGGCCCGACCCTCCGAAAGAAGGCCGTGCTCGTGTCGTCTCTGGCTGAAAAAATTCCACTGATGAGCGACGCGGACCTGTCAGCCCTGCGCATTAATGCGCAGCGGCTGGTTCAGCATGGTCTGCCGCCTCAGATCGTGGCTGCATCCGATATTCTTCCGCTGATTGAAGCAGAGACCGACAGGCGAGCAGCTATTCCCAAGCCGCCGGCAGTCAAGACCGCCCGCGCGCCCAGGAAAAGGAAGCCTGCGCCTGTGTCGGGACATCAGACGGCCCTGCCGTCGCTTTCGAAAGACCCCTGATGATCGAAGAGAGTTTCGTGCGTTTGTACGCGCATGATTTCGTCCAGATGGCCGTGAGGTCGGGTCTGGGGCAGGATGTTGACGCTGCCTTGCAGCGACGACTGGCTGAGGCCCGGACCCATGCCGTTCTCATGGATGACCGCAAAAGCAAGGGACATCTCGCGGCCCTGATCAGCAGGCTTCGAGACGAGGCGTGCCGCGTTGACGGGCGAGGGGGCCGCGTTGGAGAAGACCCCGCTGTTGCGGCTCGAGGGCGGTTGCGTTTCCTCTCGGCCGTCGCCGAGGCTTTAACTGGGCCGGCGCCGGCCCTTTCGGGAGATCGGCTCTCCCCCCAAAGATTGGGAATCTACACGAAGCCTCTCGACGACAAGGCAATGGCGAAAATCCATCATGGCGATTGAAGGCCGGGCGCCGCGACTGGCTGTGCTGATCGACGCCGAGAACGCTTCTCCGAAAATCGCAGAAGCCTTGTTCACAGAGATCGCGGCCTTGGGCGAAGCATCGGCGCGACGCATCTACGGCGACTTCGCCAGTCCCCAGATTTCCGGCTGGACGAAGGTGCTGGCTCGTTTCGCTATCCAGCCTCAGCAGAATTTCGCAAATACCAAGGGCAAGAACTCGGGTGACATCGCGCTCGTCATAGACGCCATGGACCTTCTGCATTCCGGCCGGTTCGACGGCTTTTGCCTGGTGTCGTCCGACGCGGATTTCACACGGCTCGCGTCGCGCATTCGCGAAGAGGGCGTCGACGTCTACGGGTTTGGCGAGCAGAAGACGCCTGAGAGTTTCCGTCAGGCCTGCACCCGCTTCATCTACACCGAGAACCTGAGCCTTCCTGGCGAGGGCGATGTAGACACCGCAAGGGCGACGCGCGGCTCAGGCGAGAGTAAACGAAAGCCGGCTGAAGCGGCGCGGCTGATCGCAAGCGTGATCGCCGATATGGATGAGGACGGAGAAGGATGGATCGCTGTGGGCGGGATCGGCAACCGTCTGCGCAACGCCCACCCGGATTTCGACCAGCGAACATATGGATACGCCAAGCTGTCTGATCTCATTCGCGCAAGCGGACGCTTCGAGGTGAAGACGAGCAACAGCGGAACCATGCGCATACGCGACCTGGCCTGACCTGCATCGGGCGTCCGGCGGCGGGTTCTTTTGACGCGGGCCGTGTGCCCAGCAAGCCTCGCCTAGGTGGAAAGCGGAGGCCAGTAGCGCTGGGAAGCAGGTACGCCTCCCCATATCCATCTGGGTCGTTCGTTTGGACCGACAGGAAATGTTCGTCATGGCTTTCAACAAACTTTACGAGATCACCGCCAGGAATACTCTGCCTGGACAGACCCCCATCGCGATGGCTGCTCATGTCATTGGGCTCTTGCCGCAGGGTGGTCGAAGGGTTCGGTTAGCCAATAATCATGAGCTTGACGTCCTTGGGTCGGGGCGTCGCTCTTCAGAAGTCAGCCTGGTCGGCGATGTCGTCACTGTGCAACTGGCGTCAGGTCAGCTTCATGGCTGGCGATTGGTCTAGCGCTGTCGGGAGGCAAGCCGTGGAAGACGCGAAGAGGAAGCGTGAGGCGGCCGAGCGAGCGGAACTATATGCCCCGACGCCAACCGGAGGGCCGTGGCTGGCGGGCTTGTGCGGCGCGACTGTTGCGATGGTCTCGCTGTACACAATCGGAAAAGTTTACGCCCTGCCTCTCCGGGAAAACTGGGCGCCCGTCGTGCTGATCGTTCTCGCATCATTTCTGGTCGTCTACGTAGGCTATCGCCGCGCCAGGGAGCGAAACCGCAAGGCGCGAGTGGCCGAAGCGGAGGCGGATTCAGAGCGCGGCGGTGTAATATTACCCATTGGTCAAGTCGATCCTGGCGACAGGTCATGACCCGGGCGCCCCTGCGGGTCGATTCAGGCTCCATGCACTTTGGCTCGAAAGCGGGTCATCGCCGGATATTCGGACAGTCGTCTTCCGAGCAAAGCCCGAGTGACTGTGCCCGGCGCATCGACGGCGTACGGCGGCGCTTTGTCGCTGACTGTGGCTGAAGGCTGCCGACCAAATCGAGGGATGTCTGCTATCCTGCCGTTTCGGGGGGAGCCAATGAATGTTCTGACGATCCTGCGGTCGGTGGAAGAGCTGCTTTATGAGGTGATTTCCTGGCTGCTCTTCTACCCGCGGACCCTGTGGATGACGCTGACCCGTCCGCTGCAAACCATGCACTATTCCGATCAGGAACAACGGGACAAGCCTGAGAAGCAGTATCTGGAAACCCTGAGTCCGCCATTGTTTCTGGTCCTGAGCATACTGCTCTCTCACGGCCTGGAACTCGCGCTCGGCTTCAAGGTCCAGCATGGAACCTCGGAAATCGGCCGTGTGATCACCGGCAATGAACAGGCGCTTCTGGCCTTTCGCGCTCTCCTGTACAGCCTCTACGCGCTCATCTTTGCGTCATTGGCCCTGGGCCTGACGGGTAAGCGGCTGGATCGGGAAAGTCTGCGCACGCCCTTCTTCGCCCAGTGCTATCTTGCCGGCGCCTATGCCATCCTCATCAGCATGGGCACCGCCTGCATCCGGTATCCCAATGTCTGGGGCGTGGCGGCGGGCGTGGCCATTCTGCTTCTGACGACGGTCTGGTACATCGCCGTCGAGATGGTCTGGCTGCGAAAAGAGTGTGGCCGATATCCTTTTGCGGCGGCTCTGATCGCTCTTGGCGGCTACGGGACCGGTTCAGCGATCGCTTTTGGTCTGGGTGCGATCATCGTCTGGGGGTGACTGCGGCCCCCCTTGTCGCGCGTCGCTGCGGTTCTGAAACGCTTGGTCAATTGCCGCTCTCGAAAATCCATGCTCTTTGTAGGCGTCGCCGAAAGTCAGCGGTGAAACGCTCGCAATGGAAACCGTCATGTCCTTCGGTCAAAGAACCATCGTAGCCATTGCTGCGAGCGCCTTCGTTCTGGCCTCTTCCGCCTCGGCCTGGGCCCAGACGCCGGGCGCGCTCAGCGACTTGGTCGACGCCCGGGCGGGTCAAGCCGAGGGTGAACTGCAACGCCGCGGCTATCAGGCCACCGACCGGTCCGAGGTCGTCGGCGACGGCCGCATGACCTGGTGGCGCAAGGGCGACGACTGCGTCGCGATCATGACCCGCGACGGCCGATACGCCTCAATCAATCGCGCCGGACGCAGCGAATGCGGCGGCGGAGGGCGTTCCGGCTCCAGTGACGCCGCCGCCGTGGTCGCGGGCGTGGCCATCGTCGGCCTGGCCGCCGCTGTCGCCGCCCACAACAATCGCCACCATGACGCTGACGATAATCATGACCGCGAATATCAGCGCGGCTATCAGGCGGCCCTGTACGGCGCCAACTATGATGACCGCCACGAGACCGAGGGCTATCATGAGGGCTATCTCGCCGGCGAGGATGAGGCGCGCAATCGCCGCCATTCGAACAGCCGCTGGGTCCAGGGCGCCCCGCCGGCCGCGCAGCAGGCCTGTGCGCGCAGCGCCGACGAGTTCCAGAACCGTCCCTATGGCTCCAGCGTGCCGATCGGCGTGCGCGATCTGGGGCGCGGCGAGTACGAACTGACTATGGCTACCGGCTCCTATCGCTCGCGCTGCACGGTCAGGGCATCGGGCGATGTCCGTTCAATGGATCCCTACTGATCGGACCTGTTTAAGGAGCGCGCGCGACCGGATCACGCCATGCGCTCGCGTGCGTCGCGGCGCCGCAGTGAGGGGTGTTTGAAGGGCAGGGTGATGGACGGAAGCCGGGATTTCCCCTTCTACGACGGCAAACCCACAGGTCTGTCGGCCGCGCGGTGGCTGGTCGTCATGCTCGGCTGCGTTGTCGGCTTCGCGGGTCTGATCACTCTCCCCGGAATGCTGTCGGGCGCGCCCGGAGCGCTCCCGCAGTTGGCGTCCTTGCCGTCCCATGTGGCTCACTGGGCCGGCGTGACCGTCTTCGTGGCGTTTCCGATCCTGGGTGTGATCCTGGCGGCGGGGCGCAACTGGACGGCATTGTTTCCGGCTCCACGCTGGAAGGACTTCTGGATCGGGATCGCCTTTCTGCCAGTGACCTGGGCGGTTTCGATAGCTGCAGCGCTCGTCGTACAAGCGTTCAGTTCGACTTCAGGCAATCCGGTCAAGGATCTCCTGTATGGAATGGCGACGGGCGAGAGGATAGAGTTCTTCGCCTCCACCGCCCCTCAACTGTTCGGCGAGGAACTGGTCACCATACTGCCGTTTTTGGCTCTCCTGACCCTGTTCCGGTCGAGGATGAAGATCCCAAGACTGGGCGCGGTGCTCCTGGCCTGGATCATATCGGCCTTGATTTTCGGCGCCTTGCATTTGCCGACATACGGCTGGCACCTGCTCCAGGCGTTCGGGATCATCAGCTCAGCCCGGCTGGCGCTGACGTTGCCGTACCTGGTAACCAAGAGCCCTTGGGCTTCGGCGACCACCCACATTGTTAACGACTGGACCATTTTTGGCATTCTGATCGTTCTGCACACGATGAGCTGACGACTCCACGGCCATTGACCGAAGAGTCTCCCATACTTTCTCCTTGCTCCTGCGGGATGCTCTCTCGATCGGCACCGTGGTGGTGTTCTGCGCCGGCGCCCAGACTTAGACGCGGGCGGGTACGAATGCCGCTCATGGCGCTGAGGAGATGCTGAGAGCGTAGACTAGCAACTGACAGGGAGGCGACCTTAATGGAGGTTGGCCATGCGCCAGGCTGACCTGTTCATTCAACCCAAGCGCCCGCGGAATGCTGGCCGTCTCATCGGCCACAAGGCGCCGCTGAAGCCGAAGCACATCTGGGCAATTCGACAGCAGTTGAAAGTCGCGAGGAGGGTGCGCGACCTTGCGATATTCAACTGCGCCCTGGACGCCAAGCTGCGGGCCTGTGACCTAGTTCGGCTCCGGGTCAGCGATGTGGCGCCCGGCGGCGTGCTTCGCCAGCGCTCTATTGTCATCCAGCAGAAGACCGGAAGGCCTGTTCCTTTCGAGATCACGGAGCCTGCGCGCGACGCCATCGCCATTTGGCTGGCGATCCGCGGTCAGCGCGACAATGACTGTTTCCGAGCCGCAGCCGGCCAGGTCAGCACATTGGCACCCGTCAGTACGCGCGGCTCTTTGATCGTTGGGTTCAGATGATCGACCTGGAACCGCAGGGCTACGGGACCCACAGCCTCAGGCGGACGAAGGTGCCGCTCGTTTACAAGAAGACCGGTAACCTCCGGGCCTGTCAGCGCCTGCTCGGTCACAGGAAGCTGGAGAGCACCGTAAGATACCTCGGCATCGAGGTGGGCGACGCTCTGGAAATGTCGGAACAGATCGATCTGTGACTCGCGACCGGGCTCGAAGTGGCCCCGGTCATTGTCGCCTAAGGGTGGTTAGCGGGCTTCCCCATCCCGTTGCGGCACCGCAGCTCCGTAGAAGCGATCCTGTTGTCCAAAGATGACGCCGATAAACAGCATCTGCCGCCCTTGGAGCATTGGCTGGAGGGCGTGGCTCAGGGTTTCGATGGAATCGCGCACAGCGACGTCGAAGGCGCCGCGCGACAGGCGCATCGGCAGCTTGACGCCGAAGATCTTCAGCAGGCCGCGGATCTCGTTCTCCAGGTCGATGCACTTGCGCTGCATCACCTTTCGGCTGGTCAGCAGGGCCCGCAAATGATGGCTCTCGACGCTCTTCACATGAACCCGGCTGTACCACCCAGAGTGGAGGATCTGGGCGATGCCGCGGGCGTCGTGGCTCTCGGTCTTGTTGCGCATGGCTGAAAGGGCTGCAGCAACCTGCCGCGCCTCCATGCACACGACGTCGAAGCCGGCTTCCCGAAGGCCATAGATCAGGTGCCGGGAGAGCGTGCCGGCCTCCAGGCCGACCTGGTGGACCGGTTCTCTGAACTCATTCAGGCAGCGAGCCAGGAGGACGCTTTCCGAGAGGCGGTTGAAGCTGTGCCTCTGGCCGAGTCATGGCGGCCGGACGAGAGGGGGCGCGAAGGTCTACTTTCTGGCCGAATGGCGATGACCGCTTCTGGCGCGTTGCGGCCTTCGTCAAGCGCGGCGTGAGCACGCAGTGGCGCCCCATCTACGCTGCCCACTGCGCCTCCGACATAGCCTCGCTGGCCAGATTCCTTGCGGACTGATCGGGGCTCAGCGTTCCGGTGCGGGCCGGGAACGTAGATGGCGGTCGAGGAACCTGAGATAGGCTTCCTGCGCCGCCACCCGGTTTTCGCGCCGCCGGAAGCCGTGGCCTTCGTCGGGGAAGACCACATATTCCACCGGCGTGCCGTTGGCCCTGACCGCGGCGACAAGCTCATCGCTTTCGATCTTGAGGACGCGGGGGTCGTTCGCGCCCTGGACCACCAGCAAGGGTTTGACGATGTTGGCGGCGTGGAACAGGGGCGAGATGCGGCGGTGGCGCTCGGCGTCCGTCGCGGGGTCGCCCATCTCGTCGTAGAGGGCGGTGCGTCGGGATTCGGGCAGGCGCGCGGCCTCCTCCAGGGTGCGGGTCCAGTTGGTGACGCCGAAGATGTCGATCGCCGCCTCGAAGGCCTGGGGATGAAAGGTCTGGGCGGCCAGAGCCAGGTAGCCGCCATAGGAGGCGCCCATCACCGCGACCTGATCGTCGGCGACCCAGTCCTGATCGCGCAGCCACTGGCCGCCGGCGACCACGTCGCGCAGGTCGGCCTCGCCGTGCGCTCGATTGTCCATTCGGAAGAAGGTCTTGCCGTAGCCTGACGAGCCCCGATTATTGACCGCCAGGACAGCGTAGCCGTGATTGACCAGGTGCTGGATGATCGGCGAATAGTCGCGACGCGCCTGACCGCCCGGTCCGCCATGAACCATCACCACGCCCGCAGCCGGGGTCGCGGCGTAGGCCCCCTTGGGGCGATAGAGGTTGGCCGGGATCGTCACGCCGCCTTCACCTTGATAGTGAACGACCACGGCTTCCACGAGGTCGTCCTCCTGCATCGCCGGGTTCAGGGCCTGGGTCAGTCTTCGCGTCTCGCCCGTCGTCAGGTCGGCGATGAAGACGTCGGCAGGCGAGGTGGAGGAGGAGACGGTGAAGACGATCCGTCCTTCGTCCGCACGGAAGCGCACCGCGCCGATGTCGCCCGCCGGCACGCCTTTCAGAGCGATCGGCGCGCCGGTGGTCATGTCCGTGACGGTCATCTCCGTGCGGGCGTCGGCGTTGAAGGCGGACACCCGGTAGCGGCCGGACGGAGAGAAGTGGGCGGCGATCACGTCCCAGTCGCCCTTCAACTCCTCGGTGATCGCGCTGCTGGACAGATCGTAGCGATAGGCCTGTCCGAACTCGCCCGCGCCGTCAGAACCGAAGATCAGGGCCGAGGAATCGGGCGTGAAGTCGAAGACATGGTGGCGGACCATGCCGACGTGGGGGGTGATCAGGCGCGGCTCGCCCGCCTGGGTCAGATCCGCGAGATAGAGGTCGCTGTCGGCCGAGCCGGACTGTCGGCGCAGGGCGACCCAGCGTCCATCGGGCGAAACGGCTTCGATCAACATGCCGGGGTTCTGGAACAGTAGGCGGCTTTCGTAGGTGACGGGATCGACCGCCAGGATGTCCGGAGCGCGGCGATCCTGGGCCGTGGAGGCGATCCAGATAGTGGAGCGATCGCCGCTCCAGCCCAGCAGGTCCGACGTGACCCGACCTTCGGGCGTCAGGTCGCGCAAGCCGCCGTCACGTTCGCGGACATAGAGGTGGGTGCGTCCATCGCCGCCCCTGTCCGAGATCACCAGAATGCGCTCGTCCTCGGGAAACCAGCTCAGGGCCTCTATGGCGTTTGTGGTCGAGGTCGTCAGGGCGACGGGGGCGCCGCCGTCCACCGGAACGGCGTAGGCGTTGAACACGCCCGACTGGTCGCTGGTCATCAGGACGAAACGGCCGTCGGGCGAGAAGGCGAGGCCCGAGCCGCCGGCCAGCCGGTGGTCGACCGTCTCATAGAATTGCGCGGCGCTGTAGGCGGCAGGCCTGGCGGCCGAGGCTTCGGCGACGGGGGCGGCGACGGCGGCGGTTCCTGCGGCCAGGGCCAGGACGAGGCTGGACGCCAGGCATGCGGAAAGGCGCGCTGGTGAGCGTGTCATGAAAAATCTCTGAGATGGAGGGATGGGAAGGGCGGTCAGGACCGCGAGCGTGGCCGGCTCAAGACGACGGCGAAGCAGATCAGGAGCCAGAGGCTCGTGCCGAGAAGCAGGAAGGGAGCCTCGACCGGCAGGGAGAAGGGCGGGGTCATATGGGGTGCAGGGTCCAACCCCGCCGATCGCTGAACAGGGATTCGAGGATCAGCAGACAGCCCAGAACCATGACGGCGACGGCTGTGATCCCAGGAACGAGCGAGGAGCTCTGGCTCAGAAGCGGCGGACTCCACCCGTCCAGGCCCCCGGCCGCCACATATCCCGGCGCCAGCATGGCGGGCGTCCAGATCAGGGCCGACAGCACATTGGCGACATGGAAGCGGCCTTGACCCATGCCGGTCGCGCCGGCCGTCAGGGGGACGACGGCCTGAAGGGGACCCAGGAAGCGGCCGAGGAAGATGGAGGTCGCGCCATAGCGTCGGAAGTAGAGCCGGGCGCGCGCCACGGATTTCCGCTGGGACCGCAGTCGCCGGTGGCGCCAGATCGCCGGTCCGGCCCGCCGCCCCAGGTGATAGGACAGGGCCTCGCCCAGGACGGCGCCGACGCATCCCCAGAACAGCACCGGCGCGGGCGACAGGGCATCCGTCGCCACTAGGACGCCCGTCGCCGCCATCAGGGCGGTGGCCGGCACGAAGGCGCCGACCAGCACCAGGGATTCCCCGAAGGTCATCAGGCCCAGAAGCGGACCGGCCCAGACGCCGTGTCGCGCGATGAAGGCGGCGGCGTCGTGAATGAAGCCCTCCATCCTTCAGCCCTCCCGGTGACGCAGGGAGGCCAGGGTGACGGCGATCAGGCCCAGCCCGAACCAGAAGAGGAGGGCGACGATCCAGGCCGTGCTCGAAGCGCCGCCGGTCAGAACCCGCTCCAGCCCCAGATCGCCCTGGAGGATGACTTGGATCATGGGGTCCAGAGGCGCGCTCAGGTTGAAGGCCGAAAGCAGGACGAAGGCGAGGATCAGGCCGGCGCTCCAGCGCAGCGGATGACGCAGGGCCAGAACCAGGGCGCTGCCCATCAGATAGGCCGTCGCCACGGAGCCCAGAGGAACCAGCCACAGCCAGGCCGAAGCTCCGATCGTCGGAGAGCCTGCCGCCAGCGCCAGCAGATTGAAGAGAAGGACGACGATGCCGGCCAGGCCCAGGGCCCAGACGGAGCCGGCGCAGACCCTGATCAGGACGTGCCTGCGACGCTCGACGGGCATGAGCTGGAAATCGCCGCGCTCGAACAGCCCCTCTCTGTTCCAGAGCCTGAAGGGCAGCAGAAAGGCTGCGGCCGGCAGGAGGAAGCTCAGCTCCAGGGGGTAGTCGAGAGCCGCATCGCGCTGCATCAGCAAGCCCAGCGCCATCAGTGCGGTAGGGCTGAGGATCAGGACCAGACCGATCAGCTCGGGACGCAGGACGCGGCCCATCTTCCTGAGCTGCAGTTGAAAGACGGCGGCCGCGCGGGGCGGCTCGTGGCTGGTGTTGGTGGTCATGACGCCGCTCCCTGGCGCATCAGATGGACGACGGCGTCGTGGAGAGTGAGGGAGGCGACATCCCGAACCTCGCCGCCGGATGCGGCGACGTGCGCGGCGACCTCTGTTTCCTCGCCACGGATGACCCAGCTGTGCTCGCGACCGAACTGGCCGCGATGCAGCACGCTGGGGATGTCGGACGGGGGCTCCCATCCTTCGGGACCGCGAATGCGGTAGTTCTTCACGGATTCCCGCAGGGCGTCGCGCGGCGTCTGGGCCGTCAGGCGGCCGTGCGACAGGACGCCGACCTGATCGACCAAGGCGTCCAGCTCATAGATCAGGTGGGTGGAGACCAGGATGGTGCAGTCGGTCTGGGACAGATGATCCGAGACCAGCTCCAGCACCGTGTCGCGCGCCGCCGGGTCCAGACCGTCGGTGGGCTCGTCCAGAAGGAGCAGGGGCGGGCGGTGCGCCATGGCGGCCACGATCTGCGCGCGGCGCGCCTGGCCCTTGGACAACTGGCCGATCCGTCGAGAGACGTCGATGTCCAGGCGACGAGACAGGGCGGCGGCGTAGGCCGCGTCCCAGGCCGGATAATAGACGGCCCGTTCGGCAAACCAGCGCTCGACGGTCATCCAACTGGGGCCCATGCCGAAGCCTTCCGGCACATAGCCGACACGGGCGCGAACGCGCGCGCCGTGTCGATCCGCCGCCAGGCCCGTGACCTCGATCTGACCTCCGGTCGGTCGCTCCAGGTTCAGCAGGAGGCGCAGCAGGGTGGACTTCCCCGCCCCGTTCTCTCCGGCCAGCATATAGACGGCGCCTACGGGAACCCGCAGGTCGACAGCCTGCAAGGCGGTCGCCCGTCCATAGATTTTGGACAGGGCGTGGGTCGCGACGGCGAGGCCGGCGTCTCCGTCGGCGGAAGAGGGCATGATCATTTGAGCGGGGCTTTCGAGGAGTCGACCGAGCGGATCGCCTGGATGAACTGTTCCGTGTTCAGCCCCAGGCGCGCGGCCTCGACCAGCGACCGCTGGGCCAGTTCATGGGCCAGGGCAGTGCGGTCGTCGTCGATCTGGCGCGCGGAGCCGACGAAGGTGCCCTGTCCACGCTGGACATAGACCAGGCCCTCGCGCTCCAGCTCGCGATAGGCCTGGGCCACGGTGTTGGGATTGACCTTCAGGCTGACGGCCAGCTGGCGGACGGAAGGCAGGGGGGTGCCGCTAGCGAGCGCGCCTGAGGCCATGCCGCGCCGGACCTCGTCCATGATCTGGACGTAGATGGGGCGGCTGTCCGTGGGGTTGATGGAGAAGTGCAAGGAGCGGTGTCCGATTGGTGTATCGGTGAACTAATACACCAATCGCACGCCGTCAATCGACATTAAGCCCCATGGCCTCCAACCGTGGGGCTTTCTGCATTTCGCGCCTGCCGCAGCGCCAGGCGGGCCGCCAGGTTCGGCGCTGGTTCTGGATGACCCGCTCCGTCCGACGGCGTTTGGTGGGGCGCCGGTGGTCGGGGGTTGAGGTGCTGCGACCTCGCCGTGGAATTCACCGTGGCTCTGCGCGGACCGATCGCCTGGATCGGCGGCGAATACCGGATCAAGGCTGGCTGTGTTGGGGGTGGGGGACAAAGATGTTCCGCTTCAATCGCTTCTTTATGGAAACTGTTGCCCAAGCTTGCTGCGATTGTAGCTTAAACGTGAGCAGTCGATCATGAACTCGCCCTAGGTGCCGTCCCCGTCGCAAGGGGAGGCGGGCGCCGATGAAGTTCAGTATTTCGCCACGCGCAACCGTGCCGCTGGCCATGGCGGGCGCGGCGCTTGTGGCGGCGGCCTTGATCGCCGTTCCTCCTCATCCGGCTCAAGCTTCCATGGTGGAGCGTAGCGCTCGAGAGACTCTTGCTCGCTTGCCGCTGAGCCAGAACGGCGGGACGTGGAACTCTGGCCATGTTCAGGGTGTCGCCGTCGATGTCGACGGCGGCTTCATCTATTATTCCTTCACCAACCTGTTGGCCAAATACGACCTTGAAGGGCGACTGGTCGGAACCTTGGTCGGATGGACAGGCCATCTGGGCGACCTGGCCTTCAATCCGGTCGACGGCAAGCTTTACGGCTCGCTGGAGTACAAGGCGGACCAGGCCTTTTATATCGCCGTCATCGATGTCGCGGGCCTGAATGAGGTCGGGGTCGAGGCCAGCCGCAGCGACCTGTTCAAAACGGTCCATCTGGCCGAGGTCGCCAGGGACTACGCTGCCGATATGGACGGCGATGGGCGCTTTGACGGTGACGTGGCCGCGACGCGCGATCATCGCTACGGCGCCTCGGGCATCGACGGGGTGGCGTTCGGCCCGCGCTTCGGGCGCAGGGGCGGCCCCTCCTTGTTGACCGTGGCCTATGGCGTCTACGGCGATGTGACGCGGACCGACAATGATCATCAGGTCCTGCTGCAGTACGACATCGCCGACTGGGGCCGTTACGCTCGTCCGCTGTCCGAGGCCGAGCCGCATCGTGCCGGCCCCGCCGCTGTTGACGGCAAGTATTTCGTCCGCACCGGCAATACGACCTATGGGGTGCAGACCCTCGCCTACGACGCCGAGGTCGGGCGCTGGTTCATGGGCGTCTATCAAGGCCGCAAGCTCGGCCTCCCCAACTATCTTCTGTTTGCCGTCGAGGCCGAGGCCCGGCCGACGCGGGGGGATCTGATCGGCGTGCCCGCGTCGTCCAGCGAAGGTTGGGAGCAGGGCCTGATCCTGCCTCTGGCTCAGGACGGTCTGGAAGACCCCGCCACAGGTCTGCGCGGCTGGCGCTGGAAGGCGGACGTCGGCCTGGAGCCCCTGGGGCGCGGTCTCTTCTATCTGGCGGTGAATTCGGGCGGGAAGGGGAGCCAGACCGCCGACCTGACCCTGATGCGCTGGACCGGCGATCCCCGGGCCCCTTTCGCGCCGGTCGACGCCGATGAACGCCTGAGACGAACCCCCACGCCCTGAGCCGCGCCTGACGGCTGCGCCCGCTCTCTCGGCGCGCCGCTCGCGGCGACCTGCATCCCCTCGCTTTTTCTCTTCCCTCCCAGTTGTTCGAGTAAACTCCCATGAAGGCCCGTTCTCGCCACCTCGCCAGCGTCAGCCCGCGAGCCCTCTTGCTGTATCCGCTGATGGCGGCCGCCTTTGCGTCCGTGACGCCTCAGGCGGCCGAGGCGCAAACGACCAGCCAGGCCGCGGCCCAGGCGCCCGCCGCCGCCGGCGCCCTGCGCGGCCGGGTGCTCGACACCGTCAGTGGCGAGTACCTGCGCAACGCCGAGGTTCGCGTCGAAGGCACGAGCATCGTTGCCTATTCCGAGGACGGCGGCGCCTTCCGTCTCAGCGGCGTGCCGACTGGCGAGGTCACGCTTGTGGTCCGCTACGCCGGCCTGCAGGAGGCGCGGGCCACGGCCAGCGTCATCGCAGGCCAGACGACGGTTCTCGACATCGAGCTGAAGGCGCCGCTCTACGCCGGCTCCGACGAGGCCTCTGCCGTGGAGGACATCGTGGTCACGGCCGCGCGCGGGGGCCAGGCCAAGGCGCTGATGGAGCGCCGCGTGGCGATGAACGCCAAGAACGTGGTCCCGGCCGACAACTTCGGCGCCCTGACCATGGGCGACGTGGGCGAGTTCATGAAGTCCATGCCGGGCCTGTCGATCGACTACACCGAGGTGGACGCCACGGCGGTTCGCATCGGCGGCCTGCCGCCCAAGTACTCCACCTTCACCATGGACGGGGCCAGGATGGCCACGGCCACCTCGAACAACAACTCGGGCCGTCAGAACTCGTTCGAGCAGATGTCGATCACCGGCATCGAGACGATCGAACTGAACCATACCTTGCTGGCCAGCATGGACGCGGACTCGCCGGGCGGCAGCATTAACCTGCGCAGCAAGTACGCCTTCCAACTGCCCGAGCGGCAGCTGCGCTTCCAGGTTGGCGGGGTGGCGACCTCGGACTCGGCCCTGTCGCGTCACTACATGCCCGACGACAAGAAGCACGCCAGCCTCTATCCTTCGGGCCAGTTCTCCTACGCCGACGTCTTCATGGACGGCCGCCTGGGCGTGGCGGTCAGCGCCAGCCACAACGCCAACTACGTCCAGCAGGACCGCATCCAGACGGACTGGTCCTATCTGGCCGACGGCCGGGTGCTGCCCTATCAGGTCATGTGGCGTCCGGGCCCAAAACTGACCAGCCGCACGGCCGCCAACCTGGCGCTGGACTACAAGTTCACCGAAGACCTGATCTTCTCGCTGCGCAGCAACTACTCGTTCTACGATGTCGAGTATTTCAACCAGTACACCTATCTGACCTTCGGCACGACGATCCGGTCCTACGCCGCGCCGGGTTCGACGGGCACGCATATCGTGGTCAATCCGGACGGTCGGAACACGCGCCTGCACACCGGCTATTCGCACCGCTACGCCGGGACGCCGACCTATCTGATCGCCCCCAAGCTGGAGTATAAGGGCGAGACGTGGGAAGCGGCGCTGCGCGCCAGCTATTCGTCGGCGGAGTTCAACTTCCGCGACACCAGCAAGGGCTTCTTCCAGCGAACCGACAACCACCTGACGGGGATTGGCTTCGAGATGGAGCGCGATTCCACGGACTCCAACGCCTGGTATCTGCGCCAGACGGCGGGTCGTTCGTGGAGCGATCCGATGAACTTCAACCGCGACATCGACATCGGCAACAATGTCCGCACGGCGGAATCGGACGCCGTCAACGACATGTACTCGTTGAACCTGGACGTGAAGAAGCGGCTCAGCCTGGGCGACGTCTACTTCACCCTGATGGGCGGCATGGGCGCGCGCAGCAATGACTGGCGCACCGACGAGGGCTCCTATCAGCAGTTCCAGTACGTCGGCTCGACCGGCGACCTGACCCAGACCGCCCCCGAAGCCGTGGTGCCGTGGACCCAGAAATACCGCTTCGAGATGATCGGCTTTGATGCGGGCAACATGAACGCCCAAGGTTGGCGCGCCGACAGCCACTACGGCATGTACGACATCTACCGCGAACACCCTGAGTACTTCGTGGCGGACGAGGTCGGCAACCTGAAGCGCCGTCTCGACAACGACAAGCGGGTCAAGGAGGACATCACCTCCGCCTATGTCGAGGCTCAGGCCGACGCCGGCCGCGCGCGGTTCGACCTGGGGCTGCGCTATGAGAAGACCGAGACCGCGTCCCGGATCGCCGTCGTTCGGCCGCTCAAGGAGGTCACGGACGCCGGCCTGTCGGTCAACACGGTCGAGGGGCTGCTGTACCAGTACAACAACGGGACCTATCAGGATCGCAAGGGCGAGTATGACGACTGGTTCTGGAGCGGCGGCGTCAAATACGACTTCACCGACAAGCTGGTGGGGCAGCTGTCCTTCAGCCAGGCGGTCCTGCGTCCCGACTACGGCAATCTGGGCGGGGTGGTGTCGGTCAACGACGACACCATGATCGTCACCGTGCCCAACCCCGAGCTGAAGCCGGAGCATTCGACGAAGTATTACGCCAGCCTGCAGTATTATCTGGCGCCGGCGGGCATCATCGGTCTGTCGGCCTACCAGCTCGACATGCAGGACATGCAGGTCACCGGCATGACGGTGAACCCTGAGGATGTCGGCTTCGATCCGGCTGAGTATGCGGGCTACACCTTCCGCAGCGCCCAGAACTTGCCGGGGACCAGCACCAACCGGGGCTATGTCGCGGAATACAGCCAGCAGCTGACCTTCCTGCCCGGCGCCTGGCGCGGCCTGGGCCTGCATGGCTCGGTGACCTATCTGGATCCGGACGGCGAGCGTCAGGGCACGCCGAAACAGGCCGCCAACTGGGGCGTGCGCTACAACATCGGCCGCTTCGACTTCCAGCTGAACGGCAACTGGCAGTCGAAATATCGCGTCAGCGGGCTGAACAACACGCCGACCACGGCCAACAACGGCGTCCTCTACCACTCGCCGCGCGAGCTGTGGAACGTCAGCGTGAACTACAAGATCAACGACCGCTTCGACCTGATGCTGGCGGGGCGCAACATCTTCAATTCGCCGGACGTCATCTACTCCAACGAGCGTGATCGGGTGCAGCAGTACACCGTCTACGGCTCGATGTGGAACATCGGCGTCAAGGGTGTCTTCTGATCGCCCTATCGACCTGAAGACCCGGTGGCCGCGCCTTCCTGCGACGGTGCGGCCGCCGGGAGTTCGACCTGAGGGAGGGCGTCCCTCGACCTCCAAAGGATAATCTCATGCCTCTGCAGCTTGATCGACGCCGGCTGGTGCTGGGCGGCGGCCTGGGCCTGGCCGCGCTGGGCCTGCCGGGCGGCGCGGCCCTGGCGCAGGCGCTTCTCGGCGCCTCAGGCTTCACCCACGGCGTGGCTAGCGGTGAGCCGGGGCCGGACTCCCTGCTGCTGTGGAGCCGCTACGTCCCGGCGAGTGGAGCCGACGAGGTCCGGCTGGATGTGGAGATCGCCCTGGACCGCGACTTCCGCCAGATCGCGGCGCGTGGCGTGGCCCGCACCGGCGCCTATCGCGACTGGACGGTGAAGATCACTCTGGACGGCCTGCAGCCGGGCATGACCTACTGGTATCGCTTCATCGGCCCAGACGGGTCGCAGTCGCAGGCGGGCCGGGCGCGGACCCTGCCAGTCGGTCGGGCCGAGCGGTTCCGCATTGGCCTGTTTTCCTGTTCCAACCTGCCGATGGGGTGGTTCAACGCCTATGCCCATGCGGCGGCGCGCGACGACGTCGACCTGTGGCTGCACGTCGGCGACTATGTCTATGAGTACGGCTTGGGCTCCTACGCCGTGGATGATCGCATCGCCGAGCGCGCGGTCCTGCCGGCCCACGATCATGAGATGGTCGCCCTGGCCGACTATCGCCTGCGCTTCGCCTGCTATCGCGCCGACCCTGACCTGCAGGCTGTACACGCGGCGGCGCCCATGGTCTGCGTCTGGGACGATCATGAATCGACCAACGACAGTTGGGAAGGCGGAGCCCAGAACCATCAGGCGGCGACCGAGGGCGACTGGAGCACGCGCCGCGCCGCCGCCGCTCTGGCCTATCTGGAATGGATGCCGATCTCGGAAGAGCCCTGGAAGGCCTATCCGATCGGCGATCTGGCCACCCTCTACCGCACGGAATCGCGGCTGATCGGCCGGACGCGCCAGGCCGACATCGGCGCCGCCTATCGCGAGGGGACCGACGCGGCCCTGACCGCCTTCCGCGACGGCGTCTGGCAGGACGCCTCGGCCTCCATGCTGGGCTCGACCCAGGAAGCCTGGTTGGCGCGCGAACTGCGGGCCAACGCCCGGACCACGGCCTGGCAGGTGGTGGGCATGGGCACGATCATGGGCCGCACCGTCATGCCCCAGGACGCCGTCAGCTGGCTGCGTCCGGACCTCAGCGAAGGCGTCGTCCGCTCCTTCACCAACGCCGCCCGTGCGGGTCGGGCCGGTCTGCCCATGTGGACGGACCGCTGGGACGGCTATCCGGCGGCGCGCGCGCGCTTCCTCAGGGCGGCGCAGGCGGCCGACGCCGACCTGGTCATGCTGGCCGGCGACAGCCACAACGCCTGGGCCTATTCCCTGTCCGAGGACGGCCGCCCCGCCGGGGTGGAGTTCGCCGGCCAGGCCGTGACCTCCAACGGCATCGAGCGCCAGCTGGGCGTGGCCCCGTCGGTCGCCGCCCGGTCCTTCGTCGCCGCCAATCCTGAGATGGCCTGGGCCCAGACCAGCGGGCGCGGCTACATGATGATCGACATCACGCCAGAGCGCGTCGGCGGCGAGTGGATATTCATGGAGACGATCAAGGCCCGCAGCACGGCTGTCGTGAGCACGCACCGGATGGCGGTCGAGAAGGGAAGAAGACGCTTCATCGCCTGACGGCATGTCCGCGTGGGCGCGACGCCTCAAAAGCGCCTGGGGTGGCGGCGATCAGTAGAACGCTAGGTTCGACGATCGCTTTCGTCGTCTCCGGCGCTTCTATGGGGGGCCGGGGCGACGTGGTTCAGGTGGCCCTGCAATCTCTCCAACGGCGCCTGCTTGGTCGAGCTCGCCAATGTCGTTGACGGCCTATGAGTGCAATTGTAGATAATTGCGCGACGTCGGAGGTTGTGTGGCCGTTTCCAAACCTGGTGTTTCCGCGGACGGCATCGCTGATGCACTGACGGTTCGGATCGTGCGCGGCGAACTCGCGCCGGACGCCAAGCTCCGCCAGGAACACGTCGCCGACGAGTTCAAGGTCAGCCATGTCCCGGTGCGCGAGGCCTTCTTGCGTCTGGTGGCCAAGGGGCTGGCGGTCAGCAAACCGAATGTCGGGGTTCGGGTCGCGCCACTGGATCAGGCGGCCCAGCGCGAGGTCAAGCTGATGCGCGCGGCGCTGGAACCGGTGGCGCTGATGCATTCAGTGCCTAACCTTACCCAGGACGAGATCGGGCGGCTGGAGGACCTGCGTCTGGCCTGCGACGCGGCGACCGACATCCATAGCTGGGAGGCGGCCAATCGCGCCTTCCACCTGGGGACCATGGCGGCCTGCGGCATGCCGCGCCTGCTGGAAGAGGTGGGCAATCTGCAACTGCACGGCTCGCGGCATATGCTGGTGCAGTACAGGGAGCGGTGGAAGCCGCGGCCCGATCCCGACCACCACGCCTTGATGGCGGCGATCCGCGCCCGCGACGTGCAGGGGGCGCTGGCCACGGCCGAGCGCCATCTGGGACGGGCGGTCTAGGCCTTTCGCGCGATCAGCCAGACGGGCTGATAGGTCAGGGGGACGCGGCCTGACTGGCCAAACCGCGCATCATATTCGTGGCAGAAGGCGTCGAGATCGCGGCGGGTCCAGGGACGGCTGGCGCGGCCGTTGACGCCGGTGTCGCGCAGGTGGCGCAGTACTTCGCGCGGCGTGGCGAGGCATAGGGATCGGACGCGCGACCCTGACTCCTGCACGGTCCAGCCGGACGGCAGCAGACTGGCCATGGCGGCGGCCGACAGCAGCGACGGGGCGGCGGCCTGACTGCCCAGGGCCTGAAGCTCGGGGAAGTGGTCGGGGCCGAAGCCGGACAGGGCCAGCCAGCCGCCGCGCCGCACCGCCTCACACAGGCGCTGGATCAGCCCCTGCGGATCGGCGATCCACTGGATCATGGAGGCCGAGATGACCAGATCGAGGTCCGGGGGCAGAGCCAGGGTTTCGATGTCTCCAGGGCGGTAGTCGGCCTGCGGCGCGAAGGGCAGGGGCGGCGCCGCCAGATCATTCAGGTGCAGGGTCTCGATCGGCAGGCGCTGCAGCATAAGCCGGGTCAGCTGGCCGGTGCCGTAACCGGCTTCGAAAACGCGGGTGAGGCGGGTGTCGGCGGCGTGGCGCAGCAGACGGCGGATCAGGCCCCGGGCGATGGCCTTCTGCACCAGGGCGCTGTCGTCATAGGTGGCGAAGCCCCGGCGAAAGCTGCGCTGAACGCGGGCGATGGCGCTCATGCCAGGAGGTCGCGCCAGTCGGCGAAGGCGGGGAACGGGTTGTGGCCGGCGTCGAGCCAGCAGACGCGGTCGCTTTGATCGCGCCATGCCGCTTCCAGATTCTCGGGCGGAAAGATGCGGTCATTGCGTCCCAGCCAGATGCGGTCAAAGCCGGGGTGGGGAGCGGGGCCGCGCGCGATGACAGCGTGCAGTTCGTCTCTCAGGGCGGGGATGTCGCTGGCTTCGGGCAGGGGAGCGCCGGCGCGGCGGGCGAACTGGCGCAGGCTGGTCTCGGTTAACTGGTCGGCGGTCTGGCGGGCCCGCTCGGGCGGGATGCCGAGGCGCTCGTCGACGGGGTGCAGGGAGCCGCACACGGCGATCATGCGATCGAAGTCGAGTTCTTTCGAGGCTAGGGCGTGGCCTGTCCCCCCGACGCCGAAGGAATAGGCGATCAGGCTGCGCCGGGCATAGGGGCGCAGCGGCTCGGGGTCGAAATCAAGCCTCCGATAGTCGGTGAGCAGCAAAACGTCGGTCTCGCCGCCCAGATGGGCGAAGGGCGCGGCGCCGAGGGCCCAGCCGCCGAACACGACGATCAGCTCGTCAGCGCCGTCGCGTTGCAGCCACTGAGCCTTCATGCGCGCCACCCAGCGATGTCCAGCATGGCGGTGGTGATGCGCGTCAGCTCGTCCGGCCGGACGACATAGGGCGGCATGGCGTAGAGCAGCCGACCGAAGGGGCGCAGGAAGACGCCCGAGGTTTTTGCGAAGGCGTGGACGCGGGCGGTGTCCAGCGGAGCCTTCATCTCGATCACCCCGATGGCGCCGAGGATTCGGACGTCCTGCACGCCGTCGAGCCGTCGGGCCGGAGCCAGTTCGGCGCGGAGTTGGGCCTCGATCCGGGCGACCGCGTCGCGCCAGCCGCCGTCCTGCAAAAGATCAAGACTGGCCCCGGCGGCGGCGCAGGCCAGGGGATTGGCCATGAAGGTGGGGCCGTGCATCAGCACGCCGGGCGACCCGGCCGAGATGGCCTCGGCTACATCCTCGCGGGCCACTGTGGCGGCGAAGGTGATGTGGCCGCCGGTCAGGGCCTTGCCCAGGCAGAGGATGTCGGGGACGACGCTGACGAAATCCATGGCGAACATCCGCCCGGTGCGACCAAAGCCGGTGGCGATCTCGTCGAAGATCAGCAGGACGCCGTGCGCGTCGCACAGGGCGCGCAGGCCGGTCAGATAGGCCGGGTGATAGAAGCGCATCCCGCCCGCGCCCTGAACCACGGGCTCAAGGATGAAGGCGGCGATCCGCTCGCCGTGCGCCTCAAACAGCCGCGCCACTTCGGCCAGGCCGTTGCGGGCCGGGTCCTCGTCCCATTTCGCGTCGAAGGGGATGGGCGGGGCGGCGACGAAGTGCTCGATCTGCAGGGCGCGACCGTACTGGCCGTGCATCCCCGTGTCGGGGTCGCACAGGCTCATCGCCTTCCAGGTGTCGCCGTGATAGCCGCCGCGCACGGCAGCGAAGGCGGTGCGGGCGGGAAAGCCGCGCGCCACCTGGGCCTGCAGCGCCATCTTCAGCGCCACCTCGACGGCGACCGAGCCGCTGTCGGAATAGAAGATGCGGTTCAACCCGTCGGGCAGCAGGGCGACCAGCCGCCGCCCCAGATCGATGGCGGGATCATGGGTCAGGCCGCCGAACATGACGTGCGGCATGCGGTTGAGCTGGGCCGTCATGGCGGCGACGATCTGCGGATGGCGATGGCCGTGGGCCGCGCACCACCAGGAGGACATGGCGTCGATCATGCGTGTGCCGTCGGCCAGGGTCAGCCAGACGCCCTCGGCCTCGACCACGTAATGGACCGGGCCGGGTTCGCGCATCCCGGCGTAGGGGCGCCAGAGGTGGCGACGGTCGAAGGCGATGGCGTCGTCCATCACAGGGTCTCGCAAATGGCGGCGACGTCGATGGCCTCGAAGGCGGCGGTCAAGGCGTCAGGGGTCAGGTCAGCGAGGAAGGGCAGCCGCCCCAGATCGCGCACACCGCCCATCTCGGCGATGATGCGACGGCTGTCGGCCATCTCCTCGCCGACGAAGGCGACGCCCGCCACCGTGCAGCCCATGGAGCGCAGGGCGGTCAGCGACAGCAGGCTGTGGTTGATGGTGCCCAGGCTGGTGCGCGCCACCAGAATGACAGGGGCTTTCCATCCGGCGATGACGTCGAGGAAGAGGTGCTGCCGCGTCAGCGGCACCATCAGCCCGCCGGCGCTTTCGATCACCAGCGGTCCCTCGACCGTGGGCGGGGTCAGGCGGGCGAGGTCGATCGCGACGCCCTCAGCCTCGGCCGACAGGTGGGGCGAGGCGGGCATCTGCAGGCGATAGGCCTCGGGCAGGACGGGTCGGCCCGACAGGTGGGCCACGGTCTCGCTGTCGGTGGCTTCGTCCAGGCCGGACTGGACCGGCTTCCAGTAGGTGGCGCCAAGCGCGCGGGTCAGCCCGGCGCTGAAGACGGTCTTGCCGATGCCGGTGTCGGTGCCGGTGACGATGACAGTGCTCATAGGTAGGCGGATCCGACGTCTGACAGGGTTTCGAACAGGCCCGTGACGGCGGCCTGATCCGCGGCGCCGGTCAGCGAGATACGCAGGCGCGCCGTGCCCTTGGGCACCGTGGGCGGGCGGACCGCGCGCACGTCGTAGCCGCGCGATTGCAGCGTCCGGGCCAGGGCGACGGCCTCGCCGTCCGCGCCGATGTGGACGGGCAGGATCTGGCTTTCGAAGCCGTCCAGCCCGCACAGGCGCCGGGCCTCGGCGTGGGCGTGGGCGATGCGGGCCCAGGCGCGCTCGCGGAGGTCGGGACGGTCCCGCAGGGCGGCCAGAGCGGCGCGCACCACGGCGGCGTTCAGCGGCGAGGGGGCGGTGGCGAAGATGAAGGGGCGGGCCTTGTTGACCAGGGTCTCGATCAGCACCGCGTCGCCGCAGATCAGGGCCCCGACCGCCCCCAGCCCCTTGCCGCAGGTGTGCAGGGTCAGCAGGTTCGGGTCGTGCGGCTGGCTCAACGCGCGGCCCGCGCCCATGGGACCGAACAGGCCGGTGGCGTGGGCTTCGTCCACCACCAGGACGGCGTCGTGGCGACGAGCCAGTTCTAAGAGCTGGTCCAGCGGGGCGAGGTTTCCCTCCATGGAATAGAGGCTCTCGACCGCCAGCCAGACGCGGCCGGATCCGCCCCCGGCGCGCCAGGACTGGATCTCGGCCTCGGCGGCGGCGACGTCGTTGTGGGCGAAGGGGCGTGTGTCGGCCCGGCCCAGCTGCATCCCGTCGTGGGCGCTGGCGTGGATCAGGGCGTCGTACAGGACCAGGTCACCCTGCATGGGCAGGACCGAGAAGAGGGCGTGGTTGGCCTGAAAGCCGCCGCCGATGAAGAGGGCGGCCTCGGCGCCGAAGAAGGCGGCCGCCTCTTCCTCCAGAGCTTCGTGTTCCGGGTGGTTGCCGCGCAGCAGCCGCGACCCGGCGGCCCCCACAGGCACGCCCCGGCCCAGGGCGTCGAGCGCGGCCTGTTTCAGCAGGTCGGACCCGGCCAGCCCCAGATAGTCGTTGGAGGCGAAGTCGAGTCCGGCCGCCGGGGCTCGGGCCCGCAACCGATCGCGCGCGGCCAGGGCGTCCAGGCCGGCGCGATGGCGCGGATGGGAGCTCACGCGGCCTGCTCTTGCACGGGCTCCTCAGCGGGCTTGAGGCAGGCCGGGGCGGCCTCGACGGTTTCGGCGCGCAGGTTCAGCTTGTTGAAGAGCAGGGCGTCCTTGTCCTCGCCGGGGTTGTCGGCGGTCAGCAGGGTGTCGCCGACGAAGATCGAGTTGGCGCCGGCGAAGAAACACATCGCCTGAAGCTCGTCGCTCATCTCCGAGCGCCCGGCCGACAGGCGGACATAGGCGCGCGGCATCAGGATGCGGGCCGTGGCGATGGTGCGCACCATCTCGATGGGGTCCAGCGGAGCCATGTCGGCCATCGGCGTGCCCTTCATCGGCATCAGCATGTTGATCGGCACGGATTCTGGCGGCTCTTCCATCTCGGCCAGGGTGCGCAGCATGTCGATACGGTCGTCGGCCGTCTCGCCCATGCCGACGATGCCGCCCGAGCAGACGTTGATCCCCGCCGCGCGGACGCGGTCCAGCGTGTTCAGCCGGTCGGCGAAGGTGCGGCTGGTGATGACTTCGGAATAGTAGCGCTCCGAGGTGTCGATGTTGTGGTTGTAGTAGTCGAGGCCGGCCTCGCGCAGCTGGGCCGCCTGGTCGTCGCTGAGCATGCCCAGGGTCATGCAGGTCTCCAGACCCATGGCCTTGACGCCCCGGACCATGGCCAGGACGCCAGGCATGTCGCGTTCCTTGGGTGAGCGCCAGGCCGCGCCCATGCAGTAGCGCGTCGCGCCCGCCGCCTTGGCCTTGCGCGCCTCGTTCAGAACCTTCTGGACCTCCATCATCTTGGAGGCTGACAGCTCGCTGTCGTAGCGCGCCGACTGCGAGCAGTAGGAGCAGTCTTCGGGGCAGCCCCCGGTCTTGATGGACAGAAGCTTGGAGCACTGGATCGTGCTCGGCTCGAAGTGGGCCCGATGCACCGTCTGAGCCCGATAGAGCAGTTCCATGAATGGCGCGTTGTAGATCGCGGCTGCGTCGGGTTTTGAATTATCTATCATTCTGAGTGCTCAAACTGCAATGCCAGCGAGAGCCGATCTAAATGATAGATATCATTCTGTAAAAGTGGATATTCGAGCCAATATTATATATTATTCTGAAATAGGGCGAGTCGATCAGTCTTGCCAGCGGTCGTCGTATTCGAAAGAGGTGGCACTAAACGAAAACACCCCCGCACGAGGTGTGCGGGGGTGTCCGACCGTTTCGCTTGTCAGTGCGCCTTAGTCAGCCGGGTACGCGAACGGGTCGGTCGGCGTCGGTTCGGTGGGCAGCGGCATGCGCGGCAGGGGGGCGTCGCGGTTGGCCGCGTTCAGCAGGAAGCTGGCCAGGATGATCGCCGCCTGACGCAGGTCTTCGGGCTTCAGGTGGTCATAGCTGTCGATGCTGGTGTGGTGGATGCGGCTGGAATAGTCGAGCGGGTCCTGGATGAACTGATAGCCGGGTACGCCCACCGTCTGCATATAGACGTGGTCAGTGCCGCCGGAAGGACGCAGCGAGACGGTGGTGGCGCCCATGCTGGCGAACGGCGCCAGCCATTCCTGGAAGATGGGGGCGGCGGCGACATTACCCTCGGTGTTGATGCCCCGGATCTTGCCAGAGCCGTTATCCAGGTTGAAATAGGCGACCAGGTCGCGATAGCCGGGGCGCGGCTCGACCGGCCAGCGGTTGCGCCAGGTGCGGTTGTTGGGCAGGGCGGCCAGGGCCGGGTCCGTCGCGGGCGCGCGCGTGGCCAGATAGCGGTCGACATAGGCCAGCGAACCCAGGATGCCCTGTTCCTCGCCGTTCCACAGGGCGAAGCGGATGGCGCGCTTGGGCTTGACCTTCATCTGCGACAGGATGCGGGCGGCCTCCATGACCACGGCGCTGCCGGCGGCGTTGTCCTGGGCCCCGTCGGAAGCTACCCAGCTGTCGAGGTGGGCGCCGGCCATGACGTACTCGCCCGAGCGGTCCGTGCCGGGAATATCGGCCAGGATATTGTAGGCGTTGACGTCCTCGTCGTGGAACTGGACCTCGCTGAGCAACGACAGCATCGGCGGGGTGTCGGTCAGGGCCAGGCGGGCGAGGCGACGATAGTCCTCGGCGGCGATCTCCATGCCCGGCAGCTTGGGCGTGGCGCCGACCTGATAGGTGTAGCCGGTGCCGTGCAGCAGGCCGCCGTCGCGCTGGGACATACGCACCCAGGCCAGGGCGCCTTCCTCAGCCAGGAAGGCGTCGAGGCGGCCGGCGAACTCGGCCATCTTCAGCTGGCGTTCGACGGGGACGTGGGCGTGCTGCGGCTGGATATAGGTGTTGCGGTCGCGCAGTTCGGCGTCGGTCCAGCGGCGGAAGGCCGGCTCGGTCGGCTCGGAGCCCGTGTCCGGGCGGGTCAGCATGACGATCTTGCCGGACAGCTTGCCGCGCCACCTGTCGAAGTCCTCGACCTTGGTGATCGGGGCGACGATGACGTCGGCGTTGATGGTCCCGTTGGTCGAGGGGGTCCAGGCCACCGGAATGGCGCGCAGTTCGATGGCGCGCGGGGCCGTCATGCGGGCGCTGGAGCGGACGATGGACCAGCCGCGGCCGAACTCGAACCCTTCGGCGCGGACGTTCGACAGACCCCAGTCGCGGAACTGCTGCTGGCTCCACTGCTCGGCCTGACGCATCTGCGGCGAATTGGTCATCCGCCCGCCGATCCGGTCGGTCAGATAGGCGGCGGTCTGCATGACCTCGCTGTGGTTCAGGCCCTGATCAATGATGCCGTTGATGGCGACGCGGTCCACCGATTGGGCCAAGGCAGGCGTGGCGATGCACAGGGCCGACAGGCCGACGAGCAGACGTTTCATGTGTGGAAGCCCCCGAGAATCAAAACTGCGGGGATTTGACGCCATGCGCGGGCGCTCTGCAAATCGCGGCGACGCTGGCGTCCGGTCTTTGGTTGACCCAGACCAGGGCGCGGCCCTAGGTCCAATGATGAACGGGATGTACGCGGAGGGCCGATGGCGGCGCTGATGATCCAGGGCTGCGGCTCGGACGTGGGCAAGTCCGTGCTGGTCGCGGGTCTGTGCCGACTGTTCGCCAATCGCGGCCTGACCGTGCGGCCGTTCAAGCCGCAGAACATGTCCAACAACGCCGCCGTCACCGCCCCCGACGCCGAGGGGCGATCCGGCGAGATCGGCCGTGCGCAGGCGCTTCAGGCCCTGGCCTGCCGCACCCCGCCGACCGTGGACATGAACCCTGTCCTCTTGAAGCCGCAGAGCGACACGGGGGCTCAACTGGTCGTGCGTGGCCGGGTCGAGGGCGTCTGGCAGGCGGCGGGCTATCAGGACCGCAAGGCCGCTCTGCTGGACGTGGTGCTCGACAGTTTCCACCGCCTTCAGGCCGAGGCGGATCTGGTCATCGTCGAGGGGGCGGGCAGTCCGGCGGAGACCAATTTGCGTGCCGGCGACATCGCCAACATGGGCTTCGCTCGCGCCGCCGATGTGCCGGTGGTGCTGGTCGGCGACATCGACCGGGGCCATGTCATCGCCGCCCTGGTCGGCGCGCATGCCGTTCTGGATGAGGGCGACCGGGGGATGATCCAGGGCTTTCTGATCAACAAGTTCCGGGGCGATCCATCCCTGTTCAATGAAGGTCGAGCCGAGATCGAACGCCGCACCGGCTGGGCCGATCTGGGCATGGCGCCCTGGCTGGCCGATGCGCGATCCCTGCCGGCCGAGGATGCGGTAGTGCTGGATCGGGCCGCCGGGCGCGGGGCGGGGCGGCGCGTGCGCATCGCCGTGCCCATGCTGTCGCGCATCGCCAATTTCGACGACTTCGATCCCTTAAGGCACGAGCCGGGCGTGGACTTCGGCTTCGTCCCGCCGGGCACGGCTCTCCCGGGCGACGCCGACCTGATCATCCTGCCGGGGACCAAGGCGACGTTGGCCGATCTGGCCTTCCTGCGCGCTCAGGGTTGGGACGTCGACATCGCCGCCCATGTGCGGCGCGGCGGGCGGGTGCTGGGCGTCTGCGGCGGCTATCAGATGCTGGGCCGCACGATCAGCGACCCTGACGGCGTCGAGGGCGTGGCGGGCTCGGCGCCGGGCCTTGGTTTGCTCTACGTTGAGACCGTGCTGGCCGGCGAGAAGACCCTGCGCCAGACCACAGGGGCGCTGGCGGCCTCGGATGCGGCGTTCGCAGGCTATGAAATTCACCTCGGCCAGACCGATGGCCCGGATACGAGCCGCCCCTTCGCCCGCATCGAGGGGCGTCCGCATGGCGCGATGTCGGCCGATGGTCGGATCGCCGGCCTCTATGTCCATGGCCTGTTCGATCAGGCCGAGGCGCGGGCGGCGATCTTGGCCGATCTAGGGGCTTCGTCGGACGGGGTGGACCAGACCGAGCGCGTCGACCGCGCCCTGGACCGGATCGCCGAGGTGCTGGAAGCGCACTTCGACATTCCGGCCCTCAGCCGGATCGCCGGCCTGACCTGAGCGGCTCTAGGCGACCAGGGTGGTGTGGACCGGAACGCCGTTCTTGATCGCCAGTGTGACGGGCGTGCGCTCGGCCACCTCGGCCAGACGGGCGCGCTGGGCGTCGTCCAGAGGCCCTTCGGGCGTCAGCACGCGTTCGATGCGCGGCGGGGTTTCGCCGCCCCGGTATTCCAGTTGGACGTCCAGGCCCTCCAGCGGCCAGCCCTTCTTCTCGGCGTACATGGTCAGGGTGATGGCGGTGCACGCCCCCAGCGCCGAGATCAGCAGATCGAACGGGGCAGGGCCGCTGTCTGCGCCGCCCAGGCGTTCGGGCTCGTCCGCGGTCAGTTCGTGTTTCAAATCTCCGCCCGTCCGGATCGAGGTCCGGTAGCGGGCGGTTCCGATATGGGCGTGGGCGATGGCCATGCTGAGGGCTCCGGTCAGGACATCGCGGGGGCGGAGTCGGGGCGATCGGGCGGCAGGGGAATGAACTCCTGATCGTCCATGTCGGGCAGCTTCATGCGCCCGGCGCGCCAGTCGGCCTTGGCCTGTTCGATGCGGTCCCGCGACGAGGAAACGAAGTTCCATTCGATGAAGCGTTCGCCCACCGGTTCGCCGCCCAGCACCATGACGGTCGTCGGTTGCAGGGCGTGGATCACCGACGGGGCGCCCCTGGACAACACCGCCATCTGGCCGTGACCCAGAGGCTTGCCGTCGTCGATCTCGACCAGGCCCTGGACGACGTAGACCGCGCTCTCTGAATGGTCGGTCGGAGTCTGGAAGCGGGCGCCGGGCTCCAGTTCCAGATGCATGTAGTGCAGGGGCGAGAAGGTGCTGACCCCCGCCTTCATGCCCATGGTTTCGCCGGCGACCAGACGCCCCTTCACGCCGTTCTCGATCCAGGTGGGCAGGTCGGCCGATCCGACGTGCTGGAAGGACGGGTCGATCTCTTCCTGACCATTGGGCAGGGCCAGCCAGGCCTGAATGCCCTCCAGCCGTAGACCCTCCATGCGGGCGCGTTCGAAGCGCTCGGAATGGGTCACGCCGCTGCCGGCGGTCATCCAGTTGACCTCGGCCGGACGGATGTCCTGCTGCACGCCCAGGCTGTCGCGGTGCGTGATCTCGCCGTCGAACAGATAGGTCAGGGTCGAGATGCCGATGTGCGGGTGCGGGCGCACGTCCACGGTCTTTGGAATGCCGGCGGGCATGTCGACCGGCCCCATGTGGTCGAAGAAGACGAAGGGGCCGACCATGCGGCGCTTCGCATAGGGCAGGACGCGCCCCACCTCGAAGCCGCCGAGATCCTTGCGACGCTGGTCGATGACGAGTTCGATCATGGTGTTTCCTCGAATGGGGCGGCGGTCCGGGGAACGCGCCGGACCGCCTGTTGTTCAGCTTGTCACACGGCGGCGGGAATGTCGCCGAAGCGGCCGCTGTTGAAGTCCGTGATCGCCGTGCGGATCTCGTCCTCGCTGTTCATCACGAAGGGGCCGTAGCCGACGATGGGCTCGTCGATCGGCTCTCCGGTCAGGATCAGCAGGGTCGTGTCCGCATCGGCGTGCAGAGTGACGCTGTCGCCCTGACGGTCCAGCAGCAGGGCCTCGGCGGACCCGGCGGGCTGATCGCCGTTGACGGTGACGTGGCCCGACAGCACGACCACGATGGCGGTGTGGCCTTCCGGCAGGTCCAGCGTCGTCTCGGCGTCCCGGTTCAGCCGCACGTCCCACACATTGATGGGGGTGAAGGTGCTGGCCGGGCCTTTCGAGCCGTCCATGGCGCCGGCGATGATCCGGGCCGTGCCTGCGTTGTCGGGCAGGGAAACGGTCGGAATGTCGGCGTTCAGGATCGACTGGTAGCCGGGGCGGGTCATCTTGTCCCTGGCGGGCAGGTTGACCCACAACTGCACCATGCGGAACGGACCGCCGGTGCGCGAGAAGGCCGGAGAATGGAACTCCTCGTGCAGGATGCCGCCGCCCGCTGTCATCCACTGGACGTCGCCGGGGCCGATGATGCCGCCCTGGCCGGTCGAGTCGCGGTGCTCGACCTCGCCGTCATAGACGATGGTCACGGTCTCGAAGCCGCGGTGCGGATGCTGGCCCACGCCGCGCCGCTCGGTCGTCGGCTCGAAGTTGTAGGGGCCGGCGTAGTCGAGCAGCAGGAAGGGGGTGACGTGCTTGCCTGCGGCGTCATAGGAAAACAGCGAGCGAACCGGGAAACCGTCGCCGACCCAGTGGCCGCGATCATTGCCGTAACGTCCCAGAACCTTCTTCATGATGTGTCTCCTTCGGGGCGACCAGACCCTGCCGATCGCGTTGAGGTCTTATGCCGTTGGAACGCCGACCGCAGAAGATTGCGAAATCGCCTCGCTGCGTCCTATCAATAGGACGATGAGAGACCTCAACGACCTCTATTACTTTGTCCAGGTGGTGGATCACGGCGGCTTCGCCCCCGCGGCGCGGGCTCTGGGCATGCAGAAGTCCAAGCTGAGCCGACGCATCGCCTTTCTGGAGGACCAGTTGGGGACGCGCCTGATCCAGCGGTCGTCGCGCCGTTTCTCGGTCACCGAGGTCGGTCAGGAATACTACCGGCACTGTCTGGCCATGCTGGTCGAGGCCGAGGCTGCGCAGGCGGTGATCGACGGCGCGCGATCCGAGCCCTGCGGCACCATCCGCGTGGCCTGCGCGCCGGGACTGCTGACCTATCAGATGGGCGGGCTGATCGCCCGCTTCATGGCCCGGTATCCCGAGGTCGATGTGCAACTGGACGGCACCAGCCGCCGGGTGGACGTCATCGGCGAGGGCTTCGATCTGGCCATTCGCGTGCGCGAGCCGCCGCTGGAGCAGACGGATCTGGTCATGCGCAAGCTGGACGAGAGCGTGCACCGTCTGGTCGCGGCGCCCGATCTGCTCGCGCGGTTCGCGACGCCCGCCGGCCCCGCGGACCTGGCGAGCTGGCCCAGTCTGGACTTCGGTCCGGCGCATCGCGACCACGTCTGGGCCCTGCACCACAGGGATGGGATGACCGCCTCGGTGCGTCATGCGCCGCGGCTGGTGACCGACGACCTGCATATGCTTCACGAGGGTGCGCGTCAGGGACTGGGCGTGGCCTTGCTGCCGACGGTGGCGGTGGCCGGCGACCTGGCGGCCGGGCGGCTGATCGACATCCTTCCGGACTGGCGACCCAGGAAGTGGATCGTCCACGCGGTCTTCCCGTCGCGGCGCGGCCTGCTGCCCTCGGTGCGGCTGCTGCTCGACTTCCTCGCCGAAGGTTGCGCCGAGCAGCAGATTCACGGTGAAACGCCTGCGTCGCCGCGCGCGACTCCCTATGCCTTTGCGGAGACGAAAGACTGATGCGTCTGGTTGGAGTGTCGGGCAGCCTGCGGGCCGCCTCCTATAACAGCGCCCTGCTGCGGGCGGCCCAGGGCATGACGCCCGAGGGCGTGGACCTGATCGAGGGCTCGATCAGGGGGATTCCTCTCTATGACGGCGACGTCGAGCGGGATCAGGGCCTTCCCGAGGCGGTGGTCGTGCTGAAGGATCTGATCGCCGACTGCGACGGCCTGCTGCTGTTCACGCCCGAGTACAACAATGGCGTTCCCGGCGTGTTCAAGAACGCCATCGACTGGCTCAGCCGTCCGGCCTCGGACATCGAAAGGGTGTTCGGCGGGCGGCCGGTGGCGGTCCTGGGCGCCTCGCCCGGTCCCTTCGGCACGATGATGAGCCAGGCCGCCTGGCTGCCGGTCCTGCGGACCCTGGGAACCGCGCCCTGGTTCGGCGGGCGCATGATGCTGCCTCACGCGGGCTCGGCCTTCGACGCGGACGGTCAGCTGACGGACGAGGACGCCCGCCGCCGTCTGGCGCGCTTCATCAATGGCTTCGTCGAGCACTGCCGGACATAAAAAGAAGGCGCTGGCGGTCAGACCGCCAGCGCCGAAGTTCACCGCTCAGGAGTGCGATGTAAGTCGGATCAGAACTTGTAGCGGGCGCCCACGAAGATCTGGCGGCCCGTGTGGTGATAGACGTAGGTGCTGTCACGCACGCCATCGAGTTCGCTGTGGTTCTGACGGTTGAACTCGTCGGTCAGGTTGATGCCCTCGATCGACAGAGCCAGCTTGTCGTTGACGTCGAAGGAGGCCGAGGCGTCGATGCTGAGGGTCTCGGTCTTGCCGGTGACGGCGATGCCGCGCGTGCCGCCGTTGGCGCCCGGCACCTGCTGATAATAGGTGTCGCGATAGGCGGCCGAGACGCGGGCGTTGAAGCGACCGTCGTCATAATACAGCGTCGCGTTCCAGGCGTCGGGCGACAGGTTCACCAGGTTCGCTGTCACATAGACGTTGCAGGCGGCCGTGGTGCAGTAGTCGATTTCCGACTCGACGTGCGTGAAGTTGGCTTGCACGCCCAGGTTCGAGAAGGCGCCCGGCAGGAAGGTGAAGGGCTGCTGATAGCTGATCTCGAAGCCCGTCAGCGGTCCGCCCGGCGTATTGGTGGGGGTGCTGAAGACATACTGGTCCGAGGGCGGTCGATCGGCGCCAGCCGGGAAGGCCGCCGGGTTCATCGCCGTCAGCTCCGCATAGGTCAGCGTCTGCTGCGTGGTCTGAACATAGGTCGAGATGTCCTTGTAGAACAGCGCCAGGGACAGCAGGGATTCCGGCGCGAAATACCACTCCAGCGACAGGTCGAAGGTATCGGCGCGGTAGGGGTCCAGGTTCACATTGCCCAGCGACGCCGTACGGTTGGCGGCGTTCGGCGCGCTCAGCGAGAAGACCGGCACCAGGTTGGTGACTGGCGGGCGCGACATGACGCGAGCCGCGCCGAAGCGAACCATGACGTCTTCGATGGGCTCGATCGACAGGTTCAGCGACGGCAGGATGTCGTCATAGTTATTGGCGCCGGTGACGCGGGTGGTCACGCCGCTGAGGGCGGAGTAGCCGGCGGCCTCGACCTCGGTGTTCACCCAGCGCGCGCCGAAGTTGCCGCGAACCGGCATGCCGGCCCATTCCGTGTTCCAGTCCATCTGGGCCCACAGACCGGTGTCCTTCTCGGTCACGTCGCGCCAGTTGCCCAGAGCCGTGGACCCGTTCTCAAGTCCCAGCAGGCGGAAATCGCCGCCGGCCACGCCGGTGTTGCACAGGCAGTCGGCGCCATAGGCCTTCATGATGGCGTCGAGGTTGGGCGAGATCCAGGCCGTAGCCGAGCCCGAGGGCAGGTCCAGGTTCTTGCCGAAACCGTCGAGCAGATAGGTCAGGCTGCCGATCGTCGCCCCGGCCGGCATGGCGGGCGCGGCGTTGGTTTGACGGGCATAGCCAGAGCCTAGCGACTGGTATTCCTTGTAGCTGGCGCCGACCTTGAAGGTCATGCGGTCGTCGATGTCGAACTCGAAGCCGCCCTCGAAGGTCGTGTAGGTGTTGGATTGTTCGCTGGACAGAATGCGCAGTTCCGACAGCGGCTGGGCGCCGGCAGGACCCGTGATCTTCCACTGGTTCGGATCGGTGACGTCGAAGCCATAGACGATCTTGGGCAGGTTGCGGTTTTCGCGGAAGTCGATCGACCAGCCGTCGCCGTCCTGATGGTCGATGATGGCGTTGACCTGCAGCGGGTTGCCGAATTCCGACTTGGAGCGGCCGGCCACGCCGCGGAAGCGGACGGTGTCCGAGAAGTCATGTTCGACTTCCAGAGTGTATTGCGAGAACTCGCTCTTCAGGATGTCGAAGCGTTCCTCGGTGCGCATGTCCATGTCGTCGAGGCGCAGATAGACCAGCTCGCCCGTATTCGGGTCGGCGATGGCTTCGACGATGTCGACCTGCGGCTTGCCGCCCTGAGAGGCGTTGCGGCTCAGCGACCAGGCTTCGAGGAAGTTCTCCTTCCGTGTCGAATCGAGCTTGGAATAGAGGCCGTCCAGGCTGATGGTCGTCGCATCCGACGGGCGCCATTGCAGCGACAGGGTCGCGCCGATGCGCTCCTGCTCATGGCTCAGGCGGCCGTAGCGCGGGATGCGGGGGTGGAACAGGCCGCCCGCTGCGGCTGAACCACCGGGCAGGGCGCCCGGGTTCTGGAAGCCGTTGTCGCCGTTGGCGGGACCCCAGCGCACCGAGCTGAAGCCCTCTTCGATCGAGCTCTTGTCGCTGTAAGCCAGCGACAGCAGGGCGCCGAACTTGCCGTCCATCCAGGTGTCGGAGATCAGGCCGGCGAAGCGGGGGCTCCACTCTTCGGACAGGTCGTTGTAGCCGCCCTGCACCGAGGCGACGGCGGTGAAGCCCTGATAGTCGAACGGACGCGCGGTGCGCAGGTCGACGGTGGCGCCCAGCGAGCCTTCCTCGACCTCGGCCGAGGCGGTCTTGCGGACCGTGATGTTGTTGAAGAGTTCCGAGGCGAAGACGTTGAAGTCGAAGCCGCGGCCGCGGTTCACGCCGCCCGAGGAGTCGGTCGCGCCGGTCGTGGCCTGGGCCTCGATGCCGTTGATGCGGGTGCGGGTGAACTCCGAGCTCAGGCCGCGCACGGTGATCGAGCGGCCTTCGCCGGCGTCACGGTCGATCGACACGCCCGGAATGCGCTGGATGGATTCCGCCAGGTTGGTGTCGGGGAAGTCGGCGATGTCCTCGGCCGAGATGGCGTCGACCACGCCGGCTTCGCGACGCTTGATGTTCAGGGCGTTTTGCAGGCTGGCGCGGAAGCCGGTGACGACGATCTCATCGACCGTGGTGGCGTCCTGTTCGTCGGCCGGGCTGGCGTCCTGCGCATGAGCGGCGCCGGCCAGGGCCAGAGTCAGGGCGCCGAGCGAGGCGCCGAGGGTCAGCGCGTAGCGCGCACGGGTAGCGTGGTGGGTCATCTATGTCCTCCTCCCAGTTGGGCCTTTCGGAGATCGAGCGCCTCCGTTCCAGCCTCCGCGATCGCGGGAACCGGTGTCATTTGGCGTTTGTCAGCCTCTGCCACCGGTGTCATATAAAGCTACGCACAGTTTCCAGTGTGTGGCAAGATGATGACGAACGCTGATCGCATCGAAGCCGCACGTCGGTTCTGCGCCCGAAGAAAAGAACCAACGACCACCCCCGTCAGAGGGGCGGCGAAAGGGGAAGCGGCCCTGTCGGATTCGGATCAATGGGTCCGACGACAATGCGATTCGCTGAGCCTTGCGTCCTGCTCTGACTGTCCGAAATCCAGTCCCGAGTTGTCGCATGACCCAGCCGCTTCGCCTGAACCCCGACCGCCTGTTTCCGGCCGACGCCGACACGCGGGCCGTCGCGCGTCGTCTCTACGCCGAGGTGAAGGGCCTGCCGATCATCAGCCCGCACGGCCACACGGACCCCAGCTGGTTCGCGGGCAATGAGAACTTCGCCAACCCGGCCGAACTTCTGATCACGCCCGACCACTACGTCTTCCGCATGCTGCACTCGCAGGGCATGGCGATGGAGGACCTGGGGGTGCCGCGCGCCGACGGCGGGCCGGTCGAGGCTGATCCGCGCAAGATCTGGCGCCGCTTCGCCGAGAACTACCACCTGTTCCGCGGAACGCCTTCGCGCATGTGGCACGACTGGGTCTACGCCGAGGCCTTCGGCATCGACGTGCGTCTGTCGGCCGAGACGGCGGATCACTATTACGACGTCATCGACGCCGCGCTGAAGACCGACGCCTTCAAGCCGCGCGCCCTGTTCGACCGCTACAACATCGAGGTCCTGACTACGACGGAAAGTCCCCTCGACACCCTGGAGCACCACAAGGTCATCAACGCCTCGGGCTGGAAGGGCAGGGTCCTGACCGCCTATCGCCCGGACCCGGTGCTGGACCCCGACTACGAGGGCTTCCGCGACAATCTGAAGGTTCTGGCCGAGCAGACCGGGCGCGATACGATGAACTGGGAGGGCTATCTGCAAGCCCTGCGCGACCGTCGCGCCTTCTTCATCGAAATGGGCGCGACCTCGACGGACCACGGTCACCCGACCGCCTTCACCGCCGACCTGTCGAAGGCGGACGCCGAGGCCCTGTTCAAGCGCGTCTCCACCGCCCCGGCCAGCGCGGCTGACGCCGAACTTTTCCGCGGCCAGATGCTGACCGAGATGGCCGCCATGTCGGTCGAGGACGGTCTGGTGATGCAGCTTCACCCCGGCAGCTTCCGAAACCACTCGGCCACGGTCTTCAACCGCTTCGGCCGCGACAAGGGCTGCGATATCCCGACCCAGACGGATTACGTGCGGGCGCTGAAGCCCCTGTTGGATCGCTTCGGTTCGGACACGCGCCTGGCCCTGATCCTGTTCACCCTGGACGAGACCGCCTACAGCCGCGAGCTGGCGCCTCTGGCCGGTCACTATCCGGCGCTGAAGCTGGGGCCGAGCTGGTGGTTCCACGACAGCCCCGAGGGCATGCGTCGCTTCCGCGAGCAGGTCACCGAGACGGCGGGCTTCTACAACACCGTCGGCTTCAACGACGACACGCGCGCCTTCCTGTCGATCCCGGCCCGTCACGACGTGGCTCGCCGCATGGACTGCGGCTTCCTGGCCAAGCTGGTGGTCGAGCACCGGATGGAAGAGGACGAGGCCCACGAACTGGCCCATGCCCTGACCTATGGTCTGGTCAAGGCGGCCTACAAGCTGTGACCCGCCTGAATGACGCGGCCCTGAAGGGGCTGCCCGCCGACGTCGCGCGCCCGGCCTATGACCGTGTTCAGGTGAAGACCGGAGTGGTCCATCTGGGCATCGGCGCCTTCCATCGCGCCCATCAGGCGGTGGTGTTCGACGACGCCCTGGCGAGCGGCGATCTGCGCTGGGGCGTGCTGGGCGCCTCGCTGAGGTCGCCGGGCGTGCGCGACCAACTGAACCCGCAGGACGGGCTCTACACACTGGTCGTTCGCGACGGGGCGGAAGAGCATCTGCGCGTCATCGGCGTTGGTCGCGGTGTTCTGGTCGGGCCGGAAGAACCTGCCGCCTTGGTTGCGGCCATGGCCGACGCCGACGTCCACATCATCACCCTGACGGTGACCGAGAAGGGCTATCGTCTTGATCCAGCTACCGGCGATCTGTTGGTGGACGATCCGGACGTGGCCGCCGACCTGGCCGACATCGCCTCGCCGCGCACCGCGCCGGGCTTCATCGTCGCGGCCCTGCAGGCGAGGAAGGCGGCGGGGCTCGCGCCCTTCACCGTCATCAGCTGCGATAACATCCCCCATAACGGCAAGCGCATCCGGGCCGGCGTCATCGCCATGGCCCGGCGCATTGATTCGTCGCTGGCCGACTGGATCGAAACCGAGGGAGCCTTCCCCCAGACCATGATCGACCGGATCGTGCCGGCCACCATTCCTGACGACGTGGCCCGCCTGACCGCGCGTCTGGGCGTCGAGGATCAGGGCATGGTCAAGGCCGAGCCCTTCACCCAGTGGGTGATCGAGGACTGGTTCGCGGGAGAGCGGCCGGACTTCGCCGCCTTCGGCGTGCAACTGACCGACGGGGTTGAGCCATGGGAAGACGCCAAGCTGCGCCTGCTCAACGGCGCCCATTCCGCCGTCGCCTACCTCGGCGCCCTGTCGGGTTACGAACACGTGCATGAGGCTGTGGCGGTTCCGGCCTTCCGCGCCTTCATCGAGGCCCTGTGGGACGAGGCGCAGACCACGCTGAACCCGCCGCCGGGGCTGGATGTGGCCGCCTATCGCCAGGAACTGATGGCCCGCTTCTCCAACTCGGCCCTGATGCACCGGACGCGCCAGATCGCCATGGACGGGTCGCAGAAACTGCCCCAACGACTGCTGGCGGGCGCGGCAGAACGGCTGACGGCCGGGCAGGGGATCGAGGCTCTGGCCCTGGGCGTCGCCGCCTGGATGCGCTGGCAGGAGGGCGTGACGGAGAGCGGTGAGGCCGTTGTGGTCGACGATCCTCTGGCGGCGCGCACCGCCGAACTGATCGCGGCGTCCGAGAACGATGAGGCCCAGGTCCGCGCCCTGCTGACCCTGTCGGCCGTCTTCCCCGAGGCCCTGGCCAGTGATCGACGCTTCGTCGAGGCGGTCACCGGCGCCTTCCTGTCCCTGAAAGAGCACGGGGCGGTTGAGGCCGCGCGCCGCGTGACGGAGTAGAGCATGAGCCGCGTCCTGATCCTGAACTCCGCCGATGATGTGGCGATCGCCCTGGACGATATCGCTGTGGGCGAAACGCCCGAAGGTCTGGCTGCGCCCGCGCGCGCCGACATCGCCACCGGGCACAAGATCGCCCGTAGAGCGGTGGAGGAGGGCGGTCTGGTCCGCCGCTATGGGCAGGTCATCGGCCGGGCCAAGGCGGCGATCGCGGTTGGCGATCATGTCCACGTCCACAACCTGGCTATGGCCGAGGACGGGCGCGAGGCCGAGGTGGGGGCGGACGTGCGGACGCCTGAGGCCCTGTCGGGCGCGACCTTCAGCGGCATCGTCCGTGCGGACGGTCGGGTGGGGACGCGCAACTATATTGGCGTCCTGACCAGCGTGAACTGCTCGGCCACGGTGGCGCGGCGGATCGCCGACGCCTTCCCAGACGCCAGCCTGCCTGAGGGCGTGGACGGGGTGGTGGCCTTCACCCATCAGGGCGGCTGCGGCGGCTCGTCGCTGTCGAGCGACACGACCCTGCTGCAGCGGACACTGGCGGGATACGCCCGGCATCCGAACTTCCATTCCATCCTGATCGTCGGGTTGGGCTGCGAGGCCAATCAGATTCCGGCCTGGCTGGCCAATGAGGGCCTCGAAGCCGGTCCGACCCTGCGCGCCCTGACCATTCAGGAAGCCGGCGGCACGGCCCGCGCTATCGAGGCGGGCGTTGAGATCGTCCGCGAACTTGTGAGCGAAGCCGCCAAGGTCGAGCGCCAGCCGGTGTCGGCCTCGCACCTGACGGTCGGTCTGCAATGCGGCGGGTCGGACGGCTGGTCTGGCGTCACCGCCAATCCGGCTTTGGGTGCGGCGGTGGACCTTCTGGTCGCGCATGGCGGCTCGGCCATGCTGTCGGAGACGCCGGAGATCTGGGGCGCGGAGCACCTGTTGCTGCGCCGGGCGGCGTCGCAGGACGTGGCGGATCGGCTGAACGCGCGTCTGGAATGGTGGCGGGCCTATGCCGACAAGCACGGCATGGAGCTGAACAACAACCCGTCGCCCGGCAATCTGAAGGGCGGCCTGACGACGATTCTTGAGAAGTCGCTCGGCGCGGTGGCCAAGTCGGGTTCGACGCCGCTGAACGACGTGATCGGCTATGCCGAGCCGCTGACGACCCAGGGGCTCAGCTTTATGGACAGCCCCGGCTATGATCCCTGCTCGGCGACGGGGCAGATCGCCTCCGGGGCCAATCTGATCGTCTTCACCACGGGGCGGGGCTCGGTCTTCGGCGCCAAGCCCGCGCCGTCGGTCAAGGTCGCTTCCAACGCCAGGCTGGCCAGATGGATGGACGAGGACATGGACATCGACGCCTCTCCGGTCCTGACCGGCGTGGCGATGGAGGACGTCGGCCGCGCCATCTTCGAGCGGATGCTGGCCGTGGCCTCGGGCGAGCCGTCCAAGTCCGAAGCCCTCGGTATCGGCGACAACGAGTTCGTGCCCTGGCAGGTCGGCGCCTATCTCTAGGCGCCGACGCCAGACTCATCAGCCCTCCAGAGCCTCGATCAGTTCGCCCATGTTGCGGATGAAGACCTGGGTCGAGACGCACTCGACCGGATAGTCGGTGTTGTAGGGCGAGGTGTCCCACAGGTCGCCGACGCGGGTGGTCTGGTACTCGCCGCCTGTCACCGCCGCCGGGGCCTCGCCGATATAGGGGTTGGAGGTCGTGGTCAGGGGCGAGGGCCAGTAGCCGCGCGCGTTCAGCCCGGCGACCAGTTCCGCGGCGCGGCCCGGCGCGGGCTTGGCCAGACGGCGGGCGTCGGACGACATGTCCCAGACGTCCACATCCTGAAGCGTGAAGTATTTGGGCAGTTTCAGCGAACCGGCGCGGGCCTTCAGCGGCGAGTTGCGGCTGACCTCTTCGGGCGACTGGGCCGCCAACTCCTCGTACTCGCGGCGCAGGGCGGCCGTGTCGACGTTGCGGAACGAGCCGTAGTGGACGATCAGATTGTTCGGGTTCGTGTCGGCGTAATACTGGCCGTTGGTGATGTTGGACCCGCGCCGGTGGATATAGACCGGGGTGTTCGAGCCCTCGAGGATGAAGGTCGGGTGGGTGCGGCCCGGCGCGATCAGGTTCTGCGGTGTCTTCACCTGATCCAGCCAGTCCAGGGCCTCGGGCAGGCGCGCCATGTATTTGCGATCGCCGGTCAGGCGATAGAAGCCCAGCATAGACTTGATATTGGCGCCCGTGGTGTGCGTGGCGAAGGCTTGCGGCTCGATGGTCCGCGCGCCGGCGGGCTTCAGGGTGTCGGGGAAGTGCTGCAGGCCCCAGGCCGGTTGCGGCATGGGCTGCTGGGTCTTCACATAGATGTCCATGCCGCGATGGATGGCGTCCAGCAGGCGCGCATCGCCGCGACCGTTCACCGCCAAGCCCTGATAGGCATAGAGCAGGAACTCTAGGTTCTCGCCCGCCACGTCGTCGTTGAAGGTGATGTAGGGGGTGTAGTCCTCGTGGCCGTGGATGCCGCCGTTTTCGACGAAGGGATAGCGCTGTGGCCAGCCGCCGTTGGGGTACTGGGCGTCGAGGACGAACTGGATCGCCTTGTCCAGCGGGGCGCGATATTTGCGCTCACGCTTCTCCAGATAGACCCGTAGCAGCAGCTGCGAGGCCTCGGCCGTACCCGCGTCGTCGAAGGTGGCGTTGCCGTAGTAGCGGTGGAATTCCTCCATCCGCCAGGCGTTCTTGCCGTAGGTGGCGTACCAGCGCTTGAGCGATTCCTCGCCGGCCGTGTCGATGACGTAGTTCCAGCCGCCCGCCGGATGCTGGCCGCGCACCAGGGCGTCTGCGGCGGACTTGGCGGCCTCGTAGAACTGCTCGTCGCCGGTGGCGTGGTAGGCGTCAAGGAAGGCGTGGCCGACCGTCGCCGTGCCGGGCGGCTGGACCCAGATCATGGTCGGCGAGGCTTCCAGCTCGCCCCAGCGGCGCGAGAAGTCGGGCAGGACGTTCCAGACATAGCCGCCCTCGACGGCGGCCTCCTCGGTCATGAAGCGGGTGGCGCGCTTCATAGCCGCCAAGACAGCCGCGCGGTCGGGCGCGGCCTGAAGGACGGTTTTAGCCAGGGCGGGAGCGGAGGCGGCCGTGAAGGTCGCGGCGGCGCCGGCGGCCAGCAGGGCGCGGCGGTTCATGAGCGTCATGGTGTCTTCCTCGGATGCGTCGCCTCGCAGCTCTGACGGCTGCTTGAGTTCAGCGAAGCTAAACACAATTGACACCGGTTTCCTAGTGGCGGGGCGCCCTTGAAAACGCCCCGGTTTTCACGAAACCGTCAGCGACGAATGTCGAAGCCGCCGTCGCCCATGGCCGCGCGCACCTCGGCGGCGGTGAACAGGTTGAAGTCGCCGGGCACCGAGTGTTTCAGACCCGCTGCCGCCAGACCGAAGTCCAGGGCCTCCTGGTCGGACCAGCCGCTCCACAGGCCGAACAGCACGCCCGAGGCGAAGGCGTCGCCGCCGCCGACCCGGTCCACCACGCCCGTCATGTGGATGGCTTCGGCACAGGTCTCGACGACCTCGCCGCCGGCTCCGCGCGTCAGCATGACCGCCGACAGGGCCTGATCGGCGACGCTTTCCTGCACGCGCAGGGTGCAGGTGATGCGTTGCAGGCGGGGGAAGGCCTCAAACGCCGCGGCGGCGGCCAGACGGCGGCGCGCATTGGGATCGGCGTCCTCGAACTTGGTCTTCAACACCAGGGCGAAGTCACGGTCGTCGGCGAAGGCGATCTCGGCGCCGGCCAGCATCTGGCCGAGGGTTCCGGGCGGATCGCCTGCCCATTGTTCCCACAGCTTGCCGCGGAAATTGCCGTCGTAGCTGACGCGGACGCCCTTCTTGACGGCGGCCTCGACCAGTTCGACCGCCGCGCGCGAACCGTTGGGGCCGGTGGCGGGTGTCACGCCCGAGACGTGCAGCCACTCATAGCCGTCCAGCAGGGCATCCCAGTCGAAGGCGTCGGCGACGCGCTCGACAAAGGCCGAGCCGGCGCGGTCGTAGAGGACTTCGGACGGGCGACGCACCGCGCCCGGCGTCAGGAAATAGAGGCCCATGCGGCCAGGCGAGAAGACGATGGGCGTGGTGTCCACGCCGTAGCGCCGCACCTCGTCGCGTGCGGCCTGACCTAGGGCGTTGTCGGGCAGAACCGTGGCCATCGCCGCCGGCGCGCCGAAGCGGGCCAGGGCGACGGCGACATTGGCCTCGGCCCCGCCCGGACGCGCGGTCAGGGCAGGGGATTGCAGCAGCAGCTCGTTCTGGTTCGGACTGAACCGCAGCAGCATCTCGCCAAAGCAAAGAATGCGGCCGCCCGATTTCGTCTGGGTCATGGTCGGAACGCTAGCGCGGGATCAGCGCGCCAGCCAGCCGCCGTCGACCGGCAGGGTGATGCCCTGCACATAGTCGCTGGCGCGGCTGGCCAGGAAGACGGCGGCGCCGCCGATGTCCGACGGGTCGCCCCAGCGGCCGGCCGGGATGCGGCCCAGGATTTCCTTGGAGCGCACCGGGTCGTCCTGCAGGGCCTGGGTATTGTCCGTGGCGAAGTAGCCCGGCGCTATGGCGTTGGCGTTGATGCCGTGCTTGGCCCACTCGTTGGCCATCAGCTTGGTCAGGCCCGCCACGCCGGATTTCGACGCAGTGTAGGACGGCACGCGGATGCCGCCCTGATAGGACAGCATGGAGGCGGTGTTGATGATCTTGCCGCCACGGTTGTCGGCTATCATGCGCTTGGCCGTCGCCTGGCTGAGGAAGAAGAGGACCTTGAGGTTGACGTTCATGACGTCGTCCCAGTCCTGCTCCGAGAAGTCCACGGCGTCGGCGCGGCGGATGATGCCGGCGTTGTTCACCAGGATGTCGACGGGGCCGAGGGCGGCGGTCGCCTCGTCCAGAACGCGCTCGACCGGCTCAATCGAGGTCAGGTCCGCCTGGATGGAGACAGCCTTGCGGCCCTTGGCCAGCACCTTGCCGACCGTGTCGTCCGAGGCGCGGCGTGCGACCGAGGCGACATCGGCGCCCGCTGCGGCCAGAGCCAGGGCGATGCCCTGACCGATGCCCGTGTTGCCGCCGGTGACCAGTGCGACCTTGCCGGTCAGATCAAAAGGATTGGCCATGCCCATAGGTCCTTATTTCAGCTGACAGATGTCGAGCTTGTCCATGTCAGTGTAGTCGAGGTTCTCGCCGCCCATGCCCCAGATGAAGGTATAGTTCGACGTGCCCGCGCCCATGTGGATCGACCACGGCGGGCAGATCACGGCCTCGCCGTCGGCGACGACGATATTGCGGGACTTGTCCGGCTCGCCCATGAAGTGAAAGACGCGGTCGTCCTGGCCCAGGCCGAAGTAGAGGTAGGCTTCCGAGCGGCGGTCGTGAATGTGCGGCGGCATGGTGTTCCACACCGAGCCGGGCTTGAGAACCGTCACCCCCAGCAGCAGCTGGCAGGACTTCACCTTGGCCGGAACGATGTACTGATAGATCGTCCGCTCGTTGGACGTCTCCAGCGCGCCCATTTCCAGCGGCACGGCGTCGGCGATCGAGATCTTGGTCAGGTCGTACCGGGTGTGGGCCAGGGTGGCGACCAGATAGAACTTGGCGGGCTCGGCAGCGTCCTTCGAGGTGAAGGAGACATCGATAGAGCCCATCGGCACATAGGCGCCGTCGCGGAAACCCAGTTCGAGCACCTCGCCGTCGACGGTGACCGCTCCGGCGCCGCCGATATTGACGATGCCCAGTTCACGGCCTTGCAGGAGGGGCGCGCCGGCCAGCGAAGCCGGTACGGAATGGGTCGGCAGGGTCAGGGGGCTCGTCGTCGGGGTCGCGCCGCCCATGATCATCCGCTCGTGGTGCGAATAGTTCAGACTGACCTTGCCCGGCACGAACAGGCCCTGGATCAGGTAGCGATCCCGCAGCTGCTGGTTCGAGGCGCCGTCCATCATGTCGGGATGGGTGGCCTGATAGACCTTGTCGTACATGGGGTCGTAATACATGCCGGGCTCCCTGGGGGCTCGCTGGGCGAGCCGCCGTGACGGATCTTGCGTCCGTCCTTCAGTGGACTAGGTAACCGGTGTCATATTATGATGCAATCGGTTAGACCATAATCGCCGGCATCAGATCGGCATCGCTTCGCCACCGTCTTGAGGATCGCCCCCATGAAAATCGCTCTCATCATTGAAAACAGCCAGGCCGCGAAGAGCGAGACGGTGCATTCCGCCCTGACCGCCGTTGCCGAGCCCCTGGGCCATCAGGTCTTCCACTACGGCATGTACACGCCCGAGGATAAGGCCTCGCTGACCTACGTCATGAACGGGCTTCTGGCGGGCATCCTGCTGAACTCGGGCGCCGCCGACTTCGTCGTCACGGGCTGCGGCACGGGCATGGGCTCCATGCTGGCCGCCAACTCCATGCCGGGCGTCTTCTGCGGCCTGGTCATCGACCCGACCGACGCCTTCCTGTTCGGCCAGATCAACGACGGCAACGCCATCTCCATGCCCTACGCCAAGGGCTTCGGCTGGGCGGCCGAGCTGAACCTGCAGGACGTCTATCGCAAGCTGTTCGAGGGCGAGCGCGGTCTGGGCTATCCCAAGGAACGCGCCGAGATCATGGCCAAGAACCGCGGCATCCTGAAGAGCCTGAAGGCCGTCACCTGCAACGACATGCTGACCGTCCTGAAGTCCATCGACCAGGACCTGCTCAAGGCGACCGTGGCCGGTGAAAAGTTCCAGGAATACTTCTTCGCCAATGCCACTGACGAAGGCATCCGCGAGTATCTGAAGGGCGTCATCAACGCCTGATCGGCGTTCGATACGGCGTAAAAAAAGGCGGTCGGCGCGCAGGCGCCGGCCGCCTTTGTCGTTGAGGTGCTAGGCCAGTGGCGCGGCGGATTGGCGCACGACCAGGGCCGGACGGACCTCGGGCTGCTGCAATTTGGCGGGATCGACGCCGCGCGTGGGGGCCAGCAGCTTTTCTGCGGCCATCCTCCCCATGTCGCGGATAGGCAACCGCACCGAGGTCAGGTTCGGCCAGACCCGCGCCGCCATCGGCAGATCGTCGAAGCCGACCACCGACAGGTCGCGCGGCAACTCCATCCCGCGCTCGCGCGCCGCCTGCATGACGCCGAGCGCCATGTCGTCGTTCAGGGTGAAGATGGCGGTCGGCGGCTGGGGCAGGGACAGCAGGGCATGGCCCGCCTCGACGCCCGATTCGTAGGTATAGGCGCCCTGCAGGTCATATTCCGGTGGCAGGGCGATGCCGCGTTCCGCCAGGGCGTCGATGAAGCCCTGACCGCGCACGACGGACGAACGGAAGGAAGCCAGGCCGCGCACCAGGGCGATTCGGCGGTGGCCCAGGTCGGCCAGATGGCGCGCGGCTTCCGCGGCGCCGATCCAGTCATTGGTGACGACCATGTTCTGGGGCTCATCCAGCGTCAGCGAGGCGATGCGGACATAGGGGCAGTCCAGCTCACGCAGCAGTTCCATCACCGAATCGTCTTCGGACACCGAGGGCGGCATGATGACTCCGAACAGGCGCTGGCGTTCGATGAAGCCGCGAATGTCCTTGAGCAGGGTGGGGGAGTTGCGGCTGCAAGGATGGACCACCAGCTCGAAGCCCGAGCCCTTCAGAGCGTCCAGGATTCCCTGCTGCATATTGACGACATAGGTGGGGCTGGGCTGGTCGTAGATCATGCCCACCAGGAAGGACCGACGGAAGGCCAGACCGCGCGCCTGCGGGTCGGGGACGAAGCCCAGCTCGTCGATGGCGGCCTGAACGCGCTCGCGCGTGTCCTCGCGCACGAAGGGCGACTGGTTGATGACGCGCGACACCGTCTTCTTGGAGACCTCGGCCACGCGGGCGACGTCGTTGATGGTGGCGCGCTTGCCCGGTTTTGCTGTGCGCGAATCGTCTTCCGACAACAGCGTTCCCCTTCGTGTTCTTGTTGACGCTAGGCATAGCTCCGCTCGGCGTCGGGCGCCATGGGCTGTTTTCAAGGCGGATTGACACCGGTTTCCTAAGCCGCCCATTATCCGGCGTTTTCCAATGGGGCGTCATTTGACCGACCAGATCAATCATTCGGAGCGCTGCGCATGACGGCCGCTCCCGTGCAGGCGCCGATCTCGGATCAGGCTGTCGCCGAGACCTTTGTCAGCGCGCGTCTCGCCGCGCGCGCCGTGCCGGGCTATCCGGGCGACGTCCCCGAACACATGGCCCGTTCCTACGCCATTCAGGACGCCGCCATCGCTCTCTATCCGGACCGGGTCGTGGGCTGGAAGGTCGGCGGCGTGCCCCCGGCGCAGCAGCCGGCCCTGGGCATCCATCGCCTGGCCGGCGCCATCTTCGCCGGCAATGTCTGGACGGTCGGCGAGGCCCCGACGCCTCTGCCCGCCATCGAGGGCGGATTCGCCGCCGTCGAGGCCGAGTTTATCGCCCGCATCGGCGCTGACGCGGACCCGGCCAAGACCGACTGGACCGTCGAGGAGGCCGCCGACCAGATCGACGCCGTCTTCATCGGCGTGGAACTGGCGGGCAGCCCGCTGTCGGCCATCAACGACCTGGGTTCGGCCGTGGTCGCCTCGGATTTCGGGAACAACGGCGGTCTGGTGATCGGCCCGGAACTGACCGACTGGCGCGACCGCATGGATGCGACCAAGGTCGAGACCATCATCGACGGCGTCAGCGTCGGCACGGGCGGCTCGCTCTCGCTGGCCGGCGGCGCTCTGGAATCGGTGCGCTTCCTGCTGGAGCATTGCGCACGCTGGGGCCGCCCGCTGACGGCAGGGACGCTGGTTTCGACCGGCGCCGTCACCGGCGTGCACCGCATCTACGCCGGCAGTGAATCGACGTGCGTGTTCGAAGGCGTGGGAGAAGTCCGCTGCACGGTCGTGAAGGCCGCGCCGCATCCGACGTCAGACTAATATCTAATCACTGCGTGAACCTGTCCGCCGTTCAGGGTGGTCAAGAAGACGGGGCGCGCCGAGGAAATCAAAGGGAATGGGTCTCGTACCATGAGTGACGCTTCGAAAGCCGCACCCGCCGGGGAGGGGCCGATCCGCGTGATGGCGCCGCCGGCGGGCAAGTACCGCTGGATCGTGATGTGGCTGCTGTTCGCGGCCATGGTCATCAACTACGTCGATCGTCAGATGATCGGCTTCCTCAAGCCGACGCTGTCGGCTGAGTTCGGCTGGTCCGAGACGGACTATGCGGACATCGTCTTCTGGTTCCAGGCCTCCTACGCCGTCTTCTACCTGATCTTCGGTCGGGTGATGGACAAGGTCGGCGCGCGCTGGGGCCTGGGGGTCGCCTTCTTCATCTGGCAGATCGGCCACATGATGCACGGCGCGGCCCGTGACCTGTCGCACTTCATCATGGCCCGCATGATCCTGGGCGTCGGCGAGGCCGGCGGCTTCCCCGGCGGCATCAAGGCCGTGGCCGAGTGGTTCCCCAAGAAGGAACGCGCCTTCGCCACCGGCCTGTTCAACGCCGGCACCAATATCGGCGCCATCGTCACCCCCTTGCTGGTTCCGGTTCTGGTGCTCAGCTTCGGCTGGCAGATGGCCTTCGTCGTCACCGGTCTGATGGGCCTGATCTGGCTGCCGATCTGGCTGCTGGTCTATCGCCGTCCGCGTGAAGTGAAGAAGCTGTCCACGGCCGAACTGGAGTGGATCGAGCAAGACCCGGCCGACACCGTGGAGAAGATCGGCTGGAAGAAGCTGCTGACGGTCAAGGAAACCTGGGCCTACGCCGCGGGCAAGTTCCTGATCGACCCGATCTGGTGGATGTTCCTGTTCTGGCTGCCTGACTTCCTGGGCAAGAGCTACGGCCTGGACCTGAAGACTTTCGGCCCGCCGATCGTGGCAATCTACCTGCTGTCGGACGTCGGTTCGGTCGGCGGCGGCTGGATGTCGGGACAGTTCATGAAGCGCGGCATGAATCTCAACAAGGCGCGCAAGCTGACCATGCTGATCTGCGCCCTGTGCGCCGTGCCGGTCGCCTTCGCCGCCTTTGCATCCAACCTGTGGGTGGCGGTGTTGATCATTGGTCTGGCCACGGCGGCTCACCAGGGCTTCTCGGCCAACCTCTACGCCTTCCCCGGCGACGTCTTCCCGCGTTCGGCGGTGGGCTCGGTCGTCGGCATCGGCGGCATGCTGGGCGGCATCGGCGGCATGATCATGGCCAAGTACGCCGGCTTCGTGCTGGACAAGATCGGCACCTACACCCCGATCTTCGTGGTGGCGGCCTCGGCCTATCTGGTGGCCCTGCTGGTGGTTCACATCATCTCGCCACGATACGAACCGGCCAAGGTTTGATGACCTGACGCCGAGAGGGGCGCTCGTCTGAGGGGGCGAGCGCCCTTCTTCAATTCTGGAGGGAGACGGACGTGGACATGCATCGACGTGGTTTGCTGATCATGGGGGCCGCAGCCCCTGCGCTGGCGACAGCCCTGCCGGTCAGCGCAGGGATGCAGACCGTCGCGCCCCCCGATCCGACCGAGGTCGTCCGTCTGTGGCCCAACGGCGCGCCGGGCGGGGAGGGGGTGACGGTCATCCCCGTCGTGCCCGAGCGCTCGACCGACCCGGCCTATCGCGACCGCTACGCCCAATACACCACCGATCCGATCATGACGGTGATGCGGCCCGACAAGCCCAACGGCTCGGCCATGCTGCTGATCCCCGGCGGCGGCTATCGCTGGTCGGTGCTGGATAAGGAGGGCTTCGACGTCGCTCGCGTCTTCGTCGCCAGCGGCACGACCTGTTTCGTCCTGCGCTATCGCCTGCCCGCCGACGGCTGGGCGGCGGGGGCGGATGCGCCCTTGCAGGACGCCCAGCGCGCCATCCGCCTGATCCGCAGCCGCACGGCCGAGTTCGGCGTTCGCCCTGACCGGATCGCGGTGCTGGGCGCCTCGGCGGGCGGGCATCTGGCGGGGCTGGCCAGCGCACGGACGGACGCGGCCTATGCCCCGGTCGACGTGGCGGACGAGGTCTCGTTGCGCCCCGACCTGACGATGTTGATGTATCCGGTGGCGACCATGAGCGACCCGCACGTCCACGCGGGGTCGCGCACGCACCTGCTGGGAGAAACACCGGGCGAGGCGCGCATCGCCGCCTATTCCCTGGAGCAGATGTCCTGGGCCGGTGCGGCGCCGGTCTTCCTGCTGCACGCCATGGACGACGCCTCGGTGCCGGTCGAGAACAGCCTGATGCTGCTGACCACGCTGAAGGCCGCCTCGGTGAAGGTCGAGGCCCATCTGTTCCAGGAAGGCGGCCATGGCTTCGGCATCCGCCTGATCCAGGGAAGACCGGCAGCGGTCTGGCCCGAGCTGGCGCGCGCCTGGGCCGCCCGTCTGGACTTCGCTCTCTAGGTTCCCGGCTGGATGTAGGGGATGGCCGAGAAGAAGGCCCGTTCATTGCCGCGCGGGTCGTTGGCCATCCGGGGCTCCACGTCGAACAACAGGGTCTGGCGCGTCGGCAGCTCATAGCGCTCCCAGCGCGGCAGGCCTGCGTGGTTGGGATCGCCGGTGCGCGCCAGTGCGATGAAGGCGTCGCTCATCCGGTCCGCCACCGTCTGCGCGCCCGGTCCATTCGTGCGCGATCCGGTCGCGTTCACATTGTCGAACACCAGGGGGATGTCCGCGGTGTGGAAGGCGCCCTTGCGGCCCGACGCCGTCTCGCCGGGGAAGTCCAGTTGATAGACCCAGGCGGGGGCTCCGGCCCTCGCCCGTTCCTCAGCCTCGATCACCGCGCCGCGCCAGGAGCGCCCGGCGGTGGTGGCGGCGATCAGGACCTGATCGGGCGACCAGTCGGGGTGCATACGGCGATAGGCGGCGATGACGGCTTCCGGGGTGATGTCGATACGCATGACGCCGGGCGACAGGCGGGCGGGCAGGGTCTCCCAGGTCAGGCCGACATTCCTGGGATCATTGCCCATGAAGCCGAGGGTTTCCTCGCGCGTATTGCCGATGATCATGGGGATGGTCAGGCCCTGCGGCGCGGCGTCGGGATAGAAGGGGTGGCGCGGCAGGCTGCGGAAATCCAGCACGGGTCCGAAGTAGAGCCCGCCGTAGCCGAGGATGGGATCCTCGACCGATTGCGCTTCCAGCAGTCGTTCGACCGGCAGGCTTGTGGCCTCGTGCGCCCGGTCGGGCGTCAGGCCCAGGGCCTCCAGCCAGGCGGTCGCGCGGGTCGTGGCGTTGATCGGGCCGGACGCCGTGACCTGTTGACCGCTCATGGTCGCGGCGCGGTGGAACAGGCCTTTCGCCTCGGGCATGGCCATCAGGGTCGCGATCTTGGCCCCGCCGCCCGACTGGCCGAAGACCATGACCCGCTCGGGGTCGCCGCCGAAGGCCGCGATGTTGTCGCGCACCCAGCGCAGGGCCAGGATCAGGTCCAACTGGCCGACATTGCCCGAGTCCTCAAACCCCGGCGCCAGCCGCGCCAGATAGGCATAGCCGAGGGCGTTCAGCCGGTGGTTCAGCGTCACCACCACCACATCGCCGCGCGCCGCCAGCCGTGTCCCGTCATAGAGGGGGTCGGACCCCGACCCGCTCGAATAGGCGCCGCCGTGGATATAGACCATGACCGGCCGACGACCCGCGTCGAGACCGGGCGTCCAGACGTTGAGGAACAGGCAGTCCTCGCTCTGGTTCGGCTCATCGCCGCGCTGAGGGCTGGCGGCGCCATAGTCGAAGGCAGGGGCCGCATCGCGCCACGGTGTCGGCGGCTCGGGCGGCTGGAAACGCCGCGTCGGCGCGCCGTAACGCACGCCCTTGAAGACGTTGATCCCGTCCTGACGGCGGCCCAGGACCGGACCGGTCGTCGTGACGGCGCGGGGATCTCGCGGCGCGGCGTGAACAGCGGTCGCCGTCGCCGTGGCGGCCATCCCCGCCAGAACGGCGGCGCGTCGCGTCATTCCCATGGTCACCCTCCCAAGAAACCGGTGTCATTGACTGTAGCAGGCAACGGCTTGCGGGCTCCAGAGGCCCGTTGAAACGGTCGCCCGGCGCCAAACCTGTCCAATCTGTAACTTGTCGAGGGGGAGGGGAAGCCGTCAGTGTGAAGTGTCTTTTACATCCGCGGGGGCGCGTCATGCTGTCGATCAACAATTTGGTTCATGTCTACGGCAACGGAACACGGGCGCTGGACGACGTCAGCCTGACCATTCCGACCGGCATGTTCGGCCTGCTGGGCCCGAACGGGGCGGGCAAGTCGACGCTGATGCGCACCATCGCCACCCTGCAGAGCCCGACCTCGGGCGAGATTCGCTTCGGCGACATCGACGTGATCCGCCAGCCGGAGCTGCTGCGTCGCACCCTGGGCTATCTGCCCCAGGACTTCGGCGTCTATCCGCGCGTCTCGGCCTACGACATGCTGGACCACATGGCGGTGCTGAAGGGCATCGCCGACGGCAAGGAGCGCAAGCAGACGGTCGAGGCCCTGCTGAACCAGGTCAACCTGTGGAGCGTCCGCAAGAAGGCTTTGGCCGGGTTCTCGGGAGGAATGCGCCAGCGCTTCGGCATCGCCCAGGCCCTGATCGGAAACCCGCGCCTGATCATTGTCGATGAGCCCACCGCCGGACTGGACCCGGAGGAGCGCAACCGCTTCCTCAACCTGCTGGCCGAGATCGGCGAGAACGTGGTGGTCATCCTGTCGACCCACATCGTCGAGGACGTGGCCGACCTGTGCCCGCGCATGGCGGTGCTGGCGGGCGGCAAGATCCAGCTGGAAGGCGCGCCGCTGGAGCTGATGAAGCAGATGTCCGGCCGCGTCTGGAAGAAGGCCATCGCCAAGGAGGCCCTGCCGGAACACCGCGCCCGTTTCGAGGTCATCTCGACGCGCCTGTTCGCGGGGCAGACCGTGATCCACGTCGTGGCCGACGCCAAGCCGGGCGAGGGCTTCGAGCCGGCCTCGGGCGGTCTGGAGGACGTCTACTTCTCGACGCTGGCGGCCTCGCGACGCCCCGCCGCCGCTCAAGCCGCCTGAGGCCTGGATCATGTTCGGGAAAGTCGCGGCCTTCGAGTTCCGCTATCAGCTTCGCCAGCCCGCCTTCTGGGTCATATCCATCCTCTTCTTCCTGCTGAGCTTCGGCACGGTCGCCAGCCCCAACATCAGCCTCGGTTCGGGCGGCAACGTCTTCAAGAACGCGCCCTTCGCGATCGCTCAGGCGATGCTGGCCTTCAATCTCTTCTTCATGCTGGCGACCACGGCCATCGTCGCCAACGTCGTCGTGCGTGACGCCTCGACGGGCTTCGGTCCGATGATCCAGGCCAGTCGTCTGTCGAAGTTCGACTACCTCTACGGACGCTTCCTCGGCGCCTTCGCCGTGGTGGCCCTGGCCTTCCTGTCGGTGGCTCTGGGCATCCTGATCGGCACGCTGATGCCCTGGGTGGACAAGGAGACGGTCGGGCCGTTCCGCCCGCTGGACTACCTCTACAGCTTCGTGGTCATGGGTCTGCCGGGGCTGCTGTTCAGCTCGGCGGTCTTCTTCACCCTGGCGACCGTCACGCGCTCGATGATGGCGACCTATGTCGGCGTCGTGGGGGTCTTCATCCTTTATATGACGACGACCACGGTGTTCGGTTCCAAGCCGGAGCTGGAGACCCTGGTGGCCTGGCTGGAGCCCTTCGGCGCCGGCGCCTATGGTCTGGCGACCCGCTACTGGACCTCGGCCGAGCGCAACACGATCAATGCGCCGCTGACCGGCCTGCTGCTGGGCAACAAGCTGCTGTGGCTGGGCGTCAGCCTGGCCTTCCTGGCCGCCGCCTTCCCCCTGTATCGCCCGTCGCCGCGCGGCTCGAAGCTGCGCAAGCAGGAGAAGCTGAAGGCGATGGCCGAGGCCTCGCCGGACGCCGGCGCGCCTGTCGCGCCGCTGGCCTCGCCGTCCTATGGCTTCAAGGCTGGCTGGACCCAGCTGATCTCGCGCACCCTTTTCGAGATGAAGGCGGTGTTCAAGAGCCCGGCCTACTTCGTCATGCTGGCCCTGGGCTTCGCCTTCGGCATCGCCGTCCTGCTGTTCGCGGGCGAGATGTACGGGGCACCCGTCCTGCCGGTCACGCGCGTGGTGATCGAGACCCTGGGCAGTTCCTTCGGTCTGATCGTCATGATCATCTCGATCTACTATTCGGGCGAACTGGTCTGGCGTGATCGTGAGCGGCGCACGCACGAGATCATCGATTCCACCTCGACGCCCGACTGGACCTTCCTGCTGCCCAAGACCCTGGCCCTGGTTCTGGTGCTGGTGTCGACGCTGCTCGCCGCATCGCTGGCCGGTATGATCGTGCAGACGATCAAGGGCTACACCAATTACGAGATCGGCAAATACCTGTTCTGGTACGTCGTGCCGCAGTCGATCAGCTTCGCGCTGATGGCCGTGCTGGCCATCTTCGTGCAGGCCCTGTCGCCGAACAAGTTCGTCGGCTGGGCCGTCATGGTGGTCTATCTGATCTCGACCATCGTCCTGTCCAATATGGGCTTCGACCATGTCCTGTACCGTTATGGTTCGGGCACGGGCATGCCGCTGTCGGACATGAACGGCCTGGGCAAGTTCGCCGGCTACGCCGCCTGGATGCAGGCCTACTGGACGTCCTTCGCCGTCGTCCTGCTGGTCATCGCCTACGGCCTGTGGCGTCGTGGCGCCGAGACGCGCTTCCTGCCGCGCCTGAAGCGTCTGCCGCGTCGCCTGATGGGACCGGCGGGGGTGATCGGCGGCGTCGCCCTGACCGCCTTCGTGGCCCTGGGCGTCTTCAGTTTCATCAACACCAATGTGTGGAACGAGTACCGCAGCCGCGATCAGCGCGAACAACTGATGGCGGACTATGAGAAGACCCTGCTCAAGTACGAGAAGACGCCTCAGCCCGCGATCACCGACGTCAAGCTGGACCTGGACCTCTATCCGCACCAGCCGCGTCTGACGACCAAGGGAACTTACGTCATCGAGAACCGCACGGGCGCGCCCCTGGGCGAGGTCCATCTGCGCTGGAGCCAGGACCTGAAGATCGCCAGGCTGGACGTCCAGGGTGCGACGGTCGCGAAGGAATGGCCGCAGTTCGAGTACCGCATCTATCGCTTCGCCACGCCGATGCAGCCGGGCGAGAAGCGCACCATCGCCTTTGAGACGGTGCTGGAACAGCGCGGCTTCAAGAACAGCGGCGACACCACGCGGATCGTCGACAACGGCACCTTCGTCAACAACGGCGAGTTCGGCCTGACCATCGGCATGGGCCGCGACGGCCTGCTGTCGGATCGTTCGAAGCGCCGCAAGCACGGCCTGACGCCCGAACTGCGCATGGCCAAGCTGGAGGACGAAAGCGCGCGGGCTCATAACTATATCGGCGCCGACTGGGTCAACGCCGACATCACCGTGACCACGGTCGCCGATCAGACGCCGATCGCGCCGGGCTACAAGGTGTCGGACGTGACGAAGAACGGCCGCCGCACGGCCCGCTTCGTCACCGAGGCGCCGGTGCTGAACTTCTTCTCGGTGCAGTCGGCCGATTACCAAGTGGCCAAGGAACAGCACGGCCCTATCGAACTGGCCGTCTATTATCACAAGGGTCACGAGCGGAACGTCGAGCGCATGCTGAACGGCATGAAGTCGGCGCTGGATTACTATGGCACGGCCTTCAGCCCGTACCAGTTCCGTCAGGCCCGGATCATCGAGTTCCCGGCCTACGCCAGTTTCGCCCAGGCCTTCGCCAACACCATGCCCTACTCGGAAGGCCTCGGTTTCATCGCCGACCTGACCGACGAGGAGAAGATCGACTACGTCACCTACGTCACCGCGCACGAAGTCGGTCACCAGTGGTGGGCGCACCAGGTGGTCGGCTCGGACCAGCAGGGCTCGACCCTGCTGTCGGAATCCCTGGCGCAGTACTCGGCGCTGATGGTCATGGAGAAGCTGTACGGGCCCGACAAGATCCGTCGCTTCCTGAAATACGAGCTGGATCGCTATCTGCGCTCGCGCGGCATGGAGCGGCTGGAGGAGATGCCGCTGATGCGCATCGAGAACCAGCAGTACATCCACTATCAGAAGGGCGGTCTGGTCATGTACCTGCTGCGCGATCAGATCGGCGAGGAGGCGGTCAACCGCGCCCTGCGTCGGGTGCTGGCGCAGTACGCCTTCAAGTCCGCGCCCTATCCGCGCTCGCTGGATCTTATCAACGCGATCCGCGCCGAGGCGCCGGCCGACAAGCAGGCCCTGATCACCGACCTGTTCGAGAAAATCACCCTGTATGACGTGAAGTCGAAGTCGGTCACGGCGACCAAGCGCGCCGACGGCAAGTGGGACGTCGCCCTGACGGTCGAGGCTCGCAAGCTGTACGCCGACGGCAAGGGCGAGGAGACCGAGGCCCCGTTGAACGAGACCTTCGACGTCGGCCTGTTCTCGGCCGAGCCGGGCAAGGGGGCGTTCGACCAGAAGTCGGTCATCCTGATGGAGCGCCGTCCCCTGCGCAGCGGAACCCAGGTCTTCCGCTTCGTCACGGACAAGAAGCCGGCCTTTGCAGGCATCGATCCCTACAACCGCTGGATCGACCGCAACTCGGACGACAACGTCAAGCCGGTCGGCTGACGCCTTCGCCTTCTCCTCCCGCCGACCGGCGGGAGGAGGGGCCTACGGCGAGTTAATCTCGTCGCCTCATTTTAGACTCGATCCGCTACAAACGTAGCGCTACAAAAGTAGCGTCAACCGATGCGGAGAGTCCCCATGATCGAGTCCTTGCCCCGACGTGAACGCGAGGTCTTCGAGACCCTGTGTCGGCTGGAGACGGGCACCGCCGCGGGGGTGCGCAACGCCCTGACCGACACGCTTAGCGATTCAGCGATCCGCACCCTGCTGGCCCGGCTGGAGGCCAAGGGCCTGGTCGAGCGTTCGGCGGGCGCCGAGGGCTTCGTCTATCGCCCGGTGCCGCGCACCGAGGCCGTCGCCGCCGGCGCCCTGCAGCGGATGATCGACACCTTCTTCGCGGGCTCCGCCGCCAGCGCCGCCACGGCCCTGCTGGGTCTGGGGCAGCGTCTGACGGCTGACGAGGCCGCCGCTCTCGAACGCGCCATCGACGAAGCCGTGGAGCGCAAGCCGTGAGCCTGGCGCTGTTTTTGTCTCTGCTGGTCAAGTCCAGCCTGATCGCGGCGGCGGGGCTGATCGTCGCCCGCTTCGTGGCGCGTCGCGCCGTCGATCGCGTCGACATTCTGCGCGCGACCGTCTGCCTGCTTCTGGCCCTGCCGGTTCTGGCGGCGGTCCTGCCCGCCCTGGAGCTGGCGCTGCTTCCAGCCTCGTCCGTCGCGGACAGCGCTCCGCTGACGCCGCTCTGGTCGGGCGAGGTCGGGTCGGTCGCGGGCGTCGCGGTCACGGCCAACCTGCCGTGGCCGTCCTGGGCGACCGTGGCCGCCGGCCTGTGGCTGACCGGCGTGGCGGCGGTCGTGGGTCGGCTGCTGCTGGGCCTGAACACGCTCAGCCGCTGGACCGAGCAGGGACGGGCGGTTCAATGCCCCGCCTGGCGCTCGCCGCTGGAGCCGCTGGCCCCCGCCGCGCGCCCGCGTCTGGTCAGCAGCGAGCGGGTGTCCAGCCCGCTGAGCTGGGGCGTGGCCCCCGGCGTCATCGTCCTCGACCCCGCCAGCCTGGCCGAGCCCAAAACCGCCTCCGCCGTTCTGGCGCACGAACTGGCCCATCTGCGGCGCAAGGACTGGGTTTTCCTGATCCTCTCGCGGCTGGCGCTGGCGCTGTTCTGGTTCAACCCTCTGGTCTGGCGGCTGTCCGTCGTCTTGACCGAGGCTTCTGAAGAGGCGGCCGACGCCGAGGCCGTGCGCACCGTGGACCGCAGGGACTACGCCCGCGTCCTGGTCCGTCTGGCCGCCAATCCCGCCGTCTGTCCCGCGACCGCCATGGCCGCCGACACCCACACGCTCGAAAAAAGGATCGCCTGCATCATGACGAACACCTCTGCTCGCCGTCGCCCGCTGGCGGTCGCCCTGACCGTCGCCGCGCTCGCCGCCGTCGCCACGCCGCTGGCGGCGCTGGATCTGCGCGAGCAGGCGTCCGCCTATGCCCCGGCGCCGCCCGCCCCCCCCGCACCTCCAGCCCCCCCCGCACCTCCAGCCCCGCCCGCTCCGCCGCCTGCCGCGCCGCCCGCGCCGCCGGCCCCGCCTGCGCCTCCGCCCGGACGCGTGACCACCTACTATTCCTCGAACGGCTACTACTTCGAGAACGGCACGCCGGAGCAGCGCGCCGAGGCTGAGGCGGCGCGCGAGGTGGCCCGTCAGGCCCGGGCTCTGGCCGCCGACGCCCGCAGGCAGGGCGAGGAGGCGCGGCAACAGGCGGTCCAGGCTCGCGCCCAGGCGGCCGTCGCTCGTCAACAAGGCGAGGAGGCCCGTCGTCAGGCGGTGCAGGTCCGCGCCCAGGCCGCCGTCGCCCGCCAACAGGCCGAACAGGCGCGGGCACAGGGCCTCGTCGCGCGGCGGCAGGGCGATGAAGCCCGCGTCATCGCGGCTCGGGCTCGTGTCCAGGCGCGCGAACAGATGGGGCGCGGCGCTGAAAACATGCATCGCGGCGCGGCCAACATGCGCGAGGAGGCGGTTCGCCTGCGCGACCCGGCCTACCGCGCCGAACAGATCGCCCGCAATCGCGATCAGGGCAACATCGTCACCGACGCGGACCTGATCGCCCTGAGCCCCAAGCTGGTTGAACGGGCCGCCGAGCTGGACCGTCGCGCGGAAGAGCTGGCGGCGCGCGCCAAGAGCCCGATCTAGTCTGAAGACACAAAGGCGAAGCGCCGTCGTGCAGCACACAGGCTGTGCGGCGGCGCTTTCGTCTATGGCTCAGCTCGCGGCGGGGCTGTAGGTTGAGGCATGGCCCGTCTCTTGCTGATCCTGTCCGCTGCCGCCGTTGCCCTGTCGGCGTGCGCCTCTGGCCCCGACATCGTGACCACGGCGCCTGCGGCCTTCCCGGCAGCGGCGACGACCTATCGCCTGATCGAACCCGAACCGGCGTCGGCTACCGATCAGGCCCTGCTCGTGGCGGTGCGCGATCAGCTGACGGCCAAGGGGTGGCGCGAAACGCGCGACGGTCCGGCGTGGCGGATCGAGGCGGCCTATGCCGTTCGGCCACAGGCGACGGGCGCCTATTCCGACGCCTCGGCTCGTGACGGCGAATGGCTGGATGCGCCGATCGTGCCGCAGTGGTGGGAACGCAAGCGGCTGGCGCACAGCCTCACCCTGACGCTGCATGGACCCGAGGCCGCGGCCGGCGCCTATCAGGCGAGCGCGGCCACAACGGTGGCGCCGCGACAGGCTGACGCCGCCTTGCCGGCCCTGGCCGCCGCCGCCGTTTCCGAACTGACGCCCTAGTCGGCCTCGATCAGGCGGGGCAGGGTCAGGACGAAGGTCGCGCCGACCTCGCCGGCCTCGTAGCGGATCCGGCCGCCGTGACGCTCGGCGACGGTGCGGACGAAGGCCAGGCCCAGGCCGGCGCCCCGGTGGTCGGCGTCGCCGTGACCGAAGGGCTGGAACAGCCGCCGCGCCGCCTCCGCTGACAGGCCCGGCCCCTGATCGCGGATGCGCAGGATGCAGACAGGGCCGTCGTCGGTCTCATCCGTGTCGAGCGTGCAACTGATGACGCCCCTTGGCGGGCCGTACTTCAACGCATTGTCGAGCAGATTGGTCATCAGCCGGCGAAGCAGGGCGGGATCGCCCTCGACCAGAAATTCCTCCTCGCCTATCGGCGTCTGGATGGTCGCGCCCTTGGCGGAGGCCTGTGGCCACAGGGTGTCGGCGGCGTCCATCAGCACCTGACCGAGGTCCAGGACGACGGCGCGATAGGGTTGGGATTCAGCGCGGGCCAGCTGGACGTAGCCTTCGGCCAGATCCAGCGTCTGGCGCGCATAGTCGCCGATGCGGCGCTCAAAGGCGGGGTCGGCGCGGTTCTGGCCGCCTTCCAGCAGGGTCAGGATCGAGACCTGGGGCGCGCGCATGTCGTGGCTGAGCAGTTGCAGCGCCTGTTCACGCTGCCGTTCGGCGGCGCGGAACCGGGTCATGTCGGCGAAGCGGACAATATGGCCGACAGGTTCGCCCGTGGCGTTGGTCAGGGCGGCGGCGGCGACCTTCAGCACGCGTCCGCCGGGGCCTTGGATGTCGCCCGGATCGCCCCCTTCTGAAACCAGGAAGCGCCGCCACGACGGTTCGCCGAGCGACTGGAACAGTTCGGTCAGGTTCGCCTCGTCCTTCAGCGCGTCGCCGAACAGGGCTTGCGCCCGGTCGTTGGACAGCAGCACCCGGCCCGCAGGATCGGCCACCACGGTGGCGTCGGGCAGGCTGCGCAGAGCGTCGGAGATGAACCGGTCCAGATCGCGAAGCTGCTTCAGCGCGGCGCGCAGGGTGTCCACCTGCTTGGCCACCACGTCGCCCTGCGGCCGGAACGACGACCGCGCCGCGCCGGGCAGGGCGGGGGCGTCGCGTTCGAAGGTCTCGACCTCGCTTTGCATATAGGCTGAGGCGGCGGCCAGGCGTCGCCAGCTCCAGAAGGGATAGGCCAGGGCCAGTCCGGCGACGGCGGCTGCGGGCGGGAACCACAGGCCGGCGCCCAGGAAGGCGATCAGGCTGCCCGCCAGCGTCAGGACGATCAGCCCCGCGCCCAGCACCATGTTGACGACGGGGCGCAGGAACAGGAACCCGCCCACCAGCAGGGCCAACGGCAGCAAGGACAAGGCCAGAACCCAGGGCGGCGCCAGGGGGCGCGGGCCGCCGCCTTCCAGCAGGGTCTGCAGCAGGGCGGCCTGGATCTCGACGCCGGGGCTCAGTTCGCCGTGGGGTGCGGCGGGCGTGGCGTAGCGGTCGCCCAGGCCGGGGGCGGTCGCGCCGACCAGCACAAGCCTGTCCTTCAGAAAGCCGGGGGGGACCTCGCCGTTCAACACATCGACGAAGGACAGGGTGCGGAACCGTCCGGGAGGACCGCGATAGGCGATGGCCTCAGGCCGTGCGGCAATCAGGGCGTCGGGCGTGGCGGCGTCCGGATCAGGCGCGGGCGTGGCGACACGCGTCCGGGCCAGCGGCAGGATCAGTTGCGGCCAGACCTGATCGCCACCCTGCATATAGAGGGGCAGGCGGCGGATCACGCCGTCGCCGTCCACCGTCAGGTTGACATGGCCCAGTCCCGCGGCGCTCCCGACCAGGGCGTCGGGTTCGCTGACCCGCCAGGGGGCGCCGTTCTCGCCGGTGGCATCGACCAGAAGCGGCAGATGGACATTGCCCGCACGCGCCATCGCGGCGGCCAGAGACGGGTCGTCGGCTTCCGGCTCGGTGAACAGAACGTCGTAGGCGACGGCCCGAGGACCAGCCTCGGTCAGGCGGTCGATCAGAGCGGCGTGGGTCGCGCGCGGCCATGGCCAGCGGCCCAGGCTCTGCAGGCTGCGGTCGTCGATGGCGACGATGACGATGGCCTCGTCCGTCGGGCCGCCCTGCAGCCGGATCAGGGCGTCATAGACCAGATTATCGGCGCGGTCGGCGGTCGGGCTGAGCGCCAGCCAGCATACGACCAGACCGGTCAGGCTCGCCACCAGCGCCCATTCGATCAGGGCGCGCCGCCCCGTCAGTCTGGTCCCCAGCTGGCGAACGCCGGCCACGGGTCAGCGTCCGATGCGCAGCTGCTGCGGCTCGGACCAGACCTGAAGCAGGCGGCCGAAACGATGGCGCGAGCCCAGCACCCTCCAGGTGTAAACCCCAGGCGGCAGGTCCGTCAGGCTGAAGGCCTGATCGGCCAGACCGGGCTGGTCGATCAGGGGAACCCCTTCGCGCGCGCCGTCGACGTCTTCGCGAGACAGTTGGAAACGGAAACTGGCCTCGCCCTCGCCCTCGGCCTCCCAACGGAAGCGATAGACGCGGCGGCCGTCCACCATGGCGTTGCTGGCCGCCAGACCGCCGACGCCGTTGCGGGCGCGGATGAAGCTGTAGGTGGTGCTGCGCCCTTCGACCCCTTCGGGCGACAGGGCGCTGAGCCGCAGGAAATAGGCCCCGTCCGTCAGGTCGCTGAAGGTCAGAGACGCGGTGCCGGCCGCGCTGTCCGTCTCGGCGAAGGCGTCGATCATGCCGGCGTCTGTCGCCAGACGCCCGCGATAGCGACCAGCGCCCGGCAAGGCGTCGATGCCGAACACGGCCGAGGGCCTGGACTGCACCTCGTCGGGGCGAGTCAGGGCGGGCGCGGGCAACAGGGGCACCAGACGCGCGGCCGTGGCGCTGGCCATCACGCCCTCGGCGGCTACGGCCGTGGCCTCCACCAGCCCGTCGCCCGATTCGACCTCGACCCTGCCTTCGATGACCTCGGTCGCCGATCGGTCGGCGGCGTCGTCGAAGGCGACGCGGAAGTCCGTGCCGCGGACGGCCGATACCGAAACCGGCGTGCGGACGACGAAGCCGCCGGGGCGGCGGCGCGGCGTCACGCGGGACTCCGCGCGACCCGCCTCGACCGTCATGGCGTGATCGACGGCTCCGTTGATGGCGTAGCGCCGCAGGCGGGTCAGCCGCACCCGGCTGTTCGACGGCGCCACGACATAGCTGCCGTCCGACAGGGCCAGGCGCACGAAGGCGTTTGCGCCGGTGGTCAGTACGGCGCCTTCGGACACCATCTGCCCCTGGGTCGGAGCACCGGTCGACGTCCCCTGGGTCAGGGTCACGGCGCCGCGAAAGCCGACAATCCGCGCCTGGTCCGGGTCAGCCCGCAGCAGTTCGACGGGGATGGCCAGCGTCCGGCCCACGCTCATGCGGCGGGGGTCGGCGACGCGGTTGCCGCGCTGGACCTGCCGGTAGTCAGCCGGATGATTCAGATAGGCGACGGCCAGGTTGATCAGGGTGTCGCCGCGCTGCACCTGATAATCGATGGTGCCGGCGGCCGGATCCGCCAGAGATTGCGCGAAGGAGGAGGGGGCGCAGAATGCCGCCGCCAGAGCCCCGGCGACCAGCGCCCGTCCCATCATTCCGTCGTCTCTTCCACGCTGGGGGCCTCGTCCCGGATCGCCGGTTCGACCTCGTCTGTCGCGCCTATGCGCTCAAGGCGATAACCGTAGCTGTAAATGGGCGTCAGGCGAAACCCCTGCTCGGGACGCAGGTTCAGCTTGGTGCGGATTCGCGAGATGTGCATGTCCAGCGACCGACTGTTCAGATTGGGCTCGTTGCCCCAGACCGTTTCAAGGATGTAGGTCCGCGACAGGGCGCGGTGAAGGTTGCGGAACAGCAGAAGCGCCAGGGCGAATTCCTTGGCCGTCAGCACCACGGTCTGGCCGTCGCGCACCACGGCGCCGGTGGACTCGTCGAACAGGGTATTGGCATGGACCTCGGCGCCTGGCGCGGAGGGCTGGGCGTAAACCCGACGCATCAGGGCGCTGATGCGGGCCGCCAGGACCGGCGGCGACAGGGGTTTGGGCAGGTAGTCGTCGGCGCCGGCGTTCAGGCCGGCGACGATGTCGTCGTCTTCGGAGCGGCTGGTGACCAGCAGCATGGGGGGCGGCGGCCGCAGATTGGTACGCGCCCAGGCCAGAACCTCCAGCCCGGAGCGGTCGGGCAAATTCCAATCTACGATCAGGAGGTCGAAAGTGTCCTTGCGCAGCGCGGAGATCAGCGCCTGCGCGCGTGAGAACAGCACGGCGCGATACCCGAGGTCCTGGGCTGTGGCGGCCATGGTTTCCAGCTGGACTGGGTCGTCGTCGAGCAGGGCAATTTTCATTTTACTTCAACACTCCGGAGCGCCCTGACCATAGCTTGCGCTTTGCGGGATGTGGTCGGCGTCAGCGGTCCAGAATGTAAAATTGCGTCACATTCCGACCTGCCGATGAAGCTTGACCTTATGCCTGAGCTTAGCGGGAATTGGGTTCCGGCAGGGGCCGACTTTAGTCGGACCAGGGCGACAGGCGTTCGGCGGCGTCGCGACACAGGGCCTTGATCCAGCGCCGCGCCGCCTTCAGCCGCGCCGTGCCGTGGACTTCGCGGTGGGTGCTCAGCCAGAAGCGGCGCTCGATCAGGACCTGATCCGGCAGGACCCGCGTCAGCCCCTCGGCCAGGAAGCAGGGCAGGACCCCGATCCCGCCGCCCGCCGCGATCATGTCCCGCTGCGCTCGGATCGAGGACGAGGCTAGGCGCGGGCGCAGGTTGGGACGGATCTCGTCCAGGTAATGCAGTTCCGGCGCATAGATCAGGTCGTCGACATAGCCGACGATGTCGAAGTCCGGCAGGTCGTCGACGCGCTCCGGCGCACCATGCCGGGCCAGATGCTCGGGCGAAGCATAGAGGGCCAACTGGTAGGGCGTCAGGGGCTCGACGATCAGGCGCGGGCTGGCGGCGGGGCTGAGGGTGATGGCCATGTCCACTTCGCGGCGGCTGGGCGACAGGAAGCCGGAACTGGCGGCCAGTTCGATGTTCAACCCCGGATGCGCCGCCAGCAGACCGGGCAGGGCAGGGGCCAGGACGGCGCCGCCGAAACCCTCAGAGGCGCTGATCCGCACCGTGCCGGCGATCAGGTCGGGGCGGGTGACCCGCTCGGCGGCCTCCATGGCGCTTTCGGCGTCCAGCGCCGTTTCCAGCAGTTGCGCCCCCGCCGCCGTCAGCAGCAGGCCGGACGCCGAGCGCACCACCAGGGTCGACTTCAACGCCGTCTCCAGCCGCGCCACGCGCCGCCCGACCGTGGCTGCGTCTATGCCCAGCCGCTGTGCCGCCGTGGCCAGTGAGCCCGCCCGCGCGGCGGCGATGAAGATGCGAACGTCGTCCCAGTCGAACATTGCAGGAATGCACAGCATAGGATGCACGATTGCAATGGGTGGTTTGGCGTTGGTCTGCTAGGCCATGCTGGAACGAACCACGACATCACAGGGAAACGCCTCCATGCGCGACATTCGCCACTTCATCGACGGTGCGGCCTTCGACGGCGCATCGGGCCGCTTCGGCGACGTGTTCAACCCCAACACCGGCGAGGTTCAGGCCCGCGTCCAGCTGGCCACCGTCGCCGAGATGGACCGCGCGGTCCAATCGGCCCAAGCCGCGTTTGAGGGCTGGGCCAGCACCAACCCGCAACGCCGCGCCCGCGTCATGTTCGAGTTCAAGCGCCTGGTCGAGGCCAATATGAACGAGCTGGCCGAGCTGCTGTCCTCGGAACACGGCAAGGTCATCGCCGACTCCAAGGGCGACATCCAGCGCGGCCTTGAGGTCATCGAGTTCGCCTGCGGCATCCCCCACGCCCTGAAGGGCGAATACACGCAAGGCGCCGGCCCCGGCATCGACGTCTATTCCATGCGTCAGCCGCTCGGCGTGGTGGCGGGCATCACTCCGTTCAACTTCCCCGGCATGATCCCGATGTGGATGTTCGGCATGGCGATCGCCGCCGGTAACACCTTCATCCTGAAGCCGTCGGAGCGTGACCCGTCCCTGCCGGTGCGTCTGGGCGAACTGATGATGGAGGCCGGCGCGCCCAAGGGCGTGCTGAACGTCGTCCACGGCGACAAGGTGGCGGTCGACGCCATCCTGACCCACCCCGACATCCACGCCGTCAGCTTCGTCGGCTCGTCCGACATCGCCCACTACGTCTATCAGATGGGCGCCCAGCACGGAAAACGCGTCCAGGCCATGGGCGGCGCCAAGAACCACGGCATCGTCCTGCCTGACGCCGACATGGATCAGGTCATCAAGGACCTGACCGGCGCGGCCTATGGCTCGGCCGGCGAGCGCTGCATGGCCTTGCCGGTCGTGGTGCCGGTCGGCCAGCGCACGGCGGATGAACTACGCGAGCGTCTGGTCTCGGAAATCCCCAACCTGCGCGTCGGCGTCTCGACCGACGCCGAGGCCCACTACGGCCCGGTCGTCACCCAGACCCACAAGGACAAGGTCCTGGGCTGGATCAACAAGGGCGTCGAGGAAGGCGCCGAACTGGTCGTCGACGGCCGCGAGTTCAGCCTGCAAGGGCATGAGAAGGGCTTCTTCATCGGCCCGTCGCTGTTCGACCACGTCAAGCCCGAGATGGAATCCTACAAGGAAGAGATCTTCGGCCCGGTGCTGCAGATCATGCGCGCCGCCAGCTTCGAGGAGGCGCTGAGCCTCCCGTCGAAGCATCAATACGGCAACGGCGTCGCCATCTTCACCCAGAACGGCCGCGCGGCCCGCGACTTCGCCGCCCGCGTCAACGTCGGCATGGTCGGCATCAATGTGCCGATCCCGGTGCCGGTGGCCTATCACTCGTTCGGCGGCTGGAAGCGTTCGGCCTTCGGCGACATCAACCAGCACGGCATGGAAGGTCTGCGCTTCTGGACCAAGACCAAGACCGTGACGGCCCGCTGGCCCGATAGCGCGCTGGAACACGCCGACAGCTCCTTCGTCATCCCGACGATGGGCTGATGCAGTTATCCTCCCCACTGCGTGGGGAGGGGGACCACGAAGTGGTGGAGGGGCGGCTTCGGCGAACGGCCCCTCCGTCTCGGCGGCTTCGCCGCCGATCCACCTCCCCATTTCATGGGGAGGAGAAGTGCAGGCTTCAGCTCAGCGTATACGGAATGACCCCCCGCTCATGGTCCGGCACCCGCAAGGTCCGGTCGATGGGCGGGAAGGCCCGCTGGGCGCAGTCGGTGCGCTCGCAGATGCGACAGCTGACCCCCATGCGCGTCGGCGGACCGTTCAGGTCCAGCCCTGCCGCATAGACCAGTTGATCGGCGTGCTCGATTTCGCAGCCGAGGCCGAGCGCATAGCGGCGGTCGGGTTCGAGGTATGAGCCGCCCGGCTTGGACACGCTCTTGGCGATGCAGATGTAGCGCGAGCCGTCCGGCATCTCCGACAGATTGACCAGGATGCGGTCCGGCGCGCCGAAGGCCTCGTGCACGTTCCAAAGGGGGCAGGCGCCGCCGAAGCGGGCGAACTGGAACCGGGTGGCGCTGTGCCGCTTGGTGATGTTCCCTGCCATGTCCACCCGCGCGAAATAGAAGGGCACGCCGCGCCAGCCGGGGCGTTGCAGGGTCGAAAGCCGGTGGCAGACCTGCTCGAAGCTGACGTGGAAGCGGTTGCGCAGTCGGTCCACGTCGTGGCGCAGCTCACGCGCAGCCTCCAGGAAGCGGCGATAGGGCAGCAGCAAAGCCCCCGCCGCATAGTTGGCCAGACCGACCCGGCAGACGTCGCGCGCGGCGGGAATGTCAAAGGCGGCCCGGTCCAGTTCATGCTCGATCAGGTCGTGGAAGCGCAGCAGCACCAGCTGGTGCGCCATCAGGAAGGACCGCGTCGCGCCGGGCAGGCTGGCGTCGACATAGAGGATGCGCGCCGCCGGATCGAAGCGCCGCATGGCCCCGCGCCCTTCGCCGGTCGCCAGGCGCACCCCGCACAGGTCGTTCAGGGCCGCTTCCAGATCACGCTCCGGGTGGCCGCCCGCGCCCAGCCCGAGCTGTTCCGCCAGCGCCTCCGCCGCCTGATCCAGCACGTCGATGTAGTTGTCGCGATAGTGGAAGAAGTCGCGCACCGCCTCATAGGGCAGGGCGGGGGCAGCCTGCGCCCGCTCGTCCCGGCCCAGGGTTTCGTTCAGCGTCTTCAGCCGCTCGTCCAGACGGCGATAGTCCTGATGCAGGGCCAGGAACTGTCGCGCCAGCCGGGGGGTGTTGGTCACCGCCTGCTTCAGCTCGACGGGCGAGGGGGCCTCGGCGTGACCGGCGATGTCGGTGACCGCTTCGCGCAGGTCCGCGATCAGGCGGGCGTCGCCGTCCAGATCGAACAGGCTGGCGTCCACGTCAAAGGCCCGCGTCAGCGCGATCAGAACCCGCGCCGTCGCCGGGCGTTGATTGGTCTCGATCTGCGACAGGTAGCTGGGCGACAGGGCCAGCCGCCCGGCGCAGGCTTCCAGCGTCCAGCCGCGCGCTTCGCGCAGCTTGCGCACCTTGGCCCCGAGGTAGAGTTTTTCCGCCATCGCAACTTTGCAAAATAGTCGATCGACCTTGGCAGGCTTACGCACTTACGCCCCTTTTGCAAAGTTGCGATTGCCTTTTTGCAACGGAGCGTCTTGGTGATCCGCAAAGATTGCAGGGAGTCGCCCGAACCATGAGCCAGGCCATCCTCGAGGAACTCGAGCGCCGTCGCGCCGCCGCCAAGCTGGGCGGTGGTGAGAAGCGCATCGAGAGCCAGCACGCCAAGGGCAAGCTGACCGCGCGCGAACGGATCGAAGTCCTGCTGGACGAAGGCAGCTTCGAAGAGACCGACATGTTCGTGGAGCATCGCAGCCACGACTTCGGCATGGACCAGCAGCGCATCCCCGGCGACGGCGTCGTCACCGGACGCGGCACCATCGGCGGTCGTCTGGTCTATGTCTTCTCCAAGGACTTCACCGTCTTCGGCGGCTCGCTGTCGGGCGCCCATGCGGCCAAGATCGTCAAGATCCAGAAGATGGCCCTGACCGCCGGCGCCCCCATCATCGGTCTGTTCGATGCGGGCGGCGCGCGCATTCAGGAAGGGGTGGAGAGCCTCGCCGGTTACGCCGACATCTTCCTGCAGAACACGCTCGCCAGCGGCGTCATCCCGCAGATTTCGGTCATCATGGGCCCGTGCGCGGGCGGCGACGTCTATTCGCCTGCCATCACCGACTTCATCTTCATGGTGAAGGACACGTCCTACATGTACGTGACCGGCCCGGACGTGGTGAAGACCGTCACCAACGAGGTCGTCAGCCACGAGGACCTGGGCGGCGCCCGCGTTCACGCCGGCAAGTCGGGCGTCGCCGACGGCGCCTTCGAGAATGATCTGGAGGCTCTGTCCGAGGTCCGCCGCCTGATCGGCTTCCTGCCTCTGTCGAACCGCGAAAAGCCACCGGTCCGCGACAGCTATGACGAGCCGGATCGCGACGAGGCCTCGCTGGACACCCTGGTCCCGACCAATCCGAACCAGCCCTATGACATGAAGGAGCTGATCCTGAAGACGGTCGACGAGGCCGACTTCTTCGAGATCGGCGCCGACTTCGCCAAGAACATCATCTGCGGCTTCGGTCGTCTGGACGGCCAGAGCGTCGGCATCGTCGCTAACCAGCCTCAGGTTCTGGCGGGCGTTCTGGACATCGACAGCAGCCGCAAGGCCGCGCGCTTCGTCCGCTTCTGCGACGCCTTCCACATCCCGCTGGTGACCCTGGTGGACGTGCCGGGCTTCATGCCGGGCACCAAGCAGGAGTACGGCGCCCTGATCAAGCACGGCGCCAAGCTGCTGTTCGCCTATGCCGAGGCCACCGTGCCCAAGCTGACGGTCATCACGCGCAAGGCCTATGGCGGCGCCTATGACGTCATGAGCTCCAAGCACCTGCGGGGCGACGTCAACTACGCCTGGCCCACTGCGGAGATCGCGGTCATGGGCGCCAAGGGCGCGGTCGAGATCATCTTCCGCAAGGAGGCCGGCGATCCCGAGGCCCTGGCGGCGCGCGAGGCCGAATACAAGGCACGCTTCGCCAACCCCTTCGTGGCGGCCGGTCTGGGCTACATCGATGACGTCATCATGCCCCACGGCACGCGCCGCCGCCTGATCAAGGCCCTGCGGACGCTGAAGAACAAGACCCAGGAAAATCCCTGGAAGAAGCACGACAACATCCCCCTGTAAGGCCCAGAAATGTTCAAGAAAATTCTGATCGCCAACCGGGGCGAGATCGCGGTTCGCATCATCAAGACCTGCCGCAAGATGGGCATCAAGACGGTGCTCGTGTACTCGGACGCTGACGCTGGCTCGCTGGCCTGCGAGATGGCCGACGAGACCATCCACATCGGGCCGTCGCCCGCCGCCCAGTCCTATCTGATCCAGGACAAGATCGTGGACGCGGTGCGCCAGTCGGGCGCCGAGGCGGTTCACCCCGGCTTTGGCTTCCTGTCGGAAAACCCGGTCTTCGCGCGTCGTCTGGAGGCCGAGGGCATCACCTTCATCGGCCCGAACCCGCACGCCATCGAGGCCATGGGCGACAAGATCACGTCCAAGAAGTTCGCGGCTGAAGCGGGCGTCTCGACCGTGCCGGGCCACATGGGCCTGATTGAATCGACCGAAGAGGCGGTGAAGATCGCCAACGAGATCGGCTATCCGGTCATGATCAAGGCCAGCGCCGGCGGCGGCGGCAAGGGCATCCGCGTCGCCCATTCCGACGCCGACATGGCCGAGGGCTTTGCGGCGGTGAAGGCCGAGGCCCTGACCGCGTTCGGCGACGACCGTGTCTTCCTTGAGAAGTTCATCGTCAATCCGCGCCACATCGAGATTCAGGTGCTGGGCGACAAGCACGGCAACATCGTCTCGCTGTTCGACCGCGAATGCTCGATCCAGCGCCGCAACCAGAAGGTCATCGAAGAGGCGCCGTCGCCCCTGCTGGACGACGCGACGCGCAAGGCCATGGGCGATCAGGCCGTGGCTCTGGCCCGCGCCGTCAACTACGACTCCGCCGGCACGGTCGAGTTCGTGGCCGGTCAGGACCGCAGCTTCTACTTCCTGGAAATGAACACCCGTCTGCAGGTCGAGCACCCGGTGACGGAGCTGATCACCGGCGTCGATCTGGTCGAGCAGATGATCCGTTCGGCGGCGGGCGAGACCATGGGCTTCAAGCAGGAAGACCTGTCGATCAACGGCTGGGCCATTGAAAGCCGCATCTACGCCGAGGACCCCTATCGCGGCTTCCTGCCGTCGATCGGTCGTCTGGTGCGCTATGAGCAGCCGGAAGAGGGCGATCAGGGCGACTATACGGTCCGCAATGACTCGGGGGTCCGCGAGGGCGACGAGATCTCCATGTTCTACGACCCCATGATCGCCAAGCTGTGCGCCTGGGGCGAGACGCGCGACGCCGCCGTCGAGGGCATGGCCCGCGCTCTGGAAGACACCCACCTGTCGGGTCTGGGCCACAACGTGCCCTTCCTGTCGGCGGTGATGGATCAGGAGCGCTTCAAGTCCGGCCAACTGTCGACCAGCTACATCAAGGACGAGTTCCCCGACGGCTTCCGCGGTCTGGAGCCCAGCGAGGCGCAGAAGGACATCTTCATCACCGTGGCGGCGGCGATGAACGAGGTCCTGGCCGAGCAGGCGGGCGATCCGTCGGAACGCACCGACTGGACCGTGCTGATCGACCGCGAGGCCCACTCCGTGTCGCTGTCCTATGACGAGGCCGAGGATCTGGTCATCTCGCTGGATGATCGCGACCTGACCCTGTCGGAAATCGACTGGCGTCCGGGCATGGCCCAGTTCCGCGCGGTTCTGGACGACGAGCCCTTCACCGCCGAGGTCAAGCGCGCGCCCGACGGCTTCGACATTCGTCACCGGGCGGCCAAGGCCCGCGTCCGCGTCCTGACGCCCAGCACCGCCGCCATGTATCAGCGCCTGCCGGAAAAGGTCGCCGCCGACACCTCCAAGCTGGTGCTGTCGCCCATGCCGGGCCTGGTCGTCGACATCCCCGTAAGCGTGGGTCAAGAGGTCAAGTCGGGCGAGACCGTCGCCATCATCGAAGCCATGAAGATGCAGAACATCCTCAAGGCCGAGCGCGACGGCGTGGTGAAGGCGGTCGGCGCCAAGGCGGGCGATCCGGTCGCCGCCGACGATGTGCTGGTGGAGTTTGCATGATGCGGCAGGCGTTTAGCTTTCGCGGAGCGCTAACGGGGCGCGGACCCCTGAGCGCGCTCGCTGTCCTGGTCGTGGGTCAGATGTTGATCGTGGGCATGCTGGTCTGGGCCTTCTCGACGCCGAGCGGCACGACGCTGTCTACGCTTTTGGCCGCTTTGATCGCCATGACGTGGATGGCGCTGGCCGTTTGGATACTGGCCGCCACTGTGACGAAACTGGTGCGACGGGTTAGTGGAGGGGCGAAGGCATGACCTTTCCCACGCCGAGCCCGCTGGAATGGCGGGAACAGGCTGAGAAGGCGCTGAAGGGGCGGGCGATCGAAAGCCTGCTCCACCTCGACGCCGACGGCCTGATCATCCGGCCGCTCTATGCCGACGCAACCGGGGTGCAGGCGCTTCGTGCGCCGCGCACCACGGACGCCGAGGGGCGGGCGTGGGACCTGCGCACCCTTGTCGAGGGCGACGAGGCGGCGGCGATCAACGCCGCCGTGCTGACCGACCTTGAAAATGGCGCCGCCTCGGTGGTGCTGAAGGGCGCGTTCACGACGGACGAGACGACGCTGGCCGCCGCGCTGGACGGCGTGGCGCTGGAACTGGCGCCGGTGGCGCTGGACGCGGGCTTTGATGGCGTAAAGGCCGCCGAGGCTCTGGCGGCCGTGGCCAAGGGTTCGCCCCGCGCCCAGCTGCAATTCCATCTCGACCTGATCTCGGCCTATGCCGAGGCTGGCCCAGAGTCTGGGAAGGGCGACATCGACGCCGCCGTGAACGAGGCGGCGGAGGCCGCTGGGCGTCTGGCCGGGACCTATCCTGACGCCAAGCTCTTCCTCGCCTCGGGCCGTGTGGTGCATGAGGCCGGCGGTTCGGCGGGGCAGGAGCTGGCCTTCGCCGCCGCCAGCGCCGTCGCCTACGTCAAGGCCGCCGTTCTGGCCGGACTGACCGTCGAACAGGCGCTGAAGGGCGTGGTGCTGGGCGTCTCGGTCGACGCTGAATATTTCGACGCCCTGGCCAAGGTGCGGGCCATGCGCCTGATCTGGGCCAGCGTGTCCAAGGCCTTTGGCCATGAGACCCCCGCCGTCATCGAGGCCCGCTCGTCGCGGCGGATGCTGTCGGCGCGCGATCCCTGGCCCAACCTGCTGCGCCTGACCGCCGCCGGTTTCGCGGGCGCGGTCGGCGGCGCCGATGTGGTGGTGCTGGACGGCTTCACCCGCGCCGAGGGCCGTCCCGACGCCTTCGCCCGGCGTCAGGCCCGCAACACCCAGCTGGTGCTGATGGAAGAGGCCAATCTGGGTCGGGTGGATGATCCCGCCGCCGGCTCCTGGTTCCTGGACAGCCGCACCCGGGATCTGGCCGAGGCGGGCTGGAAGGAGTTCCAGTCGATCGAAGCCGAAGGCGGCGTGGTCGACGCCCTGAAACACCACCTGATCCAGCCGCGCGTCGAACGCGCGCGCGGCCAGTTGGAAGCGGCGCTGAAGGACGGCGCCCGCCACATGGTCGGCGTCACCAAATACGTCGATCCCGATCCGCGCCCGGCCCCGGTTGAGGCCGCCGATCCTGCCTTCGTCCCGGTGCGCCACGGCGCCCTGACCCCGGTTCGGTTCGCCGCGCCGTTTGAAATCGCGTCCGAGGAGGCGAACCCATGAGCTTCCCCGACTTCTCCAGAGTCGACCTCGACCTGACCGCGACGGGCGCTGGCCCGAGCCGCGACCCCTGGCTGACGCCCGAGGGGCTGACGGTCGAGACCGCCTATGGCCCCGAGGCGCTGGAAGGCCTCGACGCCATCCACGGCCTGCCGGGTTTCGCCCCCTATATGCGCGGGCCCTATCCGACCATGTACGCGGGCAATCCGTGGACCATCCGCCAGTACGCGGGCTTCTCGACCGCCGAGGAGTCCAACGCCTTCTATCGCCGCAACCTGGCGGCGGGTCAGAAGGGGCTGTCGATCGCCTTCGACCTGGCCACGCACCGGGGCTATGACAGCGACCACCCACGGGTGAAGGGCGACGTCGGCATGGCCGGCGTGGCCATCGACAGCATTCTGGACATGCGGACCCTGTTCGACGGCATCCCGCTGGATCAGATGTCCGTGTCCATGACCATGAACGGCGCCGTCCTGCCGATCCTGGCCCTCTATGTCGTCGCCGCCGAAGAGCAGGGCGTGCCGCACGCGGCCCTGACCGGAACCATTCAGAATGACATTCTGAAGGAGTTCATGGTCCGCAACACCTACATCTATCCGCCCGCGCCCTCGATGCGGATCATCTCGGACATCTTCGCCTGGACCGCGCAGGAGACGCCGAAGTTCAACTCCATCTCCATCTCCGGCTATCACATGCAGGAGGCCGGGGCCTCGGCCGAGATCGAGCTGGCCTATACGCTGTCGGACGGGCTGGAATACATCAAGGCGGGCGTGGACGCCGGCATGGACGTGGACCGGTTCGCGCCGCGCCTGTCCTTCTTCTGGGCCATCGGCATGAACTACTTCATGGAGGTGGCCAAGATGCGGGCCGGCCGCCTGTTGTGGGCTGAAAAGGTCGCCGAGAAGTTCTCGCCCAAGGACCAGAGGTCGCTGTCGCTGCGCACCCACTGCCAGACCTCGGGCTGGAGCCTCGCCGCGCAAGACGTCTTCAACAACGTGTCGCGCACCATGATCGAGGCCATGGCGGCGGCGGGCGGTCAGACCCAGAGCCTGCACACCAACGCCCTGGACGAAGCTCTGGCCCTACCGACCGATTTCTCGGCCCGGATCGCGCGAAACACCCAGATCCTGCTGCAGATGGAGACGGGCCTGACCCGCACCATCGATCCCTGGGGCGGCAGCTTCTACGTCGAGCGCCTGACCCATGATCTGGCCAACCGCGCCCGCGCCCTGATGGACGAGGTCGAGGCGGCGGGCGGCATGGCCAAGGCCATCGAGGCCGGCATTCCCAAGCTGCGCATCGAAGAGGCGGCGGCCAAGACCCAGGCCCGCATCGACACCGGCCAGCAGACCGTGGTCGGCGTGAACCGCTATCTGAACGACACGCCCGACGACATTCCGATGCTGAAGGTCGACAACGCCGCCGTGCTGGCCGCCCAGATCGAGAAGCTGAAGAAGCTGCGCGCCGAGCGCGATCAGGCCGCGACCGACGCCGCTCTGGAGGCCCTGACGGCCGGCGCGCGCGGCGACGCCAACCTGCTGGAGCTGGCGGTTCAGGCCGCCCGCGCCAAGGCGACGGTGGGCGAGATTTCCGACGCGCTGGAGGCCGCCTTCGGTCGCCACGTGGCCACGGTGAAGACCGTCTCGGGCGTCTATGGCAAGGAGGCGGGCAATGATCCCAAGGTGGCCCGCGCCCGCGACATGGTCGCGACCTTCGTGGAAAACGACGGCGGCCCGCCGCGCATCCTGATCGCCAAGCTGGGTCAGGACGGCCACGACCGGGGCCAGAAGGTCGTCGCCACCGGCTATGGCGACATCGGTTTCGACGTCACCGCCGGTTCGCTGTTCCAGACCCCCGCCGAGGCCGCCAAGGATGCGGTCGAGAAGAACGTCCACGCGGTCGGGGCCTCGTCGCTGGCGGCGGGGCATCTGACGCTGGCGCCCGAACTGATCGCCGAACTGGCCAAGCTGGGCCGCCCGGACATCATGGTGGTAGTCGGCGGCGTCATTCCGCCCTCGGACGTCCAGCCGCTATTGGATATGGGCGCGGCGGCGGTCTATCCGCCCGGCTCGGTCATCGCCGACACGGCGGCGGACCTGATTGAAAAGCTGAACCTGCGTCTGGGTTACGCCCAGCCCGCGCCTGCAGAGAAGAAATAATGATCGGCAATCTGAACCACGTGGGCGTCGCCACGCCCTCGATCGCGGACTCGATCAAGCTGTATCGCGACATCCTGGGCGCGACGAAGATCGGCGAACCATTCGACCTGCCGTCGCAGGGGGTCAAGGTCTGCTTCATCGACACGCCGACGGCCCAGATTGAACTGATCGAGCCCTATGATGAGACCAGCCCCATCACCGGCTTCCTGGCCAAGAACCCCAAGGGCGGCCAGCACCACGTCTGCTTCGAGGTGGCCGACATCCACGCCGCCATCGCCGACATGCGCGCCAAGGGCGTCACCATCCTGGGCACCGGCGAGCCCCGCATCGGCGCGCACGGCACCCCGGTCGTCTTCCTGCATCCCAAGGAGATGGGCGGCGTCCTGATCGAACTGATGGAAACGCCGAAAGAGGCGCACTGAAGTCAAAAGGCCCGGTCGATGACCGGGCCTTTTTCTTGTCAGAACAGGATCTTGCGGAAGCTGACCCGGAAGGTCCGGCCCAGCGGGTCCAGATAGTCGGGCTGATAGGACAGCGGCGTCTCGCCCAGGCCGTTTCGCACGTCCAGCTTCTGGTCGAAGATGTTGTCGATGCCGACGCTGACCCGCGCGCCCTTCAGCCACGGATACTTCGCCACGAGGGTCTGACGCGATGACAGGTCGGCGAACAGGTTCAGGTTCACCGTCGTCAGGTCCGAGAAGGTCAGGTCGCTGGCCTCGCTGCCGCCGTTGATCCGGGTGGATTCCTTCCAGTTGGCGTTCAGGAAGCCGCCCATGCCGCTCTTGAACAGGCCCATCTGGAGCTGGACCTCGTTGCGCGCCTGACCCCCGCGCGAGCCTGTGGCGGCGCCGTCCAGCAGGTCCAGCACCGGCAGGCCGTCACGGATCGTGATCTCATCCTGGATGCGATAGGTGTGGTACAGCGAGACGTTGAAGCGCCCTTGGCCGGGCTGCATGGCCGGGCCGCGTCCACCGCGTCCGCCGCCCATCTGCATCCGCATGCCGCCGCCGGGGGGAGGACCGCCCGCGCCGCCGCCGGGTGGCGGGCCGCCTTCCATGCGCATCACGACCGGAGCGCCGCCAGAGGCAGAGGCGCCGCCGCCCGGGCGTGCGCCGCCCGAGCCGCCGGGGCCGCGTTGACCCATTCGCGCCGCCGCCGCCGGGTCGGGCTTGCCGAACGGCGTCGAGAAGTTCAGACCCCAGCGGATTTCCTGCTGCTCGGCCTTCTGGAAGTTCAGCGGCCGGGCGTCGATCGACAGCAGGTTGCCGTCCAGATCTCGCGTGAAGCGTTCGGGCAGGGCGGCTTCCAGTTCCGGAGTGATGGTCGGGAAGGCGGCGATGGAGCCCTCGACCTCGGTGCGGCTGTAGTTGGCCGTCAGGCGCAGGTCCTTGTCCTTCAACGGCGTGAAGTTGAAGCCCAGCTTCAGGATGCGCTTGGTTTCCTCGGACAGGCCGGCGTTGCCGCCCTCGATGCGGGTGATGTTGACCGACTGGCCGGTAGCGAAGTCATAGACCGGCACATTGGGTGTCGAGATGGTCGGGTCGTTCAACTGCGACATCGACGGGGCGTTCTGCTCGTCGCTCCAGCTGACGTTGAAGTTGATGGGCGTCCAGGGGGACCAGTTCAGGCCCAGGGTATAGGCGCTCAGGCCGCCGAAGTCGGACAGGTCCTGATAGGCCAGGTTCAGGTTGGCCGACAGGTCGCCCAGCACGCCCAGGACCTCGCGGTCGCGGCTGGCGATCGGCAGGTTGAAGTTGCCCGAGGCGCTGGTCCGGTCGCGCGACAGGGAACGTTCCGAGAAGACGCCGGAACGCACGCTCTCGGAATCCAGCGTCTGGGTGTTGAAGCCGACCTTGAAGGTCGAGGTCAGCGCTCCTGCCGGACCCTCCCAGACGGTGCCGTTGATGACGCCTTCGAGATTGCCGCTGCTGGACACGGACCGTGCGGTGTCGAAAGGCAGGCGCGGCAGCAGGTCTGCGTCGCCGAACGGGTCGATCGCGCCCGCCGTCACCCCGGCCTGCAGGGTTTGCTGATCCAGGCCGCGCCCGGTGCGGGTCTTGGTCTCTGTGCGGTCATAGCCGCCGGTCAGCGTCCAGCGCCAGTCGCCCAGATAGCCGTCCACCAGGGCCCCGACCTTGCCCGCCAGGGTGTCGGTGGTGCGCGACAGGGCGTCGGGCGCGTTCAGATACAGTTGTTCCGAGATGCTGGACGGCGGCAGGGCCAACCGGACGCTGGGCAACCCCTGGTAGGACAGCCGCGAGGTGTCCTCCAGGCTGGCGCTCAGCGTCAGGGCGGTGGTGTCGTCCAGGTCGCGCACCACCGAGCCGGCGACCGAGGCCTGTTCCTGTTTGGCCAGCAGGGTGCGGTAGTCGGTGGGATCGCCGTCCTCGCGCCGGATGTCGCGCTCGGTCTCGAACAGCGGGGTGTCGTTCTCGTATTCCAAATCCAGCGTCGTGCGCTGCTTGCCGGCGATGCGCAGGATGTTGCCTTCCAGATCACTGACGGTGCGGCCGCCCTCATCGGGGCGGCGGACGCTGGCCTGCATGGTCAGCGAGCGGAAATTGGCCTTGAGAACGAAGTTCACGACCCGCTGGTCGGCGCTGTAGCCGTAGGAGAGGGCCGTTTCCTCGGGAAGGATTTCGGTGCGTTCGATGGCCTCGGGCGGGATGCCCCGGATTTCCTGGAAGCCCGAGATGCGCCGGCCGTTGACCAGGAAGACCGGCGAGCCGCCGCGCGAGCTGCGCGTCACCGGCTCCAGCAGGGTCATCAACTCCTGGATGCTGCTGGCGCCATAGGCCTTCAGTTGTTCCTCATCCAGCACCAGTTCGGGCTCGTAATCACCGAGCGCCGCGCCCCGGCGTTTGGTCGAGACAGCTTGAATCTCGCCCAGGTCATAGGCTTCCTGCTCGTTGATGGCCGGGACCGCAGGCGTCTGGGTCTGTGGCGCCGCCGCAGGGGTCGCCGTCTCCGCATTGGGGTCGAGCGAGGCGAGGGCGAGAAGCAGAACGACGGGCGACATGAAGAGTCCTGGCTAGACCGAAGGCTTGGGCGTCGACCTGCTTGAAGACCGATGTGCGCCGAATAAGGGCGACACGGGCTCCGTCAGATTAACAGCCTGTAATGACGTAGAAATGTCACAGCAGGCTCGACACCAGTCTAAACGAACGAAGGGGCGGCGTCCGTCGCACGCCGCCCCTTCTTTTTTCGACTTCGATGAAATCAGAAGCGGGCGCGGACGCCCACGACCAGGTTGCGGCCCCGTTGCGGCGCGGTCTCGGCCAGGAAGGAGGCGTGGTTCAGCGCCAGTTCGTCCAGCAGGTTGGTGCCGCGCAGGAAGACCTGCGACTTCACCCCGGCCAGCTCGACGTCATAGGCCACGGTGGCGTTGACCATGTTGTAGCCCGGCGTCTCGCTTTCGAAGGCGGCGATGTCGTTCTGCTTGAAGGTGCGGCTGTACTCCACGTCCCCCGACCAGGGGCCGGCGAAGGCTTCGGCGCGGACGCCGAGACGGGCGGCGGGAATGCGGGGCAGGTTGCCGCCGTCGCCCTTCAGCTCGCCACGCACATAGTCGCCGAAGACGGTGGCCGACAGCCAGGGCGTCAGTTGCTGGCGCACCTCGCCCTCGATCCCGGTGAAGGTGGCGTCGGCCTGACTGTACTGGATCAGGCGGAAGTCCTCGAACTGGTCCAGGGTCCGGGCGAAGATGTAGTCGTCGTAGACGTAGTGATAGGCACTGACCGAGGCCGTGGTGGACCCCGCCGTCTTGCGCAGGGTCAGCTCCAGCGCGTTGGCGGTTTCGACGTCCAGGCTGCTGTCGCCGATCTCATAGGTATTGGTCGCCAGGTGGACGCCGTCGGCGTACATTTCCTGCGCCGAGGGGGCGCGCTGCGAGCGTGACAGCGAGACGGCGCCGGTCCAGCCGGGCATGAAGTGCCAGACCGCCGAGCCGGAGATCGAGAAGGGCTTGTGCTCGGTATCGGTCAGGCCCAGGGCCGAAGCCTCCTGCCACTCCTGACGCACGGCGCCTTCCAGATGCCAGTCGCCCAGTTCGTATTCCTCCATCACGAACAGGCCGGTGTTCTTGGTCGTGCTGGGGGCCAGGAAGCTTTCCTCACCGACAGCGGCGAAGTCGCTCTTGCTCAGTTGCAGGCCGACCACGCCCTTGAAGCCGGCGATCTCGCGATGCTGGGCCTCGATGCGGCCGTCATAGCCCTCGTTGGTGAAGGTGGTCGAGACGACGCCTTCCTCCAGCTCCTGGTGCTGATAGTCGGTATAGCCGGCGCGCAGACGCACGTTCTCGATACCGGGCAGGGGATCGCGCACCTCGCCGCGCAGGTCGAACCGGCGGCTCTTCAACCGCACTTCGGGCACGCCGTGGTCGTGATCGTGCTCTTCGCCCTCTTCGTGGTCGTGGCCGTCATGGTCATGATCGTCGTGCCCGCCGCAATGCAGGTGGTCGCCGTGCGGGTGGCAGCCCTCGTATTCGTGGGTGTGACCGGCCAGACCATAGCGGCTGGTCTGTTCGGTATAGGCCGCGCCCAGATAGCCGCGCGACCCGATGTATGAGGCGCCAAGCGTCGCGGTCGAGGTCTCATTGTAGGAGCCGTCCAGACGCGCTTCGTCCCAGTCAGGCACCTTGTAGTCGTCGGCCTTGCGGGCCGCCGCCTCAATGCGGACGGCGAAGTTGCCGGCGCCCACCGTGGCGCCGACCACGCCGGCTTCCTCGTTGTCGACCGAGCCGCGGCGGTATTCGACCACGGCCTCGCCGCCGTTGGCCGGGACGCGGGTGGGGATCTTCTTGTCCAGCAGATTGACCGCCCCGCCGATGGCGCCGCCGCCATAGAGCAGGGCCGAGGGACCGCGCAGGATCTCGATGCCTTCCAGCAGCAGGGGCTCGCCGGAGATGGCGTGGTCGGGCGAGACTTCGGAGGCGTCCATCAGGCCCGCGCCTTCGCTCAGCACCTTGACCCGCGGGGCGGTCTGGCCACGCACCACCGGGCGACTGGCGCCGCCGCCGAAGGTGTCGGAACTGACGCCGGGAATGCCGCTGAGGGTGTCGCCCAGGGTCGATTGGCGGCGGTGTACCAGTTCATCGCCGCTCAGCAGGGCGACGTGCGAGCCCACGTCGTCGCCGGCTCGGCCCAGGGGCAGGGCGCGCACAACCACGTCGGCGATCTCGGTCGGCTCGTCCTGATGGGCGGTCTGGATGACCTCATCAGCCGCGAAGGCGGACGTCGAGAGGGCGGCGGCCCCGGCGGCGGTCAGCAGGAAGGTTTGAAGTCGCAAGGCACGCATCCCCGTTACAATGTCGCGAACTTGATATGTTATAGTGTATCATCACGCAACCGCCTCGCTGCATTTCCTTGCAAGCGGAGCCTTTGACGCAGAGCGGCGTTCGGACGGGACGTTCATGGAGAGCTTGTCGATGACCCGTTCCGCCGTTGCGCTGCTGTCCTGTATCGGCCTGACCGCCGCCGCCTGTTCGCAAGAGCCGGCGCCCGCGCCGACCGCTCCGCTCGAGGCGCCGGCCGGCCCCCCCGCCGCCGCGGTCGGCTACGCCTGCGAAAGCGGCAAGGTCGTCACCGCCACCTACCCGGACACCGAGACGGCGCGGGTGTCCTACGACGGGCGCGACTATGTCCTGACCAGCGCAGTCTCGGCCAGCGGCGCGCGTTACGTCGGGCAGGGGCTGGAATGGTGGACCGCCAGCCGCGACGGGCAGGAAAGCGGAACCCTCAGCCGACTGGCGCCAAATGATACGACAGGCGGGACGATCATCGAGCGGTGCAGCCGCCCGGTCCCGGTTCTGGCCCCGTCGCCCGAGGCGCCCTGCGTCGGAACCAACCTGCGGCTGTCGGTCGAGGGCGGCGACGCGGGCATGGGCAATCGCGTGACCACCCTGGCCTTGCAGAATGCGGGGACGCAGGCTTGCAGCCTGACCGGCTATCCCACCGTGACGCTGGCCGATGCGAACGGCGGCGCTCTGACCACGGTCAAGGCAGTGCAGGAGCCGGGCAATTACTTCGCCAAGGGAACGGTCCCGACGCCGGTCTCGCTGGCGCCCCAGGCCAAGGCCTATTTCGATCTGGCCTGGAACGTCGTCCCTCATGAATCCGAGGGCGAAAAGACCTGCCCCGAGGCCAAGACCCTGCGCCTGACCATGTCTGGCGACACGGCGGTGGTCAGCCTGCCGCTGGCCTTGACGCCGTGTGGGAAGCAAGTTCGTGTCAGCCCGTTCCGCCCGTTCCGCCCGTTCCGCCCGTTCCGCCCGGTCACCGACGCCTCGGCCAGACCTGCCCCGGCGACCTGAAATCGGGGGTTCAAACCTGCCGGGATTCAGCGTAGCGGAGAAATCATGACCCAGAGCACCAATACGGCCTTCTACGACCGCATCTCCGCCGAACTGACCGACATCGACGCCCAGGGGCTGACCAAGCCCGAGCGCGTCATCGCCTCGCGTCAGGGGCCGGTGATTTCGGTCAACGGCCGCGAGGTCCTCAACTTCTGCGCCAACAACTACCTCGGTCTGGCGGGCGACGAGCGCGTCACCCAGGCTGGCATCAGGGCGATGGAGAAGTGGGGCGCGGGCACGGCCTCGGTCCGCTTCATCTGCGGCACGCTGGAGATCCACAAGGAGCTGGAGCGCGCCATCGCCGACTACCTCGGCTTTGAGGCTGCCATCCTGTTCGCCGCCGCCTTCGACGCCAACGGCGGCATCTTCGAGCCCCTGTTCGGGGCCGAGGACGCCATCGTCTCTGACAGCCTGAATCACGCCTCGATCATCGACGGCGTGCGCCTGTGCAAGGCCAAGCGCTATCGCTTCGCGACCTCGGACATGGCCGATCTGGAGGCCCAGCTGAAGCAGGCTCGGGCCGACGGCGCGCGCGAGATCATCATCGCCACCGACGGCGCCTTCTCGATGGACGGCTACATCGCCAGGCTGAAGGACATCCGCGCCCTGGCCGATCAATACGGCGCCCTGATCATGGTCGACGACTGCCACGCCACCGGCTTCCTGGGCGAGAAGGGGCGGGGCTCCTATGCCTGGAACGAGGTCGAGGTGGACTTCGTCACCGGCACCTTCGGCAAGGCCCTGGGCGGCGCCATGGGTGGCTTCATCTGCGCCAAGGCTAATGTCGTGGCCCTGCTGAAGCAGCGTGCGCGGCCCTACCTCTTCTCCAACGCCCTGGCGCCCGCCGTCTGCGGCTCGTCGCTGGAAGCCATCCGCATCGCGGCCGGCGAGGAGGGCGACGCCCTGCGCGCCCAGCTGTTCGCCAACGCCGCGCGCTTCCGCTCGGCCATGACAGCGGCGGGCTTCACCCTGCAACCGGGAGAGCACCCCATCATTCCCGTCATGCTGGGCGACGCCAAGCTGGCCCAGGACATGGCGGCGCGGATGCTGGAACTGGGCGTCTATGTGATCGGCTTCAGCTTCCCGGTGGTGCCGCGCGGTCAGGCCCGCATCCGCACCCAGATGTCGGCGGCGCATACGTTCGAGCAGATCGACGCCGCTGTCGCCGCCTTCACCCAGGCAGGCAAGGAGCTGGGGGTCATCTGACCCCCGGCAAACCTACGACTTCAGGCTGTCGTCGGCCATGATGACCGAGCGCCCGGCGGGGTTGAGCGCGGCCCACAGCACGACCGCGCCGACCAGGGGCGCGACCGACATGCCGATATAGCGGCCGATGATGGCGATCTGCGCCAGGATGGGGTGCAGGGCCCGTTGATCCAGGGCCTGCCGCACGTCCGCGCTGGGCGGGGCCAGGGCGGGGTTCAGCTGCGCCGCCAGATCGCCCCAGATCAGGCTGATCAGCGACACGATGAACAGCAGCGTCAGCACCGCCACGGCCACGACCGCCGCCTTGAGCGGGTTCGGCGTACGCGGAGGCGCGGTCAGGAAGGCCAGGGCCAGGGGGAAGCCCAGCAACAGCCGACGCAGCGAGGTATGGGGCACGTCGTAGGACACGGGGACGCCGCCGCTGGTCAGATGCGTGCCGACGCTCCAGCCTCCGTCCGCCAGCACCGCGATCTCGCCCGATAGGCCGAAGAGGCGGAACGCCAGACCCGCCAGCGGGCGCAGAGCCGTCGCGAACAGGTCCGCGCCCCACAGCCACCAGAGCGGCAGCGCCAGTACGAACAGGCCCAGCGACCACAGGCCGAAGCGACGACGCGCGGCCTCTTCCGGCGTCTTGGCGCCCAGGGTGTCGAACCAGGCGGTCATCAGGCGGCGTCCTCAACGACGGTTTTGGGCGCATTGCCCGGTTGGCGGCTCTGCCAGCGGGTCCAGAAGAAGAAGACCAGCAGGCCCTCCAGCCCGATCATCGCGTCCCAGACATAGTGGTGGAAAAACTCGAAAAGGGATTCCGACCCGCGCGACAGATAGAGCAGGCTGATGATCCGCAGCAGGTTGACCAACTGCAGCGCGATCACGCCGACAGCCGCCCCGATCAGGCCGTCGCGCAGCCGCCCCGGGAAGGCCAGGATGGCCGCGATCAGCAGGGCGCAGACCTCGACCGCATTACAGCCCGCCAGCACCTGCACCGCGCCATGTCCGTCGGAAAAGCGCAGGATGTCGCCCTGTGCCTGAACGCGGGGATCGAACGGTGCAAGCACGAAGGCGCAGATGTCGACCAGCAGTTGGGTGAAGGGCTGGACGAACAACCTCTCGGCCCACGGTGTGGCCAGAACGCTGAACAGGGTGATCGCCAGCAGGGCGAACAGCCCCAGATACTGGACGGCTGGGGATTTGAAAAAGCGCGGCATGGTCGGGCGTCGTCGCCTCTTCAGCGGGAGATGGAAGTTGGAAAACGGGGGCGGACCGTGACGGCCCGCCCCTGCCGTCGTCTGATCCGATCAGACCGTGCGGCGACGCTTGTGAATGGTCAAGGCGGCGAAACCGCCCAGAGCGACCGTCAACAGGATCATGGCCCATTCCGTCATGGTCGGGACAGGGGCGGGCGGCGGCGTGCCGATGAAGTAGGTGGGCAGGGTGGCGGGCGCATCAACCGTGGCGCCGCCGTCCGTAGCGGTCTTGAAGGCCGCGGCGCCATAGGATCCCGACGTCGCCGTGGTTGTGACGCGCGCGCTGTCGATCACGATCTCCACATTTGAGCCGGCGGCGACGCTTTCTCCTGTGGCCAGGCGGAACTGGACGTTGTTGCCGTTCCAAACCGAGCAATAGTCTAAAGCGCCTTGCGCCAGCGGCGTCCCATTGACCGTAAACGTCACATCGGCGCCGCAACTTCCGTTGGTGATGACCAGACCGCTGAACTCGGCCAGCAGCAGGTTGGTGCGAAGGCTTGGCGTGTCGAGGGTTGTTGCGGTCGTGTAGCGGATGGTCACGTCCGTCGGCTGCGACACACGGCTGTCCGAAAGGCTGACGGAGACGTTGGTCAGGACGCCGGCCGAGGCTGCGTTGGCCGCAAGGACCATGGTGGCGCCGACGAAGGCGGCGATCATCTTTCTCATGGGTTTTTCTAAAATTTAAGTCCGAAACTACGTCGAGACCATCTCGCCGTCGATCTTCGATCCACGAGGCGCGGCGGTAGCTGATTCGCATTCTTACGGCCAAGCTTGTTCGAGGCGACCTGTCTCATTTTGTTACGTCGAGGGGCTGGGCGACGGCGCTCCGGACGGCGGATCCGGTCGAAGAGCGCATGATCCGCTTGCGATCATGGCCAAGGGGGCCTAGCGGCTGCATCTAAGCAACGGGAGCACCCACCATGACCGCCACCATGAAGGCCCTGGCCAAGACGAAACCGGCCGAGGGGCTGGAACTGATCGACGCCCCCATCCCCGTCGCGGGCGACGAGGACGTGCTGATCAAGGTGCACCGCACCGCTGTCTGCGGCACCGACATCCACATCTGGAATTGGGACGAATGGTCCCAGAAGAACGTGCCTGTCCCGATGATCACCGGCCACGAGTTCGCCGGCGAGATCGTCGCCATCGGCAAGGACGTGGATCGCCGCCTCAAGGTCGGCCAGCGCGTCTCGGCCGAGGGCCACGTCATCGACCTGAACTCCGAAGCGGCCCGCGCCGGTCACTTCCACCTGGACCCCGACACCCGCGGCATCGGCGTGAACCGCCAGGGCGCCTTCGCCGAATACGTGGTGGCCCCGGCCTTCAACGTCATTGAGCTGCCGGACGACGTTCCCTATGAGATTGGCTCGATCCTGGACCCGTTCGGCAATGCCGTGCACACGGCGCAGCAGTTCGACCTGCTGGGCGAGGACGTGCTGGTCACCGGCGCCGGTCCCATCGGCATGATGGCCGCCGCCGTTGCGCGCCATGCGGGCGCCCGCACCGTGGTCCTGACCGATATCAATGACTTCCGTCTGGAACTTGCGCAGAAGGTTGCGCCGGGCGTGCGCACGGTCAACACCACCAAGGAGGACCTGCGCGACGTCATGCACGAACTGGGCCTGAAGGTCGGCTTCGACGTGGCGCTGGAGATGTCGGGCTCGCCCGTCGCCTTCAAGCAGTGCGTCGACACCCTGATCATGGGCGGCGGCATGGCCCTGCTGGGCATTCCGTCCAAGCCGATGGAGACCGACTGGGGCACGATCATCCTGAAGGCCTTGACCATCAAGGGCGTCTATGGCCGCGAGATGTTCACCACCTGGCGCAAGATGCTGGGTCTGCTGAAGGCTGGTCTGGACCTGTCGCCGCTGATCACCCACCAGATGCCCTATCAGGATTTCCAGCAGGGCTTTGAGGCCATGAAGTCCGGCCAGTCGGGCAAGGTCGTGCTGAACTGGGCTGATTGATCGGTCGCTGACCCGCGAAGCCGAGGCCCCCTGACCGCAAGGCAGGGGGCTTTTCGTATCAGGCCACGGCGGAGCGCGGGCCGGTGGCGCGGAAGACGATGATCACGAACAGGATCATCGACAGCAGGGTCAGGGTCGGGCCCGCCATCAGGCCCAGGTTGGCCGCCGCCTGCACGTCCGCCCCGCCCAGCAGCTTGGCCGCAAGCGCCGGCATGAAGATCACCAGCCCGACCAGCGAAACCCAGAAGTGCGTCTGGGGCAGCCAGCCCAGCGCCGCCCCGGGCTGAATCCGATAGAAGAGGCCGTAAAGCGCCATCGACACCCAGCCCAGCAGATTGATGTGAGCGTGAACCGGCGAGGCGGCGAACTGTTCGGTCGCCCCCATCCAGTAGCCCAGCCCCATGCCGATCAGGGCGAACAGGACCGCCAGCCTCAGGAAGCGGTTGGAAAGGCGGTAATCCATCAGCGTATCCTCACAAGGGGGCGGCCAGGCAGGCGGATTAGGATGAAGAACGCCGATCTTCAAAATGAAACAACCGTCATTTCATGGCGACGACAGCAACCGGATCAGGGCCGGCTCGAACCCTTTCGCTTCGGCGCCGGGCAGGGCGTCGGCCAGGCTCCCGTCCTCGAACGTCGCCATCACGCGCGGATGGACATAGGCGGCGCGGCAGACCGTCGGCGTATTGCCCAGCAGGCCGGACACCTCCTTGACGCACAGGGTGATCTTGCGCCGCGCATCTGTGGACGAGGTCGGCGGCTCCATGCCGCACAGGGCGCGCGCGGCGGACACGGTCCCGGCCCAGGTGCGGAAATCCTTGGCCGAGAACTGCTCGCCCATGGCCTCGCGGATATAGGCGTTGACGTCGTCCGAGGTGACCGGACGCAGGTCGCCCGCCGCGTCCCGGTATTTGAACAGATGCTGGCCGGGCAGGCCCTCCAGGGTGCGCATCGCCCGCGCCAGCCGCTGATCGCGAACGCTTATCTTGTGGTCCTTGCCGCTCTTGCCGCGAAACTCGAAGGTCAGGGCCGCGCCGTCCACATCCAGATGTCGCTTGTGCAGGGTGGTCAGGCCGTAGCTGCGGTTCTGGCGGGCGTACTCGGCGTTGCCGACGCGGATCAGGGTGATTTCCAGCAGGCGCACGGCGGTGGCCAGCACCTTGTCGCGGCATGGCCCGCGTCGAGACAGATCATGCTCCACCCTCTGCCGCAGCTTCGGCAGTCTGCGGGCGAAGTCGGACAGGCGGTCGAACTTGTGGCTGGCGGCGTGGCGGGTCCAGTCGGGGTGATAGCGGTACTGCTTGCGCCCACGCGCGTCGCGCCCCGTCGCCTGGACATGGCCGTTGGCGCGCGGGCAGATCCAGACGTCCGTCCAGGCGGGCGGGACGGCCAGGGCGCGGATGCGGTCCAGCGTCTTGCGGTCTCCAATGGGGCGGTCGTCCCGGTCGCGATAGGAAAAGCCCTTGCCCGACCGGCGACGGGTGATGCCGGGGCTGTCGTCGCTGCACCAGCTCAGCCCCTCGGGGATATCGTGGACGATTGGAAGAGCAGAGGGGCCGTCGGGCATGGGTCGGGTCCTGGTCGCCGGAGGCCAACGGGCCGCATCGCGCGCGGGTTCCTCTTGACCCAGCGCCCGGACCGGGGGACGGAGCGGGCATGAACTATCGTCACAGCTTTCACGCCGGAAACTTCGCCGACCTGGTCAAGCACGCCCTGGTGCTGTGGCTGCTGAAGGAGCGGCAGGAGAGGGGGGCGGTCACGGTCCTCGACACTCATGCGGGCGCGGGCCTCTATGACTTGTCGGGCGACGGTGCGCGGTCGAAAGAGGCCGAGGCGGGCGTGGCGCGGCTGATGACCGCCGAGCACCGGCCGCCGCTGATCGAGGCCCTGGCGGCCGAGGTCGCGGCGCTGAATCCGGACGGCGGGGCGCGCTTCTATCCGGGCTCGCCACTGCTGATCGCTCGGGCGCTGCGTGAAGGCGACCGCTACCTCGGCTTCGAGTTCCATCCGCCCGTGCAGGAAATGCTGGCCGAGGCCTTGGCCGATTGGCCCGCAGCCGAGGGCCGTCAGGGCGACGGATATGTCGAGGCGTTGAAGGCGGCCAGGGCGACCAAGGGGCCGTTGGTCCTGATCGATCCGCCGTTCGAGCGGCCCGACGACTATGTGCGCTCGGCCGAGACGGCTGCGGCCATCCTGCGCCACGACCGCACGGCGACGGTGGCGGTCTGGACCCCCTTGAAGGACATGGAGACCTTCGACGGCTTCATCCGCCGTCTGGAGGAGGCCAGGGTCGGTCGGGTGCTGGTGGCCGAGGCGCGCCTGCGCCCGCTGAACAATCCGATGAAGATGAACGGCTGCACCATGACGGTGATCAACCCGCCGTCGGGCGCCGAGGCGGCGGCTGCGGAAATCTGCGGTTGGGTCGCGGCGACCCTGGGTGAGGCGGGCGCCCGGGCCGAGGTCTGGCGGGCCGGCTAAGCCTCGACCACCTCGCCGGGCTCATACAGGTGCGGCTCGAAGGTGGCGATGGCCAGGATCGGCTCCATGGCGGCCACGACCTGAGGATGACGGGTCATGACCTTCCAGTCCGTGGCGCTGGCCCAGACGGCGTGGTTGGCGACGACACGTCCGTTCAGGCCGCGATGCAGGGTGCCCGAGACAAAGCCGGGCAGGGTGCGCTGCACCTGGGCCAGGGCCGTCAGATGCTCGATCAATTCCTCCTGACGGCGCGCGTCGCACTTGAAGATGTTGATCAGGACGACGGGAGATTCGACGGACGCGTCGGCGGTCATGAAGGGCGGCCTCGTTGCAATCGCCCGACTTCTACCCCAATCCAGAGACAGACGCTTCCTTCTCCCCGCTGGAAAACGCCGAAATGACCCGCATCGCCATTCTGGAAACCGGCCACCCGCCCGAGCATCTGCGGGACGCCTTCGACGACTATCCGGCGCGCTTCCGCTATCTGTTGGGCGAGAACGTGCCGACGACGCGCTTCGACGTGCAGTCGGGGCAACTGCCGGAAGACCCATCTGTCTATACGGGCGTCATCGTCACCGGCTCGGCGGCCGGGGTCTATGACGACCTGCCGTGGATCTCGCCGCTGGTGGACTGGCTGAGGGCGGCGCGCGGCCAGACCCGCCTGCTGGGGATCTGCTTCGGCCATCAGGTCATCGCCCATGCCTTCGGCGGCAAGGTCGAGAAGTCGCACAAGGGCTGGGGCGTCGGCCTGCACCGCTACGACGTGGTCGGTCAGGAGCCCTGGATGCACCCGCGCGCGTCCTCCATCGCCATCCCGGTGTCGCATCAGGATCAGGTGGTGGCGGTCGCGCCCGACGCGCGCGTCATCGCCTCCAGCGCCTTCACCCCCTATGCCGGTCTGGCATGGGGCGAGGACGCGGTCAGCTTCCAGTGCCACCCGGAGTTCCAGCCGGCCTACGCCGCCGCCCTGATCGAGGGACGACGCGGCCATCGCATCCCGCACGATCTGGCGGACGAAGCCCTGCTGAGCCTCGAAGGGGCGAACGACCGGGCGGTGCTGACGGCCTGGATCCGCGCCTATCTGCTGCTGACCCCGCCGCCGGTCGAGGCCGACGGTAGCGGCATCTGACGCGGGCGCGTTCGTCGAACGCTAAACCTTGCTCAACTTCTGCTGTGCCAATCTGGGGCGTCAGTCCGGAAGTGATATGTCGCCAATCAAAGCCGCGGTCCTCGCGACCGCCATTCTTCTGTCTCCGGGCCTGGCTCAGGCGCAGGCGCCCGCGCCGCGCGATGACTTGCTGCGGGCCGTCGAGCAGCGCGCCTCGCAGACCAGCTTCGCCGCGCTCGAAGCCTTCGGCGAGGCGGCCTACAAGCGCCACGACCGCGAGGGACTGAATCGCCTCTATCACGTCGTCTGGATCATTCAGAACCAGGGCGAGTTCGAGCGCGCGGGCTTCTGGAACGCGCGATTGGCCGAAAACGCGCGTGCGCAAAGCGACCGTCGCTACATCGAGATCGCGCGACTGAATGATCTGACCGCCCGCTACGACCAAGGCGATCTTAGCGTCGACGCTGAGATGGCCCGCATGACCGCCGTGGGATCTGACTGGTTCGTGCGGGCTCACGCCGCGCGTCTCACGGCCATGGCTCTCATGGATCAGGACAAGGTGGGCGAGGGCCTGAAGCTGCTCAGTCAGGCCGAGACCGAGATTCAGGACGAAGATCCTTTCGCCGCCACCGCCCATTCGGGGCTGTGGGAGATGACCGGCATGGGGTTGATGAAGCTGAACGACGTGGTGGGGGCGACGATCGCCTTCCGTCGCTTCGAGCTCGACTACGCTAATCCGGCCTATCCGCGCCCCGACTTCGACAGCCTTTACAACCTGACCAAGATGGCGGTGCAGGTCGGCGACCTGAGCCGGGCCCAGGCCTATTACGCCGCTCACCGCCGCCTCAGCATGCGCACGGGTCTGGAGAACCTGCTGGTCTATGACGCCAGCCTGTGCGCCCAGGTGGCGGATGCCAGGGACGAGCCGCTGGAGGTGCTGGCTTGCGTCGCGCCCTATGGCGAGGACATGGGCTCGGCCGCATTCCTGAAGCTGGAGCTGTTGCCTTTGCGGGCTGTGGCCCGCGCGCGGACCGGCGACCTCGACGGGGCGCGTCGTGATCTGGCTCAACTGCGCGTGCTGGACCGCGAGGGGGGCGTGGATTCCCACGTGGCCCTGGTCGAGGCCGAACTTCTGTTCGCCTCTGGCCAGTCGGCCGAGGCCTATGCGGTGTTGCGGACCTATCAACGCGAACGGGATGTCCAGACGGCCCAGAGGTTCAGCGCGGGCATTCGTCAGGTCACCGGCGACATCCAGGAACAGTTGGATCGGCGGCGACAGCAACTGGAGACCGCTCGCGCCAACACCGAGCTGCAGCGCACGGTCATCCGTTGGCAGAACTGGATCGTCGGCATCGGCGTGGTCTTCATGCTGTCGGCGCTGCTGACCCTGCTGTGGCAGTGGCGTCAGGGGGGCGAACTGCGCCGCGCCCGCCGCCGCGCCGAGGAGGCCAATCGCGCCAAGAGCGAGTTCCTGGCCAATATGAGCCACGAGATCCGCACTCCGCTGAACGGGGTCGTGGCAATGGCCGACGCCTTGGGTCAGCGCCAGCTGAACGCGGACGAGCATGACATGGTCGAGGTCATTCGCTCATCCGGCGCCATGCTGGAACGCCTGTTGTCCGACATCCTGGACAGCGCCCGCATCGAGTCCGGCCAGGTCATGATCGAACCCGCGCCCTTCCATCTGGGCCGCGCGGTGCAGGACGTGGCGGCTCTGTGGCGCATTCCGGCCGAAGCAAAGGGGGTGGAGGTCGTCTTGCACGTCCATCCCGTCTTTGACCGCCAGGTGCTAGGAGACGCCGTGCGAGTGCGTCAGGTTCTGACCAATCTGGTCAGCAACGCGCTGAAGTTCACGTCGCAGGGCAAGGTCAGCCTGACGGTCGAACCGGGCCTTGAGGGGGATGTGCGGTTTATCGTCACCGACACCGGCGTCGGCTTCGACGAGGAGCAGAAGGCGCGCATCTTCGGCCGCTTCCAGCAGGCTGACGGCTCGATCACGCGGCGCTTCGGCGGCACCGGCCTGGGCCTGGCCATCTCGCGTGAACTGGTCGAACTCATGGGCGGCTGGCTGGAATGCGACAGCACGCCCGGCGTGGGCTCGCGCTTCTGGTTCGAGATTCCATTGCCGCCCGTCGGGGAAGCGATCGAGGCCGTCGATGAGGTTCACCCCGTCGGCGATGTGCGCGAACAGCCGCTGCGGGTATTGCTGGCCGACGACCACCCGGCCAACCGCAAGGTCATCGAGATCATGCTGGGCGCGACCGCGATGGAACTGGTCGCCGTCGAGGACGGGGCGCAGGCGCTGGAGACTTTCAAGCGCGAGGCCTTCGATCTGGTCCTGATGGACATGCAGATGCCGGTGATGGACGGCCTGACCGCCACCGCGGGCATTCGCGCCTTTGAGGCGCAGCACGGCCGCGCCCGGACCCCGATCCTGATGCTGACCGCCAACGCCATGGCCGAGCATGTCGAGGCGGGGCGGGCGGCAGGCTCGGACGGCCATCTGACCAAGCCCCTGACCCTCGCCGCCCTGTTCGACGGGATAGATCAGGTGATGACCCGGCGCGACCGCGCCGCCTAGGGCCTGATCAGGGCCACTTCACCACGGGCGGCATGGAACTGAGGATCGACTCGACATTGCCGCCGGTCTTCAGCCCGAACATGGTGCCGCGATCGTAGAGCAGGTTGAACTCGACGTAGCGGCCGCGACGGATCAGCTGTTCCTCGCGTTCCTCGGGCGTCCAGGCCTCGGTCATGCGCCCCGACACGATCCTGGAATAGACGTCGAGGAAGGCCTTGCCGACGTCCTGGGTGAAGGCGAAGTCGCGTTCCCAGTCGCCGCTGTCGTGATGGTCGTAGAAGATGCCGCCGGTGCCGCGCGGTTCGTTGCGGTGGGGCAGGAAGAAGTATTCGTCGCACCACTGCTTGTATTTGGCGTGCCATGCCGGGTCATAGGCGTCGCAGGCGCCCTTCATTGCGGCGTGGAAGGCGAGGGTGTCGGGGTGGTCGTCGCGACGGTCCGCGTCCAGCACCGGCGTCAGGTCGCCGCCGCCGCCGAACCAGGTTTTCGTAGTCGAAATCAGTCGGGTGTTCATGTGCACGGCGGGCACGCGCGGGCTGACCGGATGGCAGATCAGGCTGATGCCGGTGGCGAAAAAGCGCGGGTCTTCCTCGGCGCCGGGGACGTTCTTCGCATAGTCGGCGGGGAAGGTCCCGTGGACGGTCGAACAGTGGACGCCCACCTTTTCGAACAGGCGGCCGCTCATCATGCCCATGACGCCGCCGCCGCCTTCCTTGCGGTCCCAGGGCGTGCGCACGAAGCGGCCGGCCTCGCCGGGGAAGAGGTCGGCGGGGGCGGCGTCTTCCAGGGCCTCGAAACCGGCGTGGATCTGATCACGCAGGGTCTCGAACCAGACGCGGGCGCGCTCGCGGTGCTCGACCATCAGGGTGGGGGTGTCTTGGATCATCAGGGCTTCAACCATGACGGGCGGCCTTTGTGAACAGTGTGCGATGCGCGCTTCATGCGCCCCGGCTCAAAACAGGGCCTTGATCCAGATCAGACCCCCGTTTCCATGCCGCCTCGCCTGTGTCAGCGTGACCTTATCAGTCTTCAGGGGACCCTCATGATCCGCACCGCTCTGCTCGCCGCCGTCTCGCTCGCTGTCCTGGCCGGACCCGCGCTGGCGCAAACCCCGGCCGGCGACAACACCGCAGGGCAGGAGCGGGTGATGCAGATCCTGCGCCGCACGCCCCTGATCGACGGCCACAACGACCTGCCGTGGGCCTTGCGTCAGGGCTTCGGAAATGACCCTTATCGTGTTGATCTGGCGACCAATCTGGCGGCGACGACGCGCCTTCACACCGACATCCCGCGCCTGCCCGCGGGCGGCGTCGGGGCGCAGTTCTGGTCCGTCTATGTCCCTGCCAGCCTGGAGCCGGTCGAGGCCGCCAAGGCCACCTTCGAGCAGATCGACACGGTCAAGCGCATCGCCGCCGCCTATCCCTCGGTGTTCGAGATCGCTGTCACAGCCGACGACATCGCCCGCATCCACAAGGCGGGCCGCATCGCCAGCCTGATCGGCATGGAAGGCGGCTATTCGATCGATGATTCCCTGGGCCTGCTGCGCGAGTTCTATGATTCGGGTTCGCGCTACATGACGCTGACCCACTCCAAGACCACGACCTGGGCCGACAGCGCCACGGACGCGCCCAGGTGGGGCGGCCTGTCGCCCTTCGGCGAGCAGGTGGTCAAGGAGATGAACCGCCTCGGCATGATGGTGGACCTGAGCCACGTCTCGGAAGAGACCATGTACGACGCCATCCGCGTCTCGACGGCCCCGGTCATCTTCTCGCACTCGTCGGCGCGCGCCGTGACGGGCCACCCCCGCAACGTGCCCGACGCCGTGCTGCGGATGATGCCGGCCAACGGCGGCATCGTCATGGTGACCTTCGTGCCGGGCTTCATCAGCGAGCCGGTGCGCCAGTGGGGCGCCCTGCGCTCCGCCGAGCTCTCGCGGCTCTCGGCTCTGAACCAGGGCGACCCTGACGCGGTGAAGGCGGGCATGGACGCCTGGACGGCCGCCAACCCTTCGCCCAAGGCCACGCTGGACGACGTCGTGGCCCACATTCAGCACGTTCGCGACGTGGCGGGCATCGACCATGTGGGGCTGGGCGGCGATTTCGACGGCGTCGACAGCCTGCCTGAGGGCGTGGAGAGCGTGGAGGCCTATCCCCGCATCCTGGCCGAACTGATGCGGCGTGGCTGGACCGAGGCCGATATCCGCAAGATTTCGGGCGAGAACCTGCTGCGCACCATGCGCGCCGTCGAACGCGCCGCCACCGCCCAGCGCGCCGAGCGTCCCAACCTGGCGCAACTGCCCAACGACGGCGCGCCGGAGTAGGGGGTGGAACTGCGAGCCGGCGCATGGGGTGTGATTGCCACCCTGTTGCTGGGCGGCTGCGCCACGGCCGTCGGACCGCTGAACTTGTCGCCGGGGCGCTATGGCGACGTCGAAGTGGAGGAGGGCCCTGCAGGTTGGCTGAAGCTGAGCCCGGTGTCATGCGACGCGCAGAATCAGGATGAAGCAGGGCGGCAACAGCGTTTCTGTACAGGCCAGATCGACCTGAACAGCGATGGAGCAATGGAGACCATCTCCCAGCGATATGTCCTCGACATGCCGTCGGTGATTTCCCTCCAATCCGAAACTTCGGCGTCGTTATTCCAGGACGAAGGGTACAGCCTTCTGGTCGAAAACCGCCGGGGACAAGGGGGATGGCCGAACCTCGCCGCCTTTGGTCATGGCTCGACAGCCGAACTGCGGTTCGGTGTCCGGCATCGGTGGCGCAAGGATCGGTTCGAGCCTGTTCCTGGTCGTCAGGGCCTCGTCGGCAACCCGCCCAACTGACGCATGCCTTCCCACAGGGCGATGCCCGCGCTGACCGACAGGTTCAGCGAGCGTGTCTCCGGTCGGATGGGGATGAAGACCCGGGCGTCGGCGGCGGCGTGGACGTAGTCGGGCGCCCCGGCGCTTTCCTTGCCGAACAGCAGGACGTCGTCGGGCCGGAACTCGAATTCAGGCAGGGGCGTGGCGCCCTTGGTCGTGAACAGGACCAGCCGTCCGGGCGCGCGGTCGCGCTGGAAGGTCTCCCAGTCAGAGTGGCGGATCATATGCGACAGCGGGCCGTAGTCCAGCGCCGCGCGTTTCATGGCGCGGTCGTCGAAACGGAAGCCGGTGGGCTCGATTACGTGCAATTCCACGCCGAAACAGGCGCTCTGGCGGATGCAGGCGCCCACATTCTGCGGGATGTCAGGTTGAAAAAGGGCGAGACGCATTCTAAGGCCGTCATACGCGCGGGGCGGGGTCTTGTCGCGGTCTTTGTTGCGACCGTTTCGCAAGTTGTGTCAGCAACTTGTGTCTATTGGGGTAAAACAAGGGCCGCGGGCATCTTTTGCCGTCTCGCAGGGACGATCCATGCCGACGACTAACCCCTTCCGGGGCGGGCGATCGGGAGTGCAGAGGTGAGAGCGTGGCCGAATCGGTCGTGAATGCTGAAGGGCCCGAGGGCCAACACGGGGGCGGCGACGCCACCCGCCGCGATTTCATCCACATCGCCGCCGGCGCCGCCGCGGTCGGTGCTGGCGTGATGGTGGCCTGGCCGCTGATCAACCAGATGAACCCCGCCGCCGACACCCTGGCCTTGGCGTCGATCGAGTTCGATCTGACCAAGGTTCAGGAAGGCCAGCAGGTCGTCATCAAGTGGCAGGGCAAGCCGGTCTTCGTGCGCTACCGCACCCCGGCCGAGCTGACCAAGGTCATCGACGAGGGCGCCGTGGGCAGCCCGCCGCAGACCGACGCCGAGCGCACCAAGGCCGGCCATGAGAAATATCTGGTCGTCGTCGGTTCGTGCACCCACCTGGGCTGCGTGCCGACCTTCAACGCCGGCGACTACGGCGGCTGGTTCTGCCCCTGCCACGGTTCGCACTACGACGCCTCGGGCCGCATCCGTAAGGGCCCGGCGCCGCTGAACCTGATCGTGCCGAACTACGAATACGTGTCCGACACCCGCGTGAAGATCGGCTGAGGACGGACAGAGGAACCATGAGCGATCACGAATCCACCTACGTCCCCAAAACCGCGATCGAGCGGTGGATGGACACCCGCCTGCCGATCATCCGTTTCGGCATGGACTACGCCAACCTGCCGACCCCCCGGAACCTGAACTACTGGTGGACCTTCGGCGGCATCCTGGCTCTCTGCCTGATGACCCAGATCATCACCGGCATCGTTCTGGCCATGCACTACACCCCGCACATCGACCTGGCCTTCGCCTCGGTCGAGCGCATCATGCGCGACGTGAACGGCGGCTGGCTGATCCGCTATGTGCACGCCAACGGCGCGTCGATGTTCTTCATCGCCGTCTACCTGCACATGCTGCGGGGTCTCTACTACGGGTCCTACAAGGCACCGCGCGAGATGATCTGGATCATCGGCTGCGTCATCTTCTTCCTGATGATCGCCACCGCCTTCCTGGGCTACGTCCTGCCCTGGGGCCAGATGTCCTTCTGGGGCGCTGAGGTCATCACCAACCTGATCGGCGCCATTCCGGTCGTCGGCGAGCCGATCCTGATCTGGCTGCGCGGCGGCCCGGCGATCGACAACGCCACGCTGAACCGCTTCTTCTCGCTGCACTACCTGCTGCCGTTCGTCATCGCCGGCTGCGTGGTGCTGCACCTGTGGGCCCTGCACGCCGCCGGTCAGAACAACCCGGTCGGCATCCTGATCCCGAAGGACCGCCAGAAGAAGGACATGCTGCCCTTCCACCCGTATTTCACGGTCAAGGACGGCTTCGCCATCATCCTGTTCCTGATCCTGTTCGCGGTCTTCGTCTTCTATCAGCCGAACGCCTTGGGCCACGCCGACAACTACATTCCGGCCAACCCGCTGCAGACCCCGGCGCACATCGTGCCTGAGTGGTACATGCTGCCCTTCTACGCGATCCTGCGCGCCATCCCCGACAAGTTCGGCGGCGTGGTGGCCATGTTCGCCGCCATCGGCGTCCTGTTCGTCCTGCCCTGGCTGGACACGTCCAAGGTGCGCTCGATGCGCTACCGCCCGACGATGAAGACCTTCTTCATCATCTTCCTGTTCGTCTGCTTCGGCCTCGGCTGGTGCGGCGCCCAGCTGCCGGACGCTCCTGTGATCGGTAGCTTCAAGACCTTCACCCTGATCGACGGCGACCTGAACTCCTACCTGTGGCTGACGCGTTTCCTGACGGCCTACTACTTCATCTTCTTCCTGGTGCTGATGCCGCTGATCGGCCTGCGCGAGAAGCCGCTGCCGGTCCCGGCGACGATCTCGGAGCCGGTCCTGCCCGTCACCGAGCAGAAGGGCTGAGCGCGATGATTTCGAACGAGAAGAAAACCGTGTCCTTCCGCAAAACCCTGGTCGTTCTGACGGCCGCTCTGGGCCTGGCCGCCACCGCCGCTCCGGCGCTGGCCGCAGGGGGCGCCAAGCATCCGCGCAGCGGCGGCTTCAGCTTCGAGGGGCCGTTCGGCACCTACGATCAGGGTCAGTTGCAGCGCGGCTACAAGGTCTACAAGGAAGTCTGCGCCTCGTGCCACGGCATGAACCTGGTGCACTTCCGTAACCTGGGCGACAAGCACGGGCCGTTCTGGAACCCGGAATATCCGAACCCGAACGACAACCCGGTCGTGAAAGCCCTGGCCAAGGAAGTTCAGGTCGCGGACATCGACAGCGAGACGGGCGAGGCGCTGATGCGTGACGCCACCACTGCTGACAAGTTCCCGTCGCCCTATCCGAACGCTACGGCCGCGGCCGCCGCCAACGGCGGCGCGACCCCGCCGGACCTCTCGGTCATGGCCAAGGCCCGTCACGACGGCGCCAACTACATCTACTCGCTGCTGTCGGGTTATGTGACGCCGCCGGAAGGTCTGACCATGACCTCGAGCCAGCACTACAACCCCTACATGGCGGGCGACCTGACCCCGTTCTGGGACAAGAAGAAGGGCCACGTGCCTCCGGGCGGCTTCATCGCCATGCCCGCGCCGCTGCGCGACGGTCAGGTCACCTATGACGACGGCACCAAGGCCAGCGTCGACCAGATGGCCAAGGACGTCGCCGCCTTCATCGCCTGGACCTCCGAGCCCAAGGCGACCGAGCGCAAGCAGATGGGCTTCGGCGTGATCATCTTCCTGCTGCTGTTCGCAGGGATCACCTACGCCAGCTACCGCCGCATCTGGAAGGGCGTCGCCCACTAAGGCGAAACCCATTCGAGACGAGATGACCCGCCGGAGCGATCCGGCGGGTTTTTTCTTGTTCGTTGCGTTGGTTGCGAAAGTTCTTTATAAAGCAAAGTGCAAAGGAGATCCGCTGATGAAGTTGCATGCCTGTCTGGCGCTGGCCGCCGCTCTTCTGATTGCTCCCGTATCTGTCCATGCCCAGATGCCCGCATCGCCCAACGGCTCGGAGGCCCAGCGTGCAGCCATCAATCGTCTGAACTTCATGGATGGCGAATGGCGCGGCGAGGCGACCGTCCATGGCCCCTCCGGAACCATGACCCTGACGCAGACAGAGCGGGTCGGATCGATGCTCGGCGGGTCGATCAAGATCATCGAGGGGCGCGGCTATGCCGCCGACGGCTCGACCCAGTTCAACGCCATCGCCCTGGTGTCCTGGGACGTCCGAGCCGGCCGCTACGGGTTCCGTTCGTACGCTCAGGGGTATTCGGGCGATTACGCCTTCGAAGCCACGGAGGACGGCTTCCGCTGGGAGACGCCGGCAGGGCCCAATGCCAAGATGCAGTACGTCGCCGTGGTGCGCGACGGAACCTGGCACGAGGTCGGCACATACGTCGCCGAGGGCCAGCCCCCGCGTAAGGCCATTGAGATGCGGCTGACGCGGGTCGGCGACACCGATTGGCCGGCGGGCGGGGCGGTCTCGCCGACGCCTTGAACGGCGAGGAGGGCGCGTCGCATCGACACGATGGAGCAGGGCCTCTAGGGTCCGTCCCTCTGATTTGCCCGAGGGGTCCGTTTCATGCGCCTGATGTCGTCCGCCGCCGTCCTTTTGTTCGCCGCCTCGCTGGCGTCGGGCGCAGCCGCCCAGACCCCCGATTTTGATGCCGCGCGCATCTCCAACGACATCAAGGTCCTGTCGGACGACAGCTTCGAGGGGCGGGGCATCGCCACCCCGGCCGAGCAGAAGGTCATCGACTATCTGAGCCGGCAATATGCGGCGGCCGGCTTCGCCCCCGGCGGCGAAAACGGCGGCTGGACCCAGGCGGTCGGCCTGAACCGCTTCACCGTCTCCAACGTCAGCGGCCAGATCAAGGTCGGCGACTGGACGCAAGCCCTGGCCCAGGGCCAGCAGGCCACCATCACCACCCGCCTGCCGAGCAATGGCGTCGACCTGCGCGGCAAGCCCCTGGTCTTCGTCGGCTACGGCACCAACGCGCCGGAGCGCGACTGGAACGACTTCAAGACCGACGTGCGCGGCAAGGTCATCGTCGTCCTGGTCAACGACGCCGACTTCGAGGAGCCGTCGCTGAACACCTTCGGCGGCGTGGCCATGACCTACTACGGCCGCTGGACCTACAAGTACGAAGAGGCGGCGCGTCAGGGCGCGGCGGGCGTGCTGATCGTCCACGAGACCAGGCCGGCCTCCTACGGCTGGACCACCGTGGCCAACTCCTGGTCCGTGCCGCAGTTCGACATCGTGCGTCAGAACCCCTCGGCCGAGCGGGTGCCGATGGAGGCCTGGATCCAGCGCGACGTGGCCGTCGAGATGTTCCGCCAGGCCGGGCTCGACTTCGAGCAGGAGAAGATCAAGGCGCGCAGCCGCGACTTCCGGCCTGTCGAGCTGAAGGGCGCGACCATCGACGCCAAATTCGACGTGAAGACTGACCAGATCACCACCCACAACGTGCTGGCCAAGCTGGAAGGCACGACCCATCCGGACGAAACCATCCTCTACACCGGTCACTGGGATCACATCGGCATGGGCGAGCCGGACGCCAACGGCGACCGCATCTTCAACGGCGCCGTGGACAACGCCTCGGGCACGGCGGGCCTGCTGGAGCTGGCGCGTCAATGGGCCAAGGGCCCGAAGCCCGCACGCAGCATCGTAATGATCAGCTTCACCGGCGAGGAAAGCGGTCTGCTGGGCTCGGAATTCTACGCCGCCAATCCGCTGTATCCGCTGGAAACCACGGTTGCGGGCTTCAATCTGGACGCCACGAACGTGCTGGGCCGGATGAGCAAGCTGGGCGTCACCGGCTATGGTCAGTCCGATCTGGACGAGCGCGTCGTCGCCCTGGCGTCGGCCCAGGGGCGCGGCTTCGAGGGCGACGCGGGGGCGGGCGCGGGCATATACTTCCGCTCGGACCACTTCCCGCTGGCCAAGCGCGGCGTGCCGATGGGCTACCTTTCCTCGACGGGCGAATACATTGACGAGCCGATCGCCCAGCGCCAGGCCGCGGCCAACGAATATCGCGCCAACCGCTATCACCAGGCCGCCGACGAGTGGGAGCCGACCTGGGATTATCGCGGCATGATCCAGGATCTGTCGGTCGTCTATGACGCCGGTCAGGCCCTGGCCAACAGCCGCGACTGGCCGCAGTGGAAGCCGGGGTCCGAGTTCGGCCCGGCGCGCGCCGTCAGCGCCGATCAGCGCAAGTAGGCCGGTTCCCCGCCGCCTTCGCGGAACATGACAAAAATGTAAGGGGCGGTCTCGCGAGGGGCCGCCCTATTACTTTGCGCGAAAGCCTCCGTGGGGAGGGCTCGGGAGTTTCCATGAATCGTCGATTCATCAGCGGCGTCGCCGCAACCGCTCTTTTGCTGGTCGCCGGTTCGGCCGCCGCTCAAGACTTTTCGGCTCAACGCCTTTCGGAGGAAATCCGCACCATCAGCGCCGACGACTTCCAGGGCCGCTATCCCGGCACGGACGGCGAGAAGAAGACCCTGGACTGGCTGCAGGCGCAGTACGAGGCCATGGGCCTGGCCCCGGGCGGTCCGAACGGTCAGTGGCTGCAGGTCGTCGACCTGAAGCGCTTCACCCCCGTCGCGGACGCCGCCCGGGCCAGCTGGGCCGGCCCGGACGGTCAGGCGCACGCTCTGACGCCCGGAACCGACATCACCCTGCGGGCGGTCAGCAATGACGGCAAGGCGTCGATTGCTGGCGCGGGCCTGGTCTTCGCCGGCTACGGCATCAACGCGCCCGAGCGCGGCTGGGACGACTACGGCGGCCTCGACGTGACCGGCAAGATCGTTCTCGTCGTCGGCGGCGAGCCGGACGGCGACCTGTTCAACGGCCCTTACACGACCAACTACCAGTCCGGCGCCTATAAGGCGGACGAGGCCAAGCGCCGCGGCGCCCTGGGCGTCATCACCGTGTCCAAGGCGACCGCCACCGACACCGCCTGGACCCGCATGGTCCAGGGCAACGCCCGCACCCGCACCCTGACGCCGGGCGCGGCGGATCTGGAGTTCTCGGGCGCGATCAACGCCGACACGGCCAAGGCTCTGGGCCTGGACATGGCTGAACTGACGTCTCGGATTAGCACCGGCGACTTCCGCGCCTTCGTCGTGCCGGGCGTGACCCTGTCGGTCGAGACGGCCGAGACCACGGACACCCTGCGCACCCATAACCTGCTGGCCAAAATCCCGGGCGCCAAGCGGCCGAACGAGACCATCATCTATTCGGCCCACTGGGACCACGTCGGCGTCAACGAGCACGCCGCCGGCGACGACAAGGTCTTCAACGGCGCCTGGGACAACGCCTCGGGCACCATCGGCGTGCTGGAGATGGCGCGTCAGCTGAAGGCCGCGCCCGCGCCCGACCGCACCATCGTCTTCGCCCACATGGCGGCCGAGGAAATGGGCCTGCTGGGCGCCTACGCCTATGCCGCGGATCCGGTCTATCCGCTGGAGACGACGGTGGCCGACATCAACATCGACATGCTGCCCCTGTCGGGACCGACGCGCGACGTGCCGATCTTCGGCAAGGGGCAGAACAGCCTCGAGGACGATCTGCAGGCTCTGGCGGCGCAGGAAGGTCGCTATGTCTCGGACGACGGCCAGCCGGAGCAGGGCTTCTACTATCGCTCCGACCACTTCCCCTTCGCCCGCGCGGGCGTGCCGGCCCTGATGCCGTGGCACGGCGTGGATTGGGTGGATGGCGGGAAGGAGGCCGGTCTGGCGGCGTGGAAGGCCAGGTTCGCGGCCGACTATCACAAGCCCAGCGACGAATGGTCGGCGGACTGGGACCTGCGTTCGGCGGTCGAGAACCTGACCCTGCTGTATCGCCTCGGCCTGCAACTGGCCAACAGCGACGAATGGCCGACCTGGAAGCCGACCTCTGAGTTTGGCCAGGTCCGCGTGGCCAGCGACGCGGCGCGGCGTTGATCCAAGGTACCGCGGGACGGGTTTCGCGGCCCGTCCCCGGTGGTGATGAACCAGGCCAGCTCTCGTTCGTTTTCAACGGCATGAGAGGCTTGGTCATCCTGATGCTGGCGGTCGCCGGGCTTGCCGCCTGTGATCGGCAGCCGCGCGTCAATCCGCCGACGGAACCGGCGGCTCCGATCGACGGGCCGGAGGCGAAAGCCTCTCCTGCGCCGCGCCCGCCCGGCGCAGATACCATGTTGCCGGGGGCGGGGCCCGTCAGCTTCGTCGGCCGCTGGGCGGCCGAGGCGGACTGGTGCTTCAATCCGCGCGGCGACCGCGTGCCGATCGAGATCACCACGACCGAGCTGCGCGGCTACGAGAACCGCTGCGACATCCAGCGCATCACCGAGATCAGCGAAGGCTATGAGGCCGCTTTGAAATGCGACGCTGAGGGCGAGGCGCGCTACGAGCGGGTGCGGCTGACGGCCACCAAGCAGACCCTGGCCATCAGCTGGATGGACCGCAGCGACCGGCCGGTCCGGCTGCTGCGGTGCACCACCCTGGCCGGCTGAAGCTCAGACAGCGGCCAGCGCCTGTTCCAGATCGGCGATCAGGTCGTCGATGTGTTCGATCCCGACGGACAGGCGCACGGTGTCCTCGGTCACCCCCGCCTTCTTCAGCTCGTCCGGCGACAGCTGGCGGTGGGTGGTCGAGGCCGGGTGGCAGACCAGGGACTTGGCGTCGCCGATGTTGACCAGACGGGTGAACAGCTTGACGGCGTCCTGGAAGCGCCCGCCGGCGTCGCGGCCTCCGTCCACGCCAAAGGTGAGCAGACCCGACGCCTTGCCGCCGAAATACTTCTGGATCAGCGGGTGGGACGGATGGTCGGGCAGACCGGCGTAGTTGACCCACTTCACCTTGGAGTGGCCCTTCAGATAGGTCGCCACGGCCACGGCGTTCTCGACGTGCCGGTCCATACGCAGGGCCAGGGTCTCCAGCCCCTGCAGGATCAGGAAGCTGTTGAACGGCGAGATCGCCGCGCCGGTGTTCCGCAACAGCACGGTCCGCACCCGGCCGATATAGGCCGCGGGGCCAAGCGCCTCGGTATAGACCACGCCATGATAGCTGACCTCGGGCTCGTTCAGGCGGCGGAATCGCGTCTTGTGCTCGGCCCAGGGGAATTTGCCGCTGTCGATGATGGCCCCGCCGATGCTGGTGCCGTGGCCGCCGATATACTTGGTCAGTGACTGCACCACGATGTCGGCGCCGTGCTCGATCGGGCGCGTCAGGTAGGGGGTCGGCACGGTGTTGTCGACGATCAGCGGCAGGCCCTGAGCGTGGGCCGCATCAGCCAGGGCGGCTAAGTCCACTACATTGCCTAGCGGATTGCCGATGGACTCGCAGAAGACCGCCTTGGTCCGCTCATCCGTATGGGCCGCGACCGCCGCCACGTCGTCGGCGTCGATAAAGCGCACCTCGATGCCATACTGGGGCAGGGTGTGTGCGAACAGGTTGTAGGTGCCGCCGTACAGGGTGCTGGTGGCGATGATGTTGTCGCCGGCCTCCGCGATGGTCAGGATCGCATAGGTGATGGCCGCCTGGCCCGAGGCCACGGTCAAGGCCGCGATCCCGCCCTCCAGCGCCGCCAGACGCTGCTCCAGCACGTCGGACGTGGGGTTCATGATGCGGGTGTAGATATTGCCCGCCACCTTCAGGTCGAACAGGTCCGCACCATGCTGGGTGTCGTCGAAGGCGTAGCTGGTCGTCTGATAGATGGGCACCGCCACCGACTTCGTCGTCGGGTCGGGCGAATAGCCGGCGTGGACGGCGAGGGTGTCGAACTTCATGGCAGGCTCCGGGCGATGGCGAAGCCCAGACGCTAGCAAGGCCGCCCGAGGGGCGGCCTTGCAGAAATTCTCAACTGAAGCGGAGAAGCTCTAGTTGTTGAACAGGAAGTGCATCACGTCGCCGTCCTTGACGACATAGGCCTTGCCTTCAGCCCGCATCTTGCCGGCTTCCTTGGCGCCCGCTTCGCCCTTGAGGGCGACGAAGTCGTCGAAGGCGATGGTTTCGGCGCGGATGTAGCCCTTTTCGAAGTCGGTGTGGATCACGCCGGCGGCTTGCGGGCCGGTGGCGCCGACGGGGATGGTCCAGGCGCGGGCTTCCTTGGGGCCGACCGTGAAGTAGGTTTGCAGGCCCAGCAGCTTGTAGGCCTCGCGGATCAGGCGGTTCAGGCCGGGCTCTTCCAGACCCAGGGTCTCGAGGAACTCGCGCTGCTCCTCGTCGTCCAAGACGGCGATTTCCGACTCGATCTGGGCCGAGATGACCACCGAGTTGGCGTTGTCCTCGGCGGCGCGCTTGGCCACCAGGTCGGACAGCTCATTGCCCTTGTCGGCCGAGGCTTCGTCGACGTTGGCGACGTAGAGGGCGGGCAGGGAGGTCAGAAGCTGCAGCATGTGCCACGCCTTCTCGTCTTCCTTGTCCACCTGGGCCACGCGGGCGGGCTTGCCGGCGCGAAGGGGCGTCAGGGCCAGGTTGATCAGACGCAGGGTCTGCTGGGCGTCCTTGTCGCCGCCCTTGGCCTTCTTCTCGACGTTGACGACGCGCTTCTCGAGGCTTTCGAGGTCGGCCAGCATCAGTTCGGTCTCGATGATCTCGAGGTCCGAAATGGGGTCGATGCGGTTCTCGACGTGGGTGATGTCGTCATCGACGAAGCAGCGCGCGACAAAGGCCACGGCGTCGCAGTCGCGGATGTTGGCCAGGAACTGGTTGCCCAGGCCCTCGCCCTTGGACGCGCCGCGCACCAGACCGGCGATGTCCACGAAGGTGATCCGCGAGGGGATGATCTCCTTGGACCCGGCGATGCCGGCCAGCACGTCGAGGCGCGGCTCGGGCACGGCCACGTCGCCGGTGTTCGGCTCGATGGTGCAGAACGGATAGTTGGCGGCCTGCGCCGCCGCCGTCTTGGTCAGGGCGTTGAACAGGGTGGACTTGCCGACGTTGGGCAGGCCGACGATCGCGACTTTAAGAGCCATGGGATTCCTCGTGAGCGCGAGCCTTTAGCCGGTTCGGTGCTGTTTGTCAGGTGCGGGGGCAAATCCAGCTTTCCTCCCCATCCTATGGGGAGGTGGCGCGGCGGCGTAGCCGACGTGACGGAGGGGGCGACTCGACGGCTGACGTCTGCGTCACCCCCTCCACCGCTGCGCGGTCCCCCTCCCCACGAGTGGGGAGGAAAGTCGGGCTGTTGTTACTCCTCGGAATCCACCACCGGCGGCTGTTTCACCGCCGCATGGACCCCAATGGCCGGGGCCTTCTCGAAGGTCAGGGTGAACGACGCCACGCCGCCATCGACCAGCGGATCGCGCAGGCCCATCAGCATGATGTGCGTCGAGCCGGGCTTCAGCTCGACCTTCTGACCGGCGGGCAGGGGCAGGCCGTCCTTCAGCTCGCTCATGCTCATCATGCCGTTCTCCATCTTCATCTCATGGATCTGGGCAGTGTCGGCCAGGGGGGTGGAGACGCTGACCAGGCGGTCGTCGGACCCGGCGGTCAGGGTGACGTAGCAGCCGCCGGCCTTGGCGCCGTTCGGCGTCGGGCGGCACCAGGCGTCGGCGACCGTGACGGTGCCGGGCGCGGCCTCTGCGGGCTTTTCGGCGGCCTGACCACAGGCGCCAAGGGCGAGGAAGGCGGACAGGGCGAGAATGCGTTTCATGGCGGGTCTTTCTTTCAGGAAACGACGGGGCGGGGCCGCATGAGGCGTCTTGCGGCGAAATCCAGCAGCAGGACGGTCACGAGGCTCAGTCCCGTCAGGGGATAGAGGATGCAAAGCGGGATGACGATCCCCAGCACGGTGAACCGTGCGCGAGGACCGGGCGGAGCCGTAGGCGCCCCAAGGCGGGCGCGAGACAGGCTGGGCGGGCGGCGCTTCCACCACATCACCAGACCGCTGACGCCCAGCAGCCAGACGCCGATGCAGCCGGCCAGCATGAGCAGGCGGTTGATCTGGCCGAACTGCGTGCCCTGATGGGTATAGATTCCCCATTCGATGACCTTGGCCCCGGCGCCGAAGCGGTCGAAACCGATGTCGGCCAGAACCGCGCCCTTCGCCGGATCGACATAGAGGGTGCGGCTGTCCTGCACCCGACGAACCTGTGCGGTGACGGTATAGGCCGTATCGGGCTGGGCCGGGATCGACACCGTATAGGGGCGAGGCAGGTTCCGAGCTTCGGCCGCCGCAATCACGGCGGTCAGGCTTTGATCGTGGGACGGCGACGGCAGGACGACCCCCTCCATGGTCCACCCGGCGCCGGCGGGGTGATCGTGATGCTCGGCCCTCTGCCAGGCGCCGGCCACCGGCGCCGGTGGACGGCCCAAGCCGCTGGCCTTGACCGCGCCCATGACCTGATCGCCCCAGACAGCGGACCACGGCATCCCCGTCACTGCCAGAAACAGGATGATCCCGCCGACATAGAGGCCGGCCAGGGCGTGCAGATCGCGCCAGAAGGGACGACGGCGCAGGTCTGTCTCATGCGGGACCAGCACCGCGCCCTGACGCCGCCTCGGCCACCACAGATACAGACCCGTGGCGCACAGGACGATGGTCCATCCGGCCACGATCTCGATCAGGATGTTCAGCGCCTTGCCGGTCGCTCCGCCGAACAGGCTCAGCGAGTGCAGCTTCTTGATGGTTTCGGTGACGCCGCCCTGGTCAATGACGCCGGTCACTCGGGCCGTGTGCGGATCGACGAAGACGGTCTTCTGCGATCCGTCCGGGCGGTCGATGCGCACCCGCACCGCCTGATCGGGCGAGGCCGGCAGGGTCAGATTGGCCGCGCGGCCGCCTCCGGCCTGCGCCGCATTGCCGATCCAGTCGCCTGGCGCGGCCCGTGCCGCTGCTGGGGCAATCTGGATCATCCGCCGGTTGGCGAACTGATCGATCTCGTCCTTGAACAGATAGAGGCCGCCGGTCAGCGCCAGCAGCATCAGGAAGGGCATCACCAGCACCCCGGCGTAGAAGTGCCAGCGCCAGACGGCCCTGTAGGCGCCAGACATAATGTCTGGCGCCCTTCCCTTGATCGGAGCGGGCATCAGTAGGCCAACCGCAGGCCGACAAAGACCGAACGGCCCTCGCCGGGGAAGAAGACGGCGGTCGACGCCGAACGGGCGTCGGTCACGGCCGAGAATTCGCCGACGTAACGCTCGTCCGTCAGGTTCCGCGCATCGACATAGACCGAGGCGTTCGGGGCGATGTCGAAGCCGCTCGTCAGGCCCAGCAGGGCGTAGTCGGGCGCCTTCATCGTGTTGGCGTAGTCGACATAGGGACTGCTGATCCGCCACTCGACCGAGGGGGTGACGAAGACTCCTGAGGTATGACGCCAGGTCAGCTCGGCCCGATACTGGTGCTCAGGCACGACCGGCAGGCGGTTGTCGCCCCAGCGCGCATCCCCGTCGAAGCGGAAGTCGCTCCAGTTGTATGTCTGGCGCAACAGTAACGAGCCGTCCGCGATCTCGACAGGCAGGCGCCAGTCCAGACCCGCCTCGATTCCCTGATGCACGGTCCTGTCGGCGTTGAAGGTCGCAGCCGGAATGTCAGGACCGATGATGAAGTTCAGCATCTCGCCGTCGATCTGGCTGCGATACGCCGTCACGTCCCAGGCGAAGGCGCCGCGCCGCCCGCGCGTGCCGATCTCGGCGGTCCAGGCGTCCTGAACCTCGACGGGCGTAAAGCCCGTCAGCGGCGCCTGCACCAGCGCGCCATAGGTCGGCGGTTCGACCGAGCGGGTCACATTGGCGAAGACCTGGGCCCCGCTTTCCGCTTCCCACAACAGGCCCAGACGCGGCGAGAACCAGTCGTAGTCGATGCTGTCGTCATTGGCGGGGTTCATGCGGTCGGCGTAGTCGCGCGTGGCCCGCCCCCAGGAACCGCCCGCGACCAGCGCCAGCCGGTCGGTGACGAACAACCGTCCCTCGGCGAAGACGTCCAGGCCCGAGGCCTCCTGTCGCGCATCCGCCGTCTTGGCCCCGCGCAGGCCGCTCAGGTTGACGTAGCGCAGGGCCTCGACCTCGCCGTCCCGCCACGAAAAGCCATAGAAGGCGTCGGCGCGCAGGCCCGCGACCTGACCCGTCCAGTCGATCCGGCCAAAGGCGCCGCGCGTGGCGCTGTCCTGATCCATGACCTGGAAGATCGGGTGATAAAGCGACTTCTCCCAACCCCAGACGGCGCCCTCGAACAGGGTTGCCTCATTGAAGCGCCAGCGGGTCTGCAGCGTCAGCCGCTTGACCGTCAGGTCGCGGGCCTGATCCCCCGACAGAGCCGAGGCGGAGGCCATACGCGGCGTCTTCAGGGCCTGATCCAGCGTCAGGGCGCCGGGGATGTCCTGCTTGATATCCGCCGCCTGGGCGATCAGGCGCACCTCGCGATCCTCGCCGAACGAACGCCCGGTATTGACGGTCAGGCGGGCCTGCGACTGTTCGCTATGGTCGCGCCAGCCGTCGCTCTGCATGGCGGAGGCGGCGGCATAGACGTCCCAGTCGCCCTGGGTGCGGGCCACGGCGGCGTGGCCGCGCACCGAGCCGAAGCTGCCGCCCTCAAGCTGCCAAAGGTTTTCCTGCCGGGCCGTGCGGCCGGTCGGCGTGACCAGATTGATCGCCCCGCCCAGTTGCGCCCCGCCAAAGCGCAGCGTGTTCGACCCCTTCCACACCTCGATGTAGCGGGCGCTCAGGGCGTCCACGCCCTGAAAGTCGGAAAAGCCGTCGGCGTCGGCGAAGGGCACGCCGTCCTGGGCCAGCAGGACGCCGCGCTGGTGGAAGCCCTGGGCGATGCCCGAGCCGCGAATGGAAAGGCGGCTTTCCTCGCCATAGCGCTTTTGCGCGAGCAAGCCGGGGACGTTCCTCAGGGTGTCGGAAAAGCCTTGGGCGAAGCGGTCGGCGTAGCTCTCGGCCGAGACGACGGCGACGGCCCCGGGAGTGCGGCTGAGGCGGTCGCGCGCTTCGGCCACGACGGCGGGGTCTTCGGCGTTGCGGCGGCCGGTGACAATGATGCTGTCGACAACGGTCGTTGGGCCCTCAGCCTCGGAGGCGTGAGCGAAGGCGGGCGCCAGACAGGCGCCGATGAGCAGCGCGCACGGCGCCGCGGTGGTCTTGAAAGACATGGAAGATCAAATCCTGAAAACAGAGGTGCGGTCGCGGGCGTCGTCATCGGGCGTGCGCGAGGCGGCAGAGGTTCTGGTTTCAGGCGTGGGGCGGGGCGGTGGACGGCGGGCGCGGCGGAGCGCGAGCCGGCGGCGGGGGGCTGACTCGGAAAGGCGTATAGACGACCGGCTCGACCATGCGGACGACCGGAGCGGGCGTCGGTGCTGGAGGTTCGGGCAGAGCGGCCAGCAGGGGCATGACGCAGGCCGCGCACCTGGCCCCGACGTGCTTGTTGATGGGGCCGTCCACGCCGCCCGCCAGGATCGTCTGCGGCCCTTCGGCCGAGCAGATGACGATGGGCTGGCCGGGAACCGAGGCCGCCAGAGCCGCGAACGGCATCAGGGTTCCGATCACGATGGCGAACGTCGCGGCCAGGAAGGCCAGCGAGCGCGCAATCGACCAGTTTTCACTCTGGGACCGGGTCACGGACCGGGGCTTAAACCTTCCCGTAGTGTGAAGCTATAGCGACCGGACGCCGCGCACCCTCGACAACGGCTGTTTCTCCGTGCCAGCGTGGTCGCCGGACAAGCTCAGGGGGAACCCATGATCCGCGCACTCGGACCCTTCGCCGTCGCCATGCTGCTGGCCGCGCCCGCAGCCGCTCAGCAGGTAGAGGAGGGGCCGGGCGGTCCCGACCGCGTCTCCCTGACCGTCTATAACCAGAACATCGCCCTGGTCGAGGACGTGCGGAACCTGAACGTGCCCGCCGGGCGATCGCGTCAGGAGTTTCCGGGCGTGTCGGCCAGCATCCGGCCCGAGACGGTGGGTCTGTCGGGGCGCGGCCTGTCGGTGGTCGAGCAGAACTTCGACTATGACCTGCTGACGCCGGGCAAGCTGATGGAAAGCGCCGTCGGCGGCGATATTGGCATTGTCCGCACCAATCCCGGCTCGGGGGTGCAGGAGACTGAGCGCGCGCGCGTCCTGGCGGCGAATCAGGGCGTGGTGCTGCAGATCGGAAACCGCATCGAGGTGCTGCGCGACGACGGCGTGCCGACCCGCGTCATCTTCGACCGCGTGCCGCAGAACCTGCGCCCGCGCCCGACGCTCAGCGTCACACTGGACGCCGAGGGCGCCGGCCGTCGCGAAACCACCCTCAGCTACCTGACCACCGGCCTGGCGTGGAAGGCGGACTATGTCGCCCGCTTCGACGAGAAGGCGGGCAAGCTGGACCTGACCGGCTGGGTCACCATCACCAACAACTCCGGCGCGACCTTCTCCAACGCCCAGACACGGGTGGTGGCCGGCGACATTAACCTGGTCAACCAGGGCGGCTATAATCCACGCCAGGTGCGTGCGGGCGCCGTGCGGGGGAATGGAACACAGTCGGGCGGGCAGGGCGCCCTGGCCGATGTCTATGTCTATCCGCTGCCGGAAGCCGTCACTGTCGCCAACAACCAGACCAAGCAGGTCGGTCTGCTGGACGCGGTCGGCGTCCCGGCCAGCAAGCGCTACCTCTATGTGGCCAACGGCTTCCAGACCGCCGAGGAGCCCAGCGCGGCCGAAGTGGGAGTCATCTTCAGCAACGCCTCGGGCAGCGCCGCCCGCGCCCTGCCGGCGGGCGTCATGCGCGTCTATGTGAAGGACGAGGCGGGCGAGCCGCGCTTCATCGGCGAGGATCAGGTCGATCATGCCCCCGCCGGATCCGAGATCGTCATCACGACCGGCGAGGCCTTTGACGTCACGGTGCAGCCGCGTCTGGTTTCCAGCGCCGCCGCGCCCAAGTCGTCCTACTATCGTTGGCGCACCCGCTACGCGATGGAATACACCGTCCGCAACGCCCGCTCGCAGCCGGTGACGGTCGAGGTGCGCCAGCGCGGTCTTGGGCGCGACACGGAACTGAGCGAGCAGAGCATCGAGGGCGACCTGCGTGACGCCAACACCGTGGTCTGGCGCGTGCCCGTGCCCGCCAACGGCGAGACCAAGCTGACCGCGACCATCACGACCGGCGGCTGATCCCATGCGCCGCCTGCTGGCGATCACCACGGCCCTGACGCTGCTGGGCCCTGCGGTCTGGGCTCCCGTCGCCCTGGCCCAGACGGAAAGCGTCTCCGCGCGACCGGACGGAGCGACGGTGGTCATCTACCGCGACCGCCCCGTGAACACCGTCGAACTGATGGCCCAGTCGCGTCAGTCCTGGAACCGGTTGGACCAGCAGGGCCTGGCCCTGATCGTCGAGACGCGCACCGTCGACCTGCCGGCGGGCGAGGGGATCATCCGCTTTCGTGGCCTGGCCACCGGCGTGGTGCCCCAGAGCGCGGTGCTGGAGGGCCTGCCCGCCCATTTGGTCGAGCGCAACGCCGACTTCGACCTTCTGTCGCCCGCCAGCCTGATGGAGAAGTCGGTGGGCGAGGTCGTCCGCGTCGTCCGCACCAATCCCGCGACCGGCGAACAGGTCGAGAAGGTCGCCGTCATCCGCGCGGGCGCGCAAGGGACCGTGCTGGAAATCGACGGCCGGTTCGAGGCCCTGGACTGCTCGGGCCAGACCGAGCGCGTCATCTTCGACCGCGTGCCGGAAGGTCTGGGCGACCAGCCGGTGCTGTCCGTCCGCACCCGCGCCGAGCAGGCCGGCCGCCACACCGTGACCCTGGCCTATCTGGCCACGGGGCTGCAGTGGTCGGCCGACTATGTGGCGCGCCTGAACCCCGACGGGCGGACGCTGGACCTCACGGGGTGGGTGACCCTGGCCAACTTCGGCGGCACCGGCTTCCCTGACGCTCCGGTTCAGGTGGTGGCCGGCACGCTGAGGAAGGACGACGGCACAGTGCCGGTTGAGCCGGTGATCCGCTATCCGCAGACCGGCTGCTGGCCGCAGGGCACGACGACCCTGGGTTCAGGAGAGTTCGCAAACTATGGCGGGCCCCCGCCGCCGCCCCCGCCTCCGCCGCCCATGGCCGCTCCCATGATGCGGATGGCGGTCGAGACCGCTGTGGACGAGATCGTCGTCACCGGCAGCCGGGTCGTTCGTCAGGGCGAACTGGGCGACTACAAGATCTACACCCTGCCGGAGCCGACCACGGTGGCCGCGCGCCAGACCAAGCAGGTGCGGTTCATGGAGCGCGAGGGTGTGGCCTATGACCGCGTCTATCGCGCCTGGATTGATGAAAATGACAGCGCCGAGGCGGAACCGGCCGAGATCCAGCTGCGACTTCGCAACGAGGCCCGCACGGGCCTGGGCCTGGCCCTGCCTGGCGGCACGGTGGCGGTGATGCAGCCAGACGGCGCGGGCGGCGCCCTGCTGGCGGGCGAGGACCGATTCGAGGACAAGGGCGTGGGCTTGCCGGTGCGTCTGACGTTCGGCCAGTCACCTGACGTGCGGGTCGCGACGCGGCGCGTGTCGTCCAGTTCCACCCGGGACAAGGGGATCCGCACGCGCCGCGCGGATATGGAGATCACCGTCACCAATGCGCGCAGTGAGGCCGTGACCGTCGATCTGTCGCCTCAGGGGGCGGGACGGCGGGGCTTCCGCATTCTCAGCCAGTCGATCCGCAGCCGCATCGACGACACCGGCTATCCGGTCTGGACCATGACCGTGCCCGCCAACGGCGCGGCGACCCTGAAGGCGACCTGGACGACGACGGACTGAGACTGTGATTCTCGCTCCCCTTCATGGGGAGAGAGAGGCTTGCGCTATTCCCCCCGCGCCGCCTGCCTGGGGCTGAACTTGGGCGCCGGGGCCAGGCGCATGACCTCGCCCTGATAGCGTTCGTCGTCGCCGTTCACCGCAAAGGGCAGTGCGTCGGCGCAGGCCTGCAGCATGGCGTCCAGCCAGAGCTTGTCGGCCTTGTGGAAGTCGCCCAGGACGTGAGTGTGGACCAGTTGCGGCTCGCCGGGGTGGCCGATGCCCATGCGGGCGCGGCGGAAGTCGGCGCCCAGGTGGCTGATCAGGCTGCGGACACCGTTCTGACCCGCTGCGCCGCCGCCGGTCTTCATGCGGAAACGACCGGGGGCCAGGTCGATCTCGTCGTGGAAGATGATGATTTCGCTGGGCTTGATCTTGTAGAATCGCGCCGCCTCGCCGACCGCCCGGCCGCTCTCGTTCATATAGGTCTGGGGCTTCATCAGCAGGACCTTGGTCCCTTCGACCTCGCCCTCGCTGACGATGGACTGGAACTTGGCCCGCTCGGGGCCGAAGCGCCAGCGGCTGGCGATCTCGTCCACAACCATGAAGCCGATGTTGTGGCGGTTCTTTTCGTACTTGGCGCCCGGATTGCCGAGCCCTGCGATGATGATCATGCGGACCTCATGCCCTGTGCTTAGCGCAAAGAAAAGCCCCGCTCCGGCGAACCGGGCGGGGCTGAAATCTTACGAAGAAGAAGCCTATCAGGCTTCGGCTTCAGCGGTGGTGTCACCGGCGTCCGACTGCGAGGCAGCCGAGTTCTTGATCGTGGCGATCACGAAGTCGCGGTCGGTGATGGTCGCCGAGGCGCCCTTCGGCAGGGCGATGTCCGACATGCGGATGGTCTCACCGATTTCGCGACCCTTCAGGTCGACAACCAGCTCTTCCGGGATCTGGTCGGCGGCGACCAGGATCTCGACCGAGTGACGGACCACTTCCAGCATGCCGCCGGCGCGGGTGTAGGGCGCTTCGTCAGCGTTCTTGAAGTGAACGTTGATTTCGATCTTGATCGGAGCCTTGGCGTCGACGCGCATCAGGTCGAAGTGCATCGGACGGTCCGACACCGGGTCGAAGTCGACGGTCTTGGCGATGACCGGCTGGGTCTCTTCGCCGTACTTCAGGGTCACCAGGTGGCCCAGCAGCTTGCCGGTGTAGAGCGACTTGCGGAAGTCCTTCTCGTTCACCGAGATGGCGACGGGGGCCTTGTCGCCGCCGTACAGGATGCCAGGGACAGCGCCCGCGCGACGCACTGCACGTGCGTTGCCGGTACCAACGCCTTCACGGACGTCAACGTTCAGAATGATCTCGGCCATCGGGCTCGCCTCAACAACAACAGTAACGCCGCGCCAACCGGGGCCCGCGCAGCGGGGTCATGAACCCTCGAATTCAAGAGGGCGGGCTATTACACGGAACATGGGGAGGACGCAACCGCCCCGGTCGTTTCAGCCCGCCTTGTCGTCACTTCATGCCGCTTCCCGGCATGGGATTGGTCTCGGCGATAGTGACGGTCGGGGTGGTTTGAGCGGGCGCGGGCCCGGTATACTGGGCCGTGCAGGTCGCCAGATCGCGCAGGATGTGGCGACCTGTGCAGAACATGTCCTCATAGCTGGGGCGCGATGCGGCGAGGCACTGGTACAGCATCAGCTTCGACATGCTGAGGCAGAACTCGTTGTTCGATTCGGTCGACAGGGCGTTCGTGTTGGCTTGCGCGTCTTCGCCGGCGGCTCCCAGGGCGGCCAGGGCGGCGATCGCCAGGGAGTTGACCACTGCAGGCGTGAACGGCGCGCCGCGCTGCGCCGGCGTCAGGTTCAGCCCCGAGCCGCTGTTGGCGGCGGCGAACAGGCGGGCGCTTTCCTCTGCCGAGGGCAGGCGCGCCACCGACAGGGCCTTGGCGCCTTCCAGTCGGCCGCTGCGGTCCGCCACGGGCTGCACCGCCCAGCGGCGCCGCGGGTCGCGACGTTCCTGAATCGTATAGGCGTCGCCTTCAACCGCTTCGGCGATCGCCGTCAGAGCGGCGATGTCCTTGCCGAGCGTCGAGGTGATCAGGCCTGCGGCGGCGTCGGCGCCGGGCAGGGTGGCGGCGTAGGCCGGGTCGGCGACGATGCGCGAGATCATTTCCTGCCGCAGGGCAGGCGTCGAGGCGAACTGGCGTACGCCGGCGACATATTCGGGCGATTGCAGCGCGAGGATCGAGCCGTAGGCGATCATGCCGCGCGACAGCTGGCCTGGCTCGGAGGCGGCGCCTTTGCGGATCGCCGCCTGAATGGACTCAGCGTCGGCGAATCCCGCCTGTATGGTGCCGACTTCGCGCACGTAGGCGACATAGACCGAGGCTGCCTGGGCCACGCCCTGGTTCAGGCTTACCGCGGGCAGGGGGGCGACCACCGGCGGCGGCGGCGGCGCTTCCGGTTCGGGCGTCGAGCAACTGGCCAGAAGGGCGGCGGCGGCGATGGCGGCGACGGACAGGCCGCGGCGCAAGAAGGCCTGGGTCATCGGCGAACTTCCCTCAAATCAAACGCGGGGCGCGCCCCTTGAGGCCAAGGTGGGCGCGCTCCAGAAACTGATGCGTCTTATATCGCTGAGGGAATGGTTATTCGAAGGTTAATCGAACAGCTTCGAGACCGATTCCTCATTGGCGATACGGCGGATAGCTTCGCCGATCAGAGGGGCCACGGAAACCGTGCGGATCTTCCCGCACTTCAAAACTTCGTCAGGCTGTTCGATGGAATCGGTGATCACCAATTCCTTGAGCGGGCCATTGGTGACGCGCTGCACCGCCGGACCCGAGAGGACGCCGTGGCTGATGTAGGCCGAGACCTCGGTGGCGCCGCGATCAATCAGGGCCTGGGCGGCGTTCACGAGGGTGCCGCCCGAATCGACGATGTCATCGAACAGGATGCAGCGGCGGCCTTCGACGTCGCCGATGATGTTCATCACCTCGCTCTCGCCCGCCTTGGGACGGCGCTTGTCGACGATGGCCAGGTCGGCGTCGAGACGTTTGGCCAGCGAGCGGGCGCGCACCACGCCGCCGACGTCCGGCGAGACGATCATCAGATCATCGCCGCGCGGATAGTGGTCCTTGATGTCCTGAGCCAGCACCGGGGTGGCCACCAGGTTGTCGGTCGGAATGTCGAAGAAGCCCTGGATCTGGCCGGCGTGCAGATCCATGGTCAGGACGCGATCAGCGCCGGCGCGGGTGATCAGGTTGGCCACCAGCTTGGCCGAGATCGGCGTGCGGCCGCCGGTCTTCCGGTCCTGACGGGCGTAGCCGAAGTAGGGCATGACCGCCGTGATCCGCCGCGCCGACGCCCGCACCAGGGCGTCGGTCATGATCAGCAGCTCCATCAGGTTGTCGTTGGCCGGATAGGAGGTCGACTGGATGACGAAGACGTCTTCGCCGCGGACGTTCTCCTCGATGACGGCGAAAACCTCATTATCGGCGAATCGCTTCACCTGGGCCTTGGTCAGGGGCATGTCGAGGTGGGACCCGATGGCCTGGGACAGAGTCCGGTTCGAATTGCCAGAGAGCAGCTTCATGACCGGTCATCCTTTTGCCGTCATCGCTGCGCCAATGAGCGCAGTCGTTTCTGGACGCGCTCTTTAGCAGCGGATCGCCTCGCATCAACCCGTCATGACGGATTTCGCTGCATTGGCATGGTCGCCGTCGCTGCTATAGAGATCGCCGTAACGACTGCGGCGCACCGGGGGTGCGCCGTGACCAAGGCATCTTAAGAGGTCGCCCTTGCCCGCTTCGAAGTCCCGTACCGGCCTGACCCTGATGACGGTCGCCGTCGCCGCCCTGACGGTTTCCGCCTGTTCCGGGACCAAGCCGCGCCAGCGACTGGCCTATGAGGAGCGCCCCGTCGAGGCGCTCTACAACACCGGCTATCAGCGACTGCAGTCCAAGCGCTGGACCGACGCCGTGGACTATTTCCAGGAAGTGGAGCGTCAGCACCCCTATTCGGAATGGTCGCGTCGGGCGATCCTGATGCAGGTCTACGCCTATTATCAGAACAACAACTATCAGGACGCCATGGCGGCGGCTGATCGTTTCATCGCCCTGTTCCCGGGCAACCCGTCTGCGGCCTACGCCTTCTACATGCGCGCCATCTGCAACTTCGAGCAGATCGTCGACGTGGGCCGGGACCAGGCCTACGCCGAGGCCGCACTGGCCGGCCTGCGCGACGTCGCGCGCCGCTATCCCAACACGCCCTACGCCACCGACGCCCGCGTCAAGATCGACATGGTCAACGACCAGCTGGCCGGCAAGGAGATGACCGTGGGCCGTTTCTATCAGCGGGCCAACCAGCCGCTGGCCGCGATCAACCGCTACAAGACGGTCATCAATAGCGAAGCCTTCCAGCGCAGCTCGCACACACCGGAAGCCCTGTACCGTCTGGTGGAGGTCAACCTCGCCCTGGGCCTGAACGAAGAGGCTACCCGCAACGCCGCCGTCCTGGGTCACAACTATCCGGGCAGCCCCTGGTACGCCGAGGCCTACGCCCTTCTGACCGAGCGCGGTCAGCAGCCGGGCGTCCGGCCCGAGAGCAAGCGTGAGAGCTGGCTGCAGCGGATCATCCCCGGCGGGGCCTGATGCTTTAGGGGAGCGCATGCGGAAAGACGCTGCGTTCCCTTTCTGTTTCCGGCTACAGTGGGCTGTAAAGTCGAATCAAGCTGGCCCATGCTGACCACACTCTCGATCCGTGACGTCGTTCTCGTCGACGCCCTCGACCTGGAGGTCGGCGAGGGGCTGACCGTGCTGACCGGCGAGACCGGCGCCGGCAAATCCATCATTCTCGACGCTCTGGGCCTGGCGCTCGGCGCGCGCAGCGATGCGGGGCTGGTGCGCGCGGGCGCCAAGCAGGCGGTCGCCACCGCCGTCTTCACCGCCCCCGACGACGCCGCCCTGATCGCCCTTCTGGCCGAGCGCGGCTTCGAGGTCGCGCCGGGCGAGGAGTTGATCCTGCGCCGCGTCGTCTCGGCCGACGGCCGCAGCCGCGCCTACGTCAACGACCAGCCCGCGGGCGTCACCGCCCTGCGCGAGATCGGCGCCCTGCTGGTCGAGGTCCACGGGCAGCACGAGACGGTCGGCCTGCTGGACTGGAAGACACACCGCGCCCTGCTGGACAACTATGGCGGCCTGCAGCCCCAGCTGTCGGGCGTGGCCGCCGCCGCCGAGCGTCTGAAGGCCGCTCAGGGGCGTTTGGACCAACTGGAAGCCTCCGCCGCTGAAGCCGCCGCCAAGGCGGAGGAGATCGCGCTCAACCTCGCCGACCTCGACGCCCTGGACCCGCAAGCTGACGAGGAAACCGAACTGGCGGGCGAACGCGCCATCCTGGGCGCGGCGGAAAAGGCTGTCGCCGACCTGGCCGACGCCCGCAACCTGCTAGGCGGGGACAAGCTGAGCCAGCGTCTGGCTTCGGCCCTGCGCGCCGTCGAACATGCCCGCCAGCGCGCCGTTCAGGCCGGGGCTGAGGGCGACAACCCCATCATCGTCAAGCTGGCCCTGGCGGCCGAGGCCGTGGACCGCGCGCTCGTCGAGGCGACCGAGGCCGTCGCCGCCGTCGACGCCGCCGCCGACGCCTTCGACTTCGAGCCGGGCCGTCTGGACAAGGCCGAGGAGCGCCTGTTCAGCCTGCGCGCCGCCGCCCGCAAGCTGAACACCACGGTCGACGCCCTGCCGGCGCTGCGCGTCCGTCTGCGCGAGCAACTGCGCCTGATCGAGGACGGGGCCGAGGCCCTGACCAACGCCCGTCGTGACGTGGCCGCGGCCGTCGAGGCCTATGACGTGGCCGCCATGCTGCTGACCTCGGCGCGCGAGGCGGCGGGCGATCGTCTGGTCGCAGCCGTCATGGCCGAGCTGGGTCCGCTCAAGCTGGATCGCGCTCGGTTCCGCGTGACGCTGGAGCCTGTCGAAGGCCGGCGCGGCTCTCTGGGCGTCGAGACGGTGCGTTTCGAGGTCGCCACCAACGCCGGCACGCCCTTCGGCCCGCTGGACACTGTCGCCTCAGGCGGCGAACTGGCGCGCTTCGCGCTCGCCATGAAGGCGGCGCTCGCCAGCCGCGAGGATCAGCGCCAGCCGGTCATGATCTTCGACGAGGTGGATCAGGGCGTCGGTGGCGCCGTGGCCGAGGCCGTCGGCGGGCGCCTGCAACGTTTGTCCATGGGCGCCCAGGTCCTGGTCGTGACCCATAGCCCCCAGGTCGCTTCACGCGGCCACGCCCACTGGAAGGTCCGCAAGGCCGACGTGGACGGCCACACCCGCACCTCCATCGATGTGCTGGAATCCCATCCCCGCCAGGAAGAAATCGCCCGGATGCTGTCGGGCGCCGAGATCACCGACGAGGCGCGGGCGGCGGCGCGTGTGCTGATCGGGTAACTGAGATGCGCGACGACGGCACGGAAGGTTTCTGGATCTACATCGTCGCCAATCACCGCAACGGCGCCATCTACACGGGCCACACAGAAAACCTGGGGCGTCGTGCGCATGAGCACGCATCTGGCCTGATGCCTGGCTTCACGCGCGACCACGGATGCAAGACCCTGGTCTGGGCCGAATGGCACGAAACCCGCGAAAGCGCTTTTCGGCGCGAGCGCGCCATCAAGGAATGGCGACGCGCATGGAAGCTGCGCCTGATCGAAGAACGCAATCCGACCTGGCGCGACATGCTGGCGGATTACGTGACGTAGTCCGTTCCCCTAAAATCGCTCATCCCGGCGAACGCCGGGATCCAGATTGTAAGACGCGACAGATGCTCCAAATGGCGCATCCAGTCCTTAGAGCCTGCCGTCTCGCCATATAATCTGGATCCCGGCCTTCGCCGGGATGAGCGGAAAAGGAGAGCTTAGACCCCCAGGATCCAGCCTTCTTCGCTTTCGACTTGCGCGATCAGGGCTTCGTCCGCGGTCTTCGGCGGCGCAAACGCCTTCTGCAAGTCGCCGGCGTCGTCCATCTGGGCGAAGGCTTCGGCGGCGGTGCGGACCTGGGCCTGGGTCTTGTATTCCTTGACGCCTTCGGCGCTGACCTGACGCTTGGCGTCGAACAGGGCAGGCCAGACCTCGACCACGACGGCGGACAGGGGCTCGACGTCGGCCTCGGTCAGTTCACGCCAGCCGGTGTTGAAGGGCCAGACGGCGGCCGAGGCCCCCAGCTGGTCCAGCAGGCGGCGCAGCATGGGCACGCCCAGCAGGGTCAGGCCGCCGACGGCGCCCGCGCCGTGCATCTGCCAGACGCTCTTGGGCGGCAGCTTGTCCTTGCGTGCGGCCAGTTCGGTGGCGCGGAACTCGGGAATGTCGGCGCCGGCGCCTTCGGGCGGCTTGGTCGTGGTCAGCCAGCGTTGCGCCTGGCTGGCGGGTGAGCCCCAGAAGGGCCAGGCCTCGTCCGTCATCAGACGGTTCATCTTGGCCGCGACCTGATAGCGGTTGTTGGTGTTGTCGGCCTTGTCGACAATGTTGGCGGCCAGGAACTTGCCCATGGCGTCCCAGGGACGACCGTCCAGCTTCAGACGCGCCGCCGTGCCGGCGGGGAAGCCGAAGTCGAAGTCGAAGCCGACCAGGACGCGGTCGCCGCGCTTGCGGTGTTCAGCCAGCAGGTCGGCGATCAGCTTCTCGCCCTCGGCGCGCGTGGCGACGTTGTGGGTCTCGGTATAGAGGCGGAAACGCACGTCGCGCTTGGCCACGCCGACCCACAGGGTCTGCTCGCCCAGCTTCTTGCCTTCGGCGGCGGTCCAGTCAGCGATGATGTAGGCGTCGAAGAGACGGGCCACGGCGGGCTCCTGAAGAAACGCAGTAAACAGCAGAGGCGGGGGTTCTAGCCTCCCGCGAAGGAGGCGGGAAGGGCGATCAGCGCTTCATCAGGGCTTCGACATGCGACAACCAGCGCCGCCCCAGCCGCAGGGCCTCGGTCGGCGAGCCGGTCGAGGCCGGCAGGTCGGCGTTCCACAGGGCCAGTTCGAACTCGGGGCTGCGGGTGTCGGCGAACATCAGGCGCAGCACCACCTGTTCCGCCTCGGGCACGACCACGTCCAGGTCCTTGCGCAGGGCGCCGCGCCGGGCGCGGGCGACCACATGGCCATCGACGATAATCTCGCCTCCCTCGACCTCATCGAAGGCATAGACCAGCCCCTGCGAACCGCGCTTCCACAGCACCACAACCTGTCCGCCGTCGAAATCGAGTCCCGCGGCGCGGCCCTCGGCGGGCGACAGGGCTTCGGTGTCGGCCTTGACGCCCAGCGACTTGAGTAGGGCCCGTTTCAGCCGCCGTTCCGGCTCCATCCACCAGGACAGCAACAGGGCGCCGGTCGTCAGGAAGGCGGCGGTCAGGGCGATCAGCAGGATGACCCTGAACGTCTCGCCCATGGATCAGGCTTCCAGATCGAGGTCGACCACCACGGGGACGTGGTCGCTGGGCTTGTCCATGTCGCGGGCCTCGCGATGGGTCTCGACGCCCCGGAACCGGTCCGTGGCCTGCGGAGACAGCAGGGCGTAGTCGATGCGGATGCCGTTGTTCCTCTGCCAGGCGCCGGCCTGATAGTCCCAGAAGGTATAGGTGCCCTTGGGCTCGTCGCCGAGCTCATGGGCGTCCGACAGGCCCAGCCACTTCATGGCGTTCAGCGCCGCGCGGGTTTCCGGCTGGAACAGGGCGTCGTTGGCCCAGTCCTCGGGCTTGGCCGCGTCGTCGGGCGTCAGGATGCAGTTGTAGTCGCCGCACAGGGCCAGAGGCTCTTCAAAGGCCAGCAGGGCCTTGGCGTGGTCGTGCAGGCGTTGGAACCAGGCCAGCTTGTAGGGAAACTTCTCGGTGCCCAGTGGATTGCCGTTGGGCAGATAGATGGACGCGACGCGCACCGGGACCGGGGCCTCGATCAGGGCTTCGATATAGCGGGCCTGTTCGTCTGCGTCGTCGCCCGGCAGGCCTCGCCGGATGTCGGACAGAGGAAATTTCGACAGGATGGCGACGCCGTTATAGGTCTTCTGACCGTGCGTCTCGACGTTGTAGCCTAGGCTCTCGAAGGCCTCGCGCGGGAATTTTTCGTCCACGCATTTGATTTCCTGGAAGCAGACGACGTCGGGATTGGCGGCTTCCAGCCAGGCCAGCACGGTGGGCAGGCGGGCGTTGACCGAGTTCACGTTCCAGGTGGCGATGCGCATGGCCCAAGGCTAAGCCGCGTCGCGTTCGGCGAAAAGAGGTCGCCAAAAACAAAGACGCCGCCGGATTGCTCCGGCGGCGCTTCGTTCGACGATCAGGCCTCGTTTAGGCTTGCGGCGTCGCGGCCGGAGGCGTGGTCGTCAGCTTGCAGCCGCCGCCGATCTGCTGGGCCGTGGCGCAGGGATAGACCTGTTGCACGACGCGCTCGGCGTTCTGGCGAATGATGAAGCCGTCAGCGCCGGCGCAGGTCATCTCGATGAAACGGCCGTTTGCGTTCTGACCCATCAGACGGACCTGCTGCACGTCGCAGGCGGCGGCGTCCGTGCCGGGCAGCCAGGCCTTAACCGTCGCAGCCTGTTCAGCGGGCGTGGTGAACAGGCAGGTCGAGTTCTGGCTGAGAATTTGCAGGCATTCGGTCTTTTCCCAGCCCGAAACGCTCTTTTCGATCCAGTAGCCGTCAGCGCCGGCGCAGCCCACTTCATAAATGACGGCGCCATCGCCCGATTGGCCCCTCACTTTGACTTCATCGACGGTGCAGGGGACGCTGGCCTGGGTCGCATAGGCCTTCAGGAAGCCTTGAATGTCCAGGTTGCCCGGGAGGGTGCAGGTCGGCCCGGTGGGGGCTTCAGGATTGGCCGTGCGAGCGGCTTGAGCTTGGCTGTCGAGAATGACGCAGTCGACGGCTTGGGGCGGCGTGGAGGCGACTACGATATAGCCCGGCGCGCCGGAGCAGGCCGTTTCGTAAATCTTGGTCTGTTCAGCAGTTTGCCCCAGCAACTTCGCGTCGGTCACTTGGCACGTGACCGATGCAGAAGCGAGAACCGCTTCAGCTTCGGCCTTGATGACCGCCGGATCCACTGGAGCGGGCGCCTGGTTGCGTTGCTCGCGATTCTGGCGTTGGCGATCCATGCGTGACGGGGTGACGCGGCTGGACGGAGCCGAGATCGCGGACTGTGAGGAGGCCGGTCCGTTGCCGGTCCCGGTGCCGTCTTGCGCGTTGGCAGGTGAGGCGACCAGAGCCGCCAGGGTGAGCGCGCCGCCCAGCGCCGCCAGAGTTTTGTTCAACACGGGGTTCTCCTCAAACCAATTCCGTTAGCCTTGGCGACCGGATTCCTCGCGGTCAAGATAGCGATGGGGGGCTGAAACTCGCTGGACGTTGAAATAGCTGTTGGCTAAAACAGTTTTTTTTGGAGACGGACTTGGCCGACGGTGTCGCAGGATCAGAGGGGCGTACCGAGCGCGGCCTGACCTATCCATCGGGGCCGCCGCCCGAGGCTGGTCACGCGGTCGAGGTTGCGCCGGGCGTGCTGTGGCTGCGTTTGCCGCTGCCGATGACGCTTAACCACATCAACGTCTACGCCCTGGCCGACGGCGACGGCTGGACTCTGGTCGATACGGGGCTGAAGACCACCGCCTCGCGCGAGGCCTGGGAGGCGGCGTTTGCGGGGCCGTTGGGCGACAAGCCGGTCAAGCGCGTCATCTGCACCCATATGCACCCTGACCACATCGGCCTGGCAGGCTGGCTGTGTGAACGGTTTAACGCACCGCTGCTGATGTCGCGGCTGGAGTACGTGACGGCGCGGATGCTGATCGCCGACGAAGGGCGTCCCGCGCCTGACGAGGGCGCGGTCTTCTATCGCGCCGCCGGCTGGAACGACGAGCAGATCGCGCGCTGGCGCACCGGCTACGGCGGGTTCGGCAAGGCGGTGGCGGCCATGCCTTCGGCCTATCTTCGGCTCAGCGAAGGCGATGTGGTGCGCATCGGCGACCAGGAATGGCGCGTGGTGATTGGGGAGGGGCACTGTCCCGAACATGTCTGTCTGTGGCGCGAGCGCGACGGCGTGCTTCTGTCGGGCGACCAGATCCTGCCGCGCATTTCCTCGAACGTCTCCGTCTGGCCGACCGAGCCGGAGGGCGATCCCCTCGGCGAATGGCTGCGGTCCCTGGCGGCGCTGAAGGCGCGGTTGCCCGGCGACCTGTTCGTCCTGCCGTCGCACGGCGAGCCCTTCTATGGCGTCACCACGCGGCTGGAGGCCCTGATCCGGGGTCATGAGGTGGCGCTGAAACGACTGGAGCGAACACTGAGGACGCCCTCGCGCGCCGTGGATGTGTTTCCGGCCCTGTTCGCACGCCCGGTGGGCGACGAGGTGCTGAGCATGGCGACGGGCGAGGCGATCGCGCACTTGAACTATCTGGCCCGCGAGGGGCGGGCCCGGCGCAGCCGCGATGAAGCGGGCGTCGATTGGTGGATGCTGACGGAGGCTGGACAATGAGCGAGCACATCAAACTCGAACGGGACGGCGGCGTCCTGACGGTCGCCTTCGACCGAGCAGACAAGAAGAACGCCATCACCCAGGCCATGTATTCTGCTCTGGCCGAGGCCGTCGAAGGCGCCAAGACCGACGACGCCGTGCGCGTCGTCCTGTTCCGCAGCGAGGGCGACTCCTTCTCAGCGGGCAACGACATCGCCGACTTCATCGCCCTCGGCTCTCAGAGCAGCGGCGATCTGGTCGAGATGGGCGTGTTCCGGTTCCTCAAGGCCTTGGCGGATCTGGACAAGCCCGCCGTGGCGGCAGTGCGCGGGCGCGCCGTGGGCATCGGCCTGACCTTGCTGCTCCATTGCGACATGGTGGTGGTGGCCGAGGATGCTCTGCTTTCCGTTCCCTTCGTCAATCTGGCCCTGGCCCCCGAGGCAGCGTCGTCTCTGCTGTTACCGGCGACCATCGGCCATCAACGAGCGTTCGAGCTGTTCGCCTTGGGCGAGGCCATCGACGGCAAGACGGCCCTGGCCTGGGGCATCGCCAATCGGGCGGTTCCGGCCGATCAGGTCGATGCCACGGCGCGCGAACTGGCTGGCAAGCTGGCGGCGCGAGCGCCCAACTCGATACGCAAGACCAAGGTCCTGATGCGCGATGCCGAGGCCCTGTGGAACCTGATGCAGCGCGAGGCCAAGGCCTTCGGCTCGCAGATGCGTAGCCCCGAGGCGATGGAGGCCTTCATGGCTTTCAGCCAGAAACGGGCGCCGGATTTCTCGAAAGCCGGCTGAATTCGCGCAAACGCGATTGATTCGAGGGGGCTGGGGGTCTAGGCGCCGCGCATGAACGCCGTCGTCGCCCCCGTGTCTGTCGAATCCGCAACGCCCGTCCGCATCCAGCGAGAACGATCGGGCGACGCGGCGGCGATCGACGCCCTGGTGCTGGCGGCCTTCGGTCCCGGCCGGTTCGCCAAGACGGCGGAGCGGCTGCGGGAAGTCGCGGCTCTGACTGCGGGCTTTTCGGCCTTTGAGGGCGAACGGCTGATCGGCTCGGTGCGGCTGTGGTCGATCATGGTCGGCGCGGCGCGCTCGGTGTTTCTCGGTCCCATCGCCGTGGACGCCTCCAGCCGCCGCGGCGGACTGGGCGCCGAACTGGTGCAGGCCTGCATCGTCGAGGCCAGGGCAATGAAGCTGGACGGTGTGCTGTTGATCGGTGATCCGCCCTATTTCTCACGCTTCGGCTTTGTCGCGGCGCCCCGGGCCGTGTTCGCTGGGCCGGTGGATCAGCGCCGGGTGATGTGGCTGCCGATCAGCGAGGTCGAGCCGGCCGGGGCGGTGCGTCCCGTCGCCTGAGGTCGGACTGACCTTCCTTTGCCGGGCGACGCGCCCCATAGTCTGGATATGACGAACCCTGCGACAAAGCCTGGCCTGTCCGGCGTCGCCGAAGCCGCGCGACAGGCGCCGGGGCACGGCCTGCCGCCGGTGCATCTGTGGCATCCCGAACATTGCGGCGACATCGATATCCTGATCCGGGCCGATGGCGTCTGGCTGCACGAGGGCTCGCCCATCGGGCGACTTGAACTGGTGCGCCTGTTCTCGACGGTGTTGCGGAAGGATCAGGACGGCTATCATCTGGTCACGCCCGCCGAAAAGCTGAAGATCAAGGTCGAGGACCTGCCGTTTCGGGCTGTGTCCGTGCAGGCGGCGAACGGCGTGTTGAGCTTCACGACCGACGTCGGCGACGTGGTCGAGGCAGGGGCGGATCATCCCCTCGTGGTCGAGACCGACGCCGAAACCGGCGAGCCGTCGCCGCGCGTTCATGTACGGGCTGATCTCTGGGCGCGGATCGCGCGGCCGGTCTTCTATGAGCTGGTCGAGGGAGCCGAGGCGATCGATGGGCAGTTGGTGGTGCGATCCAGCGGAGAGGCCTTCGCTCTGGGAGGGCTGGAATGAGCTGCGACAGCTTGAGGAAGCGGCTGGAGGCCCGGCTGGACCCGGTGACCTCATGGACGCCCGAACGGACCGCGATCCGGTCCGATTACGACCTGAACCCTGGCGCGGCACGACCCGCGCGCGAGCTGCGGCCCGCCGCTGTTCTGGTGCCGATCATCATGCATGATGACGGCCCGACAGTTCTGATGACGCGGCGCTCGGACAGCCTGGCCAGCCACACCGGCCAGATCGCCTTTCCCGGCGGACGGCTGGACCCGGGCGAGACGGCGGGGCAGGCGGCGCTGCGCGAAGCCTTCGAGGAGGTGGCGCTGGACCCCGGCGTGGTCGAACTGCTGGGGCTAGGCGATCCCTATGAGACGGGGACCGGGTTTCTGGTGACGCCGGTGGTGGGCTGGCTGACGAAACCGCCGCTGGTCACGCCTTCACCGGCTGAGGTGGCCGAGGTGTTCGAGGCGCCATGGGACTTCCTGATGGACCCGGTCAATCATCGTCGGGACTACTACGACCCGGAGGAGGGGCCGCGTCGTTGGTTCTGGGCCATGCCGTTCGAGGACCGCTATATCTGGGGCGTGACAGCGGGCATTCTGAAGGGGTTGTTCGGGCGTCTGTACGGCGACGAGGTCGAGCCCCTGTCGGCCGCGGCCGAGGACGCCGCGTGAGCCGACGACTGCAAGGACAGGACTGGCTGACGGCTCCGGCGACGCGTGCGGTCATGGCGGCGCTGGCGGCGGCGGGCGGGCCGGACTGCGCCCGTTTCGTCGGCGGCTGCGTGCGCAACGCCCTGATCGGCGCGCCCATCGACGACATCGACATCGCCACGACCTTGACGCCCGACGCCGTGGTCGCGGCGCTGAAGGCGGCAGGATTGAGATCTGTCCCGACCGGCATCGAGCACGGCACCGTGACGGCGATCTCGGAGCATCAGCCGTTCGAGATCACCGCCCTGCGCCGCGATGTCTCGACCGACGGACGGCGCGCCACCGTGGCCTTCACGACCGACTGGGCCGAGGATGCAGGGCGGCGCGATTTCCGCCTGAACGCGCTATATGCCGACGCGGAAGGCGTCATCCTGGACCCGACGGGGCTGGGGTTCGACGACGCCGTGGCGGGGCGGATCGTCTTTGTCGGCGAGCCTGAGGGCCGCATCCGCGAGGACTATCTGCGTATCCTGCGCTTCTATCGCTTCTATGCCTGGTACGGACGCGGCGAGCCCGATGCGGCGGCGGTGGCGGCCTGTGCGGCCCTGGCCGAGGGCGTCGAGCAGTTGTCGGCCGAGCGGGTGTCCAAGGAACTGCTGAAGCTGCTGGGGGCGCCTGATCCGCGTCCGGCTGTGCGGCTGATGGATCAAGCAAGCGTCTTGGAACGTGTGTTACGCCAACCTGTCGAGCTGGCGCTGTTCGAGGCGATGACAGAGCTGAGCGGCGACGCGGTACTGCGGCTGTCGGCCCTGTTGCCGGACGATCCGGCGGGGGTGGCGGCAGTCGCCCGAGCGCTGCGGCTATCCAATGCGCAACGCCGCCGTCTGGTCGAGGCGGTGGCTGGCCAGGCGACGACGACCCTGACGGATTCGCAGGCGCGCGCGGTTGTCTATAGCGACGGACGACAGGCGTTCGAAGACCGCGTCATGCGGGCCTGGGCGGCAGGGGGCGACCCGGAAGCGGCGCAGCGTCTGTTAGCGCTGTCGAAAGACTGGACGCTGCCGACCATGCCTGTCGGCGGACGGGACCTTGTGCGGCTGGGTCTGAAGCCGGGGCCGGAGACGGGGCGGGTGCTGAAGGCCTTTGAGGCCGGCTGGATCGCGGACGACTTCCCTGATCATGGCCACGACGACCGGCTCAGGGCGCTTCTGCCGCCAGCGTGAAACGGGTGACGACCGGGCGGTGGTCCGAGCCGTTCTTGCGGCCCAGTCTGCGCTCCAACAGGGCGAGGTCGGGCGAGCGCCAGACCTGATCGATAGTCATGGCGGCGCCCGCCGGCAGGGCGGAGGGCCAGGTGCCGGGCCAGCCGGGGGCGGGGATCAGGCCGGTCTCAGCCTGGACCTGACGGCCGATGCGGGCGCTGGAAACGCTGTTGAAATCGCCCGCTGCGATGACAGGGCCGCTCATATCGCGACGAATGGCGGCCAGGGCCGTGGCCTGATTGATCTGTCCCCACTGATACTGGAAAGGCCAGGGACGGGTCAGGTGGGCGCCGATGATGTTGACGGGGCCTAGCGGCGTGTGGGCCATAGCGGCGACCGAGACCAGGCCGTCGGGGCGGTCAGCGATGGCGGTCAGCGGATAGCGTGAGGCGATCGCGGCCCGCGCGGCTCCGCTGGGCCGGTCCACGCGGGCGTTCAGGACGCGATGCGGATAGCGCGCCAGCACCTGGTCGAGCTGAGCCGCCGGCGTGTCGCCCAACTCGACCAGGATGACGATGTCAGCATCGGACTCGGTGATGGAGCGGGTGATCGCCACGACGTCAGTATTGGGCGCCCAGAGATTGGCGGAGTAGAGCGTCAACGTCGGCGCGTCCTCGCGCGGAAGGGCAGCGCTGCGTGGAAACCATTGGGGCCAGACGGCGAGAACCAGCAGGCCGGTGACCGCCAGCCCCGCGATCATGCCGGGTCGCAGTCGCAGCAGGGCATAGGCCAGCGTCAGAACCAGCGTCGCCCCAAGGGCCGGGGCGGGAAACTGGGCCAGCAGGTCTGTCCAGCGGTGCCCGATCCGCGTCAGGGCGGACATGGCGACGGCGGCGGGCGCGGCCATCAGGCCCAGCGCTGCCAGGTGGATCGCGGCCTTCAAAGGAGAGATCAAGCGGACTTCCTCGCGGACTGACGCGGCGGACCGCCCCCTTGGCCTATCCGACCCGAACGCGTCGTGTCGAGGGGCTTTCCTGCAAGTCCCAAGCGCGACAGCGCGCGCAATCGGACGCGCCAATGCCTTCTAATTTCCGGGTTTGCGGGGCGCCCGACGTGTTCAGCGCGCCGCAGCGACGGTCGTCAGCAGACTGATCCTCCAATCCTTGGAGATCTTTGATGAGCGACGACGTCAGCGCGCGCCTGGGCCTGCCCTATCTGGCGGCAGGGCAACTGCAGAAACACGTGACCCTGAACGAGGCGTTGACGCGTCTGGACGCCCTGACCCAGACGGCGGTGGTCAGCCGCACGACCGCCGCGCAACCGACATCGCCAGCAGATGGCGCCCTCTACATCCTGCCGCCCGGCGCGACTGGCGCGGACTGGGTCGGACGTCCGGCGGGCGCCTTGATGCGCGCCGAGGCCGGTGGCTGGCTGGCGCTCGACGCGCCCGACGGCCTGCTGGCCGTGGTGCTGGACAGCGACGAGGTGCTGGTGCGTCGCGCCGGGACCTGGGCGCCGCTGTCCGGGGCAGTCGAGCCAGTGACGGCCTTGCAGAACCTGACTCGTTTGGGCGTGAACACTACGGCGGATGCGACCAACGTCTTCGCGGCGCGCCTGAACAAGACGCTGTGGACCGCGCTGGAGAGCGAGAGCGGCGGCGACGGCGACCTGCGCTTCACCTTCAACAAGCAGGGGGCGTCCGACGTTCTGTCGTTGCTCTTCCAGAGCGGCTGGGGCGGCCGGGCCGAACTGGGCCTGATCGGCGACGACGACCTGAGGCTCAAGGTCAGCGCTGATGGTGGAACCTGGCGCGACGCCTTCTGGGTGGAGCGCGCGACCGGGCGGATGACGTTCGCGCGCGGCGCGGCCCGATGCGAGACGACGGTTCTGACGGCTACCGGGGCCTGGACGCCTCCGGTCTGGGCGCGGTGGGTCGAGGCGGTCTGCGTGGGCGGCGGGGGAGGCGGGGGCGCTGGCGCGGCGGGCGCATTGGGCACGGCGCGCTATGGTGGCGGCGGAGGCGGAGCGGGCGGCGTCTCGGTTGCCCGCTGGCCGGTTGAGGCTCTGACGGGGGCGCTGACGGCCGTCATCGGCGGCGGCGGGGCCGGAGGCGCAGCGGCAGGCGCAAACGGCGCTGTCGGGGCGAACAGCAGTCTGTCCCTGGGCGGGACCGCCCTTCTGACAGGCGAAGGCGGCAAGGGCGGTGCGGGCGGCAGCGCGGCGTCTGGTCTGGGCGGCGCGGGCGGGGGTGGCCTGGTTCGTTCAAACGCGGGCGGCGACTCGTCGATCGCGGCGGCGGGGGGCGGGGGGGCGGCGTCGATCCGGCCGGATGGGCCGGGAGGCGGCGGCGCCGGCGGCGGCGTCAGCACCTCGAATGCGGGAACCAGCGGCGGATCGGGCGGCGATGGCGCGATCTTGCACGTCCGCGCGGCGGGCGGGCTGGGGCGGACGACGACGGGCCTGGCGGGCCAGTCTTCGCCTCTGCCGGGCTTGTCGTGGGCCGGCGGCGGCGGCGGCGGCGGCGGCGGGGCCGTTGAACTGTTCGGGGCCGGGTCCGCCGGCGCGTCCGGGGGTCTGTACGGCGGCGGCGGTGGCGGGGGCGGCGGCGCTGTGACGACGGTCGGCACAGGCGGCGCGGGCGCAGCGGGCGTCATCTGGCTGACGGCGATCGGATGAGCGCCATGACCCGATATTTCGACCGCCTCCTCGAACCCGACCTGCTGGACGAAGAGGTCTGGGCCGCGCCCGAGCGGCTGACCCCCGATGACTGTTTTGACCAACTGGGCAGCGACTGGCGCAGGCCCGTCGCTCCCTGCGACCCGGAGGATGAAGCATGAGGGTGGCCGGTGGAAACGAGATGGGCCTGGCCGAAGGGCGCTGGCTGTGGCGGCGTCTCTATATCTTCATCGCCAGCGCAGCGCTGTGGTGGTTGCTGGCGCGGGCGGTGGGGCGGACGGCCCCCGCCGACCTGCCGCGCGTGGCGGACGGCTTGATGGGGCTGATCGCCCTGATGCTGGTCCTCTATCTCGTGGCGCCGACAGCCCAGCAGATGGTGGCCATGCTGGCCAATCTGCGGCTGAGATTGGCGGCGGGAGGCAAGGCATGAGCTTTCGCCTGTCGCAGCGTTCGCGAGCGCGGATGCGGGGTGTTCACCCGGACCTGATTGCTGTTGTCGAGGCAGCGATCCGCCGGACCGAGGTGGACTTCATGGTCACGGAGGGCTTGCGCGATGCGGCCCGTCAGGCGGCCCTTGTCAGGGCGGGGGCCAGCCGCACGATCAACTCGCGCCATCTGACCGGTCACGCGGTCGACGTGGCTGCCCTGGTCGAGGGCCAGGTGCGCTGGGATTGGCCGCTGTATGGCCGTATCGCCGAGGCCTTCAAGGCGGCGGCGCGCGATCTAGGCATTCCGCTCACATGGGGCGGCGACTGGACCCGGCTGCGGGACGGCCCGCACTTCGAACTGGACCGGAGGGCCTATCCATGAGGGTGCGGGACTTGATGCGGACGCTGACGCCATTGGGCTGGCTGGCCTTGGCGGGAGCGGCAGCGCTGCTGTTGACGATCACCGGGCGGGGGCTGGGGCTGAGATGGGATCCGTTCAACCTGCAGCAGCGGCGGCTGGAAGTCGTGGAGGCGCGCGCGACCCAGGCCGCGAAGGATGTCGAGGCCCGTCGCCTGGAGGCCGAGGGCAGGGCGGGGCAGACGGCGCGTCTCGACATCTATCACCGACAAACCTTGGCCGTGGAACGGGCGACCGTCGCGGCCGTCACACAGGCGAGGAGCGCCGAGGATGCGAACGACCTGCTGGACCCTGTGCGGTCTGATCGCCTGCGCGCTCATGACCGCGAACTGTGCCGGCTCGCCCCCGATCTCGACGGTTGCGCCGCCTCGCCTGGTCCTGCCTGAGGCGGCGACGCTCCCCTGCGCAATGGCGACCCTGCCTGAAGCGCCCAGTCTGGCGGATCTGGAGGCGGCGTATCTGATGCGCGGGGCCCAGATCCTCGCCTGTGACGGCGCGCGGCGGCTGGCGGCCGAGACCCTGATGGCCGAGCGGGCGATGCAGGACCGGTGGGCCGGGGCGGGAAAGGGCTGGAAGAAACGGCCCAAACCCGGCTGATGCAGCGCTTTTTGCCGGGCGACCCGGAAAAATCTGCCGGGCATGGTCGTTGGGCGGCAAAATATGCCGGGCTGAAAACGTGGTTTATCAAAACTAACGCATAAAAATCAGTAACTTAGAAAGCGAAGGGGTGTCGTCGCTTCTGGCCCTGTCCTTGCTGAGTGTCTTCCCGAGCAGAAAGCTCCCGGCAGCCAAAATGGCGTCGGACATGTCGAAGACACAAGGACAGCCAAAATGGCTAACAGCATCAATACGAATGCCGGGGCTCTTGTCGCCCTGCAAAATCTCAACGCGACCAGCCGTGACCTCAACGTCACGCAAAACCGCGTGAACACAGGCCTGAAGGTTTCCTCGGCCAAGGATAACGGCGCGATCTTCGCCATCGCCACCAACCAGCGCGCCGAGATGGGCGCATTGGACGCCGTCAAGAATTCCATGCAGCGCGGCCAGTCGATCGTCGATGTGGCCCTGGCCGCCGGCGAGACCGTGGTCAAGGCTCTGGAAGAGCAGAAGAGCCTGGCGGTCGCCATTTCGAACGCCACGGGCGACGCCCTGAAGGCCTACGTCACCGACTACAACGCCCTGGGCGCCGAGATCACCAAGGCCTTGGCCGGCGCCACTTTTGATGGCGTGAACCTGTGGACCGATACCACGGCCGCCGGCGCCACCATCAGCGTCAAAACCGGCACGGGTTCGACCGACAACTTCGTGCTGAAGGGCGGCGCGGCCGCCACGACCGCTACGGCTCCGGCCAGCGCCACCGCCCTGGTCATTTCCAACTACACGACGCCCAGCGCCGCCGACATCACGGCCATGCAGGGCCTGACGACCGTCGTCACTGGCTCGATCACCTCCTTCACCAGCGAATTGGGCGCCATGGGCACCAAGTCGAAGTCGCTCGAGCGTTCGCTGATCTTCACCAACAAGATCCAGGACGCGGTCGAGGTCGGCATCGGCAACCTGGTCGACGCCGATCTGGCCAAGGAAAGCGCCAAGCTGACGGCGCTGCAGACCAAACAACAACTCGGCGTGCAGGCGCTGGGCATCGCGAACCAGTCGAGCTCGATCCTGCTCGGCCTGTTCCGCGGTTAAGAATTGGGGTCGGGTTTCAAGAGGCTCGCCTTTCGATAAGCACTCCCCCGAGCAGAATGCTCGCGGCGCCAGAACGGCGTCGTCCATATAAAAAGTAAGGATCACCAGTATGGCCAACAGCATCAACACGAACGCCGGCGCTCTCGTTGCCCTGCAAAACCTGAACAACACGAGCCGTGATCTGTCGATCACCCAGAACCGTGTGAACACCGGCATGAAGGTTTCTTCGGCCAAGGATAATGGCGCCATCTTCGCCATCGCCACCAACCAGCGCGCCGAGATGGGCGCCCTGGACGCCGTCAAGCAGTCGATGCAGCGCGGCCAATCGATCGTCGACGTGGCCCTGGCCGCCGGCGAAACCATCACCAAGGCTCTTGAAGAGCAGAAGAGCCTGGCGGTGGCGATTGAATCCTCGGTCGCCGGTTCGGCGGCTGAGACGGCCTACCTGGCTGACTTCAACGCCCTGGGCAATGAAATCACCAAGGCCCTGGCGGGCGCCACCTTCGACGGCGTGAACCTGTATTCGGCCGCCGCGGCGGACGTCGAGGTCAAGACGGGCACCGGCGCAACGGACAAGTTCGTCCTGAAGGCCACCGGCGCGGCCACGGCCGTCGCCACGGCCGGCGGCGCGATCGTCCGCGCCGGCGCCACTGCCACGGCTGTGGACACGGCGCTGAAGGCCTTCACGGCCGAGCTGGGCGCCCTGGGCACCAAGTCCAAGTCGCTGGAACGCTCGCTGACCTTCACCGGCAAGATTCAGGACTCGATCGAAGTCGGCATCGGCAACCTGGTCGACGCGGATCTGGCCAAGGAAAGCGCCAAGCTGACGGCGCTGCAGACCAAACAACAACTCGGCGTCCAGGCGCTGGGCATCGCGAACCAGTCGAGCTCGGTCCTGCTCGGCCTGTTCCGCGGATAAGAATTGAAGGCGGGCCTGCGGGCCCGTTTTTGATGAAGGAGACTACCCCGAGCAGAACGCTCACGACGTCAAAACGACGTTGAAAATGTCAAAGACAAAGGAAAGCCAAAATGGCCAACAGCATCAATACCAATGCGGGCGCTCTGATTGCTCTGCAAAACCTCAACAACACGAGCCGCGATCTTGCGGTCACGCAAAATCGTGTGAACACCGGCCAGAAGGTGTCGTCCGCCAAGGACAACGGCGCCATCTTCGCCATCGCCACCAACCAGCGCGCCGAGATGGGCGCCCTGGACGCCGTCAAGCAGTCGATGCAGCGCGGCCAATCGATCGTCGACGTGGCCCTGGCCGCCGGCGAAACCATCACCAAGGCGCTTGAAGAGCAGAAGAGCCTGGCGGTGGCGATTGAATCCTCGGTCGCGGGTTCCGCGGCTGAAACGGCCTACCTGGCTGACTTCAACGCCCTGGGCAATGAAATCACCAAGGCCCTGGGCGGCGCCAACTTCGACGGCGTCAACCTGTTCTCGGTCGCGGCCGCGGACATCGAGGTCAAGACCGGCACCGGCGCGACGGACAAGTTTGTCCTGAAGGCCACCGGCGCGGCCACGACCGTCGGCACCGCCGGCGGCACCACGGTTCGCGCAGGCGCAACCGCGGCTCTGGTTGAAACCGAGATCAAGGCCTTCACGGCCGTGCTCGGTTCGCTGGGCACGAAGTCCAAGTCGCTGGAACGCTCGCTGACCTTCACCGGCAAGATCCAGGACGCGCTCGAAGTGGGCGTGGGCAACCTGGTGGACGCCGACCTGGCCAAGGAAAGCGCCCGCCTGACCGCCCTGCAAACCAAGCAGCAGCTGGGCGTGCAGGCGCTGTCGATCGCGAACCAGTCGAGCTCGGTTCTGCTCGGCCTGTTCCGCTAACCGAATTGAGGCCGGGGCTACGGCCCCGGGCTTGATGAGACTAACTCGAGCAGAATGCTCCCGACCGCCAAAACGGCGTCGGAAATGTCGAAGACAAAGAAGGAAAAGCTAAAATGGCTAACAGCATCAATACCAATGCGGGCGCTCTGATTGCTCTACAAAATCTCAACAACACGAGCCGCGATCTTGCGGTAACGCAAAATCGTGTGAACACCGGCCAGAAGGTGTCGTCCGCCAAGGACAACGGCGCCATCTTCGCCATCGCCACCAACCAGCGCGCCGAGATGGGCGCCCTGGACGCCGTCAAGCAGTCGATGCAGCGCGGCCAATCGATCGTCGACGTGGCCCTGGCCGCCGGCGAAACCATCACCAAGGCGCTTGAAGAGCAGAAGAGCCTGGCGGTGGCGATTGAATCCTCGGTCGCCGGTTCGGCGGCTGAAACGGCCTACCTGGCTGACTTCAACGCCCTGGGCAATGAAATCACCAAGGCCCTGGGCGGCGCCACCTTCGACGGCGTCAACCTGTTCTCGGCGACGACGACGGACGCCATCTCGGTCAAGACCGGGACGGCCGCCGGCGACACCTTCACTCTGAAGGCAGCCTCGGGCGCAGCTACCGCGGTAGCGACGGCCGGTGGTGGGGTCGCTCGTGCCGGCGCCACGGCTGCGGCCGTGGACACGGCTCTGAAGGCCTTCACGGCCGTCCTCGGTGATTTCGGCACCAAGTCGAAATCGCTGGAACGCTCGCTGACCTTCACCGGCAAGATCCAGGACGCGCTCGAAGTCGGCGTCGGCAACCTGGTGGACGCCGACCTGGCCAAGGAAAGCGCCAAGCTGACCGCCCTGCAAACCAAGCAACAGCTGGGCGTGCAGGCGTTGTCGATCGCGAACCAGTCGAGCTCGGTTCTGCTCGGCCTGTTCCGTTAACAAAGTGGTCGGGGGCGGGTCTTCGGGCCCGCCTCCGTTCGCACATCAGGAGACAGGAGGCGCGGCGTCGCCGCGTTAAGGGGAAATGGCAGATAATGTCGCAAGACTGCCGAACGTGACCCTCGTTCAGCCTGACGCCTATGGTCAGGGCGTCGAGGCGCAGCCGAAACCGGTGCGGGACGAACCCGACGCCGGCCGCTATCGGCTGACGATTGAGGAGGGGCCGAACGGGTTTGTTTACAAGACCTTGGATCGCGTCACCGGCGAAGTCATCCGCCAGTTGCCGCGCGAAGAGGTGATGAAGATGAGCGCCAGTCCGGCCTACGGGGCAGGCGGAGTGATCAAGACCAAGGTCTGATCCTCGACAGTAGCTTGGAACCGCAGCGCCGCCGGCTCGCCGGACGGCGCCGCGTTCGTTTCCACGCCGTTAACCATACGCTCAGGAATCAGTTTCATTCTGCACGTCAGAATTTGAACTGGGGCTAGAAGCCATGACCAACAGCGTTCTCACCAATGCGTCCGCGCTCATAGCGCTCCAGAACCTCAATTCGACGAACAATAAGCTGGCCGCGACCCAGAGCCGCGTGAACACCGGCCTGAAGGTGCAGGGCGCCAAGGACAACGCCGCCACCTGGGCTATCGCCCAGAACCAGCGAGCGGACACCGGTGCTCTGGAATCGGTCAAGACCAGCATGAACCGCGCGACGTCTTTGGCCGACGTGTCATTGGCGGCCGGCGCGCAGATTTCGGACCTGCTGATCGAACTGCGCGAAAAGGCGACGGCCGCCGCCGATCCCTCGGCGACGGCCGCGTCGCGCAAGGCCTACAACGATGAGTTCCAGTCGCTGTTGAAGTCGCTGGACTCCTTCGCCAAGAACGCCACCTTCGACGGCGAGAACATCCTGAATGGCACGGCCACGACGGCCCTGGACTTCCTGGCCAACGTCGGCGCCACCGAAACCATCTCGATGAACCGCCAGGACCTGTCGCTGAACGGTGTCGGCCTGCAACTGCCGGCGCGCGCGGCCAGCGCCGGTCCGCCGGTCGTGACGGCGCGTCCCGCCGGCCCGCCGCTGCTGGACACGCTGGAAAACGCTCAGGAAGCCTTCACCGCTGTCGTGTCCGCCCTGGACGACGCCAACGCCAAGCTGGCTGAGCTGGGCGCACAGTCCAAGCAGATCGAGAAGCACAACATCTTCGTCGGCAAGCTGATGGACTCGTTGGAAGTCGGGATCGGCAACCTGGTCGATGCGGACATGGCCAAGGAAAGCGCCCGCTTGCAGGCGCTTCAGGTCCAGCAGCAGTTGGGCGCGCAAGCCCTGTCGATCGCCAACCAGGCGCCACAGATCATCCTGTCCCTGTTCAAGGGTTGATCTATCTGAAATAGCGAGGCGCGCCGTGGCCGAGTGAAATCGGCGGCGGCTTGCGCCTGCTTGGGCGCGGGGTCAGCCCGTAAAGGCTGGCCAACTTCATGAGCAACCAACGCACATAAGCCATAGGGCGAAATCCCTGACCGGTGACCGGAGCTTGACTGTCGCCTAACGTGAACCAGCCTTGGCTGTTCCGCGCCCAATCTTAAACACTTCGTTACCAGCTTGGCGGCAGACTGAACGCAGGAGCGTCGGACTGTGATCAACAACAGCTATCTTCTGGGTTTGTACGGCGGAACCTCGACCTTCTCGGGGGGGCTGGGCTCGACGTCGGTCGCCGTGAAGAAGCAACCGACCGCGCCATGGTCGACCTCGGTCAAGCCGCAGAGCCAATCGGACCTGCTGCGCGCGGCCCTCAGCGGGCGTCGCCTGATCAATGAGGACAACGCTGTCCTGGACGTGAAGAACGCCTCGTCCGGCGACTACCGCAAGATCTTCGCCATGTATCAGGGCCTCACCATGCTGGAAGCCGTGGCAGATCGGGCGGGGCAGAAGAACCTGTCGGCGCTTGAACGCGCGCAACTGACCAAACGCATGGACGCCGGCTTGGCTGAACTGTCGGCCTATCTGGGCGCGGCCCAGTTCGACGGCGTACGCATGGTCCAGGGCAAGTCCGAAACCAAGGCCCAGACCGGCGCCGCCGTGCCACGCGACTCGGCCAAATACGTCACGGGGGCGGTCCACACGGGCGCTCTCACGGACGAGGTCGCCGCCTTCCAGGGCGACGTGAAATTCAACATCACCATCAAGAAGACCGGTGGCGATCAGGTCATCGCCATCGATCTGGCCGAGATGGGCTCTGACCCGCGTACCATGCAGTCGGTGGTGACCCACATTAACAGCAAGCTGGAGGCGGCGGGCGTCGAGACTCGCATGGGCCGCGAGCAGTTGCCGTCCGAGCCCAAGGTCATCAAGTCCGGCGAGACCACCATCACCTTGCCGGCCGGGCCGGATAAATGGGCGCTGAACCTTCAGGGGGTGTCCTATGAGAAGATCAGTTTCTCGCCGGTGGCCTCGTCGGACGCCGTCTATGTGGTGCAGGGCGTAGGCAAGAGCGGCGGGCATGAGGTTCTGAAATTCCAGGAAGGCGCCGGCCAGACCAGCGGCCAGGCCTTCTGGGTCGATGGTCAGGTCGGTCAGTCGGGGCTGCCGGACGGGGTCGAGACCGTGCGCGCCAGCGCTACCGGACCGGACGGCTCCATGTGGATCGTCGCCGACGTCAGCGCCGGGACCTCGACCCAGCCGATCAAGGGGCAGGGCGACGTGGTCCTGATGAAGCTGGATTCGGCGGGCAAGGTGGTGCTCAGCCGCGCCCTGGGCGCCGCCTCCACCGCCAGCGGTTACGCCATCGCCGTGGACGCTGACGGCCGTGTGGCCGTGGCCGGCTCCGTGGTCGGGGCTCTGGTGCCGGGCGCCTCAGGCGCCGACGCCAATCTGGCCGACAGCTTCGTCACCGTCTTCGACGCCAAGGGCGTGGAACAATGGACCCAGCGGCGCGGCGCCAAGGCTGCAGACGAAGCCACGGCCGTTTCGTTCGGCGCCGACGGCCGCGTCTATGTCGCGGGGCGCTCGCAGTCCTCCATGCCGGGCGCGCTCGGATCGGGCGGCTGGGACGGCTATGTCCAGGCCTTTAGCGAAAGCCAGATCCACAGCCTGGCGCCGATCACGGCGACGGCGACCGGGATCAATCAGTTCGGCACGGCCGGGGACGACAATGTCCAGGCCATGACCACGGACGGCGACAAGCTTTACACCGCCGGGGTCGAGAACGGCCGCATGGTGGTGCGCCAGTTCCAGATCGACGCCACGGGTTCGCCGACCCTGCTGTCGTCGCGCGACCTGGGCCACGCCAGCGGCGAGATTGCGGGCATCTCGGTCTCCAACGGTCAGGTGATCCTGGCGGGCACGACGCGTAACGGCGCCCTGGACATCGGCCAGGTCAACACCGCCCATTCCGGCGGCACGGACGCTTTCGTCGCGGTGATCAACAGCGACCTGAGCGTCTCGGCCAACGACCGGCTGACCTACTACGGCGGGGCGGGCGACGACACCGTCGCCGATGTGAAGATCGTCGACGGCAAGGTCTGGCTGACCGGGATTTCCGACCGCACCGTCGGGGCCAAGGCCGAGGATCCGACCTCGGGCTATCTGGCGCGTCTCGATCCCGCGACGGGCGCGGTGGAGTGGAGCCAGACCTGGACTGGGGCGGACCGTCAGGCCGCCCCCACCACCATCGCCGTGGCCTCGGGCGGGGCCAGCGTCCTGGATCGGCTGGGCCTGCCTCAGGGCGAGATACCGCAGTCGGATTCCAAGCAACTGGTGGACGCCACCTCGCTGCGGGCGGGCGATCGCTTCTACGTCACCTCGGGCACGACCGGGCGTTCGGTCGCCGTCACCATCGACGCCAAGGAGACGTTGCAGACCCTGGCGCGCAAGATCGAGACCGCCTCGGGCCGTACGCTGAAGGTCACCATCAAGACCGACAAGGACCATGTCACCGGTCTGGACGGCGACACCAAGATCACGGCGGGCGGCGTGCAGCGCCTGTCCATCACCTATGCCGATGGCCGCGAAGGCGCGGTGCTGCGGGCGGGCGAGGCAGGGCGCGACGCTCTGGCCGGCCTGGGCCTGACGCCGGGCTATATCGGCCCGAGCACGAGCGATTTGAAGACCTTCGGCCTGGACCTGCCCAAGACCATGAGCCTGAAGGACGCCGAGGCCGCCAAGGCGGCGACCAGCACCCTTCAGCTGGCGATCAAGGCCCTGCGCGACGCCTACAAGGCCCTGGACCCCGACAGCAGCAAGCCCAAGGTCACCGGGTCGGCGCCGCCCTATCTCAAGGCGCAACTGGCCAATTATCAGGCTGCGCTGGCCCGCCTGACGGGTTGATCCCCGGCGAGACGCGGCGGAGAGGCGATTCCTCCCCAGCCGATCCGGCTCGGGAGGCGTGGACCCCCGCTTTAGGTTGACGCGCGCGGCGTCGCCGGGGTTATTGGGGCCATCATTGGCGTCGAGTCCCGCATGGCCCTTCCTAAAGACAATCGCACCGTCCTGCTGGTCGGGGGCGGCCTGGCCGTCGTGGCGGCCGTGGCGGCCGCCCTGGTGTTCAGCGCCGGACGGGACAAGCCGACCGAGGCGCCGCCTGCGTCGCAGGGCGGGCTGACCATCGACCTGGCCGAGGCCCCCACGCTGGAGCCGGCGCGCGAGCTGCGCTGCTTTGTTGACGGCCAGTTCGTGGGCCAGGCGACCCTCGCCGACTGCGCCCAGCGCAACGGCGTGGCCACCAGCGCCCTGGACGTGGGTCTGGACGCCACCGGCGCCCTGGCCGCCGCGCCCACCGCCGCCTTTGCTCCGCCGCCGGAGCTTCCGGCCGAGCCGAGCGTCACGGTGACGCCGACGGAGGAGGGCGCGTCGCCCGCCGAGCCCAGCCGTCCGGCGCCGGCGGCCGCCTCGGCCACGGCCTGTCTGCGGCACACCGGCTCGGAATGGCGCTCGATTGGCAACGGCATGAGCCTGGGCGCCTGCGTTCAGGCCCTTTACGCTGGCACCTGCGTCCGTCCGGGCGAGGCCCAGTACGGGCGTTGGGGCGATACGACCCTGCGTCTGGTCCCGCGTCGCGTTGAGCAGTCGAACGACAACACCCGCTTCCGCACCCTGGCTCAACAGGACCGGAGCTGCCAGTTCCCGGAGCTGGGCTGATGAGCCGCAAGATCCTTTCCGCCGCTGCAATCGCCCTTTTGGGCCTGACCGTCTCAGCCTGCGCCCAGAAGGGCGTCGAGGCCCCGACCGAGCCGGGCGTCTGCTATCACGTGGTCATGCCCGAGGACGGCAAGTCCGCCCCCCTGATCAACGTCGTCGCCCGCGATCAGCCGCAGATCGAGTTCTGCGCCGCGCGGCTTGAGGAAATGCGCCTGCGCTTCCTGCGCATGGGCGGCAACAATCGCGACATGATCGGCGCCTATCAGGGGCAGTTCATTTTCATCGACCGGGGCGGTGTGAAGTTCGGCAAGACGCTGACGGGGCAGCGCTTCTTCGCCCTGACGCGCACGGGCGACGGCCGTCTGGCCATTCCGGGCGCCATTCAGCGTGAGATCGACGGTCGTCCCGTCGCCCCCAACTAGAATTCCGCCCGCTCGGGCGTGAACAAAACTGGAACATTCCGCCGATATCCGCTAGGGATCGACGGCAAGAACATAAAAGGACATCGGTCATGGCCGGCAGCGTCAACAAGGTCATCCTCATCGGCAATCTGGGCCGCGACCCGGAAATCCGCACGCTGAACAGCGGCGACCGCGTCGCCAACCTGCGCATCGCCACCTCGGAACAATGGCGCGACAAGGCCACCGGCGAGCGCAAGGAAAAGACCGAGTGGCACCAGGTCGTCATCTTCAACGAGAACATCGTCAAGGTGGCCGAGAACTACCTGAAGAAGGGCTCGACGGTTTACATCGAGGGCTCGCTGCAGACCCGCAAGTACACCGATGCCCAGGGCGTCGAGAAATACTCGACCGAGATCGTGCTGCAACGCTTCAACGGTCAGCTGACCATGCTGGGCGGTCGTAACGACAGCCAGGGCGGCGGCATGGGCGGCGGCGATCGCGGCGGTTACGGCGGCGGCCGCAACGACGACGACTACTCCTCGGGCTTCTCGACCGGCGGCGCCAACAAGCCGTCGGGTCCCAAGGAAAGCTACGACCTGAACGACGACATCCCGTTCTAAGGTCGGGTCGACCGAAAGATCAGGCCGCGTCTTCCGAGAGGAGGGCGCGGCCTTTTTCGTGTCAGCGCGCGAAGCGGCCCTTGGACGCGGCGTCGCTCAAGGCCTCGCGGACGGCGGCGGTCAGTTCGGGCAGGGACTGGACCTGTTTGACGCCGTAGGCCTGGGCCGTGATGTCGACATTGCCTTTGCGCCAGAATCCCTCGGGAGCCAGGAGGATCAGCTTTCCGCCGCGCGCGTGCAGACCCATTTCCAGCAGGCTGATGGGGCTTTGCGTGCCGGGGGCGAAATACATGACGATGACGTCGGCGGATTCCAGCGCGGCCAGCTCCCACTCGACCTGACGGCGGAACTCGGGCTCGTCGGCCTCGGGGCGCCAGTTCGGGTTCCAGTCGGGACGGCGGGGGTTCAGGATCACCACGTCCATGTCGGCCAGGGCCGAGGTCATGGCCGCCTGCCAGTCCGGCGCGCCGCCCATGTCGATGCTGCCGCCCAGGAAGAGGCGCGGACGGCTGTCGTCGATGGGCAGGGGCTGGGGCGAGACCACGTTGCTGGGGCCCTTGGCGGTCTGCGCCAGCGAGGGCGTGGCCGCCATGGCGGCGACGGAGATCATCAGAGCGGCCAGCGTGCGGTTCATGTCTGCCTCGGGTTCGCGAAGGGGCGGGGCATAGCATCTCGTCGGGCTAAGAGTAGGGCGACGGCGACGGAAAAGAGCGGTCATCGAACGTGACGGGCCTTTCGCGGCGGCCTGTGGCATCAGGTCACGGTGTCCAGCCATCGCCATTCCCCGCTCAGCCTGCTCGAGATCGCCGCCATCATCGCGGTGATGCTGATCTGGGGCGTCAACAACGCCGCCGCCAAGATCGCCACCGAGGTCATGCCGCCGCTGATGGTGGGAGCCCTGCGCTTCGCCATCGCCGCCGCCTGCCTGGTCTGGTTCGTGCGGCCGCCCTTTCCGAACTGGAAAAGCCTGCTGATCATCGCCGTGGTGGGCGGCCCTATCCATTATGGCCTGATCTATCTGGCCTTCTGGCTGGCCCACGACGTCAGTCCGGTGACGGTGGCGACCCAGCTGTGGATCCCTCTGACCTCGCTGTTCGCCTTTCTGCTGCTGGGCGAGCGGATCAGTCGGATGGCCACCATCGGTCTGGTCATCGCCTTCGTCGGGGTGGCCTGGATGACGCTGGACCCGCACGCCCTGCAGGACTGGAACGCGATCGCGGTCGGGGCCCTGGGCGCCTCGGCCTGGGCGCTGACGACGGTGATCGCGCGCCGCACCACCTCCATCCCGCCGCTGAAGATGCAGGGGCTGCTGGCCCTGATGGCCTTCCCGGCGCTGACCATCGGGTCGCTGGTGTTCGAGACGGGGCAGTGGGAGGCGGCGCAGGTCGCGCCGCCCATCGTCTGGGGCACCCTGGTCTGGGCCGGTCTGATCTCGTCGGTGTTCGCGACCAGTCTGGTCTTCTGGCTGGTGCAGCGGCGTGAGGCGGGGCGGGTGACGCCCTATCTGCTGGGCTCGCCCCTGGTGTCCATCCTGATCGGCTGGCTGTGGATGGGCGACGTGCTGACGCCGCAGATCCTGACCGGGGTGGCCATTGCCCTGATTGGCGTGGTCACGGTCGCCCTGGGGGAGCGCGGCCTGCGCGCCGGCGCCCCCGCCAAGGTCTGATCGTTTAGTTCGCGCTGAGGACAGCGCAGGCCACGCGGTCGCCCGCGCCGCCGATGGGCTGGCTGTTGTGGTCGTCGGGGTTGGCGTGGATGACCAGGGCCGAGCCGTCGGCGTCCCACAGCCACTGACCGGGGCCGTCCTGGCTGATGCGAGCCTTGGTGGTGAAGACCTCAGCCTTCGCCGAGCCGTCAGCGGCGGCGAAGAGGTTGGGCAGATCGCCGTCGTCGGGGCCTTGGGCGTTCAGCAGGCCGTGCGGCGTCTTGGGATCGGTATGGTTGATGTGGGCGCCTGCCGAGGTGAAGGGGGCGGCGCACTGGCCCGTGGCGTGGATGTGGATGCCGTGCCAGCCGGGCGTCAGGCCCGTGGCTTCGACCTTGATCAGCAGGCCGGTGGCGCCCTGCGTCAGCGTCGCCTTGCCGATTTCGGCGCCGGCGCCGTTGATGATCGCGGCCTGACCCGTCTGGCCCGGCGTGGCGCGCGGGATCATGGCGGAATGGTCCATGGCGGCGGCCTGACCCTGAGCGCCGTGGCCCATGGCGGCGTGATCATGGCTCTGGGCGAAGGCGCTTGCGGCGAGCAGCGAAGTCGCTGCGAAGGCGGTAAAGGCGGCAGCAGTCAGACGCATGGTTTTCCTGTCCTTTTGGGCATGGGGATATCAGCGGCGTTTCTTTGCCACAACGGCCCCCGGATGCTAGAAACCGGAACAGCGGATCACGTTCCGATTCCGGCCATTTAAAGCCTGATTTCCTTGACCGACGACAGCTACGACAACGCCGCACCTTCGGCGCCCGGCGACATCTCCATCATCACGATCGAGGACGAGCTGAAACGCTCCTACCTCGACTACGCCATGAGCGTGATCGTCAGCCGCGCCCTGCCGGACGCGCGTGACGGTCTGAAGCCGGTTCACCGTCGCATCCTCTATTCGATGCACGACCTGAACATGACGCCCGAGCGGTCGTATTCGAAGTGCGCGCGCGTCGTCGGTGACGTGCTGGGCCGCTTCCACCCGCACGGCGACGCCTCGGTCTACATGGCTCTGGTGCGGATGGCGCAGCCCTTCTCGATGGGACTGATGCTGGTCGACGGTCAGGGCAATTTCGGCTCGGTCGACGGCGATATGCCGGCCTCCATGCGTTACACCGAGGCCAAGATGGCCCCGGCGGCGGTGGCCCTGCTGACCGACATCGAAAAAGACACGGTCGATTTCCAGCCGAACTACGACGAGAAGGAGCTGGAGCCCGTCGTCCTGCCGGCGCGGATTCCGAACCTGCTGGTCAACGGCGCGGGCGGCATCGCCGTCGGCATGGCGACCAACATCCCGCCGCACAACCTGGGCGAAGTCGTCGACGCGGCCGTGGCGCTGCTGGACAACCCTGACATGGGCGACGAGGCCCTGCTGGACATCGTGCCCGGTCCCGACTTCCCCACGGGCGGCGAGATCATGGGCCGCACCGCGCCGCGCAATGCGCTGCGCGACGGACGCGGCTCGGTCATCGTTCGCGGTCGCGCCTCGGTCGAGGAGATCCGCAAGGATCGCGACGCCATCGTCATCACCGAACTGCCGTTCCAGGTGAACAAGCAGACCCTGATCGAGCGCATCGCCGAAATGGTGCGCGAGAAGCGTCTGGAAGGCATTTCCGACGTCCGCGACGAGTCCGACCGTCAGGGCATGCGGATCGTCATCGAGCTGAAGCGCGACGCTTCGGGCGACGTTATCCTGAACCAGCTGTTCCGCTATACGGCGCTGCAATCCTCGTTCGGCGTCAACATGCTGGCGCTGAACCACGGCCGTCCCGAGCAGATGGGCCTGCGCAAGCTGCTGGAGCTCTTCCTCGAGTTCCGTGAGGAAGTGGTCGTCCGCCGCGTCAAGTTCGAGCTGGCCAAGGCCCGCGATCGCGGCCACGTCCTGGTCGGTCTGGCCGTCGCCGTCGCCAACATCGACGAAGTCATCCACATCATCCGCAGCTCGGCTGATCCGGCGGAAGCGCGCGAGCGTCTCCAGGCCAAGGCCTGGCCGGTCGGGGACATGATGGCCCTGGTCGAACTGATCGCCGACCCGCGCACGGTGCTGGTGGACGGCGACAAGATCCGCCTGACCGACGAACAGGCCCGCGCCATCCTGGCCCTGACCCTGTCGCGTCTGACCGGCCTGGGCCGCGACGACATCTTCGGTGAAGCGCGCGGCCTGGCCGACACCATCCAGGGCCACCTGACCATCCTGTCGGATCGCGCCAACGTCCTGGCCATCATCCGCGAAGACCTGCTGCTGGTGAAGGATCAGTTCGCCGTGCCGCGCCGCACCCTGATCGGGGAAGGCGACGCCGAGATGGAGGACGAGGACCTGATCCCGCGCGAGGACATGGTCGTCACCGTCACCCACGGCGGCTACGTCAAGCGCGTGGCCCTGAACGCCTATCGGACCCAGCATCGCGGCGGCAAGGGCAAGTCGGGCATGACGATGAAGGACGAGGACGCCATCACCGGCATCTTCTCGGCCTCGACCCACACCCCGGTTCTGTTCTTCGCCACCAACGGCAAGGCCTACAAGCTGAAGACCTGGCGCCTGCCGCTGGGTAACCCGCAGTCGCGCGGCAAGGCCTTCGTCAACCTTCTGCCCATCGAGCCGGGCGACAGCATCATGAACGTGCTGCCGCTGCCGGAAAACGAGTCCGAGTGGGACAACTACGACATCATGTTCGCCACCAAGTCGGGCGACGTGCGGCGTAACAAGCTCAGCGACTTCGCCACGGTGAACCGCGCGGGCAAGATCGCCATGAAGCTGGAAGACGGCGACCGCATGGTCGGCGTGGCCATCTGCAACGCTGACGACGACATCCTGCTGACGACGCAGTTGGGCCGAGCCATCCGCTTCAAGGCCGACGACGTGCGCGTCTTCAAGGGCCGGGATTCGACCGGCGTGCGCGGCATCCGTCTGCAAGGCGACGACGAGGTCATCTCGATGGCCGTTCTGGGCCGTGTGGATGCTTCGCCGGAAGAACGCGCCGCCTACGTCAAGCACGCCAACGCCATGCGCAAGGCCCTGGCCGGCGCGGACGTGGACGAAGAGGTTACGGCTGTTGAGGCCGACGACGAAGTTGTCGGCGACGCCGCCCTGTCGGTCGAGCGCATCGCCGAACTGGGCGCGGCTGAGCAGTTCATCCTGACGGTCACGGAAACCGGCTTCGGCAAGCGGTCCTCGGCCTATGAGTATCGCCGCACCGGTCGCGGCGGGCAGGGGCTGACGGCCCACGGCCTGGGCGGTCGCGCCGGCACTCGCCTTGCCGCCGCCTTCCCGGTCGAGGACAGCGACGACCTGATGCTGGTCACCGACGGCGGCCAGATGATCCGCACCCCGGTCGGCCAGGTCCGCATCGTCGGCCGGTCCAGCCAGGGCGTGACCATTTTCCGCACCGGCAAGGACGAGAAGGTCGTCTCGGTCGAACGCCTGCCCGACTCGGGCGGCGACGATGACGGCGCGGACGACGCCGTGACGGAAGAGGGCGGCGAGGGCTGATCGGCTCTCAGGCGAGCATGACGGCGGGCATGGCTGACGTTCTGATGCAGATCGACGGCCGGCCCGCCAGCGCCGCCGACCTGGGCCATTTCGTCCTGTCCAACTACGGCGCCTTCACCTCGATGCAGGTCGAGGACGGGACGGTGCGGGGCCTGGACCTGCATCTGGCCCGTCTGGAAGCCAAAGCCGTCGACCTGTTCGGCCTCGCTGTGCCCGAAGCCCTGTTGCGTGAACGGATGCGACAGGCGCTGGACGGGCGTTCCGGACCGTTCAGCCTGAGGGTCAATCTCTTCTCCGACGCCATCAGCCTACGGGCGCCTGAGGCAGTGGTTCAGCCACGCGTCCTGACGACCCTGTCGCCGCCCGCCGCGCCGCTGACGGCGCCGTTGCGGCTTCAGATCCAGGTCTATGCACGCGAAGTCCCGCATCTGAAGCATGCCGCCACCTTCGGTTTGACCCGCGCCCGGCGGCAGGCGTTTCAGGCCGGATTCGACGACGCCCTGTTCGTCGACGCCGAGGGGCGGATTTCCGAAGGCTCCATCTGGAACATCGGCTTCATTCAGGGCGACACGGTGATTTGGCCCGAGGCGCCGATGCTGGCTGGAACGGGCCAGACCCTGCTGCAACGCGGGATGGAAAGCCTTCGCCTGAACAGCATCAAGCGTCCGGTGTTTCTGGCCGATCTGCCGTCCTTCGACGCCGCCTTCATCTGCAACAGCGCCACGCCCGCCTGTGCTGTGGCGGCCATTGGCGGCCATGTCTTTCTCCCGGCCGAGGCCCTGATCGCCCGGCTGATCGACGCCTGGCGATCAAACCCGCGTCAGAAAATCTAGGCCGTTGATTTCGCACCTGCTAAACGGGTCGAAACGCGGGGAGGCGAAGGCCATGCGCATCGGACTGTATCCGGGGACTTTCGACCCGGTCACGAACGGCCACATGGATATCATCGGGCGGGCCATCAAACTGGTCGATCGCCTGGTCATCGGGGTGGCGCAGAACGACGACAAGGGCCCCCTGTTCTCGACCGCTGAGCGCGTCGAGATGCTGAAGGCCGAGGTCGCGCGGTTTGATGCCGACATTCAGGTCCAGCCCTTTAGCAGCCTGCTGATGCATTTCGCCGAGGAGATGAACGCCAACGTCATCGTGCGCGGCCTGCGCGCGGTCGCGGACTTTGAATACGAGTTCCAGATGACGGCCATGAATCAGCGCCTCAACAGCGACATAGAGACCGTGTTCCTGATGGCCGATCCGCGCCATCAGGCCATCGCCTCGCGGCTGGTGAAGGAGATCGCCCGTCTGGACGGTGCGATCGAGAGCTTCGTCAGCCCGGCGGTCGCCGCCCAGGTGCGCGCCAAGGTGCAGCGCTAGATTTCAGGATAGACATGACCTTCAAGACGCTTCTGGCCGCCGCCGCGGTCTCCTTGATCGCGGGTGCCGCCGCCGCCCAGACCGCTTCGGAATGGCGCACGGTCGCGCCTGAGAACCTGATGGTGATCGACACCTCCAAGGGCCGGGTTCTGGTCGAGCTTGAGCCGCGGGCGGCGCCGAACCACGTCGAGCGCATCCGCACCCTGACCAATCGCGGCTTCTATGACGGGCTGAAGTTCCACCGCGTCATCCCCGAGTTCATGGCCCAGACGGGCGACCCCGAGGGCACCGGCGCGGGCGGCAGCGATTTGCCGGACGTGAAGGGCGAGTTCAGTTTCCGCCGCGGACGCGACAGCGGTTTTGCGCCCGTTGAAAACAGCGGTCCCGGCGTGCGCGGCATCATGGGCAGCCTGCCGGTCGTGACTCAACCCGACGCCCAGATGTTCGTCACCGCCGACTTCAAGGTCGGCGTCATGGGCTTGTTCTGTCCAGGGGTTGCGGGGATGGCCCGGGCGGGATCGCCGGATAGCGCCAACAGTCAATTCTTCCTGATGACGGGCCAGAACGACAACCTGAACGGCGGCTACACGACCTTCGGCCACGTCCTTCAGGGTCTGGACGTGGTCAAGTCGCTGAAAGCGGGCAGCGACGCCGAGGACGGCAAGGTCGTCGATCCTGACGTCATGACCAAGGTGCAACTGGCCTCGGCCCTGCCGGAGGGACAGCGGCCGAGCGTGCGCGTGGCCGTGCCGGGCTCTGCGCCGTTCAACGCCGCTGTTGAAGCAGCACGCGCCGCACGCGGCGCCCAGTTCAGCATCTGCGACGTGCAGCCTGTGGTTCAGGTCACGGGCCGCTGAGTTTTCCAATCGGGGGAGGGGATGATGATGCGCTTTTCAACGGGGTTGGCGGCGGCGTCCGTCCTGATGCTGGCCGGATCGGCCTGGGCGCAGGAGGCGGCGCCGAGCGCCTCGGCGCCGGCCGTCGTCGCCAGCGAGTGGCGCACGGTCGCGCCCGAGAACCTGCTGGTGATCGACACCAACAAGGGCCGCATTCTGGTTGAGCTGGCCCCCGAGGTGGCGCCGGGCCATGTCGAGCGCATCCGGCTGCTGGCGGGGCGCGGCTTCTATGACAACCAGGTCTGGCACCGGGTCATTGATCAGTTCATGGCCCAGACCGGCGATCCCCTGGGCACGGGCGAGGGCCAGAGCGCCTATCCTGACCTGAAGGCCGAGTTCACCTTCCGCCGCGACGGTCAGACGCCGTTCGCGGCGGTGGCCGCGCCCGCCGGGGCGGTGCTGGGCTTCCTGCATTCCCTGCCGGTCCATACCCAGCCCGACGCCTATATGGCCACGACGGCGGACCGCAAGGTCCACGCCTGGGGCCTGTATTGCCCCGGCGTCGCCGGCATGGCGCGCGACGAGGCGCCCGACAGCGCCAACAGCCAGTTCTTCCTGATGCGCCAGCCCTACCCCTCGCTGGACAAGCGCTACACCATCTGGGGCCGGGTCGTGTCGGGTCTGGACGTGGTGCGCGCCCTGAAGTTCAGCTCCAACCCCGACGGCATCGTCACCGGTCCCGATCAGATGAAGCGGGTGAGGGCCGCGTCCGACCTGCCGCCGGCCGAACGCCCGACCGTTCGCGTTCTGGATACGGCGTCGCCGCAGTTCCGCGCGCTAGCCGACGCGGCGCGTCAGGCCAAAGGCGCCGACTTCTCGGTCTGCGACATAGACCTGCCGGTTCAGGTCGCCGGAGCGCCCGCCGCCTGATTGCCGGCCTGGCCGTTGTTGCGGCCCCGGCGACGGCGTCGGCGGGGCTTCTGGCGGTCCTCGCGCATCCTTTGCAGCAGCAGGCCTTCGCGCAGGCCCCGGTCGGCGACGCGCACGCGCTCGCAGGGCCAGGCGCGCTGCACGGCCTCCAGGATCGCCGCACCCGCCAGCACCAGGTCGGCGCGATCGGGCCCGATGCAGCTTTCCGCCGCCCGGCCCGCAGGGCCCAGCCGCTTGAGGCGCAGCGCCGCCGCCTCGCAGTCGGCGCGCGTCATCCATAGGCCGTCCACCAGATCGCGCTGATAGCGGCGCAGGCCCAGATGGATGCCGGCCAGGCTGGTGATGGCGCCCGAGGTGCCGACCATGTGCACGCGGCCGCTGTCGAACAGAGGGCGCACCGAGGAGTCGCTGGGGCCGCCGAGCGCCAGGGCGGCGCCGACGTCGGCGACCATGGCTTCGTACCAGGCCTCGGTGTCGCCAGACGGTTCGGGATGACGCTCGGCCAGGGTGACGACGCCCATGGGGGCCGACATCCAGCCCCGGTTCTCGAATCCACGCGCGGTGCGGGCCATCCAGGACAATTCGGTCGAGCCGCCGCCCACGTCGATGACCAGAACCGCCTCGGCGCGCGGGTCGAACAGGTTCAGGCAGCCGGCGACCGACAGGCTGGCCTCCTCGGCCGGGTCGATGATCCTAAGCTTCAGGCCGGTGCCGCGACGCACCCGTTCGATGAAGGCCTCGCCGTTGTCGGCGGCGCGGCAGGCCTGGGTGGCGACGGCGGTCAGGCGGCTGGCGTCCAGGCCCTTGCGGGCCACGCGTTCGGCGCACAGGGCGAGGGCTTCATAGGCCCGATCCATGGCGCGATCGTCCAGGCGGCCGGTGAGGGACAGGCCTTCGCCCAGCCGGACGATGCGGCTGAAGCTGTCGACCACCCGGAACCCGTCGCGCGCGGGGCGCGCGATCAGCAGGCGGCAATTGTTGGTCCCCAGGTCGAGCGCGCCATAGAGGGGCGCATCGCGACCGGAAGTCCCTGAATCGCGGGACTTCGTGGGCTGGGACCGCGCGTCGCGCCGTGCAGGCGCGCCAGGGGTCTCCGGCATGGGCCGAGCTTTCATGTGGGCGGTCCAGAGCGGCGCCCGTCGCGATCAGCCTAGACCGGGAGCGACGGCGACGCCAAGTCCTTCCTGTCGGAAAGATGAACAGGCTGCGATGCATCCGCTTCAACTCGCCGGGCGTATTGGTGGCAGCATGACCCAGGTTCACACAGCCCGGTTCGGCCTCGGACAGATCGTCCGACATCGCGACCACGCCTTCCACGGCCTGGTCATGGATGTGGACGCGTCCTACGCAGGCCCGGCCGCAGAGACGGGCGTGGTCGCCAGCGATCAGCCCTTCTATCGTATCCTCATCGCCGACACCGAGGGCGGCGTGATCGCCTATGCCGCCGAGGAGGCCCTGGTGGCGACGCCCGAGATCGAGCCTCTGTCGCCCGAGGATGAGGGGGAGTGGTTCACCGTCGATGCGCAGGGGCGGCACGCGCCGCGTTTCCAAACGCTGCAATAGACGTGCGTGACGACGGCTAGAGGGCGCGCTAATCTGCCCTCAACGGCCGTCAGAGCCGCGAGGAGCGTTCCCATGTCCGATTTCGAACACGTCTTTGAAGCCCCGCCCGAAGGCGCCGCCGCCGACTGGACCATCCCGCAGAACTGGGCGGCCTATACCGACGTCGAGCACGAGACCTGGAACACCCTCTATGCCCGGCAGATGAAGATTCTGCCCGGGCGGGCCTGCGAGGCCTATATGCGCGGGCTGGACGCGCTGGATCTGAACATGGGGGGCATCCCCGACTTCGAGGTGATGAATCCCAAGCTGCAGGCCCTGACCGGCTGGACCGTGGTCTGCGTGCCTGGTCTGGTGCCGGACGACGTCTTCTTCGACCATCTGGCCAACCGTCGCTTCGTCTCGGGCCAGTTCATCCGCAAGCCGGATCAGTTGGACTACCTGCAGGAGCCGGACATCTTCCACGACGTCTTCGGCCATGTGCCGATGCTGACCGACCCCGATTTCGCCGCCTATATGGAGGCCTATGGCAAGGGCGGGCAGCGGGCGCAGTCCCTGGGGATGCTGAAGAACCTGGCCCGCCTCTATTGGTACACGGTCGAGTTCGGCCTGATGAAGGAGGCCGACGGCCTTCGCATCTATGGCGCAGGCATCGTCTCGTCGGCGACCGAGAGCGTGTTCAGCCTGGAGGACGCCTCGCCCAACCGCCTGGGCTTCGACCTGGAGCGGGTGATGAAGACCCTCTACCGGATCGACGACTTCCAGCAGGTCTATTTCGTCATCGACAGCATCGAGGAGTTGAAGGAAGTCACCCTGCAGGACTTCGGGCCGATCTATGAGCGACTGAAGGGGGCCGAAGAGCTGCCGATCGAGTCGGTTCTGCCGAGCGATCGCGTCTTCACGCGCGGGACCCAGGCCTATGCAGCCAAGGGCGGGCGCTTCGCAGCCTGAGGGCGGCGGGCGAAAAACAGAGTCCAATTCGTCTGAATCGTCTGAAATCCCCTCCGTGGCGCTGACCGGGAGGGAATGATGACGCGTGGCGAAGGTGGGGTGCGCGGTTTGGCTCTAGCTTTGCCCTAGGCTTTGAAAGTCTTTAATTTTCTGGTCGCGGATATGCGCGACTTCCGATCTTCTCTTGCCGTCATCCCGGCCTCGCCTCGCGACAGCGAGGGGAGAGCCGGGACCCAGGCGTTCAAGCTGGACGGGACGCACTAGTGACTTGCCGCCTGGGTCCAGGGTTTGGCTGCGCCGCCCCGGGATGACGGCGGGGCAACAGACTTAATCCCGCTGGAACGGATAGAAGCCGCCGCCCAGCCCCAGAATCCCCGTCAGTTCGTCCAGGGCGCCGCGTGTCTCGTCCAGCAGGGCGGGGTCGGCCAGGTCCTGGGCGGTCAGGCTGTCGCGATACCAGCGCAGAGCCCAGACGCTGAGGGCGCCGTGCAGTTCGTCGGTCATGCGCATGGCCGGGTTGGTCGCGGCCAGTTCATCGTCGGTCAGCACGACGCGCAGGCGCAGGCAGGCGGGGCCGCCGCCATTGCGCATCGACTGGCGCACATCGACATATTCGACCCGGCCGATGGGGCCGTTGGAGGCGGCGATGCGCTCGGCGACCGCATGGCTGCGAGCATTGTCGCGGGTCTCGGTCGGGCAGATCAGGGTCAGGCGGTCCTCGCCCGGAATCTGGATCAGCATGGAGTTGAACAGGTAGCTGCTGATGGCGTCGGCCAGCGGCAGGTCGGCGGCCGAGACCTCGACGAATTTCGGCTCGAACAGGCCGTCGGCGGCGCGGCGGATGGCGGCCTTGGTGGCGTCCGTGTCTTCGAACGCCAGTTCGTGGAAGAAGAGGGTGTCCAGGGCGCCGACGCAGACCACGTCATTGTGGAAGGTGCCGCCGTCGATGGCGGTGCGTGACTGCTGGGCCAGAACCGGGCGACCGGCTTCATGACGGCGGACAATGGCTTCGGACGCCTCGCGCGTCTGGCGAGCGGGGAAGCGACCGTCCCAGGGCTCGAAGGCTTCACGCCCCCAGACCAGCAGATTGACCCCGCGACCGCCGTGCTCGGCGCACAGGCGGACGTGGTTGGCGGCGCCCTCGTCGGCCAGATGGGCGACGGCGGGCAGGGCGTCGTGGACGGCGAACCGGGTCGCGTCGGGGAAGAGGGCGTCCAGCGCCCGTTTGGTCTGGGCGTGCTCCAGCGAGCGGTGCAGGTTGGTGTGCAGGTTGGCCGGGGTGAAGTGGACCCGGCCGTCGGCGGCGTCGGCGCTGGGCGTCACGGTCGCGGCGTTGGCGGCCCACATGGGCGAGGCCGAACAGGCGGCGGCGGCGAAGGCCGGAGCGTCGCGCCAGGCCTTGGCCAGCACCGTCCTGTCATTGCCCGAGAACCCGAGCGAACGCAGGAAGGGGATGTTGGGCCGTTCGTGCGGCGGCAGGACGAACTGGGGCAGGCCCAGGTCGGCCAGCCGCTTCATCTTGTCGAGGCCCTGAAGCACCGCCGCGCGCGGGTTCGACGCCTCGCCCTTGTTCAGGCTGGACGCGAGGTTGCCCGGCGACAGGCCCGCATAGGAGTGGGTCGGCCCGATCAGACCGTCGGCGTTGGCTTCGATGGCTTGGGTCATGGCGTTGCCGGAATAATCATCGCAGGTTCGTGGCCAAGAATGGCAATATAAATAGAGAGGTTTAGCTTGGAGGCGGAAAAGAACATCAAGGCAATGAGCCCTATTGTGACGAAGGTCTCAAACCAGTTCCAGCCTCGGATCCATAAAATCTTTATGGCCAAGACTATGGAAATCACCAGGAACATAACGGGCCAGGCCGCTACTTGATTCCAAAGATCATCAAATTTTATCAGGACGGTGGTTGTTGCCATCACGGCGCTGCCGATAACGATTATGGCGGGCCAGCGCGCATTCTCTCTTAGCTGTTCGATGAAGCTAGGAGGGCCGATGCGACGACTGGAGCGCCAACCTCCGATCATCCCCGCAAGCCCTTGATCTCGCTTTCGATGTTCTTGACCGCGCCGGCTTCGAAGCTGGCGACGGGGTAGGCGCAGTAGTCGGCGGCGTAGTAGGCGCTGGGGCGGTGGTTGCCGCTGGCGCCGAGGCCGCCGAAGGGCATGTCGCCGGCGGCGCCCGTGGTCGGGCGGTTGAAGTTCACCACGCCCGCGCGGATGCGGTTGATGAAGCGATCCCAGTTCTTAGCTTCGTCGCTGACCAGACCGGCGGACAGGCCGTATTTGGTGGCGTTGGCGGCGGCGATGGCGGCGTCGAAGGTCGGAACGCGGATCACCTGCAGGAAGGGGGCGAACATCTCTTCGTCCTCGACCGCGACGCCGGTCACGTCGATGATGGCGGGCTTCACGAAGGCGCCCGGCAGGTTGTCGATGGGGCCTGAGGCGCGGATGACCTTGGCGCCCAGGTCGATGCGCTGTTGCAGGGCGGCGAGCGCAGCGGTCGCGGCCTTCTCCGAGATCAGCGGCCCGGCATAGGGCTCGGGATCGCTGTCCCAGGGGGCGAAGTTCAGTCGGTCCGACATGGCGGCCACGGCCTCGACGATGGCGTCGCCCGCGGCGCCTTCCGGCAGGATCAGGCGGCGGGCGCACGAGCAACGCTGGCCGGTGGTGACGAAGGCGGACTGGACCACGATGCCCGCGACGGCTTCGGCATCAGCTGCATCCCAGACGACCAGAGGATTATTGCCGCCGAGCTCCAGCGCCAGGATGACGTGGGGATCGTCGGCGAACTTGCGCCGGAAGTGGGCGCCCGCCGCGCCCGAGCCGGTGAACATCAGGGCGTCGATGGGCTGGTCCAGCAGGGCTGCGCCGGCAGCCCGCCCGCCTTGCACCATGTTGAACACGCCCTTGGGCAGGTCGGCGGCGTCCAGGCATTCGGCCATCAGCTGGCCGGTCAGGGGCGTTTCCTCGGACGGCTTGAACACGACCGTGTCGCCCGCCAGCAGGGCCGGGACGATGTGGCCGTTGGGCAGGTGGCCGGGGAAGTTGAACGGGCCGAGCACCGCCGAGACGCCATGCGGGCGGTGACGCAGGGTGGCGCGACCGAAGGCGGTGTCGGTGGTGCGCTCGCCGGTGCGCTCGTCATAGGCGCGGATGGAGATGTCGACCTTGCCCGCCATCGAGGCCAGCTCGGTCTTGGTCTCCCACAGGGCCTTGCCGGTTTCGCGGCTGATGGCCTCGGCCATTTCTGGGGCGCGGTCTTTCAGGATGGCCTGATAGCGTTTCACCGCGTCAATGCGGTCCTGACGCGGGCGGTCGGCCCAGTCAGGGAAGGCGGCGCGGGCGGCCTCGACGGCGGCGCCGACCTGCTCGGTGTTGGCGGCTTCGCCTTCCCAGACGGTTTCGCCGGTGGCGGGATTGGTGGAGGCGAAGCGGGTCATGGCGGCTACTCGGTTCAGGATTTCACGCGGACGACGGCGCCGTCCTTGATCTTCAGGGCGGCGGCGACGTCGGGGGTCATGCGGGCGACATCGCCGTCGATCAGGACGCGGGCGCGGACGGCGCGGAAGGCCGAGACGCTGTCGGTCGAGACGAGGCTGGGCAGTTCGACCTCGACCTCTTTTTCGATGCGGGCCGTCAGGACGCGGGCGTCGCGCACGGTGCGGATGTTGTCGCGACCACAGGCCACGGTGGGGCCGGCGTCGAAGATGTCGACCAGGCCGTTGGGGCGGAAGCCTTCGCTTTCCAGCAGGGCCATGGCCGGCACGCCCTGCGGGTGGACCTTGCCGATCACGGCGCGGGCCGGTTCGGGCAACAGGTCGATGTAGATGGGGTGGCGGGGGGCCAGGTCGAGGATGAACTGCTTGTCGGTCGAGCCGCTCATGCGGTCGGCGTCGTCGAAGTCCATGGGGAAGAACTTATGCGCCACATGGTCCCAGAAGGGGCAGTAGCCATCGGGGGTGAAGACGCCCCGCAGTTCGGCCAGGACGTTGTCGGCGAACAGATCCGGCTGGGCGCCGATCAGCATGTAGCGCGACTGGCTCAGCAGGCGCCCGGCGCCGCCCTTGCGACGGTCGGCCTTGAGGAAGAGGGAGCCGACCTCGGTCCAGCCGGTGCATTCGTTGACCAGCACGAGCGTCTGATGGTTCAGCTTCATGCCCAGCGAGGGTGACTGGACCGTGTTGTTGACCACGCGGAACGAGAAGAAGGGGCGCTTCAGCCCCACCGTCGCCTTGACCGAGCCGATGCCGTCGATGTCGCCCGTGTCGCCGTCTTCCAGCATGAGGGTGTACCAGGCCTCCTGCGGTGGGACGCGGCCCTCGAAGCTGGCCTGGCTGAGTTCCAGGCGCTCGCTCAGGACGTCGGCGTCTTCGGGCAGGCTGGTGAAGCCGGGGCCGGACAGGATGGCCAGTTCGAGCAGGTGGTGGAGGTCGGCGGGACCGGCGGGGCGAACAACGAGCATGCGGTTACATGGTCTCCAGTCGGAGCTGTTTCAGTTTCAACGCGTCAATCTCGCCCGAGGCGATCTTGCACAGGATCAGGGCGGACAGTTGGGCGCGTTCGACGAAGCTGGCGGGCCAGGCGAACTCCTGATCCGAATGGATCTCGCCGCCGACGACGCCGAGGGTGTCGACATTGGGCAGGCCCGCGGCGTGCAGGTTGTTGCCCTCGCAAACGCCGCCGGAGGGTTTCCAGGCGATGGTCTGCCCCAGCAGTTCGCCTGCGTTGCGGACGGCGTGGAAGAGGGCGGTTTGCGACGCGTCCATCGGCTTGGGCGCGCGGGTCATGCCGCCGTGCAGGTCAAGGCTCAGGCCGGGGAAGGGGGGCTCGGCAGCGATGGCGCGCACCGTCTCGTCGATCCATGCGGCGCTGTCGGCGTCCGGCACACGGACGTTGAAGCGGACCACGGCGTTGTCGGCCACGACGTTCAGGGGGCCGCCGCCGGCGATCCTGGCGACATTGACGGTGACGCCCTCGCGCTGGCCGTTCAGGGCGTGCAGGCGGGCGGCGATCATGGCGGCGCCGGCGACGGCGTTGGCGCCCTCGTGGAAGGCGCGGCCCGCGTGGGCGGCCTTGCCCGTGACGATCAGGTGGAAGTTGCCGCTGCCCTTGCGCTCGCCCGCCAGGGTCCCGTCCGACAGGGCGGGCTCGTAGGTCAGGCCGACATGGCCGCGCGCGCCCAGGGTCGCCAACAGGGGGGCCGAGGCGGGCGAGCCGATCTCTTCGTCGGGGCTGAGCAGCACCGTCCAGCCGACGCGGGCCTTGTCCGGGTGGGTCTCGAAGGCTTCCAGCGCGGCCAGCATGACGCTGATCCCGCCCTTCATGTCGGCGACGCCGGGACCGTTCAGAGCGCCGTCGGGGCGCATGACGACCTTTTGGAAGGCGCTGTCGGCGGGGAAGACGGTGTCGTAGTGGCCGGTCAGGACCACCTGGATCGGCGCCTCGGGGCGGGCGGTGATGGTCAGGCAGTCGGCGTAGCTTTCGGGGATCACCGCGCCGCTGTCGGCCACGGTGGTCGAGGCCTTCGTGGGTACGCGCGCGACGGCGGCGGGCAGGCGGCGGGCCTCGGCCTCGAGCACGTCCAGCATAAGCGCCAGACCGGCGGCGTTACGGCTGCCGGAGTTGATATTGGCCCATTCGATGGTCCGCGCGACGATCACGTCGCCCTGGGCCGCGACGTGGTCGAGAACGGCCTGGTCGTGGGGTTCGATCCGCATGACGGCGACCCTAGACGGGGGCGGGGCAAAGGTGAAGGCGAGGCGGTTTCTCGCTCACAGGCTTGGGAAATAGGGGGCGCGCGGGATAGGTTTGCCGCCGCAGTCGAGGAGTCGCGCATGAACCGTCGTTTCAGCTTCCCCAACCCCTTCGGTCCCGTCGATTCGGGTTCGACGGCGGTGGACATGGCGCGGTTGAGCGCTCTGGGCTTCGGGTTGTGGGCGGCGACGGGTCTGATGCAGGCGGGGCTGGTCTGGTACGCCTCTGACGCCGCCTATGCCGAGTTCCGGGGCGCGACGACGGGGTTCGCGATCTTTTTCGCCCTGATCGCCGGGGTTCTGGGCTGGGCGCAATGGCGACGGCCCAACCGCATCCTGCCGGTCTTCGGCCTGGCCTGGGCGCTGTATGAGTTGAGCTCCACGGGCGTCAGCCTGATGGTCGGGGCGCCGCTGGGCGTGGCGGGCGTGCCCGCCTGGGGCGGGATGATCGCAGCGACGGCCATGCTGGCCTGCGCGATCCTGCATGTCGGCGGCCTGCGCGGCTCGGCTGCGCTGGCGCGGCTTGCCACGGCGCCGACTGCGTCTAAGAGATAGGGTTTGCAGCCGGGGGGCGATGATGAACCAAAACGCCAAACTGTGGCTGCGCGCGGCCAATCCGTTCACGCCGCCGCGTGGCATGGCCGAGGCGCAGAGGGCGGCGCGAGTTGGCGCGGTGGCGCTGGGGATCGGCCTAGTGCAGTTGTTCGTCGGCCTGCTGTCTATGCCGAAGGCCGAGGCGCTGGCTCAGGTGCTGGCTGCTCAGCAAAAGGGGCAGGTCATGACGGCTCAGCAAGTCGCCATTCAGGACGCCATCGTGGGCATGCTACCCGTGTTCATGCTGGTCACCACCTTGGTGCTCGCAGTTGTCTATGTCGTTCTGGCGGTGGCGCAGTGGCGGCGCATGACCTGGGTGATCCCGACGATCATGCTCGCCTTCATGGCCTATGGCCTCTTGAGCGGGTTCGGCGCCCTTTTGAAAATCGGCTCGTCGATCGAGTTTGAGTTCGCCTTCGTCAGTGCGCTGATGTGGCTCGTCAATCTCGCGACAATAGCCATGTATGTCGCTGCGTTCCGCGGCGGACGCATGTTTGAAAAACTGAAACGGACCTACTGATGACCGTCACCCTCTTCCACAATCCGAAATGCTCGACCTCGCGCAAGGCGCTGGCGTTGCTGCAGGAGAAGGGCGTCCAGCCGGTGGTGGTCGAGTATCTGAAGACCGGCTGGGACGCGGCGACGCTGGACCGGCTGGCCAAGGAGACGGGCGTGGGCCTGTCGGGGATGCTGCGCAAGCGCGAGGCCAAGGCGGTCGAACTGCTGGAAAGCGGGGCGTCGGACGACGTGATCCGCGCGGCCATGATCGCCGAGCCGGTGCTGGTCGAACGCCCCATCGTCGAGAGCGACAAGGGCGCCCGGATCGGGCGCCCCGTCGAGAGCATTCTGGAAATCCTCTAGGGCTTAGCGACTGCGGTTGCGGCGCCGGTCGGTTGCGCCGCCGCCGGGCCGGTCGCTTTCGCGGCGCCAGCGGACCGAGATGCTGGCGTCGCCTTCGCCGCCGAACTTGGAGCTGACGGCCAGGTTGCGGCGCACCTGCCACTCGACATTGACCGCCGCCCCGCCTTCGCCGCCGCCGATGATCTCCAGATAGACGTCGTCGGTGATGTAGCGACCGCCAGCGATGGTCAGGCTGGAAGCCTCGCCGCCGAAGGACAGGCGGTCCAGACCCGCCAACTGGCGCAGATTGCCGATGACGTCGAACCCGCCGCCGCCCGCCAGAGAGGCCACGGCCGAGGCCAGTTGCGCCGCTTCAAACCCTGACAGCTGGGACGCCGAACGCCCGAACAGAACCTGGGACAGGATTTCGTCCTGAGGCAGGGAGGGGCTGGAGGTCAGCTCGATCTTGGGCTGGGCCGCCGTGCCGGTGACCTTGATGGTCGCGGTCAGGGCCGGGTCTTCGCGCACCGCCGCCAGGTTCAGGCGGATGCGCGCCGGATCGGTGGACAGGATGACCGAACCGCTGTCGTCGAAGACGAAGCGCTTGCCCGCGAACTCATAGTCGCCGCGCACGACATTGGCCGTGCCGGTCAGTTGCGGGCGGGTGATGGTGCCGCGAACGCGGGCGTTGGCGGTCAGCTCGACGTTCAGGCCGCGTCCGCGCACATGGATCTCGCGCCCGGTCAGGTTCAGGTTCAGGCCGATCTGCGGGCCGCGCGACTGAGTCTCCACCTCGATGGGATCGCCGCCGGGGCGGTTGATCTCGACCACGTCCATCTTCACCACGCCGTTCGAGCCGGGCAGGTTGGGCGAGATATTGGCCTCGTCGATGTTCAGATCGCCGCTCAGCTGGATATTGCCGTCCGCGCCGCGCACGGCGGTCAGCACTCCGTTGGCGCGGGCCTCGGCGATATCGTTGTCGATGACGCGGAAGCGGGTCAGCTCCAGCCTCAGGGTCGAGCCCGAGCCCTGACGCAGGCCCAGGTTGCCGTTGCCGGTCACCGTGCCCTTGACGCCGTCGGCGGCCTCGAAGCGCTCGATCACCGCCTGGTTGTCGTCGAACCGGCTGGCCAGGCTGACGCCTGCGAGACGCAGACCGGTGATGCTGTCGCGGAAGGCGCCCTGGGTCAGGTCCAGACGGCCGTTCAGGCGGGGGTCGTTCAGCGTGCCGCCGAGGGTGGCGCGGCTGGCGATCTGGCCGGACAGCGACTGGGCGCCGCCGAGGAAGAGGTCCCAGATGGGCTGGATCTGGCCGTTGACAGCGATCTGACCGGACATCTCGCGGGTGCGCTCGACCGCCAGGCGCAGCGGCGCGGCCGAGGCCACGACCGGCAGACTGACGTCGGCGGAGGCCTGAACCGCCGTGCCGTCATTGGCCTGGGCGCGGATGCGCAGGACATTGTCGTTGAGGTCGGCGTTCAGGGTGCCGTCCACGGCCAGGCCGCGCGGGGCGTCGATGCTGCGAAGTTGCTTCAGGTCGACATTGGCCGAGCCGTTCAGCCTGTCGCCCGCGCCCTGCAGCGAAACACGGCCGGTGACCTGGCCGCGCAGGTCGGGGACGAGAGAGCCCATTTCGACGTTGGTCAGCTCGGCCTGGATGGCGCTGCCGGCCTTGTCCTGACGCAGCTCGCCGGTCAGGACGCCGCCGCCGACGCCCAGGTCGACACGGATGACGCGGCCGTCGCCGTTCAGGGCGATGACGGCGGGGGCGCGGGTGGTGAAGGCGACCTCGCGCACGCGGCCGCCACCGCGCAGGGTGACGCTCTGGGCCGGGCCCTGGCGCGAATATTCGCCCGTGCCGTTGAACTGGACCGGATTGGGCCCGCCGACGTCGGCGGCCAGGGAGAAGGGCAGGCGCTCCAGCGTGCCCTGGCCCTTGAGCGACAGGTTGCGGACCACCCAGGTTGAGCCGGCCAGGCGGACGTTGCGGCCGGTGACGTCCAGGACGGCGCTCTGATCTCCGCCTCCGTCGGTCAGGCGCACCCGGCCATTGGCTTCTCCCGAGGCCAGGAAGGCGCCCTGACGCGCGGTGAAGGTCAGGTCCGCGCTGGAGGGATAGTTGTTGGACAGGGCGATGGCCCCCTGGGCCGTCACGCCGCCCGCGTTGACGTCCACCTCGGTCAGGCGAAGGCTCTTGCCGCCGAGGAAGAAGTTCCCCGACGCCCGCGCCGGGCCGTAGTTGGAGCCCGAGTTGAGCACGATCCGTCCGTCAGACGCGTCGGCGCCCCTGCGGAAGCTGAGGATCAGATCGGCGTTGGTCAGGATCAGGCCGCCGGCCGCGACCTTGTCGAAGGCGGCGCGCAGGTCAGCCCTGGGCTGGGCCAGGGTGCCGGTCAGGGCGCCGTTTCCGCTCATGGCGCCGTCGATGGCCACGGGACCGACGCCGAACGGCCCGTGCGCGTCCCAGTCCAGGGCCAGACGCAGCTTGCCGCCCTCGATCAGGCCCTTGGCGCCCATGCGCCCGGCGGCGCCCGTCAGTTCGCCCCGGTTGATGGCCAGGACACCCCGGTCATAGGTTCCGGCCATGGCCAGACGCGGGGTCTGACCCAGAAGGCGATCCAGTTCGTCCATGCCGACGCTCAGGCGCGAGGCGCGGCCGTCGAAGCTGATGGTCCAGGGGCCGTTTCGGGCCTTGCCCGCCTGGATCGGTCCCTTGAAGGAGCCCTTGGCGCCGGGGCGGATACGCGAGATGTCGGTGATGTCTGCATCACCGCGGAAGCTGAGGCCGCCGGTGAGGTTGCGGCCGCCCGATCCGGTCAGGGTCAGGGCCTGGCCTCGCCCGTCGATCTTCTTCAGCAGATAGGCGCCGTCGGAAGTGCGCGAGCCTTCCAGCTTCACATGGGGGGTGGCACCCAGCAGGGCGCCGATGATGCCGGCCGTCGAGCCGCCGACGGCGCGGGCGTCGGTGACGACATCGAACTGGCCCTTGTTGTAGCTGAGGTCGAGCGGCCCCGAGACGCGGGCGGCGCGATAGCTGGCGATGTCTGTGTCCTGAAGGCTGGCCGAGCCCTGTAGGCTCCAGCGGTTGGCGTCGCCCTTGAATACGCCCGTATAGATGGTCGCACCAGCCAGGGTCGGGCCGGCCAGACGGGTGAGCGAGGGCGTCGCGACCGTCAGCTTGACGCCGTCCGGCGCGGCGCGCTGCTTGAGGTTGATCAGGCCCGAGGCGCGGGTGGTGATGTTCTCGGCGGTCAGGGTCCAGCTCATGGCCTGGACATCCTCGGCGTCCCGAACCGGCAGGCTGGCGAAGCCGAAGCGGGCCGTCTGGCCGATGCGGCGGGCGAAGGGCTCCAGCAGGTCCGAGCCCGAGAAATCGGCGGCGCCGCCGATCCGGGCGCCGGTCTTGCCGTAGCGGCCCTTGACGGTCAGGGGGATGAAGTCGCCGGTCTTCACCTCGACATCGACCCGTTCGCCGTTGACCACGGCGATCGCCGAGAAGGGCCTGTCGGGGGAATAGCCCAGCGCGCCGGCGATCGGGCCGCCCTGGGCCTCGCCGGCGCGCAGGTTGACCCGCAGGTCCTCGGGCTTCTTGCCGATGATCGCCTTGAGCAGCAAATGGTCGCCCTGGCGGTTCAGGCTGAAGGCGTCGACGTTGATCTTCTTGTCGCCCCGACGCGGAACCTCGGCGTCGCCGCTCAGGGTCCAGCGGCCGTATTCCTTGGAGAAGCCCTCCATCAGCTCGACCTTGGCGCTGAACTTGTCGATGTCGATGCTCAGGGCCTGGGGGCCGCCGGGCTCGGTCCGCGGCTCGAACTGGGGACGACGGAGCAGACGGATCTGGTCCGCGCGGATCTCGGTCGCATGGAAGCGCCGCATCAGCAGGGGCCAGTAGGACCAGTCGAGGCGAACATTGGTCGCCTCCAGCCAGACGCCGTCCGCATCGGTGATGGTCACTCGCTCCAGGGTGAAGTCGTCGAACAGGTCGCCCTTCAGGCCCTCGACGTTGATGCGGCCATAGCGGCTGATCTTCTTGCCGGCGACGAAACTGGTGATCAGTTCGCGGCCGGAATCCGAGACCAGATACATTCGCCCGCCAATCGCCAGGACGATGCTCAGGGCCAGCAGGGCGGCGACCACGACGCCTGAGACGAAGGCGATGAGCTGCAGACGCGTGCGTTTGCGCTTCTCGGCCTTGGCCGGCGTTTCCGCTTCGGGTTCATGAGGCGGAGGAGTGTCGGTCAAAACGCCTGGCCGATGCTGATGTAGAGTTGGAAGGCCGCGTCGCCCTCGCGCTTGTTCAGCGGGACGGCGATATCGGCGCGCACCGGGCCGAACGGCAGCTTGTAACGGACCCCGACGCCTGCGCCGTAGCGCATGTTGGTCAGGTTGGGCGTCTCCTGGAAGCCGATGGCTCCGGCGTCGACGAAGCCGACGGCCTGGAACTTCTGGCCGATGTCGTGGCGCACCTCGATCGAGGTCTCGAACAGCGACAGGCCGCCGCGCGGCGTGTTGTCGGGCAGGCGAGGGTTGATGCTCTGATAGGAATAGCCGCGCACCGAGCCGCCGCCGCCGGAATAGAAGAGGCGGTCCGACGGCACCGTCAGCTCCTCGCCGCCGACGATCGAACCGATACGGGCGCGGCCAGCCAGCACCGTTTTGGCCCCGTCCTGCAGGGGCAGGTAGGCCGTGGCCTGGCCCTCGGTCTTGAGGAACAGGACGGTGTCCTCGCCCGTCACGGCCGTCGGCTGGGCCGACACGTAGAGACGATAGCCGCGGGTCGGATCCAGCGGATCGTTGGAGCGATCCATGAAGGCGATGGCGCGCCCCGTCACGATGGCCAGGTCGCGATCGAAGGTGATCGGCGCCTGGGTGATCGGGTCGAAGCGGTTCTCTGTGTACTGTCCCGCGTCGACGCCGAGGCCGTAGGTGAAGAAGGAGGTCTTGCCGATGCGCTGCGACAGGTCGGCGTTCACGCTGACGGCGCTGCGGTCATAGGCGTCGGTCTGCTCGTTGATGAGGTAGCCGGACAGCTTCAACGTCCGGCCGGCCTTGCCCCAGTGGGGGAAGCTGGCCTCGGCGCCCAGGCGGCTGTCGATGCTGGCGTAGCGGCCGCCGTACTTCAGCGTCGCGGCGCGGCCGAAGCGGTTGTAGCGGGTTTGGAAGACGTCGACGCCGACGCCTTCGGCGGTCGAATAGGTGGCGCCGGCCTCCAGCAGGCTGCGCGGACGGTCCGACAGGCCGACGACGACCGGGCGCAGTCCCTCGGGCGTCACCTGATCCAGCGAGGCCAGGGAGACGTTGACGCCGTCATAGACGCCGGTGTCCAGCAGACGCCGCTCCAGTTCGGCCACGTCCTCGGGGTCGTAGCGGTCGCCGGCCTTCCACGGGGCCAGATTGGCGACCCAGTCTGGGTTGGTCGGCCCCCGGGTGCGCACCAGCACGCCGTCCAGCCGCACCAGCTCGCCCGAAGCGATGTTGAAATTGGGCTGCACGGTGAAGGTGGCGTGATCGACGACCACCCGGCGGGGTTCGGCCTTGGCGTCGGCGTAGCCTTCGCGCGTCAGGTTGGCGACGATCCGGCCTTCGGCGTCCAGGATGTCGGCGGCGCGACCCGGATCGCCCGGCTTCAGGCCGATGTCGGCGGTGGCGGCGGACTGTGCGGCGGGGTCAGGCACGGGGGCGACCCAGTTGACCTTGGTCTCGCTCAGTTCAAAGCGCCGTCCGGGCATGACGGTGACGACGGCGACCGGCTTTTCCTCGCCCTCGACGTCGTCCTGCAGCGTCGGCTGGTAATAGCCTTCAGAGCGAAGCAGGGCCTGGGCCGCCTCCATGGCCGAGCGCGCGCGGCGGCGGGCCTCGAAACGGTTGGCGGGGGCTTCGTCGACCTGACCGACGGCCTGCTCCAGCCGTCGACGCAGTTCGGCGTCGACGTCGCCGCGAATCTCGGCCTTGGGCTGGGCGGCGACCGCCGCGTGGCCGCACACGGCCCAGAGCGCCACGCTGGCGAGAAGGAGATGAGACCTCGACGTCAAACTGGAGCCTTGGGTTCAGGGCGCGACAACCGGAAGCAAACGCCGCTCAAGCGGAATCAGTAGAACAGCGTATCGCTTTCCGGCTGCACCGTCTGTTCCGAGGTGCGGGTTTCGGGCGGCAGGGCGTCGACCGGAGGCGGGGCCTCGGTCGCAGCCGGAGCCTCGGCCACGGCGGGCGCGGCCGAGTCTTCGGCGGCGGGGGCGGCGGGCTCTTCGGTCTGGACCTCGACGGCCTCGTAGTCGTTTTCCGAACGCGGCTCATCGCAAGCCGCCAGGGTGGTGGCGGCGGCCAGGCCTGCGGCCAGGAGCAAACGTTTTACAATCAATCGGTTCATCTGGTTTTTCTTCCCCCTGTGGGGTGGCAAACGTCGTCTGCCCGGCTGGGTTCCCTCGGCTTGTCTACCGAACGAGAATGAACCGCAACTGAACCCTTTTCGTCACGGCTTCAGGCGTTTTCGTTCGTCCAGTCGGCCAGGGCCTGATCCAGCGGCAGGAGAGGGCGGTCGGCGCTGATCGGCGCGGCTGCGGCGGCGAAGCGCGGCGCGGGGGCGGGCTGATCGATTCCGGCGCTCACGAAGGTCCCGCGCGCCTGATTGTGAGGGTGCGCCGGCGCCTCGCTCAGGGACAGGACGGGGGTGACGCAAGCCTCGGTCCCGGCGAAATGCGCCGCCCAGTCGTCGCGGTCGCGCGTGGCGAACAGAGCGGTGAAGCGGGCCTGCAGGGCGGGCCAGTTCTCCCGGTCGAACTGCGGCGCTTCGTCAGGCGTCAGGCCAAGCCCCCTGATGAGGGCGGCGTAGAAGCGCGGCTCCAGCGCTCCGACGGCGACGAAGCCGTCGTCGCGGCAGGCGTAGCAGCGATAGAAGGGCGTGCCGCCGTCCAGCAGGTTGGCTTCACGCCGCTCGCTCCACAGGCCGCGCGCCCTCAGGGCGTGGAACAGACTGGTGAGCAGGGCCGAGCCGTCGGTCATGGCGGCGTCGACCACGCGCCCGCGTCCGGTGGTCTTCGCCTCCAGCAGGGCCGCCAACACGCCGCTGACCAGCATCATGGCTCCGCCGCCGTAGTCACCGACTAGGTTCAACGGCGGGCAGGGCGGCTGATCGCCCGCCCCCATGGGATAGAGGGCGCCGGACAGGGCGAGGTAGTTGATGTCGTGGCCGACCTGATCGGACATCGGCCCGGTCTGACCCCAGCCGGTGACGCGGCCATAAACCAGGCGCGGATTGACGGCGGCGCAGGCGTCCGGCCCCAGGCCCAGGCGCTCCATGACGCCGGGCCGGAAACCCTCGATCAGGGCGTCGGCGCCCGCGATCAGCGCCAGGATCTTGTCGCGGTCCTCGACTGATTTGAGATCGACGGGCACGGCCGTGCGGCCGCGATGCAGCACCTCGCCGCCGACCTCGTCGAAAACAGCTGCGGGGGCGGCGCCGCCGCGCGTCAGCCGCAGAACTTCGGCCCCCATGTCGGCCAGCACCATGCCGGAGAAGGTGACGGGCCCCAGGCCGTCGATTTCGATGATGCGCAGTCCGGCGAGAGGTCCCATGCCGCCACGCTAACCGTATGGACGGGCTGTGGAAGGGCGGTCGTGACGATTTCCTCACAAAATGCGCATCTTCGCGCGCTGCGGCCCTTGACCTCCATCCGCGAATGAACCAGAAACCGCCTCCGCAACCAGGCGCTTCGCCTGTCGGCGGCGAAGCAGCCCAAGTGGTTGATTTCAAAGAGTGTGCGCCCCTAGCTCAGTTGGTTAGAGCATCTGACTTTTAATCAGAGGGTCCTCGGTTCGAGCCCGAGGGGGCGTACCATTTTTCCCTTATTTTTCAACGTTATGTTGAGCGTGTTTGTAGGCCAACTTCGTGCGGCCTGCGTTTGGGACACATATGGGACACAACGAAACTTCGTTTGCCAGATCGTTTCAGGACATTTCGGCGCCTAAGTTCCCACCGCTCGCCTCAAGTTTGCTTCGCTAGCAGTCAAACCGGTCTTCGCGAACGTCTGATAAGCCCCGTAGGCTGCGCTGTTTCGCTTCTGGACCTGTGGCGGTTCGGAACAAAACGGAAGTGCTTGGGCGCCGACAAGAAGATCCCTGCCGGATAGGGCGGGGAAGTAGCGCCGCGAAGGAATTTTGCGGTGCTGATCAGGCGCCCGCGCGCGCAGCCGAAGCCGCCGCTTTCGCATTCGCCGACCGAGCGGTTGCAAAGCGACTGTGCCGTTTCAACGGCTGCAGAGCGGACGCTGCCTGTCGAACCTGTCCCAGATCAGGGTGGTCCCGCTGCGAACCATGGCGCAGTTGACCTCTTCGTTGTCGGATGTCCGGCAGATGGCGGTGATACGCTTGTAGCTTCGGCCCGTCGGCACGCAGGTCAGTCTCTTTCCCGCCGCGAGGCGGTTCAGTGTGGCGGTCGCTGATGCGCCGCTGGCGGACGGGCAGGGATGTCCGGGCGAACAGGTTTCGTCCGCTTCCCTGGCGGCGACGGCGTGCAGCCTGACCTTCAAGCCGTCCTTGCAGCGCAGGGTGTCGCCATCGTTCACATGGGCCACGTCGCAGAGGAAGGTCGCCTCCGGCGGCAAGGAGGGGCGGGCGGAGGCCGGAGGAGAGGCGGGTCCGGCCGCGTCCGCCATGGGCCAATTCAGGGCGGTCAGGACGGCGGCGGCCCCGAGGAGCGTCGTCAAGGCGACGGTGCGGCGGCCCCGTCGGCGAGGGCCGGCGGAGCGGTAAGGTTTCAGTCTCATGGACAGGAGCCTAGCGCCGCCAGGTTTAGGTTCCGTGAGCAAGCCTGGCCGGAGGGAAAGGAAGGGCGGACTGGGGTGCTCCGATCGGGAGCGCGCTGCCCAGGAGCCTGCCGTGTCGCCATCCGTTTCCGCTCTCCGCCCGTCCTTGTCGTCCAACCCGACGAAAGACGCCGATATCGACCTGCTCACCGCCCTGTTCGGGCGAACCCTGACCTCGTCCGCCGGCCGGGTCGCCGCTGCGGACCTGATCGACGCCTTTGGAGGGCTGGCCGGGGTCGCGGGGGCCGATGAGGCGGCCCTGCGTCGCCAGGGGCTTTCAAAAGGCGCAGTCGCTGATCTCGGCCTTGTCCGGGCGCTGGCGATGGCCATGGTCCGGGCGGAGGCCTGTCAGCGGCCGGTCCTGTCGTCCTGGACCTCCCTGACCGCCTATCTTCGCGCCGCCCTGGCCCATGCGCCGCGCGAACAGTTTCGCACCCTCTACCTCGACAAGCGCAACATCCTCCTCCGCGAGGAGATGAGGGCCGATGGAACCGTAGATCACGCCCCCGTCTATAATTCCGGACCTGGCCGCGTGGCGCGACTGGGGCGCGTGCCCGATATCGCCGAAACCCGCGCCTATGTCGCAGCCGTCATCGACTGCTACCTCGCGCTGAGCGCGGGTCGATCAATCACGAACTCGCGCCAGTGCCGGTCAGAGGGGGCGACGTCATGATCCCCGATGTCTCGAGCCTGGAATCCGCAGCGTCGCCTGGTGAGGACGATCTGCTGACCCGTGCGGAAGCCTCGGCCTTTCTGGCGTTGCTGGGCGTCCGGCTCAAACCCGCGACCCTGGCGCGCCTCTGGTCGACGGCGTCCAACGGGCCGCCGTGCCGCCATATCCGCTCCAGGCCCTACTACCCGCGCGGACTGCTCCGGTCCTGGGCCAAGGCCCAGATCACCGAGGTGCGGACGGGGGCGCCGCCGGCGGCGAGGAGCCGGGGTCGTGGGTGAGAATGGCGACCCGGATCGCCCGACGTTGCCGGGATTGCTCGCGGATCCCGCGACGAGCTTCGCGCTGAAGACGGTGATCAAGGCATGGGCAGGACGAGACAGCCTGGATGCAGAGCATGACGCCCGACTTCTCCATGAGGCTTTCGTCGGCGAGGTCGATCAACAGCTGGAGGTGACGCCATGACCGCTCCATCCACGCGGAGTCCCGTTGAAACGGGGGGATCCGAGGACCGTCTGCTCCCATGGGGCCGGGTCCATGACATTGCGGGCATCAGCCGAACGACCGCGTGGCGGATGCAGCAGACCGGAGATTTTCCGGCGCCTGTGTCGCTGTCTCCAGGCCGGGTCGGGTGGTGGGAAAGCGAACTCACGGCATGGAAGGGCGCGCGCAGCGCCGCAAAGCCTCTTTCTCCGCCCATGAAGCCCCGGCTGCCGGGCATGCCCCAAAAGGCGCTGATGCGTCCGGCGAACCAGCCGCCGGCCATCTCCAACGCGCAGGACGGCGTGGCTGCGACGGTGAGGGCGCCGCCCAGGTCGCCAGCCGAACCGCTATCCAAGTCGCATGGGCGCAGGCGTAGAGCGCGCGGAGTCCACGTCGATCAGATCGACTTCGGCTTCTAGTCAATCGTGGCGGTCGGGCGCGCAGCCAGGTCCGTGACTTCGGAGGGTCGGCGCCGACGCGGATCACAGCCGTGGTCCATGGCAGCCTCACGGACGGCTCTTCGTATCCCGGACGTCTTCATGGCGTCCGCCCTGGATGACGGGCAGGGGCAGCAACGGAACCTTGGCGGCATTGCAGAGTTGAGTGGCTTCCTCTGCTTCGGCGAGGAGCGATCCGGCCGTTCCCGCCCACTGCCCCCCTTTGCGGCGGAGGTCGGGTCGCTTTCCTTTCGGGCGAAGGCGGGGAGGCGCCGTGCGGTCTTTTCGCCAGGGACGGCGTCCGGTATGGACCGCCGCTTGTTTTCGGCAGGTCGATCGCAGCGACGCCGGGAGAATGGGAACGGGCCGACATGGCGAAGTATGAGCCTCTTGCTCGCTACCTGCGGCGCCAGAAGGCGGCGGAAGTCGAGCTGAGCTTTCGCGATATCGAGCGCATCGTGGGCGGACTTCTGCCGAAGGCGTCGTGCGACCCGAAATGGTGGCGGGCCGAGGATACGCTTTCGGCCCTGCCGCAGCAGCGGGCGTTCGCCCAGTCGGGATATGTCCCCGAGCCGCACCTGAAGGCCGAACGCGTTCGCTTTGTGCGCGCGTCTTCGCGGAACCCGACGGCGCCGGACGCGCGGGCGGACTGAGGTCGCCGACGGAAGCCTGGTGAATGGCGGTCGCTCAAGCCCGCTTTCCCGGCGGAGATCGGCGTCGCTGCCGTGCGCGCGAAAGCCTTGGGCGTCGAGCCGGGGAGGAGGATTCCGACGGCGACGCCGGCCTGGAAACCGGGGCGTCGCGAAAAGCATCCTGGCGCACGCCCCAGCACTTCTGGGCTAGACGATTTTCAATTCTCAAATCACAATCAAATTCTTCATGTAGATAGCCTTCGGCGTTCGGGGTTCTGGAGGTCGGCTAGAGGGACGGGATCAAAGTGAGCGCAATCATCATCGGGGCAGGCCACGCCGGGGGAAGCGTCGCGGCCATGCTGCGCCAGAACGGCTATGCCGAGCCCATCACCCTGATCGGCGAGGAGCCGCATCCGCCCTACCAGCGTCCGCCCCTGTCCAAGGGGTGGTTGAAGGGCGAGCTTGCCGAGGACGGGCTGCTGTTGCGGCCTCGCGACTGGTATGCGGAGGTCGGTATTGGTCTGCGAACCTCCACGCGCGTGGTCCAGATCGACCGCGCCGCCAAAACCCTGACCCTCTCTTCGGACGAAACCCTCGCCTACGACACCCTGGTGCTCGCCACGGGCGCACGGGCGCGTCGTCTGGTCCTTCCGGGGAGTGAATTGAACGGCTTTCTTGAGCTCAGAACGATCGACGACGCCGAGAGGATCAAGGCCTATTTCAAGCCCGGTTTCCGTCTGGCCGTCATCGGCGGCGGCTATGTCGGTCTTGAGGTTGCAGCCTCGGCGCGCAAACTCGGCGCCGACGTCGATGTCCTGGAGCGCGAGGACCGCCTTCTGGCCCGCGTCGCCGGTCCGGTCCTGTCCGACTTCTTTCGCGCGGAACACGAGGCGCAGGGCGTGCGGTTCCACTTCGGGGTCGAGATCCAGGGCTTCGAGGGGCTGGACGGCCATGTTTCGGGCGTTCGGCTGGCGAACGGCGGGATGCTGCATTGCGACGCGGTCCTGGTGGGGATCGGGGCGATTCCCAATGACGATCTGGCGCGGGAGGCCAGGCTGATCTGCGATAACGGCGTCGTCGTCGATGCCCAGGCGCGCACCTCGGATCCGGACATCTTCGCCGTCGGCGATCTCACGCACAGGCCGATGCCGCTCTATGGACGGAGCCTTCGCCTCGAAAGCGTGCCCAATGCGCTCGAGCAGGCGCGCCAGGCTGCGGCGGCGATCAGCGGCCAACCCGAACCCAGGCCGGACACCCCATGGTTCTGGTCCGATCAGTACGACCTCAAGCTGCAGATCGCCGGCCTGCCGTTCGATGTGGATCAGGTCGTCACGCGCGGAGATCCGGCGGGTCGCAAGTTTGCGGTCTTCCACCTCTGCGGGGGGCGGGTCCAGGCGGTCGAGGCGGTCAACGCCCCGCCGGAATTCATGGCCGGTCGACAATGGCTGGCGTCGCGGCGCGAGGTCGATCCCGTGCGTCTCGCGGACGTGACCATTCCCATGAAGGAGGTCTGACGCCGCAGGCGGTCGGACAGGATCGGAACCGGGGAGAACGAGCGATGAAGATCGGCGTAAGCGGGGCGAGCGGAAAGCTTGGGGCCGGGGTGGTGGCGCATCTGGGCCTTCGTCCGGGCGTGGAGGTCGTGGGGATCACGCGCACGCCGAAGATGACGGCGGGGCATGAGACCCGTTTCGGCGACTATGACCAGGCTGAAAGTCTGGACGCCGCTTACGCCGGCCTGGATCGTCTGCTGATCATCCCGACCGTCGCCCTGGCGCCGGGACAGCGCACCCGGCAGAATCTGGCGGCCATTGACGCCGCCCGTCGGGCCGGCGTGCCCCATGTGGTCTTCATGTCGTCGGCCGGCGCGAGGGCGCGGCCGGAGCCCGACGTCTGGGCGTCCTACTTCGCCGCGGAACAACATCTGATGCGCACGGCGCCGCGCTGGAGCGTCCTGCGCATGAACTACTACGCCGAGTCCTTCGCGGACGAGGCGAAGGCCGCCCTGGCCCAGGGCGCGCTGGTCGGACTGGGAGAGAACCGGGTCGCCTTCGTCTCCCGCGCGGACCTCGCCGCCGCGGCCGCCGGGCTCCTGGCCGGGGAGGGACATGAGGGCGCGGTCTATACAGGAACAGGACCGCGGACCTGGACGGGCGCCGGGCGCGCCGATCTGGTCGCGAGGCTGTCCGGAAAGGCGCTGAACCATGTGGTCATGCCCGTCGAGGACCTGCGGGCCCAATTCCTGGCTGCGGGGCTGCCGCCCCATGTCGTCGAGGTGGTCCTTTCCATCCGTCAGGGGTTCGTCGCTGGAGGATTCGACATCGTCACGGGCGATATCGAAAACCTGTCGGGGCGGGCGCCGCAATCGCTCGAAGCGGTCCTGACAAAGGCCTTTGCTGACCAGGGGGCGTCCGCCTGAGCCGACGGGCCGGACGGTGGCCGATCCGGTCAGCGGGGCGCAGGGCGTACGGGGCGGTTTCCCCGTTTCGCTTCAAGCTCAATGCCTGCTAATCAGAGGCCGTGATCGCGGCCGGGGCCGCAAGATTCAACGGGGTGCGCATGGCGCGATCAGCCGCAGGAAAAAGCAAGCACGACGACGTCGAGGGACAGGCCGACGCCGCAGCCGCGACCAATGACGTCTCCGAGAAGATGGTCTTCGTCAAGCCGGCGGCCAATGCGATCCGGATCCTGAAATTCCTGGTCGAGGCGGGCGGCCCCACCCGGTCGGTGACCATTTCGCGTAGCCTGGGCCTGAACGCCAGCACCTGCTTCAACATCCTACGCACCCTGGTGATGGAAGAGGTCGTGGAGTTCGATCCCGTCGCCAAGACCTATTCGGTCGGCGTGGGTCTCACCACCCTGGTCGGGAACCTGCTGACCGAGGGGCAGCGCATCGCGGCGGCGACGCCCCAGATGCGGGATCTGGCGGACCGCTACAATATCACCGTGACGCTGTGGAAGCGGCTGGGCGTCGACAAGATCGTCCTGATCAAGGGCGTGCCCAGTCCCGCCAATGTGCGTATTGAAATGGCCGAGGGCCAGCGTCTTCCGGTCCTGATGGCCGCGACCGGCCGCGTCATGGCCCCCTATCTCGGCTGGAGCCGGAAAGAGCTGAAGTCGGCCTTCAACGCCCTGCGCTGGCAGACGCCGCTGACGTTCGACGCCTACTGGGACGAAGTCGAAGCCGCCAAGGCGAGGGGATGGGCCGTCGACCGGGGCTATTTCACGCGCGGCGTCCAGACTGTGGCCGCGCCGGTCTTCGATCGGGCCGGCGAGGTCGCCTTCACCATCGTCGGCGTCATGCTCCAGGGGCAGTACGAGGGCGAGGCGCTGGAGGAGATCGGCGTCGCCCTTCGTGACGCCGGCCACAGGCTGACGTCAGCCCTGACCTGAGCCGTCCCCCGCGTCACCGCGGGCCGAGACCGGCGTGGTCCTTCCAGTCGGCCGGCGGAAGCTCGTTGGCGGCGAAGTCCAGTTCCACCTCTACGCCGTTGGGATCGAACAGGAACATCTGCCACAGGCTGAAGGGCCGCGGCGTGCGGATCACGCGATAGGGCAGGGCGGCGGCCGTCGCCCGCTCGGCCGCCGCGATGAAGTTCTCGGCGAAGAAGGCCATGTGATCGAGCGCGCCGCGCCGCGGGTCCGGCATGCGTTCGGTCTCGACCAGGTGGAGCACGGGGCGGTCGTCGGCGTAGAGCCAGGCTCCCCCCACGCCGAAGTCCGGCCGCGGGCCGGGGACCAGTCCCAGCATCCCGTAGAAGTCCACGCTCTCGTTCAGGCGATCGGTGACGATGGTGAAATGGTCCATGCGGCGGATCATGGCGTCTCCTTGAGCGATATCCGATGGGCGCGGGCGCCGGCGCGTCCGGCGGCGTACGTCATATTTTCTAGACACTTTTGCGATTTTTGTTCTAGAAAAGAATTCTGAATGGCGCGAGTCCATGCGACGGCGCCCGAATTCGAGGCGGCGCCAAGCCGTCCGTGGAAACGAGGAAGAGCCCCATGACTGTCGATGACCTGATCCTTGTGAGCGTGGACGATCACGTGATTGAGCCTCCGGGGGCGTTCACGCCGCACTGGCCGGCGCACCTGAAGGGTCGCGAGCCGAAGATCGAGCAGAGGGACGGCCGCGACGTCTGGATGTTCGAGGAGAAGGC
>NZ_JBJDPV010000007.1:0-117732 GCF_044901625.1 Brevundimonas sp. NPDC046655
GCCCGTCTCCGAGCGAGCGGCGGATATACGGACACCACCCCGAGTCCACAAGCCCTGAATGACAGTTTCACGAACTATCTCAACGAACGAGAGTCCCGGAAAGGATGCGGCCGCTGACCGCCACGCCCCTGCACATACAGGGAGACTGCAGCCCCGCCTCTAGGCCTCCCCACTCGGCGCACAACAGCCCTCGCCACCCCCGCGCTGAGGCCGCCCACCCCGGTGGATCCGAGCCCGCCAGACCCACACATAATAGGCCCGCCGCCACGACGCGGTAAAATGTTGCGCCGAGGACACCGCTTCAGAGCACAGACGCGCGCTGGAAGGACCGAAAGACGGCATGGCGCACTTTTATTCCACATTCGGGCCGCTGCGGGTTGCAACGCAGCATCGACGGCTGCATAAGAGCGGCCAGTTGAAAGGTTCTCCTGTGTCCCACCGCGCCGCCACTGCTGCGATCCTGAGCCCCGCGAAAGCGGCGGCTGATCTGCGCGTGCTGTCGCTGGGCGTACTCCTTCTTTCGGTAATTCTTATTCCGCTTAGCCGAGCGGTGTGGATGCCTGCGACCTGACCTGACCCCGTCAAAATCGCCCGCTTCACCCCGCTCCCTCCCGGCAGCGGGGTTTTTTCATGTGCTCAGCCCAGACCCGACAGACAGAAACTTCCAATAGCCCGATGACCAAGACGCCAGACAGCAATAATCGACCCAATGCGCGCAGTTCGGCCGTCACCCAGGGCCCGAACCGCGCCGCCGCGCGCTCCTATCTGCGGGCGGCGGGCATGCAGGACGCCGACTTCGACAAGCCGATGATCGCCATCGTCAACACCTGGTCGACGGTTACCCCCTGCAACATGCACCTGGATCGCCTGGCCAAGGACGTCCGCGCCGGGATCATCGCGGCGGGCGGCTATCCGGTCGATTTCAACACCATCGTCGTCACCGACGGCATCTCCATGGGCACCCAAGGGATGAAGGCCTCGCTGATCAGCCGTGAGGTCGTCGCCGACTCCATTGAACTGGCGGTCGAAGGCCATCAGCTGGACGGCGTCATCTGCATCGTCGGCTGCGACAAGACCATCCCGGCGGCGGCTATGGCCCTGGCGCGGATGGATATCCCGGGCCTGGTCTATTACGGCGGCACCATCCTGCCCGGCCGGATCGGCGAGAAGGAGGTCTCGGTCCAGGAGGTGTTCGAGGCCATCGGGGCCCACGGCGCCGGCGCCCTGTCCGACGAAGGCCTGAAGGCGGTCGAGAGCGCGGTCTGCCCCGGCGCCGGCGCCTGCGGCGGTCAGTTCACGGCCAACACCATGGCCATGGCCCTGTCGATCATGGGCATCAGCCCCATGGGCGCCAATGACGTCCCCGCCGTCGATCCCGGCAAGAGCGCGGAAGGCGAGCGTTGCGGCCGTCTGATCGTCGAGCGGGTCTTCGCCGGCGATACGGCGCGCAAGTTCATCACTCGCGCCAGCCTGAAGAACGCCGCCATCGCCGTCTCGGCCTCGGGCGGATCGACCAACGCCGTCATGCACCTGACCGCCATCGCCGCCGAGGCCGGCGTCGACTTCGGCATCGAGGACTGCCATCAGGCCTGCGTCGAGGCTCCGGTTATCTGCGACCTGAAGCCCGGCGGCCGCTTCCTGGCCTCGCACCTGTTCGCGGCGGGCGGCACGCGTCTGGTCGCCCAGCGGCTGGCCGAGGCGGGCAAGATCGTCAACACGCCGACCGTCAGCGGCCGCAGCCTGTTCGCCGAAGCCGCCGAGGCCGAGGAGACGCCCGGCCAGCAGGTCGTCACCAGCATGGACGCCCCGGTCATGGCGCGCGGCTCCTACGCCGTCATCTATGGCGACGTGGCCCCCGAAGGCGCGGTCATCAAGCTGACCGGCCACAAGGTCGACCGCTTTGAAGGCCCCGCCGCCGTCTTCGACTGCGAGGAGGACGCCTTCCACGCGGTTCAGGACGGATCGGTCGGCGAGGGCGACGTCATCATCATCCGCTACGAAGGGCCCAAGGGCGGTCCTGGCATGCGCGAGATGCTGCAGGTCACCGCCGCCCTGAAGGGCCGCAAGATCGAGAACGTCGCCCTGCTGACCGACGGCCGCTTCTCGGGCGCCTCCTACGGCTTCGTCGCCGGCCATGTCTCGCCCGAAGCGGCGGTCGGCGGCCCGATTGCTCTTATTCGCGATGGCGATCCGATCGTCATCGACGTCACCAACCGAAGGATCGACGTGCTCGTCGATCTGGAGGCGCGCCGGGCGGACTTCGCCCCCAACCGTGTCCGCCCGGCGCAAGGCGTTTTCGCGAAATACCGCGCCGCCGTCGCCTCCGCCTCGCAAGGGGCCGTGACCATCCCCAATCCGCCGCCGGCTCAAACGGCCGAAACCTATTCCAACGCCGCCATCTCTGAGGACGCCTGACCCATGGCCATCACCATCTACACCAACGACGACATCAAGCCGGGCGCCATCGCCGGCCAGCGGATCGCCGTCATCGGCTATGGCTCGCAGGGTCGCGCCCACGCCCAGAACCTGAAGGACTCGGGCCATGACGTGATCGTCGGCGTTCGCCAGGGCGGCACGGGCTGGAAACACGCCACCGCCGACGGCGTCCCCACCGCCGAGCCGGCCGAGGCCGTTCGCGGCGCCGACATCATCGCCATCCTGACCCCGGACATGATCCAGAACGAGGTCTATCGCGACATCATCGAGCCGAACGCCAAGCCGGGCGCCGCCCTGCTGTTCGCCCACGGCTTCTCGATCATCTACGACCGCATCACCCCGCGCGACGACATGGACGTCATCCTGGTCGCCCCCAAGGGTCCGGGCGATCTGGTCCGTCGCGAGTTCGCACGCGGCCGCGGCGTCCCCTCGCTGTTCGCCATCGAGAAGGACGCGACCGGCAAGGCGCGCGACCGCGCCATGGGCTACGCCAAGGGCATCGGCGGCGCGACCGGCGGCCTGCTGGAGACCAGCTTCCGCGAAGAGACCGAAACCGACCTGTTCGGCGAACAGGCTGTGCTGTGCGGCGGTGCCAAGGAGCTGGTCATCTCGGGCTTCAACACCCTGGTCGAAGCCGGCTACCAGCCCGAGATCGCCTACTTCGAATGCCTGCATGAGCTGAAGCTGATCGTGGACCTCTTCTACGAGGGCGGCATCTCCAAGATGCACCACTTCATCTCGGAAACGGCCAAGTGGGGCGCCGTCGCCTCGGGCCCGCGCGTCATCACCGACGAGACCCGCGCCCGCATGAAGGAGGTCCTGACCGAGATCCAGGACGGCACCTTCGCCCGCAACTGGATCGCCGAGAACGAGACCGGCAAGCCGCAGTATCAGGCCTGGCTGGACGCGGATCGCCAATCCCACATCGAACAGACCGGCGCCCGCCTGCGCGAGCGGATGGCCTGGCTGCAGACCCCCAAGTCTGAAGCCGCCTGACCCGCGCATATATCGCGCATATATAAAGAGAGACTGACCAGATGAGCGCCGTCGCGCCCGCCCCGAAACCCGCCTCCGCCCCGGCGTCCGTGAACGACACGGCCACCGGCGCGCGCCTGCTCGTCTCCAGCCTGGAGCGGATGGGCGTGGAGGTGGTCTTCGGCTACCCCGGCGGCGCCATCATGCCCATCTACGACGCCCTGACCGGCACGGGCCTGAAGCATATCCTGGTCCGTCACGAACAGGGCGCGGCCTTCGCCGCCGACGCCTATGCCCGCGCCTCGGGCAAGGTCGGCGTCTGCATGGCCACCTCCGGTCCCGGCGCCACCAATCTGATCACCGGCATCGCCAACGCCATGATGGATTCGGTGCCGATGGTCTGCATCACCGGCAACGTCCCCCAGGGCGTCATGGGCACTGACGCCTTCCAGGAGATCGACATCCTGGGCGTCACCCTGCCGATCGTGAAGCACTCTATATTGGTGCGCGACGCCGCCGAGATTCCGGCCGCCGTCGAACAGGCCTTCCACATCGCCGCCTCGGGCCGCCCCGGCCCGGTCCTGGTCGACCTGCCCAAAGACGTCCAGTTCGCCACGGCGACCGCCCCCTTCGGTTTCAACATCCCCAATGAGACCGCCGACGTCGACCACGACGCCATAGTTGAGGCCGAGCGCTTCATCCGCACCGCCGAGCGCCCGCTGATCTACATCGGCGGCGGCGTGAAGATCGGCCGCGCGACCGAGGCCGTCCGCGCCTTCGCCGAGGCCACCGGCATCCCGGCCGTCTCAACCCTGAACGCCCTGGGCACGGTCGCCACCGACGCCCCCGGCTATCTGGGCATGCTGGGCATGCACGGCACGCGCGCCGCCAACGAAGCGGTCCAGTCGTCCGACCTGCTGATCGTTCTGGGCGCCCGCTTCGACGACCGCGCCACCGGCAAGCTGGCCGAGTTCGCGCCCCACGCCCGGGTCGTCCATTTCGACGTCGACGCCTCCGAGATCGGCAAGCTGCGCGAAACCCACGTCCCGGTCGCCGGCGAACTGAAGCCCGGCGTCGAGGCCCTGACCGCCCGTCTGGCCGCCGCTCCTCTGGCCATCGACCCCTGGGTCATCCGCTGCGCCACGGCCGCCGTGAACCATGCGGCCCGCTATGACGCCCCGGGCGAAGGCGTCTATGCCCCCGCTCTGCTGAAGCAGCTGTCCGAGGCCGCCGGCGACCGCTTCGTCGCCGCCTGCGACGTCGGCCAGCATCAGATGTGGGCGGCCCAACACTGCCGCTTCTCCAAGCCGGAAGCCCACATCACCTCGGGCGGTCTGGGCGCCATGGGCTTCGGCCTGCCCGCCGGTCTGGGCGCCAAGCTGGCCGATCCCTCGGCCACGGTCGTCACCATCGCCGGCGACGGCGGCTTCATGATGAACATCCAGGAGCTGGCGACCCTGAAACGCTACGGCGTCGCCCTGAAGATCGTCCTGCTCGACAACTCCTCGCTGGGCCTGGTGCGCCAGTGGCAGGAGCTGTTCTTCGAGGAGAACTATTCCGAGGTCGATCTGTCCGACAACCCGGACTTCGTGAAGGTGGCCGAAGCCTTCGGCGTCGAGGCCTTCCGCATCGACCAACGCGATCAGGTCGAGGACGGCATCGCCCGCCTGCTGGCGGCCGACGGCCCCTGCCTGGCCCACGTCATCATCAACCCCAAAGAGAACGTCTGGCCTCTGGTTCCGCCGGGCAAGAGCAACGCTGAAATGATGGAAGGCGCATGAGCATGAGCGACACCATTCACATCCAGATCGACCGGGCCGACGGCTCGCTTCAGCGTCTCATCGGCCTGGTGGAACGCCGCGGCTTCCACATCGACGGCATGAGCATGGCTGACGAAGGCCCCTCGCGCCGCATCGCCCTGACCGTGCGCGGGCGCGACGCCGCGCGCTCCATCGACAATCTGGGTTGCCAGATCGACCGCCTGTTCGGCGTCGCTCGCATCAGCACCCCTGCCTATCAGTCCGAGGCCGCCTAATGTCCCGAGTAGAACGAGTATCCAGAACCGCCGAGATTACGGCGTCGGATCCCAACCGCGTCATCATCTTCGACACCACCCTGCGCGACGGCGAACAGGCCCCCGGCTTCTCCATGTCGGCCGAGGCCAAGCTGAAGATGGCCCACGTCCTGCGCGACCTGGGCGTGGACGTGATCGAGGCCGGCTTCGCCGCCGCCTCGCCGGGCGACGAGGAATGCATCCGACGCGTCTGCGGCGAGATCGAGGGACCGATCTTCGCCTCGCTGAACCGCGCCAACGAGAAGGACATCGACGCCTCGTTCCGGGCTCTGGCGCCGGCGCCCAAATCGCATCGCCGCTGCCACGTCTTCCTGGCCACCAGCCCGATCCACCGCTCGGCCAAGCTGCGGATGAGCACCAACGAGGTGCTGGCCACCATCTCGCGCACGGTGGAATACGCCGCCTCGATGTTCGACGACGTCGAGTTCTCGGCCGAGGACGCCTTCCGCACCGAGCCCGAGTTCCTGGCCGAGGCCCTGATGGCCGCCGCCGATGCGGGCGCCCAGACGCTGAACGTGCCCGACACCGTCGGCTACGCCACGCCGGAAGAAGCGCGCCAGCGCTTCGCCTATCTGGACGGGATCATCCGTCCGCGACACGCCGACATCATCTTCTCGTCGCACGCGCACAACGACTTGGGCCTGGCCGTGGCCAACTCCCTGGCCGCCGTCGAGGGCGGCGCGCGTCAGATCGAGGGCGCGATCAACGGCATCGGCGAACGGGCCGGCAACGCCTCCATCGAGGAGATCATCATGGCCCTGCGCACCCGCGCGGACCGCTATGGCGTCACCGTATCCGCCGAGAGCCGCCACCTGGTGCGCGCCTCGCAGACCCTGCGCGAAGTGACCGAGACGGTCATCGCCCGCAACAAGGCCATCGTCGGCCTGAACGCCTTCGCCCACGAGGCCGGGATCCACCAGCACGGCATGATGGCCGACGCCCGCACCTACGAGATCATGCGTCCCGAGGACGTCGGTTTCGAGGGCAGCTACTTCGTGCTGGGCAAGCATTCCGGCCGCCACGCGGTCGGCAAGCGGGCCGAGGCCCTGGGCCATGTGCTGGAAGGCCAGCGCCTGGCCGACGTCTTCGCTGGCTTCAAACAACGCGCCGACCAGATCGGCGAAATCAATGACGCGGAACTGACCGCCATCATCACGGCGGTGACAGCCGCTGGCGCCTCCGCACAAATGGACAAGACCTATGCAGCCGCTGGCTAAGAATATCTGGATCAACGGCGACCTGACGCCTTGGGCCGACGCGAAGATTCACGTCATGAGCCACGCCCTGCACTACGGCACCTCGGTGTTCGAGGGCATCCGTGTCTATGACACCCCCAACGGCCCGTGCGGCTTTCGACTGACCGACCACATCCGCCGCCTGTTCGACAGCGCGCGCATCTATCACTTCCCCCTGCCCTTCACCGAGGACGAGCTGGTCCAGGCCTGCAAGGACGTGGTCCGTTCCGAGGGCCTGCATTCGGCCTACCTGCGGCCCCTGGCCTTCCTGGGCGAGTGCGGCATGGGCGTGACCCCGTCGCCGGAAAACATCCGCACCGACGTCATGATCTCGGCCTTCCCCTGGGGCGCCTATCTGGGCGAGGAAGCCTTGGAGAAGGGCGTCGACGCCTGCGTCTCCAGCTGGAACCGCGTCGCTCCGAACACCATCCCGGCGGGCGCCAAGGCCGGCGGCAACTACCTGTCCGGCTACCTGATCGGCCGTGAAGCCCGCGTCGGCGGCTTCGGCGAAGGCATCGCCCTGGGCGTCGACGGCCGCCTGTCGGAAGGCGCCGGCGAGAACCTGTTCGTGGTCAAGGACGGGGTGCTGATGACGCCCCCCGCCGCCGCCTCCATCCTGCAGGGCATCACGCGCGACAGCGTGATGAAGCTGGCGCGCGGTCTGGGCTACGAAGCCCGCGAGCAGATCCTCCCGCGCGAAGCTCTCTACGTCGCCGACGAAGTCTTCATGACCGGCACCGCCGCCGAGATCACTCCGGTGCGCTCCATCGACGGCATCACGACCCGCGCCGCCGGCCCCGGCCCGATCACGAAGGCGGTCAACAAGGCCTTCCGCGGCCTGTTCGACGGCACGACGCCCGACCGCTTCGGCTGGCTGGAGCCCATCCACGACACCGCCATCGTCGCCACGAAAGAACGCGTGCATGAGCCCGCCTAAGACCGGCCCGAAAACCCTGTACGAAAAGGTCTGGGACCGGCACGTCGTCGTGCCGGAAACGGCCGAAACGCCGGGCGTCATGTATGTGGACCTGCATCTGGTTCACGAGGTCACCTCGCCCCAGGCCTTTTCCGAAATCGAGGCGCGCGGACTGAAGGTCCGCCGCCCCGACCGCACCTTCGCCACCCTGGACCACTCCACCCCGACCCTGCCCGCCGGGCCGGACGGCCAGCGGCCCTATTTCACCCAGGCCGCCAAGGCCCAGGTCGAGACCCTGGAGACCAACTGCGCCCGCCACGGCGTTGAGCTGGCCGGCTGGGATTCCGACCAGCGCGGCGTCGTCCACGTCATGGGGCCTGAACTGGGCCTGACCCAGCCGGGCATGACCGTGGTCTGCGGCGACAGCCACACCGCCACCCACGGGGCCTTCGGCGCCCTGGCCTTCGGCATCGGCACCTCCGAGGTCGGCCATGTTCTGGCGACCCAGTGCCTGTTGCAGCGCCGCGCCAAATCCATGCGCGTGACCGTCGATGGCCGTCTGCGTCCCGGCGTCTCGGGCAAGGATGTCGCCCTGGCCGTCATCGCCGCCATCGGCTTCGGCGGCGGCACGGGCTACGTCATCGAATATGCGGGCGAGGCCGTGCGTTCGCTGGACATGGAAGGGCGCATGACCCTGTGCAACATGTCCATCGAGGCAGGCGCGCGGGCGGGCATGATCGCCCCCGACCGCGTCACCATCGACTGGCTGCGCGGCCGTCGTCACGTCCCCGCCGACTACGAGGCCGCCGCCGCCGACTGGCTGAGCCTGGCTTCCGATCCCGATGCGGCCTTCGACAAGGAGGTGACGCTGGACGGCGCCGCCATCCGTCCCATGGCCACCTGGGGCACCACCCCCGACGCCGGCGCTCCCGTCGGCGCTCCCGTGCCGCAGCCGCGCTCGGACTCGGACCGCAAGGCCATCGCCTACATGGGCTTCACCGCCGGCGAGGCCACGACCGGCCACAAGGTCGACGTCGTCTTCATCGGCAGTTGCACCAATGGCCGCCTGCCCGACCTGCGCGCCGCCGCCGACGTCCTGCGCGGCCGCAAGGTCCAGCCGGGCGTTCGCATGCTGGTCGTCCCCGGCTCCGAGGCCGTGCGTCGCGACGCCGAGGCCGAAGGGTTGGACAAGGTCTTCATCGCCGCCGGCGCCGAATGGCGCATCCCCGGCTGCTCCATGTGCATCGCCATGAACGGCGATTTCGTCGCCCCCGGCCAGCTGGCGGTCTCCACCTCCAACCGCAATTTCGAAGGCCGTCAGGGCAAGGGCGCCCGCACCATCCTGGCCAGCCCCGCCACCGCCGCGGCCAGCGCCGTCGCCGGCGTCCTGACCGACCCGCGCGCCTATCTGGAGGCCGCTCATGTCTGAGCCCTTTAAAACGCTGACGTCGAAGACCCTGACGCTGAGCCAGGCCAATATCGACACCGATCAGATCATCCCGGCGCGCTTCCTGACCACCACGACGCGCGAGGGTCTGGGCGCCCACGCCTTCCACGACTGGCGCTATGAGGCCGACGGCTCGCCCAAGCCCGAGGCCGTGTTGAACCGCATCGACCCGACCGAACAGCGCATCCTGCTGGCGGGGCCGAACTTCGCCTGCGGCTCGTCGCGCGAACACGCGCCGTGGGCCTTGCTGGACTACGGCTTCCGGGCGGTGATCTCGACCGAGATCGCCGACATCTTCACCTCCAACGCCCTGAAGAACGGCCTCCTGCCGATCGTCGTCGATCAGGCGACCTGGGACGACCTGGCCGCCCACCCGGAACAGGCTGTCACCATCGATCTGGAAGCCGGCGAGATCCGTCGCGGCAACGTCGCCCCCGTCTCCTTCAAGGTCGAAGCCTTCGCCCGCCAGTGCCTGCTCGACGGGGTCGACACCCTCGGCTGGCTGCAAGCGAAGCTGCCCTACGTCGAAACCTTTGAACGCCTGCGCCAAGATTCCTATCAGCCGGAGACCGCCTGATGCCCCACCATGAAGCCCACCCCGCTCCCCGTACCTTCAACATCGTGGTCCTGCCCGGCGACGGCGTCGGGCCTGAGGTTGCCCTGGCCGCAGAGCGCGTCCTGACCTGCATCGGCGATATCTACGGCCACCGCTTCGACTTCACCGAGCACCTGATCGGCGGCGCCGCCATCGACGCGACCGGGGAGGCCCTGCCCGAGGACACCAAGGCCGCCTGCCTGGCCTCCGACGCCGTCCTGCTGGGGGCGGTCGGTGGTCCCAAGTGGGACGGCGCCCCGGTCCGCCCCGAACAGGGTCTGCTGGCCATCCGCAAGGCCATGGGCCTGTACGCCAATCTGCGCCCGCTGCAGGTCTCGCCGGTCCTGGCCCACCGCTCGCCGCTGAAGAAGGAGATCGTCGAGGGCGTCGATCTGATCGTCTTCCGCGAACTGACCAGCGGCGTCTATTTCGGCGAGAAGACCCGCACCGCGACCAGCGCCTCGGACCTGTGCGTCTATACGGTCGAGGAGATCGAACGCGTCGCCCGCGCCGCCTTCCAGGCCGCCGGCCAACGCCGCGGCAAGGTGACCTCGGTCGACAAGGCCAATGTCATGGAGACCAGCCGCCTGTGGCGTGAAGTGGTGACCCGCATCCACGCCGAGGAATATCCGCAGATCACCTTGGAACACGCCCTGGTCGACTCCATGGCCATGCACCTGATCAGGAAGCCGCGCGAGTATGACGTCATCCAGACCGAGAACATGTTCGGCGACATCCTGTCGGACGAGATCTCGGTGCTGGGCGGCTCCATCGGCCTGCTGCCCTCGGCCTCGCTGGGCGCGGACGGCCCCGGCCTGTTCGAGCCGATCCATGGCTCGGCCCCGGACATCGCCGGTCAGGATCTGGCCAACCCGGTCGGCATGGTGCTGTCAGCGGCCATGATGCTGCGCCACAGCTTCGATCTGGAGGACGAAGCGGACTCGATCGAAGCCGCCGTTGCGGCGGTTCTGGCCTCGGGCGCGGTCACCGCCGATCTGGGCGGCGCCCTGGGCACGGTCGAGGCCACCCGCGCCATCGTCGACGCCATCCGCGCCATCCACTGGGCCGCCGCCCGCCACGTGCCGATGCACTGGGCCTGAGCCCCGACGTCGGCGCACAAAGAAAGGGCGGGCCTCGCGGTCCGCCCTTTTGGCGTTTCAGTTGTCGATCAGGCCCTGCAAGGCCACGGCCATGCGCCGCGCCAACTCCGCCTTCTGCGTCTCATCCAGCGAAGAATATCCGTCCGACAGTTCGCGCCCGATCGCCATGCCCATGATCAGGCCCGCCGCCAGACGCGCACGCACCGGGGCCTCGGGACCGCCGATCCAGGCGGCCAAAGGGTCGAAGAAGCGGTTGTTGGACGTGCGCTGCATGACGTCCATCGCTTTGGCCGAACCGACTGATCGCAGCAGGATCAACAGACCTCGCATCTTGGCGCCCGCGCCGTCATCCTGACAGGGCATGACCTCCCCGTAGACGATCTCGCGCGCCAGCCGCTCGCCGAAGTCCTCGCGCGGGCCGTCCATCAGGTCGCGACCGTTCTTGCAGCTGTCCAGCACGGCGACGAACAGGTCTTCCTTGGACCCGAAGTAGCGGCTGATCAGAGCGGCATCCACGCCGACGTCGCGCGCGACGTCTCGCATGCCGACGTCATCGTAGCTGTCGGAACAAAAACGCTCCCGCGCCGCTTCCAGAATCGCCTGGCGCGTCGCGTTGGCGTTACGCGGTCGAGGGGCGTCGCAAAGGACCAACGGAACCTACTCCAATAAACCTTAAACCCTATATGGCTTTGTCATCAGACGTTGACAAGCGCTGCCGCCGTTCTATAAGTCACCCAGCGTTGACTGGACGCTCCCTCCCCAAAGAGCGACGGTCTTCCAGATTCAATTCCCTCCCAAGGAGAATGCGCCGATGCGCACGGTGAAGATCGCGGCCGCGTCCGTACTGATGGCGACCGCCCTCTACGGCTGTTCCAAGGGCGGCGAAGCCCCCGCCCCCCAAGCCCCGCCGGTGACGGTGGCCCTGCCCCTGGCCCGCCAGGTGGTGGACTGGGACGAAGTCACGGGTCGCTTTGAAGCCCCCCGCACGGTCGATGTGCGCGCGCGCGTCGGCGGCTACATCCAGTCGGTCCATTTCAAGGACGGCGACTTCGTGCGTCAGGGCCAGCTGCTGTTCACGCTTGACCCGCGCCCGGCCCAGGCCGCCCTGGCCTCGGCCCAGGCCCAGCTGTCGCAGGCCCAGGCCCAGCTGACCCTGGCCCGCACCGAGTTCGCACGCGCCGAAGGCCTGCTGGCCTCGCAGGCCGTATCCCAGGCCGAGGTCGATTCCAAGCGCGGCGCCGTGGCCCAGGCCCAGGCCGCCGTCTCGGCCGCCAACGCCGCCATCCGCGCGCGTCAGCTGGACGTCGAGTTCACCCGCGTCACGGCCCCGATTTCCGGCCGTGTGTCCGACCGCCGCGTCGATCCCGGCAACCTGGTCGGCGGCGGCTCCTCCGCCGGCGACGTGCTGACGACCGTGGTTTCAGCCTCGCCGATCTACTTCGTCTTCGACGGTTCCGAAGCCCTGGCGCTCAAGTATCAGCGCGACGCCCGCTCCGGCGGCGCGGCCCCGATCCGCATCCGCCTGCAAGACGAGACCAGCTATGACCGCGTCGGCACGCTGGACTTCACCGACAACGCCATTGACCCGGCCTCGGGCACTATCCGCCTGCGCGCCGTGGTGCCGAACGCCGACGGCTTCCTGAAGCCCGGCATGTTCGGTCAGGCCCAACTGGCCGGTGCCGGCGCCTATCAGGCCCTGCTGGTGCCCGACGCCGCCATCGCCACCGACGCAGCGCGCCGCGTGGTCATCGTGGTCAAGCCTGATGGCACGACCGAGCCGCGGGCGGTCCAGACCGGACCTCTGGTCGACGGCCTGCGTGTCATCCGTTCCGGCCTGAAACCGACCGATCGCGTCATCATCGCCGGCGGTCAGCGCATCCAGATGCCGGGCATGAAGGTCGCACCCAAGAACGGCACCATCGCTCCGGTCGCGCCGCAGGCTGGCGGCGCCCCGGTCACCCAGGCGGCGCCGGCTTCCAGCGCCTCCTTCGCCAACGCCGGCTGATAGCTCATGAATTTCTCACGCTTCTTCATCGATCGGCCGATCTTTGCAGGCGTGATCTCGGTGTTCATCACCCTGATCGGCCTGTTCGCCTATCCGATGCTGCCCCTGTCGCAGTATCCGGAGATCGCGCCGCCCACCATCACCATCAACGCGGCCTATCCGGGCGCCTCGGCCGAGACCCTGGCCGAGACGGTCGCCGCCCCCATCGAGCAAGAGGTCAACGGCGTCGAGAAGATGCTGTACCTGACCTCCTCGTCCACCTCCGACGGGGCCGTGGCGATCACGGTGACCTTCCAGCCAGGCACGGATCTCGATTCCGCCCAGGTGCTGGTGCAGAACCGCGTCGCCCTGGCCGAGCCCAAGCTGCCTGAACAGGTCCGCCAGATCGGCGTGACGGTCAACAAGGCCGAAAGCGGCTTCCTGATGATCGTCGGCCTGACCTCGCCCGACGGCAGCCTGGACAACGACTATGTCGGCAACTTCGCCAACTCGACGCTGCGCGACCGCCTGCTGCGGATCGACGGTGTCGGTCAGGTCCAGGTGTTCGGCGGCGGCAACTATTCGATGCGGATCTGGATCGACCCGGCCAAGGCGGCCGAGCGCGGTCTGACGGGTCCTGACATCGTCGCCGCCCTGCGCGCCCAGAACGTCCAGGCCGCCGCCGGCGCCATCGGTCAGCCGCCCTTCGCCACCAACGCCGCCGCCTTCCAGCTGCCGGTTCAGGTCCAGGGCCGTCTGTCCGACCCTGACCAGTTCGCCGACGTCGTCATCAAAACCGATGCTCAAGGGCGCGTGACCCGCGTCCGTGACGTCGCCCGCGTTGAACTCGGCGCCCAGGATTACGGCATCCGCGGCTTCTTCGACGGAGAGCGCGGCGTCGGCGTCGCGGTCGTCCAGCAGCCGGGCGCCAACGCCCTGGGCACTGCCAACCGCGTCCTGGCCGAGGTCGAGGCCATCAAGACCGAACTGCCGGCCGGCATGGCCGTCTCCATCCCCTACAACCCGACGGAATTCGTCGCCGCCTCGGTCGAAGCGGTGCAGCACACCCTGCTGGAAGCCGTCGTCCTCGTCGTCATCGTTGTCATGGTCTTCCTGCAGACCTGGCGCGCGGCCATCATTCCCATCGTCGCCATCCCCGTCGCCCTGGTCGGCACCTTCGCGGTGCAACTGGCGCTCGGCTATTCCATCAACTCCCTGTCGCTGTTCGCTCTGGTCCTCGCCGTCGGCATCGTCGTCGACGACGCCATCGTCGTGGTCGAGAACGTCGAGCGCTACCTGAGACAAGGCCTGACGCCCAAGGAGGCCGCCTATCGTTCCATGCAGGAGGTCTCCGGCGCCCTGATCGCCATCGGCCTGGTGCTGACGGCGGTGTTCGTTCCGACCGCCTTCGTCCCCGGCATCCCCGGCATTTTCTACCGTCAGTTCGCCGTCACCATCGCCTCGGCGGCTCTGATCTCGCTGCTGGTGTCCCTGACGCTGTCCCCGGCCATGGCCGCCCTGCTGCTCAAGCCGCACACAGAGCACGACAACGTGCGCAAGCCGGGCCTCTGGGGCGCGGTCGTCTATTACGTCCGTTGGGCCGGCGACAAGTTCAACCAGGGCTTCGACTGGCTGTCGGACAAGTATGGTCGTCTGACCGCCCGTCTGGTCCGCTCGCTGATGGTCGTCATGATCATCTATGCGGGCCTGTTGGCCCTCACCGGCTGGCGCCTGATGGACACGCCCTCGGGCTTCATTCCGGAGCAGGACCAGGGCTTCCTGATCGGCGTCATCCAGCTTCCCGCCGGCGCTTCGCTTGACCGCACCGAGGCCGTGATGAAGCGCGCCAACGAGATCATCCAGAAGACCGAGGGTGTCGACGGCACTGTGGCCTTCGCCGGTCTCGACGGCTCCAGCTTCTCGTTCGGCTCCAACGCCGCGACCATCTTCGTGCGCCTCGACGCCTTCGAGAACCGCACCAAGGAACAGGCCGCCACCGCCCTGGCCGGCGCCATCACCGGCGCCACCGGCGGCATCGAGGAAGCCAACATTTTCGTCATCGCCCCCCCGGCCGTTCAGGGCCTGGGCAACGGCAACGGCTTCAAGATGATGATCCAGGACCGTTCCGGCGCGGGCTATCGCGCGCTGGAAGGCGCCACCTTCGCCATGATGGGCGGCGCGGCCCAGATGCCTGAACAGGTGCAGCAGGTCTTCTCGACCTACAACACCGGCTCGCCCCGCATCGCCGCCGACGTCGATCGCAACAAGGCCCTGATGATGGGCGTCCAGCCGTCGGCGGTGTTCGACACCCTCGGCGTCTACCTGGGCTCCTCCTACATCAACGACTTCAACCTGCTGGGTCGCACCTTCCGCGTCACCGCCCAGGCTGAACCCTCGGCCCGCGACGACATCGCCGACATCGCCAACCTGAAGACCCGCTCCGCCTCCGGCGCCATGGTGCCGATCGGCGCCGTCGCCAACCTGCGCGAGGATTCCGGTCCGGCCCGCGTCGTCCGCTACAACCTGTTCCCGGCTTCCGAGCTGCAGGGCCAGGCTGCACCGGGCATCTCGTCCGGCCAGGGCATCGCGGCGATGGAGCAACTGGCCTCTCAAGCCCTGCCGCAAGGCTTCAGCTACGAGTGGACCGAACTGGCCCTGCAGGAGAAGCAGGCCTCGGGCGGGGCCTCGATGATCTTTATCATGGCCGTGGTCTTCGTCTTCCTGGTGCTGGCGGCGCAATATGAGGCCTTCACCCTGCCGCTCGCGGTGGTGCTGATCGTCCCCATGTGTCTGCTGGCGGCCATGATCGGGGTGAACATCCGCGGTCTGGACAACAACATCCTGGTCCAGATCGGCCTGGTCGTCCTGATCGCCCTGGCGGCCAAGAACGCCATCCTGATCGTCGAGTTCGCCAAGCAGGCGGAAGAAGAAGAGGGCATGGATCGCTTCGAAGCGGCTGTTTACGCCGCCAAGGTGCGTCTGCGTCCGATCCTGATGACCTCCTTCGCCTTCATCTTCGGCGTCGTGCCGCTGATGCTGGCGACCGGCCCCGGCGCCGAAATGCGCCAGTCGCTGGGCACGTCGGTCTTCTCCGGCATGCTGGGCGTGACCTTCTTCGGCCTGATCTTCACCCCGGTCTTCTACGTGATGATGCGTTGGCTTTCGGCCAAGCTGCCCAAGACGCCGGAGAAGCCGCGCGAGCTGCCGACGACCTACGGCGCGCCTCCGCATGATCCGTACGACCCCAACGACCCCGCGCCGACGGCCCCCACGGCCAGCCCGCGCCTGGGAGACGCCTGATGAACCGTAAAGCCTTCTCGCTCCTGACCGCTTCCGGCGCCGCGCTTTTGCTCGCCGCCTGCGCGGTCGGGCCCAAGGCGCCGGACGCTACGATCCCGGCGCAGGGCCAGGGCGCCTTCATCGGCTCGCAATCCGCCTCGGTTTCGACCGAGGCGGCCCGCGCCGACTGGTGGCGGCTCTATAACGACGCCACGCTGGACAGCCTGATCCAGCAGGCGCTGACCGAGAACAACGAGCTGGAGGCGGCCGCGGCCAATCTGCGCGCCGTCCGGGCCTCGCTGTCCGAAGCCCGCGCCGGCCGCCTGCCCACGACCAACGCCAACGCCGCCTTCAACCGCAGCCAGGCCTCGACCATCACCAACCCCGCCGCCAACGGCGCCAAGCTGGACGACGTCGACACCTACAGCGTCGGCCTGGACGTCTCCTACGAGGTCGACCTGTTCGGTCGGGTGGAGTCCTCCATCCGCGCCGCCCGTAATGACGCCGCCGCCGCCGCCGAGGCGCTGGAGATCGTTCGCATCTCGGTCGCCGCTGAAACGGCCCGGGCTTACGCCGACACCTGCTCGGCCAACGCCCAGATCGCGGTCGCCGAACGCACCATCGACCTGCAGGGCAAGACCGTCGACCTGACCCAGCGTCTGCTCGACGGCGGATCGGGCAATGGGCTGGACGTGGCCCGCGCCCGCGCGGCCCTGGAGCAGACCCGCGCCAGCCTGCCGCCTCTGCGGGCCTCGCGCGACGGCGCCCTCTATCGCCTCGCCACCCTGACCGGGCGCACCCCGGCCGAGGCCAGCGAGGCGGCGCGCGGTTGCCAGTCGCCGCCGCAACTGTCGCAGCCGATCCCGATCGGCGACGGCGCGGCGCTTCTGGCGCGTCGTCCCGACGTGCGTCAGGCCGAGGCCCGTCTGTCCGCCGCCGCCGCCCGCGTGAACGTGGCCACCGCCAGCCTCTATCCGTCGATCAGCCTGGGGGGCTCGCTGGGCTCGACCTCGCTGGACTCTTCGGGTCTGGGGGAGGACGCCAACTTCCGCTTCAGCGTCGGCCCGCTGATCAGCTGGAACTTCCCCAATATCGCCGTGGCCCGCGCCCGCATCAAGCAGGCCGGCGCCCAGACCGACGCGGCCCTGGCGACCTTCGACCAGACCGTGCTGACGGCCTTGCAGGAAACCGAGACGGCGCTCAGCGCCTACGCCAACGAACTGGACCGCCGCACGGCCCTGCGCACCGCGCGGGATCAGGCGGCGACGGCGGCGCGCCTGTCGCGTCTGCGTTTCGACGCCGGCGCCGACAGCTTCCTGACGGTGCTGGATTCGGAACGGACCCTGGCCGGCGCCGACGCCGCCCTCGCCGCTTCGGAAGCCCAGGTCACCACCTACCAGATCGCCCTGTTCAAGGCCCTGGCGGGCGGCTGGGATCAGGCGCCAGATCCTGAAGCCTAGCCCCGAAGCCTGATCCTCGGATCATCGCTGAAAATGCAAACGCCCGGCAGGTTCGACCCCGCCGGGCGTTTTCTTTTGGCCCCTCGCGCACGATTTCCACGCTCCAAGGCGTGACCATGGCCCGATTGATGCTCTAGGAAGGATGCGTGTCTGTTCCCGCCGCGCCCTCCCCCGCCGCCGAGACTGCCGCCGCAGCCTCGCCTGCGGCGGCGCTGGCCCATGCCCGCCGCGTGGTGGTCAAGATCGGCTCCTCCCTTCTGGTTGACGCCGCCACCCGCGCGGTGACCCGCGACTGGCTGGCCTCCCTGGCCCAGGACATCGCCGACCTGCGCCAGCAGGGTCGCGAGGTCATCGTCGTCTCCTCCGGCGCCGTGGCCCTGGGGCGCGGACGGCTGAAGACCTCGCCCGGCCGGCTGCAGGACAAGCAGGCCGCCGCCGCCGTCGGCCAGACCCTGCTGATGCACGCCTGGGAAGAGGCCCTGGCCCCCCATGGCCTGATCACCGCCCAGGTCCTCCTGACCCGCGACGACACCGAGCGCCGCCGTCGCTGGCTCAACGCCCGCGCCACGGTCGAGGCCCTGCTGGCCCACGGCGTCGTCCCTGTGGTCAACGAGAACGACACCGTCGCCACCGAGGAAATCCGCTACGGCGACAACGACCGGCTGGCTGCGCGCGCCGCACAACTGGCGCGCGGCGACCTGCTGATCCTGCTGTCCGACGTAGACGGCCTCTACACCGCCGACCCGCGCCGCGATCCCGACGCCCGCCATCTGGCCCTGGTAGAGAGCCTCGGCCCCGACATTCTCGGCATGGCGAGCGGCGCCAACGCCGAGGCCGGGGTCGGCACCGGCGGCATGGCCACCAAGCTGGCGGCCGCCCAGATCGCCCGCTCCGCCGGCTGCGCCACCGTCATCGCCTCGGGTCTGACCCTGCATCCGCTGAAGGCCGTGGCCGAAGGCGCCCGCGCCACCCTGATCACCGCCCCGGCCACGCCCCTGGCCGCGTGGAAGCAGTGGATCGCCGGCAGCATGGCCCCCGGCGGTTCGTTGACCCTGGACGAGGGCGCCGTGTGCGCCCTGAAATCCGGCAAGAGCCTGCTGCCCTCGGGCATCGTCACCGTCAGCGGCGAGTTCGAAAAGGGCGACAGTCTGCGCCTGCTCGATCCGTCCGGCGCCGTCGTCGGCGTCGGCCTGGCCGCCTATCCCGCCGATGAAATCGCCCTGATCCGGGGCCGCCATTCGGATGAGATCGAGACCCTGATCGGCTACCGCGGCCCCTCGGTCGTGATCCACCGCGACGACTTGGTGCTGGAGACCCTATGACCGACGTAAGCGCCCTCATGTTGGACATGGGCCGCCGCGCCCGCGTCGCCGCTGACTCCCTTCGCGCCACCACGCCAGAGGCCCGCACCGACGCCCTGACCCGCCTCGCCAAGGGTCTGCGCGCCGCCGAGGCCGAGATTCTGGCCGCCAACGCCCGCGACATCGACAACGCCCGCGCCTCCGGCCTATCCGAAGCCCTGATCGACCGCCTGGCCCTGACCCCCGCCCGCGTCGAGGGCATGGCCGTCGCCGTCGAGACCATCGCCGCCCAGCCCGACCCCGTCGGCGCCGAGATGGCCCGCTGGACCCCCGCCAACGGCCTGGACATCGCCCGCGTCCGCACCCCGCTCGGCGTGCTGGGCGTCATCTACGAGAGCCGGCCCAACGTCACCGCCGACGCCGCCGCCCTCTGCATCCGCTCGGGCAACGCCGCCATCCTGCGCTGCGGTTCGGACTGCCTGGAATCCTCGCGCGCCATCGCCGCCGTGGTGGCCCGCGCCGTGACCGAGGCCGGCCTGCCCGCCGACACCATCCAGCTGGTTCCCGTCCCTGACCGCGAAGCCGTGGGCGCCATCCTGTCGGGCCTCGACGGCGCCATCGACCTGATCATCCCGCGCGGCGGCAAGAGCCTGGTCGCCCGCGTTCAGGCCGAGGCGAAAGCGCCTGTGCTGGGCCACCTGGAAGGCCTCTGCCACACCTATCTGGACGCCGCCGCCGACCTTGAGGTCGCCCGCCGCGTCGCCGTCAACGCCAAGATGCGCCGCGTCTCGGTCTGCGGCGCCACCGAGACCCTGCTGATCGATCGCGCCGCCGCCGAACGCCTTTTGCCCGCCGTCGCCGCTGACCTGATGGCTGCCGGTTGCGAACTGCGCGGCGACGCCGAGACCCGCGCCCTGGTCCCCGCAGCGACCGAGGCGGTCGAGGCCGACTGGACCACCGAATACCTGGCCCCCGTCCTGTCGGTGCGGGTCGTGGACGGAGTGATGGGCGCCGTGGATCACATCCGCCGCTACGGCTCGGGCCACACCGAGGCCATCATCACCACCAACCCCGAGGCCGCCGAACGCTTCGCCAACGGGGTCGACAGCGCCATCGTCCTGATCAACGCCTCGACCCAGTTCGCCGACGGCGGCGAGTTCGGCTTCGGCGGCGAAATCGGCATCTCGACCTCCAAGCTGCACGCGCGCGGCCCCGTCGGCGCTGAACAGCTGACCACCTACAAGTACGTCGTGCGCGGTCAGGGTCAGACCCGACCCTGAGCCTTCGCCCCCTGGAGAGCGCCACAGCCCTCCCTGGGATGACGCAAGGCCGCCTGAAACCAGCATTTTCCCAGGGCGATGCCCGCAGGGGCCGCGCCCATCGCGTCCGCACCCGCGAAAACGTGCTGCGTCGCACACCGCAGCCCGGTGATAAATTCCTCGAATTTAGATTCGAAAGCACGTTAATGCCTATTCATATAAAATTTCAGCTTCACTTCGGAAAATATTTGCGCATCAGCCGCAGGATTCGCTTAATGAGCAGATGCAAAAAGGTGGCCGTTCCAACCCTGGTGGTTTTCTGATCGAGCAGCGTCGGCTGGAAAAACAGCCCGCTGATCTGCGCGTACGCGCCTTCACGGAGATCACGCTCAAACCGACCGCCGACGGCGGCGCGGCCCAGGCGTCGCGCTGCACCGACTGCGGCGTGCCCTTCTGCCAGAACGCCTGCCCGCTGCAGAACAACATCCCCGACTGGCTGGCCCTGTCCGCCGACGGCGACCTGCGCGAGGCCTGGCGCATCGCCTCGGCCACCTCGACCATGCCGGAAATCTGCGGCCGCATCTGTCCGCAGGACCGCCTGTGCGAGGGCGCCTGCACCCTGCAGCAATCCGGCTGGGACGGCGTGACCATCGGCTCGGTCGAGGCCTGGATCGCCGACGCCGCCTTCGACAACGGCTGGGTCGAGCCCATCCGCCCCCTGGTCGAGCGCGGCCAGAGCGTCGCCATCGTCGGCTCCGGCCCCGCCGGTCTGGCCGCCGCCGACCGCCTGCGCAGCGAAGGCTACGCTGTCGTCGTCTATGACCGCCACGACCGCGCCGGCGGCCTGCTGACCTACGGCATCCCCGGCTTCAAGCTGGAGAAGCGCATCGTCCAGCGCCGCATCGACCGCCTGGTCGAGGGCGGGGTCGAGTTCGTGCTCAACACCTCGGTCGGAACCGACATTTCGATGGACGAGTTGCGGTCGCGCCATGACGCCGTCCTGCTGGCCATGGGCGTCTATCAGGCCCGCACCCTGGCCGTGCCCGGTCGCGGTCCGAATGACACCGTCGCCGCCCTCGACTTCCTGATCGCCCAGAACCGCGTCGATTGCGGCGACGCCGCCGACGCCTCAGCACCCCACGCGGCGGGTCGCGACGTGGTCGTCGTCGGCGGCGGCGACACGGCCATGGACTGCGTCCGCACCGCCGTCCGTCAGGGCGCGAACAGCGTCGTATGCCTCTATCGCCGCGACCGCGAGAACATGCCCGGCTCGGCCCGCGAGGTGCAGAACGCCGAGGAGGAAGGCGTCCGTTTCGAATGGCTGGGCGCGCCCAAGGCCCTGATGTCGAAAGGCGAGGCCGTCACCGCCGTCCGCGCCCAGCGCATGGCCCTGACGGAAGCCGCTCCCGGCCAGCGTCGCGACATCGCCCCGGTGGCCGGCTCGGACTTCGACCTGCCCGCCGACCTGGTGATCGAGGCTTTGGGCTTCGAGCCCGAGGCCTTCGCGGAACAGCTGGACGCCAACCTCGGCCTGACCAAATGGAACACCCTGCAGGTGGCGCGCGGCGGGTTCGCCACCACCCTGCCCGGCGTGTTCGCCGCCGGGGACGCCGTGCGCGGCGCCTCCCTCGTCGTCTGGGCCGTGCGCGACGGCCAGGACGCCGCGGCCGAAATCGACCGCTACCTGCGCGCGCGTACCGAGGAAGCTGCGGCATGACCGACGCATCGCAACAGAACTGGCTGGCCCAGTACGAAGAGAACCGCGCCCGCCTGATCGAGGGCGGCGCCTATGACCCGGCATCGGAACGCGACGCCTGCGGCGTGGGTCTGGTCTGCGCCATCGACGGCAAGCCGCGCCGCGAAATCGTCGAGATGGCCATCAAGTCGCTGAAGGCCGTGGCCCACCGCGGCGCGGTCGACGCCGACGGCCTGTCGGGCGACGGCGCCGGCGTCATGATCGAACTGCCCCAGGCCTTCTTCGCGGCCCAGGTGCGCGCCGTCGGCCAGACCCTGCGTCCCGGCCCCATCGCCGTGGGCCAGGTCTTCCTGCCGCGCACCGACCTGGGCGCCCAGGACCACGCCCGCGCCATCGTCGAGGCCGAGGCCATCCGATCGGGTTTCTACATCTACGGCTGGCGCCAGACCCCGCTGGACCTGTCGGTCGTCGGCGTGCGCGCCGACGCCACCCGGCCCGAGATCGAACAGATCATGCTCGCCGCCCCGGAAGGCATGGAGATCGAGGAACTGGAGCGCGAGCTCTTCCTCTGTCGCCGCCGCATCGAAAAGGCGGTGCAGGCCTCGGGCCTGAACGGCTTCTACCTGTGCTCCCTGTCGGCCCGCTCGATCGTCTACAAGGGCATGGTCCGCGCCGAGCTGCTGGGGCAGCTGTATCACGACCTGAACGACCCCACGGTCGAGGCCGGCTACGCCGTCTTCCACCAGCGCTATTCGACCAACACCTTCCCCGAATGGAAGCTGGCCCAGCCCTTCCGCATGCTGGCCCACAACGGCGAGATCAATACGCTTCAGGGCAACCTGAACTGGATGCGCGCCCACGAGATCCGCATGGCGGCCTCGGCCTTCGGCGACCGCGACCATGAGGTCAAGCCGGTGGTCCAGCCGGGCGGCTCGGACTCGGCGGCCCTGGACAATGTCTTCGAGGTTCTGGTCCGCGCCGGGCGTCCCGCCCCCCTGGCCAAGGCCCTGCTGGTGCCCGAGGCCTGGTCCTCGGACGACGTGGTGATGAAGCCCGAGCACCGCGCCCTCTACGCCTACTGCAACGCGGTCATGGAGCCGTGGGACGGCCCCGCCGCCCTCTGCGCCGTCGACGGCCGCTGGGTCGTGGCCGGCAAGGACCGCAACGGCCTGCGTCCCCTGCGGGCCGTGGAAACCGTGGACGGCCTGCTGCTGGCCGGGTCGGAGGCCGGCCTGGTCCCCCTGCCCGAGGGCCGCATCAAGCGCCGCCTGCACATCGGCCCCGGCAAGCTGATCGCCGTCGACCTGAAGCACGGCCGCCTCTACGATGAACACGAGGCCGTCGACGCCCTGGCCGCCGCCCAGCCCTATTCGGACTGGCTGGACAACATGGTCGATCTGGAGCCCATCATCGGCCCCGGACCCGAACCGCGCGCCGCCGTCGGCGAGGCCCTGATCCGTCGCCAGATCGCCGCCGGTTTCAGCCGCGAAGATCTGGACCTGCTGCTGGACGCTCTGGTCCGCGACGGTAAGGAGGCGGTGGGATCGATGGGCGACGACGCCCCGCCCGCCGTCCTGTCCAGCCTGCCGCGCCCGCTGGCCCACTACTTCCGCCAGAACTTCTCGCAAGTCACCAACCCGCCCATCGACCCCCTGCGCGAAGCCGGGGCCATGAGCCTGAAGACCCGCTTCAAGAACCTGGGCAACATCCTGGCCCAGGACGAGGCCCAGACCGAGGTCTTCGTGCTGGACAGCCCGGTCCTGACCACCGGCATGTATCAGCGCCTGCTGGGCGTCGTCGCAGACGGCTCGACCACGGTGATCGACTGCACCTATCCGCTGCCCGCCGAAGATGACCGCCCTGGCGCGGGCCTGCGTCAGGCCCTGGACCGCATCCGCGACGAGGCCGAGGCCGCCGCCCGCGACGGCGCCACCCTGATCGTCCTGACCGACGAGCACGCCTCAGCCGAGCGTCTGGCCGCGCCGATGATCCTGGCCACCGCCGGCACCCACGGCCGCCTGATCGCCGCGGGCCTGCGCACCTATTGCTCGCTGGTGGTGCGTTCGGCCGAGACCCTGGACCCCCACGCCTTCGCCGTTCTGGTCGGGGTCGGCGCCACGGCCGTCAATCCGTGGCTGGCGCAGGAGCTGTTCCAGGAGCGCCTGGACCGCGGCGCCTATCCGGGCCTGACGCTCCACGACGCCTGCCTCAACTACAAGCACGGCATAGAGGCCGGCCTGCTCAAGGTGCTGGCGCGCAAGGGCATCAGCATCATCTCCGCCTATCGCGGTGGCTGCGAATTCGAGGTTCTGGGCCTGTCGCGGGCTCTGGCTGCCGAGTTCTTCCCCGGCGCCCCGTCGCGCATCTCGGGCATCGGTCTGGCCGGTCTGGAGCAGGCGGCGCTCAAGCGTCACGCTGCAGCCTTCGGCGCGGCGGTCCCGTCGCCGTCCATGGGCGGCTTCTTCCGCATCCGTGCGGGCGGCGAGGCCCACGCCCATGACGCGAAGACGATCCACCTGCTGCAGGACGCGGTGAACCGCGGCGACTACAAGCGCTTCAAGCAATACTCAGCCGCCGTCCGCGAGCAGCCGGACCTGGCCCTGCGCGACCTGCTCGACTTCAAGGATGGCCTGACCCCGGTCCAGCTGCACGAGGTCGAAAGCGTCTCGGACATTCGCCGCCGCTTCCTGTCCCAGGCCATGTCGCTGGGCGCCCTCAGCCCTGAAGCGCACGAAACCCTGAACATCGCCATGAACCGGATGGGCGCGCGCGCCGTGTCCGGCGAGGGCGGCGAGGACCCGGCCCGCTATGTGCCGCGTCCGAACGGCGACAACGCCAACTCGGCGGTCAAGCAGGTGGCCTCGGGCCGCTTCGGCGTCACCGCCGAATACCTGAACCAGTGCCGCGAGATCGAGATCAAGGTGGCCCAAGGCGCCAAGCCCGGCGAGGGCGGCCAGCTGCCCGGCTTCAAGGTCACCGAGTTCATTGGCCGGATGCGCCACGCCGTTCCCGGCACGACCCTGATCAGCCCGCCGCCGCACCACGACATCTATTCGATCGAGGATCTGGCCCAGCTGATCTACGACCTGAAGGCGATCAATCCCGACGCCAAGGTCACGGTCAAACTGGTCTCGGCCACCGGTATCGGCGCCATTGCCTCGGGCGTGGCCAAGGCCAAGGCCGACGCCATCCTGATCGCCGGCCACAACGGCGGCACGGGCGCTTCGCCCCAGACCTCGGTCAAGCACGCGGGGATGCCGTGGGAGATCGGTCTGGCCGAGGCGCATCAGGTTCTCAGCCTGAACCACCTGCGCTCGTCCGTCAGTCTGCGCGCCGACGGCGGCATCCGCACCGGCCGCGACGTGGTTCTGGCCGCCCTGCTGGGAGCCGAGGAATACGGCATCGGCACCTCGGGCCTGATCGCCATGGGCTGTCTGATGGTGCGTCAGTGCCACTCAAACACCTGCCCGGTCGGCGTCTGTTCGCAGGACGAGCGCCTGCGCGCCAAGTTCACCGGCACGCCGGAGAAGGTGGTCAACCTCTTCACCTTCATCGCCGAGGAGGTTCGCGAGATTCTGGCCTCCATCGGCGCCCGCACCATTGATGAAATTGTCGGCCGCACCGACCTGCTGCGTCAGACCCGGCGGGGCGGGTCGCATCTGGACGACCTGGACCTCAACCCCCTGCTGATGAAGGTCGACGTCGACCGGCCCGGCCGCTGGGCCGACAAGGTGCGCAAGCCCGTCCCCGAGAGCCTGGACGCCCAGGTGCTGAAGGACGCCGCTCCCTTCCTCGAGCGCGGCCAGACGCTGGAGCTGTCCTATCCGCTGAACAACACCCAGCGCACCGCCGGCGCCGGGGTCTCTTCGGCCATCGTCCGCAAATTCGGGCCTGAGGGGCCGCAAGGTCGCCTGAAGCTGAAGCTGGAAGGCATCGCCGGTCAGAGCTTCGGCGCCTTTGGCGCGCGCGGCCTGATCCTCGACGTCACCGGCGAGGTCAACGACTACGTCGGCAAGGGTCTGTCGGGCGCCGACATCCACGTCCGTCCCCATGAGTGGCGGGCCGAGCAGCAGATCTGCGGCAACACCACCCTCTATGGGGCCACCTCGGGCCGTCTGTTCGTGGCGGGGGCGGCGGGCGAACGCTTCGCCGTCCGCAACTCCGGCGCCGAGGCCGTGGTCGAGGGTCTGGGGGCGCACGGCTGCGAGTACATGACCGGCGGCCGCGTCGTCGTCCTCGGCGCCGTCGGCTGGAACCTGGCGGCAGGCATGAGCGGCGGCGAGCTGTTCGTGCTCGACGTCGACGGCCGCGCGGCCCAGGCTCTGAACGGCGATCTGGCCGGCATCGGCCGCATCGACGCCGACGCCGAGGCTCGGTTGAAGGCCCTGATCGAAGCCCATGCCAGCGCCACCGCCTCGCCCCTGGCCCGACGCATCCTGGCCGACTGGTCGAGCTTCGCGCCGCGCTTCGTCCGCATCGTCCCCAAAACCGTCCTCGCCGCCGAGGCCGCCGAGACCGACGTCAGGCTGGCCCAACCGGCCTGACGTCGCCTTCCCTTTTCACCTGCGTCTTCTCCCCGAGACCTTCATGACATCACCGACGATTTCCAGGGCCGCAGCATTCTGTTGCGGCCTTTTCGCCGTTGCGCTTTCAGCGCCCGCCTTCGCCGCCGCGCCGCCCGATCTGCTGGCGCATCAGGTCCCGCTGGCGCTGGACGGTCCCGGCACGGCCTGGATCCTGACCTCGACGGCCCTGGTGCTGATGATGACCCTGCCGGGTCTGGCCCTCTTCTACGGCGGCATGGTGCGCAAGAAGAACCTGATCGCCACCATCGCCCATTCGACGGCCGCCATGGCCATCGTCACCGTCCTGTGGTTCGTCGCCGGCTACACCCTGTCCTTCGGCACCGTCGACGGCCCCGCCAACGGCTTCATCGGCAGTCTTCAGGCCCTCTTCCTCAACGGCGTGGGGGTGAAGACCGCCCACGCCCTGACCCCCGGCCTGCCCGAGTTCCTGTGGATCAGCTACCAGCTGACCTTCGCCATCATCACCCCGGCCCTGATCGCGGGCGCCTTCGCCGAGCGGATCAAGTTCTCGGCCAGCGTGCTCTTCTTCACCCTGTGGCACCTGATCGTCTATGCGCCGATCTGCCATCAGGTCTGGGGCGGCGGCTGGATGGGCGAGCTGGGCGTGCTCGACTTCGCCGGGGGCGCCGTGGTCCACGTCAATGCGGGCGTGGCCGGTCTGGTCTGCGCCATCGTGCTCGGCCCGCGCCACGGCTGGGGTCGCGACAACATGGCCCCGCACAACCTGGCCTTCACCGCCATCGGCACCGGCCTGCTCTTCGTCGGCTGGATGGGCTTCAACGGCGGGTCGGCCGCGGGGGCCAATGAGATCGCCGCCGTCGCCGTCTTCAATACCCTGCTGGCCCCCGCCGCCGGCGCCGTCGGCTGGATCGCGGTCGAGTGGACGCTGAAGAAGAAGCCGACCCTTCTGGGCCTCCTGACCGGCGTGGTCGCCGGCCTGGTCGCCATCACCCCGGCCGCCGGTTTCGTGGACCCGAAAGGCGCCTTCCTGATCGGTCTTATCTCGGGTCCGGTCGCCTATGTCGGCGCGGTCTGGCTGAAACATAAGCTCAAGTACGACGACAGCCTCGACGCCTTCGGCGTGCACGGCGTCGCGGGGATCGCGGGCGCACTGTTGACCGGGGTCTTCGCCAACGCCGCCATCAACCCTCTCGCCGAAGGCGCCACGGTCTGGAAACAGGCCATCGGCCTGGGCGGCGCCATGGTCTGGAGCGCCGTCGGCACCTTCGTCGTCCTGATGATCTGCAAATACACCGTCGGCCTGCGCGTCGAGAAGGAGGCCGAGATCGAGGGCCTCGACTACAGCCAGCACGGCGAGGCCATGCACTGACGAGCGGGCGGCGTGGGTCGATGAAGCCTTCGCCGCCCCTCTGCGTTCCCACCGGATGACCGCGCGCGGCGAGCTCGACACCTATCAGGCCAAGCGGAACTTCGGCGTCACGCCGGAGCCGAAGGGCCGCAAGGCGAAAGCCCGCCAGACCGGCCTGCGCTATCTGATCCAGCGCCACGCCGCCTCGCACCTGCACTACGACTTCCGCATCGAGCACGACGGGGTGCTCAAGTCCTGGGCCGTGACCAAGGCCCCGTCGCGCGACCCCGCCATCAAGCGGCTGGCGGTCGAGGTCGAGGACCATCCGCTCGACTACGGCGGCTTCGAGGGGACTATCCCGGCCGGGAACTACGGCGCGGGCACGGTGCAACTTTGGGACGTCGGCGAATGGACGCCCCAGGACCCCGACCTGGACGCGGCCTTCGCCAAGGGCGTGATCAAGCTGACCCTCGACGGCGAGCGGCTGAAGGGCGGCTGGGCCCTGATCCGGCTGAAGTCGGATCGCGGCAAACCCTCCAAGCGCCCGAACTGGCTGTTGCTCAAGGAGAAGGACGCCTACGCCGTCGAGGGCGAAGGCAACGCCCTGGCCGAGATCGACGCCTCGGTGGTCAGCGGGCGCAGCCTGGCCGAGATCGCCGAAGGTCATACCGAATGGACATCGTCCAAACCCGCCGCCCGCAAGACGCCGCCCAAGCCCGCCGTCGCTCCCAAACCGCTCGCCAAGCCCCGCGCCTTCGTGCCGATCCAGTTGTGTCAGGTCGCCGAACGTCCGCTTTCGACGCCCGGCTGGGTGCATGAAATCAAGTTCGACGGCTATCGGATTCAGGTCGCGACCGGCGGCGGGCAAGCGTCCCTGCGCACTCGCAAGGGCCTGGACTGGACCGACCGATTTCCCGAACTGGCCGACGACGCCGCCCATTGGCCCGACGCCGTGGTCGATGGCGAACTGTGCGCCCTGGATGAGGACGCCATGCCGGACTTCTCGGCGCTGCAAACCGCCATCGCCGAGGGCGACACGGGCCGTCTGGTCTACTTCGCCTTCGACCTGCTGTTCGACGGGGCCGAAGACCTGCGCCGACTGCCGCTGTCGCACCGCAAGGCGCGGCTGCAGGCCTGGTGCGACCGCGTGACGAAATCTCATGGAGCGCGTCTGCGCTACGCCGACCATTTCGTCGCCAAAGGCCAGGCCGTTCTGGAAAGCGCCTGCCGCATGGGGCTGGAGGGCGTCATCTCCAAGAAGCTGGACGCCCCCTATCGCGCCGGCCGCTCGGCGACCTGGGTCAAATCCAAATGCCGGGGGCGCGACGAGGTGGTGATCGGCGGCTGGTCCTCCGAGAACGGAAGCCGCTTTCGATCCCTGCTGGTCGGGGTGAAGGCGAAGGGCGGCCTGCGCTACCTGGGCCGCGTCGGCACGGGCTATTCCGCCGCCTTGACCAAGACCCTTCTGCCCGCGCTGAAAGCCGCCGCCGCCGAGCGCTCGCCCTTCGTCGTCCCACCCGAGGCGGAGGATCAGTTGCACTGGGTCGCCCCCGTCCTCGTCGCCGAGATCGAACACGCCGGCTATTCCAAGGATGGCCTCCTGCGCCAGGCCGCCTTCAAGGGCCTGCGCGAAGACAAGGCCCCCGCCGATGTGACCACCCCGCCCCAACCGCCCGCCGCCAAAGCCGGCAAGCTGACCGTCGCAGGCGTGAGCATCTCCCACCCCGACAAGATTCTGTGGCCCGCGACCAGCGACCACGCCGCCGTCAGCAAGGCCGATCTGATCGCCTATTACGAGGCCGTGGCCGAGCGCCTTCTGCCCCATGTGCTTGACCGGCCAGTCTCCATCATCCGCGCCCCAGACGGCATCGAAGGCGAACGCTTCTTCCAGCGCCACGCCCTGGCGGGCCGACATCCGGGCCTGACGGCGATCGACGTCGGCGAAGGCAAACCCTACCTCGCCGTCACCGACCTAAGCGGCCTGATCGCCGTGGGTCAGTCGGGCGGACTGGAACTGCATCCCTGGGGCTGCAAGCCCGGCGATCCCGAAACGCCGGATCAGATCAGCTTCGATCTCGATCCCGACGAGGGCCTCGACTTCGACGCCGTCGTCGTCGCCGCCAACCTGCTGAAACCCCGCCTCGAGGCCCTGGGCCTGACGCCCTTCGTCAAGACCACCGGCGGCAAGGGCCTGCACGTCGTGGTCCCGATCAGGGCCGACGCTCGCAGCCGCATCGACTGGGACGCCGCCAAGGCCTTCGCCAAGACCCTGTCCGAGGCGATGAAGGCCGACCATCCCGACCGGTTCACCACCACCCTGGCCAAGAAGGCGCGGGGCGGGAAGATATTCCTCGACTATCTGCGCAACGGCCGCACCGCCACCGCCGTCGCCCCCTGGTCGCCCCGCGCCCGGCCCGGGGGCGGGATCGCCTGCCCCCTGTCCTGGAATCAGGTGAAGCCGGGGCTCGACCCGAAGGCCTTCAACCTGTCGTCGGCCGTCGATTTGTTGCAAGCGCCCGATCCGTGGGCGGAGTTCCGCGCCTCGGCGGCGTCGCTGAAACCCGCACTGCGGAGGCTCGGCTAGGCCTGCAGACGCTCGGCCAGGAAGTCGACGAAGACCCGCACCCGCGCCGGGGTGTTGGGCCCGCCGATGAAGACGGCGTGGGTGTTCTCCACATCGCCGGGATTGAAGTCCTCCAGCAGGGGGATCAGCCGACCGGCGGCGATGTCATCCGCCACGCTGAAGGCGCCGACCCGGGTGATCCCCACCCCGTCAGCCGCAAGCTGGCCCAGGGTTTCACCATTGTTGGCCTCTAAGCTTCCCCGCACCGTCAGGCGGAATTCATGCCCGTCGCGCACGAACGGCCAGATCGGCTCGGCGCGGCGAAAGTTGAAATTCAGGCAGTTGTGGGCGTGCAGGTCCTCGGGGACGACCGGCGTTCCCCGACGGGCCAGATAGGTGGGCGAGGCCACGATGACCCGCCGTGTCTGGCTGATCTTCTTCGCCGTCAGGCCGCTGTCTTCCAAGGGGCCCGAACGGACGCCGACGTCCGCCTGCCCGGCGGCGATGTCGACCACCGCATCGGTCAGGTTGATGTCGACTAGGATGTGCGGATAGCGCGCGGTGAAGTCGCCCAGCAGAGGCACGACGTGCAGTCGCCCGTGCGACTGGGACACGCTGACCCGCAACCGCCCGCGCGGCGCGCCCTGGTCGGCGATGGCCTGCTCGGCATCGTCCAGATCGGTCAGGATGCGTCGCGCCGCCTGCAGATAGGCCTCGCCCTCCGCCGTCAGGGTCAGGCTGCGCGTGGTGCGGATCACCAGCCGCACGCCCAACCGGGCCTCGGTCCGCGCCACCGTGCGACTGACCGCCGAGGGCGTCAGCTTCAACGCGCGCGCCGCGCCGGAGAAGCTACCCGCTCGCGCCGCCGCCTCGAATACCGCCAGCTCGCCTGCGCGATTGACCTCGATGTCGGCCATTCGTGCCTCCAGAGCAAAGATGTTTGACCTCACCCAGCCCTACTCCCTGCACCTCGCTCGCGCCACCTGTCCGCTCGAAACAGGACAGGCCTCCCCTCTTATGAAACTCAATCCTCCCCTTCTCGCGCTGGCGGTCGGCGCCTTCGGCATCGGCGTGACCGAGTTCGCCCCCATGGGAATGCTGCCCGTCATCGCCGGCGACCTGGGCGTCTCCATTCCGGCGGCGGGCCTGCTGGTCAGCGCCTATGCCTTCGGGGTCCTGATCGGCGCGCCGCTGATGACCCTGACCACCGGCCGCGTGCCGCGCCGAACCCTGCTGATCGGCCTGATGGGAATCTTCACCCTGGGCAACCTGCTGTCGGCCATGGCCCCCGAATACTGGAGCCTGATGGCGGCGCGGGTCGTGACCTCGTTCAACCACGGCGCCTTCTTCGGCGTCGGCTCCATCGTCGCGGCCAGCGTGGTGGCGCCGAACCGGCGGGCGGCCGCGGTGGCGGCCATGTTCATGGGTCTGACCATAGCCAACATCACCGGCGTGCCCCTGGCCGCCTGGGCCGGCGAGACCCTGGGCTGGCGCGCCTCCTTCTGGGGCATCGCCGGTCTCGGCGCCCTGGCCATGATCGCCCTGCGTCTGACCCTGCCGCATGGCCGGGTCGAGGCCTCGGCCGACGGCGGCGCCATGAAGGCCGAACTGGCGGTGCTGAAACGCGGCCCCGTACTGGCCGCCCTGGCCCTGACCGTGATCGGCTCCAGCGCCATGTTCACCGTCTTCACCTATATCGCGCCGATTCTGAAGGAGCAGACCCTGGCCTCCAGCGCCTTCGTCACCGCCATGCTGGTCGTCTATGGCGTCGGCCTGACGGTAGGGAACTGGCTGGGCGGCCGCTTCGCCGACCGCTCGGTGGATCGCACCCTGATCGTCACCCTGGGCGCCCTCGCCGCCCTGCTGGTCCTGTTCGCCGTCGTCATGCCCTGGCAAGCGCCCGCCGCCGTGGTCATCTTCCTGTGGGGCGTGGCCAGCTTCGCCCTGGTGCCGCCGCTGCAGATGCGGGTCATGACGGCCGCCGCCGACGCGCCCAACCTGGCCTCGGCCATGAACATCGGCGCCTTCAACCTGGGCAACGCTATCGGCGCGGCCCTGGGCGGAGCGGTCATCGGCCTCAACCTCGGCTATCCGGCCGTGGCCCTGGCCGGGGCGGCGATGGCGGCCTCGGGCCTGGTCCTGGTCCTGCTGCTGGTCCGGCGCGAGGCCCGCGAGGCGACGGCGGCTCCCGCCCGCTGCTAGTTCAAGAGACCGGCCTCTTCTTCATCCGAAGGAGGGGCCGCTTCGCCGCTTTGGTGCTAGGCTTGATCTTTGCGATCAAGGAACACCCTCATGGCGGGCCTCAAGGACAAGCGCGGCTTCATCGACAAGGACCGGCTGGACCTGTCCGAACGTCAGGCCGTCGAATACTGGATGAAGCGCTGGGGCGTGACCCGCGACCAGATCGTCACCGCCCACCGCAAAGTCGGCCGCATGACCAAGGACATCGCCGCCGAACTGGGCAAGAAACGCTAGTCAGCCGGTCTTCTTTTTCGGCGCGGCCTTCCTGGCGGCAGGCTTGGCCGGAGCCGCCTTGGAGGCCACCCCCTTCAAACTCGCTTTTAGCGCCGCCATCAGGTCGATGACATTGGTGTCGTCCGGCTCGGGGGCCGAGACCACGCCCTTTCCACCCTTCTGCTTGGCCGCGATCATCTCGCGCAGGGCTTCGTCGTAGCGATCATGGAAGCGGGTCGGATCAAACGCCGCCTCCTTCTGGCCGATGATCCGGGCGGCGATCTCCACCATGTCGGGGTCGGCCTTCGCCTCCGGGATGTCGTCGAAGAAGTCGTCGGCGTTTTTCACCTCGTCGTGGGCGCGCAAGGTGTAGGCGACCAGCCCCTTGCCGTGGACCTCCAGCGCCAGTTGCCGCTCCTTGCCGCGCAGCACCAGCTGGCCCAGAGCGATCTTGCCCGCAGTCTTCATCGCCTCGCGGATCACGGCGAAGGCTTCAACCCCCACGCCCTTTTCCGGCACCACATAGAAGGGGTCGTCCCAATAGAGACGGTCGATGTCGCTCTCGTCGACGAACTGGTCGATGGAAATGGTCTTGGTGCTTTCCAGCCTCACCTTGTCGAAGTCGGTGTCGTCGAACAGGACGTACTCGTCCTTCGACACCTCGTAGCCCTTGACCAGATCGGATCGCTCGACCGGTCCGGTGTCGGGATCGGTCGTCACCATGCGGATGCGGTTGTTGGTCGCCGGGTTGATCAGGTGAAAGCGCACGTCGGCGGCGCTGCTGGTCGCCGTGTAGAGGGCGACGGGACAGGTCACCAGCGACAGCTTCAAATGCCCCTGCCAGGTCGGTCGCGCGGCCATGATCCGGTCCTCCAGCCGGCTTCAACGGGTGCGGCGCGGATTCGTTCAGGCCTCTGGCCCCGGCCGAAGAACCGCGCAATCATCCGTCCATGACCTGGGTCGTCCGCCTGTTCCGTCTGCACGCCGCCCTGTGGCTGGGGCTGGGGGTGCTGGGCGCGGTCATCGCCCTGACGCCCGGCGTCCGGGACTGGCCGACGCGGATCGCGGCGGGATGGGGCGCGGGCGCCGCCGCCTTTCTGGCCCTGACCTTCGCGCGACTGATGCGCGCCCGCTCGGTCGAGGCCATTCGCAAGCGCGCCGCCGAACTGGATCAGGCCGGCGGCGCGGTCCTGCCCCTAAGCCTGCTGGCGGCGGCCGCCAGCGTCTTCATCATCGTCATGGAAGCGGCCGACGGCGGCAAGCCGTCGGCAGGGTCAGCCCTTTTCTCGATCGTGGTCATCGCCCTGTCCTGGCTGTTCGTCCATGTCATCTTCGCCCTGCACTACGCCCACGAGTTCTACGCTCCTGCGGAAAGCGGCAAGGGCGACCGCAAGGGCCTGATCTTTCCCGGCGGGGATAACGCCGACTATTGGGATTTTCTGCACTTCGCCCTGATCATCGGCGTCGCCAACCAGACCGCCGACATCCAGATCAGCAGCCAGAAGCTGCGCCGCATCGCCACCCTGCACAGCCTGGTCACCTTCCTGTTCAACACGGTGATCCTGGCCCTGGCGGTCAATATGGCGGTGGGCCTGTTGGGCTAGCCCGCCGCCTTGCGCTCATCAAAGGCCAGCCTCGCCGCCTCGATACGATCCAGGTTCTTCTCCGCCCAGGTCCAGACCCCGCAGAAGGCTTCGGCCAGGGTCACGCCAAGATCGGTCAGCCGGTATTCGACGCGCGGCGGGATGACCGGATGCACGGTCCGCACCACCAGGCCGTCGCGCTCCATCTGGCGCAGGGTCTGGGTCAACATCTTCTGACTGATGCCGCCGACCCGTTCGCCCAGGCGGGTGAAGCGCTGCTCCCCGTGCTGCTCCAGCACCTCCAGGATCAGCATGGTCCACTTGTCCGCCACCCGCCCAATGACCTCGCTGACCAGAGCCTCAACGCGCGGATCGACCGGCTCATCGCTGTGAGGCGACGAAATTCTCGCGGGCGGGTAGTGTGTCATATCCAAATCTTCCCATCCGGTAAGTATGGCGGTTTTTGGTGCCTACTTTCTAGAAGAGAGCATAGACCATAGTTGAGCCCCGGCGTGAATACGCACGCCGAAGGAGCCTGAAATGAAGATCACCGGCAACACCATCCTGATCACCGGCGGCGGCAGCGGCATCGGCCGCGCCCTTGCCGAAAGCCTGCACGCGCGCGGAAACCACATCATCATCACCGGCCGCCGTGAGGCGCCGCTGAAGGCCGTCGCCGCCGCCAACCCCGGCATGACCTGGGCGACGCTGGACATGGAAGACGCCGCCGCCATCCGCGCTTTCGCCGCCCAGATCGTACAGGACCACCCCGACCTGAACGTCGTCGTCAACAACGCCGGGATCATGCAGTCCGAGGACCTGACCGCCGAGCCCTTCTCGCTGGAGACCGCCGAGACCACCATCGCCACCAACCTGCTGGGCCCGATCCGGCTGACCATGGCCCTGCTGCCGCATCTGCGCCGCCGCCCGGCCTCGACCGTGATCACCGTCACCTCCGGCCTCGCCTTCATCCCCTTGGCCGCCACTCCGACCTACAACGCCACCAAGGCCGCCATCCATTCCTGGACCCAGTCGCTGCGCACCCAACTGGCTGGCGCCTCGGTCGAGGTGCTGGAACTGGCGCCGCCGGCGGTCGCCACAGACCTCATGCCCGGCCACGCCGAAAACCCCGCCTCCATGCCCTTGGCCGACTATACGGCCGAGGTGATCGACCTGATTGAACGCGGCGAAACCCCGCGCGGCGAGATCCTGGTTGAGCGGGTCAAACCCTTGCGCCGCGCCGAGATCGACGGGCGCTACGAACAGATCTACGCAGCTCTGAACGGCCATACCTGAGCCTGAAAAAGTCAAGGCCGCGCCCGCGCCGCCTTGACTTGGCCGCTATTGAGGCCCATCTGCGCTGCACCGCACAATCGCGGTATCCGGTTTCCTGCAACGCGTGTGGGCCTTCCTCCCCGAAGACCTGATTGCAGACGCAGCCGGCCAGACCTCAGAGTCATTACGTCGTCCGGACACGCGGGGCGGCGCCCGATCCACCCCGACGGCTTCATTCCGAAGCTCTATCGGGACTGGCGGTGCGTCTCTCCTAGCGTGCGTCGGGTCGAGAAGGCGGAGCCTTCTGACCGCACGCATCAAGGATGCCGCGCCTCCGCAAGCGAAAGACGCTCCGTGAGCAACACCACCTTTGAATCCATGGGCCTGAACAAGGCCATCCTTCAGGCCCTGGCCTCGACCGGCTATGAAAAGCCGACGCCGATCCAGGCCAAGGCCATCCCCGACGTCATGGCCGGCAAGGACCTGCTGGGCATCGCCCAGACCGGCACCGGCAAGACGGCCGCCTTCGCCCTGCCGATCCTGCATCGCCTGGCCGAGAACCGCATCCCGCCGCGCCCGCGCACCACGCGCGCGCTGATCCTGAGCCCGACGCGCGAACTGGCCACCCAGATCGGCGAGAGCTTCAAGCAGTACGGCGCCCATCTGGGCTTCCGCGTCGCCGTCATCTTCGGCGGCGTGAAGTACGGCGGCCAGGAACGTGCCCTGCAGCAGGGCCTGGACGTTCTGGTGGCCGCCCCCGGCCGCCTGCTGGACCACATCCAGCAAAAGACCCTGGACCTGTCGACCTGCGAGATTTTCGTCCTGGACGAAGCCGACCAGATGCTGGACCTGGGCTTCATCAAGCCCATCCGTCAGATCGTCAGCCGCATCCCGGCCAAGCGTCAGAACCTCTTCTTCTCGGCCACCATGCCGTCGGAGATCGGCAAGCTGGCCGGCGAGCTGCTGAAGGACCCGGTCAAGGTCCAGGTCACGCCGCAGTCGACCACGGTCGAGCGCATCAAGCAGTCGGTCATCCATATCGAACAGGGCCGCAAGCGCGCCCTGCTGACCGAACTGTTCAGCGATCCCGCCTATACGCGCTGCTTGGTCTTCACCAAGACCAAGCACGGCGCCGACAAGGTCGCGGCCTATCTGGAAGCCGGCGGCGTCGAGGCTGGCGCTATCCACGGCAACAAGAGCCAGCCCCAACGCGAGCGCGCGCTTGAGGCCTTCAAGAACGGCAAGCTGCGCGTTCTGGTCGCCACCGACATCGCCGCGCGCGGCATCGATGTCGACAAGGTCACCCACGTGGTGAACTTCGAACTGCCCTATGTGCCGGAAGCCTATGTCCACCGCATCGGCCGTACGGCCCGCGCGGGCAAGGACGGCACCGCCATCAGCTTCGTCGCCGGCGACGAGATGAAGCTGCTGAAGGACATTGAGAAGGTCACGCGCCAGAAGATCCCGGCCGTGGATCGCCGCAACGACAAGGCCCTGGCCCAGCTGGACGCCTCGATCATGGCGGCGGGCGTGGCCAAGAAGGCGACCCTGCCCGAGCGCGAAGGTCGTGAAGGCCGCGGCGGCGGCGAAGGCCGCAATCGTCCTCGCAACCCGCGTCGCGACGGCGTCAAGCCGGAGGGCGGCGGTCAGCCGCACCGCCAGCGCAAGGGCGGCCGCGACCGCACCCACCACGCCGAACGTCCGGCCGCCGTCTATGATCCGATGGCGGGCGAACGTCCCAAGTCGTCGCCGCGCGCCAACCCCTCGGCCGAGCCCAAGCCGGTCGGCGAGATGAAGCGCCGCCCCCGTCGTCGCCCGTCGAACGGCGGCAAGGGCTACAGCGCCTAGGATCGTCTGGTCCGAAGCCAAAGAAAAAGGGCGGCTCCCGTAAGGGAGCCGCCCTTTCCATGTCAGCCTGGGGCCGGGATCAGAAGGCCCAGCGCGCGCCCAGGGAGGCGACCAGGGCCGAACCCTCAGCCGTGCCGCGCAGGTGCGACGTCGTCGCCGCCGGAGTGCCGGCGTAGAAGGTGCGGTCGTCATAGATGTCTGAGTCGCTGAAGGCGATGTAGGTCAGACCCGCGTCGAAGGTCACGCCCTTGTTCACCTCGGTCGAGGCGCCGACCGAGACCAGCAGACGGTCGGCGTCGGGGATGCGGGCCGTGCGCAGGCTGTCGCGGGTCGGGGTCGGATCATAGCCGATGCCGGCGCGCAGGGTGGTCTTGTCGCTGTAGGCGTAATCCAGGCCGATGGCGCCGGTGGTCACGTCCTTGTAGTTCTGATGGATGGAGTCGCCGCCGTTCGGATATTCGACGTTGATGGCGTCGAACTCGGACCAGCCGATGCGGTTGACCTGGGCGTTCAGGGTCAGCTTGTCGTTGACGGCGTAGCGCACCGAAGCCGAGGCGAACCACGGCGTGTTGAAGCTGGCCATGCCGCCGGTCGAGACGCTGTTGGGCGCCAGGGGGCCGGTCAGGACGATGTTCACGTCGCCGTCCAGTTCATGCTCGATGGCCGAGCGATAGGACAGGCCAAAGTCCCACGCGCCCTTGTGCACCTGGGCGCCGACGTTCCATCCGAAATCCCATCCGTCGCCTTCCAGCGAGGACGAGCCGTCCGGCAGCAGGGGCGAGACCGACGGCATGGCCGAGGTCAGCTTGGCCTTGACGTACTGGGCGTTCAGGCCGGCGCCGAGGTCCAGCCAGTCGTTGACCTGATAGGCCACGGTCAGGCTGGCGTCGCCCGAGCGCAGTTCCGAGGTCAGGGCGTCATAGCGGGCGAACGAACCCGGCTCGTATTTGGTGGTGAAGTTGTAGGGCGCGGCCACCGAGACGCCGACGGCGAAGCGGTCGCCGATCGGGGTGGCGAAGGCGAAGTTGGGCACCAGGCCGCTTTCGATCGGATCCACCTCGGTGTTGCGCGGGTCGCGCACCGGCACGTTCACGCCGCCCGGATAGGTGACGTAGGAGCCGGCGTTCTTCACTTCGGAGTCGATGCGGATGGCGTGCATGCCGAACGACAGCTCGCGCCCGCTGCGGGCGATGGCGGCGGGGTTCCACCACATCGAGCCGGTGCCGCGATCGGCGGCTTCGCCCGAGAAGGCGCGACCGGCGCCGCGCACCGACTGCTCCTGAAGATAGAAGGAGCCGGCGAAGGCCGGGGCCGCCACGGAGGCCATGAGGACTGCAAGGCCGCCGATGCGAGCCGTGTTCCTGGGGATCATACTGTTTCACCTATGTAAGTCCGCCCGTTCTTACTGGTGAACGGGTCGTTTTTCGGGGAGAGGCGCCACGCTATCAGCCACAGCGCTCGTGTCATGAAAGCGTTGCGCCTGAGACTCCTCTCGGACCGCAAATCGTCGAAACCGTGGCGACTTTGTCGCACAATTCTACACCTGAGACGATGACGTTACGGCAAGATTAATTCCCAAATAACACAGTTCGCGAGAAAGATCGTGTTCCGCAAGGTCAACTTTCGCTTCATCACGACCACGGATCACCAGCTGGGTTCCGACCGGTCCGTCGCCGCCCAAGCCGAAGGGATAGCTGCCGAACGACAGGTCCGGACGAGCCTCTGCGGCGGCCCTCAGAACCTCGGCGACGACCCCCTCGCCGACGCCTTCGACCCGGATCGTCCTGGCATGGACCACGGCCCCCGTGCGCAGACGCGGGACCACGTCCTGCAGCATGGCCTCCATGATCTTCGGCACGCCGGCCATGACGAAGACATTGCCGATCTGGAACCCCGGCGCATCCGTCACCGGATTGGCGATCAGGGTCCCGCCGTCAGGAATGCGCGCCATGCGCCGGCGCGCGGCGTTGAACTCGCTAGGTCCGTAGCGTCGCTCCAGAACGGCCACGGCGTCAGGGTGCTCGTTCACCGGTACGCCGAAGGCGGCCCCGACGGCGTCGGCGGTAATGTCGTCATGGGTCGGACCAATGCCGCCCGTCGTGAACACGTAGTCATAGGTCGCGCGCAGGGCGTTCAGCGCCTCCACGATCTGCGATTGCCGGTCGCCGACCGTGCGCGCCTCCATCAGGTCGATCCCCAAGGCCGCCAGAAATCGGGCAATGGTGTTCAGGTTGGTGTCCCGCGTCCGACCGGACAGGATTTCATCCCCGATAATCAGAACGGCGGCGGTGGGGGCGGCTTGATCGGTCATGATCTGCAGATAGGCGCCGCCTTCCGCCGCGTCATCGTCTCCGCCTGACGGGGTTGAGCTTTTGTGCTAGTCTCGCCATCTGACGTCTAAGAAACAGCCGCCCTCCCTTTCGTCGCGGCGCCCGAAAGCAGATCATGTACGAGACCCCCGACCTGGATACCGACGCCTTCGTCCGCAGCCATGAAATCCGCATCCATGACGCGGAGGCCTTCGAGGGCATGCGCAAGGCCGGACGTCTGGTGGCCGAGGCTCTGGACATGATCGGCGAGCATGTGAAGCCCGGCGTCACCACCGGCGAACTGGACGATCTGGTGCGCGAGTTCACCCTGGCGCGCGGCGGCGTCCCCGCCTGCCTCGGCTACAAGGGCTACACCCGGACGATCTGCACCTCGATCAACCACGTCGTCTGCCACGGCATTCCGGGCGACAAGGTTCTGAAGGAAGGCGACATCGTCAACATCGACCACACCGTCATCGTCGACGGCTGGCATGGCGACTCGAGCCGCATGTATCCGGTCGGCGAGATCAACGCCCGGTCCAAGAAGCTGATCGACGTCACCTATGAGGCGCTGGAGCTGGGTCTGGCCCAGGTCAAGCCCGGCGCCACCTTCGGCGACATCGGCTACGCCATCCAGAAATTCGTCGAGGCCCAGCGCATGAGCGTGGTGCGCGACTTCTGCGGTCACGGCATCGGCCGCGTCTTCCACGACAGCCCCAACGTCCTGCACTACGGCCGCCGCGGCGAGGGCGCCGTGCTGAAGCCCGGCATGTTCTTCACCGTCGAGCCGATGGTGAACCTGGGCAAGCCGGCGGTGAAGGTGCTGTCCGACGGCTGGACCGCCGTGACCCGCGACAAGTCCCTGTCGGCCCAGTGCGAGCACACCATTGGCGTGACCGAGGACGGCCTGGAAATCTTCTCGGCCTCGCCGAAGGGCCTGTTCCGCCCGAAATTCTGAGCTAGTCTCCCCTTCGGGGGAGGCTGATGCTCGATCAACCGCCGGAAAAGCCGCAGGCCAAGCCGCACCACGCCGGTCATCGCGAACGGCTGCGCGAACGCGCGCGCGGCGCCGGCATCCACCACCTGCCCGATTATGAGCTGCTGGAGCTGTTTCTGTTCCGCAGTCAGCCGCAGGGCGACGTCAAGCCCATCGCCAAGGCCCTGCTGACTCGCTTCGGCTCGCTGGCCGCCGTCCTGGCCGCCTCGGTCGAGGACTTGATGACCGTGCGCGCCGAGGACTCGCGCGGCCGCTCCAAGGGTGTCGGCGCCGAGACCGCCCTGGACCTGGCCGCCCTGCACGAGGTCTCGCGCCGTGTGGCCAAGGAGGAGGCCAACAAACGCACCGTCATCTCGTCCTGGACGGCCCTGCTGGCCTATGTCCGCCTGTCGCTGCAGCACGAGCCGCGCGAACAGTTCCGCGTCCTCTACCTCGACAAGAAGAACCAGCTGATCCTCGACGAGATCCAGAACCGGGGCACGGTGGATCACGCCCCCGTCTATCCGCGCGAGGTGGTGCGCCGAGCGCTGGAGCTGTCGGCCAGCGCCATGATCATCGTCCACAACCACCCCTCGGGCGACCCGACCCCCAGCCGCGCCGACATCGACATGACCAAGCAGGTGATCGAGGCCGCCCGCTCGCTCAGCCTCCAGGTCCACGACCACCTCATCGTCGGCCGCGAAGGCGTGGCCAGCTTCAAGCAACTGGGTTTGATGTGACCATCCTGACCACCGACCGCCTGACCCTGACGCCGGTCGCCGTCGGCGACATGGACGACCTGATCGGCCTGTGGGCCGACGCCGACTTCACCCGCCACATCATGGGGCGCGGCCTGTCTGAGGAAGAGGTCTGGTTCCGGCTGTTGCGCGATATCGGCCACTGGCAGGCCAAGGGGTACGGCAACTGGTCGATCCGCGAGACGGATACGGGCGCCTATGTCGGCAGCGTCGGGGTGCTGGACTATCGCCGCGACATGACGCCGCCGTTCGACGCGCCGGAACTGGGCTGGGGCGTGGCCCCCGCCTTTCAGGGTCAAGGCCTGGCGCTTGAAGCCCTGCAGGCCGCCCTGGCCTGGACCGACGCCTATCGGCTGGAGCCGCGCACCGTCTGCATGATCTCGCCCGACAACGCCCCCTCGGTGAAGCTGGCGGAGCGCGCCGGCTACCGGCCCTATGCCGAAGCCGACTACAAGGACTCGCGCGTCACCCTGTTTGAACGACCCCGCGCGGTTGCGGGCTGACAGACGGCGCAGACCTCTCTAGGTTTTACAGTTCAGATCCGATCTTCCGGTTTCGAGAGTAGCTTCATGCCCATGTCCGTCGACGTCCTTCGCGCCCATCTGGTCGAGGCCTTCCCCGATGCGGACATCGCCATCGAGGACCTGGCCGGCGACGGCGACCACTATCGCGCCCGGATTGTCTCTGCGGCTTTCAAGGGCCTGCCGCGTGTGCGTCAGCACCAGTTGGTCTACGGCGCGTTGAAGGGTCAGATGGGCGGCGAGTTGCACGCCCTCGCGCTGGAGACCTCCGCCCCTGCCGAGGCGGGCTGACCCATGCGCTATCGTCCGTTCGGCGGCACCGGCGCGGCGGTCTCGAACCTGACCCTCAGCCTCGGGCATGAGGCCTTGGGGCGGGGACGCGCGGCCCTCAGCGAGTTGATCTTCACCGCGCTCGAAGCAGGGGTGAACAGCTATCACCTCGAGAACGCCGACCCGGTCCTGGCCGAGATCGTCGGCGAGGCCCTCGGCCATGTCGAGCGTCGCCTGGTCTGCGTCGGCCTCACCCTGGGCGTCGGCGACGGGCGTAAAAAGGGCTTTCGTGACTTCTCGGCCGAGGGCCTGAGCGGATCGATCGACCGCGCCCTGCACGCCTCGGGTCTGGGCTGGTTCGACGTCGCCGTGCTGGACGAACCCGCCGACGATGAACTGCCCCAGGCTTCGCTGATCGTGCTGAAGGCCCAGCGCAAGGCCGGTCACGTCAAGCTGCTCGGCGTGTCGGGCGACGCGCCCGTGATGGACGTCTATGTCTCGACCGGGGCCTTTGACGTTCTCTACACCCCCTTCCACGCCAATGTGGAATGGCGCATCCGCTCGCGAATGCGAGCCGCGCGCGAACGCGACATGGCGGTCTTCACCTACGACTACTTCCCTGAAAGCCTGTCGACCGAACGCAAGGCGGCGGGCGCGGGCGCAGCGCCCAAGAAGAAGGGCCTGTTCGGTTTCGGCGCCAAGCCCGTCGATCCGGGCCTGGCCAACGCCGGCTCCTTCGCCTTCCTGCACCAGACGCCGAACTGGAAGGCCGAGGAAATCTGCCTGGCCTTCACCTTGACCGACCCGGCCATCGCCAGCGTCATGGTGGACGCCGTCAATCCAGAGCGGATGGAGGCTCTGGCGGCCGTACCTGAGCGCGATCTGCCGCCCGGCCTGTCAGCCCAGATCGAGATGGCGCGCGTGGGCTCGGCGGCGGCTTAACCGCCCACAGCGACGAACGGCCCGTTGAGGAAGCCCGGCTTGCGATAGGCCAACCGCGCCCCGTCCGCCCCCAGGACGCGGCCCCCGGCCGCTTCCAGCACCGCCTGCCCGGCGGCCGTATCCCATTCGGATGTCGGCCCGGTGCGCGGATAGGCGTCGAAACGGCCCTCGGCGATGAGGCAGAACTTCAACGACGAGTCCGTGCCCTGCCACCGGCTGCAGCCGTGACGCGCGGCCAGCCGCGCCGCCTCCTCGTCGGTCATGCTGTGGCTCAGCAAGGCGACGCCTTCGGCCGGACGGTCGCGCACCTTGATCGGCCGCCAGGCCTCGCCGAAGGCGCGGCGCACGGCCCCCTTGCCCGGTGTGGTCGAGGCCCAGGTCACCCCCGTGGCTGGGGCCGTCACCACGCCCGCGACAGGGGCGTCGCCGCGCATCAGGGCGATGTTGACGGTGAAGCTCTCGCGGCCCTGGACAAAGCCCTTGGTGCCGTCCAGCGGGTCGATGAGCCAGAACCACTCTCCCACCGAAGCCGGCGCGCCGTCGGCGGCCACGGCCTCCTCAGCCACCGCCTGAACCTCAGGCCAGCGCTCGGCCAGCCGCTTCAGGATCAGGGCCTCGGCGGCACGGTCGGCCTCGGTCACCGGGCTGGCGTCGGACTTGGTCTCGACCGCCGTGTCGGCCCGCCAGTACGGCAGGATCAGACGCGCAGCCTCCTCGGCGATGTCGGCGATGGTCTCGGCGAGGGCGCCGGAAGCGAGGTCGGTCTCAAGAGCGTGCGTCATGTCTTCGCCTCGATAGCCCATGCGACCGGTTTCAAGAACCGGCAAATCAGGTCAGCCTTAACCATTCCATCCAGAAGACCGCCCGAACGATGACCCTCCCTGACCTAGCTATTCCCTCGGCCGACCTCGCCGCCGCCGACCTGCCCGTGGGCGGCGCCGAACTGGCGGCCTTCATCGCTGGAAAGCTGTGCCACGACTTCATCAGCCCGGCCGGCGCCATCATGTCGGGGCTGGACCTGCTGGAGGACCCCACCGCCCAGGATATGCGCGACGACGCCATGAGCCTGATCCGCCAGAGCGCGAAGAAGATGGTGGCCCACGTCCATTTCGCCCGCGTCGCCTTCGGCGCCGCCACCACCAGCGAACACTTTGTCTCGGCCGAGCTGCGCGGCCTGGTCGCCAACCTGTCCGAAGGCGGACGCGCCACGCTGGACTGGCGCATCGACGACGGCCAGACGCTCACCAAGCCCGAGGCCCGCATCCTGGTCAATCTGGCCTGGATGGCCCTTGGCGCCCTGCCGACCGGCGGCGTGGCGACCATCACCGCTCGCCGTGAAAGCGACCGTCTTCTGCTGATCGGATCGGCCGAGGGGAACCGCGCGCGGCTCAAGCCCGAGGCCCTGACCGGGCTCGGCGGGCAGCGCCTGACCGAGGGTCTGGCCGGTCAGTGGATCCAGCCCTACTGGCTGTGGCTGGCCGTCAACGAGGCGGGAGGACGCCTCGATGTCGCCAGCGACGAGGGCCGCGTCGGTCTGATCGCCCGCATTCCGGCTTGATCGCGGCCCGTTCCAATCGTCCGTTAACCCCCAGGAACGATCATGGCGCGAGCCGCGCTTTGATTGTGCGCGCAGCGGGATAGAGCCCTTGGACCTCAAGACCTGTTTGATCGTCGATGACAGCCGGATCATCCGCAAGGTCGCGCGCCGCATCATCGAGGACCTTGGCTTCGAGGTCGATGAAGCCGCCGACGGCGCCGAGGCCCTGACCTACTGCATGGGCCTGATGCCCCAGGTGGTCCTCCTGGACTGGCAGATGCCGGTCATGGACGGTCTCAGCTTCTTGCGTCGCCTGCGCGACCTGCCTGGCGGCCGCGTACCCAAGGTGTTGTTCTGCACGATCGAGACCCGCGCCGACCGGATTGCAGAAGCCCTGTCCGCAGGGGCCGACGATTATGTTATGAAACCCTTCGACGGCGAGATCCTTCATTCCAAACTCGCCGAAGTGGGAGCTGTTCAGTCGCCGTCATGACGCCGGAGGATTTCGATCGCCTTCAGACCTTGCTGGCGTCCCGCGCCGGCTTTCGGCTGTCGCGCGACCGGATGCATCTGGCCGAGCATCGGCTGGGCCCCGTGGCGCGCCGCGAGGGCTACCACAATGTCGAGGCCATGCTGGCGACGCTGTGGAACAAGCCGGTCGCCTCGCTTGGCTGGGCGGTGATCGAAGCCCTGCTGAACGGCGAAACCTGGTTCCGCCGCGACCGCGCCGTTTTCGACGTCTTTGCGCGTGAACTGATGCCGGCCCTGACCGCCGCCCGGCCCGGCGGCAAGGTGCGGCTGTGGTCCGCCGGCGCCTCGACTGGTCAGGAGGCCTATTCCCTGGCCATCGCCGCCCTGGAGAACAGGGCCGACGTGGAAATCCTCGCCACAGACCTGTCGCGCCTGTCGATCGAAAAGGCGCATTCGGGCCTCTACACCTCGTTCGAAATCCAGCGTGGGCTGTCGGCCCGCACCATGCTGCGCTGGTTCGAACAAGCCGATGAACAATGGCGCGCCCGTCCCGAGCTGCGCAGCGCGGTGAAATTCGAACGCGCCAACCTGCTCGACGAACCAGCCGACGAGCGCCAGTTCGACGTCATCTTCTGCCGCCATGTGCTCTGCGATCTGGAGCCCGAACGCCGCGCTCAGGTGCTGGACCGCCTGGAGCGCCAGCTGGTGGACGACGGCTGTCTCTTCCTCGGGGTCGACGAGCGGCCTGAGGGCGACAGCGTCGCCTTCCGTCCGGTCGCCGGCCGCAAGGGCCTGTATGTGAAGGCCCCATCGGCGGTGCGCCGCGCCGCCTAGGCCGTCAGCAGGCCTTCGGCCGCTGCCGCCTTGACCCGCACCTGCGGAACCTCGCTGAAAACCAGATCGCTGACGCCGAAATACTCGGCCTGATTCAGGGCGCACCAGTCGGTAGTGACCAGACGGATGGTTGCCCTGCCCGCGACATCGCTCACCGCGCCATAGACGAAGTCGCCGTTGCGCTCGGCCAGGGGCATGGGTCGATCCTGGTTGGCTCGCGCCATGAAGCCCGCCAGGCGTTCAACCGGGACCTCGGCGACCATCAGCTTGCCGTCGAAGCGCACAACGGCGTCGAACTCATAACGCGTCACCGGCCCCGCCGGCAGGCCGGTCCCCAGGGTGGTGTGGCCGATGAAGCCCGCCTCGGCGTCCACCGCTCTCGCCAGCGCGGCGGCGGCGGCCCGGCCGGTTTCACCCAGACTCATCGCGCGCGGACTGACGCCCAGCACCGCCCTTTCCTCGTCGGTCAGATGCGTCGCCAGGGTCGTCGCGATCAGATCGGCGACGCGCGCCGATGGCGCGGCTTCGCGATCCACCGCCGTGGAGCCGACCGTGATCCGCCCGTCGTCGAACAGGGTCGCCGTGGAGTAGGCGTTGCTCCACGACCCGGTGTGGGCATAGGCGCTGCGGCCCTGTTCATGCTGGAATAGCAGATGGTTGTGTCCGCCGATCATCAGCGCCCCTTCGGGCAGAAGGGGCAGGATGTCGCGATCCCCCGCCACCCCGGCATGGCTCATCACCAGCATCAGGTCGGCCCCGTCCAGCAGCCGGGCCAGGTTCGCCTGCGCCCAGTCGCCCGGTTCCGGGATCGACAGCCAGTCGCGGCTGGCCTTGGGATAGGTGTTCAGCGAATCCGTCCCCGCCCCGACGATGCGCAGCGAGCGCTGGCCCAACGGCACGGTCACGGCGGCCTCGGCATAGGGCTGGCCGGTGCGTGCATCGAGGATGTTGCTGACCACCAGAACGCCCAGCGACCGCATCCGCGCCACCACCTCATGCAGGTCCGGCGTCAGGTCGTTGTCGTGGTTGCCCAGGTTCACCACCGTGGGCGCCAGCTTCGGCAGTTCGCCCAGGAAGGCCCAGTCGATGGCTCCGCCTGAGCGCACCGAGACGACGTTGCCGTGCTCGAAGATGTCGCCGTCGATGGCGATCAGGTGCGGAACGTCCGATCCTGCGATTTCGGCCTCCAGCGCCGCCAGCAGCTGTCCCGTCCGCTCATAGGCCGAGTGCAGGTCGGACATGGCCAGAACCCGACCGATCGCCTGCGCGCCCGCCGACGGGGCCGACGCCCCCAGGCCCGGCGCTACGACGGCGACGGCCATCAGCTGAAACAGGCGACGGCGGTGAAGGCTGGAAGTCGGCATGCGCAGGTCCCTGTCAGGCCGCGCCCGGCGCGTCGAGAGTTTCCTCGCCAGAGGCGGCGCAGCCCTGCCGTTTCGCATGGGACATTGCGCCGCACAATGCCGGGACGCCCCCGTCATCGCCTGATGCGTCAGGTTTTCCGGCAGCGTGTCCGTGTCGCGAAAGCTTCATCGAGCCAGCGCTATCGAAGCTGGCAAAAGCGTCGCCGCAGACCTAGGCCCCTCGCCAGTTTCAACGAGGACCCTCCCCCCATGTCCCCTCGCCTCTCCGCTCTCGCCGCTTCCGCCAGCGGCCTCGCCCTGCTCCTCGCCGCCCCGGCCATGGCCCAGACCGCTGACGCCGCCGCCGAGCAGGCCGTCGCCGTCGACGAGATCGTCGTCACCGCCCAGCGCCGCAGCGAGAACATCCGCGACGTGCCCTTCGCCGTCACGGCGATGAACACCGAGACCCTGACCGCCATCTCGGCCGGCGGCGCCGACATCCTCAGCCTGTCGGGCCGCGTGCCCAGCCTGCAGGTCGAGAGCTCGAACGGCCGCTACGCCCCGCGCTTCTACATCCGCGGCCTCGGCAATGTGGACTTCGACTTCACCGCCTCTCAGCCCGTCTCCATGGTCATGGACGACATCGTGCTGGAGAGCGTCTACCTGAAGGGCTTCCCCCTCTTCGACGTGAAGCAGCTGGAAGTGTTGCGCGGTCCGCAAGGCACCCTGTTCGGCCGCAACACCCCGGCGGGCGTGATCAAGATCGACACCACCAAGCCGGGCGACGACTTCACCGGCTACGGCTCGCTGACCTACGGCAACTACGGTTCGACCCGCGCTGAAGCCGCCGTCACCCTGCCCGCCTCGGACACCCTGTCGGTCCGCGTCGCCGCCCTGTGGAACCACCGCGACGACTACATCAACAACGCCTATGACGCCCCCTTCGCCAAGAAGGACGGCAAGGATCTCGGCAATTTTGACGACATCGCCGGCCGCGTTCACGTCGCCTGGACCCCGACCGACCGCCTGTCGACCCTACTGACCCTGCAGGCCCGCGACTACGAGGGCACAGGCACGATGAACCGCGCCAACGCCCTGACCAAGGGCTCCAACAAGCTGAACGACAACTTCGACCGCGAGACGGTCTGGTACGACGGCGGCCGCAACAACTTCCAGAAGCAGCAGACCACCTCGCAGTCGCTGCAGGTCGCCTATGATTTCGGTCCCGCCACCCTGACCGGCGTGGTCGGCTCCTATCAGGGCTCCAGCCAGGGCGACGGCGACATCGACGGCGGTGTGGCCTCGGCCCCCGCAGGCTCCGGCTACAAGACCCCGTTCAACGTCGAGTCCGGCACCCTCTCCAGCGACCTGCTGCAGAACACCTATGAACTGCGCCTGGCCTCGAACGGCGACGGCCGTCTGGGCTGGCAGGTCGGCGCCTTCTACTGGGACGAGCGCATCAACCTGGTGTCCGGCACCTTCAACGGCACGGGCGGTCTGATCCCGACCAAGGCCACCGACATCGTGCAGAAGTCGGACTCCTGGTCGATCTTCGGTCAGGCCAACTATCAGGTCACCGACGCCTTCAAGATCACCGGCGGCGTGCGCTACACCGACGACAGCCGCGACTACCACGGCAAGATCGTGATCGGCACGACGGCCAACGCCGAGGGCCGGGTCTCGGTCGGCGACGAGCAGGTCAGCTGGGACGTCAGCGCCCTCTATGAAGTCAACGACAGCCTGAACCTGTTCGCCCGCGTGGCCAGCGGCTATCGCGGTCCGTCGATCCAGGGCCGCAACCTTCCGGTCCTGACCACGGCCGAGTCCGAGACCGTCATGTCCTACGAGGCCGGCCTCAAGTCCCGCCTGTGGAACGGCCGCGCGCGTCTGAACGCCACGGCCTATCTGTATGACGTCAAGGACATGCAGTTCACCGCCATCGGCGGCATCGACAACTCCAACCGCCTGATCAACGCCGACAAGGGTCAGGGCTACGGCCTGGAGATCGACGGCGACGTCTATCTGGGCGCCGGCTTCACCCTGGCGGGCGGCGTGGCCTGGAACCACACCGAGATCAAGGACAAGGACCTTCTGGTCGCCATCTGCGGCAACCACCTGTGCACCATCACTGATCCGATCGTAAAGGTGGGCGCCAGCGACCGCGCCGCCATCGACGGCAACCCCTTCCCCCAGGCGCCGGAGTATTCGGCCAACCTGACCCTGTCCTACGTTCGCCCCATCGGCGACGCCCAGGAGCTGTTCGCCTCGACCGACTGGGTGATGCAGAAGGACTTCAACCTCTTCCTCTATGAGGCGGTCGAGTTCCGTCAGGACACCAACTTCGAAGGCGGCCTGCGCGCAGGTTGGCGCGACCTGAGCCGCGGCCTGGAGGCGGCAGCCTACGTCCGCAACCTCACGGACGAGGCCAACGTCATCGGCGCGATCGACTTCAACAACCTGACGGCCTTCGTCAACGAGCCGCGCATGTACGGCGTGGAGCTGTCGAAGCGCTTCTAGGCCTTCACGGCAGATCGCATCGGAGGGCGGCGGCGGGGCGACCTGCCGCCGCCCTCTTGCCATCCGACGCCAGCTTGGCCTTACTGTCTCCGGGATCGGGGGGAGTATCTTCTACAATGCGGCTGGCCTTGCTGTTGGGATCGTTGACGCTCGCCTTCTTGCTGGCGGTCTGGACCACTCAGGTTCCGCGCCCCCGTCCCCTGGTTGCGCCCGTCGCCGCCTTCTCGGCCGCGCGGGCCATGACCGACATCGTGCAGATCGCCCGCGCCCCGCACCCGGTCGGCTCGGCCGAGCACGCCCGCGTCCGCGCCTATCTGAGCGACCGCATGACCCAGCTGGGCCTGTCGCCGGAGGAGCAAAGCGGGCCGCTGTCGCCCGGTTCGATCCGGCGGCTGAAGAAGGAAGGCGGCGATCCGCAGGCCGCGAACAATCAGGCCATCAATCTGATCGGCGTCCTGCCCGGAAAGGACCGCAGCCAGCCCGCCGTCATGCTGATGGCCCACTATGACACCGTGGTCGGCTCGCCCGGCGCGGCTGACGATTCCACCGGCGTCGGCGCCGTGCTGGAGGCCGTCCGCGCCATCAAGGCGCGCGGCCCCATCGAACGCGACCTGGTCGTCCTGCTGACCGACGCCGAGGAACTGGGTCTGGACGGCGCCCGCATCTTCTTCGGCGGGCACCCGCTACGCGACCGCATCGGGTCCGTGGTCAACCTCGAGGCGCGCGGCGGCGGCGGTCGCGCCGCCATGTTCGAAACCGGACGCGAGGCCGGCCCCACCGTCGACCTGTTCCGCCGCGCCGCCATGCGCGCCGACGGCGGGACCACCGCCACCTCCCTTGCTGTCTTCATGTATGAACAGATGCCCAACGGCACCGACTTCACCGTGCCCAAGGATCGCGGCGTCGGCGGGCTGAACCTCGCCTTCATCGGCCGCCCGGCCCAGTATCATGCGGCCGACTCCACCCCCGAAAATCTCGATCAGGGCGCCCTGCAGCATCTCGGCTCTCAGGCATTGGAGGCCGCCGACGCCCTGCTGCGCGCCCCCGCCCTGCCCGCCAAGGGACCGAACACCGTCTATGCCGACGTCTTCGGCCGCCTGATGCTCAGCCATTCGGCCGCCATGGGCTGGGGCCTCCTGGGCCTGGCCGCCCTGCTCGGCGGCTTCGCCGCCTGGCGCGCCCGACGCGCCACCGGCCTGACCGCCGCACAGGTCGGACGCGGCCTGCTGGACGGGCTGTGGTTCCTGTCCGCCGGACTGGTCCTGGCCCAGGCCGTGCGCCTGCTGGCCGGGCCGATGTCGAGCCGCGCCGCCTCGTCCGAAACCTACTATGTCCTTCTGCATCGCCTGCCCTGGATGGAGGCGGGCGCCGTCCTGACCATCCTCGCCCTGGCCCTGCTGTTCCTGACCGGGGCGCGCCGGTCGCGTCCGCGCGTGATCGCCGGGACCGTCGCCGTCCTGACGCTTCTGACCCTGCTGATCGGCGGCTTCAGCCCGGTCATGCTCGGCGCGGGCGTCATCGCCGCCGCCCTGTCGCTGTGGCCGGTCAAGGCCACCACCACGACCTGGGGCGCCTGGCTGGGCCTGATCGCCCTCGTCTTCCTGCTCGGTTGCGTGGTTCAGGGCGCAGCGCCCGAGGCCGCCCTGCTGTTCGTCTGGCCCGCCCTGCTGGCCGCCGTCGTCGCAGCGCTCGCCGCCCTGATCAGCCCCGGCCTGACGCGGCCCGTTGGCTTGATCCCCGCCGCCGTCGCGGGCGTGCTCGGCGGCGCCTGGCTCATGGGACTGGGCCATTTCGTCTTCCTCGGCGTCGGCATGGACCTGCCCGGCGCCCTGGCCCTGATCGGCCTGCTGGCCCTGCTCTTCCTGCGCCCCCTCAGCCCGCCGGTCAGCGGGGTCCGCCCGGTGCTGATCGGCGCGGCCGCCTGTCTGATCCTGGCCTGCGGTCTCAGCCTCGCCGCCCGTTTCGCCGAGCCTGCGCCCGCGGCGACGGAGACCCAGTCCTGACCGCCCGCTGGCGAAACCGCGTCCAACCGTCTATCGCAGCCTGATGTCCACCGATCCCGTTCTCGTCACCGGTTCCGCCGGCTTCATCGGCTTTCACACCGCCCGGCGGCTGCTGGAGCGCGGCGAGACGGTCATCGGTCTGGACAACCTCAACGCCTACTACGACCCGGCGCTGAAACACGCCCGTCTGGCCCAGCTTCAGACCTACCCCGCCTATCGCCACCACACCCTCGATCTGGCCGACCGCGACGGCGTCGCCGCCCTGTTCGCCGAGCACCAGCCGCGCCGCGTCGTCCACCTCGCCGCCCAGGCCGGGGTCCGCTACAGCCTCGAAGCGCCCGAGACCTATGTCGATTCCAACGTCGTCGGCTTCCTCAGCATCCTCGAGGGTTGCCGCGCCGTTGAGGCGACCAACCTGGTCTTCGCCTCGACCAGTTCGGTGTTCGGGGCCAACGCCGCCCTGCCGTTCTCGGTGCGTGACCCGGCCGACCACCCGCTGACCGTCTATGCGGCGACCAAGCTGGCCAATGAGGCCATGGCCCATTCCTACGCCCACCTGTTCGGCTTCCCGGCCACGGGCCTGCGCTTCTTCACCGTCTATGGGCCGTGGGGCCGCCCGGACATGGCCCTGTTTAAATTCACCCGCGCCATCCTCAAGGACGAGCCCATCGACGTCTACGGCGAAGGGAAGATGTCGCGCGACTTCACCTATGTCGACGACATCGTCACCGGCGTGATCGCGGCCCTGGACCGCCCCGCCGCCATTGACCCGACCTGGGACGCCACCGCCCCCAACCCGGCCACCAGCGGCGTCGCCCCCTGGCGCATCCTCAACCTGGGCGCCGGCCGCCCGGTCGCCCTGATGCGCTACATCGAGGTTCTGGAAGAGAAGCTGGGTCGCAAGGCGAAGCTGAACCTCATGCCCATGCAGGACGGCGACGTGGCCAATACCGAGGCGGATGTCGCCGACACCCTGAAAGCCCTCGACTACGCCCCCTCGACCCCGGTCGAGGACGGCGTCGGCCATTTCGTCGACTGGTACTGCAACTTCTATCACGAGAACTGAAGCGCGCGGACGCGCGCTTGCCTCAGAATTCGATTGTCTGGAAAGCCTTGGTGGAGCCGAGGGGATCGCATTGGGGTCGGGTTCGTCGGTCATGAGGATACTCTGCGACTCGTAGTTTCGAGGCGGCAGCAGAGTCCGATGTTTGGTGACGGTCAACGTCCCGAACGGTGCCGCATGACCGTCGTTGACGTCGGGCGCGGGCGGCCACAACATCAGCAAGCCGTGGTCGATTGGCTACACCGGTTGTTAAGGTGGTGGCATCTCGTTCAGCGGCATTACGAACATCTGGCTGTAGCCTTGATGGCCATCGCTGGTGGTGAAGACGACGAACTCCTCGCCGGCGTGTTCTGCGGCCTCACGCACCAATTCGCTGAACTCTTCGATGTGCCCTGGTTTGCCGATCAGAACGAAGCCGTCCTTGTCCTGCCGAATGTCATAGGCAGGAGATGACTCCAGTAGCTTGTCGAGCAGCCGTCCCATGTTGGAAGAGAACCATCCTCAAGGGCATGGTTCAAGCTCGCCGGCGCGGGACGCCAGCGCGCCTCTAGGGAGTCATCAGGCTCAAGCCTGGCCAATGCCTCGTCAACGCCCCTGCACGGCCTCTGTGACCGTCTCTGACGTTCTCCAGGGCATCTATGCACCATCGGCTTCCTTGGCCTCTGCGAAGGCTCTGTAGACGCTCGCACGACTGATCTGGAGGCTCTCCATGATCTCGTTGATCGAGCGGCCTGACGCTTTCATCTGAAGCACCTCGGGAGCCTTGGCGCGGGCAGTCGGTGCGCGTCCGCGATACCTCCCCTCGGCCTTGGCCTTGGCCACTCCGATTTTCTGCCTTTCCAGCATGACGCTGCGTTCCCACTGACTCACGGCGCCTAGCACTTGGAGGATGAGCACGCCGGTCGCGGTCGAGGTATCGACGCCCATGCTCATGATCCGAAGGGTCACGTTGCGAGCCTTCAGGTCTTCGACGATCCGCAGAAGGTCGGTGACGCTCCTGGCCAAGCGGTCGGGCTTCGTCACGATGAAGGTGTCGCCATCGCGGCACCAATCGAGGGCGGCGCGAAGTTGTGGACGCTGGGCGTCAACGCTGCTCACATGCTCCTGAAAGACCTTGGTGGCGCCGGCGGCTTGGAGTTCGGTGACTTGAGCATGCAGCCCAGCCTCCTGCTCGACCGTCGAAGTCCTCGCATATCCAACCAAGGCGCCCGTCATTCATCCTCCTCACATGACCTTTAGGCATTGTGACACAGGGCGTCTCAAAAGGCGATTATAATGCGTGTGAGACAGTCTGGAGAGCTATCCCAGCGTCTCACGAGGGCGTGGGCTTATGAGAGACGTCAGGCGTTCCTGATGGCTCGCTCTATCGGATCGTATCCGAGGTGGGCAACCACAGGAGCACATCGAGAAGCTCGCGTGACGCTTCGCGGTCGATGGAGCGGATCGTGCGGCTTTCGCCCCAAAGCCCAGCCGTCAGTTCGATGAGGTTGAGATAGTGGAGGTCAGTCTTTCGAGAGCGGTGCTTCGCGGGGTCCGTTCGAAACAGTTCGAATGCTTGGCGAAGCGTCTTGTCCGCTGGCGACGCCGGAGGCGGCGGCGCGGGCTTCGGTCGCTTGGACGGCGCGGCAATAACTGGGCGAACCCCGTGAACCTCGATGTCCCGCCACTCCTGCTCGAACGCCGCCGCAACGATCCGAGCTTTGCGGACAGCATCAGCCCGATAGCCAGTGCCCAGAGACTTCATGACGTGCGTCTTGCCGATGATCCCGGCCAACGGTCGAGGGACACGAAGACGAAGGTAGTAGGTCGATCCCCGAACGATCAAACCTGACGATTGCCGCCGCCCATGAGGGGACCGTGGAGAGGGTCGAAGAGGCCATTCAGACGGTGTGTGCGACGAGGTGGTGCTACACCCGCTCGACGATGAACTGACTGTTGCCGCACGCTTTTTCGACGGTCGTTGAGATACCGTGTGACACAGCGTGGTGTCAGAATTATCGCCTGTTTCCGGCCAACCCCTTGATATAACAGGGATTGGTGGAGCCGAGGGGAGTCGAACCCCTGACCTCGTCATTGCGAACGACGCGCTCTACCAACTGAGCTACGGCCCCGACCGACAGGCAGATGCCGGAGATAGAGGGCGGCGCGGGGGGGTGTCAACGGGTCGCGGAGGAATCCTTGGCGTTCCCGCAAGGCCCCGCTAGAAACAGGTCTGCTTTCAAGGGAATTGGTTCATGGGCATCGGCGCCGGCGTCATCGGCTTCATCTTCTTCGTGCTGGGCGCGCTGCTGCAGCTTCTGCTGTTCGCCATCATCGCCAATGCGATCCTCAGCTGGCTGTTCGCCTTTGACGTGATCAACTATCGCAACCGCTTCGTGGCCCAGGTGGCCGAGTTCCTGGATCGGTTCACCAGCCCCATCCTGGCCCCGCTGCGCCGGATCATCCCGCCCCTGGGCGGCATCGACCTGACCCCGATCGTGGCCCTGCTGATCATCCAGGGCGTGCAAGGCTATCTGCTGCCGCCGCTGTATCAGGCGGCGCTGGGTCTGGCGGGCGGCTACTAGGTCGTTGAGACTCGGACACGGGCGGTCAGGAATCTTAATCCCGCCCCATTCCGCCCCTTGCGCCCGGCGGGCGGGCTCCTAAGGTGCGCGCGACGGGTCCCTGCGGGACCGCAGATTGCGCGTATTTATGACCACGATCAGGACAGTCGCCGTTATCGGCGCCGGGCAAATGGGTTCGGGCATCGCTCAGACGGTGGCCGCCGGCGGCTATGAGGTGCGGCTCTACGACCTGTCGGCCGAGCGCATGCCCCTGGCCCAGGGCGAGATCGCGGCCAGCCTGGCGCGGCGCGCCGCGCGCGGGCTGATGACCCAGGCCGACGCCGACGCGGCCCTGACGCGGATTCAGCCCGTCGCCTCGCTGGCCGAGGCGGCCCAGGCCGATCTGATCATCGAGGCCGCGTCCGAGGACGAGGCGGTGAAGAAGTCGGTCTTCGTCGACCTGCTGCCTCACCTACGTCCCGACACCCTGCTGGCGTCCAACACCTCGTCCATTTCGATCACGCGCCTGGCCTCGGTCAGCGACCGGCCCGACCGCTTCATCGGCCTGCACTTCATGAAGCCGGCGCCGACGATGAAGCTGGTCGAGATCGTGCGCGGCATCGCCACCTCGGCCGCCACCTATGAGGCCGCCGTCGCCTTCGCCGAGAGCCTGGGCAAGATCACCACCGAATCCGAGGACTTCCCCGCCTTCATCGTCAACCGCATCCTGGTGCCGATGATGAACGAGGCCATCTATGTCCTCTACGAAGGCGTCGGCAACGTCGCCTCGATCGACAAGGCGCTGAAGCTGGGCGCCAACCATCCGATGGGGCCGTTGGAGCTGGCCGACTTCATGGGTCTGGACGTGGTCCTGGCCATCATGAACGTGCTGTACGACGGTCTGGCCGACAGCAAGTACCGCCCCTGCCCCCTGCTGGTGAAGTACGTCGAGGCCGGCTGGCTGGGCAAGAAGAGCGGCCGCGGCTTCTACGACTATTCCGGCGCGACGCCGGTCCCGACCCGCTGATGCTGCGCCTCGACCGGATCGAGGACCTCCCGGGCCTCAAGCGCGTCGCGCCGCGCCGTTCGACCCAGAGGTTCGTGCTGGCCGCCCTGGCCGCCGCCGCCTGGCCGCCGCTGATCCTGACCCTGGTCGTCTGGCCGCCGGAAAACTGGGCCTCGGGCGTCGACACCGACTGGCGGCTGGTGTTGCTGGTGCTGGGCCTGATCGCCGCACCCGTGGGCCTGTGGCTGCTGCGACAGACCCATGAGCGGGTCGGCCGCCCCTCGACGCGTCTGGGCGTGGTCTGCCGCTTCATGGTCTTCGGCGGGCTGCTGGCCGCTGCCGTACAGACCCTGATCGCCCTGGTCATGTCCCTGCTGTCGGTGATCGCCTCGCAGAGCCTGGTGCAAGGGCTCGGCGCGCTGGAGACCACCCTGCTGATCTTCGGCGTCGCCGGTCTGCCGCTGGCTGTGCTGGTAGGCGTCAGCTACGCCCTGTGGGCCGGTCTGTGCGTGGCCTTCATCGCCTTCGCGCCCGCCCCCGTGGTCAAGGGCCGCATGGGCCTGATGCCGAACGGTCAGCCCTGAACATTACCGCGTTTTAAGGTGTCGGCGCCGCCCGCAGCCCGCATGACCGGTCTCCTCGACGGGGGAGAGCCGACCCATGACTGATCAGATCCTTCTCGCGGACAGCCCGCAGCCCGTGGCCGCCGGCGCGCGCATCCAGACCCTGGACGTGCTTCGCGGCGTGGCGGTGCTGGGCATCCTGGCGGTCAACGCCGCCGCCTTCGCCCTGCCCATGTCGGCGGCGATGTCGCCGGAGCAGTCGCCCTTCCCCCTGGTCGGCGCCGCTGCTGCGGCGCAGTGGACGGTCGAGGTCTTCTTCCACCAGAAGTTCGTCACCCTGTTTTCCATGCTGTTCGGCGTCTCGATCTTTCTGGTCGGCGGTCAACGCCGGGACGAAGCGCGCGGCCGCGTGCTGCGCCGCCGCCTGATGTGGCTGGCCCTGTTCGGCGTCATCCACGGCGCCGCCTTCTGGTACGGCGACATCCTGCTGCTCTACGCCTGGTCGGGCCTGTTCGTGATGCTGATGCGCTCGATGTCGGCGCGTTCGCTCATCCTGTTCGGAGCGGCGGCCACACTGGCCCTGGCCACCATGCAGGCCGCCACCATGTGGCTGACGGTCAACGGCCCCGCCGCCCTGGTCGAGGCCATGAGCGACGACAGCATGAACCTGGCCGAAGGCGCTGTCTCCGCCAGCATCGCCGCCTATCGCAGCGGCTGGCCCGCCGGCCTGATCGAGAACCTGAAAGCCTGGGGCATCCTGCAGAGCGCCAGCCTGTTCGGCTATGTCTTCGCCACCGTGCCGCTGATGATGCTGGGCCTGGGCCTGTTCAAGGCCGGCTTCTTCCATGGCCGCTTGCAGACCCGCGTCTATCTGGCCCTGCTCGCGGTCGGCGCCGCCGTCCTGGCCCTGCTCGGCGTCTTGGAATGGCGTGAAATCACGGCCGGCCCGGGCGTTGAAGCCACCCACGGCTGGGCCGAGGTCGTCGCCTCCTATCCGATCTTCATCACCCTGGCCTACGCCAGCGGCCTGATCCTGCTGACCTCGCGCGGCGTCATGTGGGTGCGCCGGATCTTCGCTCCGGTCGGCCAGATGGCCTTCACCAACTATCTAAGCCAGACGCTAATTATGAGCACCCTTTTCTACATGCCGTGGGGGCCGCGCCTGATGGGTCAGGTCGACTATCCGGCCCAGTGGGCCGTCGTCGTCGCCGTCTGGGCCCTGCAGTTGATCTGGTCTCCGCTGTGGCTGAGCCGCTTCCGCATGGGGCCGCTGGAGTGGCTGTGGCGCCGCCTCAGCTATGGCCACGATCTGCCTCTACGCCGCGCCGTCTGACCAAGACGCCGGACAGCAAGTTGCAGCCGGTCCGCCGATGGCTTAATCGCGCGGCATGACCGACGAAGCCCCCATCCGCCCCGAAGCCCGCTCGCCGCGCGGGTTCGCTGACCGTCGCGGCCGCGACCTGACCGCCGAACGCCGCATCGTGGCGCGCGTGTCCGAGGTCTATGAGCGCTGGGGCTTCGAGGCGCTGGAGACCCCGGCGTTCGAGTACGCCGACGCCCTGGGCAAGTTCCTGCCCGACGCCGACCGCCCCAACGAAGGCGTCTTCGCCCTGCAGGACGACGCCGGATCGGACGAGCCGGGCGAGTGGATGGCCCTGCGCTATGACCACACCGCGCCCCTGGCCCGCTTCGCCGCCCAGAACTGGGAGACCCTGCCCAAGCCCTTCCGCCGCTACGCCTACGGCCCGGTCTGGCGCAACGAGAAGCCCGGTCCCGGCCGCTTCCGCGAGTTCTGGCAGTGCGACGCCGACACCGTGGGCTCGGACCGCCCCGAGGCCGATGCCGAGATCATCGCCATGGGCTGCGAGGGCCTGCGCGCTGCCGGCCTGGGCGACGGCCAGTCGGTGATCCGCGTCTCCAACCGCAAGCTGTTCGACGGCCTGTTCGACGCCGGCGGCGTGACTGACGCGGTCCAGCGCCTGACCGCCCTGCGCGCCGTCGACAAGTACGACCGCCTGGGTCTGGAGGGCGTGCGCGCCCTGCTGGGCGAGGGCCGTCTGGATGAATCCGGCGACTACACCAAGGGCGCCCGCCTGCCCTCAACCGTCATCAGCGCGGTCGAGGCCTTCCTCGTTTCCGCTGAGACCCCCGGCCTCAGCCGCGCGGGCGTGCTGGACGCCGTGGCCAACGCCGGCGCCGGCCTGGGCGCCGCGGGCGAAGCGGCCCTGGCCGAGCTGTCGGCCATCGACCGCGCCCTGACCGCCATGCGCGTAGGCGAGGCTGAGGTGAAGTTCGACCCGACCATCGTGCGCGGTCTGGAATACTACACCGGCGCTGTGTTCGAGGCCGAGCTTCTGCTCGACACCAAGGACGACAAGGGCCGCACCGTGCGCTTCGGCTCCATCGGCGGCGGGGGCCGCTATGACGACCTCGTGGCCCGCTTCACCGGGCAGTCGACCCCGGCCACCGGCTTCTCCTTCGGCGTTTCGCGCCTGGCCTCGGCCCTGCGCGCCGCCGGTCGCGGCGCCGAGGATGCGACGCGCGGCCCCGTCGTGGTCATCGTCTTCGCAGAAGACGACATGCAGCACTATCTCAACGCCGTGTCCGAGCTGCGCGCCGCCGGCATCGCCGCCGAGCTCTATCTGGGCCGCGCCGGCATGAAGGCGCAGATGAAGTACGCCGACCGTCGCGGCGCGCCGGCCGTGGTCATCCTCGGCGGCGACGAGCTGGCCGCCGGCGAAGTCACCATCAAGGACCTTGACGCCGGGCGCGCCCGCGCCGGCGCCATCGCCGATAACGAAGCCTGGAAGGCCGAGCGTCCCGGTCAGCAGAAGGTGGCGCGCGGCGACCTCGTCGCCACGATCCGGGCCATTATCGAATAGTCTTCGATTAACTTTTGGCGCTGAGCGTGTATTATCGACGTTCAGTCACGAAAGACCTGCCTTTTGGCATGGACATGATTGACTTGCCCCCGGCCTTCGCGTCATTTGATCTCACTCAGGAGGCGCAGCGATCAAACGCAGCGACATCTTGGAGGCGTTTCGGGGAGGAAACGTCCGCTCCTTAGAGAGCGTGAAAGCCCGCTGCGATGTATCCCCCGCAGCGGGCTTTTTCATGCCTGACATCCAGCAGCTCCGCCCTCGGACGACGATGCGACAGCCGATTGTCGAACAAGCTTCGATAGACAGCGGTTAGCCATGAAAAAGGGCCGGAGCGGCGACGCTCCGGCCCTCTTCATTCGTCAGACGTCACGCTTACCAGATGCGGACGCGGTCTTCCGGCGCGAGGTAGTACTTGTCGCCCGGCTTGACGCCAAAGGCTTCGTACCAGGCGTCCACGTTGCGCACCGGGCCGATCACGCGGAACTCGGCCGGGCTGTGCGGATCGGTGGCGATCTGGTTCTTCAGCGCGTCCTCGCGGTACTTGGACTGCCAGACCTGGGCCCAGCCGTAGAAGAAGCGCTGGTCGCCCGTCACGCCGTCGATCACCGGCGCGGGCTTGCCGTTCAGCGACAGATGATAGGCCTCCAGACCCACGGCCGTGCCGGCGGCGTCGCCGATGTTCTCGCCCATGGTCAGACCGCCCTGGACGTGGAAGCCCGGCAGGGGCTCGAACTGGTCGTACTGGGCGCCCAGACGGGTAGTCAGGGCCTGGAAGTTGGCCTTGTCCTCATCGGTCCACCAGTTGCGCAGCACGCCGTCGCCGTCGGACTTGGAGCCCTGATCGTCGAAGCCATGGCCGATCTCGTGGCCGATGACGCCGCCGATGCCGCCGTAGTTGACAGCCGGGTCAGCGCTCGGATCGAAGAAGGGCGGCTGCAGGATGGCGGCCGGGAAGACGATCTCGTTATTGGCCGAGTTGTAGTAGGCGTTGACCGTCTGGGGCGTCATGCCCCACTCGGCCTTGTCGACCGGCTGATTCAGACGGTTCAGCTGATAGTTCCACTGGAACTGGCCCAGACGCTGGGTGTTGCCGAACAGGTCGTCAGCGCGGACTTCCAGGGCCGAATAGTCGCGCCACTTGTCCGGATAACCGATCTTGACGGTGAACTTGCGCAGCTTCTCCTGGGCCGCCGCCTTGGTCTCCGTCCCCATCCAGGTCAGGTTGTCGATGCGGTGCGACAGGGCGGTGCGCAGGTTGGCGACCAGCTCTTCCATCTTGGCCTTGGATTCAGCCGGGAAGTATTCGGCGACATACAAGCGACCCGCCGCCTCGCCCAGCGAACCTTCCGCGAAGCTGATGGCGCGCTTTTCACGCGAACGCTGCTCGGGCTGGCCCGACAGGTCGCGCGAACGGAACTCCCACTGGGCGTCCGAGAAGCGCTTGGACAGGCTGCCGGCGGCGTCGTCCGTGGTGTGGAAGGCCTGCCAGGCCTGCAGGGTGTCGATCGGCGTCGCGGCGAAGATGGCGGCGATCTTGGGCATGGCCGTGTTCTGGCGCACGATCAGACGATTGACCGAGCCCAGGCCGGCGGCGTTGAAATAGCCGGTCCAGTCAAAGCCGGGCGCCTCGGCGGCCAGGGTCTGGATGGTGTACTCGTTATAGGTCTTGTCGCGGTTGCGGTTCTCGATCGGGGTCCAGTGGGCCTCGGCGATCTTGGTCTCCAGCGCCACGATAGCGGCGGCGTGACCGGCCGGATCGGCCCAGCCGACATTGGTCAGCATCCGAGCGATATAGGCCTGGTACTTCTCTTTCTTGTCCGCGAAGCGGGCGTCCAGATAATAGTCGCGGTTCGGCAGACCGATGCCTGACTGGCCCGTCGTCACGGCGTAGCGGGTGGGGTTCTTCTGGTCGATGGTGATGCCGGTGCCGAAGAAGGACGAGCCGACGCGGCCCTGGGTCTGACCCATGTAGGCGGCGATCTTCTCGTGGGTGTCGGCGGCGCGGATGGCGGCCAGATAGGGTTGCAGCGGCTGGGCGTCGAGTTGCTCGATGCGCGCCTCGTCGATGTAGCTGCGATAGGCGTCGGCGATCTTGGCCTCGTCCGAGCCCGGCGTCAGGTCGGTGCGCGCGACCAGACCCTGGATCAGGGCCTTCATGCGGTTGTCCGACAGTTCCCGCAGCAGGGGGAAGGAGCCGTAGGAGGTGCGATCGGACGGGATCTGCAGCTTGTCGAAGGCCGTGCCGTTGGCGTAGCGGAAGAAGCTGTCGCCCGGCGAGACCGAGGTGTCGCGGCCCGACAGGTCAAAGCCCCAGGTTCCGTACTTGGGGGCGTCCGTGCCGACCCAGCCGGCCGGCGCAGCGCCGCCCTCGGGCGCCGAGGCGCCGTGGAACAGTTCCACGACCGTGCAGCTCTCGTCCACGCAGGCGTGGTCGTGGCCGTCTTGCGCCGCCGCCATGCCGGCGGGCAGCAACAGGGCGCCGACAGCGGCCCCGATCAGCAGTTTCTTCATAAGCAAATCCCTCGACTAACCCATGCTCAGGTTCGGCGCGGACCCTAATCCCGCCTTGAGCGCCCCGGCGTCTTAAAAAAAGTTCATGAAAGACGCGAGCGGTATCGCCAGAACGTGATCGCCTGCATCACAGTGCGACCTTACGGAGGATCCATGGGCCAGGCGCACGGCGGCGAGTATCGGGACCTTGTGGTCTTTCTGGCGGCCGCGGGCGTGGTCGTGCCCCTGTTCAACCGCCTCAAGATCAGTCCGGTTCTGGGCTTTCTGGCCGCGGGCGTCCTGCTGGGCCCCGACGGCCTGGGCCGGTTCGCCCAGACGCACGGCTGGCTCGGCTGGCTGACCATCGGCGATCAGGCCCAGATCCGCCAGCTGTCGGAGCTGGGCGTCGCCTTCCTCCTGTTCATGATCGGACTGGAGCTGTCGTGGGAACGGCTCAAGGCCATGCGTCGCCTGGTTTTCGGGCTCGGCATGCTGCAGATCGCCGTCTGCGCCGTCGCCATCGCCGTCGTCTTCATGGTCCTGGGCCAGCCCTTGGCGGGGGCAGCCGTTCTGGGCATGGGACTGGCCCTTTCCTCGACCGCCGTGGTCATGCCGGTTCTGGCGGCGCAGGGCCGCATCAACAGCGAGACCGGCCGCGCTTCCTTTGCCGTGCTTCTGGCCCAGGACGTGGCGGTGGCGCCCATCCTGATCACCGTCACCGTTCTGGCCACCTTGGCCCAAAGCGCCGCAGCCGGAGGCGCCGTAGAGCCCGCCGCCCTGGGACGCGCCCTCTTCACCCTGCTGCCGGCCGCCGGCGGCCTGTTCCTGATGGTCTTGCTGGGCCGGCTGGTGCTGCGCCCCATGTTCCGCTCGGTGGCCCGGGCCCAGCATCGCGGCGAGGGCCGTGAACTGTTCGTCGCCGCCTGCCTTCTGGTCGTTGTCGTCGCCGGGTTGGGGGCCCAGGCGGTCGGCCTGTCGATGAGCCTGGGGGCCCTCGTGGCCGGGGTGCTCCTGGCCGAGACCGAGTTCCGCCGCGAGGTCGAGGTGGCCATAGATCCGTTCAAGGGCTTGCTGCTCGGCGTCTTCTTCATCGGCGTCGGCATCGGCCTGGATCTGGACGCCGTGGCCGCCGATCCCTGGACGGTGCTGGGTCTGGCCGGCGGCCTGATCCTGTTGAAGGCCTTGATCATCTTCATTCTGGCGCGGGCCTGGGGCCTGGCGGCGCGTTCAGCTATCGAGACCGCCCTGGTTCTCGGCCCGGCGGGCGAGTTCGCCTTCGTCGTCCTGTCGACCGGCCTGGTCGAGGGCCTGGCGGACCCCGACCTGACCCGCAAGGCCATGCTGGCGGCCACCCTCAGCATGTTCGCCGTCCCGCCCCTGGCCGTCCTGGCGCGGGTGTTGACCCAAGGCGCCGCCCTTCCGCTTGAGACCGACGCTGAGGGCCTGTCGCCGGACGGTGCCGTCCTGGCGCCCGACGGCGCCGTCCTGGTGGTCGGCTTCGGTCGAGTGGGCCGACTGGTGGGCGAACTTCTGGCGGAACACGACCAGAGGTTCATCGCCCTCGACGCCGACCCCGCCTCGGTTCGCTCCGGCCGCGCCGAGGGCTTCGAAGTCTATTTCGGCGACGCCGCCCGGCCCGAGATGCTCAACGCCTGCGGCCTGGAATCCGCCCGCGCCCTGATCGTCACCATGGATAGCCCGACCAAGGTCGATGAGGTGGTCAAGGCCGCCCGCGCCCTGCGCCCCGACCTGATCCTGATCGCCCGCGCGCGCGACGACCGACACGCCGCCCGTCTTTACGCCCTGGGCGTCACCGACGCCGTGCCGGAAACCACCGAGGCCAGCCTGCAACTGGCCGAAAACACCCTGGTCGACCTCGGCGTGCCCATGGGGCTTGTGCTGGCGTCGATTCATGAACGCCGCGACGGCTTCCGCAGAGCCTTCCAGGCGGCCGCGCCCGATGATCGCGGCGCCCGCCCCGCCCGGGCTTTCAGAAGCGTGCGATCCGCGCTCTCGCCACCGACCGGGAATACGTGACTACGTGAAAACCCTTATGCAGATTGACCTTAAGGCCAAGCTTCAGCAAGATTTGAGCGCGGTTCGTGACCCATTTTGGTCAATGTTCGGTGATGAAAGTTCGCCTCCCCCCACGGGACGCCTGTCGTCGTCTTGCCGTGGTCCACGCCGAGGCGGCGTCGGATCTGGTTCGATGCTGCTAACGTCCTTCACGACCGGCGGGCTCTAAGCCCCTCCCGAGCCAGAGTATTTTACTGATGCGTGAGACCACCCTGTCCGCCCCCGAGGCTGCCGAAACCGAAGCCCCGGTCCGGATGAACCGCCGCCAGGCCGCCAAGATCCGCACCCGTCAGAAGGTGCTGGACGCCGCGCGCGCCCTCTTCGCCGAGCGCGGCTACGACGCCGCCACCATTCGCGACATCGCCAAGGGCGCCGGAATGTCGACCGGCGCCGTCTTCGCCAACTTCCAGGACAAGGCGGAACTGTTCGAGTGCGTCTTCGCCGAGGAAATGGCCGGCCTGCTGCAGGACATCCAGACCGCCGCCGGCCATGAAGGCCGCGTCGCGGAGCGTCTGGCCGAAGGCCTAACCGCCGGTTACCATCGCTCGCTGGAGCACCTGCCGCTGATGCAGGCCATGATCGCCCGCTCGTGGTTCCAACCCGAGGCCGCCGACGCCCGTTCGCGCACCTTCGTCAAGCCCATCGTCGAGGCCGTCATCGCCGTGCTGCAAGGCGGCATCCGCGAAGGCGAACTGCGTCAGGACCTGGACCAAATGGTCATGGGCCGCATGATCTGGGACGTCTTCATCGCCAACTTCCGCTACGCCGCCTACGACAACTGGGGCATCGAGGAACTGACGCCGCAGATCCGCAAGCAACTGGACCTGATCCTGTCCAGCCAGCTGGCGCGGCAGTAATGCGCAGGGGCTGACGCGCCCCTGACTGCGAAACAAAAAGGCCTCTCCCCGGCGCGGGGAGAGGCCTTTTTCTTGTCTTCAAGCTTGGAGCGATCGGGGTGTGGCCCGCCCTGCGCTCAGCTCTTCCACCTCAGCACCACTTCCTTGATGGGGTTGATGAAACTGCGGCCCTCGGCGCGGCTCTTGATCCACTCACGCTTCAGCTGCTGGTACCACTTGGCCTGCTTGTCGGCGTCGTCGATCCAGATCAGGGCGGGGTCGTATTTCAGCCCCTCGTTCTGCAGGTTCACCATGCCGCCGTCCTGCTTCAGGAAGGCGACCACGCCCATCCGCAGGAAGGGCTTGGCGACATTGAACACCCAGTGGTCGGACCAGAAGATCTGGGTGATCCGCGTCTTGGTCTCGGTCACCGGCGTCAGGCAGGTCAGGGCCAGCACCTGTTTGGCGCCCACCTGGATATGCTCCCAGCGATAGCCCGGCAGGCGGAAGGTGATCTCGGTCGCCGGCGCCCCGCCCAGAATCTTGTAAAGGCGGCTGTTCGAAGACGGGGCGTGACGCACCATGGCCCAGCCATAGTCGCGCGGCGCAAAGGTCTTGGCCTTCTCGTGCATCGAGTGTTCGGAGCGCCACCACCACTGCTGATGCACGAACGGACCGTGCGCGGGGTCCATCAGGCCGATGACCGCGTGGTCGATATGGCTGTCGAAGTCCATGGCCTCGACCAGCTTGGCCTCGCCCTCGGCGCCGGGGAAGAGCGGCGGCTCGTGGTCCGGCTCGGACGGGTTGCGCGCGTCCGAAGCCATCCAGACGAAGACCAGACCCTGGCTCTCGCGCACCGGATAGGACCGCACCCGGATGCGCTCAGCCTCGAAGGCCTGATCCTCGACCAGGGAGGGAATGGCGGCGCAGACGCCGTCCGGACGGAAGCGCCAACCGTGATAGGGGCACTCGATCGTCTCGCCCTCGCCCGGCTTGTCGACCAGGCGTCCGGCCGACAGGGGCGCAGCGCGATGGGGGCAGATGTCGCGCATGGCATAGACCGCGCCCGCGCGGGTCCGCCCGATCAGCACCGGCTCGTCCATCACCTCATAGCGCTTCAGACTGGCGACCGGCACGTCGCGCGCCAGGGCCACGAAATACCAGGCGTCGCGCACGAAGCCCTTGCCGAAGGCGGTCGGCGGAGCCTTGGCCTCGGGAGCGGTCGCGGGAGAAGAAGCAGCGTCAGCGGTCATGGCCGCTTTCTAGCAGCAGGGACCGCCACCCGTCCAAAGCCCATTCCCTTCTCCAACCGATGAATTAATCTGGGTCAAAATCTTCGGGGAGAAGACGCCATGATCCGCACCGCCTCCATTCTTGCTTCCGGAGCCGCCGCCCTGCTGCTGGTCGCCGCCCAGCCCGCCCTGGCCCAGGACGGCCACACAAACCATGCCGAGGGCCACGCCGCTCACGGCCACGCCCACGCCGCCTTCGCCTCGGACCGCCTGCACGTCCGCGTCGACGGCCCCGAAGGCGCCCCTGACCTGATCCTCATCCCCGGCCTGTCGTCCTCGCCCGAGATCTGGCAGGGCGTGGTCGATCATCTGGGGGACCGCTACCGCGTCCACCGCATCCATGTTCAGGGCTTCGCCGGCGCCCCCGCCAAGGGCAATGCGACCGGGCCTGTCGCCGCCCCCGTGGCCGAGGAGATCGCCCGCTACATCCGCGAACAGGGTCTGCAAAAGCCCGCCGTCGTCGGCCACTCCATGGGCGGGACCATGGGCATGATGCTGGCGGCGCGGCATCCTGATCTGGTCGGCAAGCTGATGGTCGTCGACATGATCCCCTTCATGGGCGCCATGTTCGGCCCGCCCGGGACCACGGCCGAGAGCGTCGTCCCCGTCGCCGATCAGGTCTTCACCGCCCAGTCGACCGCGCCCCGCGACCAGTACCTGACCCAGGCCAAGGCCGCCGTCACCGCCATGATCAAGACCGAGGCCGCCCGTTCCGGCCCGCTGCAGGACACCGAAAACAGCGACCAGCAGGTCTCGGCCGCCGCCTTCCGTGAACTGATCGTCACCGACCTGCGCCCCGAACTGGGCAAGATCACCGCCCCGACCGAAGTCCTCTACGTGAAGTTCAACGACCCGCGCATGACCGACGCCATCACCGACGCCATCTATCAGATGTCGTTCGCCAACCTGCCGGGCGCCAAGCTGAAGCGCATCGACGACAGCGCCCACTTCATCATGCTGGACCAGCCGGCGGCCTTCTACGGCGACCTCGACGCCTTCCTGGCGCGATGAGCCACCCGGCCGCGGATCGGATCGTCGGCCTCTATCAGGACAGGGCCGCAGACTGGATTCGCGACCGGGGCGCCGCCCTGCGCCAGCACGAGGGCGACTGGGACGAGGTCTACTGGCTAGACCGCTTCTGCGAGGACTGGCCGCCCGGCGCCCCGGTGTTGGACGTCGGCTGCGGCTCGGGCTGGCCCCTGGGCGCCGCCCTGCTGGCGCGCGGGTTCAAGGTCGTCGGTCTGGACGCCTCGCCCGGCCTGATCGCCCACGCCCGCGAAACCCTGCCTGACGGCGATTGGCGCCTCGGCGACATGCGCCAGGACCTGCCGACCGGCGCCTTCCGCGGCGTTCTGGCCTGGCACAGCCTGTTCCACCTGACGCCGGAGGCGCAGACGCACGTCCTCCCCGTCCTGGCCGCCCGCGTGGCCGAAGGCGGCCGGCTGATGTTCACCGCCGGTCCGGCCCACGGCGAGGCGATCGGCGAATGGCGCGGCGAGCCCCTCTATCACGGCAGCCTGAGCCCCGAAGCCTATCGCGCCCTGCTCACAGCGGCCGGGCTGACGGTCGTAGAGGGCGGCGATCAGGGCGTCTGGATGGCCCGACGCGCCATTCTTTCGGCGAAATAGGTCCTCACGCTCCTGTGATTAGAAAAGACGGCGTTTTCTGTGACGGCGTGACCCGCTAGGGTCGCGTCGCTGCAAGAGGGACTTTCATGGCGCGTAAAGACGGCGGACCGGACCGCAACGAGCAGGCTGGCGGCAAGAAGCCGCGTCGGTCCTTCCTCGGCAACCTCTTCTACTGGGGCGCGGTTCTGGCCGTCTGGGGCCTGATCTTCGCGGTCGTCTTCTTCGCCGTCTTCGCGCGCGACCTGCCCGACACCTCGACGCTTTATGACGTCGAGCGCCAGCCCTCGATCACCTATCTGGACCGCTCCGGCGCCCTGATCGCGGTGCGCGGCACCCAGATGGCCCCGCCGGTCGATCTCGACGCCCTGCCCGACTATGTCCCCGCCGCCTTCGTGGCCATCGAGGACCGCCGGTTCTACCACCACCCCGGCTTCGACCCCATCGGCATGAGCCGCGCCATGGCGCTGAATCTCAAGGCCGGACGCGTGGTCCAGGGTGGCTCGACCATCACCCAGCAGCTGGCCAAGAATCTGTTCCTGACGCCCGATCAGAACATGAAGCGCAAGGTCCAGGAGCTGATGCTGGCCGTCTGGCTGGAGATGAAGTTCACCAAGAAAGAGATCCTCGCCCTCTATCTGAACCGCGTCTATTTCGGCGCCGGCGCCTATGGCATCGAGGCGGCCTCGCAGCGCTATTTCGACAAGAGCGCGGACAAGCTGACGGTCGGCGAATCCGCCCTGCTGGCCGGCCTGCTGAAGGCCCCGTCGCGCTACTCGCCCGTCTCCGAAAGCGAGCGCGCCGCCACCCGCGCCAACGTCGTGCTGAACGAAATGGTCGATGTCGGCGCCATCACCCCGGCCCAGCGCGAAGCCGCCGTGGCCGAGCCGGTCCGCGTCTCGCGCACCCTGGCCAGCCAGCACGCCCAGTATTTCATCGACTGGCTGGACAAGCAGATCCGCGGCCTGGTCGGCGAACCCACCGAGGACATGGTGGTCGAGACCACCCTCGACCTGACCCTGCAGACCGACGCCGAGCGCGCCGTGCGCCGCATCCTCGACCGCGACAAGGGCCGGGGCGTCGAACAGGCGGCCCTGGTCGCCCTGGACGGCGAAGGCCGGGTCCGCGCCATGATCGGCGGCGGCTCCTACGCCGACAGCCAGTTCAACCGCGCGACCGACGCCCGCCGCCAGGCCGGCTCGGCGTGGAAGCCCTTCGTCTATCTGGCGGCGACCGAGGCCGGCTACACGCCCTCGACGCCGGTCGTGGATCAGCCCGTCACCATCGGCGGCTGGTCGCCCAAGAACTACTCGGGCAATTTCTCGGGCCAGATGACCCTGGCCCAGGCCGTGGCCCAGTCGACCAATACGGTCGCCGCCTATGTCGCTGATCAGGTCGGACGCGACGCCGTGGCCCGCGCCGCGCGCCGCCTCGGCATCACCAGCGAGATCGGCCTGCAGCCGTCCATGGCGCTCGGCGCCGTCGAGGTCAGCCCGCTGGAGATGGCTCAGGCCTATGACGCCTTCGCCAACGGCGGCAAGCGGGTCGAGGCCTATGGCATCAGCCGCATCCGCACCCCTTCGGGCCGCGTCATCTACAGCCATGGCACGGGCGAAAACGGTCAAACCATCAACAACCCGCCGCTCTACTACATGAACCAGATGCTGCGCGGCGTGATCACCTCGGGCAGCGGCCGTTCGGCGGCCATCGGCGGGCGTGACATCGCGGGCAAGACCGGCACCACCTCGGATTACAAGGACGCCTGGTTCGTCGGCTACACCGGCGGCTTCGTCGCCGCCGTCTGGGTCGGCAAGGACGACAACAAGGCCATGCGCGGCGTGACCGGCGGCTCCTCGCCCGCCGCCATCTGGCGCGGCTTCATGGAGGCCGCCCTGCCCAAGCTGGCGGTCCAGCCCATCCCCAACGGCCCACCCCTGCCCGAAGGCTGGGTCGCGCCCGATCCGGTCGGCGACATGATGGGCCAGGTCGAGGATCCCTACGCCCAGCCGGTCGAGGGCGAACCCGGCCCGGCCATCGTCGACGGCCAGCCCGTCCCGGCCCCCACGCCCCTGCCCAACAACCAGCCGGTCGTTCGCCCCACCTCGCCGCAGCCGTCGCCCAAGGACGCCCCGCGCAGCGAGAAGAAGCCCGAGGCGGTGTTCTTCTAGGGGAGGAAGAACGCATACTTTCTCACTCGTCCCGGTGAAGGCCGGGACCCAGATTGTAAGGCGCGCCGTCTACGGAAGTAGTGCAATCCCGCGTGCAGGACCTGCCGTCTCGTCATTTGATCTGGATCCCGGCCTTCGCCGGGATGAGCGGGAGTCTAGGCCTCTACCGCCCCACGGCGTGCAGGGCTGCGCCGTGGTCGCGCAGCCATTGGCGATAGGGGCGATGGTCGCCGACCAGGCGATGCACCACCGCCCAATAGGCGGGGCTGTGGTCGGCATGGACCAGATGCGCCACCTCGTGCGCGGCCAGATAATCGGCCACCTCGGGCGGGGCCATGATCACCCGCCAGGAATAGCGGATCGAGCGATTGTGCGGGCTGCACGAGCCCCAGCGCGAGCGGGTGTCGACGATCGACACCTTGACCGGCTTCTGGCCCAGAGCCCTCAGATGAACCTCGGTGCGGGCCAGTAGGAAATCGCGCGCCGCCCGCTTGAACCAGTTCTCGACCCGACGCGAGAAGGCCTCGCCCTCGCCGCCCGAGCGGATCACCGGCCCGTCCGGCGTCTCGACCAGACGCGCCGCCCCGGCCCCGCCAACCGCTTCCAGCCGCACGGTCCGCCCCAGCCAGGACACCTCGCCGCCGGGCTCCAGCGGCGCACCCGCGACCCGCGCGGCCAGCCGATCCTTGATCCAGTCCGACTTGGTGCGCGCAAAGGCCACCACCTCGCCCAGTCGCCGTTCGGACGGGGCCACGGCCACGGCTTCGCCGGCGCGGGCGTCGATGCGGATCGACAGCCGTCGCGCCCGGGGGTTCACCGAGAGGCGAAGGGCGCCCCCGCCCTCAAGCGGCAGCCGCTGACCGTTCCGATACTGCACTTAGGGACTCGTTCTGTGCGATGAAGTCGCGCACCCGCGGATAGATCTCGTCGCGGAAGCGGCGGCCGTTGAAGACGCCGTAATGGCCCACGCCTGGCTGGACGTAGAGCAGGCGGCGATCGTCGGGTATATTGGCCGTCAGACCATGCGCGGCCTGGGTCTGACCCACGCCGGAGATGTCATCCTTCTCGCCCTCGACCGTGGCCAGGCCGATGTCGCTGATCGCCGTCAGATCGACCGTCTGTCCGCGATGCTCCAAAAGCCCCCGCGCCAGCAGGTGCTGCTGGAAGACGATGTCGATGGTCTGGAGATAGAATTCCTCGGTCAGATCCAGCACCGACAGATACTCGTCGTAGAACTGCTCGTGCTTCTCGACCCCGTCGCCGTCGCCGACGACCAGGCTCTCGAAGTAGCGATGATGGGCGTCGACGTGCTTGTCCTCATTCATCGACATGAAGCTGTAGAGCTGGACGAAGCCCGGATAGACGCGGCGCCCGAACCCCGGATAGGGCCAGGGCACAGTGTGGATCATGTTCGACCGGAACCAGGTGAAGGGCTTTTCCTCGGCCAGTTGATTGGTCACCGTCGGCGACAAACGGGCGTCGATGGGCGAGCCCATGAAGGTCATGGAGGCGGGCCGGTTCGGGTCGTTCTCGGCCGCCATGACGGCGCAGGCCGCCAACACCGGCGGTCCCGGCTGACAGACGCCGACGACGTGGGCGCGCGGGCCGATGGCGCTCAGCATGGCCCGGACGTGGTCGATGTAGTCGTAAAAATCGAAGCGGCCTTCCAGCACCGGCACCTGTCGGGCGTTCTGCCAGTCGCTGACATAGACGTCGTGATCCTGAAGGAAGCCCTCGACCGTGCCGCGCAGCAGGGTGGCGTAGTGGCCCGACAGGGGCGCCACGATCAGGACGGCGGGCGCATCGGACGGCTTGCCCGCCTTCTTCAGATCGCCCGCGTCGCGCTTGAACCGCACCAGTCTGCACCAGGGCGAGGACCAGACCACCTGCTCGGTCGTGCGCACGGCGTGGCCGTCTATGTCGAGGATCTCCAGCCCCCAGGCGGGCTTGCCGTAGCGCCGCGTCAGGCTCTCGAACACCTCGGCCGAGGCATAGGCCGTGCGGCCAATGGCCGTGTCCGAGGCCGGATTGAAGGGCGATGTCCAGAACGAGCGGGCCATCTGGGCCCCGATCCGGAACGGCGTCGCCGAATGATAGGCAAGCTCGTGAAATGCGTAGAGCATGAAACCCCGACTGCGGCCCCCGCCGATGCGGCAGTGCAGCATAGAAGCTTTCCCGACGCAAAGAAGCCCGCGCCGCCCCCAATCAGGGAAAGGTGATCAGCGAAAGCTGATCAGCCCCGCTCCATCGCCCGTTCGATCAGCTTGGCGGTCTTGTCCGGCCCCAGGTCGTGCGCCACGGCGCTGCGGAACTGGCCGTCCGGTCCCATCAGATAGACGGTCAGGCTGTGGTTCATCGTATAGCCCTCGCCCTCGCCGACCTTCTGGTAGAAGGCGCGGTACTCCTTGGCGACCTGGGCCGTCTGTTCCGGCGTGCCGGTCAGGCCGATGACGCCGGTGGGGAAGCCATCCGACGACAGATAGTCCTTCAGCAACTGGGGCGTGTCGCGCTCGGGATCGATGCTGACGAAGACGATCTGCAGGTCCTTGGCCTTGTCGCCCATCCGCTCCTGCACGGCGTTGAGGACGCCCAGCGTCGTCGGGCAGTAGTCGGGACAGTAGGTGAAGCCGAAGAAGACCAGGGTCCACTTGTCCTTCAGGATCGACTGATCGACCACCTGTCCGTCCTGATTGGTCAGGGTGAAGGGACCGCCGACGATCGGCTGGCCGGTGCCGGTCTCGGCGACCTGAGCCGACTGCTCGCGTCCCTTGACCACGACCATGGTGATCAGGCCCAGAGCCAGGGCGATGACCGCACAAGCGGCGGCGAACAGAATGACGGGACGACGCGGCATCGACTTCTCCTCAAGCGGCGGATGCGGCCGCCGACGTCGCGGTCTATAGAAGAGGCGTGAGCAGCACAGAAGCCCCCTCCCTGTCGCAGGCCGCCCAACGCGTGGGAGCGGGGGTGGCCGCTGTTCCGTCCGGCTCGATGGAGGCCCTGCGCGAGCGGCCCCGGCGCGGGCGCGGGCTGTCGCTGCGCACCCTGATCGTGTTGCGCTGGCTGGCGGTCTTCGGCCAGACCTGCGCCATCCTGACCGCCTATTTCGCCCTGCACTTCCCCCTGCCTTTGTGGGAATGTCTGGCGACCATCGGCGCGGGGGTGGTCATGAACCTGGCCACCATGGCGCGGGCGCGGCGCATCGACGGCAGCCTGCCCAACGGCCTTCAGACTGCGACGCAGCTGGGCTTCGACATCCTGCAGCTGGCCACGCTCCTGGCCCTGACCGGGGGGCTGGACAACCCCTTCTGCCTCCTGCTGGTCGCGCCGGTGACCATCGCGGCGGCTTCCTTGCCCTCGCGTCAGGCCCTGGTGCTGGGCGTCATGGCCCTGATTGCTCTGGCCGTTCTCTTCTCCTGGTCCCTGCCCCTGCCCTGGCGCCTGCACGAGCATCTGGTCCTGCCGCCCCTCTATCGGTTCGGCATGGGCCTGGCCCTGGCCACCGGGGTCCTGTTCACCTCGGGCTACGCCTGGAAGGTGGCCGCCGACGCCGAGAAGCTGGAACTGGCCCTGGCCACCACCCAGGACGTGCTGCAACGCGAACAGAGGCTGGCGGCCCTGGGCGGTCTGGCCGCCGCCGCCGCCCATGAACTGGGCACGCCCCTGGCGACGATCCAGGTCGTGGCCAAGGAGCTGTTGCGCGCCTCCCCGCCCGACAGCCCGACCGCCGAGGACGCCGCCCTGATGCTGCAACAGGCCGAACGCTGCCGCGACATCCTGAAACAGCTGTCGGCCCAGCCCGAGGACGGCGACCCCCTCTATGCCGACGTCGACCTGAAGGCCCTGCTGGAGGAGGTGGTCGAGCCGCACCGCGGCTTTGATCTGGATTTCCAGACGGCGGTGAAGGCCCCGCCGGGCCAGCCCCTGCCGCGGGTCCATCGTCTGCCCGAGGTCGTTCATGGCCTGTCGACCCTGATCGAGAACGCCGCCGACTTCGCCCACAGTCGGGTGCGCGTGACGGCCATAGTCGACGCCGGCTGGATCGAGATCGACATCGTCGACGACGGGCCCGGCTTCGCTTCGGAAATCCTGCCGCGACTGGGCGAGCCCTATGTCACCAGCCGGCCCCAGGCCAAGGCGCGCCGCGCCCTCGCGGCCCAGATCGCCGCCGCCTCGGCCCGCCCGCGCAAGGCGGGCCGCCCCACCGCAGCCCCCCCGCCCATCACCGCCCCCATTGCGCCCAGCCAGGGCGGCATGGGGCTGGGCTTCTTCATCGCCCGCACTCTGCTGGAGCGCAGCGGGGGCAAGGTTTCAGTCGGATCCGGCGGCGGCGAAAAGGGCCAACCCAAGGGCGCGCGCGTCACCGTCCGCTGGCCGCGCCAGGCGCTTGAAGTCACAGATCCCGCCCTCGAACCACGCGCGGCGGGTGGCACCTGATGTCGCAGTCGGGAGCTAAAACCTTGACCATGCCGCGCGGACGCACGACCTGAGCGTCAGGAGAACTAAATGTCCGAACTCGAAGCGCGTATCGCCACCCTCGCCGACAAGACCCTGCTGCTGCTGGACGACGACGCAGCCCTGCGCACGCGCATGGGCCGGGCGCTGGAAGCGCGCGGCTTCACCGTGACCCTGGCCGGTTCCGTGGCCGAGGCCGGCGACGCCCTGCGCGTCTCCGTCCCCGCCTTCGCCGTGCTGGACATGCGGCTGGAGGACGGCAACGGCCTGAAGGTGGTCGAGGCCATTCGCGAACGCCGCGAGGACGCGCGCATCGTCATGCTGACCGGTTACGGCGCCATCGCCACGGCGGTCGCGGCGGTCAAGGCCGGCGCCGTCGACTACATGCAGAAACCCGCCGACGCCGACGACGTGGTCAAGGCCCTGCTCTCGGTCGGCGAAGCCCCCGAGCCGCCGGAAAACCCCATGAGCGCCGACCGGGTGCGCTGGGAGCATATCCAGCGCGTCTATGAGCTGTGCGACCACAATGTCTCGGAAACCGCCCGCCGCCTGGGCATGCACCGCCGCACCCTGCAGCGCATCCTGGCGAAAAGAGCGCCGCGCTAACTCCCTTCTCCCCTTGTGGGAGAAGGTGGCAGGCGAAGCCTGACGGATGAGGGGTGTAAGCGCCTCGGCCTGAAAGCGCCCTCGTCGGCACCTCAAGTTTTAATGTCGCGCCGACACCCCTCATCCGGCCCTGGCGGGCCACCTTCTCCCACAAGGGGAGAAGGGCATCACGCCCGCATCGTCCTCAACGCCCCCAGTCGCGCAAAGGCCAGGGTCAGCGCCTTGCGCCGCGCCGGGGCCAGGGGCGTCGCCGGCGCCTCGCGCACCACGGCCCCGCCGAAGCCGTCGGCGACGATCAGGCCCGGCTCGTCCGGCAGAACGCCCTGCGGAAACTCAGGCGCCACGGCGAAGTAGAAGGCGTCGCAGAAGGGACCGTACTCCTGCCACTTGCGGTCCACGCGATAATCGTCGATCCCCGACTTCACCTCGCAGATGACCACGTCGCCCTTCGGCCCCAGAGCCATGACGTCGGCGCGCCGGCCATTGGGCAGACAGACCTCCAGCAGGGGCGCATAGCCCAGGTCGCGCATCAGCCGCGCCGCCCCCCGCGTCACCGAGAGAGTGGTCTCGGGACGGCTGAAGACCAGTTCGAGATGCAGGGCGGAGGCGGCCATGCAGCCTTTATGTTCCGCCTATGTTCCCACCGCAAGCGGCGCCGTCAGCGGCCGGTGTGAACCGGCTCCCCGCGAAAGCCCAGTTCCCGCGCCCGCGCGATCAACCGGGTCCGGGTCGCCTCCGACGGGCTCTGGCTGCGGTGCCAGATCCACCAGTTCGACTTGTTCGGCAAACCCATGATCGCCCAGCTGTAGTCTGGCGCGTGGTCCCAGACCCAATAGTTCTGCCCCGCCAGACCGCCGAAGCTGAGCAGGCCGGTCAGGGTGAAGCGGAACTTGGCCCTGGTGGAAGCGTCGGTGACGCGGGCGTTGGCGTGCAAAGTCTCGATCTGTCCGCCCGGGCGCCGGGTGCAGGTCACGACGATGCCGTAGCGCCCGGCCCGGCTCTGGGGCGTGAAATCGATCTGGGCGCGGCTGCAATCCTTTTGAACATCATTGGGATTGCGCACGATCTCGAACCAGCGCCCGTCGAAGCGGTCCAGGTCCACCGCCTCGGCCTGGGCCAGGGATAGGGCCAGGGCGGGGCCAGCCAGAAGGCTGAGCGTCCCAGCCATAAGGACGAGGCGGCCAAGGGTGCGGTGTCTCATACGGCGTCCTCCGAAAGTCCCGACGCGGTCCTTACGCTCGACGCCGGGCTTCGGATGACGCGGCGGCTACAGACGCGCGCGGTTGGTCCGCCATTCGTCGCGCGTCTGGCCCCACAGGTTGACGGGGTGATGCTGGAACGGCGGCGGCATGACGCCCGGGCCGCGATTGGTCGAACCGAGACGCAGGGCCACCTTCTCCGACGCCAAGTTGTCCGGATCGATGCAGTGGATGACATCGGGCCAGTCCAGGACGTCGAAGGCGTAGTCCATGGCGGCGGCGGCGGCCTCGACCGCATAGCCCTTGCCCGTGGCGTCGCGGTGCAGGCTCCAGCCCACCTCGCGCCCCGGCCAGTCGTAAGGGTGCAGTGGCCCGATCCGGCCCATCCACTGCCCGGTTTCTTTCTCGATCAGCGAGAACATGCCCTCGCCCTGCAGGGCCCACATGCCAGCGACCGAGGCCATTCCGCGCCAGACCTCGTGTTTGGACTGCACCCCGCCGATGAAGCGGGTCGTCTCCGGGTCGCTCATGAAGTCGGCCCAGCGCGGGAAGTCCTCCAGCGTCGGCGGGCGCAGGAACAGGCGTTCCGTCTCCAGCGTCGGGCCGAGCGGGGAAGTCGGACGCTCGATCACAGCAGATACTCCCGTTCCAAGGTATAGACGCTGCCGTCGCCGGTCAGGACGCTGGAATAGAGGCCGAAGCGGTCCACCCGGATCGGCGGCGAATGCAGCAGGTTGTGTCCGGCGATCCAGGCTCCGATGCGGTCCGGGTTCGTCTGCGGCTTCAGATAGGCCAGCGTCACATGCGGCCGGTATTCGCGCTTCTCGGGCGGCACGCCCGCCCGCTCGCCCGCCGAGCGACAGCGTCCGGCCAGAACATTCAGCGGCTCCGACCGCTCCAGCCCCGCCCACAGGGTATGGGTGCGGTGAGCGTCGCCGAAGGCCCCGACCCCGTTCAGGGTGATCTCGAAGGCCCCGCCGCCTTCGGCCCGGCTCAGTTCCGAGGCCAGATCATCAGCGGTGCGCTCGGAGGCGTCGCCATAGAAGGCCAGGGTCACGTGCAGGGCGTCCAGCGGTCGCCAGCGCGCCCCAGGCAGGCCGGATTGTCGTCGCTGCAAGGTCTCGGCGACGTCTTCGGGAATGGCGATGGCGGTGAACAGACGCAGCATGCGACCCTTGGTAGCGGGCGGAACGACCGTTCGGAAGACGGGTTTTCCTTGCAAGGCGGGCCGTCCGTCCCGATATTTCCCGTCAAGGTCGGCATTTGCCGTCCACTCAGGAGACTTCTTTCGCGATGAGCGACTTCAACAACGGCTATGCGCGCCCGCTTCCGCAGTCGGCGGACATGTCCGTCGACGCCGGTCTGCGCGCCTTCATGCTCGGCGTCTACAACAAGCTGGCCATCGGTCTGGTGGTCGCCGGCGCCTTGGCTTTCGTCACCGGCAACTACCCCCCGGTGCAGCAACTGCTCTACACCCAGGCAGCGGACGGCCGTATCGGCCTGACTATGCTGGGCATGGTCATCCAGTTCTCGCCTGTGGTCATGCTGTTCGGCTCCATGTTCTTCATGAAGAACCCGACGGCCAAGGGCGTGAACATGCTCTACTGGGCCGTGGTTTCGACCATCGGCGCCGGTCTGGGCGTTCTGTTCCTGCGCTACACCGGCGGTTCGCTGGCCTCGACCTTCTTCGTCACGGCGGCGGCCTTCGGCGGTCTCAGCCTGGTCGGCTACACGACCAAGAAGGACCTGACCGCCATGGGCAGCTTCCTGATCATGGGCGTGATCGGCCTGGTCATCGCCTCCATCGTCAACATCTTCATGCAGTCGGGCACGATGTACCTGATCATCTCGGGCCTCGGCGTGCTGATCTTCTCGGGTCTGATCGCCTATGACACACAGCGCCTGAAGATGACCTACTATGCGCTCGGCGGTAATCAGGAAGCCATGGGCGTGGCCACGGGCTTCGGCGCCCTGAGCCTGTTCATCAACTTCATCAACCTGTTCCAGTTCCTGCTGGCCTTCATGGGCGGCAGCCGGGAATAGAATTCGGAAACGACTGAGCTTGGCAGGGCCCCGGGGGAAACGCCGGGGCCTTTTCTTTGAACAACGACACCCTATCCGCTCATCCGCGCGGAGGCGGGGACCCAGTAAGAGCGCCGGGCGGAGCGTTCATCCGTTGATCGAAGTGTCTTGAAGCCAAAGCACTGGGTCCCCGCCTCCGCGGGGATGAGCGGTGGGTGGCTATTCCACCACCGTAAACTTGCGGCTGTCGAACACGCGCAGCACCTGGGCCAGGTCCCGGCCGCGCTTGAGCACATGGCCGCCCTCGCCGATCACGGCCCACTGGCCCTGTTTCAGGCGCAGGGCCGGGCGTTTCTCGATCCGGTAGAGCGGCGCGTCGCCCGAGCGGCGGAAGACGGCGAACTCGGCCACCTCCTTATGGCCGATCATGGCGTAGTCGCGCCATTCCCCGGCGGCGACCATGCGACCATAGACCCGCAGCACCAGTCCCAGTTCCTGTCGATCAAAGAAGACCGGACCGGGCTGAGAGGCGTCTGAACTGTGCGGATCAAGGCTCATCGTTTCTCAACTTAAGGGGCTGCGCGCCGAACGCCAGCGGCGCCGCGACTTGTCACCCGCCCGCCACGCGTCCAAAAGGCGGATCAAGTTCAGATACGGAGACGAACCCATGGCGACGAGCGAAGGCTGGGATATGCCCACCGGCGACCTGATGAAGGGCAAGAAGGGCCTGATCATGGGGGTCGCGAACTCCAGTTCCATCGCCTGGGGCATCGCCTCTCAGCTGGCCGCCCAGGGCGCCGAGCTGGCCTTCACCTACCTGGGCGAAGGCCTTGAGCGCCGCGTGCGCCCCCTGGCCGAAAGCGTCGGCGCCAAGCTGCTGATCCAGGCCGACGTCACCGACGACGCCTCGATGGACAAGGCCTTCGAGGAGCTGGAGAAGGAATTCGGCACGATCGACTTCGTCGTCCACTCGGTGGCCTTCGCCAACAAGGACGAGCTGAAAGGCTCCTTCGTCGACAACACCACGCGCGACAGCTTCCTGCTGGCCATGAACATCTCGGCCTTCAGCTTCGTCGACGTGGCCAAGCGTTCGGCCAAGCTGATGCCCAACGGCGGCTCGATGATCACCCTGACCTACCTCGGTTCGGAACGGGTCATCCCCAACTACAACACCATGGGCGTGGCCAAGGCCGCCCTGGAAGCCGCGACCCGCTACATCGCCCGCGACCTGGGTCCGAAGAACATCCGCGTCAACGCCATCTCGGCGGGCGCCATGCGCACCCTGTCGCTGGCCGGCATCTCGGGCGGGCGCGGCCTGCACTCCAAGTCGGCCCAGTTCTCGCTGATCAAGGAAGAGACCTCGATGGAAGGCGTCGCCGGCGCCGCCCTGTGGCTGTGTTCGGACCTGGGCCGCTCGACCACGGGCGAAGTCGTCCACGTCGACGCTGGCTTCCACGCCGTCGGCCTGCCGGACGACGTCGAGGGCTGATCCCCTCCGGGTTCTGGATATGAAAGGGCCGTCGGGAAACCGGCGGCCCTTTTTGCTTCCCGGGCGCCGCCGCCCGGCCTAGCTTCGCCGCATGAGTTCGTCGCGCCTGCCGCCCCCCGCCAGCTTCTCCGCCGCCGCCGTGGCCACCGTCATCGGTTTCGGCGGCACGGTCGCCCTGATCGTTCAGGCGGGTCAGACGCTGGGCGCCTCGCCCGCCCAGATCATCTCCATGGTCACCGCGCTCTGCCTCGGCATCGGCCTGCCGGGCGCGGTGCTCAGCTGGCGGCTGAAGATGCCCGTCGTCCTGGCCTGGTCGACGCCGGGCGCAGCCCTGCTGGCGGCCTCGACGTTGGGGCTGGGGTGGTCGACCGCCGTCGGGGCCTTCGTCATCGCCGGCCTGCTGATGGTGCTGACCGGCCTGGTCCCGGCTCTGGGGCGGCTGGCCGAGCGCATTCCCGCCGCCATAGCCTCGGCGATGCTGGCCGGGGTGCTGCTGCCCTTCTGCCTGAAGCTGTTTCTGGTCTTCCGGAGCGACATGGGGCTGGCGGCGGGCCTGCTGGCGGTCTTCCTGATCATGCGCCGCGTCGCCGCCGCCTGGGCCCTGCCGGCGGTTCTGGTCGCGGCCTTTGCGGTCCTGGCCCTGCGCGGTCAGGTCGGCCTGCCCGCCGGGACCGGCCTGTTCGGCCAGCTGTCGCCGGTCATGCCCGCCTTCGACTGGAAGGCGGCGATCAGCCTGGCCCTGCCGCTCTATCTGGTGACGCTGGCCTCGCAGAACCTGCCCGGTCTGGTGGTGCTGCGGGCCGCCGGTTATGCCCCGCCTGCGGGCAAGCTGATCTTCTGGGGCGGGCTGACCAGCACCATCCTGGCCCCCTTCGGCACCCACGGCGTCAATCTGGCCGCGATCACCGCCGCCATATGCACCGGCCCCGAGGCCCAGCCCGACGCCGACCGACGCTGGACGGTCGGCGTCCTCTACGGCCTGATCTATCTGGGGGTCGCCCTGTTCGCCGCGCCGCTGGCGGGCCTGTTCATCGCCATGCCGACCGGGGCGCTGGCGGTGATCACCGGCCTGGCCCTGATCGCGCCGCTGACGGGGTCGCTGGGCGGCATGATGAGCGTCGTCGAGGACCGCGAGGCGGCGGTGCTGACCTTCGCCGCCACGGCGTCGGGCGTGGCCCTGTTCGGCGTCGGCTCGGCCTTCTGGGGCCTGGCGGTCGGCTTCCTGGCGCTGGCGGCGCGACGCTGGATCCGCCCCCGACCCTGAACTGGTTTTACATTCACGCCCTTCCGTCCCCAGCGGGACTGTGACAGCCTGACGCCCGGCCGACTGGCGGCCGTCTGAGCGAGGCGATCATGGCGCACAAGTTCGAAGTCTATCAGGACAAGGCGGGCGAGTTCCGCGTCCGGTTCAAGTACAACTCCGAGATCATCTTCTCGACCGAAGGCTACTCGGACAAGTCGGGCGCCAAGCGCGCCATCGAGTCGATCAAGAAGCACGTCGGCGACGCCCCGACCGAAGAAGTCTGAGTTTCGCGGGGGCGCGGCGCTTCCGCCCGCCCCCGCTATCTCTCCTACGGCCGCGCCGGGATGTTCAGACCCCGCTGCACCGCCGGTCGCGCCAGTCCCCGCTCCAGCCAGGCGGCGACGCGCGGGAAGTCGGCGAAACCGACCAGATCGCCCGCCTCATAGAAGCCGATCAGGTTGCGCACCCAGCCCAGGATGGCGATGTCGGCGATGGTGTAGTCGTCGCCCATGATCCAGTCCTGTGGTTCTCCCCCTTCATTGGCCAGCCGCCCCTCCAGCACCCCCAGCAGACGTCGCGACTCGGCGACGTAGCGGTCGCGCGGACGCTTGTCCTCGAACTCGCGCCCGGCGAACTTGTGGAAGAAGCCGACCTGGCCGAACATCGGGCCGATCGAGGCCATCTGGAAGAAGACCCACTGCAGGGTCTCGTAGCGCGCCGCCGGATCAGCGGGCAGGAAGCGCCCAGTCTTTTCGGCCAGATAGACCAGGATGGCCCCGGACTCGAAGAGGGCCAGCGGTTTGCCGCCCGGACCGTCCGGATCAATGATGGCCGGGATCTTGCCGTTGGGGTTCAGCGACAGATAGTCGGGCGTCCAGGTCTCGTTCTTGCCGATGTCCACCAGATGCGGCTCGTAGGCCAGACCCAGCTCCTCGAGCAGGATGGAGACCTTCACGCCATTGGGCGTCGGCAGGGAATAGAGCTGCAGCCGGTCAGGATGAGCCGGCGGGTACTGACGGGTGATCGGAAAGGCGGACAGGTCGGCCATCAGGCGCTCCGGAAGCAAGGTTGAGCCTCCCATGTTGGAAGCCTGACCGCCTGCCGCAATAGCCACCGCATCAGTGGCGGTCGATCAGGCCTCGTCGCGCTCGTCCACCTCAGTCGGGCGCACGATGCGCAGCCATCCCTCAGAGATGCGCAGGTCCGGCGCCGCCTCGCGGGTGAAGGGCAGGTACCAGGTCGGACCGCCTTCCTTCGGGCTGATCTCCAGCATGTCCGAGGCACCGAAATTCTGCACCGACTTGACCGTGCCGACGACGGCGTCGTCCAGATCACGGGCCTGCAGCCCCACCAGATCGGTCAGGTAGAACTCGTCTTCTTCCGGCTCGGGCAGGCGGTCGCGCGGCACGAACAGCTTCTGGCCGCGCATGGCGTCGGCCTGTTCCTTGGTGGCGATCTCCTTGACCTTGGCCACCACGCCGGCCTTGTCGGGGCGCGCCGACAGCAGGGTCAGGGCGGGCGTTCCGTCCGCCTTGAGCAGGGGCTGATAGGTCAGCAGGGCCATGGGATCGGCGGTGAAGGCGGTGATGCGCACCTCGCCCTTCACGCCGAAGGCGCCGCCGATCTGGGCGACGAGGATCAGTTTCGGGTCAGACATGGGAGCTCCTCATAAACGTCACCCCGGAATCGCGAAGCGATATCCGGGGCCACGGCAGGCGAGACAATGTGGAACTGCAGCGCCCTTGGCGGTCCCGGATACCGCCTTGCGGCGGTTCCGGGATGACGCACGAAAGGCTTAGGCCTGTTCTTCGGTCGCTTCGGCGGCCGGAGCTTCTTCAGCAGCGGCTTCTTCAGCAGCCGGAGCGTTCTTGGCGGCTTCGGCGGCAGCGGCGGCTTCTTCCTTGGCGCGGGCGGCGGCTTCGGCAGCCTCGACCTTGGCGGCGGCTTCAGCTTCCAGACGGTCGGCTTCGCGCTGGGCGCGCTCGGCGGCGCGTTCCTGGGCCTTCTTGCCCGGCGTGCCCTTGTTCGGGTTGTTCGACTGGGTCCAGGCGACCTTGCCGACCAGGGCTTCGTCTTGCGACTGGCTGATGAAGCGGGCGACGCGGTCGGTCGGCTGAGCGCCCTTGGCCAGCCATTCCGAGATGCGGTCGGCCTTCAGGACGACGCGCGGGGTGGCGCTGTCCTTGGGCAGCATCGGGTTGTAGCTGCCGACGCGCTCGATGAACTTGCCGTCGCGCGGAGCGTGCGAGTCAGCCACGACGATGTAGTAGTAGGGGCGCTTCTTGGCGCCGCCGCGGGCCAGACGAATCTTCAGCATTTTCAGTCTCTTTCTAGAAAATCGAAATCAGTTCTTTTTCGGGAAGCCCGGCAGGCCCGGAAGGCCTCCCGGAAGTTGTCCGCCGCCCAGTCCGGCAAGCCGGTCCTGAATGGCTTTCATGTCGTCGGCGCTGGGTTCGGCCATCTTGCCGCCGCCCAGGGCCTTGAGGCGGGCCATGTCGGGACCGCCCATTCCGGGAAGGCCGGGCATGCCGCCGCCTCCGCCGAGACCGCCCATCATGGCGGCCATCTTCTGCAGGTTCTTGCCGCCGCCCTTGGACAGGGACTTGACCATGTCGGCCATCTGCCGGTGCTGTTTCAGCAGGCGATTGATGTCCTGGACCTCGACGCCCGAACCGGCGGCGACGCGCTTCTTGCGGCTGGCGTTCAGCAGGTCGGGCTTCTTGCGCTCGGCCTTGGTCATCGAGGAAATGATGGCCAGCTGGCGGTCGATCATCTTGTCGTTGACGTTGCTGTCGGCCATCTGGGCCTTCAGCTTGGCCACGCCGGGCAGCATGCCCATGATGCCCTGCAGCCCGCCCATCTTCTTCATCTGGCCCAGCTGGCCGGCCAGATCGTCCAGATCAAACTGGCCCTTGGCCAGCTTGCGGGCCATCTTCTCGGCCTTGGCCTGATCCAGCTCGCCCGCGGCCTTTTCGACCAGGGCGACGATGTCGCCCTGACCCAGGATGCGACCGGCGACGCGGCGAGCGTCGAAGACGTCGAGGGCGTCGACCTTTTCACCGGCGCCCAGATACTTGATCGGCAGGCCGGTGACGGCGCGCATCGACAGCATGGCGCCGCCGCGGCCGTCGCCGTCGGCGCGGGTCAGCACCAGGCCGGTCAGCGGCAGACGCTCGTGGAAGGCGGCGGCCGTGCGCACCGCGTCCTGACCCGTCAGGCTGTCGGCGACCAGCAGGGTCTCGACCGGATTGGCGACGCGGGCGACCTCGGCCACCTCGGCCATCAGGGCCTCGTCCAGCGTGATGCGGCCGGCGGTGTCGAGGATCAGGACGTCGAAGCCCTGCAGCTTGGCGGATTGCAGGGCGCGCTTGGCGATCTCGACCGCCGACTGGCCCGCCACGATAGGCAGGGTCGCGACCTCGATCTGCTGACCCAGGGTCGCCAGCTGCTCCATGGCCGCCGGACGACGCGTGTCCAGCGAGGCCATCATGACCTTCTTGCGGTCGAACTTGGTCAGGCGCAGCGCCAGCTTGGCCGAGGTCGTGGTCTTGCCCGAGCCCTGCAGGCCGGCCATCAGGATCACGGCGGGCGGCGTGGCGTTGGTGTTCAGCGGAACCGGCTCTTCGCCGCCCAGCATCTCGACCAGACCGTCATAGACGATCTTGACCACCTGATCGGCCGGCTTGACCGAACGGATGACCTCTTCGCCGGTCGCCTGTTCCTTGGCGCGGCTGATGAAGTCCTTGACCACCGGCAGGGCGACGTCGGCCTCGAGCAGGGCGACGCGGACTTCGCGCAGCGCTTCCTCGACATCCTTTTCGGACAGGGCGCCGCGGCCGGTGATCCGGTCGAAGACGCCTGTCAGCCGCTCGTTCAGAGCCTCGAACATTCAAAACCTTTCATGCGCGAACCCTGACCTCCATAGAGAAACGGCCTCTGGCGACGATCACGTCGGCAGAGGGTCCTCGCCGGGCTCGTTCTTTTTTGGGGCTATCGGCCGGTCGGCCTACTTGAGCCCGATTGGGCTGTGCTCAAGCAGCGCTCAGCGCGGTAGCACGACCAAGAAAGCTGTCGTACCGGAGGAGGCGCAGGTTCAATTGCGCCGGAAGCGGCGGCTTATGGAGCATTCACAAGCAAATGTCGACTCCCGGTTGAGGCCCCCTACAACCACACAAAGGGTTTCAGCGTTGACCATAGGGCTGGCCCCCTCGGATTCCATTGATACGGTTCCGCTCCCAGCCTCCCCGCTGAAGGACAGCATAATGATCCAGGCCGCCGACGACCGACTGCGCGACGAGGTTCGCCTTCTGGGCGCCCTGCTCGGCGAGGTGATCCGCGATGAGGGCGGACAGGAACTCTACGACCGGATCGAGGCGGTGCGTCAGGCCTCGGTGGCCTATCACCGCGACCCGGCCTCGCACGACGCCGCCGAACTGGAAGGCCTGCTGAAGGACCTGTCGCTGGATCAGGCGATCGGCCTGACCCACGGTTTCGCCGCCTTCTCTCTGCTGGCCAATGTCGCCGAGGACCGGGCGGGCAAGCGCCGCGCCCGCGAACAGGCTGCGGCCGGCGAACGCGCCGATACGCCCGAGGGCGCGCTGAAGCGACTGGATGCGGCCGGCGTGGACCGGGCGGCGGTGCGTGATCTGCTGGCCACCGCCCTGATCTCTCCCGTCCTGACCGCCCACCCGTCCGAGGTGCGCCGCAAGAGCGTCATCGACCGTATCGCCGCGGTCGGCGCTCTGCTGGACGGCTGCGACCGCGACGGGATCGCCTGTTCGCCCACGGCGCTGAAGGCGGCCTTGCGCCGTCAGATCGTCATCCTTTGGGCCACGCGACTGACCCGCGCCTCGGGCCTGGTGGTGCAGGACGAGATCAACACCGTCACCGACTGGCTGCAGCGCATCTTCCTGCACGTCGCCCCGGCCCAGTTGGCCGAGTGGCGCACCCTGCTGGACGCGCCCGACCTGCCGCCCTTCCTGCGCATCGGCACCTGGGTCGGCGGCGACCGCGACGGCAATCCCAATGTCGACGGCGCGGTTCTGGCCGCCGCCTTCCGCACCCAGTCGCGCGCCGTGCTGCGCTTCTATCTGGAGGAGACGAATGCGCTCGGCGAGGAGCTCAGCCTCTCGGCCGACCTGACCGCCGTGACGCCCGAACTGGCGACACTGGCCCAGACGTCCGGCGACGCCTCCATCCAGCGGGCGGACGAGCCCTATCGTCGAGCGCTGAGCCAGATCTACGCCCGGCTGTCGGCGACCCATGCGGCCCTGACCGGCGGCCCCGCCCCCCTGCCCGCCCAGTTCGAGGCCCCGGCCTATGAGGGGCCCGACGCCTTCCGCACCGATCTGGCTGTGCTGCACGACAGCCTGATCCGCACCCACGGCGCCGTCTTCGCCGACGACCGGCTCGCGCGCCTGATCACGGCGGCCGACGTCTTCGGCTTCCACATGGCGACGCTCGACCTGCGCCAGAACTCCGACGTGCACGAACGGATCGTCGCCGATCTGCTGAAGGTCGCGGGCGTCTGTCCCGACTACGCCGCTCTGGACGAAGAGGCCCGTCTGACCCTGTTGGCGCGCGAACTGGCCAATCCGCGCCCGCTGTTTTCGCCCTACGCCGGCTATGCGGCCGAAACCCTGAAGGAACGCGCCATCCTGCAGGCGGCGGCCCGGGCCCTGTCCGCCTTCGGCCCCCAGGCCATCCGCACCCATATCGTCTCCAAGACCGACGCCGCCTCGGACATGCTGGAGGTCTATCTGCTGCTGAAGGAGGTCGGCCTCTACGATCCGGCCGATCCCGCCGCCTGCCCCATCCAGGCCGCCCCCCTGTTCGAGACCATCGAGGACCTGCGCGCCTCGCAACCGACGCTGGAACGGGTTCTGGCCGAGCCGTCGGCACGCGCCGTGGCGACCGCGCGCGGGGTGCAGGAGGTCATGATCGGCTATTCGGATTCGAACAAGGACGGCTCCTACCTGACCTCGGGCTGGGAACTGCACGAGGCCTCGCGCGCCCTGCTGGACGTGACCCGCGCGGCGGGGGTCCGTCTGCAGCTGTTCCACGGTCGCGGCGGCGCGGTCGGGCGCGGCGGCGGCTCCAGCTTCTCGGCCGTGCTGGGCCAACCGGCGGGCACGGTGGCTGGCCGCATCCGCGTCACCGAGCAGGGCGAGGTCATCGCCAACAAGTACGGCGAGCCGGAGGTGGCGCAGCGCAACCTCGACGCCCTGACCTGCGGCACCCTGCTGGCCTCGCTGGGCCCGCAGACCGACGGCGGCTACAGCGCCGAGCACGGCGCCACGGCGGCCCGCCTGTCGGCGGCGTCGATGAAGGCTTATCGCGCCCTGGTCTATGAGACGCCGGGCTTCGTCGACTATTTCCGCGCCGCCACCCCCATCGCCGAGATCGCCGACCTGAAGATCGGCTCGCGCCCGGCCAGCCGTTCGACCTCGACCGCCATCGAGGACCTGCGCGCCATTCCCTGGGTGTTCAGCTGGTCACAGTCGCGGGTCATGCTGCCCGGTTGGTTCGGCTTCGGCTCGGCGGTTCAGGGCGAGGACCCGGACGAGCTGCGCGACATGGCCGCCGCCTGGCCCTTCTTCCGCACCGTGGTCCAGAACATGGAGATGGTCATGGCCAAGGCCGACATGGCCATCGCCCGGCGCTACGCCGGACTGGTCCCCGATCCCGCCCTGGCCGAGCGCATCTATGGCGAGATCCTCAAGGAATGGGAGCTTACCCGGGCCGCCGTCCTGTCGATCACCGGTCACGACGACCTGCTGGGCGGCCAGCCCGAACTGGACCGGCTGATCCGTCAGCGCATGCCCTATGTCGAGCCGCTGAACCATGTGCAGATCGAACTGATCCGCCGCCGTCGCGCGGGCGACGACGATCCGCGTGTCAGGAACGGCATCCTCCTGGCCATCAACGGCGTGGCGGCAGGCCTCCGAAACAGCGGTTGATCACAGCCACTTGGTCCGCTTGAAGGTGATGTAGAGGCCCAGGCAGATGGCCACGATCAGCCCCATCACCACGGGGTAGCCATAGACCCAGCGCAGCTCCGGCATGTGTTCGAAATTCATGCCGTAGATGCCGGCCACCGCCGTCGGGGTGGCCAGGATGGCGGCCCAGGCGGCCAGCTTGCGGGTGATGACGCCCTGGCGCTGCTGCTCCAGCAGGTTGGACACTTCGAACACCGACGACAGGATGTCGCGCAAGCTCGCCGCCCGACTGGAGACGCGCCGCACATGGTCGGCCACGTCGCGGAAATAGGGGCGGACCTCGCGGTCGATGCAGGGCAGGTCCAGCGACTGCAGCTTGTTGGCCACCTCCTCCATCGGGCCGAGGACCCGGCTGAACTTCAACAGTTCGCGGCGCAGTTGGAACAGGCGCTTGATGTCGGCGCGCGACAGAAAGCTGTCCAGCGCCCGCTGCTCCATCTCCAGCACGCTGTCCTCGATGTCGTCGATGATAGGGACATAGGCGTCGACGATGAAGTCCAGCACCCCGTGCAGGATGAAGTCGGCGCCGTGCTTCAGCTGCAGCGGCGAGGCCTCCAGCTGGGCGCGCAGCTGGGTGTGGGCGCGGGCCGAGCCGTGGCGGATGGTGATGACATAGCGGGGCCCGACGAAGACGTGGGTCTCGCCATACCAGATGGCGTCGTCGGCCTTCTGGGCGGTACGGGCGACGATGAACAGCTCGCCGCCATAGACCTCGAGCTTGGGCATCTGATGCGCCGCCAGCGCGTCCTCGACCGCGAGCGGGTGCAGATGAAAGCGCCGCACCAGGGCCTCAAACTCCTCGCTCGTCGGCTCGTACAGGCCGATCCAGAGGTATTCGCCCGGCTTGAGCCGCAAACCCTCATCGGTCAGCGGCGCCTCGCGAACCCGCTTGCCGTCCTTGTAGATATAGGAGGCGACGACGCTCATGGGCGCTCCTTCATTGAACGGCCAAGGCTTACGCCACCTCAGCCGGAAACAGAATGGGCTGCCGACAAGCCTCTTCCTCGCCGTCATTCCGGGGCGCGCAGCGAACCCGGAACCCAGGCGCCGACTCCTGTCGCGCCCTGGCCGATCAAGCGCCTGGGCCCCGGATCGCTCCTCCGGGCCGTCCGGGGTGACAGCGGGGTTGGCGCAATGATGACGGCCAAAGAAAAGGGCCCAGCGGATTACTCCCCCGAGCCCTCTTCAACTTTAGCGCTCAACGGGCCTCAAGTAGCCCGAAGGCCGATAGGCCCCCTTAAGAAGTGGGGAAGCCGCGCACCTTCAGCAGGGCCGCCACGTCCGGGTTGCGGCCGCGGAACTGGCGATAGGCCTCGCCGCGGTCCGTGGTGTTGCCCGGGGCTAGGATGATCGACTTGAAGCGGCCGCCGATGTCCGGATTGAAGACGTCGCCCGACTCTTCGAAGTAGGCCCAGGTGTCGGCGTCCATCACTTCCGACCACAGGTAGGAATAGTAGCCGGCCGAATAGGCGTCCGAGGTGAAGAGGTGGTTGAACTGCGGCAGGCGGTGCCGCATCACGATCTCCTTGGGCATGCCCAGGCGGTCCAGCGAGGCTTTCTCGAAGGCGCCGATATCGGTCGGGGGCGTGGCCTGCGTGTGCAGATCCATGTCGACCAGGGCCGAGGACAGGTAGCTGACCGTGGCGTAGCCCTGGTTGAAGGTCGAGGAGGCCTCGATCTTGTCCACCAGCGCCTGCGGCATCGGCTGCTTGGTCTCGACGTGCTTCATGTAGCCGTCGAGGATCGGGCGGCTCAGCACCCAGTGCTCGTGCACCTGCGACGGATATTCCACGAAGTCACGCGGCGTGTTGCCGAACGACGGATAGGTCACGACCGACGAGAAGTAGTGCAGGGCGTGGCCGAACTCGTGGAACAGGGTCTCGGCGTCGTCCAGCGAGATCAGCAGGGGTTGACCGGCCTCGGCCTTGACGAAGTTGTTGTTGTTCGAGGCCAGGATCGGCTTCGACCCCGTCAGCTGAGAGAAGGACCGGTAGGTGGTCATCCAGGCGCCCGAACGCTTGCCCGGACGGGCGAAGTCGTCGGCGTAGTAGAGGCCGATCAGCTTGCCGGTGGCCTTGTCGGTGACCTCATAGGTGGTCACGTCGGGCTCGAAGGTCGAGACAGTCCCCTTGGCCAGCGGCTTGAAGACGAAGCCGTACAGGCGCTCGGCCATGTAGAAGGAGGCCGCGCGGACCGCGTGCAGTTCGAAGTAGGGCTTCAGCTCGTTCTGATCGAGGTCGTACTTGGCCTTGCGGACCTTCTCGGCGAAGTAGAGGTAGTCCCAGGGCTCGATGTCGAAACCGGCGATCGCCTTCATGTCGGCGACCTCCTCGGCGACGCGGGCCTTGGCCGGGGCCCAGACGCGCTGCATCAGCTCCATCGCCGCGGCCGGGGTCTTGGCCATGGTGTCCTGCATGCGCCATTCGGCGTGGTTGCCGAAGCCGAGCAGCCTGGCGCGCTGCTGACGCAGGGCCACGATCTGGGCGATGGTCGACTTGGTGTCGTTGGCGTCGCCGTTGTCGCCACGCTTGACGAACTTCTTCCACACCTGCTCGCGCAGGGCGCGGTCGTCGGCGAAGGTCAGGAAGGGATCGACGCTGGAGCGGGTGTTGACGATGGCCCAGCCCTGGACGTTGCGGGCGCGGGCGGCGGCGGCGGCGGCGGCCTTGTTCGAGTCGGGCAGGCCCTTCAGGCCGGCCTCGCTGGTGATGACGGTCCAGGTGTTCTCATCGGCCACCACCTTCTGACCGAAGCCGGTGAAGGCGTTCGACAGGGCGGTGTTGATACGGCCCAGCTCGGCCTTGCCGGCGGCGTCCAGGGCGGCGCCGTTGCGCACGAAGGCGTCGCGGCTGCGCTCGGCCAGACGTTTCTGCTGGGCGTTCAGGCCGGCGGCGTCGGCGCCGTCGGCCACGGCCTTGATCCGCTGGAACAGCTTCTCGTTGAAGGTGATCTCGTCCGAGGCGGCCGACAGGATCGGCGACAGCTCGGTCTCCAGCGCGTCCCAGGCGTCGCCGCCGATGTTCGACGTCATGACGCTGAAGACGTTCATGGCGCGGTCCAGCGGCTCGCCGGCCAGCTCCATGGCCACCAGGGTGTTGGCGAAGGTCGGGGCGTCGGGGTTGTTGGCGACGGCGGCGACGTCGGCGCGTTGCAGCTCGATGCCTTCCAGAATGGCTTCGCGCATCTTGGGCGCCGTCACCTTGTCCCAGGGAGGCACGCCCTCATAGGGGCCGGTCCAGGGCTGCAGCAGCTCGGCGCGCGGGGCGGTCGTCGGCAGGACGGCGCGAGCGATGCGGGCTTCATCAGCGGTCGAAAGGGCCGCGGCCGATCCGGTCATTCCGTTCTCCAGAGCGCCGGCGGAGGCGCAGCCCGAAAGGGCGAAGAGGCTCGCGCCCCCGATGAGAAGATGGCGTCTGTGCATCCAGGTCTCCCAACCATAGCTGTTTTCGACCCGCCCCGACGCGCTCGTCCGGGCAGGCTTATGCCTCGATGTAATCCTAACCATTGGACGACGGAACCCCACGGGTCTAAAGGCCGCTGCATGGCGATAGGCGTTTTTGACTCCGGCGTGGGGGGCCTGACGGTCCACCGCGAACTCACGACCCGCTTTCCGACGCGGGACTTCATCTATCTGGGCGACCAGGCCCACGCCCCCTATGGCGGGCGCGGCGGCGAGGACATCGTCGAACTGACGCGCGCCGGGTGCGAGCGTCTGTTCGAGGCCGGCGCCTCGGTCGTGATCCTGGCCTGCAACACGGCCTCGGCCATCGCCTTGCGCCGCCTGCAGCAGACCTGGATTCCCGGCATGCGTGAGAAGCTGGGCCGCCCGGTCAACGTCCTGGGCATCATCGTCCCGACGATCGAGGCGGCGACTGGCCTGCCCTGGTCCTATGAGGCCGAGCGCAACGGCCGACTGGAAGGCGAGAAGAAACAGGCGATCGACGTCACCGGCGTCTTCTGCACGGCCGCCACGGCCATGAGCCGCGTCTATGAGATCGAGATCGACAAGCGCCGCGAGGACCTGGCCGTCTTCACCGAGCCCTGCCCCGGCCTGGCCGGCCTGATCGAACTGGGCGCGCCGACCGAGGAGCTGAGGGTGGTGGTCAACGACCACGTCGACGCCCTGCGTCGCCGCATCGGCCGTCACCCCGACAAGGCCATCCTTGGCTGCACCCACTACGAGATCGTCGCCGACCTGTTCGCCGACGCCCTGCCGGCAGGCGTGCAGGTGATCAGCCAGCCGAGCGCCGTGGCCGACTCCCTGGAGCGCTATTTCGCGCGCCACCCCGAATACGACCTGGGCTCATCCGGTCGCCGCGACTTCCTGACCACCGGCACGCCGGGCCCGCAGTCGGAGCTGATCGCCCGCTTCTGGGGCGCGCCCCTGACCTTCGACGCCGCCTGATCACTCCGCCGGATTTGAGCGGCGCTGGCCGAAGGTCGGCGCCCGCTCCTTCTGCTGCGCCCAGTAGGCCGGACCGTCGTCCGGCTTGAACATGGTGCGGGGCACGCCGTTGCGGTCCACCACGGCGAAGGTGTTGGTCGAGGCCTGGTAGTAGAGGGTGTCGCCGTTCGGTCGCTTGACCGTCTCGGTCCCGCGCGGCGTCGCCTCGATGAAGGTCCGCACCTTCTGCAGATAGTCGTCCGCCGACTTGGCCCCGAAGGCCGCGCCATTACGCTCATACAGACGCTGGACCTTGGCGTCGGCGGTTTCGCGCCGGTTGGCCGTGACCGGGGGTTTGGCCTCGGGCGCGGCCGCGACCGTCTCGCTCTCGGGCGCCGCCGCCGAGATCAGGGCGACCGGCTCGGCCGCCGCTCGTTCGCGCGTCTGAACCGCCGAGCCGCCGCTGTCGCAGGCCGCCAGAACCAGCGCCGCGAGCGCCGCCGTCGCCATCTGAATTCGCATGGGTCGTCCCTCCCTGAAAAGCCCGCCGAACGCAGTTAGGCATATGTTATTTGTTCTGGCAATGTTCCATGGTCGCCGCGCGTCGAGCCGCGGCTTTGTCTCGACGGCGTCATGCGGCGCCGCTAGAGATTCCTCATGACCGCATCCTCGCTTTCCGGCCGCAAGATTCTGCTGATCGTCGGCGGCGGCATCGCCGCCTACAAGGCGCTGGAGCTGACGCGGCTGTTGAAGAAGGCCGGGGCCGAGGTGATGAGCCTGCTGACCCCCGCCGGGGCCGAGTTCGTCACCCCCATGTCGCTGGCGGCCCTGACCGGCCATCCGGTGCGCCAGGCCCTGTTCATGCCCGAGGACGAGACGGCCATGGGCCATATCGAGCTGTCGCGCTGGGCCGATCTGGTGGTGGTGGCGCCGGCGACGGCGGGGCTGATCGCCAAGGCCGCGAACGGCATGGCCGACGACCTGGCCTCGACCACGCTTCTGGCCACCGACAAGAAGGTTCTGCTGGCCCCGGCCATGAACGTGCGCATGTGGCTGCACCCGGCGGTTCAGGCCAATGTCGAGCGGCTGAAAAGCTTCGACGGCTTCCACGGCTCGGCCGTGGTCGGCCCCGACGATGGCGAGATGGCCTGCGGCGAGTTCGGCCCCGGCCGCATGGCCGAACCCGCCGTCATCCTCGACGCGATCGCCCGCCTGCTGGCTGGCCCTGACGGCCGCCCGCTGACCGGCAAGACCGCCGTCGTCACCGCCGGGCCGACCTTTGAGCCCATCGACCCGGTGCGCGGCCTGACCAACCGGTCCAGCGGCAAGCAGGGCTACGCCGTCGCCGCCGCCCTGGCCGAACTGGGCGCCGAGGTGACCCTGATCTCCGGCCCCGTGGCCCTGGACGCGCCCGTCGGCGTCACCCGCCTCTGGGTCGAGGCCGCGACCGAGATGAAGGCCGCCGTCGAGGCCCGCCTGCCCGCCGATATCGCCGTGATGAGCGCCGCCGTCGCCGACTGGCGCGTGGACGGCGTCGCCTCGGGCAAGATCAAGAAGAAGCCGGGCGGTCCGCCCTCCCTGGCCCTGATCGAGAACCCCGACATCCTGGCCGGCGTCTCGGCGCCCGGCCCGAAGCGCCCGAAACTGGTGGTCGGCTTCGCCGCCGAGACCAGCGACCTGGAGGGCAATGCTCGCGCCAAGCTGTCCAGAAAGGGTTGCGACTGGATCGTCGGCAACGACGTCTCGGGCGAGGTCTTCGGCTCCGACGGCAACGCCGTGACCCTGTTCACCCGGGACGGCGCCGAGCCCTGGCCGCGCCAGTCCAAGACCGAGGTGGCGCGCAAGCTCGCCGCCCGCATCGCCGATCACTTCAAGGCCTGAAAGATCCCTTCATGACCACCGTCCGCGTCCAACGTCTGCCCCACGCCGAGGGCCTGGCCCTGCCCGCCTATGAGACGACGGGATCGGCGGGCATGGACCTGCGCGCCGCCCTGCCGGAATTCGAGCCGGTGATCCTCGCTCCCGGCGAGCGCAGACTGATCCCGACGGGCCTGAAGATCGCCCTGGAGCCCGGCTATGAGGCCCAGGTGCGGCCCCGTTCGGGCCTGGCCCTGAAGCACGGCGTCACCTGCCTGAACTCGCCCGGCACCATCGACAGCGACTATCGCGGCGAGGTCGGGGTCATCCTGATCAACCACGGCCAGCTCGCCTTCGAGATCAACCGCGGCGAACGCATCGCCCAGATGGTCATTGCCCCCTACGCCCAGGCCGTCATGGCCGAGGTCGAGGCCCTGGACGAGACCGCGCGCGGCGCCGGCGGCTTCGGCTCTACGGGGAAATAGGCCGGAACGTCAGACCGTCGAACTGGGCGAGGGCGGCGTGATCTCGCGGTGCAGAACCCGCTCGCGCCAGGCGGTGTAGAGACCGCTGCCGGCGATCAGGGCGGCCCCGATCAGGGTCGCCCCCGTCGGCGCGTCGCTCAGCAGCAGCCAGCCCAGAACCACGGCCCCGACCATCTGCAGATAGTCCAGCGGGGCCAGGACCGAGACCGGGGCGTGCTGCAGCGAGGTGGTCATCAGCAGCTGGGCCAGTCCGCCCGCCAGCCCGCCCGCCGCCAGCACGGCCAGCACCGTCCAGCTGTGGCTGTGCCCGTCCATCAGGGCCAGCCCTCCGCCCACCAGGGCGCAGGCGACGAAGAACCAGAAGACGATAGCGGTCGCCGATTCCGTCTTGCCGAGCTGGCGCAGGGTGACGGTGACCGAAGCCGCGACGAAGGCCCCGCCCAGCGCGAACAGCAGACCGCCCAGCGGCGGCGCCCCCTCGGAGCCGGGGCGCACCAGGACCAGAACCCCGACGAAGCCCAGGATGACCGCCGTCCAGCGATGACGCCCCACCTTCTCCTTCAGAACGAGGATGGACAGCAGGGTGGCGAAGATGGGCGCGGTGAAGCCGATGGTGGTGGCGTCGGCCAGCGGCAGCAACCGCAAGCCCTGGAAGATCAGCAGGATGCCCGTCACCCCCAGGGCGCAGCGCCAGACGTGAACCATAGGCCGCCGGGTCGAGATCGCGGCCAGTCCCCCGCCGCTGGTCAGCACCCAGAACAGCACCACCGGCAGGCCGAAGATCGAACGGTAGAAGACCATCTCGCCCGCCGAGACGGGCTCCATCGTCGCCGCCCACTTCATCAGGGCGTACATCAGGGAGAAGCTGAGGGCGGCCGCCGCCCGCAGCATGATGCCGTAGCGGCTCCCCTGTCTGACGCCCGGCCGGCTCATCCGCCGATCAGGCCTGACGGAAGCCGAGCACGTCCTGCATGTCGTAGAGGCCGGGGCGGCGGTTGCGCACCCAGGCGGCGGCGGCCACGGCCCCCTTGGCGAACAGGGAGCGGTCGATGGCCGAGTGCGACAGGGTCAGCAGTTCGTCGTCCGAGCCGAACAGGACCGTGTGCTCGCCGATGACGCCGCCGGCCCGCAGGGAGGCGAAGCCGATCTTGCCGGGCTCGCGCGGGCCGGTGATGCCGGCATAGGGGGCGGTCTTCAGGTCTTCCAGATCACGGCCCCGCCCGTTGGCGGCGGCCTCGCCCAGCATCAGGGCGGTGCCCGAGGGGGCGTCCACCTTGCGACGGTGATGGGTCTCCAGCACCTCGATGTCCCAGTCGCGGCCGTCCAGACGCTGGGCCGCGTGTTCGACCAGACCGATCAGGATGTTGAGACCCAGCGAGAAGTTGCCGCTGCGGACGATGGCGATCTTCTCGGCCGCCGCCTCAAGTTCTGCATCCTGTTCCGCCGACAGGCCGGTGGAGCCGATGACCAGGGCCGGAGCTCCGCGCGCGGCGCAGGCCTTGGCCAGTTCGACCGAGGCTTCGGGCGTGGAGAAGTCGATGATGACGTCGCACAGGTTCAGGTCGGGCGTCTCGCCGCGATCGAAACGGGCCGCGACCACTACGTCCTCGCGGGCGTCGAGGACTTGTGAAACGGCGCGGCCCATGCGGCCCCGGGCGCCGGAGATGCCGGCGTGGAAGATGTCGCTCACGCGGTCTCTTTCGGATTGTCGGCGTCGCCGCCCAGGATGTCGGCCCAGAAGCGCTTGGCCTTGCCGGCGAAGCTGGTGTTGCGCGGAGTCTGGGTCTCGCCCAGCGACGCCGCCAGCTCGGTCAGCAGCTCCTTCTGACGCGGGGTCAGATCGGTCGGGGTCTCGACGAACAGCTCGACCACCAGATCGCCGCGCTGGCGGCCGTTCAGGTGTGGCATGCCCTTGCCCTTGATGCGGACGGTCTTGCCGGTCTGGGCGCCGGCGGGCACCTCGACCGTGGCCCTGCACTTGCCGTCGCAGGCCTCGGACACCAGACAGGGGGCGTCGACGACGCCGCCGAGCGCCGCCACCGTCATCGGCACCGGCACCGTGACCAGCAGGTCCAGGTTGTCGCGCTCGAACAGTTCGTGGTCGTGCACCGACAGGAAGACATAGAGGTCGCCGCGCGGGCCGCCGCGCTGACCGGCCTCGCCCTCGCCCGACAGGCGGATGCGCGAGCCGTCGTCGACGCCGGCCGGGATCTTGAGGCTGAGCTGGCGGTTCTTGCGGACCTGACCGTGGCCGTGGCACGTCCCGCAGGGGTCGGCGATCATCTCGCCCGAACCGCCGCAGCGGGGGCAGGTGCGCTCAACCTGGAAGAAGCCGTTGGCCTGACGCACGCGCCCGGCGCCGCCGCAGGTGGAGCAGATGGTCGGCTTGGTCCCGGCCTTGGCGCCCGAACCGTCGCAGACCTCGCAGGTCATGGTGGTGGGGACCGAAATCTCGACCTCGGCGCCCTTGTAGGCCTGCTCCAGGGTGATCTCGAGGTCATAGCGCAGGTCCGAGCCGCGACGCGGACCGCCCTGCTGCTGACGTCCGCCCCGGCCGCCGAACGCATCGCCAAAGGCGTCGCCGAAGACCTGGGAGAAGATGTCGTTGATGTCGTGGAAGCCCTGACCGCCACCGCGTCCGAACGGGTCGCCGCCGCCGGCGCCGCCGTTCACGCCCGCATGACCGAACCGGTCATAGGCCGCGCGCTTCTGATCGTCCGACAGCACCGTATAGGCCTCGGAGATCTCCTTGAACTTGGCGAGGGATTCCTCCGAGCCGCCGTTGCGGTCGGGGTGGTGGGTCATGGCCAGCTTGCGATAGGCCGACTTCAGGCCAGCGGCGTCGATGGTCCGCTCGACCCCCAGAATTTCGTAATAGTCACGCTGCGCCATCAGGCGTTCGTCCTCTTACTTTCCCGTCGCGCCCGCCGTCCCCGTTAAGCCGAGGATCGTACGTTCGCGGATGACCCAACGGCCATGTCTGCTGACATGGGCGCCCGGTCGAATGATGCAAGTTTTATGAAACGGCCCCGCCTGCCGTCTGGCAAGCGGGGCCGGTCGTCATAAGCCGCGTTTCGTTACGCGTTCTTCTTGTCGTCGTCGGCGTCCGAGACTTCCTCGAACTCGGCGTCGACCACGCCGTCGTCAGCCGGAGCTTCCGAGGCACCGTCTTCACCGGCGCCCTGCTGGGCGGCGTACATGGCCTCGCCCAGCTTCATCGAAGCCTGGGCCAGGGTGTTGGTCTTCTCACGGATGACTTCCGGGTCCGTGCCGTCCTTGGCCGACTTCAGGTCGTCCAGGGCCGACTGGATGGTCGCCTTGGTCGCGTCGTCGATCTTGTCGCCGTGTTCCGACAGGGCCTTCTCGGTCGAGTGGATCAGGCTGTCGGCGCCGTTGGCGGCCTCGACCAGATCCTTGCGGGCCTTGTCGGCCGCGGCGTTGGCCTCGGCTTCCTTGACCATCTTGTCGATGTCCGCGTCCGACAGGCCGCCGTTGGCCTGAATGCGGATCGACTGTTCCTTGTTGGTCGCCTTGTCCTTGGCGGTGACGTGGACGATGCCGTTGGCGTCGATGTCGAAGGCGACCTCGATCTGCGGCATGCCGCGCGGCGCCGGCGGGATGCCCATCAGGTCGAACTGACCCAGGACCTTGTTGTCGGCGGCCATCGGGCGCTCGCCCTGGAAGACCCGGATCGTCACGGCCGACTGGTTGTCGTCGGCGGTCGAGAAGACCTGGCTCTTCTTGGTCGGGATGGTGGTGTTGCGCTCGATCAGCGGGGTGAAGACGCCGCCCAGGGTTTCGATGCCCAGGGTCAGCGGGGTCACGTCCAGCAGCAGCACGTCCTTAACGTCGCCTTGCAGAACGCCGGCCTGAACGGCGGCGCCCAGGGCCACGACTTCGTCAGGGTTCACGCCCTTGTGCGGCTCCTTGCCGAAGAAGGCCTTCACGGCTTCCACGACCTTGGGCATGCGGGTCATGCCGCCGACCAGGACGACCTCGTCGATGTCGCCGGCCTTCAGACCGGCGTCGGCCAGGGCCTTCTTGCAGGGCTCGATCGTACGCTGAATCAGGTCGTCGACCAGGGCTTCCAGCTTGGCGCGCGACAGCTTGATGTTCAGGTGCAGCGGACCCGAGGCGTTCATGGTGATGAAGGGCAGGTTGACCTCGTACTGCGACGTCGAGGACAGCTCCTTCTTGGCCTTCTCGGCCTCTTCCTTCAGGCGCTGCAGGGCCAGCTTGTCGGTCCGCAGATCGACGCCTTGCTCCTTCTTGAACTCGTCGGCCAGGTAGTCGACCAGACGCAGGTCGAAGTCCTCGCCGCCCAGGAAGGTGTCGCCGTTGGTCGACTTCACCTCGAAGACGCCGTCGCCGATCTCCAGGATCGAGACGTCGAAGGTGCCGCCGCCCAGGTCATAGACGGCGATCTTCTGACCGTCGTTCTTCTCCAGGCCATAGGCCAGGGCGGCCGCGGTCGGCTCGTTGATGATGCGCAGGACTTCCAGGCCGGCGATCTTGCCGGCGTCCTTGGTCGCCTGACGCTGGGCGTCGTTGAAGTAGGCCGGAACGGTGATGACGGCCTGGGTCACGGTCTCGCCGAGGTAGGCCTCCGCGGCCTCCTTCATCTTGCCGAGGGTGAAGGCTGAGACCTGCTGGGGCGAATAGTCCTTGCCGTGGGCGCGCACCCAGGCGTCGCCGTTCGGGCCCTTGACGATCTCGTAGGGCACCATGCCCTTGTCCTTGGCCACCACCGGGTCATCGAAATTGCGGCCGATCAGGCGCTTGATGGCGAAGAAGGTGTTGGTCGGGTTGGTGACCGCCTGGCGACGCGCAGGCTGGCCGACGAGGACCTCGCCGCTGTCCTGGATCGCCACGACCGACGGGGTCGTGCGGTTGCCTTCGGCGTTCTCGATGACCTTGGGGTTCTTGCCGTCCATGACGGCGACGCACGAGTTGGTCGTGCCGAGGTCGATGCCGATGATCTTGGCCATGAGCTTGTCTTTTCACTCCTTGCGGCGGGCGATGCGGCGGCCTTCGAAAAGCGCCGCGCGTGACCGCCCCCAGTTGGGCTGAAAGCCGTTCCGGTCGTCCGGTCGGGCAGGTTGAATGGTTGCGGTCGAAAGCCCCAGCAACTTCGGGGTTTCTTCCAGACTGGCCCGGATATGGGAAAGACCGCAGGGGCTGCAAGGGTTTCGTGCGGTTCGGGATGGATTCGGTGGAGTTTCCCGCAATAGACCCGCTCCCGGCGGCTGAGGGCTCGAGCCCAAGAGCGAAGCCTGCACCCTGCCGTCACCCCGGACGGCCCGAAGGGACGATCCGGGGCCCAGTCGCTGGATCCGAAGACGACTGGGCGGAATGTTGGGCGCCTGGGTTCCGGGTTCGCTTCGCGCCCCGGAATGACGGCAAGGATGGACGAGACGCTTCTCCCACTGAGGGATGGGTCTTAAACGGGGAATATGTCTCCACCTCGCGAAACCCCGACCGGCCTGCCCGGCTTTCGCCTGTGGCCGGGCGCGCTGGACGCCGCGGCGCAGAAGGCGCTGCTGGATCAGGTGCTGACGGCGGCGGAGAGCGCGCCCTTCTATCGACCGGTGACGCCGGGCGGTCGGCCCTTCTCGGTCGAGATGACGGGGATGGGGCCTCTGGCCTGGGTTTCGGACCGGGCGGGCTATCGCTATCAGCCGACCCACCCGATCACCGACGCCCCCTGGCCGCCGATGCCGCAGGCCCTGCTCGACCTGTGGGACGCCCTGACCGACTGGCCCGCCCCGCCGGACGCCTGCCTGGTCAACCTCTATCGCGGGGAGGCGAAGATGGGCCTGCATCAAGATCGCGACGAAGCCGATCTGTCGGCGCCCGTCCTGTCAGTGTCGCTGGGCGATACGGCGGTCTTCCGCATCGGCGCGGCCGAAGGCGGCAAGACCCACAGCCTGAAACTGGCGTCCGGCGACGTCTGCGCCCTGACCGGCCCGGCCCGCCTGGCCCGGCACGGGATCGACCGGTTGCTGGCGGGCTCGTCCAGGCTGGTCCCCGGCGGCGGGCGGATCAATCTGACGCTGAGACGGGCGCGCTGATCGGGACTCGACGGGGACATCAAAGCCGGGCCACAGTCCCGGCCTCATTTGTGACGCAGCACCGGAGACCCGCGATGACCCTGATCACCCGGCCCGAGGGCCTGAGCACCGACCAGATCGCCCCCAGCCGCCGCAGTCTGGGGGTCGCGGCCCTCGGCGGCGTGGCCTTCGCCGCCTACGCCCCCGCCGCCCTCAGCCAGGCGGCCAGCCCGATCACCACCGACAGCGCCGGCCTGACCGCCCACACCGTCTCCTTCCCGGCTCCCGACGGCTTCGAACTGCCCGCCTATGTCGCGCGGCCCGAGGGCGACGGTCCCTTCCCCGTGGTCATCGTCGTGTCCGAGATCTTCGGCGTGCACGAATACATCCGCGACATCTGCCGCCGCCTGGCCAAGGCCGGTTACGCCGCCGTCGCACCGGCCTTCTTCGTGCGCAAGGAAGACCCGGCCCCGCTCAGCGACATGGCCGCCATCATGACCATCGTCGGGGCCGCCGGATACGAGCAGGTCATGGGCGACGTGGCCGCCGCGCTGGAATGGATCGGCCTGCAGGCCTGGGCCAAGTCGGACAAGGTCGGGATCACCGGCTACTGCTGGGGCGGCAAGGTGGTGTGGCAGGCCTGCGCCCGCTTCCCGGCGCTCGACGCCGGGGTCGCCTGGTATGGCCGCCTCGCTCCCGCCGCCAACGCCACCGAAGAGCAGAAGACGGCGGGCCGCCCCTGGCCCGTCGATCTGGCCGCCGAGCTCAAGGCGCCGGTGCTGGGCCTCTACGGCGGACAGGACGGCGGCATCCCCGTCGCCAGCGTCGAGGCCATGCGTGCGGCTCTGACCGCCGCCGGCAAGAGCGACAGCCAGATCATCCTCTACGACGACGCCCCGCACGGCTTCCACGCCGACTACCGCGCCAGCTACCGCGAGGCGGATGCGCAGGATGGGTGGCGACGGCTGCTGACGTTTTTCAGCACCCGCTTGAAATAGCCCTGCACTTCTTCCGTCATTCCGGGGCGCGAAGCGAACCCGGAACCCAGGCGCCAGACGTCTCGCCGCCCATGCCATTGAAGCCGCCGCCTGGGCCCCGGATCGTCCCTTCAGGCCGTCCGGGGTGACGGCGAGAGAATGCGGTCTCAAATGAAAAAGGCCCGGAGCGTCTGCTCCGGGCCTTTCCCGTTCTCAATCAGCCGAAACTCACGCCTTGGCGTCGAAATTCCCGCCGGTCGTATTGGCTTCCGAATAGCCGCCGCCCGCTGAACCCGAACCCTTGGCGGCGACCGCCACCATGGCGGCGCGCACGGTGCGGCCGAACAGGGCGTAGCCGGGCTGCAGGGTCTGGATCACCGTGCCGCCCGGCACGCTGTCCGAGGGCTGCTCCATCACGGCCTGATGCAGATGGGGGTCGAAGGCCTCGCCCGGCTCGGGCGCGACGCGGGTCAGACCGTTGGATTCAAAGGCCGACAGCAGGGATTTCTGAGTAAGCTCCAGGCCCGTGACCATGGCGGCGGCGGCGCTGTCGGTCTCGGCGCCTTCCAGCACCTTGGGCGCCGACAGCAGGCCGCGTTCCAGGGTGTCGGCCACGCTCAGCAGGTCCTTGGCGAAACGCTGGATGGCGTAGGCGCGGGCGTCGTTGGCCTGGCTCTCGGCGCGGCGCTTGGTGTTTTCGGCATCGGCCACGGCGCGCAGGGCGCGGTCCTTCCACTGGTCGCGCTCGGCGATCAGGGCGTCGACCACGGCCATGTCGCCGTCTTCGGCGGCTTCCTGTGCGGCGTCGATGGCGGCCTCTCCCATGTCCTGCTCGAGTTGGTCCCGGGTCTCGTCGTTGATGTCGTTCACGTCTCTTGTCCGTCCAGAATCCGGCCCAGCACCCGGGCGGTATAGTCCACCAACGGGATGACACGGGCATAGTTCAGTCTTGCAGGGCCGATGACGCCGATGGCGCCCAGCATCCGCTGCCGACCCGTCATATAGGGCGCCGCGATCACGGCGGAACCCGAAAGCGAAAACAAGCGTGTTTCGGCGCCGATGAAGATGCGCACCCCCTGGGCCGCCCCGACCCCGTCCAGCAGGCCGATCAGCTGTTCCTTCTGCTCCAGATCGTCGAACAGGACGCGCACCCGCTCCAGATCCTCGAGGGCTTCCGCGTCCTGCAGCAGGTTGGCGCGGCCGCGCACGATCAGGGCCCGGTCGCGTTCGCCCCCGCCGGACCAGGCGGCCAGACCGTCCTCGACCAGGCGGGCGGCGGCGGCGTCCAGCTCGCGCCGGGCGGCGTCCAGTTCGGCGCTCATCTCGGTGCGCGCCTCGGCCAGGGGGCGGCCCTTCAGCCGGGCGTTGAGGAAGTTGGAGGCCTCGCTCAGCGTCGAGGGCGTCACCCCCGCCGACAGGGGCATCAGCCGGTTCTCGACCGTTCCGTCGTCCCCGACCAGAACGGCCAGGGCCTGATCATGGCCCAGGGCCACGAACTCGACGTGCTTGACGCCCGCGTCGCGCACCGGGCTGGCGACGATGCCCGCCCCGCCGGCCAGGCCGGACAGAAGGTTGCTGGCGGCGTCCAGCGCCTCTTCGAAGTTGCGCCCCTTCCCCGCCAGCCGCGCGTCGATCTCGCGGCGTTCTTCCTGGCCGATGTCGCCGACCTCCAGCAGGCCGTCGACGAAGAGGCGCAGGCCCGCATGGGTCGGCACCCGGCCCGCCGAGGTGTGGGGCGAGGCCAGCAGTCCGGCGAGCGTCAGATCCTGCATGGTGTTGCGGATCGAGGCCGGCGACAGGGCCAAGCCGCCCCGCGAAATGGTGCGCGACCCGACCGGCTCGCCCGTCTCCAGATAGGTCTCGACGATGCGGCGGAAGATGTCGCGCGCGCGGGCGTCCAGCGTCCCCAGGCCAGCGGGGGCGCTTCCGAACGGCGACGGATGGGGGGCATACAGGCTCACGCTTTCAGGATAAGCACGCCCCACTCAGGTTCCAAGGAAATCCCATGCGCCCGTCTGAACGCACCCCCGAACAACTCCGCGCCGTCACGCTGGAGACCGGCGTCAACCGCTACGCCGAGGGCTCGTGCCTGGTCACCTTCGGCCACACCAAGGTCCTTTGCACAGCCTCGGTCGAGGAGAAGGTGCCGGGCTGGATGCGCAACACCGGCCAGGGCTGGGTCACGGCCGAGTACGGCATGCTGCCCCGCGCCACCCACACGCGCGGTCGTCGTGAAGCCGCCGCCGGCAAGCAGTCGGGCCGCACGCAGGAAATCCAGCGCCTGATCGGCCGCTCGCTGCGCGCCGTGGTCGACCTGAAAGCCCTCGGCGAGCGTCAGGTCCTGATCGACTGCGACGTCATCCAGGCCGACGGCGGCACCCGCACCGCCTCGATCACCGGCGCCTGGGTGGCCATGGCCACCGCCCTCAACTACCTCAAGGACGAGGGCGTGCTGAAGGCTGACCCGATCATCGACCAGGTCGCGGCCGTGTCCTGCGGCATCTTCAACGACCTGCCGGTTCTGGACCTCGACTATGAGGAAGACTCCACCGCCGAGGCCGACAGCAACTTCGTCCTGACCGGCGCCGGCGGCATCGTCGAGATCCAGGCCACGGGCGAGAAGCGCGGCTTCAGCCGCCCCGAGTTCGACCGCCTGTTCGAACTGGCCGGCATCGGCTGCGCCGAACTGTTCGCCCTGCAACGGGCCGCCCTCGGCCGCTGATTATCGAGGACTAGGCCGCGAGGGCTGATCAAGGCATGGTGCGGTCTTCTGCGAACGGAGACTGCCTCATGCGCCCCGCCCTCGCCGCCTCGCTTCTGGCCCTGACGGCCGCCCTGCTGACCGGATGCGGCCAGCCGCAGACCTCACCCGCCGAGACTCCGCCGCCCGCGGGCGTCAACACGCCGCTGTCGCAGGAACCGATCGACGCCGTGCCGCTCAAGGACGCGCCAGTCGCGCCGCCCAAACCCAAGACCGAAGCCAAGGTCGAGCCCAAGCCGGAAGCCGAGCCGGAGGCGCCCGCCGTCACGCCCGTCGGCGAGCCCGGCTCCTGCCTGGCCGAGATCGGCGAGGCCCGCTCCAAACGTCTGGTCGAGCGCTGCATCGCCGTCAGCCCCGCCACCCGCCCGCCCTGCAACAGCGCCAACCCCTGCGACATGATCCAGGGCGAGATCGACCGGTCCTGCGCCATGTACGGCCCGGATGAGACCAAGCCGAAGGAATGCGGGGCCTGATCCCAAACGCCGCCGCCTCTCCCTCCCCTTCATGGGGAGGGAGAAACAGCGCTCAAACAGCCCGCGACCGCGTCGCGGGCGATAGCGCCCCAAAAAGAAAAAAGGCCCCGCCGTTTCCAGCGGGGCCCTCTTCATCTCAAATCGTGAAGCCTAGTCGCGACGGCGACGGCCGCGATCGCCGCCGTTGCGGTCGCCCTTGGGACGGCCGCCGGTGTCTTCCGACAGCGGGGCTTCACCGCGTTCAGCGCGCTCGGCGTTGATCTTGTCGGTGATGTCTTCGCCGGTGGTCTGGTCGACGACCTTCATCGACAGCTTGGTCTTGCCGCGATCGTCGAAGCCCAGGAACTTGACCTTGACCTCCTGGCCTTCCGACAGGACGTCGGCCGGGTTGGCGACGCGTTCCAGAGCGATCTGGGACACGTGGACCAGACCGTCCTTGGCACCGAAGAAGTTCACGAAGGCGCCGAAGTCGACGACCTTGACCACCTTGCCGGTGTAGATCGCGCCCATTTCCGGCTCAGCGGCGATGGAGTTGATCCAGTTCTTGGCGGCGTCGATCTTCTCCTGGTCGTTGGCGGCGACCTTGATGGTGCCGTCATCGCCGATGTCGATCTTGGCGCCCGTCTTCTCGACGATCTCGCGGATCACCTTGCCGCCCGAACCGATCACTTCACGGATCTTGTCGACCGGGATCTTGATGGTTTCGATCTTCGGCGCGTGCTCGCCCAGTTCGGCGCGCGGAGCGTCCATGGCCTTCGACATTTCGTCGAGGATGTGCAGACGACCGGCCGAAGCCTGGGTCAGGGCCTGCTCCATGATCTCCTTGGTGATGCCGGCGACCTTGATGTCCATCTGAAGGCTGGTGATGCCTTCCGACGTGCCCGCGACCTTGAAGTCCATGTCGCCCAGGTGATCTTCGTCACCCAGGATGTCCGACAGGATGGCGAACTCGCCCGACGGCTCCAGGATCAGACCCATGGCGATGCCCGAGACCGGACGAACCAGCGGCACGCCGGCGTCCATCAGGGCCAGGGACGATCCGCAGACCGTGGCCATCGAGGACGAGCCGTTGGACTCGGTGATCTCCGAGACCAGACGGATGGTGTAGGGGAAGTCTTCCTTGGTCGGCAGCATCGGACGGATCGCGCGCCAGGCCAGCTTGCCGTGACCGATTTCGCGACGACCGGGCGAACCCATGCGGCCGGCTTCACCCACCGAATAGGGGGGGAAGTTGTAGTGCAGCAGGAAGCTTTCCTTGTACGTGCCCTGCAGGCTGTCGATGTACTGCTCGTCCTCGCCGGTGCCGAGGGTGGCGACGACCAGGGCCTGGGTTTCGCCGCGCGTGAACAGCGACGAACCGTGGGTGCGCGGCAGGACGCCGACTTCCGAAACGATGGCGCGGACCTTGTCCAGGGCGCGGCCGTCGACGCGGTGGGCGTTCTCGATGATGTCGCGACGCAGGACGTCGGCTTCGCATTCATTGAAGGCGGCCGAGAACTTGGAGCTGTCGACGCCCTCGGGGTTCTCGTCGGTCTTCACCAGGGCGGCGGCGGCGGTCTTCTTGGCCGCATCGACGCCCGAACGGCGCTCATACTTGCCCGGGTGGGCGTAGGCGGCCTTGATGTCTTCGCCGACCAGCTTCTTGATCGAGGCGACGACGTCCGAGTGGTCCTCGGCCTGGAAGTCGAACGGCTCCTTGGCGGCGTGTTCGGCCAGGTCGATGATGGCGTCGATGACCGGCTGCATGCCCGCGTGCGCGAACATCAGAGCCTCGAGCATCTTCTCTTCCGACAGCTCCTTGGCTTCGGATTCAACCATCATCAGGGCGTCTTGCGTGCCGGCGACGACCAGGTCCAGGGCGCTTTCGCCCATCTGGTCGATGGCCGGGTTCAGCACCAGCTCGCCGTCGATCAGGCCGACGCGCGCGGCGCCGATCGGACCCATGAAGGGCACGCCCGAGATGGTCAGGGCGGCCGAGGCGGCGACCATGCCCAGGACGTCCGGGTCGTTCTCCATGTCGTGCTGCAGCACGGTGATGACGACCTGGGTCTCGTTCTTGAAGCCCTTGACGAACAGGGGGCGGATCGGACGGTCGATCAGGCGCGAGACCAGGGTCTCTTTCTCGCTCGGACGGCCTTCACGCTTGAAGTAGCCGCCCGGGATCTTGCCGGCGGCGAAGGTCTTTTCCTGGTAGTTGACGGTCAGCGGGAAGAAATCCAGGCCCGGCTTGGGCTGGCGGCCATAGACGACGGTGGCCAGGACCACGGTCTCGCCGTAGGTCGCCAGAACGGCGCCGTCAGCCTGACGGGCGATGCGGCCGGTTTCCAGCGTCAGCGGGCGGCCGGCCCACTCGATCGTCTTGCGTTTGATATCGAACATTTTTCTTCTTTCGTCTCCCGCGGGCGTATTCCCGGCGGGGGTGTGTGGAGCCTCGGGCTGTTCAGTCCCTCGGTCCCCGAAAACCCGGTCGCGCCATCGCGTCCGGGCGGATGGAGCAAGGACCGTCCTGGCCCTCGCGTCTGCGCCGTTAAAGACCTGCGGCGCGCAGGAAGCTCACTGGTCGAGCGTTTCTCGAGGCGAACCACGTCCGCTTCGACAAAGGGCTCTTAGGTGCGGAACGAGGCGCGGACGTGTCCGCCCGCGCCTCGAGAAATCTATCCGCTGCCGGTCGGCCGCCTTAGCGACGCAGGCCCAGCTTGGTGATCAGAGCGGTGTAACGCTCGCGATCGACCTTGGTCAGGTGGTCCAGAAGACGACGACGCTGCGAGACCATCTTCAGAAGGCCGCGACGCGAGTGGTTGTCTTTCTTGTGGGTCTTGAAGTGCTCGGTCAGGTTGGCGATGCGTTCCGAGAGGATCGCGACCTGGACCTCGGCCGAGCCGGTGTCTGCAGCCGAACGAGCGTTGTCAGCGATGACTTCGCCCTTGCGTTGAGCCGTAATCGACATCGAGAGTCTCCATGTTGGAGCCCTGTCGCGCCGCCCGAAGACGAGCGCTAGGGGAGATTGAAAACACGGTCGGGTTCTAGCCGTCCGGCCCGCAGGGTGCAGAGCGCGACCAGGGTCTCTCCCACGAAGGCCGACACCGTGCGCGAACCGGCGGAAAGCTGGCTCTTCAAGGTTTCAACCTGACGGGGGAGCAGAACGATCGGCCGTCCCTGCCTCAGCGAGAAGGCGTCCTGTTCCGTGACGGCCAGATCCGGGATGTCGTCCAGAGCGGTCGAAACGGGCAGCAGGCCTTCCAAGGCGGCGCCCTTATGCGCCAGATCGACGAGAAAATCCAGAGTGACGGCGTTCTCGGTCGAGAACGGCCCCACCCGCTCGCGCCGCAGGGCCGAAACATGCCCTTCGGCGCCCAGCATCGCCGCCAGGTCGCGCGCCAGGGAGCGGACATAGACGCCCTTGCCCGTCCGCATCGTGATCTCGACGTGGTCGGCGTCCGGGGCGTCGGTCACCGCCGCCTCATGGATCATGACCTTGCGGGCTTCCAGTTCGAACTCGGCGCCGTCGCGCGCCAGGTCATAGGCGCGCTCGCCGTTGACGCGGATGGCCGAGAACTGGGGCGGAACCTGATCGATCTCGCCGACGAAGGCCGGCAGGGCCGCCTTCACCGCCTCGACCGAGGGCCGCACGTCCGAGCGGGCGATGATCTCGCCCTCGCGGTCGATGCTGTCGGTGGAAATGCCCCAGTGGATGGTGAAGCGATAGACCTTCTCGGCGTCCATCATGAAGGGCACGGTCTTGGTCGCCTCACCCAGGGCGATGGGCAGAATGCCCGAGGCCAGCGGGTCCAGGGTCCCGGCGTGGCCCGCCTTCTGGGCGTCGAACAGGCGACGGATCTTGGTCACCGCCTCGGTCGAGCCCATCTCATAGGGCTTGTCCAGGCAGACCCAGCCGTTGACGATCTCGCCCTTCTTGCGACGCGCCATGGGTTAGTCTTCGTCCTGGTCTTCGGCGCGCGCCACGTCGGCGCGCACGCGCGGGTCGTCGAACAGACGGTCGATGTGGCTGGCCGCATCGAAGCTTTCGTCGTGGCGGAAGCGCAGATCCGGGGTGAACTTCATGTCGATGTGTCGGCCCAGCTGGCCGCGCAGGAATTTGGCGTGGGCGTTCAGCGCCTTGATGATCTCGCTCTCGTGGCCTGCGGTCACGGCCGCCTCGACACCCGCGCCCAGAGGCTCGACGAAGCAGGTGGCGTGCTTCAGGTCCGGCGACAGCCGCACCTCGGTCACGGTGATCGACACGCCCAGCAGGGCCTCGTCGTGAATTTCCTGTTCGCGCAGCACGTCGACAAGGGCGTGACGGATCAGTTCGCCGGCGCGCAGCTGGCGCTGCGACGGTCCCTGAGGTCCGGTGGCGTTGCGGGTATGTTGCTTGCGGCTCATGGCGCGCCTCCTGGGTCGCTCGCCGGGGATCGGACGCCGGCTGAAAAAGCGAAGGGCGCGGTCTAGTCGCGGACGGGCTCCAAGTCCAGCTTGGCGGCGTCCTGCTCGGCGCGGGCCGCCGTCCGCATCACCTCGCCCGAGGTCACGGCACGGAAGGGCCGGACCGGCAGTCCCGCCGCCGACAGCAGCTCCGCCGTCCAGTGATTGCACAGGTGACCGATCCAGAAGATCTCGCGGCTTTCAAAGAAACGGGCGTCGTCGCCGGGCCGCGCCGCCGCCAGGATCGGACGCCCGGCCGCGTCGGTCGCCAGCGAAGCCTGGACCCGCGCCCGCAGCGCCGCCATGCCCGCGCTGGAAAGCCGCAACTCCTGCCGGTCTTCAGGCCGGAAGCGGCGCGTCGGATCGCTCGCCTCCGGTTCCAGCATAACGGCCGAGGCATTGCCGGGCCGGAAGAAGGCCCGCGCCCCGTCGGCCAGTCGCCCCGGGATCGGCCTCTGATCCACATAGAAGGTCGCGTCGCCCCAGCCGACCAGCACCCAGTCGCCGGGGGCCAGCCCCGCCGTCGCCTCGGCCAGCGCCCCTCCCCCTTCCAGCAGGGCCGCGCGCGGCACGGCCAGGTCGGTGTGGAAGCCGTTGTCGAGCAGATAGACGGTCACGCCCGGCTCGCCCGGCGCCGCAGGGAAAAGAGCCGGATCGCCGGATCGGGTCAGGGTCCACAGGGCGGCGAGCAGGCCGATCAGGGCCGCGATCAGAAACCGCCCGAGCGCCCCCATCCGGGCCTCAGCCCGGACCGTAGGCCACGGGGGCGTCCCGCGCCGGGCTGGCGCCCTGCTGCGTCGCCCATTCGCCGCGATAGTCGTAGTTCAGCTGAACGCAGTGGCGGTACTGGCCGTCGCTCCAGCGGCCGACGGCGTGCATGGTCATGGGACGCCCCGCCCTGACCCGGCCCACCACGACCCAGCTCTCGTCGGAGCCGGGGCAGAGGGCGCGCGACAGACCCCGCCCGTCGCCCTCCTGAACGATGGCGTAGACTCCGCTCTCGCTCGCCCCCGCCGGCAGGGCGCGGCGCACGGCGTCGGGCCCGCCAGGCGTGAAACGGGCCGAACCGCGCGAGGTGCTGGAGAAGAGGTTGCGCACCGCCACGGCGCCGAACAGGCCGCGCTCGACCTCCAGGGTCACGCCGCGCGTCAGGGCCTGGGTCGTGCGGTCGCGTGCGTCGAAGGCCAGGAAGCGGGTGTCGGCCATGGCCGGTCCCGCCGCCGCAGAGGCGGTCAGAAGAAGCGAAATCAGGATGTGGCGACGCATGGCGACCCCGTCGATGGACACGCCCCCCGGCGACCGGCGGACCGTAACGGCATCGGCCGCCGCCGTGAACCCTCGCCCCGAAAAGACAAGGGGCGCGGTCCCTTTCGAAACCGCGCCCCTGAGGCCTTCGTCAGTCCGGCGAACCCTAGTCCAGGGTGCGCTTGACCTCTTCGACGGTGAAGCACTCGATGTAGTCGCCTTCCTTGATGTCCTGGAAGCCCTGGAACTGCATGCCGCACTCCTGGCCCGAGGGCACCTCGTTGACCTCGTCCTTGAAGCGCTTGAGCGTGTTGAGCACGCCCAGTTCCAGCACCACCACGTCGTCGCGGATGATGCGGACGCGGGCGCCCTTGCGGACCACGCCTTCCGACACCCGGCAGCCGGCGATCTTGCCGACCTTGGTGATGTCGAAGACCTGCAGCACCTTGGCGTTGCCGAGGAAGGTCTCGCGCTGGAGCGGCGCCAGCATGCCCGAGAGCACGCCCTTCATGTCGTCCAGCAGGTCGTAGATGATCGAGTAGTAGCGGATCTCGACGCCTTCGCGGTCGGCCAGTTCGCGCGCCTGCTTGGACGCACGGACGTTGAAGCCGAGGATCGGCGCCCCGGCCGACTTGGCCAGGTTGACGTCGCTCTCGGTGATGCCGCCGGCGCCCGAATAGACGACGCGTGCACGCACCTCGTCGTTGCCCATCTTCTCCAGCGAGGCCGAGATGGCTTCGCCCGAGCCCTGGACGTCGGACTTGATGACGACCGGCAGCTCATTGATCTTCTTCGATCCGAGCTTGGCCATCATGTCGGCCAGCGACAGGCTGCCGCCCGAGACCTGGCTCTTCTCACGCTTCACGCGCTCACGGTATTCCGTCAGCTCACGAGCGCGGGCCTCGCTCTCCACCACGGCGAAGACGTCGCCCGGCGAGGGCGCTTCCGACAGGCCGAGGATCTCGACCGGGACGGAAGGACCGGCTTCGGTCAGTTGGGCGTTGCGTTCATCCAGCAGGGCGCGCGCCTTGCCCCAGGCGGAGCCGGCCACGACGATGTCGCCGCGCTTCAGCGTGCCGCGCTTGACCAGGACGGTGGCGACCGGGCCGCGGCCCTTGTCCAGCTTGGCCTCGATGACCACGCCTTCGGCCGAACGGTCCGGGTTGGCGCGCAGGTCCATGACCTCGGCCTGCAGCAGGATGGCGTTGATCAGGCCGTCGAGGTTGATGCGGTTCTTGGCCGACACCTCGATGATCTGGGTGTCGCCGCCCAGGCTCTCGGCGATGACTTCGTGCTGCAGAAGCTCGTTGACCACCTTCTGCGAGTTGGCGTCCGGCTTGTCGATCTTGTTGACCGCGACGATCAGGGGCGCGTTGGCGGCCTTGGCGTGACGGATGGCCTCGATCGTCTGCGGCATGACGCCGTCGTCGGCGGCCACGACCAGGACCACGATGTCGGTGACGTTGGCGCCGCGCGCCCGCATCGCCGAGAAGGCGGCGTGGCCCGGGGTGTCCAGGAAGGTGACCCGCTGGCCGTCTTCCAGGCGCACCTGATAGGCGCCGATGTGCTGGGTGATGCCGCCGGCTTCGCCGCCGGCCACGTCGGTCGTGCGCAGGGCGTCCAGCAGCGAGGTCTTGCCGTGGTCGACGTGGCCCATGATGGCCACGACCGGGGCGCGCAGGGTGGTGGCGCCTTCGTCGTCGGCCTCGGCGATGAAGCCTTCCTCGACGTCGGATTCCGACACGCGCTTGACGGCCATGCCGAACTCTTCGGCCACCAGTTCGGCGGTGTCGGAGTCGATCACGTCGTTGATCTTCATCATCATGCCCTGACGCATCAGGAACTTGATGATGTCCACGCCGCGAACGGCCATCCGGTTAGACAGCTCCTGCACGGTGATGACGTCAGGAATGACGACTTCACGCGGCCGGTTCGGCGCATCGGTCGATCCGCCCTTGCGCTTTTCCTTCTCGCGTTCGCGGGCCCGGCGGACCGAGGCCAGCGAGCGCATGCGCTCGGCGGTGTCGCCGTCGCCGGCGACCGACTGGATGGTCAGGCGGCCTTCGCGGCGCTTGGGTTCGCCGCGCGTGCGGCTGACGGCCTTGCCGGCGTCCGAGAAGCGCTTGTCGCGGTCGTCCTCGGGACGGACCGGACGGCCGAAGCCGGCGCCGGGCGCGCGGCTGGGACGGGCCACATCGGGCGTCGCCGGCGGCTGGTTCGGGGTCGGGCGGCCGCCGGGGCCGGTGCGGGCCGCGCCGGGTCGGGCGGCGCCGGGCGCCGGTTTCGGGTTAAGGGCTGAATAGCGGACGGTCTGGCTGGCGGCCGGACGGGCGCCCTGCGGACGATCGCCTTGCGGGCGGCCGCCTTGCGGACGGTCCGAGGCCTGCGGACGATCGGACTGCGGGCGATCGCCGTCGCCCATGGCCTGCTCGCGGGCCGAGCGGCCGCCGAAGGCGGGACGCTCGATCGGCGCGCGGCCGGTCGGGATCTTGGGCGCGCGCTGGCCGAAGTTGACCACCGGACGCGCGGGCGCGGCGGGACGAGCCGGAGCGGCGGGCGCGGCCGGAGCCGGAGCCGGAGCCGGCGCGGGCGTCGGCGCCGGCACGATCGGCTTGGGCAGTTCGATCTTGGGCTTGGCCGGGGCGGCCGGCGGCGCGGCGGCCGTCAGCTTGGCGGCTTCTGCGCGGGCGGCGTCAGCCGCGGCCTTGGCGGCGGCGGCTTCGGCGCGAGCGGCTTCAGCGGCCTTCTCGGCGGCGGCGGCCTGGTCGCGCTGGGCGGCTTCGCGGGCGGCCTTTTCAGCCACGGCGGCGCGTTCACGCTCGGCCTGGGCCTGGGTGGCCAGGGCGATGGCGCGGCGACGCGCTTCCTGCTCCTCGACCGACAGGCCTCCGCCGGCCGGACGCGGCGCATTGGCGCGCGGCGATTGCGGCGCACCCTGCTCGGCGCGCGGACGCGACACGTCAAAGCCCTGCGGACGCTGATGTCCGGGCGCGGCGCCGGCGCGGCGCTTCGTCTCGACGACCACGGTCTTGGACCGTCCATGGCTGAAGCTCTGCTTCACGGTGCCGGTCGAGACCGATCCGGCCGTCCGCGGCTTCAGGCTCAGCGGAGCGCGCGGCCCCGTTTGAGAAGGCGCGTTGGCAGGGGTCTTACCGTCTTCGGTCTTGTCGTTTTCGTCGCTCATCCGGTCGCTTTACTCGGGGCGGAGAATTCCGCCATCGTCTCGTCAAACACCCATAGCCGGGCGTGGTCCCGCTTCCTGATCAGGAAACAGGTCCTCGCCCGCCAAAAGCCTCAGGCTCTCGTTCCAGGGTCTCGCCCCGGTCGTCCTCGGCGCCGTCGCCGGGACCGTCCCGGCGCCAGCTCTCTGGACGCAGAGGCCGAAATCCCGCCAGCCGCTCGACCTCAAGGGTCCAACGATCGGCTCGCCCGCCTTGCAGCAGGACGGCGTGTATCGCATTTTCCAGCCCAAGGGCCAAACTCAAATCGTCCGCGCTGAATGCGCCGCAGATTTTGGGCGCCGGGGACGGATGTTTCGCCAGGGCCAGAAGCTTGCCTCGACCGTCAGCGGAACCGTCCGCCGCCTCGATGACCCAAGCCGCTCGCCCGCCGCGAATGGCGGCGGCGCTTTTTTCGAAGCCAGAGATAAGCACGCCTTCGCGCCGGGCAAGACCCAGTTGGTCCAGACAGCGCCGGACCAGCAGCTTTTCGACCAGATCGGCCAGGTCCGGCGCGGGTTTCAGCGGCGCCTTGGCCGACCGCGCGAACAGGTTCTTCTTCACCGCCGCCTCGACCGAAGCCCGCGAGGCTTCGACCCAGAGACCCCGGCCCGGCAGCTTGCGCGCCAGGTCGGGCGCGACCGAGCCGTCCGGCGCCGGCACGAAGCGGATCAGGCGAGATTCATCCAGAACCTGGCGGGTCACCAGGTCCTGACGGTCTCTATCGATCAGCGCCTCGTTCGGGGTCATGGACGGCTGCGGCTCCCATCAGTCTTGCGACGGCTCGAGGTCTTCAGCGAAGACCTCCGCATCAGCATCAACGGCCTCAACCTCGTATTCGGCGCCCTCTTCGCCGGCCTCGGCGAAAATTTCTTCCTCATACTCGGGCTCTTCGACCTGCGGCAGCTCCGAGGCGTCGATCCAGCCGGCGGCCACGCGGGCCTGCAGGATCAGCAGCTCGGCGTCCTGTTGCGACAGGTTGAAGCTCTCCAGCACGCCGGCGACCTTCACGCGCTCGCCGTTGCGGACTTCATAACCGCCGCGGATTTCGTCGGTGGCCAGGTCGGCCAGGTCCTCGACCGTCTTCACCCCGCCTTCACCCAGGGCGACGGCGATGGCGCCGGTCACGCCCGGCACGTCCAGCACGGCATCCTCGACGCCGAGGGCGACGCGCTTGGCGTCCAGCTCGGCGGCCTTGCGGTCCAGGAATTCGCGGGCGCGGGTCTGCAGCTCCTCGGCGGTCTCCTCGTCGAAGCCTTCGATCTCCGCGACTTCGTAGGACTCCACGAAGGCCAGGTCTTCGATGGTGGCGAAGCCTTCAGTGACCAGCAGCTGGGCGATGGTCTCGTCAACGTCCAGGGCCTCCTGGAACAGGGCGGTCCGCTCCGCGAACTCCTTCTGACGACGCTCGCTGTCCTGCGACTCGGTGATGATGTCGATCTGCCAGCCGGTCAGCTGTGAAGCCAGGCGCACGTTCTGACCGCGACGGCCGATGGCCAGCGACAGTTGCTCGTCCGGCACCACCACTTCGACGCGGTCAGCCTCTTCATCCATGACCACCTTGGCCACTTCGGCCGGGGCCAGGGCGTTGACGATGAAGGTGGGCTCGTCGTCGTTCCACTGGATGATGTCGATCTTCTCGCCCTGCAGTTCGGCGACGACCGCCTGAACGCGCGAGCCGCGCATGCCGACACAGGCGCCGACGGGGTCGATCGAAGAGTCGTTGGACAGGACGGCCATCTTGGCGCGCGAACCGGCGTCGCGGGCGGCGGCGCGGATCTCGATCACGCCGTCATAGACTTCCGGCACTTCCTGGGCGAACAGCTTGGCCATGAAGCCGGGGTGGGCGCGCGACAGCATGACCTGCGGCCCCTTGGCCTCGGGACGGACGTCGTAGATGTAGGTGCGGACGCGGTCGCCGACGTTGAACACCTCGCGCGGGATCGACTGGTCGCGACGCATGATGCCTTCGCCACGGCCCAGATCGACGATGGTGTTGCCGTATTCGACGCGCTTGACCGTGCCGTTGACGATCTCGCCGACGCGATCCTTGAACTCTTCGTACTGGTTGGCGCGCTCGGCCTCGCGGACCTTGCCGGTCACGACCTGGCGAGCCATCTGGGTCTGGACGCGGCCGAACTCGAACGGCGGCAGGACCTCGACGTATTCCTTGCCGACCTCGGCTTCCGGGTCGCGCTTGGAGGCGTCGCGCAGGCGCACCATGGCGCTGTCGTTGAACTCTTCCAGCTCGTCTTCCGGCTGCCAGTCGTCGGGCACGATGGTGACGTGGCGGGTCAGCGACAGTTCGCCGGTCTTGTGGTCGATCTTGGCGCGGATGTCGTGGTGGGCGCCGTAACGCGACTTGGCGCCCTTCTGGATCGCCTCCTCGATCGCCTCGATGACGATTTCCTTGTCGATGTTCTTCTCACGCGCGACGGCGTCGGCGATCGAGAGCAGTTCGAGACGGTTGGCGGAAATACCGGTGACGGCCATCAGGCTTTGTCCTTGGTCGAGGTCGGGGTGGTTTGTTCGTCTTCAGCCGCACCTTCCGGCAGGCCGTCGTCTTCGGGTTCGCCGCGCGCCGCGCGCAGGGCCGCGCCCCGCTTCAGCAGTTCGTCGGTCAGCACCAGCTTGGCGTCCGCAATCCATTCGAAGGGGATCAGGGCCGTGTCCTCCTCGCCATCCAGATCGATGGCGACGTTGTCGCCCTCGGTCCCGGCCAGGATTCCCTTGAAGCGCTTGCGCCCCTCGACCATGCGGTCGGTTTCCAGGCGGGCCTCATAGCCTTCGAACAGGTCGAAATCGATCAGGCGGGTCAGCGGGCGGTCGATGCCGGGCGACGAGACCTCCAGCAGGTACTCGCCCGAGATCGGATCGGCGGCGTCGAACACTTCCGACACGGCGCGCGACAGGCGGGCGCATTCCTCGACCGAGATGTCATTGTCGATCACGCGCTCGGCCATGATCTGCAGACGGCGACGCAGGGTGCCGCCCATCAGGCGCACGCGCACGACGGCCAGCCCCAGGCTCTCGGCCACGGGGTCGATCATCTCCAGCAGGGCGCGGTCTTCAGCGGTCTTGGCGCGCAAGGGTCAGGTCCAAATACAAAAGCGGCGGTCCGTCCGGGCCGCCGCTTGAAACGACGCCGTTGGACGCCGGTCTAACGATGTGAGCGGTCATATAGGCGAAAGCGGCGGCCGTGTCAGCCCCCGCCGTCGTCGCAAAGGTTCAGAACTCCTCCCAGCCGTCTGAGACCACCACCAGAGACGGCTTGCGGGCGCCGCTGCGCAGGGCGGCCACCGTCTGGGCCACCGGCTGCGGAGCGCGGACCGGGGCCGGCTTCTTCGCGGCGACAGGCGCGGCGGCCTGACCGGTTCGGAAGCGCGACACCGAGGCGGCCAGGACGTCGGCCTCCTGCGACAGCGAGTGGCTGGCGGCGGTCGACTGC
>NZ_JBJDPV010000008.1:0-96890 GCF_044901625.1 Brevundimonas sp. NPDC046655
ACGTGCCCTTCGGCGGCACGAAGAAGTCCTCCTACGGCCCCCGCGAACAGGGCTTCGCCGCCGTCGAATTCTACACCCAGATCAAGACCAGCTACAGCGCCGCCTAGGAGACAGACGATGATCGCCTTGCCCGTCCTTGCCGCCATTATTCAGGTCGCCCTGCCGCAGGGGCCGCACACGATCATCACGCCCCTGACCCCGGCGGAACTGCCGCCGGCCCTGACCGCCCGTGTGCTGGCGGCGGCGCCCGGCCTGACCATCACCGGCGCCGAGCGGAAGGAACGCGAAGACCGCATATACTTCGACGTGGCCGGCCGGCGGCCCGACGGCGCCGAGATCGAACTGGACATCCAGCAGATTGACGGCGATTTCGACATCGTCGAGATCCAGCGTGACCTGGCCTTCGACGACATGCCCGAACCGGTCCGCGCCTTGACCGCGAGCGCCCTGGGGCAAAACCGTCCCGCGCGCATCATCGAGAGCGTTCAGAAAGACGGCGTCGCCATCTTCGAACTGTTTGCGCCCGGACAACCCGGCGAACCCTCAGCCGAGGTTCGTTTTGAGAATGGGGAAGCCAAGCTTCTCACCGAGCGTTGGCCTCACTAAACTATCGGGCGCCTAGCTTTCTGGGCGATTGTTGAGAGTCATTCTCCGATTGCGCCGCTCTTAACTGGTTTTGAGCCGGCGCTAAGTGGTCCTGATGTCAGGACCGGTTAGGAGCGGCGCAATTTGGGGCCGCTCTCACTGACCGGGAAAACTCGACCATTTAGCCAGACCAGCTAAAATCGGCTCAATCTCTCCCAGAACCACCTAAGAACGGCGCAATCCGCGAGCCCGCACGATGATCAGGCCAGGATTCTCTGCTCAGACAAAGCGACGTTCTAATGGCTCCTAAGCGCCACAAGCGGACCTAGGCCTGGGGCTTCAATGCAGACGTTCGAAGGAACACTTCGAAGACGCGAACAGGCGATTTTCTTCGGCAATCGGGCTACAGGCGCTTCAGTTGAGGCTAATCAGCATGCCGTGAGCCGTCGGGGGCGTTCCTTTGCGCGGTGGATACCGCATGGCAAACATCTCCTCATCGCTGAACCCTAAGTGGCCGCGTTGGGTCGCCACCGCGAGGCGTGTCAGGTCGAAGACGTGGCCAGAGGATTCGGCCAGGTGCGCGAGAGTCCCGCCCGCCTTCTTCCAGTCGTATGAGAGCGGACCGTCCCCGAACAGTTCAACGGCGGTGAGGGCGATCACCCGGGACGGCTTGCGGTCCCCGCTGGCCCGGCCCCAGCCCCAGCGACATAGCTGCCTCAGCCGCCGGACCTCCTCGGTCGAGAACTGACGCTTGAGGGTCGCGACCACTAGGAAGGCGCCCGGCAGGGTCTCGCCTAAGGCCTTCAGCCGAGAGATGTCCTGAGGTTTGAAGCCGTCGTTTCCCAGGCTCTTGCACTCGCCGACCACGGTCGAGGGATCCCGGGCGGCGCGGCCGAGGTTGTCCCCGCCCCACCACGCGAACAGATCCGTTTCCAGCCGGGCACCGGTTCCCGTGACGAGGTCGAGACTGGTCGTGTAGGTAAAAGGTGCCATCGACAACAATCCTTCAAGGAAGGCTAGGGTGAGGGCCACGCAATAGGCGCCTTGGGCGAAGTGCGGCGTCACGAACGGCCCCACCAGCCGGTATTTCCAGGGGGCGGCGGACGGCTTGCCTTGCGGATAGGCGTAATCCTTGCGGCATCGCTCGCATCGCAGGGTCGAGGCCACATCGTCCAGGCTGTACCAGTTCTCCTTGGTGCAATGACTGCAGCGCGGAGCTAGGCCGAGCTTAAGCACATTGGCGTCGACCAGGCGCTGAAGGGATTGATCGTCGGGCGCCAATCGCTTCTGGTCCACCCGTTTCAGGGTGTCGATCCAGGTCTTGGCCGGCGCGGTGGAGTCCGGAAACTCCTCGCTGTCGCCTCCAGTCCGCACGACGCGGCTGCGCGCCATCTTGTCGAGCAACTGGATGATCTCGGGATGCTTGATCCGGTGGGTTCCCCACAGACCGCCGAGGGACGCAATGACCTGGTCCGCGATCCGGCCCGCCTCCGAGGTTGTGGCGGTCAGGCCTTGTCCCTTCAGCCAACTGGCGACCGCCTGTTGAAGCGGTTTCCGCCTCTGGCCTTCAACGTCTTCTGTCAGGCCCTGCCAGAACGGATGCGCCGCTCTCTGTCCCGACGCCTTGGCTTCCTACATGACGTGCGCGAGGCACAGTCCGTTGTCGCGCGTTGGCTGGAGCCGACGGGGCCGGCGGGAGATTTGCTGGCCGAGACGGATCTGGCGCTCCTCACCAATATCGCTCCGGTCGACCCGGCCGCCGTCCTAGCGCGGCTCGAGGCGGCCGCAGCGGCCGGCGCGCTGGAAGATCTCGCGGGTCGAACCACCGGGCGAGGCGTGTGGATCCATCTGCTCAAGGCGCTGGCCTATGAGGCCGACCTCTTTTCAAGGGCGGCGACGCTCCTGGCCCGTCTTGTCGCCGCAGAGGCACCCGCTGAGAATTATAACAGCGCCCGCGGACCGCTCGGGGAGCTGTTCCAGCTCTATCTTTCCGGCACCCAGGCGGCACCGGAGGGGCGTCGGGCTTTGATCGCCGAATGGCTGGACAGTCCTGACCCCGGCCTGAGACGCGTCGGCCGTGTGGCGTTGGACAACTTACTCATCGCCAACCGTTTCAGCGCCACCTCAATTATGGACTTCGGGGCAAGACCTCGGGGGTACGGCTGGGAGCCGCTGACGAACGCCTCTATCGCAGACTGGTACGAGACGGCGATCGACCTCGTGCTCAGCGATCGACTCGATCCTGTCGAAACCCGGAAGGTTCTCGCTGACACGATCCGCGAGCTTTGGGGCTATAGCGGGTGCCGCTTCCGACTGACCGCCGCCGCCGAGGCCTTCGCCGCCGACGGCGGGTGGCTGGAGGGCTGGACCGCACTGCGGGTCATGCTGCAGTTCGACGGGGCGCAAATGCCGGAAGACATTCGTGCCGAGACCCTCGCAGTCATTCGACGGCTGGCGCCAACGGACCTTGTTGCGGAGGCGCGGGCCTATGTACTGTCCGTCAGACCGGGCGCCTGGGATGTGGCCGATGGGGATGAAGACAGCGAGGTAGACCCGTCGGCCAGCTGGCGTAGGGCCGAAGAGAAGGCCCGTAAGATTGGCCGCGTCATGGTCAACAGCCCGGACGCCCTTGTTGCCTTCCTGCCCGAAATTCTCATCGCCAACGGCGGCGGTGAACGCAGCGCGCCGTTCGGCGTCGGTCTGGGGGAGGGCGCCGAAGACCTGTAGGCGGCATGGACGACCCTGTCCCAGGTCTTCGCCCAGACCGATCAGGCGGTCCGTAACCCGACGGTGCTCGGCAACTTCCTGAAGGCGGCGCAGCTGCGCGATGCGACCTTCGTGTCGGCCTGTCTGGATGCGGCGGTTGCAGACCCGGACCTCGGGCGTCATTTCGGCTTCTTGCAGGTCGTCGCGGGCCTCGACAGCGCGGGCGTTGACCGTGTCATCGGAGCGTTGAATCAAACCGGCGCGATCGAGGCCTTCCGGCACCTTTCCTATATTGACGTGGAAATGCTCCCGGCGGCGGAGGTGGCGCGGCTCGTCGATGTCGTCATCGGCCTGCCGCACGGGCCTGGGCTCGTGGTCGATATGATGTGGCGATACTTCTACCGCACGCAGAAGGACTCGGAGCAAGTTTATGATTCCCTGCTTGTCGATCGCGCCCGCCGGGTCCTGACACTCATCGACCTGGACGACTTCAACGACTTCCGGGACTCGTCCATTCGATCCCTAGCGTCGGCCGTTCTCGCGGGTGAGGAGGGCCGCGAGACCGCTCTGGCGGTCAGCCATCGTGTCTACGCCGGCGTCACGGCCAAAGGGGGATGGCGTCGGGAGGCTCATGGTCTGGTCGATAAACTCTTCAAGACGCAGCCCGAGGTCGCTCTCGACGTCTTCGTCGATGGCGCCAAAGGACCAGCGGAACGACTGTTCAAGAGAAGGGTGGGGCGCGGGTCTCCACTCGATGGGGTTGATACAGACGTATTGATCGCCTGGGCCGACCGCGCGCCAGAGCGGCGATACGCTTGTCTGGGAGAGGTGCTGTCGCTTTTCCGCAAAGACCAGATGGACAAGGTGCTCGGCGTCAATCCGGCCTTCACCGCGCTCCTGGAACGCGCGCCGGACAAGGTGGCCTTTCTTGGCGAGGCCTATACCCGTGTCCATCCCAGCGGATGGAGCGGGTCCCTCGCCGAGATCCTGACGTCCAGGAAAGCGCTTCTCGATGATCTGCCGAACCATCCTGACATCGCGGCTTGGCGCGCGCGGGAATATCCACGCATCGATCGATGGATCGCCGCCGAACGCGAGCGGGAGTCCGAACAGGAAGAGAGCTTTGAATAGCCACGACCGGCCGGTCGATTTCAGCGGTGCTTGGTGTGCGTCAAGGGATGACGGGAGCCGGTCGCGCGCAAGCGTGGCCAGCTTTCGTCGTTCCGGAGTGTCTGTTTATCGGCTGGCCTGTGATGTCTGCTCATGGCGCAACGCAGCCATTCCCTAAGGCCTTCGGGGCTGATTGTTGAGAGCCGCTCTCAATCTGCGCCGGTCTTAAGTGGTTTTGAGCCGGCGCTAAGTGGTCCTGACACACTGGCATAGCGAGAGTTCTTGACGGCCTCATATAGTATGTCGCATACACTGTGCGTCACACACTATGTGGCGGCGAGTGAGGCGAGGCGGCGTGGACAAGGAGCTGTTCGAGACGATGCGGCTGGAGCTGCGGCGAGGGTCGCTGGTGCTGGCGGTACTCGCCTGCCTGAGGACCGAACGCTACGGCTACACCCTGCGTCAGGCCCTGGCGGCGGACGGGCTCGAGATAGAGGAATCCACCCTCTACCCCCTGCTGCGGCGGCTGGAGGGGCAGGGGCTGCTGACCAGCGAATGGCGCGAGGAGGAGAAGCGCAAGAAGCGCTTCTACGTCCTGTCGCCCGGCGGCGAAGCCATGCTGGCCGCCCTGACCGACGAATGGCGCGGCATCAACGCCTCGCTGGATCGCATGCTGTGAATTTTCGGGGGAGGGAGACCACAATGGACGTGATTGAACGCTATCTGGAGGCCGTGGCGGCCCAGTTGTCGGTCGAGGACCGCGAGGACATCGTCGCCGAGCTGCGCGATCTGATCCTGAGCCGCATCGAGGCGCGTGAGGAGGAACTGGGACGCGCCCTGAGCGACGACGAGAAGGAGGCGATCCTGCATGAGATCGGCCACCCCCTGGTCGTCGCCGCCCGCTATCGCAAGGGGCCGGATTCGCTGATCGGGCCGGAGCTGTTTCCCTATTGGCTGTTCGGGGCCAAGGCGGGGCTGATCGTGATCGCAGCGGTGCAGGCGCTGGGCCTGCTGGTCCATGTGCTGGGCGATCCGGCCAATTTCGGCCAATCGATCGGTCAGGCCTTCAACGGCTTCTTCTCCGGCGCCCTGACCTTGCTGGGGGCGCTGACCCTGGCCGGGGCGATCATGGAGCATTACGACATCAAGCCGACCTGGCTGACGAAATGGCGGGTGCGCGACCTGTCGGCCTTTGGTCTGGCCGATCCGGCGAAATGGGGCGCGTCGATGGCTGGAAGCGACAAGGCCAAGGCCGAATGGCTGCCCAAGGGCGCCAAGGTCTGGGGCGTGCGGGCCGAGACGCCGCGCGCCGCCGAGGCCCTGTGGTCCTTCATCGCCAGCGCCGTCTTCATCCTGTGGTGGATCGGCGTGATCCGCTTCACCGGCGTCGGCGACTTCGCCCTGCGCGGCGGCGACGTCAGCGTGACGGCGGCGCCGATCTGGTCGCTGCTGTTCGGGCTGATCCTGGCCTGGGCCGTGGCGGGCATGGCGGTGGACGGCGTCACCCTGTGGCGACCGGAGGCGCGGCGGCTGCAGGCCCTGCTGAAGATCCCGGTAGCCGCGGTGGGACTGTGGATCGGCTGGCGCCTGTTCCAGGCCGGGCACTGGGCCACTTTGACCCAGGGGCACCAGACGGCGCGGGTCACGGGAACCTCGCCCATCCACATGGACTTCGACGCCATCCACGCCATTCCCGAGGCTCAGCGAGGCCTGGCCGAGACGGCCCTGACCCTGGGCACGGTGCTGAGCTGGGTGCTGGCGATCATCATGCTGTGCCTGGCGGTCGATATCCTGAAGGCCCTGTGGCGGATCGCGACGGCGCGGGACTGATCGGTCGCGGCGCCGTCATGTCCGAAAACCGCGAGACAGGGCGACGCGACGGGCGCATGTTGCGGGCATGGAAGACGCCCGCGACAGTCTGGATCAGGAGGCCTGCTACCGGGCGGTCCTGACGCGCGACCCGCGCTTTGACGGGCGGTTCTTCACCTGCGTGAAGACGACGGGAATCTATTGCCGCCCGGTCTGTCCGGCGCGCACCCCGAAACGGGAAAACATGAGCTTCGTCGCCTCGGCGGCGGCGGCGGAGGAGGCGGGGTTCCGCGCCTGCCTGCGCTGCCGGCCCGAGACGGCGCCCGACATGGGGGCGTGGCGCGGGACGTCCAACACCGTCAGCCGGGCCCTGGGCCTGATCGAGGCGGGGGCGCTGGATGAAGGCGACGTCGACGGTCTGGCCGCGCGGCTGGGGGTGGGCGAGCGGCACCTGCGCCGCCTGTTCCGTCAGCACCTCGGCGCGGCCCCGGTCAGCGTGGCCCAGACCCGTCGCGTGCTGCTGGCCAAGGCCCTGATCCACCAGACCGATCTGGGTATGGCCGAGGTGGCGCTGGCTTCGGGTTTCGGCAGCGTGCGGCGTTTCAACGAGACGTTTCAGGGGCTCTATGGCCGCCCGCCCTCGGCGCTGCGACGACGGGCGGAGAGGCCCGCTGACGGCGGGGTGAGGCTGAGCCTGCCCTATCGTCCGCCCTATGCGGTCGAGGCCATGCTGGCGGCGCTGGCCGCGCGCGGTGAAAGGGTCGAGGGCGGGGTCTGGCGGCGCGAGTTAACGCCCGAGGTGGACGGCGCGACCGGTGAAGTCTCGGCCCGGTTCGAGGCTGGAAACCGGCTGGCGGTCACGGTTGCGGCCTCGGACCTGAAGGCCCTGCCGGGGGTGTTGGCGAGGGTGCGGCGGGTGTTCGACCTGTCGGCGGACCCCGAGGCGATTCGGAGAGACCTGTCGGCGGACGTTTTGCTAGCGCCGTTGGTAAAGGCGCGGCCCGGCCTGCGTCTGCCGGGCGACTGGATCGATGAGGCGGCCGACATGGCCAGCGACCGGCTTGAGGACGGACGGCTCGAAGTGAGAGCCGAGCAATGGCGGCCCTGGCGGGCCTACGGCGCGCTGCACTTGCGGGAAGCAGGGATCGACGGCGCAGTACTGATGGAGAGCGGCGATGAAAAAGATGCAGCCTGAAACCTTTACCCTGGACCGCATCGCCTCGCCGGTGGGCGAGGTCCTGCTGGTGACCGACGCCGAGGGCGCGGTGCGGGCCTTCGACTTCGTGGATTACGAGGCGCGGATGCTGAAGCTGCTGGCCCGCCACTACGGCGAGGTCGTGCTGACCGAGGGGCGGGCGCCCGAGGCGGTGCGGGCTGCGGTGACGGCCTATTTCGGCGGTGACGCCACGGCGCTGGACGGCATCGCGGTCAAGACCGGCGGCACCGACTTTCAGCGCTCGGTCTGGGCGGCGCTGCGCACCATTCCGGCTGGCGAGACCTGGTCCTATGGCCAACTGGCGAACGCCATCGGCAAGCCCAGCGCCGTGCGCGCCGTAGGCCTGGCCAACGGGGCCAACCCGGTCGGCGTCATTGTGCCCTGCCATCGCGTCGTCGGCGCCAATGGAACCCTGACCGGCTATGCTGGCGGGCTGGAGCGCAAGCGCTGGTTGCTGGCGCACGAGGGCGCCGCAGCCCGCCCTATCTGAGCGGCGAGGTGAACTGGTCGGGTGCCAGGGCGCGGGGGGTGAAGCGGGCTTCGCGGACGGCGCCGTTGAAGTAGTTGACGCGGTTGATGCGGGTGCCGACCGAGGACCGGCCGGGTCCCTGCGGCTTGAAGGCGATCTCGGCCTCGGTCTGCAGCACGCCGTTGACGAAGGAGCGGTAGGTGGTCCCGTCGAAGGTCTGGGCGACGTGGGCCCACTGGCCGAGCGGGTGGAGTTTGGTCGTCTCTATCAGGGGCTTGTTGTAGCCCTCGCCCTTGGTGAAGGCGTCCAGATACCAGCCGCCCTCGACCACGCGGATCTCGAACATGATGCGGGTGCCGGGGCCGCCCGGCGCCTCGTCCGACTGGAGGTGGAACCAGCGCTGCTCGAAGGGGCCGCCGTCGGGGCGGAAGACGGCCTCGAAGGTGAAGGTCGAGGCGCCCGCCAGCGGATGCCTGTCGATGAACAGGGCGTCGTCCACGCCGTCGAACTGCACCGCCGGGCCGAAGGGGCTGGCGATGATCCGGGGCGCGCCCTCGACGTGGGTGGTCTCGCTGCCGATGCCGGTCAGGCGGTCGAAGGTCCAGACGGCCTGGCCCGGCTGCGCGACCGGGGCGGGCAGGTAGGAGGCGCAGGCGGCGAGCGGCGCGAGCGCCAGCGGAGCGGCCAGGACGGCGCGGCGGTTCAAGGTCATGCCGTCTTGACCTGAATGAAGGTGAGCTGCCTGGTTGTTGACATGGCTGCCCCGCTTCTTGGTGATGAGGGAATGATGAAACCCACGCTAAAAGGCTTTTGCGGCGCTCTCTGGTTCCTGATGCCTCTAGCGATAGCGGTTTTGTTGAACGCTGTCGTGCGTCCAGCCTTGGCTTGGCGGCTTGATGGCGAGAAGGTTCTGACGGGCGCGCGACGGCCAGATATCCATTGGGTGTTCGACAAGGCGACGCAGGCGGAACATCCGTGGCTGACGGGTTTCCTGGGTATATCTAACGGGGCCATAGCTCTCGCCACGCTCATAGTCATTCTGGTTCTGTTCGTATGGCGTCGCTTCTTGCGCACGTCCATCGGGCGCTAGGCCGCGCCGTCGAGGAAGAGGCGGCAGGCCGGATTGTCGGTCTCGTCGACATAGGGGTAGCCGAGGGCGTCCAGCGCGGTCCAGAGGGCGGCGACCTGATCGGGGGCGATGCTGACGCCGGCCAGAACCCGGCCGACGTCGTCGCCGTGGTTGCGATAGTGGAACAGGGTCAGGGCCCAGGCGGGCTGCAGGCTGTTGAGGAAGCGCAGGAAGGCGCCGGGGCGTTCGGGGAACTCAAAGCGCAGCAGCCGCTCGTGCGGCAGGCCGATGGTGCGCCCGCCGACCATGTAGCGGACGTGCAGCTTGGCCGTTTCGTTGTCGCTCATGTCTTCGACGGCGTAGCCGTCGGCGCGCAGGCGTTCGATCAGGGCGTGGCGTTCCTCGGCGCCGTTCTTCAGGGAGACGCCGACGAAGATCTGGGCCGTGCCGTCGCCGGACCAGCGATAGTTGAACTCGGTCACCGAGCGGCCGTCGAGGCTTTGCAGGAAACGGTGATAGTCGTCGCGGCGGTCGGGCATAGCTACGGCCAGCAGGGCCTCGGCGCCTTCGCCGATCTCGGCTCGCTCGGCCACGTGGCGCAGTCGGTCGAAGTTGACGTTGGCGCCCGAGTTGATCGCGACCAGGGCGGCGTCGCCCGGATTACAAGCCGCCCAGACCTTGAGCCCGGCCAGGGCCACGGCGCCCGAGGGCTCGGCCACGGCGCGCACGTCGTCGAAGATGTCCTTCACCGCCGCACAGATGGCGTCGGTGTCGACCAGGACGATGTCGTCCAGCAGGTCGCGGCACAGGCGGAAGGTCTCGTCGCCCGCCCGGCGCACCGCCACCCCGTCGGCGAACAGGCCGACCTGATCCAGGGTCACGACCTGACCGGCGTCGATGGCGCTCTTCATCGTCGGGGCGTCGGCGGGCTCGACGCCGATGATCTTCGTCTCCGGGCGCAGGAAGCGGACGATGGCGGCGACCCCCGCCGCCAGACCGCCGCCGCCGATGGGGATGAAGACGGCGTCGATGGGGTCGGGATGCTGGCGCAGGATTTCCAGTCCGACCGTGCCCTGGCCCGCGATGACGTCGGGGTCGTCGAAGGGGTGGACGAAGGCGGCGCCCGTCTCCTGTTCCAGCGCGCGGGCGTGGGCGTAGGCGTCGTCGAAGCTCTCGCCGTGCAGCACCACGTCGCCGCCCAGCGCCTTGACCGCCGCCACCTTGATGCCCGGCGTGGTGGTCGGCATGACGATGGTGGAGGCGGCGCCGCGCCTCGCCGCCGCCAGGGCCACGCCCTGGGCGTGATTGCCCGCCGAGGCGCAGATGACGCCGCGCGCCAGCTCGGCCTCGCTGAGGTTGGCGATGCGATTGTAGGCGCCGCGAATCTTGAACGAGAAGACCGGCTGCAGGTCCTCGCGCTTCAGCAGGGCGGGGCGGCCGATGCGCGCCGACAGTCGCTTCAGCGGGTCCAGAGGGGTTTCCTCGGCCACGTCATAGACGCGGGCGGTCAGGATGCGGCGGACGGTGTCTTGCACAAAAAAACTCGAAACAGCGCGGTCGACAGGATCAAACGACCTCTGCTCTAGGCCAGAACCGCCGCACGGGGAAAGGGTCTTGCGTCGTGTTGCGAGCGTATCGTTGGTGGTCGTCTATATTTACCCGGGTAATAATTTGAGCTATTTGATCCGGGTAAAACAAAGGGAGGCGTCCATGACGACCACAGACCGCAAGGCGCTGATCGCCGACTACAAGGACCGCGAAACCATCGCCGGGGTGTTCGCCGTCATCTGTTCCGCCACTGGCCGCGCCTGGGTGGGTCAGAGCCGCCACATCGACACCCAGCAGAACGGCCTGTGGTTCTCGCTGAAGATGGGCGGCAGTCCCTTCCGGTCGCTGCAAGCCGAATGGAACGCCCACGGCGCCGACAGCTTCCGCTTCGAGCAACTGGACCGCCTGGCCCCCGATCTGTCTGATATGGCCCGCAAGGATGAACTGAAGAAGCGCGCCGCCCTGTGGGCCGCGCGGCTTGGCGCAGAGAAGCTCTGAACCGGCGCTCTTGCAATGTAACCTGTAGGTGATACCTGTAACCCATAGGTGTCACAGGAGGGGCGGATGAGCGACGAACTGGAAAAGGCCAGGGCGAACGAGCGGCATCGGACGCAGCGTTTGTGGATGGCGGCGGGAGCGGGCTGGCTGGGCGTGGCAGCCCTGCCTTGTGCTGTTTTTCTATGGAATACGGGCTGGCCGGCTTGCGAGCCGCTGGCCGTGATGCTGGCGGTCGTCGGGATCAGCGTCGTGGCTTCCAGCTTCGCCGGGGGCGGCCGTCATATGCCCAACGGCGACACCGTCCGCGTCGAGAACGCCAAGGGCGGCTATCGCGACATGATCCAGAAGCAGCGGGCCGTGTCGATGGCCCTGATGCCGATCACGTCGCTCTATCTGGTCTATCGGGGAACGCTCGGGGCCTGGAACATCGCAAACGGGCAGGGCGACCAAGCGGACTGGAGCATGACTGCCCTGTCGCCGATGATTCCGTTGGTTCTGCTGCTGATGGTCGCGGGCCTCGATAATCCGGGCGACAAGAAGATGAAGCGGTTGCTGGAGGACGAACTGACCCTGTCCTTCCGTCGCGACGCGCTCAATGTGGCTCTGGGCGTGGCCATGATCGGCCTGTTGGTCGTCTTCGGTCTGGGGCTGTGGCGGCCCGAGGCGGCGGTGGCGGCTCTGCCGGGGCTGATGTTCGTCACGGCCTCGGCGTCGGCGCTGCGCTACTGGCAGCTGGACCGGCGGGCCAGCGGTGGCTGAGCCGCGTCTGATCATCCACCTGAAGGCGGTGCGCACGGCGGCGGGCCTGACCCAGCAGGAGCTGGCCGACCGGGCGAAGCTGTCGAGAAAAACGGTGAACACGGTCGAGAACGGCGTCTTCACCCCCTCTGTCCTGGTCGCACTGACGCTGGCGCGCGCGCTGGACGTGCCGCTGGACGCCCTGTTCACGCTGGAGGACTGAGCCGATTTCCCTTGCGCCGTGTGCGGAAGGGCCTACATTGCGCCTGCTTATGCTAACTTTGAGCATAAGTCGGGGCCGCGCAGACGGCCGCAAGGGAGTTGAGGCGATGGCGGACGGCGCTTTCGGTCTGTCGAAAGAACTGGCGGAAGAGACCGCGCCCGTGTGGGAGAAGGTCAAGGGTCTGGTGACCCCGCTGGAGTGGCCGGAACAGGCCAAACTCATCAGCGAGATCAATGCGCTGAAGAAGACGCGCGACGCCGTCATCCTGGCCCACAACTATATGACGCCCGAGATCTTCCACGGGGTCGGCGACTACGTCGGCGACAGCCTGGGTCTGGCCAAGGAGGCCGCGCGCTCGAACGCCAAGGTCATCGTCCAGGCGGGCGTGCACTTCATGGCCGAGACGTCGAAAATTCTGTCGCCCGACAAGACCGTCCTGATCCCCGACCTGCGCGCGGGCTGCTCGCTGGCCTCGTCGATCACGGGCGCCGACGTGCGTCTGATCAAGCAGCGCTACCCCGGCCTGCCGGTGGTCACCTATGTGAACACTACCGCCGACGTGAAGGCCGAGACCGACATCTGCTGCACCAGCGCCAACGCCGTTCAGGTGGTGGAATGGGCGGCCAGGGAATGGGGCGTCGACAAGGTCATCCTGATCCCCGACGAGTTCCTGGCGCGCAACGTCGCGGCCCAGACGAACGTCGGCATCATCGCCTGGAAGGGCCGCTGCGAGGTGCATGAGCGCTTCACCGCCGACGACATCGCCGAGATGCGCGCCGCCTATCCGGGCGCGGAAATCCTGGCCCACCCGGAATGCCCCGAAGAGGTGCTGGCGGCGTCGGACTTCGCCGGCTCGACGGCGGCCATGATCGACTATGTGGTGGATCGCAAGCCGAAGCAGGTGGTGATGATCACCGAGTGCTCGATGGCCTCGAACGTTAAGGGCGACGTGCCGGGCGTCGACTTCATCGGCCCGTGCAACCTGTGCCCGCACATGAAGCGCATCACCCTGGAAAACATCCGCGATTGCCTCAAATACATGCAGTTCGAGGTGACGGTGGAGCCGGAAATGGCCGAGCGCGGGCGTCTGGCCGTGCAGCGGATGATCGACCTGCCGCCGCCCGCCGTCCCGGCGCGCTATGACCTGATCAAGGCCAGGCACCACGTCGACGTGGAGCTGATCTGAGGTCCTGCGGCGATGCGGCCCGTTGCGGGCCGCGCGTCGCAAGCCCAGTTCGACGCCATGAGCGATATCGACAACACTCCACGCCGCCCCGGTCCCTGGGATCTGCCGCCCGAACCGGCGACGTCCGAGCCCGTGCGCGCGTCCAAGGCCGCGCGGCTGGAGGACAAGGGCCAGCATCCGGCCTGGGCCATCGCTTCGACCCTGCTGATGGCGGGTTTCCTGTGGTGGATCACCGGCAGCGTCATCGTGGCGGGGGCCGTGCTGTTCGGCCTGTTCGTGCACGAGTATGGCCACGTGCTGGCGATGAACCGCCTCGGCATGGGGCCGGCGCGCATCTACATCATCCCCTTCCTCGGCGGGCTGGCCAAGGCCCAGCGCGAGCCGAAGAGCGAGTGGCACGGGGTGCTGGTGTCGCTGGCGGGGCCGGCCTTCGGCCTGATCGCCATGATCCCCTTCGTGGCCCTCGGCTTGGCGCTGCGGTCGCCCGAGTGGCTGATGGGGGCCTTCTTCATCGCCATGATCAATCTGGTGAACCTGCTGCCGGCTCCGCCGCTGGACGGCTCGAAAGCGCTCGGCCCGGTGCTGACGCGGGTGCATCCGCGGCTGGAGCAGGTCGCCCTGCTGGCCGTCGGCGGTCTGGCCGTCTGGTGGGGGCTGTCGACGGGACGGTTCATTCTGGCGGCGTTTCTCGGCATCGCCGTCTTCAGCCATCTGAAGCGCGGCGTCTGGCGCGCGGCGTGGGGGCGGCTGAGCTGGCCCGAGGCGGGGCGTAGTCTGGCGCTGTATCTGGCGACGGCCGTGGTCTGTGCGGCGGCGGCCATCGGCGCCCTGCTGCCCCTGACCGGCGGGGCCATTGAGCCGGCCTTCGACATGGGCTTGCGGTTCATCGGCGTGGGAGGCCGTTAGGGGCATGGCGCGCATCCGGCATGACGGGCCGCTGATCATCGGCGGCGGATTGGCGGGCCTGTCGGCTGCGCTGGAGGCGGCACCGGCCAAGGCCTTGGTGGTCACGCCGGATTTGCTGCTGAACGCCTGCTCCTCGGCCTGGGCCCAGGGCGGGCTGGCGGCGGCCCTGTCGGCCAAGGACAGCGCGGTCCTGCACGCGAAGGACACCGAGGGGGCGGGGGCCGGTCTGGTCGAGCCCGAGGCGGCGCGCGCCCTGACCGAGCGCGGACGCGAGACGGTGGAGTGGCTGGCCTCGCTGGGCGCGCCCTTCGACCGGGACGAGACGGGCGGCTTCTCAGTCAGCCTGGAGGCGGCCCACAGCCTGCCGCGCGTGGCGCGGGTCGGCGGCGACGGGGCGGGGCGGGCCATCCTGTCGGCGGTGGTGGCGGCGGCGCGGGCGTCCAAGCACGTCGAAATCTGGGAGGACGGTCGGCTGCGCGGCCTGATCCAGGATGTGGACGGCCGGGTGCGCGGCGCCCTGATCGAGCGATCCGGCGGACGGGTGGACGAGGTCTTTGCGCCGGCCGTGGTGCTGGCGACCGGCGGCGTCGGCGGCCTCTATGAAGTGACGACCAATCCTTCGGCCCTGCGCGGCGAGGGGCTGGCCCTGGCCTTTGAGGCGGGGGCTGAAGTGCTTGACCCCGAGTTCGTGCAGTTCCACCCCACCGCCATCGACGTCGGGCTGGACCCGGCGCCCCTGGCGACCGAGGCCCTGCGCGGAGAGGGGGCGCGGCTGGTCGATGGAAGCGGCGCCTACTTGCTGGGTGCGGACGCCGACGCCGACCTCGCGCCGAGGGACATCGTGGCGCGGGTGGTGCACGCGGCGCGCGCCGACGGACGCGGCGCGTTTCTGGACGCGACCCGGGCCGTGGGCGAGGCCTTCCCGCACGAGTTTCCGGCGGTGTTCGCCGCCTGCATGCGCGCCGGGCTGGATCCGCGCGTCAGCCCCATTCCGGTGGCGGCGGCGGCCCACTATCATATGGGCGGCGTCGTCGCCGACGACGAGGGGCGGACCACGCTCCCCGGCCTCTACGCCATCGGCGAGTGCGCGGCGACGGGGGTGCACGGCGCCAATCGTCTGGCCTCAAACTCCCTGCTGGAAGCGGGCGCTTTCGGTCGGCGGGCGGGCCGAGCGGCGGCGAGGGAAGTTCAGCCGCCCAAGGTCGAGCTGAGACCCGCGCGAGCCTCGAAGGACTTGCCGTCTGAAGCCATGGCCGAGCTGCGCGCCGCCATGACCCGGTTCGCGGGCGTGGTGCGCGACGAGGAGGGGCTGAGCGCCCTGATCGCCGTCATCGACCGGCTGGCCAAGGCCCATCCCGACGCCGTAGTCCTGACCGCCGCGCGGTTGATCGCCGAGGGGGCGCTGAACCGGCGCGAGAGCCGGGGCGGGCATTTCCGCGCCGACTATCCCGACAGCCTGCCGACGGCGGTGCATACCCGCATGACCCATTCTTCCGTCCTTCCGGACGCGCCGCAGGCGCGAGCCGGAACCCAGGCGGTTGAGATAGTCTGACCGTCTGGGTCCCGGGTCCGCTGCGCGTCCCGGGATGACGGCGAATAATGATAATGAGAGACGTTGAGATCATGACCCGTACCCTGCCGGACCTGTTGATCGAGCCTGTCGTGCGGATGGCCCTGGCCGAGGACCTGGGTCGCGCGGGCGATGTGACGGCTCAGGCCTGCATTCCTGAGAACGCGCGCTTCAGCGCCGTCTTCGCCGCCCGTCAGGCCGGGGTGATGGCGTGCGGGGCCGTGGTGCGGATCGCCGTCCACGCCATGGATCCCCAGGCGAAGGTTTCGGTGAAGGTCGCCGACGGCGAGGCCTTCGAGGCCGGAACCGTGCTGGTCGCGGTCGAGGCTGATGCGCGCGCCCTGCTGGCGGCGGAACGGACGGCGCTGAACCTGCTGGGCCGGATGTGCGGCATCGCCACCCTGACCCGGACCTATGTCCAGGCGGTCGCGGGAACCAGCGCCCGCATCGCCGACACCCGCAAGACCACGCCCGGCCTGCGGGCGCTGGAGAAGCACTCAGTCGCCTGCGGCGGCGGGCTGAACCATCGCTTCGGTCTGGATGACGCCATCCTGATCAAGGACAACCACGTCGCCGTCTGCGGCGGGGCGGGCGAGGCGGTGCGCCGCGCCAGGGCCTTTGCACCCCACCTGATGAAGGTCGAGGTCGAGGTCGACGGTCTGGATCAGCTGGACGAGGTCCTGCCCGAACGCCCCGACGTCATCATGCTGGACAACTTCACCCTCGATGACATGGCCGAGGCCGTGCGCCGCGTGCGCGGCAGCGCCTTCGGTCCGGTGACGCTGGAGGCCTCGGGCGGGGTGAACCTGACGACAGTGGCGGGCATCGCCGCGACCGGGGTCGACGTGATCTCGGTCGGCGCCCTTACGCACTCGGTTCCGCAACTGGACGTGGGTCTGGACGCGAACTGAGGTTGCCGGTGCTGAACCAACGGCGGCGGATGGCGCGCTGCAAGGGCGCATCGATCAGCCGGTTGTAGAGGTCGGCGGCGACCACGGCGGCGACCAAAGCCAGCCCCCACAGGCCCCAGGCCTGCCAGGCGACCGTGGCGGCGGCCGGATGCAATCTCTCGACCAGGGGCTGCACGCCGCTGAACCAGACGATTCCGGTGATGGTGTGGGTCATGAAGACGCTGAAGCTGACCTTGGCGCCCCAGGCCGCGCCGGGGATCGGCTTGGCCGTCGGCAAGGCGCCGCAGCCCAGCACCGCCGCGCAGATGGCGATCAGACTGACCAGGTCCGGCCCAGCGACGGCGACGTTGGCCAGAAGGGCCGCGCCGCCGCCCAGACCGATCAGGCGGGCGGTGCGGGGCGACCAGTCCGCCGTTTCGACCGCGCGGGCCAGGGTCAGGCCGATCAGGAACAGGGGGGCGGCGCGGAACATGGCCCACTGGAAGGGCAGGTCGAACAGGGCGTGCCCCAGCAAGGTCAGACTGAGGGCCTGGCCGACCAGCATCAGCGTCAGGCCCAGGGCCAGGGCCGTCAGCGGTCCGGGCAGGCGTCGCATGGCGCGCCACAGCCAGGGAAAGAAGGCGTAGCAGATCAGCAGGGCCGACAGGGTCCAGGCCGGGATGTTCCATTGGCCCCCGCCCAGGCCGAAGGCGTGCAGCAGCAGGATCTGGGCGGGCAGGCCGGACCATTCGAAGCGCTCGGCGTGGACCGGCGTTTTCCCGATCATGGACGCCTCGAGGACCAGCAGGGCCAGAATGGCGAGGGTGATCAGATGGGTCGGATAGCTGCGGGCGAAGCGCTTGAGCCAGAAACGGACGGGCGTGATCCGGCCGGAGACGACGCCGGCGCCATAGGCCCGCGCCAGGACAAAGCCCGACAACAGCAGGAAGAAGTCGGTGGCCAGATAGCCGCGTTCCCACACGCTGTGCAGGTCGGCCAGGGGGATCGGGGCCTCGTCGCCGAAATGGAAAAGGACCACGAACATGGAGGCGAGGAATCGCAGGGCGTCGAGCGCCCCGCCCCGCACGAGGGCGGCCGGCTGGGGCGTGGCGGTGGTCGTCGTCGTCAAGGGCCGTCTCCCGCGCCCTGGGGGGAGGCGCATCGTCATCCGTTCAGCAAGAAACGCGCCGGGAACGTCTTTCCGTCGGGGGCCGTTTCATTCCGACGAAAGGAGAGGCCCATGAGCAAGACCCCCTCGGTTCCCAAGGAGCAGCGCAGCTTCGCCGACCATGGCGCCCGGCCGATCGACGACATGGCGGACCGACGCGATCTGGCCACGGGCGCCCAATCAGGTCAGCCCGGGGACGCCGACGTCAACACCGGCCAGCAGGGGCGGTTCGGCAATCTGAAGCAGAACCTGACCACCCAGTGGAAGACACAGGACCGTTAAGCGCCGCTGGCCGGAAGATGGTTAGCCGGCGACGCCGACCGCAGTCGTGTTCGATGCGTTTCCGGCGAGCTGATTATAGGGCACGGGGCCGCTGGAGGCCTCGGTGGTCGTCAGGCTGGCCTGCATCAGACGCGGCGCTTCAGGGGCGGTCGAGGGACGCGGCGTGTAGCGGAACGCGTCGCTGGAGCCTGAGCGCCCGCCGAAGCGGTAGAAGAGGTGGTCGCCGACCTGGCCGACCTTGACCAGGCTGTTGCGCCAGCTGGGCGAGACCCCGGTGGTGTGGAAGTGGGTGGCGTTGCCGACTGGGGCGTAGACCTGACCCGACAGGGCCTTGGAGGCGACGTCGCGGGCGCGGTTCCAGGCCGTGCGGTTGACGGAGCCGCGCATGGCGCCGTTGCAGGTGAAGCTGAACTGGCAGCCGGCGCTGCGGTTCGAGCCCTGGAAGACCACGGCGCAGACCGTATTGGGGAAGGAAGGGTGACGGGCGCGGTTCAGCACCACCTGGGCCACGGCCTTCATGCCGTCCACGCCTTCGCCGCGCGCTTCATAATAGGCGGCCTTGGTGAGGCAATCGAGATCGCGCGACTGATCCAGGGCGGTGCCGAGACGGAAGGGTTTGGCGGCGGGACTGGCCAGGTTGGCGCGACGCAGGCCGTTGCGGGATTCTTCGAGGCGGGCGGTCAGCAGTTCCGCCTGGCGGTCGCGCTGGGCGGCGCCGGCGACGGCGTAGGGGTCGTGACGATCGGCGATGGCCAGGGCGCTGGCGTCCAGGCCGCCGGCCGCGGCGGCCATGGCTTCCTGGGTATAGCCCTCGGCCCCGGCGCCCTGCAGGCGTTCAGCCTGGGCGCGAACGGTCGAAGCCTGGGCGGCCACGCCGCCCAGATAGGCTCCACCGACAGCAAGGCTGACGACGCCGCCGAACGCCGCAGCCGCCGTCTTGGGGCGCAGGCGAACAGAGCGGGCGGCGTGCATCAGCGCACGCGTCTGCGAGGAGAAACTCAAAAGCGTAGTCCTGTTCAGCAGGGCGAGGATGCCGCCCCTTTACTCAACGGAACCGGGCGACAAGACGCGTCGCGAACCCGCTCCGGACCAGAGGTCGACGAACGGCCGACCACCGGAAGGCGGGCCTTAAGCCACCTGTTTATGTCCTCAATGTGGTTGATTCGGCAATTGCTGTTGCGCCGCAACAATTCGTCGCGCCCGTAGAGACGGTGAATTTTGCGACCCTGACGACCGCTTGTCATTGCTTCAGAACATCTTGCGAAATCTGTATTCGATTACGGGATGATGATCTCGAGGCGGAGGCGGTTTCGCTGTAAGCGCTATTGGGGAGGCATGGGTTACTTGCTCGATGCGCTGGCCGGCAAGGCGGGAACTTTTGGCGCCTGGCAGCGTTGCAAGCTCAACCATTTCAAGGAGTTCTCCGCCTGATGACCCGTTTCCCGATCCGCGCCGCCGCCCTTCTCGTTCTGGGAGCCTCCGCGATGGCGCTTTCCGCCTGCGGACACACGGTCGAGCAAAAGGCCGCGACCGGCGCCATCGCCGGCGCCGTGGTGGCCGGACCGGTCGGGGCGGCGGTGGGCGGCGCTGCCGGGACGGCGGTCGGCCATATCGACAAGCCGAAACGCTAGATCGGCCTCACGGCGTCGCTTGTAGGCGACCAGGCCGGCGCCCACATAGGGCTCGCGGCGCGATTTTCGCTCGAAATTGCGTGTTTGAGGTTCGGATACGGCGGCAGAGCTTGATTTCTGCGCCGGATTCCGCTTTGGCAGCGCGCCGGGCCGTTCGCGCATCCGCACGCCCGCCGGGCCGCCGTTGATCGGCGTCGCCCCCCATCAGAGTTTCAAGGAAGACCGCCTCTACGCATGCGAGACCTCAAACAAACCGGCTTCAACGATCGTATCTCCGCCCAGCAAGACGCCAAGAAGGCCCTGCTGGCCAAGTTCAAGCCCAAGCCGGCGGTCCAGGACCCCGAGTTCGAGAAGCTGGCTGAGAAGCGCGCCGCCGAGAAGGAAGCCCAGCGCCAGCAGTTCGAACTGGAGAAGGCTGAAGTGCGTCGCCAGAAGGCTGAGAAGGAAGCCGCCCGTCTGGCCGCCGAAATGGCCGCCCAGGACGAGGTCGACGCCGCCAAGCGCGCCGCCCGCAAGGAGCGCAAGCAGCTGACCAAGGAAGAACAGAAGGCCGCGCGCGACGCCCGCTACGCCGCCCGCAAGGCGCGCCAGCGCTAGGACGCGACCGGCCGGCAGGGGCGTGCAACGCCCCTGCGGCTCCAGCGTTACAGGCATGAAGATTCCGGCCGGCGCCGGGCGCGACCCCTTGGATCGCGGCCCGGGTTTCCTAACTGCAAGGCTGGATATTCACACAGCGACGCAAACAGGAGCCGCCATGACCGCCGCCATCGACACCGGCCTGAAACCCAAGGAACGCGACGAGGTCGCCCGCGAGCTGTCCAAGGTCCTCGCCGACAGCTTCGCCGTCTATCAGAAGACGCACGGCTACCACTGGAACGTCCGCGGGCCGGAGTTCTTCAGCCTGCATAAGCTGCTGGAGCAGCAGTACAACGAAATCTGGGCCGCGCTGGACGATATCGCCGAGCGTATCCGCGCCCTGGGCGAACTGGCCCCGCAGAGCGCCTCGGCCTTCGCCAACCTGACCTCGATCAAGGATGGCGACCCCGAGAAGGACGCCAGCGAGATGCTCAAGGAGCTGATCAAGGACCACGGCGTGCTGATCGCCACGGCTCGCGCCGCCCTGGACGCCGCCGACGAAGTGGGCGACGAGGCCAGCGTCGATCTGATGACCCAGCGCCTGGCTGCTCACGAAAAGGCCGCCTGGATGCTGCGGTCCAGCCTGGGCGATCGCTGATCCCCTCACGGAACGGTAATCTTCGGGCCTGAAAAGCGCCGGATTGGGCGGTCAATCAGATCACCCTCCGGCGCTCGCCAGCGCCGCAGTATGGGACGCTGGATGCTGAAAGGCCGCCTGCCGCAGCTGAAGACGACCGGACGCCGGGCCCTCGCCGCGGCGCCCATGGCCATGGCCGTCAGCCTGGCGGTCATGGGTCTGGCCATGTCGGCCAGCTCCAGCGTGCGTCCCGACCTGGACCGCACGGCCGAGGCCGTGGCGCGCGCCACCGGCGGCGACCTGACCCCGAACGGCCTGAAGCTGATCATGGCGCGGCTGGACCCCGGCCAGCTGGCCATCGCGCGGCGTTTTGATCCGGCGTTGAACCAGCCCGAACTGTACGGCCTGACGCCGGGGTGGGAGAGCCTGTCTCTCGGCGGCAAGCCGTCGCTGGACGCGGGCGTTTCCGGCGTCGCCGCCCAGCAACTGAACGCGGCCATGCCCAACGCCTTGGGGGCCTTGCAACCGGCCAAACCCTTCGATCTGCGTCCCGCCACCGAGGCGGACCGCAAGCGCGCCCTGCGCTGCCTGACCCAGGCCGTCTATTACGAGGCGGCGCTGGAGCCGACGGAGGGGCAGGAGGGCGTGGCCCAGGTCGTGCTGAACCGGGTGCGCGATCCCAACTATCCCGCCACGGTCTGCGGCGTCGTCTATCAGGGCGCCGAGCGGACCACGGGCTGCCAGTTCAGCTTCACCTGCGACGGGGCCCTCAGCCGCGCGCCTATGCCCTGGGCCTGGAACCGCGCCGCGCGAGTGGCCGAGCGCGCCCTGGCCGGTCATGTGGCGACGCGCGTGGGCACGGCGACCCACTACCACGCCGACTACGTCCATCCCTGGTGGTCGCCGACCCTGGCCAAGATCACTCAGGTCGGGGCGCACATCTTTTATCGCTGGAAGGGCGCGCCGGGGGAAAGCAACGCCTTCGTCCAGAGGTCGGCGGGCCGCGAGCCCGTGATCGACGAGGCTCGCTTCGCCCGGCCCCGCATCCTTCTGGCCACCGCCGCCGACAGCGTCGAGGAGGCCCTGGCCGGCGCCGCGCCGAACCAACTGCGCACCGTCGAGATCAACGGCCAGACCCGCGTCGTCGGCGTCGCCAGCCTGGGCGGTCGTCGTCAGGCCAGCAAGGACGAGATCGCCGCCATCAACGAGCGGCTGAAGGCCTATGAGGCCCCGGCCGTCACGGTGGCGCCGCCCCCGCCCGGCGTCACCGCCATGGCCGTCGAGGAAGTGGGCAGGCCTGCGGCCTGAACCAGCTGCCTGCCGTTGTCAGTGCTGGAGGGGGAGGACGCGCGTCTGACCGGAGCTGTTCATGACGGCCGCGCGCGGCGACGGGCCAAGGCTCGGAGCTGTCATGAAGCCGTAGAGGCGTTCTGCATCCTGCCACCGCCCGCTGGCGGCCCTGAGGTCCGTGAGTGTGGTCGTCCCGCCGGCCAGATCATGTCGGCCGAGGATGGGGCCGGCCTCGGTCGGCGCCACGAAGTAGACCGCGCCGTCGTGAAGGGTCACCAGGTCCGCCTCGACCCTCTCGCCGGGCGCGACCTCGTGGGCGAAGTCGCGAGCCGCCAAGGTAGCGGGGCTCGCCGCGCCCTTGTCGTCGAGGCGGTAGAGGGCGTTGGGCAAGGGCTGTCGGGAGCGCAGATAGACTTGGCCGCTGATCTGGTCGCGCAGCACCTCTCCGCCGGTGTTCGAGAGATGGCAGAGCGTAGGATCCGCCGCCACGACGGCGACGGTTTTGAATGAGGCCCGCTCGCGCTCCACAAGGCTCCAGTGGCAGGCTGCGCCGTCATGGCGAAGCAGGGCGATGCGCCTCGTGCTCAGAAGGACGGCTTCGGCCGGGGCGTCGCCGGGCAGGTCGGCGATCTCCCAGACCCGTCCGCGGGCGTCCAGCCGGATGGCCCTGGCAGGCTTACGGCCGACCGGTCTGGCGATCAGGGTGTAGCCGTCCGGCGCGGGCGCGGCGTCATAGACACGAGACCAGCCGGCGCCTTGGCCGATGCTGCGGAACCGCAGGCGTCCGTCGGAGTCGCGGTTGACGCAGGCCAGTTCTCCGCGAGCGCCGAAGAAATAGCTGCTGCGGACTGACATAAGGCCGCATCCGAAGGGCGTGGCGCCCCCGGCCCCCGACAGGGCCTGAAGCCTGGGTTCGGCATTATAGGGATAGGCCGGTTGCGCTGAAGACAGGGCCCATCCGCCGTCCTTTCGCAGGAAGACGAAAGCGCTGGCATCCGCCTTGTCGACATGCCGGCCGGGGGCTCCCGCACACCCGCACAGGGCCAAGACCAAGACAGCCATCATCGCCGATCGCGTGGCTGAGTTCATGTCGTCCCGTCCGATTGTTTCCCTCCCCAAGGCGGGGAGGGCTTAGCGGATCACCAGGCGCCGATCTTCTCGGCTTCCTTGTGGCTGATGGGGTTGTGGGCGGCCTTGTGGTCTTCCTCGGCCAGGAAGCGCGCGGCTTCCAGGGCGGCCATGCAGCCCATGCCGGCGGCGGTGACGGCCTGGCGATAGACGTCGTCGGTCACGTCGCCGGCGGCGTAGACGCCCTCGATGGCGGTCGAGGCCGTGCCGGGCTTGACCCGCAGATAGCCGCCGGAGTTGATCTCCAGCTGGCCCTTGAACAGTTCCGACGACGGGGCGTGGCCGATGGCGATGAAGACGCCGTCGGCGGGGATTTCCGACAGGTCGCCGGTCTTCACGTTCTTGAGCCGCACGCCGGTGACGTTGCGGGCCACGCCGTCGATGACGCCGAGGATTTCATCGACCGTCACGTCCCAGATCACCTCGATCTTGGGGTGGGCGAACAGGCGATCCTGCAGGATCTTCTCGGCGCGGAACTCATTCTTGCGGTGGATGACCGTGACCTTCTCGGCGAAGTTGGTCAGGAACAGGGCTTCCTCGACCGCGGTGTTGCCGCCGCCGACGACCACGACCTGCTTGCCGCGATAGAAGAAGCCGTCGCAGGTGGCGCAGGCCGAGACGCCGAAGCCCTGATAGTCGGCCTCCGACTCCAGTCCCAGCCACTTGGCCTGGGCGCCGGTCGAGATGACCACGGTTTCGGCCAACAGCTCGGCGCCCGAATCCAGCGTCAGGCGGAAGGGGCGCTGCGACAGGTCGGCCTTGACCACGATGTCGTGGATGACCTCGGTCCCCACATGCACGGCCTGGGCCTGCATCTGCTCCATCAGCCAGGGACCCTGGATGGTCTCGGCGAAGCCGGGATAGTTCTCTACATCCGTGGTGATGGTCAGCTGACCGCCGGGCTGCAGGCCGGCGATGACCACCGGGTTCAGCGAGGCGCGGGCGGCATAGATGGCGGCGGTCCAGCCGGCGGGACCGGAACCGATGACGGCGAGGCGGACAGTACGAGCTTGGGTCATGGCCCTATTTAGGCGCTGATTCCCCGAAGCGCGATGCTAGGCTGCGGGTTCTGCACGGGGGATTTGATCATGAGCAACAAGAGCGCGGCCCTTCTGCCGATCGGAATCGGCCTGGGCGTCGGCATGGGCACGGCCCTGGGCGTGGCGACCGACAACCTGGCACTGGGCCTCTCGCTGGGCGTGGCCATCGGCTCGGGCCTCGGCGTGGCTCTGATGGGGGCCGCCAATGTGAAGGCGCAGAAGGACAAGACGGCGTCGGACGGTTCGCCGATCGTGTCGGACGGCGGGGCTTCGACGTCGAGCGGCGGCCACTGCGCTCCGGGCGCGGACTGCGGCGGGGCCGACGGGGGTGGCGGCGGCGATTGACGGGCCTCCTCGTCGGGGCTCATCCTGCGCCGAGGAACGAGGTTACGTCATGCCTGCCGCCGCCGATCCGATCCGCGAGACCCGCAGCTATCTGCGCCGCGTGCTGGCCTATGCGCGGCGCGGCGTCGATCAGGCGGCGGTCGAGGCCTCGGTCTATGACAACGGCGGTCTCAGCGGCCGCTATCTGATGATGACGGTGATCTCGGCGGCCATCGCCGTGCTGGGGCTGATGCTGTCGTCGCCGGCGGTGGTCATCGGGGCCATGCTGGTCTCGCCGATGATGGGACCGATCGTGGCTCTGGGGTTCTCTTTGGCCCTGCTGGACTGGGCGCGGCTGAAGCAGTCGCTGACCTGTCTGGTGGTGGGCATGGCCGTGGCCTTGACGGTGGCCATCCTGCTGACCCTTCTGTCGCCGTTGAAAGAGCCGACCAGCGAAATCCTGGCCCGGACACGGCCCAACTTCTTCGACCTGCTGATCGCGGTCTTTTCCGGGGTGGCCGGGGCCTATGCGGTGGTGCGCCAGCGCGGCGAGACCATCATCGGCGTGGCCATCGCCACCGCCCTGATGCCGCCGGTGGCGACGGTGGGTTTCGGCATCGGCACAGGGGACCTGTCGATCTCGATCGGGGCCTTCTATCTGTTCATGACCAACCTGCTGGCCATCGCCCTGGCGGCGACGCTGACGGCGGGCTTTTTCGGGTTCCGCCCCCGGTTGATGGAACGGCCGTCGCCGTGGCGCGGGATCGCCGTGCTGGCCGTCTTCGTTTTGCTGTCGATCCCTCTGATGATCTCGCTGCGCGCTATCGGGTTGGAGAGCCAGGCCACGGCCGAGACGCGGACGGCGGTGGCCGACATCTTCGCGGGGTCGGATGCGCGCATCACCCTTCTCGACGCCCGCAGCGAGGGCAAGGGCGTGACGGTCTCGACCCTGGTCAGCACTCGCAAGCTGGTCGTTGACGCGCAGACGCACCTGCAGAACCGCTTGTCGGCGGCCCTGCACACGCCGGTCACGGCGACCCTGGACCAGATCGTCGTGGCCGATCCCCAGGCGGCCTCGCGCGCGGTTCAGGCCAGCGCCGGCTCGAACCCGGATCCGACCGCGACCTTGCGCACCCGCCTGTCCGAGGCCGTGCCCTTCGCCACCGACGCGGTCATGGTGGACGCCGAGGGCCGTCGGGCCATCGTTCTGCTGCGGCCTGACGCGGGCCTCGATCTGGCCAGCGCCTATGCGTTGGAGGCGGCGCTGCGCGGCCGGTTCGAGGGGGTGGACGTCTGGGTCACGCCCCCGGTGCAGGAACTGAAGACGGTCGATCTGGGCGACGCGGACGCGCGGGCGCGAGCGGTCTGGGCCCTGAAGCGTTGGCGCGCCAGCCCGGCCCTCAGCGACTGTCGCCCCGCGCCTGGCGCGGCGGCCATCGAGGGCCAGGCGCCGTCGCCGAACACGGGCGAGGCCTTCCGCTCCCAACTGGCGGCGGCGGGCGTCTCGATCCGTGATGAAGAGGGACCGGCCTGCCTGCGCGGAGACGAGAACCTGGCGCGACTGGACCTTGGCTGATCAGCCGCGCGCGGCCATGGCCTCCAGCACGGCGCGGGCCGCCCGCTCGGTCTCATTGAGCGGGGCGTAGGTCCAGTCGTCCAGCGATCCGTCGAAAGACCGGGCGGCGCCGTGAGCGGCGAGGTCGGCGTGCAGTCGGGCGAACTTGCCGGCGGGCTTCAGTGCGATCATGGGCAGGATGTGGACGGGCTTGCCGGTCGAGGCGGCCTCGGTCGCCATATTGGCGCTGTCCTCGGTGACCAGAACATGATCGGCGGCGGCCAGCATGGCGAACAGGGGGTTGTCGCCGCCGCCGTCCCAGATCCAGCCGGGCAGGGCCGACAGGCGCTCGGTCATCACTCTCTTGGCGGCTTCCGGCGTGCGACGGGAGAAGGTCAGCAGCAGCGACCCCTTCGCCGCCTGCACCGCCGTCTTGATCTGGTCGGCCAGGGCGGCGGCGTGGGCCTCGGGCAGGTCGAAGGCCTTGGACTTGCCGCCGATCATGACCGTGACGCGCGGGTGGGGCAGGGCCTCGATCCGGTCGGCGAAGGCGGGCGCGGCCTCGGCCAGCCGCCGCGGCGTGATGCGGTGCGGGCTGCCGATGATCTCGAAGACATTGTCGCCCGACAGGCTGTCATGGGCGGGGGCGACGATCAGGTCGTAGGCGCTGTTCTTCCAGCGCGGGTCCTGGGTCTGGACGGCGAAGGTCTTGCCGCCGCTCCACTCGCGGACCTTGGCCGACAGGGGCAGGCTGGCGCGCCCGGTGGCGATCCACAGGTCGGGCCATTCGGTCGCGGCGCGCGGATCGAACGCGCCCGGCGCCAGCATGGCGGGGGTCTTCAACCCCGAGGGCCAGCGGTCGAACAGCGGGCGCCAGCGGACGGTCTTGACGGCGATGTCGGCGGGCGTCAGGCGGGCGACCGCCTCGGCCAGGCCCAGGGCCTGGTTCTGGATGCCGGTCCGGCCGTCGGACACCACCCAGATGGACAGAGGGCGCGCGGCGGAACCGCGCGCCCCTGTGGCGTCCTCGTGAGGAGGCGAGCCTATTTCCACTCGACCTTGAGGATCTCATAGGCCTTCACGCCGCCGGGCGTGTTGACCTCGACCACGTCGCCGACTTCCTTCGAAATCAGGGCGCGGGCGATCGGCGAGGCGATGGAGATCTTGCCCGACTTCACGTCGGCCTCGTGCTCGCCGACGATCTGATAGACGCCCTCTTCCTCGGTGTCCTCGTCCACGAAGGTGACGGTGGCGCCGAACTTGACCTGGCTGCCCGACAGCTTGGTCACGTCGATGACCTGGGCGCGCGACAGCTTGTCCTCGATCTCGGCGATCGAGCCTTCGATCCAGCCTTGGCGTTCCTTGGCGGCGTGATACTCGGCGTTCTCGGACAGGTCGCCGTGCTCGCGGGCCTCGGAGATGGCCGCGATGACGCTCGGCCGTTCGACCTGCTTCAATTGCTTCAGTTGTTCGTCGAGGACACGGTAGCCCTCGGCCGTCATCGGCACTTTTTCCATTGTGTCGTGAGTTTCTTGTTTCGCCCGGAGACTAAGGAGAGACGTTTAATCGGCACAGTCACGGTCACGGGGCGCGCGTGATCGGGCAAAGAGGGTAGGGCGCCCTTTCGCCAAACTCAAGAGCATCATGGGCGACGGATCAGGGCTTGCTCGACCCCATGGCCCGGCGGATGGCGGTCCAGGCGATAAAACCCAGAGCGGCGACGGCCAGAAGGCTGAAGATCGCGGAGATCAGGCCTACGCCGGCGGCGATGAAGGCGATAACGACGCAGACGGCGGCGGCCAGGGCCGCAATGACTTGGATGACGGAAAAGCGCATGGGGTCGTAAACGCCAGCGCAGCGCCGGGGTTGCGGCCTCTCGAAGCCGTGATCGACGAACGCGGACTTCAGGCGTAGGCGTAATCTCCGCCGCGCTCCAGGGCGCGTTTCCAGGCCGGGCGGGCGTGAATCGCCTTCAGGAACAGGGCGATGTTGGGATAGGCCGCCAGGTCGATGGCGCGGCTGGCGGCGGCCTCCAGCGGGAAGCTCATCATGATGTCGGCGGCGCTGAAGTGCGGCCCGGCGAACCAGCCGGTGGCGGCCAGTTCGGCCTCCTGCCAGTCCGCATGGCTCTTCAACTGCGGGTCGATGAAGGTACGCTGCGCCTTGGCGGCGATGCCGTTGACCAGGGGGCGAACCAGACCCGGCGCGCGTGTCGGCAACTGGCTGAACACCAGCTTCAGCAGCAGGGGCGGCATGGCCGAGCCCTCGGCGTAGTGCAGCCAGTAGCTGAAGCGCCGCCCCTCGGCCGTGCCGCGCGTCGGGCGCAGCCGCCCCTCCGGATCATAGGCGTCGAGAAGGTATTCGATGATGGCGCCCGTCTCGGCCACGCGGACGTCGCCGTCGTCCAGCACCGGCGACTTGCCGAGCGGATGCACCGCCTTCAGCTCGGGCGGGGCCAGCATGGTGGCCGGGTTCCGCTGATAGCGTTTGATCTCATAGGGCAGACCCAACTCCTCCAGCAGCCAGAGCACACGCTGCGAGCGGGAATTGTTCAGATGGTGGACAAGGATCATGGGGGCGCTCCGTCTATTGCAGTCCCAGCTTGAGCGCCTGACGCAGCGTCCGTCCAGAGGCGGGCGTCAACGACGGCGGCGGCGGCTCCAGCGGTTGCGGGCGTGACCTCCGGTGTTCGGCCTGGCTCCCGACGAGGACCGGGGCGCGGCGTCGGGTCGGCCGGCCTGGTGCTTTTGCCACAGTTCAAAGGCCAGGGCGGCGAGGGCCAGCTTGCCGGCATGACGCCCGGCGAAGCCGCGTCCGCGTCGCGACAGCAACAGACCGCCGAGAAGGGTGGCGAGGCGGGGCAGGCGCATGGGAAAAACTCCGAAAGATCGGTCGACTGGACCCTGAACGGATGAGGCGTCCGCCAGTTCAGGTCGTCAGGCTTCGCCAGCGGCGGCGAGCGGCGGCCGTCGCCAGTGGAAGCTTCCGGCCAGCCCGGCCGTGTCGCGAAGGATCACCGGCCTCTGCCGGGACGGACCCGGGATACGAAAAAGCCCCCGGCGCTTCCGCGCCGGGGGCTGGATCAGGCTGAAACCGCGAGGGCTCAGTTGTAGGACTGCACCGGGCGGACATCCAGTTCGCCGGCGCGGATGGCGGCGATGCCCTGAGCCGCGGCCAGCGAACCGGCGGCGGTGGTGTAGTAGGGAATCTTCATCATCAGGGCCGTGCGGCGGATGGAGAAGCTGTCGGCCAGGGCCTGCTTGCCGTCCGTGGTGTTGAAGACCAGTTGGACCTCGCCGTTCTTCATGGCGTCGACGATGTTGGGGCGGCCTTCCAGCACCTTCTTGACCAGACCGACCTCGACGCCCTGCGACGCCAGATAGTCGTGGGTGCCGGAGGTGGCGATCACCGAGAAGCCCTGCTCCAGCAGGGAGCGGACGGCCTCGACGATGAAGGGCTTGTCTGCTTCCTTGACCGAGACAAAGGCGCAGCCTTCGGTCGGCAGGACGGTGCCGCCGCCGATCTGCGACTTGGCGAAGGCGCGGGCGAAGGCGGGGGCCAGATCGGCCTCGCCGTCACGCTTCCAGTCCAGACCCATGACCTCGCCGGTCGAACGCATTTCCGGGCCCAGGATGGTGTCGACTCCGGCGAAGCGGGCGAAGGGGAAGACGGCTTCCTTGACCGCGATATGGTCCAGATCGTGATCGACCAGACCGAAGGAGGCCAGAGGCACGCCGGCCATGACCTTGGCGGCGATGGCAGCGATCGGCTGGCCGATGGTCTTGGCCACGAAGGGCGCCGTGCGGCTGGCGCGCGGGTTCACTTCGAGGACGAAGATGCGCGGGTTTTCGCTGTGCGGCTCCTCGATGGCGAACTGCACGTTCATCAGGCCGCGCACCTTCAGGGCCTTGGCCATGGCGGTGGTCTGACGCTTCAGTTCGGCCACGATCTCGGGGCGCAGCGAGAAGGGCGGCATGGAGCAGGCGCTGTCGCCCGAGTGGACGCCGGCTTCCTCGATATGTTCCAGCACGCCGGCGACGAAGACGGTTTCGTCGTCGCACAGGGCGTCGACGTCCACCTCGGTGGCGCGGTTCAGATAGTGGTCGATCAGCACCGGATCGTCGCCCGAGACGCGCATGGCCTCATGGACGTAGCGGTCCAGTTGCTCACGATCGTGGACGATCATCATGCCGCGGCCGCCGAGCACATAGGAGGGGCGCAGGACGACGGGATAGCCGACTTCCTCGGCCTTCTGCGCGGCTTCCTCGGCCGAGCGGGCCAGACCGTTCGGCGGCTGTTGCAGACCAATGGCTTGCAGCATCTGCTGGAAGCGCTCGCGGTCCTCGGCCAGGTCGATGCTGTCGACGCTGGTGCCCAGGATCGGCACGCCGTCCTCTTGCAGGGCGTGGGCCAGCTTCAGCGGGGTCTGGCCGCCGAACTGAACGACGACGCCGATCAGGTCGCCCTTGGAGCGCTCGACGTCGATCAGCTCCAGCACGTCCTCGGCCGTCAGAGGCTCGAAGTAGAGGCGGTCGGAGGTGTCGTAGTCGGTCGAGACGGTCTCGGGGTTGCAGTTGACCATGATCGACTCGACGCCAATGTCCGCAAACGCGAAGGCCGCGTGGCAGCAGCAGTAGTCGAACTCGATGCCCTGGCCGATGCGGTTGGGACCGCCGCCGAGGATGATGGCCTTCTTCTTGTCCGACGGCTCGGCCTCGCACTCGGGGATCTGGCCCAGGGCGCCGGTCTCATAGGTCGAATACATATAGGCGGTGGCCGAGGCGAACTCGGCGGCGCAGGTGTCGATGCGCTTGAAGGTCGGGCGGACCTTCAGGGCGCGGCGGGCGCCGCGCACCTCGGCTTCGGTCTTGCCGGTCAGGGCCGCCAGGCGGGCGTCGGAGAAGCCCTTGGCCTTGAGCTTGCGGAACTCGGTCTCGGTCGCGGGCAGGCCCTGGACGCGGACATGGCCCTCGGTGCGGATCAGGTCCGCGATCTGACGCAGGAACCAGGGCTCGTAGAAGCAGGCGGCGTGGACTTCCTCGACCGTCAGGCCGTGGCGGAAGGCCTGGGCGATGACGCGGATGCGGTCCGGCGTGGGCTCGCCCAGGGCGCGGATGACGGCGGCGCGGGCGCCCGCGTCGTCGTCGGCGTCGGCGACGCCTTCGATCTCGATCTCGTCAAAGCCGTTGAGGCCGGTTTCCAGACCGCGCAGGGCCTTCTGCATCGACTCCTGGAAGGTGCGGCCGATGGCCATGACCTCGCCGACCGACTTCATGGCCGTGGTCAGGTGGGGTTCCGAACCCGGATACTTTTCAAACGCGAAGCGCGGGATCTTGGTGACCACATAGTCGATGCTCGGCTCGAAGCTGGCCGGCGTGACCTGGGTGATGTCGTTCTGCAGCTCGTCCAGGGTGTAGCCGACGGCCAGACGGGCGGCGACCTTGGCGATGGGGAAGCCGGTGGCCTTGGAGGCCAGGGCCGAGGAGCGCGACACGCGCGGGTTCATCTCGATGACGACCATGCGGCCGTCGGCCGGGTTGATCGCCCACTGGACGTTGGAGCCGCCGGTCTCGACGCCGATCTCGCGCAGGACGTTGATCGAGCCGGTCCGCATCAGCTGATATTCTTTGTCGGTCAGCGTCAGGGCCGGGGCGACGGTGATGCTGTCGCCGGTGTGGACGCCCATGGGGTCCACGTTCTCGATCGAGCAGATGATGATGCAGTTGTCCGCCGTGTCGCGGACGACCTCCATCTCGTATTCCTTCCAGCCCAGGACCGACTCTTCGATCAGGACCTCGGTGGTCGGCGACAGGTCCAGACCGCGCTCCACGATCTCGTGGAACTCCTCGATGTTGTAGGCGATGCCGCCGCCGGTGCCGGCCAGGGTGAAGCTGGGGCGGATGATGGCGGGCAGGCCGACGAAGGCCAGGGCGTCGTCGGCTTCCTCGATGTGGTGGATGGCGCGCGAGCGGGGCGATTCCAGGCCCAGCTTGTCCATGGCGTCGCGGAACTTCTGACGGTCCTCGGCCTTGTCGATGACCTCGGCCTTGGCGCCGATCATCTCGACGCCGTACCTGGCCAGGGCGCCCGAGGCGTTCAGGGCCAGGGCCGTGTTCAGCGCGGTCTGGCCGCCCATGGTCGGCAGGAGGGCGTCGGGGCGCTCCTTGGCGATGATCTTCTCGACGATGTCCGGGGTGATCGGCTCGATATAGGTGGCGTCGGCCACTTCCGGGTCGGTCATGATGGTGGCGGGGTTCGAGTTGACCAGGATGACCCGGTAACCCTCGGCCTTCAGCGCCTTGCAGGCCTGAACGCCGGAATAGTCGAACTCACACGCCTGGCCGATGACGATCGGGCCGGCGCCGATGATCAGGATGGACTTGATGTCTGTGCGCTTGGGCATCGGCGTTACTCAGTTCGTCACGACCGCGCACTCCCAGCCGTCGTAATCGAGCTGGAAGGCCGCGGCCCAGGATTGCATCATGGCCGACACAGGCGAAAACGACGCCTCATCGACCGGCATGGTTGTTTCCAGAACGGTCATGTCGCCCTGGCCCCGAGTCAGAAAACCCGCACGACGCGCGACCTCGCAGAGATCGCCGTGCGCATCCTCGTCGCCGTAGAAATAGAACAACGTATGGCGCGGGGTGATCCCGCTGTCGCCCTGCTCGGCCAGAGCAGCGCGCACCATAGCATCCTTTTCCTCGTGACTGTTCAGCGCCGGGCTCCACGCGCGCGAAGAAACCGGACGCAGGGCGAGGCCCGCGACCGATCCGTTCAGGTTGTCGGTTAAGCGGCCCGTTTAGAGAGCCGGACCCCCGCTGGCAAGACCCGGAAAGCCTTGCAGCAGGCAAAGAAAAAGGGCGGCCCTCGCGGGCCGCCCTTCAAGCTGTCTTCAGACCGGAATTACCAGGGACGGTAGTTCAGGCCGACGAAGAAGCGACGACCATAGGGGTCGAAGTTCGAGTACAGGGTGGTGCCCAGGTAGGACGGCTGTTCGGCGTCGAACAGGTTCACCACGCCGGCGCGAACCGACAGATCGTCACGAACGTTCCAGCGCACCGTCACGTCGTTACGCACGAAGTTCTCGGTGTCCAGTTGGTCCGAGGTGCGCGAGTCGGCGTTCAGCACCCAGTCGCGAACCTGGACGATGTCCTGGGCGGCTTGCCAGTCTGCGGTCCAGTTGACGCTCCAGACGTCGTTCGGCGTCCAGGTCAGCGACGAGGACAGGCGAACGCGCGGGTAACCATTGCCGGCCGTGACCAGGGTGCTGGCCAGTTCGTCATAGTCGCCGGGGTCCGACTCGTTCAGGAAGTTCTTCTGCTCGATCAGCCAGTTCCCCGACAGCGAGTAGTCCAGAACGCCCCAGTTGCGGCCCAGCATCTCGTCGAAGTCGAAGCTGTAGCGCGCCGTGACGTCCAGGCCGCGGGTCTGCAGCTTGGCGTAGTTCAGCGAACCCTCGATGAAGCCGCCGATCGGATCCGTGTTCGGAGCGCCGATGCCGAAGGCGATGTCGGGGTTGTTGCGGAAGATGGTCGAGCAGGCGGCCTCGTTGAGGCTGTCGCCGTTGACGCAGTTTTCCGCCGCCGTCTGAGCCGAAACCGAAGCGATGACCTGTTCGATCTCGATCTCGTAGTAGTCGAGGACCAGCGAGAAGTTCGGGATGAAGCGGGGCTTCAGCACCGTCGAGAAGGTGAAGCTGGTCGATTCTTCCGGCTTCAGGTTCGGGTTGCCGCCAGCCGAACCGGCGATGCCCGAGGTGTAGGTCGGGTTGAAGTCGTCGGCGTTGGTGGCGGTGGCGCCAGCGAAGTCGAAGGTCAGGCCTTGCTGCGCCGCCAGGGCGGTGCAGTTCTTGATCCGGTTGGCCTTCTTGTCGGCTTCGGTGACCGCGGCGATGTTCAGGGTCGCGCACGGGTCGGTGATGTTGTTCAGGAAGGTCTGGCTGAGCGGCGAGAAGTTTTCGCCCAGGTCAGGCACGCGGACCGAGGTGTTGTAGCTGGTCTTGAAGCTGATGTCCGGGATCGGACGATAGACCAGGTTGACGCCATAGACATCGACGTTGCCCACGGTGGAGTAGTCGGCGTAGCGGTACGAACCGCTCAGCTCGGCGTACTCGCCCAGGAAGCTGTCGCGGAACAGCGGGATCGACAGCTCGGTGAAGACTTCCTTCGACTCATAGGAGGCTTCCGGGAAGTCCGGGCCCGAGTTCAGGAACAGCAGGCGGCCGTCGGTGTCGCGATCGCGGCCGGTGGCCTCGGTCGTTTCCTTGCGGTATTCGCCGCCGATGGCCAGGCCGATGGCGCCGGCGCCCCAGAAGTCCCACAGGTTGCCCGAGACCGAGCCCAGGAACTGCTGCTGCTCGTTGCGTTCCGTGATGCCGATGACGGCGTCGACGTACTCAAGAGCTTCAGCGCTCTGGTTGCCCTTGCCGAAGATGTTCAGCGGGGCGCACTGCGAGATCGAGTCGCGACCGTACTGGGTGTCGCGCAGATCGCCGCCACGTTGCGGATCGCCCAGGGCGCCGTTCGGCACGCCTTGCGCGTTCAGCAGCTGGACGCGGCAGACCACTTCGCCGGCCTTGCCGTTGACGATGCCGGCGGTGTCGACGACGGCGTCGGCGGCCAGGGCGAAGCGTTGCGAGTCAACGCCGCGTTCGCGGTTCTCGATCTCGACCTTGCCATAGGTGTAGCCCAGGTCCCAGGCGATGTCTTTGACGAAGGCGAACTGGTCGTGGTTGCCGCGTGCGCCGACGACGTAGCGCTGCAGTTCACGCGTGTTGTCCTGGGTGCGATCCGGACCGAACAGAGTGTGGCGGGCGTTCTGCAGGGCGATGCCCGGCAGGGCCTGGCCGGCCGCGTCGGCCGTCGGGCGGCTGTAGGGCGTGACGACGTTGGTGCGGATGGCTTCCTTGACGATCGACGGCAGGAAGGCGTTGTCGTCCCAGCGCAGGTCGAAGCTGTTGGTGCCGTAGATCGGGTTGGCCGTGTTCGCGTCGTACGAGTTGACCAGATCAACGTCGAAGAAGGTCGGCTGGCCGCGGTCGAAGGTGTCTTCCGTGACGTACTTGGCTTCGCCGTAAAGATCGATGCTGTCGGTCAGCTTGAAGGTCGAGCCGACCTGGTAGCGTTGCGACTCCGAGCGCGGAACGCGCGAACCGGTCGAGAAGTCGGCCGGGTTCTCGCCGTCGCCGCCGATGTTGTACGGGCGGTTGATGCCGGTCTCGCCGACGCGCTGGCCGAAGTTGGCCAGGCGAGCGCCGCCGTTTTCGTACCAGAAGGTCTTGCCGGGCGCGACGCCGAAGCAGTTGGCGCTGTACGAGAACTCGCCGCCGGGGAAGCAGTCGGCGTAGGCGACGTTCGGGTTGGTCAGGTCGCTGGGCCGCTGGACGTTGGCCAGGGTCGTCTGACCCCAACGCGGGATGTCCAGACGCTTCACGCCGGTGAAGACGTGGGTGTCGATGCGGCCGTCGTACAGTGCGTTGGTCGGGTCAGCGTCGATGCCCAGGCGAACGGGAGCGCGACGGATCCAGTCGATGTCCATCGACGTGACTTCGTCGATCTGCTCGTATTCAGCGTGAGCATAGACGTTCAGACGGTCGTCGAAGAAGTTCTTGCCGATAAGGGCCGAGACGCGCTTGTTGGCTTCGCCGCCCTGGTTGATCATGCCGTAGTTGGCGTCGATCTCCAGGCCTTCGAAGTCCTTGCGCATCACGAAGTTCAGCACGCCCGAAACGGCGTCGGCGCCGTAAACCGACGAGGCGCCGCCCGTAACGATCTCGATGTTCTGGATCAGCAGACGCGGGATGGTGTCGATGTCGACCGACAGCGAGCCGCCGGCCGAACCGACGTGGCGGCGACCGTCGACCAGGGTCAGGGTGCGGTTGGAGCCCAGCGAACGCAGGTTCGGCAGCGACAGGCCGCCGTCGCCCAGGTTCGAGCCCGTCGTGTCCGACGGAACGACCGAATTGCCCAGGGCCGGGATGGTGGCCAGATAGTCCATGACCGTCGTCTGGCCGGTGGTCAGCAGCGCCTCGCGCTGGACTTGGATCAGCGGGGTCGGCGCGTTGGTCGGATCGCGGCGGATGCGCGAACCCGTGACGACGATCTCGCCCACTTCGGTGGCGACGTCTTGCGCGACGGGCTGGGCAGCGTCGGCCGACTGGGCCATCGCCGGAGCCGTCAGCGCGAAGGCGCTCACCAGAACCGTGGAACCGAGGAGGAAAGCTCTCATTACTTTAATACACCTGACACAAAAAAGCCGGAAGCAGTCACACATTCCCCCGGCTGTGACCGAAATGGGGCTAAACCTGCCTAGGTTTGGTCAAAGTGTGGGTGAGATGACACCTTGTGGTCGTAGTGGTGCAAGCAAGACACATTTGAGACGATCTCGGTCTCAATATTTGGTGTCACGACGTTCACTGAAGTGAATGCTGTGAAATGGGCGATTTTCATTCGAAGATCGTCGATATTTATATGGATTGTTCCATCGCGGCGATCCAGTCGGGCAACTCGGCGATGCGGCTGAGAGAGACGTAGCGCGGGTGTCCTTCGGGCGCGTCGGCCAGTTCGTGAGCCCAGGTGATGTGGTAGGGAATGTGGGCGGCGAAGGCCCCGGCCTCGATGGCCGGCAGGACATCGGACTTCATGGAATTGCCGGCCATCACCGCCTCGGCGGCGCCGCTACCGTGCAGGGCGAAGGCGCGGTCATAGGTGGAGCGGTCCTTCTCCGACACGATCTCGACGGCGGCGAACAGGTCGCCGAGACCCGAGGCCGCCAGCTTGCGTTCCTGATCCATCAGGTCGCCCTTGGTGATCAGGACCAGGCGGTATTTCTCGGCCAGTTCGGTCAGGACCTCGTCGACGCCGGGCAGGGTCTCGACCGGATGGGCCAGCATCTCGCGTCCGGCGGCCAGGATCTCGCGGATGATGTGCGGCGGGGCGGCGCCGTCGCACAGCTCCATCGCCGTCTCCAGCATCGAGAGGGTGAAGCCCTTCACGCCGTATCCGTAGAGCCGCAGGTTGCGCCCCTCGACCTCGGCCAGACGTCCCATCATCACCGGCTCGTCGGCGTGGTCGGCCAGCAGGTCCACGAACCGCTTCTGGCTGAGGCGGAAGATGGTCTCGTTGTGCCACAGGGTGTCGTCGGCATCGAGGCCGACGGTGGTGATGGTCGTCATGGGAGCGTCCGGATCAGGCGGTGTGTAGGCTGGGCGCTTCCTAGACCCCCGCTGATGGCGAGGGTAGGGCGCCGGGCGGTCCAGCGGCGGCTCGGCGACGTATTTCTTCCCGACCAAGGAAGAGCGAAGGCCATGATCAAGGGTTCGGCGATCATCGTGGGCGTGTCGGGCGGCGTGGGACGGGCGCTGGCGCAGCAACTGGGCCATGCGGGCGACCGCGTGGTGCACGGCCTGTCGCGCACGCCGGTCGCCCCCATCGACGGCGTGACGCTCGGTCTTCTCGATCTGGAAGACGAGGCCGGCCTGGCCGCCGCCGCCGCGCGCATCGCCGAGGGGCCGGCGCCGAGCCTGATCGTGGTGGCGACCGGGGTGCTGCATTCCGGCCAGACGCCGGAACGCAGCTGGCGCGAAATGACGGCGGAGCATCTGATGCGCGACTATCGGATCAGCGCCGTGGGACCGGCCCTGGCGGCGCGTCACTTCCTGCCCCTGCTGCCGCGCGACGAGCGGGGGGTGTTCGCGGCCCTGTCGGCGCGGGTCGGCTCCATCAGCGACAACCGGCTGGGCGGCTGGCACAGCTATCGCGCGTCCAAGGCGGGGTTGAACATGATCCTGAAGACCCTGTCGGTGGAACTGGCGCGCACCCATCCGCAGGCGGTGGTGGCGGGCCTGCATCCGGGCACGGTGGACACGGCCCTGAGCGCGCCCTTCCAGCGCGGGGTCAAGCCCGATCAGCTGTTCTCCCCGGCGTTTGCCGCGGCCAGCCTGCTGACGGTGATCGAGGGCCTGACGCCGGCGGACAGCGGCGGCGTATTCGGATGGGACGGCGCGCGGATTCCCGCGTAAAGGGCGGGCATGACCCAGACGGAAATCCTGCCTGACCCGCCGCACCGCATCGGCTGGGCGCTCGCCGCCCTCGTCGTGGCCGGAAACATGATCGGTTCGGGCGTCTATCTGCTGCCCGCGACCCTGGCGCCGACGGGCAGCAGCAGCATCATCGGCTGGCTGATCTGCGGCCTGGGGGCTGTGACCCTGGCCCTGGTGTTCGGCGGTCTGGGGCGGATGCAGCCGGATGCGGACGGTCTGTCGGACTTCACCCGGCGCGGCATGGGGCGGTTCATCGGCTATCAGACGGGGCTGGCCTACTGGGCGGCCTGTCTGGCGGGCAATGTGGCTCTGGCGGTGGCGGGTACGGGCTATCTGGCCTTCTTCATTCCGGCGCTGAAGGAACCCCTGTGGGCGGCGGTCAGCAATCTGGCCCTGATCTGGCTGACCTCGGCGGCCTATGCCTCAGGCGCCCGGACGGCGGCGCGTTTTGGCGCCATCACCCTGGGCCTCGGCCTGATCCCCATTGTTCTGGCCATCATCGCCGGGGCCATGGCCTTCAGCGGCGACACCTTCGCGGCCTCGTGGAGCCCCGGCGACCAGCCCTTGCTGAAGACCGTCCCGGCCTCGCTGGCCATCATCTTCTGGGCCTTTCTGGGCGTCGAGAGCGCCGCGGCCCTGTCCAGCCTGGTCAGGAACCCCTCGGTCGACGTGGGCCGCGCCTCGCTCGGCGGCGTCGCCCTGGCCTTTATCGTCTATGTCGCGGCCAGCGTCGCTGTCTTCGGCGTCATTCCGGCGGATGTGCTGGTGCATTCGACCAGCCCCTATGCCGATCTGGTGGCGCGGGTCATGGGCTCGTCCGTGGCCGGTCTGGTCGCGGCCTGCGCCGTCATCAAGGTGCTGGGCACCATCGCCGGCTGGACCATGCTGGCGGGCGAGACCTCGCGCGGCGCCGCCGAGGCCGGCTGGATGCCGCGCTGGTTCGGCGGGGCACAGAAGGGCAAGACGCCGCTGAGCAATCCGATCCTGAACTGCGTCGTCATGAGCGTCATGGTCGTCGCCAGCGCCCAGCCGACGCTGGGTCAGCAGTTCGGCGTCCTGATCGGCGTCACCTCGGTGCTGACGCTCTGCCTCTACGCCCTGTGCTCGGTGACGCTGTGGAAGCTGACCCGGAAGGCCGGCTGGCGCGCCCTGGCCATGGTCGGCGTCGTCTTTTCGGCCTTTGCGGTGGCGGCGGCGGCGGGCGGCTACATCCTGCCCAGCGTCGGCTTCTTCGCCCTGACCAGTCTGGCCTGGGTCTGGGTGCGCCAGGGACAGAAGGTATAAAGGTCCAAGGGCGGTTGACCCCGCCCCGGCATCTCTTTAGTGACGCCGCCGTTTGTCTGCCCGTATTCATTGTTAGGAGCCTGCGCCATGACGACCCAGATTCTGTCCGGCGCCACTGGCGTCCTTGCGCTCGCTGACGGCACCATCCTGCAAGGCATTGGAGTCGGCGCGGTCGGTTCGGTCCTCGGCGAGGTGGTCTTCAACACTTCGATGACGGGCTATCAGGAAATCCTGACCGACCCCTCCTACATGAGCCAGATCCTGGCCTTCACCTTCCCCCACGTCGGCAATGTCGGCGTGAACATGGAAGACGTTGAGCAGATCGGCGGGGCGCCCGAGCGCGCGGCCCGCGGCGCCATCTTCCGCGACGTGCCGACCGAACCCGCCAACTGGCGCGCCACCGGCAGCCTGGACGCCTGGATGAAGACTCGCGGCGTCGTCGGCCTGGCCGGCATTGATACGCGGGCCCTGACCAAGATCATCCGCGACAAGGGCGCCCCCCACGCCGTCATCGCCCACAATCCCGAGGGCCAGTTCGATCTGGACGCCCTGGTGGCCCAGGCGCGCGACTGGAAGGGTCTGGTCGGCCTGGACCTGGCCAAGGACGCCTCGACCACCCAGGCCTTCGACTGGACCGAGGGGCTCTGGGACTGGCCGGCCGGCTACGCCACGCCGGGCCTCGGCGACAAGTCGGTGGTGGTCATCGACTACGGCGTGAAGCGCAACATCCTTCGCGCCCTGGCCTCGACCGGCGTCAGGATCACGGTGGTGCCGGCCGGCACGACGGCCGAGGCCATCCTGGCCCGCAACCCGGACGGCGTGGTCCTGTCGAACGGCCCGGGCGACCCGGCCGCGACCGGCGTCTACGCGGTGCCGGAAATCCGGAAGCTGGTCGCCAGCGGCAAGCCGGTCATGGGCATCTGCCTGGGCCATCAGATGCTGGCCATCGCCCTGGGCGCCAAGACCATGAAGATGGATCAGGGCCACCACGGCGCCAACCACCCGGTCAAGGATCTGACTACGGGCAAGGTCGAGATCGTGTCGATGAACCATGAGTTCACGGTCGATCGCGACAGCCTGCCCGAGGCCGTGGTCGAGACCCACGTCAGCCTGTTCGACGGCACCAACTGCGGCATCGCCCTGAAGGACAAGCCGGTGTTCAGCGTGCAGCACCACCCGGAAGCCTCGTCGGGCCCGACTGACAGCCTTTATCTGTTTAACCGCTTCATCGAGACGATGAAGGGCGCCTGATATCGCCCGCTCGCGCTATCTGAACTGGCTGGGCGCGGTTCTGCGCCCGGCGCCCGTCTCCGTCGGCGAGGCGGGCGCGCGGGACATGGTTCTGGGTTACGCCACAGGCTATGGGGTCGAGCACGTCGAGGCCTTCGTGCGCTCGCTGCGGTCGGTCTATTCCGGCGGCGTCGCCCTGTTCGTGCACAAGGATCCGGCCCTGCTGGCCTTCCTGGCCGCGCATGACGTGGAAGCCGTCGTGGTCGCCCCAAGCGACGCATGGACGCCGCAGCCGGTGGTGGCGCGTTTCTCGGCCTATGAGCGCTATATCGCCGCGCGGCGCGACCTGCGTCATGTGCTGATGACCGACGTGCGCGATGTGGTCTTCCAGGGCGAGCCCTTCGCCCCGGCGCCGACCGGGCTGGAGGTCTTCGTCGAGTATGAAACCGGCCGCATGGCGGACCACGCCTTCCAGATGAAGCATTTGCGCGCCCTCGCCGGCGAGGCTCTGGCGGAGCAGCTGGAGGACCGGCCCTGCATATGCGCCGGCACCATCGTCGGTCCGGCCGAGGAAGCGGCGCGTCTGTGCCGCCTGATTCTCACCCTCGGGGCCATTCCGCGGTCGGCGGTCGGCGGCGGCTTCGGCGTCGATCAGGCCTCGCTGGCGTTGGCGGTCGGCTATGGCCTGATCCCGGCGCAGGTTCAGGACAACTATCGCCGCGTCGCCACCATCGGCATGGCCTCGGACGGCGTCGGTCTGAAGGACGGACTGATCGTCAATCCGGGCGGCGGCGTCAGCCCTGTGGTGCACCAGTACGACCGCTGTCCCGAGCTGGTCGAGGCCATGCGCGCGCGCTGGAGCCAGGCCCTGCCGGACCGCGTGGCCAAGGGGCCGGGCGGCTGGACGCGTTGGCGGCGCAAGACGGCGGCTTCGGTCGAGCGGCGACTGCCCGACATCCGCTAGGGTTCAGCCGCCGATAAAGCCGTCGCGAATGGAGATCGACTGCTTCATCCGCTCAGCCCGAATGCTCCAGCGCTTGGGATCGGTGGCGGTGGCGACCACGCCGATGACCGCGCCGTCCTCGCCCTTGAGGGGATAGGAATCGACGAAGACCGGCACCGGGCCTGCCTGACCGCCCAGCAGCCAGACCTCGTCCATGATCGGCTCTCCCGATTTCATGGCGCGGACCACGGGCAGGTCGTCGAAGCGGGCGACCGAGCCGTCCTGGGCGAAGACCTGGAAGCGGTCAGCGTAATCCCCGGGACGGGCGCCGATCGGATCGCAGATATCAAGGCCCGGCACGCCCCCCGTCACAGCCAGGACCTCGCCGCTGGGAGCGGCGTGCAGGATGACGGCGCCCCCCAGTCGCTCCGCCATCACTTCAAGAATGGGACGAAGAAAGGCGGCGTGGGGATGATCGGCGTCGGGCATGGAAAACTCGGATAGGAACGTTCCGCCGGTTTGCGCCGGATCTCTGAATTTTTCTGTAATTCGAGCGGTTGCAAAAGTCCTAGGGCAGTACGACGAAAGTCGAATGCCGCCGCAGTTCGCAGGCCTTTCGCACCGCTATCGGCGCGGCGGAAATCCAGTAGGCGGCGTCGTCGGTCCGGCGGGCCTGCTTGCGTTCCAGTCCGCGGCGACGTCGCGCGGCGGCGTTGTCCAGCAGGCGCGCATGCAGGGCGCGGGGCGTCAGGTTCGGAACGGCGGGGGAGCCGGGGACGGCGACGGCGTCGGGGCCTCGGGGCTCCACCGCCGGGCGGGCGATGGCGATGAACATCGGGAGCTTCCGTAAAGCAAATCAATCCACAGGCTGTGGATAGATCTGTTGTCGCGCGTGACTTCGTTCGCATTCGGACGATAGCGAGGCCGACGCGGCCTTCTTGGTTAATGAAAACCTAACGCGGTTTTTCTGGGAGAGGCTTTTCCTCCTGTCATGGAAAGCGCCTAGGATGGCGCGCCTTGGAGGACGCTCATGAGTTTCAGCCTGATGCGGACGGTCGCCGTCGTTCTCAGCGCCGGTCTGCTGTTGTCGGCCTGCGCCAGCGGGGCGCGAAGCGACTTCGGCCTGAATGAGCGCGACGCGGCCTCGCCGGTGGGCTTTCCCAATGTCCGCTTTTCGGTCGAGGATGAGGCGGCGGCCCAGAAGATCGAGCAGCAACTGGGCGAGGGCGTGCCGAAGGGGCCGGACGGCCACTTCGACCTGATCGCCCTGTCCGGCGGCGGGGCCAACGGCGCCTTCACCGCCGGCCTGATCAACGGCTGGACCGCCAGCGGCAAGCGGCCCGACTTCGAGGTGGTGACGGGTGTCTCGACCGGCGCCCTGGCCGCCCCATTCGTCTTTCTGGGTCCGCGCTGGGATGCGCGGTTGAAGGAGGCCTATACCGGCGGAGAGGCCACGGGCCTGTTGAAGAGCCGGGGCTTGCGCGCCTTCGTCGGCTCGGGCGTGTTCAGCGGCCTGCCGCTGCGCCAGCTGGTGGAGAACAACGTCGATGAGGCCCTGCTCGCCGAGGTCGCGGCGGAACACGCCAAGGGGCGGTTGCTGCTGGTCGCCACCACCGATCTGGACGCCCAGCGCGGCGTGATCTGGAACATGGGCGCTATCGCCGAGCACGGGGGACCGGAGGCCCTGGCCCTGTTCCGGGACGTCTTGGTCGCATCGGCCAGCATTCCCGGCGCCTTTCCCCCCGTCATGATCCGCTCGCAGGGGCGCGGCGCGGTGTTCGAAGAGATGCACGTCGACGGCGGGGTGATGAACCCCTTTGTCGCCCTGCCGCAGATCATGTGGAACTGGGACGACGTGTCGGGCGTGTTCGAGGGCGCGCGCCTGCATGTCGTGGTCAACGGCAAGGACGCGCCGCGCTTCGCCGTCACCCGCGACGCCGCCATTCCCGTCCTGAGCCGCAGTCTCGACGCCGTGCTGGGCGGTCAGTTGCGGGCGACCATCGCCGCCAACCGGGCCTTCGCCAGCCGCAACGGGCTGGAGTTCCACGTCGCCGCCATCCCCGAGGACTTCGACGGCGCCGACAGCCTGGACTTCAGCCAGGAGTCGATGATCGCCGTCTATGACCTGGGCGAGGCCCTGGGCCGCACCGGCGAGGCGTGGAAATAGGCCTGCGTCCAAAAGCGACGCGGTTCTCCTCGATCTTCACAGGCTGTGGAAAACGCAACCGGGGACGGCCATGTCTTGAGGTCGCGGCGGCCCTTCCCCTCTTCGTCGCGCAGGAGTGTCTGAGATCGTGCGTTTCGACGATCGTTTCCTTGAAGAACTGAAGGCCCGCCTTCGCCCGTCCGACGTCATCGGCCGGACGGTGAAGCTCAAGCGGCAGGGGCGCGAGTATGTCGGCCTCAGCCCCTTCTCCAAGGAGCGATCGCCCAGCTTCTTCGTCAACGACGACAAGGGCTTCTTCCACGACTTCTCGTCCGGCAAGCACGGCGACATCATCAGCTTCCTGCAGGAGACCGAGCGGCTCAGCTTCGTCGAGGCGGTGCAGCGATTGGCGGGCGAGGCGGGGATGCAACTGCCCGCCGAGGACCCGCAGTCCGCCGAGCGCGAGGCCAAGAAGCAGGGCCTGACCGACTGGATGGACCTGGCCCAGAAGTGGTTCGCGGCCAACCTGCGTCGCTCGGTCGGCAAGGCGGCGCGCGAATATCTGGAAAAGCGCGGCCTGCCCGAGGACCAATGGGAGCGCTTCGGCCTGGGCTATGCGCCCAACGACCGCGAGGGGTTGAAGGCGGCCCTGATCCAGCGCGGGGCCAAGCCCGGCGATCTGGTCGAGGCCGGGATGCTGATCTCGCCTGAAAGCGGCGGCGCCCCCTATGACCGGTTCCGCGACCGGCTGATGTTCCCCATCCTGGACGCGCGCGGTCGGATCGTCAGCTTCGGCGGACGGGCCATGAACCCCGACGACCGGGCCAAGTATCTGAACGGGCCGGAGAGCCCGCTGTTTCACAAGGGCGCCACCCTCTACGGCCTGCCCGAAGCGCGCCGCATCCTGGGGGCCGAGAGCCGGGGCGAGCAGGGCATCATCGTCGTCGAAGGCTATATGGACGTCATCGCTTGCCAGCGCGCGGGCCTGCCGGCCGTGGCGCCCATGGGCACGGCCCTGACCGAGGAGCAGATGGAGCGTCTGTGGCGGGTCTCGGCCGAGCCGGTGCTCTGCTTCGACGGGGATGCGGCGGGGCTGCGGGCCGCCTATCGCTCGATCGAGCGGTCGCTGCCCCTGCTGAAGTCGGGGCGGTCGTTCCGCTTCGCCCTGTTGGACGCAGGTCAGGACCCGGACGACATCCTGCGCGACAAGGGCGCGCCGGCCTTGCGCCACGCCCTGAGCGAGACCCGACCCTTTATCGAGGTCCTGTTCCGGCGCGAGGCCGAGGCCGAACCTCTGGACACGCCCGAGCGCAAGGCGGGGCTGAAGGGGCGTCTGCGTCAGGCGGCCAGCGCCATTCAGGACAAGGATCTGGCCGAGCAATACCGGCGCGACCTGTTCGAGCGTTTCGACGCCCTGTTTCCGCGCCAGTCCCAACAGCAGGGCCAGCAAGCCTATCAGCAGGGCGGGGGACGGGCCGGACCCGGCGGGCGCTGGCGCGGTCCGCCGCCCAAGCTGGGCCAGACGGCCGAGGGCGCCCAGGCCATGCAGGCCCTGTTTCGCTCCATCGAGCCGGTGGCCGCCGCCCTGGCCCACGGCGCGGTCGATGATCCCGAGCGGATGGACGATCATCTGGAGGCCATCGCCCGCCACGGTTTCGGCGACCCGGCGCTGGACGGACTGGCGCAGGAACTGGTGCGGCTACGGTTTTCCGGTCAGAGCCTTGACTCTGCCGCGATCCGACGCCATCTGGCCCACTCGGGTCATGATGCCTTGATGCACGAGGTCGAGAAGGCGGCGGCGAAGTCCGGCGCGCCATTCCTGGCTGCAGACAAGCCCCTCGGCGAGGCGAGGATCCGGTGGTCGCAGGCGTTCGACGCTCTGACCCGCGTCGCGGCGTTGGAGCAGGCGCTGGCGTCAGCAAAGTCGGGCGCCCACAATGCGTTCGACAACTCGGCCTTCACCCTGGTGAAAGCCGAGCGCGATGCATTGCGACGGGCCATCAAGACCGGAACGATTTGGGAAGACGCGGCTTCTTCGTAACCAACGAAGTTGTCGGGCGTTGTATTTTCGCCGCAGGGGACTGATCACCCCAGGCGGTCGTGGAGACAGACTGAATGAGCGCGCAGACCGAGACGCAGGACACCGAAGCCAATTCCGACGGGCCCCTGCTCGATCTGACGGACGCCGGCGTCAAGAAATTCATCAAGCAGGCCAAGGCACGCGGCTATGTCACGATGGAGGAGCTGAACAAGGTCCTTCCCTCCGAGGAAGTGACCCCGGACGCCATCGAAGACACCCTGGCCATGCTGTCGGAAATGGGCGTCAACGTCGTCGAGGCCGAGGAAGACGCCGCCGATGTCGAAGGTAAGGAAGTCACCACGGCAGCCGAAACGGCTGTGGCGGAGACCCCCGCCAAGTCCGCCTATGACCGCACCGACGACCCCGTGCGCATGTATCTGCGCGAAATGGGTTCGGTCGAACTGCTGAGCCGCGAGGGCGAAATCGCCATCGCCAAGCGGATCGAAGCCGGCCGCGACGCCATGATCTCGGGTCTGTGCGAAAGCGCCCTGACCTTCGAGGCCATCATGGTCTGGCGCGAGGAACTGGCCAACAACCGCATCCTGCTGCGCGAAGTGATCGACCTGGACGCCACCTACGGCATCCTGAATCCCTCGTCCCTGCCGCACAACCAGCCCCCGGCCGGCGAGGCCCCCGCGCCCGGCGCCGAGAAGCCTGAGGGTGAAGGCGAGGACGAGGACGAGGACGATTTCGACGACGGCGGCGGCATGTCGATCTCGGCGCTGGAGGCCGAGCTGCGCGACGGCGTCATGGAGGTCCTGGACGCCATCGCGGCCGACTTCGGCGGTTTCCGCAAGCTGCAGGACAAGCTGGTCGAGGCCCGCCTGAAGGGCGAGGTGCTGAGCGCCAAGGATCACAAGGCCTATGAGACCCTGACCGCGGCCATCAGCGATCGTCTGAAGACGATGAAGCTGAACAACAACCGCATCGAGGCCCTGGTCGAGCAGCTGTATGCGATCAACAAGCGCCTGATCGGCCTGGAAGGCCGCCTGCTGCGCCTGGCCGACAGCTACGGCATTTCGCGTCCCGAGTTCCTCAAGGCCTACTTCGGCTCGGAACTGGATCCGAACTGGACCGACCGCATCAAGGAAATGGGCGTGCGCTGGACCAAGTTCAGCGAGGTTGAAGCCGCCCAGATCGCCCAGATCCGCGGCGACGTCGCCGCGGTGGCGACCGAGGCCGGCCTGCCGATCGACGACTATCGCCGCATCGTCCAGACGGTCCAGAAGGGCGAACGCGAAGCCCGTCAGGCCAAGAAGGAAATGGTTGAGGCCAACCTGCGCCTCGTCATCTCGATCGCCAAGAAATACACCAACCGCGGTCTGCAGTTCCTGGATCTGATCCAAGAAGGCAACATCGGTCTGATGAAGGCGGTCGACAAGTTCGAGTATCGCCGCGGCTACAAGTTCTCGACCTACGCCACCTGGTGGATCCGTCAGGCGATCACCCGCTCGATCGCCGACCAGGCGCGGACCATCCGTATCCCGGTGCACATGATCGAGACGATCAACAAGATCGTCCGCACCAGCCGCCAGATGCTGCACGAGATCGGCCGCGAGCCGACCCCCGAAGAACTGGCCGAAAAGCTGGCCATGCCGCTGGAGAAGGTGCGCAAGGTCCTGAAGATCGCCAAGGAGCCGATCTCGCTGGAAACCCCCATCGGCGACGAGGAAGACTCGCACCTGGGCGACTTCATCGAGGACAAGAACGCCGTCCTGCCGATCGACGCCGCCATCCAGTCGAACCTTCGCGAAACCACCACCCGCGTCCTGGCCTCGCTGACCCCGCGTGAGGAGCGCGTCCTGCGCATGCGTTTCGGCATCGGCATGAACACCGACCACACCCTGGAAGAAGTCGGCCAGCAGTTCAGCGTGACCCGCGAACGCATCCGTCAGATCGAGGCCAAGGCCCTGCGCAAGCTGAAGCACCCGTCGCGGTCGCGTAAGCTGCGGTCCTTCCTGGACAGCTGATCGGTCCGATCGCCTGAAGATCAGCGCCGGCGGGGTCTCGACCTCGCCGGCGTTTTTCGTTCTGTTTCAGGCGTTCAGGGGATGATGAGCGAGGCGTCGGTCTTCACCCGGTCCAGGGCGATCAGGGAGCGGAAGCGGTTGACGCTGTCGTTCTCCTCGAACAGCCGCTGCGTCAGCGCCTGATAGGCCGCCATGTCGGTGGTGACGACGATCAGGATGAAGCTGGTGCCGCCGGTGACGTAGTAGCACTGCTGCACCTCCGGCTCGCTCTGGAAGCGGGCCTTGGCGTTCTGGACCGTCTCGGCCCGCTCGTCCTGAAGATAGACCTCGACGATGGCGGTGATGGTCAGGGGGATCGACCTCGGGTCCACCAGGGCGACATTGCCGCGAATGACGCCGCTGGCCTCCATCGCCGCGATGCGTCGCTGGACGGCGGCGGCGGACAGGTTGACGGCTTCGGCGATGGCGCGCTGCGGCGTCCGGGCGTCGCGCTGGATGATCCGCAGGATGGCGCGATCAAAGCTGTCGAGCGGGCGCTGGGGAGAGGCGGTTCGTCCGGCCATTGGCGATCTTGTTGTGCGAGTGTTTGTTGCGTTTGGGCCCGTGATCGAGAGGAAACGCCCCGTCCGCCCCTTGGTATAGCTCGCCGCCGAGCCAGGCGGGAACCGGAAATGACGACGGACATCATCGATCAGGGGTGAAACAACCGGACGGCGGTCGGCGTGGCCTGCGGCGTCGGCGCAGGCGCGCTGTGGGGCCTGGTCTTCCTGGCGCCGGAGCTGGCGCGGGACTTCAATCCGCTGCAGCTGACGGTGGGTCGCTACCTCGCCTATGGCCTGATCGCCGGGCTGTTGCTGGCGCCGCGATGGCAGGCGGTGGCGGGACGGATCGGACGCGCTGACTGGCTGAACCTGTTCTGGCTCGCCCTCACCGGCAACACGCTCTACTATATCCTGCTGTCAGGGGCGGTGCAGACCGGCGGCATCGCCATGACCTCGCTTGTGATCGGTTTCCTGCTGGTGGCGGTGACGATCATCGGCAGTCGCGACCACGGCGCCGTGCCGCTGAGGCGGCTGCGTCTGCCCTTGCTGCTCTGCGTCGCCGGCGCCGTCTGCATCGGTTGGCAGGCCCTGGCTGCTTCGGCCGAGGCCGCGCACGGCACGCGCCTGATCGGCTTTGCCTGCGCCGTCGGCGCCCTGGCCTCCTGGACCTTCTTCGCGGTGAAAAACGCGCGGCGGCTGCGTCAACTGACGACGGTGTCAGCCCAGGACTGGAACCTGCTGACCGGAGTCGTCACCGGGGCGCAGAGCCTGTTGTTGTTGCCGGTCGCCCTGCTGACCGCCTCGGGCGCGCATCACGAAGCCGGAGACTGGATGCGTTTGGCGGGGGTCTCGGTCGGCGTGGCGGTGCTGGCCTCGATCCTCGGCAATAATCTGTGGAACCGGATGAGCCGGCTGCTGCCCTTGACCCTGGTGGGCCAGATGATCCTGTTCGAGACCCTGTTCGCTCTGATCTATGGCTTCGCTTGGGAACAGCGCTTGCCAAGCGCGATGGAGGCGCTGGCCTTTGTTCTGGTGGTTCTGGGCGTGGCCACCTGCCTGCACGCTCACCGCACGAGGCCGGACAGCGCCCACTGAAGAGATGCGGGGACCGGCGTGCGACCGGCCCCGCGCTTTCGTCAGGCGCGCTCGTCGAAGACGGTTTCGAAACCGCCCCACATCATGCGCTTGCCGTCGAAGGGCATGTCCATGTTCGCCATGGCGGGGTCTTCCTGCATCCTGGCCCAGGCGTCGTCGGCGGTCTTCTTGTCGGGCCAGATCAGCCAGGAGAAGACCACGACCTCGCCGTCCTCCAGTTTCACCGCCATGGGGAAGCTGGTCACCTTGCCGTCCGGCACGTCCTCGCCCCAGTTCTCGACATGGGCCAGGGCGCCGTAGCCCTTGAACAGGGGCCAGGCGACGCGGGCGGACTCGACATAGCGGTCCTTGTTCTCGGTTTTAACGGGGGTCAAAAAGCCGGTGATGTAGGCCATCTGGGTGTCTCCTCTTGTGGTTGGCCCCTATCGCTCGCCGCGCGGCGGCTCGCTGAATGAGGGACGGGGGCGGATAGTTGGGGCAGGCGTGGTCGGCGTCTTGGTGGAAAGCGACAGGTCGCTCGCGGGTCGTGCAGCCTAGCTTGACCGTTTACGCAATCTTGTCAGCAGCGGCCTCGATGGCGGCGATGTCGATCTTTCTCATCGTCATCATGGCCTCGAAGGCGGCCTTGGCGCGGGCGGGGTTCGGGTCGCTGAAGAAGGCCATCAGGCGGCGCGGGGTGATCTGCCAGTTGACGCCCCAGCGGTCCTTGCACCAGCCGCAGTCGCTTTCGGCCCCGCCGTTTCCCACGATGGCGTCCCACAGGCGGTCGGTTTCGGCCTGATCATCGGTCATGATCATGAAGGAGACGGCCTCGGTCTGGGGAAAGGTCGGGCCGCCGTTCAGGCCCATGTAGGGCCGCCCGGCCAGGGTGAACTCGACCACCAGCTCGGCGCCCTCGGGGGAGGACGGGTTGTCCGTCGGGCTGGTCGCAACGCGGTCGATGCGGCTGTCGGGCAGGCCCAGCGAGACATAGAATTCGGCGGCCTTCTTCGCCTGACCCAGATCGTACCAGATGCAGGGAATGATCTTGTCGGTCATGACGTCGCCTCCTGTGCGGCGAGACGCTCGGCCACCTCGCCCAGCTGATCGGCGGCGGCGCCCCAGCCGGGTTCGAAGCCCATTTCAGCGTGGGTCTGCATGGCCTTGTCGTCCCAGTGGCGGGCGCGGGCAGTGTAGCGGGTGCCGTCGCCTTCGGGTTCGAACGTGTCGATGCGCACGAAGTTCATCTCGCCCGGCTGCGGGATCCAGCCCTCGGTCATGGCCCCGGTGGTGACGATGCGGCGCTCGGGGATGACCTCCAGCACCACGCCGCGATACTCATGCCGTTCGCCCTCGGGCGACTGCATGACGATGTCGGCGCGGCCGCCGGGGCGCAGGTCGTAATCGACCTGGGGCGTGGTCCAGGGGCGGGGCGTGAACCACTCCGTCCCGTGCTGGGTGAAGGCGCGCCAGACGGTTTCAGGCGAGGCCTTGAAGACGCGGCTGACGCTCAGCTCGAACAGGTCGCTCATGGCTCAGCCGCCTCCGACCTGGGCGGCGAAGGCTTCAGGGCCCTCGGCGGCGGCTTCGGGGTCCATCCACATGACCTCCCAGATATGGCCGTCCGGGTCGGCGTAGCTGCGGCCGTACATGAAGCCGTAGTCTTGTTTCGCATTGGGGTCGGCCTGACCGCCGGCCTTGGCGGCGCGGTCGATCACGGCGTCCACGGCGTCGCGGCTGTCCTCCGACACGCAGATCAGCACTTGGGCCGTCTTGTGGGCGTCGGGGATGGCGCGGTCGGTGAAGCTGGAGAACTTTTCGTGGGTCAGCAGCATGGCGTGGATGGTGTCAGAAAACACCAGGCAGGCGGCGGTGTCGTCCGAGAACATCGGGTTCTTCGTCGCGCCGACGGCTTCATAGAAGGCGACCGAGCGGGACAGGTCGGTGACGGGCAGGTTGACGAATATGAGCTTGGTCATTGGCGATCCTCCCTGATCTGGCGTAACGGTGTCTTATCGTGTTATGTTAGTCAACTATGAAGTTAGAAAAAGTAACTAAAGAGTCCTCTGGCCGTGCTCGCCGCTATCACGACGCCTGCGGCGCCGCGCACGGGCTCGACCTGATCGGCGAGCGCTGGGCCCTGCTGGTGATACGAGAACTCATGATGGGGCCGCGGCGTTTCAGCGACCTGCGCAAGGACCTGTGCGGCCTGTCCGCCAATGTCCTGACCCAGCGGCTCGAAGGTCTGGAGGCCTCGGGCATCGTCCAGCGGCGCAAGCTGCCGCCGCCCGCCTCGGTCCAGGTCTATGAGCTGACCGACTGGGGCTATGAGATCAAACCGGTCTTCATGGTGCTGGGCCGCTGGGCCGCGCGCTCGCCCCTGCACGACCCGACCCTGCCGATCAGCGCGGTCTCCGTCATGCAGTCCTTCGAGACCATGTTTGATCCGGGGCGGGCGGTCGATGCGAACATGCGACTCGGCTTCGCCCTGGACGAGGACCGCATGGTGGTGAGCGTGGCCGACGGGCGCATCGAGACGCGGCGCGGCGAGGTCGAGGACGGCGAGGTGATCGTGCGCGCCGCCTCGCCGATCGTGGCGGCCGCCGTCTATGGCAAGGTTCCGCTGGCGGCGCTGGAAGGCGAGGGGGCGATGAGCATCGAGGGCGACCGCGCCGTCTTCGCCCGCTTCATCGACTTCTTCCACCTGCCGGAAAAGGCGGGCTGAGGGGAGGCGGAGAGGCCTTAAACCAGAATATCCAGCAGCGTCCCCGTCATCTCGTCTGCTGTACGCGCCACGGCGGCGTTGGCGGAGAAGTCCTGTTTGGCGCGGATCTGCTCGACCGCCTCGACCGCCAGGTTGTCCAGTGAACCGGTGGCCGTGCGCCGGGCGCTGGCCTCGAAGCGGTTGGCGGCGTTCTGCATTCCGGCGGCCGCGATGCTCAGGGGCGGGATCGTCATGATCGGTCTCCGGGCGAAAATGGAACTCTGCGGACGGTCAGGATCGTGGCTTTGAGGTCAATGACGCCTGAACAAGCGTGGTGAACGACGGTCTTTTTGCGGAAATCCGCCGCATCGGGGCCGTTATTGGTGTATAGAGACCGCCTCCTCATCGCCCGGCCGGCTGTTCGCCTTGGCCGGGCGCGGTCGTTTCGGCGACCGCCTTGCTCTTTTTCAGGTCGTATATGCCCTTTCCCGCGATCCACCCCGCGCTAGACCGCGCTCTCGCCAACAAGGGCTATGCCGAGCCCACCCCCGTCCAGGCGGCGGTTCTGGAAGGCCACGGCGAGGCCGACATGCTGGTCTCGGCCCAGACCGGGTCGGGCAAGACGGTGGCCTTCGGTCTGGCGGCGGCCTCGTCCCTGCTGGGCGAGAACGAAACCTTCGGTCCCGCCGACGCGCCGCTGATGCTGGCCATCGCCCCGACGCGCGAACTGGCCCTGCAGGTCTCGGCCGAGCTGGAATGGCTGTACGGCGAGTCCAAGGCCAAGATCACCACCTGCGTCGGCGGCATGGACGCCCGCAAGGAAGCCCGCGCCCTGAACTTCGGCATCCACATCGTGGTCGGCACCCCCGGCCGCCTGAAGGACCACATCGACCGCGGCAACCTGGACCTGTCGGCGCTGAAGGTGCTGGTGCTCGACGAGGCCGACGAGATGCTCGACATGGGCTTCCGCGAGGACCTCGAATACATCCTGGAGCAGTCGCCGGCGGAACGCCGCACCCTGCTGTTCTCGGCCACCATCGCCCGCGACATCGCCATGCTGGCGAAGCGCTATCAGCGCGACGCGGTGCGCATCGACACCGTCGACCGCAGCCAGCCGCACAGCGACATCGAATACCGCGCCCTGCGCATCGCCCCGAACGAGATCGAGCACGCCGTCGTCAACGTGCTGCGCTTCTATGAGGCGCCCGGCGCCCTCGTCTTCTGCTCGACGCGCGACAGCGTGCGTCACCTGCAGTCCTCGCTGCTGGAGCGCGGATTCGCGACCGTGGCCCTGTCGGGTGAAATGGGCCAGCGCGAGCGCACCGACGCGCTTCAGGCCCTGCGCGACGGCCGCGCCCGCGTCTGCGTCGCCACCGACGTGGCCGCGCGCGGTCTGGACCTGCCTGACCTGGGTCTGGTGATCCACGCCGAACTGCCGATCAACAAGGCGACCATGCTGCACCGGTCGGGCCGCACCGGCCGTGCGGGCAAGAAGGGCACCTCCATTCTGCTGGTGCCGAGCAGCCGCCGCCGCAAGGCCGAGATGTTGCTGGGCTCGGCCGGGGTCGAGGCGACCTGGGCCGGCGCCCCGACCGCCGACGAGATCCTGGCCAAGGACGAGCAGCGCCTGCTGGCGGCTCCGGTCTTCGCCGAGGAAGGCAATGAAGACGACGCCGGGCTGATCGCCAAGCTGGTGGCCGAGCGCACGGCGGAAGACCTGGCCCGCGCCCTGCTGGTCCTGCTGCGCAAGGACCTGCCGGCTCCCGAGGATCTGGTCGATCCGGGCCAGGGTCCGCAGCGCAAGCCGCGCGGCGAGAGCGGCGACGCCTTCGCCGCCGGGGCCTCGCCCTTCGAGCGTCTGCAGCCGGACCAGGTGTCGTGGTTCCGCATGGACATCGGCCGCAACCGCAACGCCGATCCCAAGTGGCTGATTCCGATGATCTGCCGCATCGGCGGCATCACCAAGCAGCAGATCGGTTCGATCAAGACCTTCCCCGAAGAGACCCGCTTCGAGATCGCCAACACCCACGTCGAGGCCTTCAGGAAGCTGGCGGCCATGAACACCAACGAGGCGAACATCACGCCGTCGGAAGCCCCGCATTCGGGCATGTTCAAGGGCGGGACGCGCAACCGTCGTGACGAAGGCGGCGAGCGTCCCTACGCCAAGAAACCCTTCCGCCGCGACGAGGACGGCGAGGGCGGTCGTCCGCCGTTCAAGAAGAAGCCGTGGCAGCCCCGCGAAGGCGAGGCCGACGGCGAGCGTCCGGCCTTCAAGAAGAAGCCCTACGCCCCCCGCGCCGACGTGCCGGAAGGCGGCCAGTTCTTCGACAAGCCCAATGAGAAGCCTTTCGCCAAGGGGCCGGGCGCCAAGAAGCCGTTCAAGCCCAAGTCGGACTTCAAGGCCGGCGGCAAGCCGGGCTTCAAGCCGGCCGGCAAGCCCTTCGCCAAGGGTCCCAAGGGGCCGAAGGGCGGCAAGCGCTTCGACTGACCGCTGATCGCTGACTTGCCCCCGGTTCAATCCGGGGGCAGGCTGCGGCCATGACCGCACGCGAACCGCAGACTGGACGTCCCAAGACTGGGTATGACGGGGGGCGTTACGCCTCCTTTTCCGCGTTTTATCCCTATTACATCCACGAGCATTCCAACCGAGCCTGCCGCCGCATCCATGTGGTCGGGACGGGGCTGGTGATCGCCGCCTTCGCGGCCTTCTGCGTCACGGGCAACGCCTGGTGGCTGCTGGCCATGCCTCTGGTCGGATACGGCTTCGCCTGGGTCGGGCATTTCTTCTTCGAGAAAAACCGTCCGGCGACTTTCAAATATCCGCTGTGGAGCCTGATGGGCGACTTCCGTCTCTTCTTCGAGACGGTGAGCGGCAAGCGGAAGTTCTGATCACGACCCCGTGCGGTCGGGTCGAAGCGTCACCTTGGACGCCTATATGTCGGTCACGCTTTCGGAAGAAGGAGACCGCGTATGGAACTCGAGAACCAGGTCATTGTCGTCACGGGCGGCGCCAGCGGCATCGGGCGCGAAGCCTGTCTGGCTTTGGCGCGCAAGGGCGCGGACCTGATCGTCGCTGACTTCAACGTCGCGGGCGCCGAGGCTGTGGCCGTCGAGGTTCAGGCGCTGGGGCGCAGGGCTCATGCCTTCAAGGTCGACGTCTCGAAGGCGGATGAGGTGAAGGCGCTGGTGGACTTCGCCGTTGAAAAGCTCGGCACGTTGAACGGCATGTTCAACAACGCCGGCATCGGTCTGGTGAAGCCTTTCCTCGAAATGGAGCCGGCCGACTATCTGAAGGTGATCGAGGTCGATCAGCACAGCGTCTATTATGGTCTGCTGTACGGCGCGCGGAAGATGGTCGAGCTGGGCGTCAAGGGCGCCTTCGTCAACACGGCCTCCATCTATGGCTCGATCGCAGCGCGCGGCAGCTTCAACTATAATGCGGCCAAGGCGGCGGTCGTCTCGATGAGCCGGTCCGGCGCACTGGAACTGGCGGAGCACGGTATTCGCGTCGTGGGCGTGGCGCCTGGCTTCATCGATACGCCGATCCTGGGCGACGATCCCGCAGCCAAGGCGCCGCTGGCCGCCCAGCACATGCACAATCGCCTGATCCAGCCGGAAAAGGTCGCAAGCGTGGTGGCCTTCCTCTTCACCGACGCCGCCAGTGCGGTGAACGGTTCGACCGTGGCGGTGGATGACGGCTTCCTGTCCTTCAAGGTCTGACGGGCGCTCGGCGCAGCAAAAAGGCGACCGGATCGCTCCGGTCGCCTTTTTTGTCGGTGGGGCGAGGCCGCCCTTAGTTCGAGGCCGTTTCCCAGGCCGGGGGGCAGCCGTCGAAGTCGCCGGCGTCGGCGATGGTCAGGGTCTTCATATTTAGGCTGCGGGCCTGCTGCATCGAGCCGCGGCCGTGGCCGGTGTAGAGGTCGATCTTGGCGCCCTTGATCGCGCCGCCGGTGTCCGAGGCGTACCAGTAGCCGTCATGGATCGTGCCGTCGCTCATGCGCAGGCCGACCGTTTCGCGAATGAAAAGCTTGGTGCGGCGCGGGATGACGCGGGGGTCGACGGCGACCGTGCGCATGGCGATCGGACGGCAACCGAGCGAGTCGTTGCCCGTCGCGCCGCCGCCGCCTGCGTGATAAAGGCGGGCCGAGGCGCGCCAGTCGGGTTCGCCCGCCATCAGCTCGGCCTGTTCGGCGGAGAGGGCGGAAGCGTCGATGGAACTTTCATCCGCCGCGGCGGTTTCCATTGCAGCCGTTTCATTCGCGATAACGGCTTCATAGGGTTGAGGCTCTCCGGAACCGGAGAAGGCCATAGCCCAGAACATGGCAAGCGCAGCGGCTGTGTTCAGCATCGAACAGACTCAGGAAGCACCGGTCCCGACACGATCCGGCGCCCGGTTTTTGGCCGTCAATTATGGCAAAAACGTGTCGCTTGAGATCAGGCGTGCGTCTGAAGCACGATCATTGTTCGATTAGTCCACAGGCGCATGAGCATATCGTGCAAATGTCACAGCATATGTGGCAGCAACGAAAACAGTATTCGATGTGTGCGGCTTCTATACTACGTGGATCAGCTGTTCGGTTAACACCTACGTCTGGGTGCGTAACACTTTATTGCGAAGAAAGTCTGCGTTTCGGTTCAAGATAACGGCGCCGTGATCGCGCGGCCACGCGGCGACCGGCATGGGTGGAGGCGCGGCCGGGAATGGGATAAGCGGTCGTTTCCCCACGAATTTTTCCGCCGGTGTCCTGCGATGAAGCGCCAAGTCAAACGCCTGATGATCTCCGCCGCCGCCCTGATGCTGGTCGCGGCCCCCGCCGTTCATGTGGACGCCTGGGGCAACACCGGCCACCGCCTGATCGGCGTGGCGGCCATGCGGGGTCTCAGCGACGACCTGCCGGCCTTCCTGCGCACGCCGGGCGCCATCGCCGACGTCGGCGAACTGGCGCGGGAGCCCGACCGCTGGAAGGGCGCCGGTCAGCCGCACGACCGCGAGCGCGACACGGCCCACTTCATCGACTTCGACGACAACGGTCATGCGATGACGGCCAACGGCCCGCACATCGACGCCCTGCCGCGCCTGAAGTCGGACTTCGACACGGCCCTGGTGCAGGCGGGCATCAAGATCGACGAGGTCGGCTATCTGCCCTACGCCCTGATGGACGCCTATCAGAACCTGGGGCGCGGCTTCGCCTACTGGCGCGTCCTGACCGCCGCCGAGGCCCGCGAGAGCGACCCCGGCAAGAAGGCTTGGTACCGCGCCGACCGCGAGCGCCGCGAGGCCCTGATCCTGCGCGACATCGGCGTCCTGGCGCATTATGTCGGCGACGGCTCGCAGCCGCACCACACCTCGATCCATTTCAACGGCTGGGGCGACTATCCCAACCCAGAGGGCTTCACCAACTCGCGTCGCACGCACGGCATCTTCGAGGGCGAGTTCACCTCGCGCGTCGCCCGTCTGGATACGGTCGAGGCGGCCATGAGCCAGCCGCAGGTGTCGGGTCTGGACCTGCGCGCCCGCACCGCGGGCTACCTGAAGACCACCCTGGGCACGGTCATTCCCTTCTATCGTCTGGAGAAGGCGGGCGGCTTCAAGGACGCCGACCCGCGCGGCGCGGCCTTCGTCAACGAGCGTCTGGCGGCGGGCGCCTCGGAACTGCGCGACCTGATCATCCTCAGCTGGCGCGAGAGCGGCACGGCCTCCATCGGCTGGCCCGCCGTCAAGGTGGCCGAGGTCGAGGCCGGCACGGTCGACCCGTGGGTGTCGATGATCGGCGAGGACTGACTTTCGCTGGATGGCGCGGAGGGGTAGGGGACGCCCATGACTGAACTCACGCCCCCCGTCGTCATCCTCGACAAGTCCCAGATGGCCGAGAACATCGGCGCGGTCGCCCGCGTCATGGCGAACTTCGGCCTGTCGGAACTGCGGCTGGTCAGCCCGCGCGACGGCTGGCCCCAGGACCGCGCCTGGGCCACTGCCTCTGGCGCCGACTGGGTGCTGGAGGATGTAAAGGTCTTCGACAGCGTGGCCGAGGCGATCCACGACCTGAACACCGTCTTCGCCACCACCGCCCGCCCGCGCGAGACACGTCAGCCGGTGCGCACCCCGCGCGAGAGCGCCCGCATCCTCTATGACGATACGGCCTCGGGCCTGAAGACCGGCCTGCTGTTCGGCGGCGAGCGCGCGGGTCTTGAGACCACCGACATCGCCCTGTGCGCCGGCATCACCACCATCCCGATCGACCCCAGGCACCACTCGCTGAACCTGGCCCAGGCCGTGGCCATCAACGCCTATGAGTGGCGCACGCTCATCCTTGACGCCCCCCCGCCGAGATTCAGGGAAGGCGATCCGCCCGCGTCGAACGAACTGCTGATCGGTATGTACGAACACTTCGAGGCCGAGCTGGACGCCGGCGGCTTCTTCCATCCGCCGGAAAAGAAGCCGTCCATGAGCCAGAACCTGCGGGTCATGCTGGGCCGCGCCGCCTTCACCGAACAGGAAGTCGCCACTATGCGCGGCGCCATCCACGCCCTGGCCAAGGGCCGTGGCCGGGTGCTGGCCAAGCTGGCCGAGAAGCGCGCGGCGGAAGCGAAGAAGGGCGAGTAAGATCACCCCTTCCGTCATCCTCGGGGCGGCGAAGCCGAACCCGGGGACCCAGGCGTCGGATGCGTCGCCGCCTTGTCCTGTCGTCGCCCTGCGTGCTGAATGGCCTGGGTTCCGGGTCCGCTGCGCGTCCCGGAAGGACGGCAGGGGAGGGGCAGTTGCGGAATCCAGACGCGATCATCGCCGCCTACATCATGGCCAACCGCCGCAACGGCACGCTCTACACCGGCGTCACCAGCGACCTTCGCGACCGGATATGGAAGCACAAACTCGGGACGTTCAAGGGCTTCACCGACGAGCACGGTTGCAAGGGGCTGGTATGGTTCGAGCCGCACCTCGGCATGGCTGAAGCTATCGCCCGCGAGAAGCAGATCAAGAAATGGCGGCGCGCGTGGAAGCTGGCGCTGATCGAAGGTTCCAACCCAGTTTGGGCCGATTTGGCGGCGGACTGGTATGACTGATCCTTTCTTCCGTCATCCCGGGGCGCGAAGCGAACCCGGGACCCAGGCGGGTGATCTTGTCGTCCCTGCGTGTATTGAACGGTCTGGGTTCCGGGTTCGGCTGCGCCGCCCCGGAATGACGGAGATAAAATGAAACTCGCCCTCATCTACCCCCTGGCCGCCCTGGCCGAGATCGGCGGCTGCTTCGCCTTCTGGGCCTGGCTGAAGCTGGACCGGTCGCCGGTCTGGCTGGTTCCGGGCGTACTCAGCCTGATGGCCTTCGCCTGGCTGTTGACCCTGGTTCCGGCCGAGACGGCGGGGCGGGCGTTCGCGGCCTATGGCGGGGTCTATATCTGCGCGTCGCTGGCGTGGATGGCGCTGGTCGAGAAGACGACGCCGGACCGTTGGGACCTGATCGGCGGGGCGGTCTGCCTGATTGGGGCGGCGGTGATCCTCTTCGGACAGCGCGGCTAGAGCGCGTTGAAGAAGGCGGGTACGACCTCGGTGGCCGGGCCATAGACGCCTTCATCGAACAGGCGCGCGCCCTGCGTTGGCTCCAGATTGATCTCCACCGTCCGCGCCCCGGCCATGCGCGCCTGCTGCACGAAACCCGCCGCCGGATAGACGGCGCCCGAGGTGCCGATGGAAACGAACAGGTGGCAGACCTCCAGCGCCGTCTCGATCCGCTCCATCGCCAGCGGCATCTCCCCGAACCAGACGATGTGCGGGCGCAAGACGCCCTGCGGATGATGCGGCGAGGCGTGCGCGGCCTCCAGATCGCCGGTCCAGTCGCAGACGACGCCCGAGGCCGTGCAACGGGCCTTGTTCAGTTCGCCGTGCATGTGGATCAGCTCGAAGCCGGGGGCGGGCGGGCTCTCCGCGTGCGCCCGGTCGTGCAGGTCGTCGACGTTCTGGGTCACCAGCAGGAAATCGCCCGCCCACCGCGCCGCCAGACCGGCCAGGGCCCGATGCGCGGCGTTGGGCTGGACCCTGGCCAGATGCCGCCGCCGTTGGTTGTAGAAGTCCTGCACCAGGGCCGGGTCAGCTGCGAAGCCGTCGGGCGTCGCCACCGCCTCGATGCTATGCCCCTCCCACAGCCCGTCCGAGGCGCGGAAGGTCGGCACGCCGCTCTCGGCCGAGACGCCGGCGCCGGTCAGGACGACGAGGTTCATCGCTTGGTCCTCCGTTCGCGCCGCTGATGCGCCAGCAGGCTTTCTGAGGCTGCATACTCAGGCGGCAGGTCGAATTTGGCGCGCCGGTCATAGTCGCGCGCGCTCTTGATCTCGCCAGCGCGTATCATTCGGGACGCCCTCCATGCGACGAATACGCACCATGTCGACGCCAATGCCAGAGCGAGCAGCCATGCAGGCAGGAAGCCTGATCGAGCTAAGACCAAAGGTATGAAGGGCAAGGCGGCGGGGGCGAATGCTGCCTTTGGCCCAAAGGTGAAGTTGTAGGACAGGCGCATGTCCACCCAACGTCGAACAGCAAGATATGCGGACCGCCTTGGCATTGCCGTCAGCTTAGCGCCGCTCGGGCGGGGCCGACAGCCGCTCATGCAGCCAGTCGATCATAGCGCGGACCTTGGGCGGGACGTGGCGAGGGTGGGGGTGGACGGCCCAGACGCCTTCGTCGGGCGGTCGGGCTTCGTCCAGCAGGGAGACGAGGGCGCCGGAAGCCAGGGCCTCGGTCACGTAGAAGTCGGGCAGTTGGCACAGGCCGAGGCCTTGCAGCGCCGCGTCCAGCACCGCCGCGCCGGAGTTGCAGCGCCAGCGGCCCGAGGGGCGAAGGCTGACCTCGCGCCCGGCCTCGGTGAAGCGCCAGTGCTCGGCCGAGCCGATCAGGCCGTCGTGGCTGGCGATCTCGGACAGGTCGCGCGGCGCGCCGCGCCGGGTCAGGTAGTCGGGACTGGCGCACAGGATCAGCCGCCGCGAGGCCAGCCGCCGCGCCATCAGCCGCGAGTCGGTCAGGTGGCCGAACCGCACCGCCAGATCATAGCCGTCGCCGACCAGATCGCGCAGGCGATTGTCGAGGTCCAGCTCGATCCTCAGCTCAGGGTTCTGGCGCGCGAAGGCGTTGACGGCCGGGGCGATGAAGCGTTCGCCATAGGAGACGGAGCAGGTCATGCGCAGCAGGCCGCGCGGGGCCTGATCGTCTGGCTGGACGGCGGCCAGGGCCTCGTCGCGTTCGTCGATCAGGCGGCGACAGCGGGCCAGGAAGTCGCGGCCCGCGTCGGTCAGTTCGACCCGGCGGGTGGTGCGGTGAAGCAGGCGGGTCTGCAGCCGGTCCTCCAGCCGGGCGATCTCACGGCTGACGGCCGAGGTCGACAGGCCGAGGCGACGTGCGGCGGCCGAGAAGCTGGCCTGTTCGGCGACAGCGGTGAATTCGTCGATCCCGTCCCAGCGGCTCATCGGGACGTTCGATCATGATTGTTGCAGCAGGACAATAATGTTTTGCGGTTGTCGCCGTATCCGCCCCGCCGCGACGGGCGTAGAACTGACGCCAATTCAGTCACCTCCTGTCCCTGAAGCAGCGAGCGACCGCGTCGCGAGCGATAGGGACGTCCGAAGGACCACCATCATGAAAACCCGCGCCGCCGTCGCGTTCGAAGCCAAACGCCCGCTCGAAATCGTCGAGGTCGATCTGGAAGGCCCGCGCGCCGGCGAGGTGCTGATCGAGATCAAGGCGACCGGCGTCTGCCACACCGACGCCTATACGCTGGACGGTCTGGACTCTGAGGGCATCTTCCCCTCGATCCTGGGCCATGAGGGCGCGGGCGTGGTGGTCGAGGTCGGACCGGGCGTGACGAGCTTGGCCGTCGGCGACCACGTCATCCCGCTCTACACGCCGGAATGCCGCCAGTGTAAGTCGTGCCTCAGCCGCAAGACCAACCTGTGCACCTCGATCCGTGGGACCCAGGGCAAGGGCCTGATGCCCGACGGCACCTCGCGTTTCAGCTACAAGGGTCAGGCCATCGCCCACTACATGGGTTGCTCGACCTTCTCGAACTACACGGTCCTGCCCGAGATCGCGGTGGCGAAAATCCGCAAGGACGCCCCCTTCGACAAGGCCTGCTACATCGGTTGCGGCGTGACGACGGGCGTGGGCGCCGTGGTCAACACGGCCAAGGTCGAGCCGGGCGCCAACGCCGTGGTCTTCGGCCTGGGCGGCATCGGCCTGAACGTCATCCAGGGGCTGAAGCTGGTCGGGGCCGACATGATCGTCGGCGTCGACATCAACGGCGACAAGGAAGAATGGGGCCGTCGCTTCGGCATGACCCACTTCGTCAACCCCAAGGAGGTGTCGGACGTGGTCGCCCATCTGGTCGAACTGACCGACGGCGGCGCCGATTACACCTTCGACTGCACCGGCAACACCGTGGTCATGCGTCAGGCGCTGGAAGCCTGCCACCGCGGTTGGGGCGAGAGCATCGTCATCGGCGTGGCCGAGGCGGGCAAGGAGATCTCGACCCGTCCGTTCCAGCTGGTCACCGGCCGCGTCTGGAAGGGCTCGGCCTTCGGCGGCGCGCGCGGCCGCACCGACACGCCCAAGATCGTCGATTGGTACATGGACGGCAAGATCGAGATCGATCCGATGATCACCCACACCCTGCCGCTGGAACGCATCAATGAGGCGTTCGACCTGATGCATGAAGGCAAGAGCATCCGTTCGGTGATCGTCTTCTGATGCGTTTGTCCTTGCTGGGGTTGGTGCTGCTCATGACGGCGTGCGGGCCGTCAAATCCCGCCCCGCGGGACAGCGAACTGCGCCAGACGCCTGCTCCAACGCCAGCTTGGACGATGCATAGCATTACGCTCTATCTGCCGACGCCTGTTATCGAACAGCGGGTTCCGACGGCCGTTCTCGGCGATTTCATAAAGGATTTACGGGCGCGCGCGTCCAGCGCCTTTCTGGAGCTGCCAGTGCAGGAAGGCGTTAGCGGGGCTGTCGTCGTGATGGTCAAGCCTGGCCGACAGGCGCGTGTATGGCTGGCGACCGGCGCGCCGATGGAACCGGAGACGCAGGCGGCTATCGAGAAGGCGCTTGCCGAGGCGCCTCCTCCCGAGGTTGTGGGAGGACCTGTTGTGTTCGGTTTGCTGTTCTCCGCCTGGGGAGGCGGGACGCCTCCGGCTGGTCTGCCGATGCCGACGCCAGAAGCTTGGAATGCCTTGTCAGGAGACGTAGGCGGCCGGGTGATGGATGATCGCTTTTACGAAGAGGCTTGGGTGCTGCGATAGTCCGTTGCCAAAAGAAACTTTTGTAGCCTAGCTTGCCGCGCCCGGCGAACCGGTCGGGCGCATCATCGGGAGGAAGACCATGTTCACGCACGTCACGCTCGGCGCCAACGACGTCGAGGCGTCGCACAAATTCTATGACGCGGTGCTCGGCGCCCTGGGCCATCAGCCGGGGACCTTCAGCGATCAGCCCCGGCCCGGCGTCTGGTACATGACGCCGCGCGGCATGCTGGGCGTGGTCACGCCGCGCGACGGCGAGCCCGCCTGTCACGCCAACGGCGGCACCATCGGTTTCGCCGCCGCCAGCCCCGAGGCGGTTCTCGCCTTCGCCGAGGCCGGCGTGGCGGCGGGCGGCACGGCCATCGAGGACCCGGCGGGTCCGCGCGACACCCCGTTCGGCAAGATGCACCTGGCCTATCTGCGCGACCCGTCGGGCAACAAGATCTGCGCCGTTCACCGGCCGTCGTAAAAGCCGAGCTTGCGACAACTGACCACGGGATGGCGTCGGCGTGATCCGCTACCTAGCCCCATTCCAAAGGGGAGGATCATCATGAAATTCGACGCGCAGAAGGCTCTGATCGCCTATTCGGGCGTGCTGACGGCCGTCTTCGTGGGGGTGATGGTCTCTGGGGCGGTGTCGGGCGTCGGCCCGGCCCGCTTCACCGAGATCGACGTCCAGCGCATCAATGTGCGCGAGCCGGACGGCACGCTGCGGATGGTGATCTCGAACCAGACCGCCTTCCCCGAGATACCCTATCGCGGGCGAGAGGTGCCGCATCCGGGTCGGGACACGGCCGGGATGCTGTTCATGAACGAAGAAGGCACCGAGGTCGGCGGCCTGGTGTTCGGCGGCAAGAACGCCGACGGCGTCAAGTCCTCCGGCGGCAGCCTGACCTTCGACGGCTATGAGCAGGATCAGACGGTCCAGATCATGGGCTTCCAGCAGGGGGCGCGCCGGGTGTCCGGCGTCTTCGTCAATGATCGGCCCGAGGAGTCGATCGACTATGACGTTCTGACCCGGCTGTCCGGCCTGACCCCGGAACAGCAGCAGGCGGCGATGCTGGCGGCCAATATGGACGGGCAGCCGCGCGCCTTCCTGGGGCGTCAGGGCTCGGGCGCCTCGGAGCTGGTGCTGCGCGACGGCGCGGGCCGGGCGCGTCTGGTGCTGAGCGTGGCGGCCGACGGCGGCGCGCGCATCACCTTCAAGGACGAGAACGGCCAAGCGACGCGGGTGGTGACTCCCGAAGGCTGAGGGCGGGCCTATCTGCCGGGGTCCGCAAGGGATAAAAGTAGGGCTCAGGTCTGAAGGCGGAGACGAGATGAGGGCGAAAGCGGCGATGATGGCGGGGCTGGCGGCGTTCAGCCTGTCGCTGGGATTGGCGGCCTGCGACCGGGCTGCCGACGGGGCGCCGACCGCAGAGGTCCCCGTGGAGGCCTGGAGAGGCAAGGACGTGGTCCTCTATCTGCCCGATCCGGTCATGAAGGCGCGGGTCGAGGTTTCGGCCCTGACGCCCTACGTCAACGCTGCGACGACGGCAGCCGAGGGGGCGTTCCGCGCCGCCCCGATCCAGCCCGGCGCCTCGGGGATGTTGCTGCTGATGGTCAAGCCGGGCGGGCGGGCGAAAGCCTGGGTCGTCACCGGCGAACCGGCGCCCAGCGCCGAGACGGTCGCGGCGGTGGTCAGGGCGGTCGAGGCCGTGCCGGCCCCCGCTGTGCGCGAGGGACCGATCCTGGTCGGCGTCGGCTTCGAGGCCTGGGGCGGCGGCGCGCCGCCCGTCGGCGCCAGCCCGCCGATCCCGCGCGACTGGTACAGCTATTTCCCGAAGGACGGCGGCCGACTGGACGACGCCTTCATGGCCCGCGTCTGGCCCGACTGATCGGAGTTTGAGTTGATGGAAACGGTCAAGACCCACGCCGTCCACGGCGGAAGCCTGCGCTATCTGAAACACGACAGCGCCGCGACGGGCACGCCCATGACCCTGTCGGTCTTTGTCCCGGCGGGCGAGGGCCCGTTCCCGGTCGTGATCTGGCTGTCGGGCCTGACCTGCACCGAGGACAATTTCACCACCAAGGCCGGGGCCTACAAGGCCGCCGCCGAACACGGCGTCATCATCGTGGCGCCGGACACCTCGCCGCGCGGCGAAGGGGTGGCGGACGATCCGGCCTATGATCTGGGGCAGGGGGCGGGCTTCTATGTCGACGCCACGCAGGCGCCGTGGGCGCCGCACTTCCGCATGGAGAGATACGTCACGGACGAACTGATCGCCCTGATCGACGCGGCGTTCCCGACCACGAAGACGCGTTCGATCTTCGGTCATTCCATGGGCGGGCATGGGGCGTTGACCCTGGCCTTGCGTCATCCCGAGCTGTTCAGATCCGTCTCGGCCTTCGCCCCGATCTCGTCGCCGACCCGCTGTCCGTGGGGCGAGAAGGCGTTCACCGCCTATCTGGGCGACGACCGCGCTGAATGGGCGAAGCATGACGCCGCCCTGCTGATCGAAAGCGGCGCGGCGGCGGGTCGTTTCGACGACATCCTGGTGGATCAGGGCGACGCCGATCCCTTCCTGACCGAGCAACTGAAACCGGAGCTTCTGGTCGCGGCGGCCCAGGCTGCGGGACAGCGGCTTACCCTGCGGATGCAGGCGGGCTATGATCACTCCTACTTCTTCATGGCCAGCTTCGTGGACGACCACGTGGCCTTCCATGCGACCCGCCTGAAAGCCTGAGACTTCATGACCGACGCCGCCCCCGACTTCGCCCACGTGGACTTCGACGAGATGTTCGCCGCCCTGTGCAGCGAGGTCGGCTTCTGCCTGCACGAAAAGGGTCAGAAGAAGGTGATCGCGGCCCTGCCCAAGGGTCTGGATGCCGCGATGAAGGCCGTGCTGGCCGCTGAGGGCGTGGACGAACCCAATGCGCCGGGCGACTTGAAGAAGGCCGTGCGCGACTGCCTCAAGGCCCACGTCCAGCCGGGCTGATCCCGCCAACGGGCGCGGATGGACGAAACTTCATCCGCGCCGTGATCATGGCGCCTTGCGGGGCGACGCCGCTTCGATAGTGTCCCCTCCCATCGCTTTTGGGAGGAAGCCCGATGATGGACCGTCGCCGCCTGTTGATGACCGCCGCCCTGGGAGGCGCGTTCGCGGCCTCGGGCGCCGCCCGCGCGTTCGCGCAGACCGCCGCTGCTCCGGCTGCCGGTCCCGCCTCGGCCCAGTTCCTGGCCCTGCTGGACAAGATCGCCCAGGAAATGATCCTGTCCGATCCCGAAACCCTGACCATGCTGGGCATGGACCGGGGACCGATGGCACAGGCCCGCTTCAAGCTGAGCGACCGCTCGCAGGCCAAGATCGACGCCGACAAGGCCAAGTTTATCGACGGCATGAAGGCCGTGAAGGCCATCGACAAGCGCCAACTGACGACCCTAGAGCAGACCTATTACGACTCGCTGGAGTTCTTCGGCGACACGGTGATGGAAGGGTATGGCTTCCCCTATGGCGGCGGCATGTTCCCGTCGCCCTATACGGTCAGCCAGTTGGGCGGATCCTATCAGCAGATCCCCGACTTCCTGGACAGCCAGCACCGCATCGAGGCGGCGGACGACGCTGACGCCTATCTGTCGCGCCTGTCGGACTTCGCCAAGGGCCTGGACGCCGAGCGCGAGCGGATGCTGGCCGACTTCGCCGCCGGCGCCGTGCCGCCTGATTTCGTCATCGACCGCACCCTGACCCAGATGGCCGCCATCACCGGCACGGCTCCGGCCGACTCGGTCATGAGCCAGTCGCTGGCGCGTCGCACGGCCGAAAAGAACATCTCCGGCGACTGGGCCGCGCGCGCCCAGGCCATCCTGGCCGGCGAAGTCTACCCGGCCATCCAGCGTCAGGCCGACGCCCTGAAGTCTGTGCGTCCCGGCGCGACTCACGACGGCGGCGTCTGGCGTCTGCCCAAGGGCGAGGACTATTACCGCTTCGGCCTGAAATATTTCACCACCTCGTCGATGACGCCGGACGAGGTGCACCAGATGGGGCTGGAGCAGGTGGCCGAGATCTCGGCCCGCACCGACGCTCTGCTGAAGGCGCAGGGCATGACGCAAGGCACGGTCGGCGAACGCGTGGCCGCGCTCGGCAAGGACCCGCGCTTCGTCTATCCGAACACGGACGAGGCCAAGGACGAGCTGATCAAGGAACTGAACGCCCAGATGGTCGCCATGCAGGCGCGCATGCCGGATTACTTCGGCCGCCTGCCCAAGTCGCCGTGCGACATCAAGCGCGTGCCCAAGGCCATCGAGGCCGGGGCGCCGGGCGGCTACTACCAGTCGCCGGCCCTGGATGGCTCGCGTCCGGGCGCCTACTACATCAACCTGCGCGACACGGCGGAATGGCCCAAGTGGACCCTGCCGACCCTGACCTATCACGAGGCGGTGCCGGGCCATCACTTCCAGATCGCCCTGCAACAGGAGAAGCCGGACACGCCTCTTCTGATGAAGGTCATGGGCTTCTCGGCCTACTCCGAGGGCTGGGGCCTGTACGCCGAGCAGCTCGCGGACGAGATCGGCGCCTATGAGAACGATCCTTTCGGCCAGATCGGCTACCTGCAGTCGCTGATGTTCCGCGCCGCGCGTCTGGTCGTGGACTCGGGTCTGCACCACAAGCGCTGGAGCCGTGAACAGGGCATCCGCTACATGGTCGACACCCTGGGGGACCAGGAATCCAGCATCGCCACCGAGGTCGAGCGCTACTGCGTCTGGCCGGGCCAGGCGTCCAGCTACAAGGTCGGCCACACCACCTGGGTCAAGCTGCGCGAGGACGCCAAGAAGCGTCTGGGCAGCCGCTTTGACATCAAGGGCTTCCATGACACCGGCCTGAACCTGGGCGGCGTGCCGCTGACGGTGCTGGAGCGGACCCTGAACGCCTGGACGCCCGCCTAGATCTGTGAACCACGGGCGCGCCGGCCCGACGATTGTCTGAGTGTGAGGGGCGCGCGGCGTCGCGCCGCCCTCGTCGGGAAGCAAGACCATGATCGACCGCCGCCGCCTGTTGTTGACCGCCGCCGCCACGGCCGCCGTCGCGCCCTCTCTCGCTCATGCGGCGGCCAGCGACGCCGATGCGCGCCTGAACGCCCTGCTGGATGGCTGGTTCGAGGCCGACATCGACGAGTCGCCCGAGCGCGCCACCAACCTGGGCCTCGACAAGGGCGCCCGCGCCGGTCTGTCGTCCAAACTGAGCGAGGCCGGTCCCGACGCCATCCGCAAGGACCGCGACAAGGCGATCAGCCGTTGGGCTGCGCTGCGCGCCTTCGACCAGACGGGTCTGTCCGAAGCCGGCGCGCTGAACTACGCCATCGCCGCTTTCGGGCGCGAGACCTCGGCCGAGACCTCGCGCTTTGCTTACGGCGCGGGGCCGGGCCGTCCGTCGCCCTATGTCGTGACCCAGTTGTCGGGCGCCTATTTCGAGACGCCGGACTTCATGGACAACCAGCACCGCATCGAGGACGCGGCGGGCGCCGACGCCTTCCTGTCGCGTCTGTCGGCCTTCGCCGGGGTGCTGGACGGCGAGACGGACAAGGTGCGCGAGGACGCCGGTCTGGGCGTGATCCCGCCGGACTTCATCATCGACCGCATGCTGCCCCAGGTCCGCACCCTGCGCGACACCAAGGCCGCCGACCTGGCCATGATCAAGTCACTGGTGCGCAAGACCGCCGCGCTGAACCTGTCGGGCTATGACGTCCGCGCCGCCGCCATCGTCGATCAGCAGATCAAGCCCGCCCTGGCCCGTCAGGTCGCGGCCCTGGAAGCCATCCGTCCGCAGGCGACGCATGACGCCGGGGTCTGGCGTCTGCCGGACGGCGAGGCCTTCTACGCCAATGGCCTGAAGTCCAACACGACCACCACCCTCAGCGCCGCCGAGATCCACAAGATGGGCAAGGAGCAGGTCGCCGAGATCAGCGCCGAGATCGACGCCATCCTGAAGTCGCAGGGCTATACCCAGGGCGCCGTCGGCGAACGCATCCAGGCCCTGAACAAGGACCCGGCCCAGCTTTTCGCCAACACCGACGAGGGCAAGGCGGAGCTGCTGGTCTGGCTGAACCAGCTGGTCGCCGAACTGGAGCCGAAACTGCCGACCGTCTTCGGTCGTCTGCCGAAAACCCATGTCGAGATCCGTCGCGTGCCGGTGTCGATCCAGTCGGGCGCGCCGGGCGGATACTATCAGGGACCGCCGCTGGATGGCTCGCGCCCGGGCGCCTACTACATCAACCTGCGCGACAGCGGGAACTGGCCCAGGTTCGCCCTGCCGACCCTGACCTATCACGAGGCCTCGCCGGGCCACCACCTGCAGGTCGCCCTGCAGCGCGAGTCGGGCGAGCTGCCGCAATGGCGTCGCGCGGGCGGCTTCTCGGCCTATAATGAAGGCTGGGCGCTGTACGCCGAGGCGGTCGCGGCCAATGACCTGAACGCCTATGCCGACAATCCGCTGGGCCGCGTCGGCTTCCTGATGTCCTATCTGTTCCGGGCCGTGCGCCTGGTGGTCGACACCGGTCTGCACTCGGAGCGCTGGAGCCGTGAACAGGCGGTCGAATACATGGCGGCCTCGGGCGCCAAGCCGCTGGACGCCTCGAACAGCGAGATCAACCGCTACACCGTCTGGCCGGGTCAGGCCTGCGCCTACAAGGTCGGCCACACGGTGATCGCCCGCCTGAGGAAGGACGCCGAGGCCAAGCCGGGCTTTGACCTGCGCGCCTTCCACGACAAGGTGCTGATGAACGGCTCCCTGCCGCTGGCGGTGCTGGAAGCCCAGATGCGGGCCTGAGACGCCGATCAGGGTTGAAACGAAAGACGGCCCGGACCTTCGCGCGTCCGGGCCGTTTTCATGTCTGGTGCTGGATGGCGATCAGGTCGCCGCGCGCCAGGTGGTCGGCCACAGGTCCTGGGGGACAGCCGTGCAACTTGGCATGACCTTCTCGTCCAGCAGGGCGAAGCGCTCGCCGGTCCAGGCCCAAACGCCCATGCGGCCGCAGTCGCCGAGGCCGCGCCCCTTGCCGAAGGCGAAGAGGGTGCGGGTCCTGGGGTCATAGCGGCTGTTGACCAGGGTGTCTTCGCTGCCCGCCGCCGTGGGGAAGGCGACCGGCCGGGGCGAGGTCCCGTCGGCCGGAGTGATGAAATAGGCCTGGCTGAAATTATAGGCGCCTTCACCGCACGCCACGCTCCACAGCAGCTTGTCCGCAGCCAGACGCGAGACCTCGACGTTCGGCTCGAAACGTTCGCCTCTGCGGGTTTCGGCCAGGCATTCCTTGACCTTGGGGTGGGCGAGAAGCGCCGGGGAGAGGTCGTCCTGGACCAGGCCGTTCTGGGCGACGGCGGCCGCCACGGCCACGCGCGGGGCGGCCGGGGCTGCGGGCACTTCGGCGGCGGGCCGGTCGCCGCGCCGGATCAGGGCGGTGGGGGTGTTCAGCCGACCCTGACGCTCGTCGATCCACAGGAAGGCGGCGGCCGCCCCGCCGAGGCTGACCTTCATCTGCTCATCGCCGCGCCTCAACGCCATAAAGGAGCCGTTGCCCAGATCATGCACCAGTTGGGGCGAGGGGTTCCTGAAGGCGATGACGTCGCCTTCCTCGTCCATCTTGGAGTTCTCGCCGGCATAGCGCCGGCCGTCGATGACGGCGTGGACCGCGCCCTGGCCGTCCTCCAGACCCCAGCCGCCCATGTGGACGACGGGGCGGGCCCCCGCGCCGGGGGCCAGGGAGATCAGGACGAAGCCCATGTTTTCATGCGCCGAACCAAAGGCCACGCAGTGATTGGTGTTGTCGCAGGTGGCGGTCCAGTCGCGGAACTCGCGCGTCACGCTGGGCGGATTGGCGCTCGTCCTGGCGGTTGGCGACGTCGCCGCCGTCTCGACCGCGACGTCGGCGGCGGCGGGGGCCGCGGCGGGCGAGGCGTCGCCCTCCTTCTTTTCGCAGGCCCCAAGCCCCTGCGGCAGGATCAGGGCGGCGGCAGCGGTCAGCAACAGGCTGCGAAGCGTCATGTGGGGCGTCTCATCAGCGAGAGGGGAACGATCAGGGACGGGCTCCATGAACGGTCAAGCTGGCTGCTGGTTCAAGTCATATGGGGGCATTTTGCGCAGGAGCGCCGATGGCGCCGCTCAGCCTTTGCGCCCGCGCGCGCGTCTCGCTATACCGCCCGCACGATATTCCTTCCCTGATTAAGAGACAGAGGCAGAGCATGGCCAAGATCAAGGTCGCCAACCCCATCGTGGACATCGACGGCGACGAAATGACCCGGATCATCTGGCAGATGATCAAGGACAAGCTGGTCTTCCCCTACCTGGACCTGGAGCTCGACTACTACGACCTCGGCATGGAGCACCGCGACGCCACCGACGACCAGGTGACGATCGACGCGGCCCACGCGATCCAGAAGCACGGCGTCGGCGTCAAGTGCGCCACCATCACCCCGGACGAAGCCCGGGTGAAGGAATTCGGCCTCAAGAAGATGTGGAAGTCGCCGAACGGCACCATCCGCAACATCCTGGGCGGCGTGGTCTTCCGCGAGCCGATCATCTGCTCGAACGTGCCGCGTCTGGTTCCGGGCTGGACCCAGCCGATCGTCGTCGGCCGTCACGCCTTCGGCGACCAGTACAAGGCTACTGACTTCCTGATGCCTGGCGCCGGCACCCTGTCGATCAAGTTCGTCGGCGACGATGGCCAGGTGATCGAGCACGAGGTGTTCAAATCCCCGTCGGCCGGTGTGGCCATGGGCATGTACAACCTCGACTCGTCGATCCGTGACTTCGCCCACGCCTCGTTCAGCTACGGCCTGGCTCGTAACTATCCGGTCTATCTATCGACCAAGAACACCATTCTGAAAGCCTATGACGGCCGCTTCAAGGACCTGTTCCAGGAAGTCTTCGACGAGCACTACGCCGAAGAGTTCAAGGCGCGCGGCCTGACCTACGAACACCGTCTGATCGACGACATGGTGGCGGCCGCCATCAAGTGGTCGGGCGGCTTCGTCTGGGCGTGCAAGAACTATGACGGCGACGTTCAGTCGGACATCGTGGCTCAGGGCTTCGGCTCGCTGGGCCTGATGACCTCGGTCCTGATGACGCCGGACGGCAAGATCATGGAAACCGAAGCCGCCCACGGCACGGTGACCCGTCACTACCGTCAGCACCAGAAGGGTGAAGCGACCTCTACCAATTCGATCGCCTCGATCTTCGCCTGGTCGGCCGGCTTCAAGCACCGCGCCAAGCTGGACGACAATGCCGAGCTGGCCGAGTTCGCCGAGACGCTGGAACGCGTCGTGGTCGAAACCGTCGAGTCGGGCTTCATGACCAAGGATCTGGCCCTGCTCGTCGGCGACCAGCAGTCGTGGCTGACCACCGAAGGCTTCCTGGACAAGGTGTCCGAGAACCTGAAGAAGGCCCTGCCGCACGTTGGCTAAGGTCGCTACCGCGCTTCGCGCTGCTTGAGCGCGGTACGCACCAGGAATGGCCCGTCGGAGCGATCCGGCGGGCCTTCTTGTTGTCTGCGGCCCTCGCCCCAGCCGTCATCCTCGGGTCGAGCGCCAGGCTGACGGCTGTGGGGAGGGGTGACGGCGAGGACGAATGACACCGGGTGTTAACGACGCCCTTGAGCCACCCTTCGAACCATGTCCTTAATGTCTCTGGGGGTTTCGAGTTTGTGTCGCAGATGTCGCTGACCCGTCGCGTTCGTAAGGCAGGGGAGGGCCGATGAACCAGAAACTGATCCTTCGACTGGGCGGCGCCGCCGTGGCGGCCTTCATCCTGGCCTACGCCGCCTCGCCCTTGCTGGCGGCGCGCTCGCTGGTGCAGGCGGCCAAGAGCGGCGACGCGCAGGCGCTGGAGCGTCAGGTCGACTTTCCCGCCTTCCGCGCCAGCCTGAAAGACGAGCTGAGCGAGCGCATGGTGAGCGAGATGCGCAAGGACAGCCGGCTGAAGGACAGCGGTCTGTCGGGCCTGGGCATGCTGCTGGCGCCGGCGCTGGTCAGCGGCGCCGTGGACGCCTTCGTCACGCCCCAGGCCATCTCGGCCATGGTGCAGGAGGGGCAGGCGCCCAAGCCGGACCTGGCCAAGGTAGAGCCGGAGGTCGGGCCGAAGCCGGACAGCAAGTCCGAGAGCAAGAAGGTGCGCCAGTCCTGGAGCTACCGCGACCTCGACACCTTCGCCGTCACCCTGACCCGCGACGACCAGCCGGACGAACAGGTCTCCCTGCTGATGAAACGCCGCAACCTGTTCGGCTGGAAGCTGGCAGGGATTGATCTGAGCAAGGCGGAATAATCACCCGCTCATCCCTGCGGAGGCGGGGACCCAGAAAGAGCCTCACGCACCATCCTTGGCCGCCTGTGCTTGCACCCAAAGCACTGGGTCCCCGCCTCTGGGGATCGGCCAAAGAAAAAGGGCGGCGCATCCGGTGCGCCGCCCTTTCCTGTTTCAGTCTGTGCGGGCGATCAGCCCTTCAGCGCGGCGCGGACGGCGTTCAGGCCGTCTTCGGCCTTCGATCCGTCGGGCGCGCCGCCCTGGGCGAAGTCGGGCTTGCCGCCGGCGCCCTTGCCGCCCATGGCGATGACGGCGTCGCGGGCCAGATCAGCGGCGTTGACCTTGCCGGCCATGTCCGGCGTCACGGCGACGGTGATGGCCGCCTTGCCGTCGACGACGCCGACCAGGGCGACCACGCCCGAGCCGATCTGCTTCTTGAAGTCCTCGGCCACGCCGCGCAGGCCCTTGCCGTCCACGCCGTCCAGAACGCGAGCGATCAGCTTGACGCCGTTGATCTCTTCCGGGGCCGCATTGGCGCCCGCGCCGCCGCCGAGCGCCAGCTGCTTCTTCAGGTCGGCGACCTGCTTCTCCAGCGTCTTGACCGAGGCCTGCAGGCCCTCGACGCGGGCCGGAACCTCGGCGGTCTGGATCTTGAAGCCCTGGGCCAGCGAACGGGCGACATTGGCCTGATCCAGCAGGAAGCGGCGGGCGGCGTCCCCGGTCAGGGCCTCGACGCGGCGTACGCCGGCGGCCACGCCGCCTTCCGAGACGATCTTGAACAGGGCGATGTCGCCGGTGCGGAAGACGTGGGTGCCGCCGCACAGCTCGACCGAATAGGCGCCGGGACCGCTCAGCGCATGGCCGATGGTCAGGACGCGGACCTCGTCGCCGTACTTCTCGCCGAACAGGGCCACGGCGCCGGCCGCGATGGCGGCGTCGGGCGTCATCAGCTCGGTCGTGACCGGGACGTTCTGGCGGATGACGGCGTTCACCTCGTCCTCGACGCGGGCGATCTCCTCGTCCGTCATCGGGGCGTTGTGGCTGAAGTCGAAGCGCATGCGCTCGGCGTCGACCATCTGGCCCTTCTGGGCGACGTGGGCGCCCAGGACGTTCTTGACGGCGGCGTGGAAGAGGTGGGCGGCCGAGTGGTTGGCGCGGGTGGTCGGGCGCGAGCCTTCCTCGACCGTGGCGGTCACGACGGCGCCGGTCGCCAGCGAGCCCTGGGTCACTTCCAGCGTGTGAACGTGCAGGTCGCCGCCGTGCTTCTTGGTGTCCAGGACGCGGCCTTCGCCGCCGCTCCAGACGAAGGCGCCCTTGTCGCCCGCCTGACCGCCGCCTTCACCGTAGAAGGGGGTCTTGTCCAGCAGGACCTCGACCGTGTCGCCGGTCGCGGCGGACGCAGCTTCGGCGCCGTCCTTGACGATGGCCAGGACCTTGCCTTCGCTGGTCTCGGACTCATAGCCGGTGAACTCGGTGCCGCCGTGCTGGTCGCGCAGGGCCAGCCAGGCGCCGGCCGAGGCCGTCTGGCCCGAGCCCTTCCAGTGCTCACGCGAGCGGTCGCGTTGCTCGGCCATGGCGGCCTCGAAGCCGTCGACGTTGACGCTGAAGCCGCGACGGCGAGCCTCATCCTGCGTCAGGTCCAGCGGGAAGCCGTAGGTGTCATAGAGGGTGAAGGCGGTCTGGCCGTCCAGCATGTCGCCGGCCTTGAAGCCGGTCGTGGCCTGATCGAACAGGTTCATGCCGCGGCCGAGGGTGGTGCGGAAGCGGATCTCTTCCTGCTTCAGCGTGTCCTCGATGAAGGCCTGGGCGCGGCCCAGCTCGGGGTAGGCCTCGCCCATCTCCTGGACCAGGGTCGGCACCAGACGGTGCATCAGCGGGTCGGCGGCGCCCAGCAGGTGGGCGTGACGCATGGCGCGGCGCATGATGCGGCGCAGGACATAGCCGCGGCCTTCGTTCGAGGGGGTCACGCCGTCGGCGATCAGGAAGGCGGTCGAACGCAGGTGGTCGGCGATGACGCGGTGCGACGGCGCGCGCTCGCCCTCGGCCTTGGTCGAGGTCAGTTCTTCAGAGGCGTTGATCAGGCTCTTGAACAGGTCGACTTCATAGTTGGAGTGGACGCCCTGCAGGACGGCGGCGATGCGCTCCAGACCCATGCCGGTGTCGACGCTGGGCTTGGGAAGGTCGCGAACGATCTCGTCGTTCTCCTTCTCGTACTGCATGAAGACGTTGTTCCAGATCTCCACGAAGCGGTCGCCGTCCTCATCGGGCGAACCGGGAGGGCCGCCGAAGATGTGGTCGCCGTGGTCGTAGAAGATCTCGGTGCAGGGACCGCAAGGGCCGCTGTCGCCCATGGCCCAGAAGTTGTCGGCCGTGGGGATGCGGATGATCTTCTCGTCTGCGAAGCCGGTGACCTTCTTCCAGATGTCGAAGGCTTCATCGTCGGTGTGATAGACGGTGACCAGCAGGCGCGCAGGGTCCAGGCCGAACTCCCTGGTCAGCAGGGTCCATGCGCTCTCGATGGCGTGGTCCTTGAAGTAGTCGCCGAACGAGAAGTTGCCCAGCATTTCAAAGAAGGTGTGGTGACGCGCGGTGTAGCCGACGTTGTCCAGGTCGTTGTGCTTGCCGCCGGCGCGGACGCACTTCTGCGAACTGGTGGCGCGCTTGTAGGGCGGGGTCGCGCCGCCCGTGAAGTAGTCCTTGAACGGCACCATGCCCGCGTTGACGAACAGCAGGGTCGGGTCGTTCTGCGGCACCAGCGGAGCCGACTGCACCTTCTCGTGGCCGTCGGCCGCGAAGTAGTCGAGGAAGGTGGAGCGGATCTGTTTCAGGCTGGTCATGGCGTATCGCTCTAAGGAATTCGGGCGCGCGGGGAGAATATCGGAACGGGCGTCATATAGGGATTTTGCGCCGAGCGCATCACCGGCGCGTGATCGTGCGCGCCGGGGCGCGCTTTTCCCGCCCGGCGGGCTCTAATCGTGCAGGCGATGCGGCGCGACGATGACCCCGTCCGCGTCGGCGTAGAGCCAGTCGCCGGGGGTGAAGATGACGCCGCCGAAGGCGGTGGGGATGTCGATTTCGCCGATGGCGTCGCGGTCGGCGCGCAGGGGAGTGGTCCCGACGGCCTTGATGCCTACCGGCATGGTGTCGATGACGCCGCTGTCGCGGATCGCGCCGTGGACCACGATCCCGGCCCAGCCGTTGTCGAGGGCCAGGGTCGCCAGGTTGTCGCCCACGAGGGCGCGTTTCAGCGAGCCGCCGCCGTTGACCACCAGCACCGCGCCGTGGCCGGGGCGCTCCAGCGCCTGTCGGACCAAGGCGTTGTCGTCCAGCACGCTGAGGGTGCGGATCGGGCCGCAGAAGGCCGCGACGTGGCCGAAGCTGCGGAAGGGGATGTGGCAGACCTTCACCGTTTCGGGGTGGGCGTCGCAGAGGTCGGCGGTGGCGGGGATCATGGGAGGCTCCGGGGCTTGAGGGTGAAGTTTGCCCGGAGGCCCGCACGCCGAACAACCCGTTGGGCCAAAAAAGAGGCCCGCCCGATTGCTCGGGCGGGCCGGCTCCGTCCGACCGACCCCGCGGGGTCGGTAGGCGGGTCGCGGGGACGACGGACGGAAGCTCTATTGGAGCGGCTGGATCAGCCCTCCATGTCCTGACCTTCGTCGGGCTCGGGCGCGCCCAGCATGTCGTCGGCGATCTTGGCCGTGGACTGGCGCACGGCCTTCTCGATGGCGAGCGCCATGTCGGGATTGTTCTTCAGGAATTCCTTGGCGTTCTCACGGCCCTGACCGATGCGCGTTGAGTCGTAGGAGAACCAGGAGCCTGACTTCTCGATGATGTTGGCCTTGACGCCCAGGTCGATGATCTCGCCGATCTTGGAGATGCCCTCGCCGTACATGATGTCGAAGATGACCTCGCGGAACGGCGGGGCGACCTTGTTCTTGACCACCTTGACGCGGGTGGTGTTGCCGACGACCTCGTCGCGGTTCTTGATCGCGCCGGTGCGGCGGATGTCGAGGCGGACCGAGGCGTAGAACTTCAGCGCGTTGCCGCCCGTCGTCGTTTCCGGCGAGCCGTACATGACGCCGATCTTGTGACGGATCTGGTTGATGAAGAGGACGATGCACTTCGATTTGGAGATCGAGGCCGTCAGCTTGCGCAGGGCCTGCGACATCAGGCGGGCCTGAAGGCCGGGCAGGCTGTCGCCCATCTCGCCTTCGATTTCGGCGCGGGGCGTAAGCGCCGCGACCGAGTCCACTACCACGATGTCCACGGCGCCCGAGCGCACCAGGGTGTCGACGATCTCCAGGGCCTGTTCGCCGGCGTCGGGTTGCGACACCAGCAGGTCGTCGAGGTTGACGCCCAGCTTCTGGGCGTAGACCGGGTCCAGCGCGTGCTCGGCGTCGACGAAGGCGGCCACGCCGCCCTTCTTCTGGACCTCGGCCACGGTGTGCAGGGCGAGCGTCGTCTTGCCCGAGGATTCGGGGCCGAACACCTCGATCACCCGCCCGACCGGCAGGCCGCCGATGCCGAGCGCCATGTCCAGTCCCAGCGAACCGGTCGAGACGCTTTCGATCTCGGCCACCACCCCGGCCTTGCCGAGTTTCATCACCGAGCCCTTGCCGAAAGCGCGATCGATCTGCGCGATCGCCGCCTCAAGAGCGCGTTGCTTTTCGCCGTCTTCTTTACCCACGAGCTTCAATGCCGCCTGTGCCATTGGTTTTCTCTCCCTTGCCATGATTCCATTCTGGGCTTTGGGAGAGACCCGCCAGGACCCGCTCCCTCTGTGAGACGGACTATGTGCATGGTTTGTTCTGGTTCACAAGATGTTCTCATTTGCGTGCCGAGAACAAAATGCGATCTACGACCGTTTCTGACGTGATCGGCGCCCGGTCCAGAAGGGCCTGGCGTCGTGGAAACGTCCGCAGGCCTTGAGCGCGAGGGCCAGAAGCGCAGCCTCGTCGCGCTCGCGCCGACCGATGACGCGCCCGGCGGCGAAGGCGATCTTAGGATCGTCCAGGCGGGCCTCGCCGGGGATGCGGTCGCGCGCCACGGCCAGGTCGTTCAGTTCGCCGAGCCGGTCCTGCAGCCTTTCCAGGGATTTCAGATAGCGGGCGCGGCGGCGACGGGCGGAAAACAGGTCGCAGAAGAACTCGGCGGCGTAGCGCAGGCGCTTGGCGCGGATGCGCAGGTGATGCCGGGCCTCGGGGTCCAGATCGGTCAGGTCGCGGGCGCGTTTCTCGACCTGACGATGCAGGCGGCTGAGCGCCTCGGCGGCGAAGGGGGCGACCGGTTCGTCAGGCAGGGCCGCCGTCTCGATCCAGGCGGTCGTCTCCAGCATCAGCAGGGCGTAGCGGGGCGAGGCGATGGCCGTCAGAACGCGGTCATAGGCCTGACCTCGTGCGGTCAGCAGGTGACGGCCCAGAGCCGCGAGGCCGGGCGAGGGGGCCGCCAGGGCGGTCGGGTGGAAGACGTCTTGGATGAAGACATCCAGATCGCGAGCGGCGTCGGCCTCGTGCGCCAGCCATTTCAGTTCGGTCTCGATGCGTTCGCGCTCCGCCTCGGCCAGCAGGGGCTTGAAGACCCCGACGGCGGCGCGCAGGCGGCGCAGGCCCACGCGCATCTGATGCACGGCCTCGGGACGGCGCACGATCCGCAGCAGTTCGGCGTTGGCCGAGACCTGGCCCAGACAGGCCATGGCGATGCGGCGGAAGGCCTCGACCGTCGTGGCGTCGGGCGACAGGGGCGTGGCGACGGCGCGGCGGGGGCTGCGGCTCTGGCCATCTGCCAGCCGCCAGCCGCGCTCGGCCTTGCTCTCGAACACCGGGACGATGGCCAGGTCGCGCGCCAGCCGACGGGCGAGGCTGAAGAGGGCGGCGGGGGCACCCGCCTTCAACTCCAGCTCCAGTTCGTAGATGGGTTCGCGGCGCTCTCCGGCGGACAGTTCGCCGGCGTCGAAGGCGACCTCGATCCGGGCGCCCTCCCAATCGACCATGCGGATCCGGCGGACGACGGTGGTGGCGAAGCGGGGCGACAGGTCGCGGCGGCGGCCTTTCAGCAGCTTGTGGGCGGGCGTGGCCTTGAGCGCGGCACGGTCCAGCGCCTCCGAGGCGACGGGACCCTCCCATTCGTCGCGGGCGGTCTGGCCGGGGGCGATCTGGCGCTTCAGGGTCTGGACGAAGCCGTCCGGCGTGGCGCGAACCCTCAGGCCGCACCCCGCCGCGCGCAGGACGCCGTCGGGAGTGTCGAAATAGACCGAGCTCAGGGATTGGCTGGTCTGCGGCCCTTGCAGCGCCGGATGCCCCGACAGGCGCACGACCGCGCCCGGTCCGAGCCGGAACTTCAGTTCGGTTTCGGTTGCGGGCGAGGCCATGGGGCTATTCTAGGCCCCTCGCGGTCATCCCGGAAGCGGCGAAGCTCGTGGGCGATCCTCCCATGCGTAGCGGGGGAGGGGGATCATGCGCAGCATGGTGGAGGGGGCAAGGGCGGGTGTTGCCTTTGAAAGTGCACGGCGCGGCGCGGGTCACCTGTCGGAAGGGGGCGTTTGCATCCGCCCCCTCCACCGCCTGCGGCGGTCCCCCTCTTCCGTAAACGGGGGAGGATTGAAGACCTCAGTCCCGCGCTACCTGGAAGCCCGCAAACGACTGGCTGACCGGCATCAGCTCCAGGGCGTTGATGTTCAGGTGCGGCGGCAGGGTCGCGACCCAGAACAGGGTCTCGGCGATGTCCGCGCCGGTCATCGGCTGGGCGCCGCCGTAGAGGGCGTCCGACGCCGCCTGATCGCCGCTGGTGCGGACCAGGGTGAACTCGGTCTCGGTCATGCCGGGCTCGATGGAGGTGACGCGCACCCCGGTGCCGTGCAGGTCCGAGCGCAGGCCCAGCGAGAACTGGCGCACGAAGGCCTTGGTGCCGCCATAGGCGTTGCCGCCCTTGTAGGGATAGGTCGCGGCCACCGAGCTGATGTTCAGGATGGCGCCCTTGCGCGCGATCAGGCGCGGCAGCAGACGGCGCGTGATGGTCACCAGACCGGTGATGTTGGTGTCGATCATCTGACGCCACTGATCCAGATCGGCGTCCTGGGCGGCGGCGGTCCCCAGCGCCAGCCCGGCGTTGTTGATCAGGACGTCGATGTCGCCAAAGCTCTCGGGCAGGGCGTCCAGGGCCGCGTCGATGGCGGCTTCGTCGCGGATGTCGAAGACGAGGGGATGGACCACGTCCGCGCCCAGTTCGGCGACCAGTTCGTCCAGACGCTCGGCGCGGCGGCCGGTGGCGATTATCTTCCAGCCCGCCGAGGCGAAGCGGCGCGCCGCCGCCTGTCCGATGCCCGCCGTGGCGCCGGTGATGAGGACGGTTCGGCTCATGGTCTGCTCCTGTTCGCTGTCGGGGCTGTCTAGCGCCGCCGCAGCCCAGGCTCAAATGACGAAACGGCCGACGCCCCCTTTCAGGAACGCCGGCCGCTTGCTCCGGGGAGAGCGGGGGAAGGTCGTCAGGCGGCCCGGTTCTTCACCAGGTCGTCGACGACGGAAGGGTCGGCCAGGGTCGAGACATCGCCCAGGGCGCCCAGTTCGTTTTCGGCGATCTTGCGCAGGATGCGCCGCATGATCTTGCCGGATCGGGTCTTGGGCAGGCCCGGCGCCCACTGGATCACGTCGGGGGCGGCGATGGGGCCGATCTCGGTGCGGACGTGGGCGACCAGTTCCTTGCGCAGGGCCTCGGTGGCCTCCACGCCGCGCACCAGGGTCACGTATGCGTAGATGCCCTGACCCTTGATGTCGTGGGGGAAGCCGACGACCGCCGCCTCGGCCACGATGTCGTGCAGGACCAGGGCGCTCTCGACCTCGGCCGTGCCCATGCGGTGGCCCGAGACGTTGATGACGTCATCGACCCGGCCGGTGATCCAGTAGTCGCCGTCGGCGTCGCGGCGGCAGCCGTCGCCGGTGAAATACTTGCCCGGATAGGTCGAGAAATAGGTCTCGAAGAAGCGCTGGTGATCGCCATAGACGGTGCGCATCTGGCCCGGCCAGCTGTCGGTGATGCACAGGTTGCCCTCGGTCGCGCCCTCCAGAACCCCGCCTTCGGCGTCCACGATCTGCAGCTCGACGCCCGGCAGGGGCTTGGTGGCCGAGCCGGGCTTGAGGTCGGTGGCGCCCGGCAGGGGCGAGATCAGCACGCCGCCGGTTTCGGTCTGCCACCAGGTGTCGACGATGGGCAGGCGGCCGTCGCCGACCACCTCGTGATACCAGCGCCAGGCCTCGGGGTTGATCGGCTCGCCGACGCTGCCCAGCAGGCGCAGGCTCTTGCGGCTGGTCGTTTTCACCGGCGCGTCGCCTTCGCGCATCAGCGAGCGCAGGGCCGTGGGGGCGGTATAGAAGATCTCGACCTTGTGCTTATCGATGACCTCCCAGAAGCGGCTGACGCTCGGATAGTTGGGCACGCCCTCGAACAACAGGGTCGTGGCCCCGTTGGCCAGGGGGCCGTAGACGCCATAGGAGTGGCCCGTCACCCAGCCCACGTCGGCGGTGCACCAGAAGACCTCGCCGGGACGGTAATCGAAGACCAGTTCGTGGGTGTAGCTGGCCCAGAACAGATAGCCGCCGGTGGTGTGCAGCACGCCCTTGGGTTTGCCGGTCGAACCGGAGGTGTAGAGGATGAACAGGGGATCCTCGGCCTGCATCGGCTCGGGATGGCAATGGGTCGTGACCTTGGCGGCCTCGGTCTCATAGTCCCGGTCGCGGCCCTCGATGAAGCCCACGTCCGCGCCGGTGTGGCGGATCAGCAGGACGCCGTCCACGCCCGCGACCTTTTCCAGCGCCTTGTCGACATTGGCTTTCAGCGGCACCTTCTTGCCGCCGCGGCAGCCCTCGTCGGCGGTGATGACGAAGGTCGAGCCGCAGTCCTCGATGCGCCCGGCGATGCTGTCGGGCGAGAAGCCGCCGAAGATGACCGAGTGGACCGCGCCGATGCGGGCGCAGGCCAGCATGGCGTAGGCGGCCTCGGGGATCATGGGCAGATAGATGGTGACGCGGTCGCCTTTGCGGACGCCGTTGGCCTTGAGCACATTGGCCATGCGGCAGACGCGTTCATGAAGTTGGCCGTAGGTGACGCGCTCGCTGTCGGTCGGTTCGTCGCCTTCCCAGATGATGGCCGTGTCGTTTTCACGGTGCGGCAGGTGGCGGTCGATGCAGTTGGCCGAGACGTTCAGCACCCCGTCCTCGAACCAGCGGATGCGGAAGTCTTCCTTGTTGAACGACACATCCTTGATCTTCGACGGGAAGGTCATCCAGTCGAGGCGCTTGGCCTGTTCGCCCCAGTAGGCTTCCGGCGTTTCGCGCGCCGCGATCCGGGCCGCGTCATAGGCGTCGCGGTCCATGTGGGCGCGGGCGGCCAGGTCGGCGGGGACGGGATAGATTTCCGGATCAGACACGCGCTTTCCTCCCAGTTTCTTGTTTTAGAAGCCGTATTTGGCGAACAGGATCAGACGGGTCATGTCGCCGTCCAGTCCCGACTCCAGCTTGCGGTCAGCGAACATCAGTTCGGCCCCGACATCAAACGCCGTGACCGGCGACCAGATCAGGTTAGCGTGCAGGCTTTGCGCCGAGCGGTTGGCGCCGGTCCCGGTCAGCAGGACGTCATTGTCCACCTTCTGCGCCGACCAGATCAGGCTGGAGCGCCAGCCCGGCGTCCAGACGTGGCGATAGGCGGCGAAGCCGGCGACCACGCCGATGGCGTCCAACTGGCCCGAGCCGTCCAGCACGGCGTCGTTGGAGAAGTTGAGCCCCAGATAGCGGCCCACGCCCTCGCCGCCCGACAGCATGAAGCGCAGGTCGTCCTGGGCGCCGACCTTGACCTTGGCCGAGGCCGACAGGCCCCAGCCGACAGCCGTGTCGTCGACGGCGCTGACCGGGTTCTCATACTTCAGCTGACGCAGCAGGCCCGCGAACTGGATGTCGCCCCAGGGGCGGCTGAGGGCGTAGCGGGCCGTCAGGTCGGGCAGGCTGTTGTCGTCGGCGATGACGCGGGTTCCGCCGCCGAAGGGGGTGACGGTGGTCTCGGGGTTCTCGACCGCGATCGAGAAGGGACCGCGCGTGTAACGGATCTGGACCTGGCGGGCGAAGACCGTGCCCTCGGCGGCGCCGACGAAGTCGGCCGATTCCGGCAGGACGGCGGTGTTCTGGAAATTGGTCCACTCCTGACCGATCAGCCAGTTGTCGATGGTGACGAAGGCCCGGCGCAGGGCGGGGGTGGAGGCGCTGGTGATGCGTTGGTCGCCGGTTCCGGGCAGGCTCTGGAAGTCCATCTCCAGCCGGGTGCCGACCTTATGGCCGCCGACCAGACCGTCGGTGGTCAGCCAGAAACGGGTCTGACGGGCGTTGAAGTCCATCGCCGTATCCTCGTCGGCGCCGCCGACCGGGATGGAGCCGGGCAGGTGGTAGTCGCGCAGCGCGTCGCCGTTGGCCGGATCGCCGCCGGAATAGCGGGACGCCATGGCGTCGACCTTGACGAAGCCGCCGAACTTCACGGTGTGGTCGCCGATGCGGAAGCCTTCTTCGCGCTGAGCAGGGGCCGAGACCGGGGTGGCGGCGGGGCGGGCCTCCAGACGGATGATGTCCTGGGCCATGGCCTGGGACTGGGCGCTCTGCTGCGTGCGCGCGGCGGCGACCTCGGATTTCAGACTGTTCAGCTCGGCTTCGAGCTGGGCGATGCGCGCCTCGAGGGCCGCATTGGCGTCCTGGGCCCAGACGGCGCCGGGCGCGAACAGGAGCGCAGCCGCAGCCGCGCCGCCGAGCAGACGGAATCTTCCCATGTCATGTCCTCCCGGGTTCATCTGATGCGAACCTCGAGACGGCAGCATTCCGCGCGAGGGCGGTTTGCGGCCATTAGCCATTGGTCTAGTTTCGACCAAAGTCGAGGCGCGGCATGGTGTCGTCACAGCGCGGCCTCGACCCGAAAAAGAACCGCGCGCGGGAAGGATTTTCATGGATCGCATCGTCGTCGCCGACGACCACCCTCTGTTTCGGGCGGCGTTGAGATCGGCCGTCGAAAAGGCCGCGCCCGGCGCCGTGATTGCGGAATGCGCCAGCCTCGCCGAGGTTCAGACCGCCCTGGCTGACGGGGCGACCGACCTGCTGCTGCTGGACCTGAAACTGTCGGACAGCGAGGGCATGGCGGGCCTGACCCGCATCCGCGCCGACCACCCCGCCGTGCCGGTCGCCGTGGTTTCGGCCAGCGAGGAGCCGCCGACCGTGCGCCGCGCCCTGACCCTCGGCGCCGCCGGCTTCATCCCCAAGTCCGCCGCCCTGCCGGTCATGGTCGAGGCCATCGCCGTCATCCTGTCGGGCGATAGCTGGGCCCCTGACGTCGGCGAGCCCGGGGCCGGGGAGGGCGATCTGGAAGCCCGCATCGCCAGCCTGACGCCGTCGCAACTGCGCATTCTCGAGGGGCTGCGAGCCGGGCGCCTGAACAAGCAGATCGCCTTCGACCTCGGCGTCACCGAGGCCACCATCAAGGCCCACCTGACCAGCGTTTTCCGCAAGCTGGGCGTCCACAACCGCACCCAGGCGGTGATTTTGGCGCAGTCGATCGACCTCTAACGCGTTGTCTCTCCCTCCCACTTGGGGGAGGGTGGCTGACGCGCAGCGTCAGACGGGTGGGGGCGCTTCGGCAAATCAAGCGTGGCGCCCAGCATCGCCACGCCCTCCCCACCCGGTCGCTTCGCGACCACCCTCCCCCAAGTGGGAGGGAGAATTCTGATCAACGCGACAGAAACGCCTTCAGCGCCGCCGGCTTGACCGGCTTGGGCAGCAGGGTCGCGCCGGCCGCCGTCGCGGTCTCCTTCAGGCCCTCGCGGGTGTCGGCGGTGACAAGCCCGATGCGGCGCAGGCCCCGCGCGCGCAGGGCGTGGACGACCGTCAGCCCGTCCGCCCCGTCGCCCAGATGCAGATCCACCAGGGCCGCGTCGAACGGCCCCGCCGCCGCGATGCCGTCGGCCACGGTGCGCGCCGTCGTCGTCTGGGCGCCCCAGCGGCTCAGCAGGGCGGTCAGGGCGTCGAGGATGGCCGGTTCGTTGTCCACGCACAGCACCCGCAGCCCCGCCAGAGGCAGGCGGGCGTCGCCCTCGGCGAGGGGGGCGATCACGACCTGGGCGGCGGCGCGCGGGGCGCTGACGCGGAAGGTGGTGCCGCGCCCGACGCGCGACGCCATCGACAGCGGATGGCGCAGCAGGTCCGACAGCTTCTGCACGATGGCCAGCCCCAGACCGGCGCCGGGCTCATCCACCGGGGCGCCGGGCAGGCGGACGAACTCGCCGAAGACGTTTTCACGGTCGGCGTCGGGAATGCCGCGCCCGGTGTCGCAGACCAGCATCTGCACCGTGTCGCCGTCGCGCCGGGCGCCGACCAGAACCCGGCCCCGGTCGGTGTAGCGGATGGCGTTGGCGGTCAGGTTCTGCAACATGGAGCGCAGCAGATCGTGGTCCGAGGCGACCCACAGGCCGGACGGCATGACCGTCAGCCGCAGGCCCTTGGCGCGGGCCATGGGGGCGAACTCGCGGCGCAACTCGGCGAACAGGGCGTCCAGCGAGAGGGGAGCCACGGCGGGCTGGACCCCGCCCGCCTCCAGCTTGGACAGGTTCAACAGCGCCGTCAGCAGGCGGTGGGCGCTGTCGATGGAGCGGTCGGCGTTGGTGGCCAGCCCGCGTCCGGGCGATCCCGCCGCCAGCGCCGGCTCCTCCTTCAGGGCGGCGATGAACAGGCGCGCGGCGTGCAAGGGTTGCAACAGGTCGTGGCTGGCGGCGGCGAGGAAGCGGGTCTTGGAGGCGGTTGCGTCCTCGGCCAGACGGCGGGCTTCTTCGAGCCGTTCGGTGCGGTCGGCGACGCGGGCCTCCAGCCGCTCGTTGGCCTCCTCCAGATCGCGGGCGGCGCGGCGCAGGGCGGTGATGTCGGTGTAGCTCGTGGCGTAGCCCCCGCCGGGGATGGGGGCGCCGGAGGAACGCAGGATGCGGCCGTCGGGCTGCTCGCGCTCATGGTCGTGGGGGATGCGGCGCGCGAGAGCCTCCAGCCGCCGTTCGATCCAGGCATCGATATCGCCGGCGTCCGCGTCGGTCTCGCCCCGCTCGGCGTTCAGGCGATAGACGGCGGCGATGGGCAGGCCGACGTGGACGAAGCCGGCGGGCAGGTCGAACATCTCGACATAGCGCCGGTTCCAGGCGGTCAGGCGCAGGTCCTCGTCCACCACACTGACGCCCTGATCGATGTTGTCGAGCGTGGTCTGCAGCAGGTCGCGGTTGAACTGGACGGCCTGCGAGGCCTCGTCGAGCATCCGCACCACGTCCTCGGGCGCGCGCCCCCCGGCGGCCAGGGCGGCGGCGATGACGCGCCGGGCCGAGGCGGCGCCGACGGCCCCCGCCAGCATCCGCTCGGCGGCGCGGGCCAGACCGGCCTCGGCCGGGTCGGCGTCGCGCAGCTTCTGGTCGGTCTCGCGCGACCAGGCGACGAAGGCGCGCTCGGCCCGTTCGTCGCCGATGAAGCGGGCGACCAGGGCCTTGAGGTCGCCGACCGAGGCCCCGGCGGAGGCGCCGCGCCCCTCCATCCAGTCCGGCCCCAGCCGGTCGACGAAGGCGCGGGCCTGAACCCGGTCGATCAGGCGCGGCGTCCCCAGCCTGGAGACGGCGACGAAGACCACGAGGTTCAGCGCCAGACTGAGGAAGACCCCCGCCGCGAACGGATCGCTCAGCCCCAGCACGGCCGGGATGTTCAGACCAAACCCGGGCGCCAGCTGCGGCGCCGCCAGCATGACCAGCCAGACGGTCATGCCGACCGCCAGCCCCGCCAGGGCTCCTCTTGAGCGCCCGCCGCGCCACAGCACGGCGCCGAACAGGGCCGGCGCCAGCTGGGCCAGGGCGGCGAAGGACACCAGCCCCATGGCCGCCAGGCCGCTGGACTGGTCCATGGCCTGATAATAGAGCCAGGCCATGAGCAGCAGGGCGACGATGGCCACCCGGCGGATGTTCAGGATGGCGCGCGCCATGTCGCCCGCCCGTTCGCCGCGACGACGGCGCTCGGCGGCCAATAGCGGCAGGACCAGATTGTTGGACACCATGGCCGACAGGGCCACGGCCTCGACAATGACCATGGCCGTCGCCGCCGAGAAGCCGCCGACGAAGACGATGGCCGTCAGGGCCGACTGCCCGCTGTTCAACGGCAGGGCCAGCACCAGCAGGTCGGGATTGACCTCGGGCGCGAACAGGCCGCCCGCCGCCACCAGGGGCAGGACCGCCAGACTGGTCAGCAGCAGATAGACGGGAAAGATCCAGCGCGCGCGCCGCATCTGGGCCGGATCGCCGCCCTCGACAAAGGCGACGTGGAACTGTCGCGGCAGGCAGAAGATGGCGAGCGTCGCCACCAGGGTGATGGCCCAGAAGCGCCCGTCCAGATCGGGCCAGCGCGCCAGATCGCCGAGGCTGGCGGTCACGTCCGCAGAGGCTGGCGCGCGCGCCAGCAGCATCAGGGCGAAGACGGCCACGGCCAGCAGGGCCGTCAGCTTGACGATGGACTCGATGCCGATGGCCTGGATCAGGCCGCGGTTATGCTCGGTCAGGTCGGGACGGCGCGCGCCGAACAGGATGGCGAACCCGGCCAGCACCCCGGCCATGACCAGCACCGTCAGGCTCTCGGAACCGGCGACCGGCGTCCCCTCGGTCAGCATCTCGCCCGCCATGGACAGGGATTTCAGCTGCAGGGCGATGTAGGGCAGGGACCCCAGGATGGCGACGGCGGCGACCGCCGCGCCGAGCGCCGGGCTCTTGCCGTAGCGCGAGGAGATGAAGTCGGCCATCGAGCCGACGTTCTCGCGCCGGGCCGCCGCCGCGATCCGCTTCCACAGTGGAAACAGGACCGTCACCCCCAGCGCCGGGCCGATGTAGATGGGCAGGTATTCCCAGGCCGACCGCGCCGCCGTCCCCACCGCCCCGTAATAGGTCCACGACGTGCAGTAGATGGCCAGCGACAGGGCGTAGAGCGATGGCCCCAGCGCCCCGCCGCGCGTCTTGATCGACGGGCGTTCGTACCACCAGGCGACCGCGAACAGGGTCGCCATATAGGCGGCCACGAGGGCCAGGGTCGCGAGGCTGAACATGACCGGCATCTGGGACGGAGCGGGGCTGGGGGACAAGAACAAAAAGAGGGGCGGCCGGAAACCGGACCGCCCCTGCAGGTTGGCGAAGCTTATCGACCTCAGTCGTGGATGTTCACGTCCTTGCCTTCCTTCACGAAGAGCACGCCGATGATCAGGGTCAGCACCGCGATCGCGATGGGATACCAGAGGCCGTAGTAGATGTTGCCCGTGGCCGCGACCATGGCGAAGGCCGTGGTCGGCAGGAAGCCGCCGAACCAGCCGTTGCCGATGTGATAGGGCAGGGACATGGAGGTGTAGCGCACCTTGGTCGGGAACATCTCGACCAGGGCGGCGGCGATCGGGCCGTAGACCATGGTCACATAGAGGACCAGCAGGAACAGGATGCCGATCACCAGGGGCTTGTTGACCAGGGCGCTGTCGGCCTTGGCCGGATAGCCGGCCTCGGTCAGGGCGGCGGTCAGGCCGGTGTCCCACGCCTTCTTCTGGGCGTCGAAGTCGGCCTTGGCCAGGACCTTGCCGTTGAAGCTCTCGACCACGCGTTCACCGATGCGGACCTGGGTCACGGTTCCGGCGGGGGCGGCCTCGTTGACATAGGTGACGCCGGCCTTGGCCAGGTGGGTCTTGGCGATGTCGCACGAACTGTTGAAGACGGTCTTGCCCACCGGGTCGAACTGGAAGTGGCAGTCGGCCGGGTCGGCGTAGACGGTGACCGGCGCCGAGGCGGCGGCGGCGGCCAGGCGCGGGTTGGCCGCGCCCGTCAGGGCGTTGAACAGCGGGAAGTAGGTCAGGGCGGCCAGCAGGCAGCCGATCAGGATGATGGGCTTGCGGCCGATCTTGTCCGACAGCCAGCCGAAGAAGACGAAGAAGGGCGTCGCCAGCGCCAGGGCGGCGGCGATCAGGATGTTCGACAGGGCCGGATCGACCTTCAGCGTCTTCTCGAGGAAGAAGAGGGCGTAGAACTGACCGGTGTACCAGACCACGGCCTGACCGGCGGCGAGGCCGAACAGGGCGATCAGCACCAGCTTCAGGTTCGGCCACTTCATGAAGCTGTCCTTCAGCGGCGTGGTCGAGCCCTTGCCTTCGGCCTTCATGCGCTTGAAGGCGGGGCTTTCCGACAGCTTCAGGCGGATCCACAGGCTCACGCCCAGCAGCAGGATCGAGACGATGAAGGGGATGCGCCAGCCCCAGCTGACGAAGGCTTCCTCGCCGATGACGAAGCGGACGCCCAGAATGACCATCAGGCTGAGCAACAGGCCCACGGTGGCGGTGATCTGGATGAAGGAGGTGTAGAAGCCGCGCTTGCCGTGCGGGGCGTGCTCGGCGACGTAGGTGGCGGCTCCGCCGTATTCACCGCCGAGCGCCAGACCCTGGATCAGGCGCATGAGCACCAGGATGATCGGCGCGGCGATGCCGATGGCGGCATAGGGCGGCAGCAGGCCGACCACGAAGGTCGACAGGCCCATCAGCAGCATGGTGACGAGGAAGGTGTTCTTGCGCCCCCACAGGTCGCCCATGCGGCCGAAGACGATGGCCCCGAACGGACGCACCGCGAAACCGGCGGCGAAGGCCATCAGGGCGAAGATGAAGCCGGTGGTCTCGTTCACGCCCGAGAAGAACTGGGCGGAGATGATCGCGGCCAGCGAGCCGTAGAGATAGAAGTCGTACCATTCGATGACGGTGCCGACGGACGACGCAAGGATCACCAGCCGGTCGTTCTTGTCGACCGTGTGCTCCGCGCCCTCCGCCGCACTCATGGTGCGGTCGGTCATGGGCAGTCCCTTCCTTTAGAGCCGCGTGTCGCGGCCGTTTCCTCGCGATCCTGTTGCCGGATCGTCGAAAGGCAGAGTGACAGCAGGTCGCGGGCTTTGGAGAGAGCGACTTTGGTCGAACGGCGTCTATCGTCCGTGTGGGGTGCGAAATCTGGGACGTTAGGGCGTTTCCGTGTTGTCGTGGACCGCGACAGGCATCACATGAAGACCTGACGTCGCCGTTCGGCGACCCCGGCGCGAGAGGACATCCATGGCCCGTAAGCCCAACTACAGCTTTGAACGTCAGGAGCGCGAGCGCGCCGAGGCCAAGAAGGCCGAGGCCAAGGCCGAAGCCAAGGCCGCCAAGCGCGCCGCCAAGGCCGCCGGCCGCGCGGAGGGCGAGGACGAGACCGAGCCGTCCGAGGACTGATCGGGCCTACAGCCCCATGCAGAGGTATTTGATCTCGAGGTAGTCCTCGATGCCGTGGCTGGAGCCTTCGCGGCCCTGGCCCGACTGCTTGATCCCGCCGAAGGGCGCGACCTCGGTGGAGATCAGGCCGGTGTTGATGCCGATCATGCCGGTCTCCAGCGCCTCGGCCACGCGCCAGACGCGGCTCAGGTCGCGGGCGTAGAAGTAGCCGGCCAGACCGAAGATGGTGTCGTTGGCCAGGGCGATCCCTTCCTCTTCCGTTTCGAAACGGACGACGCCGGAGACGGGGCCGAAGGTCTCCTCGCGGCACATCTTCATGTCCTGGGTGACGCCCGACAGGACGGTCGGCTGGACGAAGGTCATGCCCAGGGCGTGACGCTGGCCGCCGGTCAGCAGGCTCGCGCCCTTGGCCAGGGCGTCGGCGACGTGTTCCTCGACCTTCCTGACCGCCTTCTCGTCGATCAGGGGGCCGATCTGGACGCCCTCGTCCAGGCCGTTTCCGACCTTCAGGGCCTCAGTGGCCTTGGTCAGCTTGGCGACGAATTCGTCGTGGACCCCGGCCTGCACATAGAAGCGGTTGGTGCAGACGCAGGTCTGGCCCGCGTTGCGATACTTGGAGGCGACGGCCCCCGCCACCGCCGCGTCCACGTCGGCGTCGTCGAAGACCAGGAAGGGGGCGTTGCCGCCCAGCTCCAGACTCATCTTCTTGATGGTGTCCGACGACTGCTTCATCAGCAGACGGCCGATCTCGGTCGAGCCGGTGAAGCTGATCTTGCGCACCGCCTCATTGGACGTCAGCTCGCCGCCGATGACCGAGGCCGAGCCGGTGACGACGTTGAACAGGCCGGGCGGCAGGCCGGCCTCCTCGGCCAGCACCGCCAGGGCCAGGGCCGTCAACGGCGTCTGGCTGGCGGGCTTCAGCACCACGGCGCATCCGGCCGCCAGGGCCGGGCCGACCTTGCGGGTGATCATGGCGGCCGGGAAGTTCCACGGGGTGATGGCCCCGACCACGCCGATCGGCTGGCGCAGCGTCATCAACCGCTTGCCGGCGTCATAGGTCGGGATGACCTCGCCATAGGTGCGCTTACCCTCCTCGGCGAACCATTCGATGAAGCCGGCGGCATAGGCGATCTCGCCCTTGGCCTCGGTCAGGCTCTTGCCCTGTTCGCGGGTCAGCAGGCGGCCCAGCGCCTCTTGTTCGCTCATCATCAGGTCGAACCAGCGGCGCAGGACGCGCGCCCGGTCGCCCGCCGTCTTCGCGGCCCAGGGCTTCATGGCGGCCTCGGCGGCGGCGACGGCGCGCCGGGTCTCGGCCGCGCCCATGTCGGGCACAGCGGCCAGCACCTCGCCCGTCGCCGGGTTGGTCACTTCAAAAGACGCGCCGCTGTCGGCGTCGACCCAGCGGCCGTCGACATAGGCCTGATGACGAAGCAGGCGGGCGGGATCGGACATGGGCGGCTCCTGACGCATGGGGAGCCGTCATAACGCGCCGCTAGGCCTACGGCTGCAAGACGACGAAACGCCTAGCCCAGCGCCAATCCCATGCGGACCAGGGCCGACAGGCTGTCCGCCTCCATCTTGGCCATGACCTTGGCGCGGAAGACCTCGACCGTGCGCGGGCTGATGTCCAGGTCCAGGGCGATGGCCTTGTTCGAATGTCCGTGGATCAGGGCGTCGAAGACCTGACGTTCGCGCGGGGTCAGGCGGGTCAGGCGCTGCTCGGCGGCGGCACGGGTCGCCTGCTCATGACCGACGGCGTTCAGCCGCGTCAGGCAGCCGCGCACGGTCTCGATCAGGCGGCGCGGATCGAAGGGCTTTTCGATGAAGTCGACGATGCCGGCCTTCATCATCTGCACCGCCATCGGCACGTCGGCGTGGCCGGTGATGACGATGACGGGCCAGGCGGCGCCGCGCAGTTGAGTCAGGCGGCGAACGACTTCATCGCCTTCCATGTCGGGCATCCGCACGTCGGTGATGACGCAGGCGGTGGCGTCTTCAGGCAGGTTCTTGAAGAAGTCGACGCCGCTGGCGAAGCCGCGCGCCCGGATGCCTTCGCCGCGCAGCAGCATCAGCAGGGAATCGCGGACGGCGGCGTCGTCGTCGATGATGAAGACGGAGTGGAGGCTCATGCGTTCTCGACGCTCGATTCTCGGTTGAGGGTGAACGAGAAGGCCGCGCCCCCCAACGCGCTTCTCGAGACTTGCAGTCGTCCGCCGTGGCTTTCGACAATGGTGCGGGTGACGGACAGGCCCAACCCCATGCCGCCGGTCTTGGTGGTGGTCAGCGGCTGGAAGATCCGCTCGATCTGGTCTTCGGCGATGCCGGGGCCGTTGTCCTCGACGCTGATGCGATAGTGCGTGTCCGAAGTCGGGCGACCGACGATGACCACCTCGGGCGCGGCGTGCTCGCCGACGGCCTCGACCGCATTGCGGACCAGGTTGACCATGGCCTGCTGGAACTGGATTCGCTCGGCCCGGACGCGGTCGTTCCCGGTCTCGACCTCCATGCGAATGGCGACGCCCTTGCTGGAGCCGATCATCGTCAGGATGGGGCCCAGGTCCTCGACCATGGAAGAGGCGCGCTCGCTGTCCAGGCGGCGCGCTTCCGGCGACAGGAGCTCGCGCATCCGTCGAATGATCTTGCCGGCGCGCAACAGCTGGCCCTTGGCCAGTTCGACGGTGCGCAGGGCGCTGCCGCCCAAGGCTCCAGCCTTCTCCATGTCCACCTGGCTGGCGTGCAGATAGGTGGCGGCGGCGCTCAGCGGCTGGTTCAGTTCATGGGCCAGGGTGGCGGCCATCTCGCCGAGCGAGTTGAGGCGCCAGACCTTGTTCAACTGGGCGTGCAATTCGCGGGCCTGGGCGTCGGCCGCATGCCATCGGCTGAGATCGGTCAGGCACAGGGCCACATGAGTGTCGCCGATCGGGTCCGACGCCACGCCGAACTGAATGCTCAACGGAAAGGTCGCACCGTCGGGACGCAGGCCGGTCCAGTGGCCGTCCCTGGCTTCCAGCGCCCCGCCGGTCGCGCCGGACCCGAGGATCGCCGCGACATCGAAGCCTGACGCCAGCTCGGAGAAGGGCCTGCCGACGGCCGCGGCTTCGTTGAGGCCGAACAGGGTGGAGGCGGCGGGGCTCAGGTGGCGCACCTCGCCCTCGGCGTTCAACGTCACCACAGGCACCGAGGCCAGGGCGGTGTTGAGCATGACGTCCTTGGCCGCCAGCTGTCGGGACAGGTCGCGGGTGCGATCCTGCATGGCGCGCATGGCCCAGCAGACTTCCGCGAGAATCCATGACACCGCCGCGAACAGCAGGGCGTTGGTCAGGGCGTCGGTCAGGCTTTCGCGCGGCACCAGGGTCAGGTTGACGGCGATGGACAGGGCGATGGCCAGGCCGGTGGCGATGCGCCGGGCCAGTATGGCGGTGATCAGGACCGCCGGCACCATGGGGAGATAGTAGAACTGTCCCAGGCCTTCGAGCAGGCTTCTGAAGCCGACCGCCCCGCCCACCGCGATGATCGCCAGCGCGATCCCGCTCCAACGCCGACGCGATACGGCGCTTGCGAGAGACAGAAGGCTATCTATCGCCGATTGAATGGGATCTCTCCTCACGCTTCTGGATTGCTGAACGGTAAGCTGTGGAGGTGCAATCTACAGAATCTCGCCGAGGCGCGCCTTCTATACATAGGTCGCACATTTCGCAAACCGGTCATTAACCATGAGCTTCTGTGCGCTTGCTTAATCCTGATGGCGTGTTGCCGAGCTGTATGGCGGCAAAAAAATGGCGGTTACTGTAAAAATGGTTGTCGGCCGTTAAGGATGTTCCCTTTTGTCTCGCCGGCATGGTCCAAGGCCTGGGTTCCGCAGGGAGTCGAATGGGCAAATTCTGACAGGATGCGGATTTCTACGTAGTTCCTGATTTACAAAAATCTACGGTTGTTCGGCCAGAAAAGCCTCATGATCACTGAGGTAAAAATGCTCGAACAGCGTTGCGTTAAGCGCCAGAACGGCGCCGTCATCATCCCGCTTCTCGTCGGCCTGAGCGCCGCGATGGGCGCCGGCGCCGCCCAGGCGCATTCCATTGAAGCTCCGGATTTCAGCGCCCAGGTCGGCGTCGCCAGCCAATATGTCGGCAAGGGTCTGGGCAAGAGCGCCGGGGATCCCAGCGTCAACGGCACGGTCGAAGTCTCCTCCGGAGCCTTCTACGCCAACGTCTTCGTCTCCACCGCCAAGCTGTCGCAAGGCTCGGACGCCGAGATCGTCAGCGCCGTCGGCTGGCGCCCCGAGGCGGCCGGCTACAAGTTCGACTTCTCGGTGGTGAACCGCGACCTGCCGGGCACCCGCGCCGGCGTCGACGCCAACTACTGGGAATACCAGGCCGACGCCTCGCGCAAGATCGGCCCGGTCAGCACCCGCCTGCGCGTCAACTATACGCCCGACGGTTTCGCCGCGACCAAGGAAGCCTGGTGGATCGAGGTCCAGGGCACGGTTTCGGTCGGTCCGAAGACCAAGGCCTCCGCCGCCATCGCTGACCGCACCGCCGACGGCGGCGCCGAATACGCCGCCTGGAATGTCGGCGTGAAACACAAGTTGACCGAGAAACTGGCGCTGGACCTGCGCTGGTACGACACCGACAGCCACGCCCTGGGCGAGAACTACGACGGCCGCCTGGTGGGCGCCCTGACGTTCGCGCTCTGAGCCGATTGAACAGAAAGTTCCGGGGGGAAGACCAATGAGCATGTTGAGCGATCTGAAGATCGAGCGGAAACTGATGGCGGCCTTCGCCGTCGTCATCCTGGCCATCGTCGCCATGGGCGTGACGGTGTTCGCACAGGTCAATGCGCTGGAAAAAGCGCGCATGGACCGGGTGCGGGCGTCGGCCGTGCAGCGTGAAGCCGAAACGGCCAAATTCTACCTGGCGCGCCAGGAAAGCAGCTATCGCGGCTTCCTGCTGTCGAGCGACGGCTACTATCTGGAGCGACTGAGCGCGCACCGGGAGAACTTCAACAAGAGCCTGGACCGGATCGCCCAGCTGGATCGCTCCAGCGAGGAGGAAGTCCGCGCGGCGCGCGTCGCCGCCGACGATTGGGCCAAGAACGTCGTCGAGGCGGGCCGCGTCCTCTCCGCTGACCCGGCGACCCAGGCCCAGGCCGTGGCCATGGTCGGCCGCGAAGGCGTGGCCGACAAATACATCAGCCCGGCCGAGGACGCGCTCGAGACCCTCGTCGATGAAAAGTCGCAGCAGAGCCGTGTCTACGGCGAGATCCAGGATTCGGTCGCCAAGTCGGTGCGAATGGTGCTGATCGGCGGGGTCGTCCTGGCCCTGATCATCGCCGCCGCCATGGCCTTCTTGCTGACCAACCTGCTGGGCAAGCCGCTGCTGTCGATGACCTCGGCCATGCGTCGTCTGGCCGGCGGCGACACCTCGATCATCGTTCCGGCCATGGGCCGCAAGGACGAAGTCGGCCAGATGGCCTCGGCCGTCACGGCCTTCAAGGACGCGGCCATCGCCAACGCCCGTCTGGAAGCCGAGGCCGTGGCCCAGCGCCAGGCCGCCGAGGACGAGCGCGCTCGCGTCGAGGCCGAGAAGGCCAAGGCGGCCGAGGAAGACCGCGTCGCCATCACGGCTCTGGCCGAGGGCCTGCAAGCCATGGCCGGCGGCGACCTGACCCACCGCATGACCGTCCAGGTCGCGCCCAAGGCTGAACAGCTGAAGACCGACTTCAACGCCGCCATTTCGCAGCTGGAACAGGCCGTGGCCGTGGTGGTGACCAACGTCGCCGCCATCCGTTCGGGTTCGAGCGAGATCAGCCAGGCCTCCGACGACCTGTCGCGCCGCACCGAGCAGCAGGCGGCCTCGCTGGAGGAAACCGCCGC
>NZ_JBJDPV010000009.1:0-66679 GCF_044901625.1 Brevundimonas sp. NPDC046655
GAAACGCCCGCCGGAACCCTCCGGCGGGCGTTTTTCATGACCGGGCCTCATCGAGCCAGCGTCCGGCGCGGCCCAGCAGCCGCACCGCATTGGCGTGCAGGCGCTCGCCGATCTCCATCGGCGCCTTGCCGGCGCAAGCCCGCGCGTAACTGCCTTCGAGAATGAGGGCGAGCTTGTAGCAGGCGAAGACCTTGTACCATTGCAGGTTCGACAGGTCGGCGCCGGTCAGCCGAGCGTAGACCTCGACCAATTCCTCCGCCTCGGGGAAACCCGCCCAGGGCTCGACGACGATCGTGGTCTGGCTCATGTCCCCACCCGGGCCGGGCCAGGTCGCCAGCAGCCAGCCGAGGTCGACCAGGGGATCGCCTATGGTCGACAGCTCCCAGTCGATCACGGCCTCAAGCACCGGGGCGTCCTGGCGGAACAGGACGTTCTTGAGATGAAAGTCGCCGTGCATCAGCCCGGGGCGGAAGGTCTCCGGCCGACGCTCGTCCAGCCAGGCGCCGATGGCGTGAACGTCAGGCAGGCCGTCGGGGCCGGGCCAGCCCGCAAATTCGTCGTAGCTTTCCAGCTGCTTCATCCAGCGGCGCGACTGGCGTTCGAGAAAGCCTTCCGGCTTGCCGAAGTCGCCGAGCCCGACCGATTCGTAATCGACGAGAGCGATGCGCGAGAGGCCCTCGATCACGGACAGGCCCATGGCGCGACGGGCCGTGGGAGATTGCGCATGGAGGGCCGGCATGCCGACGGCGGCGTTGAACCCGTCCAGCGGCTCCATCAGATAGAAGGCGGCGCCGAGCACCGAGGCGTCAGGGCAGTCGGCGATCAGGCCTGCGTGGGGCACGTCTGATCCCTTCAGGGCCCGCAGGAGCCGCGCCTCGCGCCGCATGGTGTCGCTGCCGTCGCGCCGCGGATTGAGCGGCGGGCGCCTCAGCACATATTCGCGTCCGTCGCGCCGGAAGCGCAGCAGGACGTTCTGGGAGCCGCCCGTCAGCTGGACGACCTCCGTGATCGGGCCCGCGCCGAGGCCCTGATCGGCCATCCATCGGGCCAGGGCCTCAAGGTCGACGAGCTCCAGTCCGTGCGGACGGTCTATGGTCATGCGATCGCCGCCTTCAGGCCCGCCTCGTCGCCGGACAGGCCGTATCGGGCCAGGGCGTCGGCGCGTCGCGTCGGCACGTGATAGTCGGGGAAGAGGCCCTGGGAATGCTTGCGGCCGCGCAGCAACTGCTTGGCCAGGGTCACCTTGTGGACGTCGGTCGGACCGTCTGCGAGACCGACCTGGAAGGAGTCGAGCACCATGGCCGCAAGAGGGGTCTCGTTGGACAGGCCCAGGCAGCCGTGGATGTAGACGGCCCGCGCGGCGATGTCATGCAGCACCTTGGGCATGGCGGCCTTCACGGCCGAGATGTCGCCCCGGACGCGGTTGTAGTCCTTCTCGCGGTCGATCTTCCAGGCGGTGCGCAGGACCAGGAGGCGGAACTGCTCCAGTTCTATCCAGCTGTCTGCGATCTTCTCCTGCACCATCTGCTTGCTGGCGAGCGGTTCACCCCGGCTGATACGCGCCAGGGCGCGGTCGCAGAGCATGTCGAAAGCCTGTCGCGCCTTGCCGATCGTGCGCATGGCGTGATGGATGCGTCCGCCGCCGAGTCGAACCTGGGCCACGACGAAGCCGTCGCCCTGGCCGCCCAGCATGTGATCCAGAGGAACGGCGACCTCGGTGAACCGCAGATAGGCGTGGGCCGGATCGCGATCGCCGTAGCCGACGTTGCGGACGATCTCGAGCCCGGGCGCGTCCTTGGGTATGATGAAGACGGAAAGGCGGCGATGCGGCGGGGCCTCGGGATCAGTGACCGCCATGACCAGGAAGAAGCTGGCGTACCGCGCATTGGTGGCGAACCATTTCTCGCCGCTGAGGACCCAGTGGTCGTCACGACGCTCGGCGCGGGCGGTGAAGGTCGTGGGGTCGGCGCCGCCCTGGGGTTCCGTCATCGAGAAGCAGGACACGATGTCGTTGGCGAGCAGGGGCTGCAGATAGCGATCCTTCTGCGCCTGCGTCCCGTAGACCGCCAGAATCTCGGCGTTGCCCGAGTCCGGCGCCTGGCAGCCGAAGACGGTCGGGGCGAAGACGGAGCGGCCGAGAATCTCGTTCATCAGGGCGAGCTTGACCTGTCCGTAGCCCGGGCCTCCGAGCTCCGGACCCAGGTGGCAGGCCCACAGGCCTCGCGCCTTGACCTGCGCCTGGAGCGGACGGACGAAACGGCGGTTGAGCGGATGGTCGACGTCGAAGGGGCTCTGCAGGATGAGGTCGAGCGGTTCGACCTCATCGCGGACAAAGGCGTCGATCCAGGCGAGCTGTTCGGCGAAGTCGGGGTCGGTCTCGAATTCCCAGGCCATGGGCGGTCTCCAGTCTGTTCGGTGTCAGGACAGGGTTCTGCCGCCGTCGACGACGATGGTCTCCCCGATGATGTAGGTCGCGAGCGGGGAGGCCAGGAAAAGCGCCGCGCCGGCGATCTCCTCGGGTCGTCCCAGCCGCTGCAGCGGAATGCCCCTGAGCCGCTCTTCGAGCCGCTTCGGATCCGCTGTCGTCACTTCGGTCATCTTGGTCGCGATCAGGCCCGGCGCGATCCCGTTCACGCGAATGCCGCGTCCCGCCCAGGCGTCGCCGAGCGCGCGCGTCAGATGGATGGCCCCGGCCTTGGACGCCGAATAGGCGGGATTGCCCCGGGCGGCGCGCAGGCCGCCCACGGAACTGATCAGGATCAGGCTGCCGCGTCGCGCCTCCAGCGCCGGAGCCAGTTTCTCGGCGCAGGCCATAAGGCTGTTGAGGTTCACCTCCACGACCCGACGGAAGGTCTCGGCCTCGAATTCACGGCGCCGGTACTCCACTGCGCCCTGCGACAGGATCACCACGTCGAGGGCCTCGAAGGGCGGTGTCCACGCCTCGACCGCCCCGGCCTTGGCGACGTCCAGCGTCGAGAAGGCGAAGGGGGCGAAGGCTTCGGCGGCGTCGCCGTAGTCCGCCCTGTCGGCGCGGGTGCCTGTGACGGCGACACGGGCGCCCCTGGCGGAGAAGGCCTGGGCGCAGGCCAGGCCGATGCCGCTTGTTCCGCCGATGATCAGGACGGTCTTGTCGGTGAAGTCGAGATCCACGGCGGTCCTAAAGCGAAAGAATGAAACAGTTGTTTTATTTCACATGAGTGCGCTAGGTCGTCAATCCATGAAAGCTGAGAAGGCAGACATCGCCCGCGAGACGATCAAGCGGGCCGCGCAGAGCCTGTTTGCCGCGCGCGGGGTAGACGCTGTGTCCGTTCGCGACATCCTGGCGGCGGCGGGGCAGCGCAACGGCGCGTCGCTGCACTATTATTTCGGCTCGAAGGACGACCTAGTCGCCCAACTGGTGATCGACGGCGCGCGGCTGATCGATGAGCGGCGCAACGCCCGACTGGACGCCTTAGAGGCCGTCGGGGGACCGCGTTCGCTCGACGAGGTGATGGAGGTCCTCATCCTGCCGTCGACCGAGCTCGGCAGGGAAGGCGGAGAGGGGGACTATCTTCGCTTCATCAGCACTTTCAGCCTGCAGAACCGCGCGGACTTCGAACGCATCGTGGGCGACGGCTGGAATCGCGGCTATCAGCGCTGTCTTGACCATATCCGGCGTCTTTCGCAGGCTCCTGTCGAGGTCCTCGAGCGACGGCTGGTCTTCCTCAGCCTCGGATTGCGGGCGGTCATGACCGCCCGGGAAGCCGCCCTGGCCTCAAACGCCGCCCATCCCTTCTGGCAACCCGACGAGACGCTCGCCGATCTCGTGCGGACCCTCGTGGGCATGGTGTCGCCGGCCGGCGCGGAAATCCCCTAGGGTCCCGCGTCCGGGGCTTGCCTGATGTAGTTCGCTATGTAGAACTATATTCCGGTGTCAGATTATGGATTGCGACCGGGGATATCTCTGACTAGCATCGCCCCGCGGTCGCGCCATGACGCGGACCGGGAGTCGGCCTGAGGGCGCCTGCGCGAAGACGCGGGGACCGCAGGCGAGGGAGAGGGAAGACGATGGACGTGAAGACAGGCATTTCATGCGGCGCGCTCGCATGGGCGTTGATTTCCTTTGCGGACCCGGCCGCAGCACAGACAGGACCCGAAACCGAGGTCGTCACCGGCGTTGACGAGGTCGTGGTCACCGCGCGTCGTCGCGACGAGGCCCCGATCTCCGTGCCGGTCTCGGTCACGGTGCTGGGAAGCGAACAGCTTCGCACCCTGGCGGTGGACAGCCTGCAGGATCTTCGCGCCGTCACGCCGGGAATCTCTGTCGGCGAGGTGTCGGGCGGCGTAGGCGGCACCGTATCCCTGCGCGGGGTCGGAACGACAGCCGGCTCCAATCCCACCTTCGAGCAGACTGTCGCCGTCAACATCGACGGCGTTCAGTTGTCTCGCGGCGGCGCGGTGCGCGTCGGCCAGATCGACATGGAGAAGATCGAGGTCCTGCGGGGGCCTCAGGCCCTCTTCTTCGGCAAGAACAGTCCGGCGGGCGTGATCTCTATCACCACGGCGGATCCCGGCCGATCGTTCGAGGTCGAGACTCGCGCCGGCTATGAATTCAGCGCCAAGGAGCGCCAGCTTGAAGCTGTGGTGTCAGGGCCGATCACTGAAACCCTCGGTGGCCGACTGGTCGTCTACGGCGCCGACATGGACGGCTGGCGCGACAATATCGCGGGGCAGGCGGCGGAAGCGGCGAATGCAATCCGTCCCGGATCGGTGATGGGCGCGACCTCAGGCGGCCCCCAGCAAACCTTCTTCTTCACCCGCGGGACGCTGAAGTGGGAGCCGACCGATCGGTTCGACGCCCGCCTGAAGCTGAGCTACGCCAAGAATGAGGGCATCGGATACAATCAGGCCGGCGGCTTCCAGAGAATTTACTGCCCGAACGGCGCGCCCCAGCTGGCGCCGCAGGCGACCGTCCTGAACGGCGGCACGCCCAACGCCGACCTGGCCAAGGCCCTGTCCGTGGACAACTGCCGTCCTGACGCCACCTACGCCAACGGCAATATCAACCCCGCCTTCCTGGTGGGCTCGCCCGAAGGCTTCACCGATCCGTCCGGGGCCGGTGACTATAGTCAGCAGCTTCATTCGCTCGAGCTGAACTATCGTCCGTCCGAGTGGCTGAAACTGACGTCAGTGACCGGCTGGGCGAAGAACGAGGACTTCCGGGTCGACACCTATGCCGTCGCGCCGTCGGACGCCGCGGCTGCCAACGACTTCAGCGGCAATACGGGCTACACCCAGTTCACGCAGGAAGTTCGCGTGTCGTCGGACCTGCCGGGCGCCTTCAACTTCCTGGGCGGCGCCTTCTACGAATCCTCCGAGCTGGAGACCTATACGCGCGCCATTGCGGCCGGCTCGCCGCTGTTCCTGCACAATATCGACGGCGAGACCCAGTCGGTGTTCGGTCAGGTTCTGTGGGATGTCGCCAGCACTGTCGAGCTGGCGGGCGGCCTGCGCTGGAGCAAGGAATCCAAGGACTTCGCCGTCTCGCGTGAGGGCGTGCCCCAGCCGGTTTCGCCAGCCTCGGCTGATTTCGAGAACACCTCGCCCGAAGTGACCCTGACCTGGAGGCCGACGGATCGTCTGACCCTCTACGGCGCCTACAAGGAAGGCTTCAAGTCGGGCGGGTTCGCGGCGGCGACCAATACGGGTCCGGCCTTCGCCAGGCCCCTGAACGCCATGTACCTGCCGGAATCAGCCCAGGGCTTCGAAGGCGGGGTCAAGGCCCTGCTGTTCGACGGGGCGCTCCGCCTCAACCTGGCGGCCTACGACTACGACTACACCAATCTGCAGGTGAATTCCCTCGACAACTCGAGCGGGGTGCCGGTGATCCGGGTCAACAACGCCGGTGCGGCGACGGTCAAGGGGCTGGAGGCCGATTTCACGCTCCGCCTGCCCCAGGTTCAGGGTCTCACGATCCGGGGCGCTGCCAACTACAACGACGCGAAATACACTGACTTCCTCGCCACCTGTTATATCGGGCAGACTATCGCCGACGGCTGCAATCTTCTGCTCAATCCGTCGACCGGCCGATACACCGGTCAGCAGCTGGCCGGCGAGCGGCTGGTCAATGCGCCGGAATGGACGGGATCCCTGGGCGCCGCCTACAGCGGGCCGACGGCGATCGATGGCGTCGACTGGGGCATGAACATTGATACCCTCTACAAGTCCGAGTACAATCCCCACCCGGAACTGCATCCGGGCGCCTTGCAGAACGACGTGGCCTTCCTCAATGCGGGGGTGCGCGTCTTCAGCGCGGACCGGACCTGGGAAGTGGCCCTCATCGGCCGCAATCTCACGGAAGAATTCCGTGTCGATGTCGCCTCCAACGTGCCGCAGACCGGTCTGGCCGCTCGCACAGGGACGGCGCTGACCGGGGGGCTGGCCGACCTCAGCGGCAATGTGAACCGGGGGCGTGAGATCATGCTTCAGGTGACCTTCAGGCCGTTCTGACGGCGCGCGGCGAACGGGAGGCCAGAGATGAGGCTTGTGACATTCGAGGCGGCCGGCCGAAAGCGGGCCGGGGCCTTCGTCGAGGGCGACACGCTCATCGTCGACCTCGCCGCGGCGCACATGCAGAGGGTCGGGGAGCATGCTCCCGAACTGGCCGATATGCTGGCGTTGATCGAGGGGGGCGACAATGCGCTCGACAAGGCGGCCGAGGCGGTGAGAGGCGCTACGGCCGATGCCGTCTTCGCGCGGTCCGCCGTCACTCTGAAAGCGCCGATCCATCCGCCGCCGCAGATGCGCGACTGCAGCTCGTTCGAACTGCACCTGCGCCAATGCTATTCGGCGGCGCGGGCCATGAGGGCCCGCGCCAAGGGGGGCGAGGTGATCGAGGACACGGGGCCGACCGATGCGGAGCAGAGAATCCTCGATCTCTTCGCCCGCCAGCCCATCTACTACAAGGCCAACCGCTTCTCGGTGATCGGGAGCGAGGAGACGGTGATCTGGCCGTCCTATTCCCGGACCATGGACTTTGAGCTTGAATACGGCTGCTACCTCAAGAAGGCGGCCAAGGACGTGCCGGTCGACAAGGCTCGCGACTACATCTTCGGCTACACCATCTATAATGATTTCAGCGCCCGCGACGCCCAGGCGACCGAGATGATCGGCCAACTGGGTCCGGCCAAGGGCAAGGACTTCGACACCGGCAACGCCATGGGGCCCTGCATCGTCACCGCCGACGAGATGCCCGATCCCTATGCGCTGACCATGATCGCGCGTGTCAACGGCGAGGAATGGGGCCGGGGTCATTCAAGCGCCATGCACTGGAAGTTCGAAGACCTGATCGCCTTCATCTCGCGTTCCGAAACCCTCTATCCCGGCGAGTTTCTGGGGTCGGGAACCGTCGGCAACGGCTGCGGTCTGGAGGCGCAGCGCTTCCTGAAGTCCGGCGATGAAGTCGAACTCGAGGTCGAGGGCATCGGCGTGCTGCGCAACCGCATCCTCAAGCCGCTCTAGAACCGACACGACAGGGCGTCCCCCTGCGATCGCGAGGCCGCGCATCAGGGGGAGACGCTCGACGCCGTTCGACAGGACGAATGGCGACGACGATGGGCCTTTGTGTTCTGAAATTTCCAGAATGGCGTTCTCAACAGAGAATTTCATTTGCTGGGGCCGATCCTTTCCCGCTAGAAGAGAAGCATTGAGGCGACGGCTTGTCCGTTGCGCACGGGGCGGCCCAGCCTTGCGGGCCCCGTCCAGGCCAGCTCCCCGGGCGTCTGGACGACGAGCCCGTTCAGAACAGAAGGTAGAGATTGATGGCCAAGGTTGCAGTGGTGGGGGCCGGCCTCATGGGCGTCGGCATCGCCCATGCGTTTGCTTCGGCGGGACACGACGTCCGGCTGGTCGATGTATCGTCCGAACAATTGGCCAAGGCTGAAAAGACCGTCGCCGGCATCCTCGCCGACGGGGTCCGGCTCGGGAAGACGGACGAGGCGACGGCGGCGGCGGCTCTGGCCCGGTTTTCGACGTCGGAGAGCCTGACCGACAGCGCCATGGGGGCCGACCTGTTGGTCGAGACCGTGTCGGAAAACCTGACGATCAAGACGGAGGTGGTTCGCAAGGCCGAGGCCGTCATGGCGCCGACCGGCCTGATCGCCACCAATACCTCCGCCCTGAGCGTGACGGAGATCGCCGCCGCCTGCCAGGACCCGTCGCGGGTCATCGGCATGCACTTCTTCAATCCGGTCCAGAAGATGAAGCTGGTCGAGCTGGTGCGCGGCCTGGCCACCACGGATGAGGCCGTCGCCCGGTGCCGTGACTATGTGACCCAACTCGGCAAGACGGCCATCGTCGTCAATGAGACGCCGGGCCTGACCACGAGTCGCATGTCGGCCATGGCCGGCAATGAGGCCATGTGGATGCTCCAGGAAGGCGCGGCCACCGCAGAAGACATCGATACGGCGCTGCGCCTGGGCTTCAACCACCCGATGGGGCCCCTCGAACTGGGCGACCTTACCGGCTGGGACACGCGCCTGTCGGTCCTGCACTATCTGCACGCCACCCTGGGCGACAAGTTCCGCCCGTGTCCGCTGATCATCAAGATGGTCAAGGCAGGACGCTATGGCCGCAAGGTCGGCTGGGGCGTGTACCGGTATGAAAACGGCCTTCGCGTGCCTGGATCCGGCCTGCGCGGGAGCCAACTGTGAACCCCGTCTATGTGGTCGCAGCGGTCCGCACGCCCATTGGACGGTTTCGCGGCGCGCTGGCGGGCGTGAGGGCGGATCAGCTCGGCGCCCACGCGTTGAACGAACTGGTCGCCCGCGCCGGCGTCGGCCCCGAGGCGATCGACGACGTCATCTTCGGCTGCGTGACCCAGATCGGCGAGCAGTCGGCCAATATCGCCCGCACCTCCCTGTTGGGCGCCGGCTGGCCCGAGACGATCCCGGCCATGACGGTGGATCGTAAATGCGGGTCGTCGGAAGCCGCGATTCATATCGGGGCGGCCCAGATCGCAGCGGGAATGAGCGACCTCGTGGTGGCGGGCGGGGCGGAAGCCATGTCGCGCGTGCCCATGGGCTCCAACCGGGCCATCCACGGCGAAGCCTTCGGCTGGCAGGTCTCGGACCGCTATGAGCTGACGTCCCAGGGCGAGGCGGCCGAGCGCATCGCCGACAAATACGGCTTCGACCGCGACGCCCTCGACGACTTCGCCGCAGAGAGCCACCGACGCGCCGCCGCGGCCAGCGACGCGGGCTATTTCCGCGCCGAGACCGTCGCCGTCCCGGTCGCCGATCTTTGCGAGAAGGACTGGGACGGGCTGCGCGACAGTCTTGAGGCCGACCAGACCATTCGTCGCGACACCAGTCGTGAAAAGCTCTCGACGCTGAAGACCAGCTTTCGCGAGAACGGCCGCATCACCGCCGGAAACGCCTCCCAGATTTCAGACGGAGCGGCTGTGGTCCTGCTCGCGTCCGAAGCGGCGGTGCGGCGCTTCGGCCTGACCCCGTTGGCGCGTATCCGCGCGGCCGCCGTGGTGGGGGCTGATCCGACCCTGATGCTCGAAGGGCCGATCGCCGCCAGCCGCAAGGCGGCCGCCATGGCGGGGCTGTCGTTCGACGATATCGCCCTGTTCGAGGTCAATGAAGCCTTCGCCAGCGTGCCGATGATGTGGATGCAGGCGACCGGGGTGGGGGCCGACCGGCTTAACGTCAACGGCGGCGCCATCGCCCTGGGCCATCCGCTCGGGGCCACGGGCGCCCGTCTCGCGACGAGCCTGATCCATGAACTGGGACGTCGCGGCGAGACCTACGGCCTTCAAGCGATCTGCTGCGCCGGCGGACTGGCGACGGCGACCCTCTACGAAAACCTCATGCCCCGGCCGGCGGCCTGAAACTGGAGGACTCGTCCATGTCCCGGCTCACCTTCTACTATGCCCCCACGAGCTGCTCGCTGGCCTCTCATATCGCGCTCGAGGAGTCCGGTCTGGCTTTCGAGGCGAGCCGCATCCGGCTGCATGACGCGGACTCCGTCGTCGCCTGGCGCCAGACGAACCCTTCGGGTTCCGTGCCGGCCCTGATGTCCGACGGGCGACTGCTGACCGAAAATGTCGCCATCCTGGACTATGTGGCGCGTTCTGCGCCGGCCGCAGGCCTGTCGCCGGACGACGCCTTTGATCAGGCGAGGATGCTGTCCCTGACCGCCTGGTTCGCCAGCACCGTGCACATCACCGGGCGTATGGCGCGCGCCCCCTTCCGGTTCACGCCGGACGAGACGACCTATCAGGCCCTGAAAACCGAAGGCCGGATCCGGTTCGAGGCCAATCTCCACAAGATCGACGCCCTCCTGGCCGATCGTGACTGGCTGATCGGTGACCGGATGTCGGTCGCCGACGCCTACGCCCTGGTCTTCTATGCCTGGGGCGTCGCTGGAGAGCATCCGGTCGCCGGGCTCAAGCACTATTCCGCCCTGGCGCGCCGCATGGCCGCGCGACCGGGCGTTCAGCGCGCCATGGCGCGCGAGAAGACCCCGCCTTTTCCCGCCTGACCCCGGAGACCCGCCATGCGTCGCACCGCCATCGTCACCGGAGCGTCCGGCGCCCTGGGGCGCGCCCTCGTGGCGCGGCTCAAGGCCGCCGACGTCGCTGTCGCCGCCGCGGACGCATCGCCGTCCTTCGAGATCGAGGCGGATCTGGTGCTGCCAGGCGTCGATCTCGCTGATGCGGCCTCGGTGGAGGCGGCCATCGAGGCGGTGGTCGCCGCCTTCGGAGCGGTCGACGGGCTGGCCAATATCGCCGGGGGATTCGTCTGGCAGACCGTGGTCGGCAGCGAGGCGGAGACCTGGGACCGGATGTACCGCACCAACCTGCTCACGGCCGCGCTCGTCAGCCGGGCGACGGTCCCGCATCTGTTGAAGCAGGGCGGCGCGATCGTGAACGTCGGCGCGGCGGCGGCGGCCGATCCGGCGACGGGCATGGCGCCCTATGCGGCCTCCAAGGCAGGCGTGATGGCGTTGACCCGCAGTCTCGCGAATGAACTGCGCGGGCAAGGGGTGCGCGTCAACGCGGTCCTTCCGACCATCCTGGATACGCCGGCGAACCGTCGGGACATGCCCGACGTCGATCCCGCCGGCTGGGTCCGGCCGGAGCACGCCGCCGAGACCATCGCCTTCCTGTTGTCGGACGCCGCCATGGCGGTCAACGGCGCAGGCCTCACGCTCGCAGCCTCCTGAGGCGATTCAGCGCCTCGCCGTCCGGTCGCCTGTCCGCGCCTTCCGCTTTCACCTGCGACGGCTAGGCGGCTTCTGGCGGAGACGCTTCGACGGCGCGCATCCTGGCGCGCCTGATCTGGATCTCCCGGTTCGTGATGTAGAGGGTCGAGGCCACGATCACGCCCGCCCCCAGATAGGTGTAGGCGTCCGGCAGTTCGCCGAACACGACCAATCCCGCGATGATCGACAAGACCAGCCTGGCATAGTCGATGGGGGCCAGGACGGCCGCCTCGCCGACGGCCATGCCCTTGATGAACAAGACCTGGTTGGCGGCGCTGAGCAGGCCTATCAGGAAGAGGGGAATCAGGTCGCCGACACTGGGCCAGCGCCAGTCGGCCAGGGCGAACGGCAGGCATAGGATCTCCCCTATGATGCTCGAGCAGACCAGGATGGAGCTCGCCGACAGATCCTTGGTGAGGGACTTCACGCCTGTGATCGTGCCGGCCAGGCAAAGGGCCGAGACCAGGGCCGCGACGTGCGGCCAGCCGAGCGAGACGCCGGCGCCCCAGGGACGCATGATGATCAGGACGCCGACAAAGCCGATCGCCACCGCCGCGATGCGGCTGGGGCCGATGCTTTCACGAAGGAAGACCGCAGCCAGCAGCACGACCCAGAGCGGGCGCGTGAAGGACAGGGCGTTCGCCTCGGCCATGGGCACGGCCTCGTAGGTGTAGAGCAACAGGATCATGCCGACGGTCGCGAGCAAGGCGCGTACGAACAAGGGCGGCATCGTCGCCAGCGGCACCAGCAGCACCTGCCGCGGGCTGCGCAGCATGAAGGGGATCGCGACGATCAAGGAGCCGGTCTGGCGATAGAAGTTCTGGACGTGGGAGGGATAGTCGCCGGCAAGGTGCTTCACCAGAACGGTCATGGTGACGAAGGTTGCGCCGGACAGCAGCACCCAGATCGCGCCCTGGGCGTTGGGCGGCAGCCGTGAGAACAGGGTCTTCAAGCCGAAGCGTCCTCATAGCCCTTGAGGACATAGGTCATGCGGCCGCCAGCCAGCATCAGGCCGCTGAACAGGTGAAGCTCGACGATCTGTTCTTCGGTGAAATGCGTCCGCAGGTGCTCGTAGACCTCGTCTCCGAGCGAGAAGTAATCCCCGGCGAACAGTTCCGCAAAGCGCAGGGCGGCCTGTTCGGGCGGGCTGAACCGGGGATCCGACCAGTCGCTGCAGGCGACGATGTCAGCCTCGCTGACGTCGTCTGACTTGCGGGCGATCTGACACACGGGGCAGGTGGTGATTGAGGCGATCTTGAGCCGCACCAGTTCGCGCAACCGCTCGGGCAGCACCCCCCGTTCGTGGATTTCAGCCATCACGCCCAACCAGGCGGCGGCCGCCGCCGGTCGTCTCGCCCAGATCTGGACCGGCAGGGTGTTGGACAGCATCCGCGTCGCCGTCCCCTGGGCGATCGCAGCGCGCAAGGGATCGGGCAGGCTGTCGAGCGGCAGAGGGGCGACGCGGGCCATCGGTCAGCCCCGGTCTTCGCAGAACTCGAAGATCGCGCCGTCGAACTCGGCGGGGTCGACGCGAAGCAGGGCGCCGTCGACCGCCTCGCTGTGCTCGATCCTTTCGAACTTCACGCCCAGGGCGCGCAGGCGCTCCGCCTTGGCGTCCAGACCGTTGACCGAGATGCGGATGTAGTGCGGGCCCGGCCCCCAGTTGTGCAGATAGCGTCCTGAAGGGCTGTCCCACTGGGTCGGCTGGATGACGTCCAGCGTCGCGCTGGTCCCCAGGTTGAAGCCGATGCGGGCGACCTTGTAGCCTTCGCCCTTCAGTTGTTCGACGGCGCCGGCGGGCCGGAGGTCCAGGTTGTGGTCGAGACGGCGAAGGACGTCGTCCAGGTCGCGGACGAGGAAGCCGCGGCCGACCACCCGGACCATGTCGCCAGGCTGGGGGTCGCGCGGGCGGGGCGGGGGCGTGGTGAAGGCTTCGGCCGGCATCTGGATCGCGGCCAGGGGAATGACCTCGATGCACAGCCCGCCGTCGACCGAGGGCTCATAGACCGGATTTTCGGGGGTGCAGCCGACCCACAACCGGTCAAACGGCATCTCGGGGGTTAATTGGGCCAGACGGAAGGGCTGACCCTTGCTGAGCAAATGCTCGACGACGCCGCCGATGTTGTCCGACACCAGGACGGTGGCGTGGGTCTTGATGGGGCGGAACGGACCCTGGAAGTCCTCGAGGCTCTTGAGGAAACCCGGGAACATGGGGTCGCCATGGTTGGGGAAGTCCAGGTGGCCCTGGGGCTCGACGCGGGTCGGCGAGACCGCGAGGGATTTGTGCACCCTCAGGAAGTGGGCGACATAGGGGTGGCCCGGAAAGGCCTGGCGCCAGTTGGCGTGGCCGTGGATGTCCAGCTTGCTGACAATCTGTTCGGCGGTGTGGTCAGCGTCGTGGACCATCAGGTCGCCGCTCAGCAGCAGGTCGTACAGGCTCATGTCTTTCTCCTTGCGTCGGCGGCGCGCGGGCGCTCGCGGGTCGTGATCTTCAGTCTTTGACGAGAAGCAGGCTGCCGGCGAGAGGGCCGCCGCCGGAGGCGCAGACCGCGACGCGAGGGTCGCGAATCTGGCGGTCGCCGCCGCGTCCCCACAACTGGCTGCAGGCCTCGTGAACATAGCCCATGCCATGGGTGCGTCCGCCGGACAGCTGGCCGCCGTTGGTGTTGAGCGGCAGTTCGCCGTCCAAGGCGATCCGGCGGCCGCCCTCGACGAAGGCGCCGCTCTCTCCTCTGGGGCAGAGGCCCAGGCCCTCGAGCCACATCATCGTCAGGATGCTGAAGCCGTCGTACAACTGGGCGGTGTCCACATCGGACGGCGTGAAGTCGGTGCGCGCCCACATGGCGTTTCCGGCGTCCGCGGTGGCGTTGGCGGTCAGGTCGATCTGGTCCCACAGATAGGGCTGGTTCATCGCCGCGCCGATGGCTTCGATACGGACCGGCGGATTGCGCAGGTCCCTGGCCCGGTCACGGCGTGTCAGCACGATGGCGGTGGAGGCGTCGCAATGGACGTCGCAGTCGAACATGCGCAGCGGCGTCGAGATCATCTTCGAGTTGAAATAGTCGTCCATCGTCATGGGCTTGCGCATGACGGCCTTGGGATTGAGCAGGGCGTTGCGACGCGCATTGAGCGCGATCTGCGCCAGCTGCTCCGGCGTCGTGCCGTACCTGTCCATGTGGGCCGCGGCGTACATGGCGGTGATGTTGACCACCGACAGGACATTAAACGGGGTGCACCACTGCCACATGAAATTCCCGTCGCGCGGACCGGACTTGGCGGCGAGGCTCTGATCCTTGCTGCCGCTCGTGCGGTTGCTGGATTCCGTGATCGTGCGGAAGACCAGGACATTGTTCGCCATACCCGAGGCGATGGCCATGGCCCCGTTCATCACGCCCGCCAGCGGCCCGGCCGCCTCATAGCCTCCGCTGAACCAGTTGCAGTCGAGGCCGAACATGCTCAGCACCGCCAGGGGACCGACGGGAGAGAAGCTGCTTCCGTTGGAATTGTCCCCCGGCCAGGAGCAGACGCCGTCGATATCCTTGGGCTGAAGGCCGGCGTCGGCGATGGCTTCCAGCGCCGCGTCCACGGTGAGCTGCATCGCCGAGCGGGAGGAGGGGCGGCCGACCTCGGACTGGCCGATGCCGACGATGGCGACGTTCTTTTCGAGGAACCGCGCTCCGGTCATGACGTCGCCCTTTCGAACAGAGGGATCCAGACGTCCTCGACCCTTTCGAAGACCACGCTCACGGGCATGCCGATCGCCACGGCCTCGGCCGGGCAGTTCACGATGTTGGTCAGGAAGCGCAGGCCTTCCTGCTCCTCCAGTTCGACGATCGCGACGACATAGGGATCCGCGAGTTCGGGCGTCCAGGCCTGGCGGTTGATGGTGAAGGTCAGTACGCGGCCGCGTCCGGAAACGGGGACTGGGCCGACTTTCAGGCTGGTGCAGTCGCGGCAGACCGGGGCGGGCGGATGGAAGTAGCGGCGGCAATCGTCGCACCGATGCATGCGAAGCTCGCCGACCTCTCCGCCGGTCCAGAACGGTCGCGTCTCCGCGTTGAGCAGGGGGAGCTTTCTCACAGACAGGCCTCCGCAGCGGGGTGTTGAGAATCCATCTAGCGCCCCGTGAAGGCGGGCGGACGCTTTTCCCGGAAGGCGGCGGCGGCCTCCCGGCGATCCTCGGTCGACATCAGCAGGACGAAAAGGTCCTTTTCGAGCTTGAGGCCTGCGCGCAGATCCATCTCCAACCCGTCACGCGCGGCCTCCTTGACATAGGCGCTGGCCGCGGCCGGCCTGGCGGCGATGCGTTCCGCCAGGGCCTGGGCCTCATCGATCAGGCTGTCGCCCGAAGCGGACATTCGCGACACCAGGCCGATGCGGAAGGCTTCGGCCGCATCGATCCGGTCGCCGGACAGCAGAAGATCCAGCGCCGGGCCCAGGCCGACGATCCGCGGCAGGCGCTGCGTGCCGCCGCCGCCCGGAATGAGCCCCAGTCCGGTCTCGGGCAGGCCGAAGACGGCGTCGGGCGCAGCCATCCGGATATCGCAGGCCATGGCGACCTCGAGGCCGCCGCCGAGGCAATAGCCGTGGATGGCGGCGATCACCGGCTTGCGGACCTGGTCCAGGACCTCGATCCAGCCCGGCGTCAAGTCTGCGCGAAGCGCGGGAAGGGAGGCGGCGTCGTTCTGGGACTTGATGTCGGCGCCGGCGCAGAAGCCGCGCTCGCCAGCCCCGCGGATGACGATGGCGCCGACATCGGGATTCTTGTCCAGGCGCACGAGCGCTTCGGCCGCCTCGCGACGGAGCGCCGGGTTGATCGCGTTGATCTGACCCGGCCGATTGAGGATGATCCAGCCCACACGATTGACGTGTTCGATCTGGACGGCGGGGGCGTAGGCCTCGTCTGCCATGGTCGTCATGCTCCGACGAAAATGTGGGGCGCGCGGGAGCGGCCGATCATGCCGCCGCCTCGCCCGCGAAACGTTGCGAGCGCCGCGCGGCGAACCAGGCGGCGAGGAAGTGAAGGCCGGACCACAGGCTGAAGATCATCACAGCGGCGATGCCGAACTTGAGGGAATGGGGCCCGCCGACCCGGTCGCTGACCACGCCGACGACCAGGGGGCCGACGCCGTAGCCGATGAGATTGGTCACAGCCTGGACCGAGGAGACGACCACGCCGCGCATGCGGGGTTCTACGCCCGTGACAAGAATGGCGTAAGCTGGAGCGGTGAAGGCGCGCGAGACGATTTCGAACACGATGAAGGCCAGAGCCACGACCAGCAGCGAGCCGCTCAGGGCGAAGACCAGGCCGGAGGCGCAAGCGAGGACGCAGGCCGTCATCGGCACCGCCGGCAGGGTCTGGACCCCCCAGCGCCTGACGACGCGGTCGCCGATCGGTCCGCCCAGGAGCGATCCCAGTGCGCCGAACAGGCCGACGCCGAGGCCGGCCATCAGACCCGCCTGCGGCAGGGTGAAGCCCTGGGTCCGCACCAGGAAGGACGCCGCCCAGACCGGGACGCCCGACATGGCCAGTGAGGCCAGGCCGACGCCGATGAAGGCGTGAAACACAGTGGGATTGGCGCAGACGAAGCGCAGCGTCTGCAAGGGGGAGGGGGCGGGCTCATCGGCCCGTCCGCCGAGGTCTCGCTCGCGGGCCGGCTCGCGCACGGTCAAGAAGATCAGCACCGCCAGGATCAGGCCCGGCACGCCGGCGACGAAGAAGGCGGCCCTCCAGCCGTAGTTGGCGGCGATGACGCCGCCGAGCAGGAGACTGGTGGCCGTGCCAAAGGCCGTGCTGGTCCAGAAGATCCCCATGGCGGTCGATCGACGCTCCTTGGGAAACAGGTCGGCGATCATCGACATGGCCGTCGGCGCGGCCGCAGACTCCGAGGCTCCGACCGCCAGGCGCGCCATGACGAGCGCCGGGTAGCTCTGGGCGAAACCGCAGATCGAGGTGCAGACGCTCCAGATCGTCACGACGGCGGCCAGCAGCTTCGTCCGATTGACCCTGTCGATCAGCCAACCCATGGGCAGGCCGGCCAGGGCGTAGGTCAGGCCGAAAGCCAGTCCTGTCAGCACGCCGAGCTGGCTGTCGGAGAGCTGGAACTCGGCCTTGACCGGTTCGATCAGGATCGACATCACCGTGCGGTCGATGGAGTTCGACACATAGACCAGCGTCAGGATGATCAGCGTATACCAGGCGCCCTTGGCGAGCGGCGCGGGCTTGGCGTTCGACATGGTCAGGTCCCGACCTGGCGGGCGGAATGCGATGTCGCCCAAAGGCTGAAGATGACGGACACCAGATATCCTCCGCGCGCCTGAAACGGCGTCTCTTTCGGCGAAGCTAGATCAGCGTTTGTAATTCGGCAAGCGGAACAGATTTCTCGTATCAGAATTTATTCATTGTCAGCCACGTGGGGGTTGCTTAGGGGGGAATGGCGGGCCGGCCGGCGCCCGCGGATTTTTCCCGGAGCGTGTCGTGCGAACCCTTCAGAGCCTCAAGCCGGGCGGTCCGGACACGCTGGAGATTTGCGACGTCGACGCCCCGGTTCCGGGGCCGGGCCAGGTCGCGGTCGCCGTCCACACCTGCGGCGTCAACTTCCCCGACAGCCTGGTGATCGAGGACCGCTACCAGCTGCGGCCGACGCGGCCCTTTTCGCCCGGCAGCGAACTGGCGGGCGTGGTGAGCGCGACGGGGGAGGGGGTGACCTCTCCGGCGATCGGCCAGAGGGTCTCGGCCTCCCTGCCGTTCGGCGCCATGGCCGAGACAGTGGTGGTGTCGGCGGATCGTTGCATCGTCATTCCCGATTCCATGCCGTTTGACGAGGCGGCCGCGCTCCAGGTCACCTACGGCACCGTCTATTACGCCCTGCGCGGTCGCGCGGCCCTGCGTCCCGGGGAGACCCTGCTCGTTCTCGGCGCGGGCGGCGGCATTGGCCTTGCGGCGGTCGAACTGGGCAAGGCCCTGGGCGCGCGGGTCGTCGCGGCGGCGTCCTCGGCGGAAAAGCTTGAGGCGGCGACCGCCCTGGGGGCGGACGTCGGCCTGGTCTATCCGCGCGAGATGGGCGCGACGGACTCCCGGGCCTTCGCCGAGGCGATCCGGGCGGCTTGCGGCGGGACCGGTCCTGACGTCGTCGTTGATCCGGTCGGCGGCGCCTACGCCGAGCCGGCCTTCCGCTCCATCGCATGGGAGGGCCGCTATCTGGTGGTCGGCTTTGCGGCCGGCATACCCTCCATGCCCTTGAACCTGACCCTGCTGAAGGGTGCGCAGATCATCGGCGTCTTCTGGGGGGCCTATATGGCGCGCGATCCCCAGGCCGGAGCGGCCGACATGCGCGCATTGATGGATCTGTACGTCGCTGGCAGGATCAGGCCGCAGGTCTGGGAGCGCTTTCCCCTCGAAGAGGGTGGTCGGGCGATTTCGCGCCTGGCGTCGCGTCAGGCGCGCGGGAAGATCGTGGTTGAGGTGGTTTGTTCTGGAAATAGAATGAAGGCCTGATATCAGAATTCTTCTGGACCGAGCCGAACGGCGCGGCTAGTTTCCGCCCTGGTCCGGCGATGCCCGGTCAGGGCCTCTGCGAGGCGCCGCGGCTGCTGGAACGGAACAGGCGGACTGTCGTCGAGAGGCAGGCTCCGCAGGCGGCGGCCAAGCGCGTCTGCATCGAGGATGAACGGATGAATGCGATGATCGGCACGATGGAACAGGGATGGCGAACCGGCCTCCGCGACACCCCGATCGCGGCCCTGAGGCGGGCGGTCGCCGCGCACCCCGACAAGGTCTTCCTGGACTTCAGCGGCGAGACCCATACCTATGCGGCGTTCGACCGGACGAGCAACCGCTTCGCTCACGTGCTCGAGGATCTGGGCCTGACGGCGGGGATGCCGATCGTGTCCATGCTCGACAACAATGTCGATGCGGTCACGACCTGGATCGCCGCCAACAAGATCTCCCTGATCAGCGTGCCGCTGAACACCGCCCTGATCGGCCAGTTCCTGCGTCACCAGATCGAGGACGCCGGGGCCAGTCTGATGGTGTGCGAAGCCCGCTATCTGCCCCGCCTCCTCGAGATCGAAAGCCAGCTCACGACCTTGAAGACGGTGCTGGTCCGCGGGACCTGGGAGGCTGCGCCGGATTCAGGCCTGAACATCCAGCCTCTGGACGCCTATCGTGGAACCGACGACAGCGCCTTCGAGGTCCTGCCTGACCCCGGCGCCCTGAACGCCCTGATCTACACCTCGGGCACGACGGGTCCGTCCAAGGGCTGCATGATCACCGGCAACCAGATGTGCCATTTCGCGCGGATGCTGACGCGGTCTGCGCCCTTCGGTCCGGACGATATCTACTGGACGCCTCTGCCGCTCTTTCACATGAACGCCATCGCCACAGGCGTCGTCTCGGTGATGCTGGTCGGCGCGACCATCTCCTTTGCGCCCAAGTTCTCCGTGTCCGGCTTCTGGCCGGCGATTGAAAAATCCGGGGCTACGGTGGTGTCGATCCTGGGCTCGCTGGGCACGCTGCTGGCGCGCGCTGACGATCATGAAGCCATGGCGCGCTGCTTCGGGCAGGTCCACACGGTCAAGGGCAATCCCTTCCCTGAGGAGATCAAGGCGATCTGGCGCACCCGTTTCGGCGCCCGAAAGATCGGTTCGAACGTCTATGGGCTCACCGAAGGCCTGCTGACCTCCATGCCCGCTGACGGCGCCTATGCCGAGGGCTCCTCGGGCAAGGCGGCGCCCGAGCTCGACGTCCGCATCTTCGACGACCAGGACAATGAGGTGCCCATCGGCGTCGCCGGAGAAGTCGTGTGCCGGCCGTTGATGCCGGACATCATTTTCAAGGGCTACTGGCGGCGCCCCGAAGACACCCTGAAGGTCATGGGGAACCTGTGGTTCCACACGGGCGATATCGGCAAGTTCGACGAGAACGGCTTCTTCTACTTCGTCGACCGCAAGAAGGACTACCTGCGCCGGCGGGGCGAGAACATCTCCAGCTTCGAGATGGAGAGCTCGATCCTGACCCATCCGGCGATCGAACAGGTCGCGGTTCACGCGGTGCCGTCGAATCTGCAGGAGGACGACCTCAAGGTGACGGCCAAGCTGAAGCCGGGCGCCGCGCTCTCCGAAGCGGAGCTGTGTCGCTGGTTGATCGAGCGGGTGCCCTATTATGCCGTTCCTCGCTACATCGAGTTCCGACCGGAACTACCGGTCAACCCGCAAGGGCGGGTGCTCAAGTTCCAGCTCCGCGACGAGGGCGCGACCGCGACGACCTGGGATATCGAAACGACGGACATCAAGCCGGCCCGCTAGCGGCCGGCGAATGGCCACGCGCCATGCGGCGCGCGACCGGAGAGATGCTGCGGGCGCTCCGCGGGCATGCGTTCCAAATCCCCGGCGCGTCCTGGCGGCGGCCGGTCCTCAGGAGGCTGAGATGCGGCTCTTGTCGTTTGAACTGAATGGTGAAGCGACCGTGGGCGTGCGGGTCGGCGAAGAGGTGGTGGACCTGTCGATCGCCGCGCCGCAACTTCCGCGGGACATCCGTTCTCTGCTGGCCGCCGGGCCGGAGGCGCTCGCCGTCGCCGAGGCGGCGGCCGCGTCGGCGAATGCGACGGCGCGCCGCCCTCTCGAGGGTCTGCGCCATCTGACGCCGATCCCTCGCCCGGACAAGATCATCGGCCTGGGCAAGAACTACATGAAGCATGTCGAGGAGATGGGGGCGGAGGTCCCATCCTTCCCCGGGATGTTTCTTCGCACGCCGGATTCACTGGTCGCCCACAACCAGGCTCTCTGGCGGCCCGAGGCGTCCGACACCCTCGACTACGAGGGAGAGCTGATGGTCGTCATCGGCCGGGGAGGGCGGATGATCTCGCGCGAGGAGGCCCTCTCCCATGTCGCCGGCTACGCCTGCCACAACGACGGCAGCGTCCGGGCCTACAACTACATTCCCTCCGCCGTAACCGCCGGCAAGAACTTCCTCAGGACCGGAGGGTTCGGACCCGAGATCGTCACGGCGGATGAACTGCCGCCGGGCTGCAAGGGGCTGCGGCTGTCAACTTCCGTCAACGGCGAACTGCGCCAGAGCGCCGACATCGCCGAGATGCGCTGGGATGTAGCCCATCTCGTCCATCTGATGTCGACGATCTTCACTCTTTATCCCGGCGACCTGATCGCCACCGGGACGCCGTCGGGCTGCGCCGCCGGCTCGCCGGATCCGCAGTGGCTGACGCCCGGCGATGTCGTCAGGGTCGAGATCGAGGGGGTCGGCGCCCTGATCAATCCCATCGAGGACGCCCCCAGGGTCAGGACCGACCTCGACGTGCGGCTCTAGCGCACCATCATCAGGCCGCCGTCCACCGCCAGGGTCTGGCCGGTGATGAAGCGCGAGGCGTCGCTGGCGAGGAAGACCAGGACGGGCGCCATGTCTGCGTCAGGATCGCCGAGCCGCCCGCCGAGGGGGATCATCATCGCCATGCCCCGGTCGTGCGCCTCCAGCTGTTCGGGCGTCATTCCCGCCCGGGTGGCGTCGTACATGGGGGTCCACATGCCGGGGGCGATCGCATTGACAGAGATTCCGTAGGGGCCCCACTCCTGGGCGATCGTGCGGGTCCAGGCCAGGACAGCGCCCTTCGAGGCGGCGTAGTGGGCGCAGCCACGAAGGCCGAGCGCGCCGGCGGCCGAGGCGAAGTTGAGGATGCGGCCGCCCCGGTCCTTCAGGTGAGGAAAGACCGCCTGGTTGGCGATCATGGTGCCCCGGGCGTTGACCCCGACGACCAGCTCCCATTCCTCGTCGGTGATCGCCTCTGCGGGGGTGTAGCGCTGCACGCCCGCCGCGTGGATCAGGACGTCCAGCCCCCCCATGGCCGCGACCGCACGGTCGACCGCCGCGCGCGTCGACACGCGTGAGGACACGTCGCAGGTCTCGTAGGCGAAGACGCTTGAGGGCGGGCTTTGGGCGGTATCCGCCGGCGGCCCCGAGAGGTCGAGGCCCGTGACCATGGCGCCGGCCGCCGCCAGGGCGCGGGTTGCACTGGCGCCTATGCCGCGTGCAGCGCCGGTGACGATGATTTTCTTGTTCGCCAGGGTGGAGGTCTCGTCCATGGTTCTCTTCCTGCGGGCGGCGCCCGATAAGTATTTAAAGTCAGATAGCTGAGGCGGTTACTTCCGCCGGTTCAGGCTTCGAGGCTCTGCGCTCGGCCCTCCGGTCCGTTCTGGATTGTGAAGGCGCCATTCTTATCTGAGACATTTATTCTTGCGACAGATTTTAAATTCTGTTTAGTTTTTCCTCAACGCGACGCCTTCAGGCAGTCGTGAAACACGGGGCGATAGACCCCACCGGGGAGGTTAAAGATGTCGATCACCAACGGCCGACGTGTGTCCAGATCTCTACACCGCAGCGCTCTGGGGCTGCTGGCCTGTACGGCCCTTACCGCGCCTGCCTATGCGCAAGACGCCGCGCCCCAATCCGGCGCCACCCAGCTTGACGAAATCGTGGTCACGGCGCGCCGCACGGAAGAGAATCTGCAATCCACCCCCGTGGCGGTCACCGCCGTCGGCGCGGAAGCGCTGGAGCGGAACCAGGTGGCAGACGTCACCGACCTGCAGCGCACCGCGCCAAGCCTGAGCGTGGCGACCGGCGCTCCAAGCGCCTCCGGGTTCGCCTTTGTCGCCGTGCGCGGGCAGGGCAACCTGCAGGCCCTCGTCTCCAACGATCCGGCCGTGGCCATCTATGTGGACGGGGTCTATATCCCCCGCCCTTCGCAGGGACTGACCGATCTGCTCGACCTGCAGCGCGTTGAAGTCCTGCGCGGACCCCAGGGCACGCTTTTCGGCCGGAACACCGTCGGCGGAGCGCTGAACATCATCAGCGCCGATCCGACCGGCGAGCTCGGCGGAATGATCCGCATCGAAGCCGGAAGCTATGACCAGATGGGCGCGAGCCTGGTGCTCAACGCTCCCATCACCGAGCGCCTGTCGGGACGGTTCGTGGCCAGCACCAGGGAGCGCGACGGATACGGCAAGAGCATCCCCCTCGGCCGGGACGTCTGGGATCAGAGCAGCAGCTTCTTCAGGGGCAAGCTCAAGTATGAGGATGATCGCGCCCGGGTGGTGTTGTCGGGCGACTACAACAAGATCGAGGACAATGGCCAGTTCACGGCCCTTCTCGCCTATGCGCCCCAGGTCTTCGGGCCGACCGGATCCTTTGGTCCGTTCGGACTGGCGCCGCTCCTTGACGCCTCTCTTCACCGCGACGGCAGCTTCTACACCAGCTACGCCACCGGCTATTTCAAGCCTGTGAACAACCCGAACTTCGCAACCCTGCCTGCTGAGGTGCGAGCCCTGTACGACAAGCCGCTGGGCAACCAGGTCGAGGCCTACGGGTTCGGGCTGGATGCGTCGATCGACATCGGCCCGGTGACGCTGAAATCGATCACCGGCTACAGGTTCAGCGACTCGGACGGGGTCATCGACACCGACGGAACGCCGGCTCCGATCCTGACCACCTGGGCCGGCTATTCCTCGGAGCAGTGGTCGCAGGAATTCCAGATCAGCGGCGCGCTGGGCGAACGCTTCAACTATATCGCGGGCGTCTACTATTCCGACGAGACGGGCGCCGAATTCAGCCGGTCGCAGAACTTCGGCTTCCTGCCCTACAACGCCGCGACGCGTCCCTATGCCGGACTGGCCGGCCAGAACTACGCAGATGTCACCAACACCTCCCTCGGGGTCTTCGGCCAGGGCTACTACCAACTGACCGATACCCTGCGCATGGCCGCCGGCCTGCGCTGGACCTGGGACAGCCGCGACACCGTCCTCCACAACTACAGCACCTGGGGCGTGCCGGGCACCTGCAGCGTGGCCAAGCCCGACGTCGCCGGCGTCTGCGCCCAGACCCAGGAAGTCGAGTTCGACTATCCCGCCTGGACCCTGGGTCTCGACTGGCAGATGACCCCCGATGTCTTCGCCTATATCCAGACGCGCGGCGCCTCGAAGTCGGGAGGATGGAACACCCGGGCCGGCAGTCTGCCGGCGTTCGAGCCCGAAAACGTGCGCGACGTGGAAGGGGGACTCAAGGCGACCTGGTTTGATCGACGCCTTCGCACCAACCTGGCCGTCTTCCATGCATGGCAGTCGGATGTGCAACGCCAGGCTGCGGCCCTGACTCCGGCGGGGGCGAGCACCCAGTATGTCGTCAACGCGGGCGACGCGCGCGTCTACGGGGTGGAGCTGGAAGGCGCCTATCGTCCCTGGGCGGGCATGGAGCTGGCCGGCAATATCAGCCTGATGGACGGCGAGTACGAAAGCGGCACCTTTGTGGAGCAGCAGTCCGTGCCTGGCGCCAACCAGCCGGGCTGCGTCACGGCGCCGAGCGGCGCCTCGTCGATCTGCCCTGTTGATCGGAGCGGCGAAGAACTGCCGCAGTTGCCGAAGCTTCAGTTCAGCGTGGGGGCCACCCAGGTCCTTCCCACGACGTTCGGCAGCGTGACCCTGCACATGGGCTACGCCTACCTCGGCGAGCAATACTACGGGCCGGTCACCGCCTCGCCGCTGCAGCCTGCGGCGACGCAGGCCCTCTACGCCGAGACGAACAAGCTGAATCGCACGCCTGGATACGGACTGTTGAACGCCCGCTTCTCCATGCAGTTCGACGCGCAGGACGTCGAGTTCGCGATCTACGGGAAGAACATCCTGGGCGAGCAGTACAACGTGCGCCAGCTGTCTGACCTCTACTCGTCCGGCCTCGGCTTCGCCACAAGCTTCATCGGCGAGCCGACCACCTACGGCGCCTCCCTGACCAAGCGCTTCTAGCTCTCTCTCTCTCTCTCGAAACTGTCGCCGCCGACCGGAAGCCCGGTCGGCGGTTTTTTCATGAACGGGCTGAGGGAGGGGCTCTTTGCACCGGCCGGGCAGGGATCGGGCGGGGACCGCGGCGGGCTGGGGCCCGCGCCGCGCCCGTGCCCGGAGGCGGCCCTGTCGGCGAACCCCAGCGCAAGAAAAGGGGCCTTCACCCTGAGGTGAAGGCCCCTGCGGAGCGGTTCGCGGTGTCGCGGGTCTGGAGGCCCTAGGGGGCGTCCCAGACCACATGGACCGCGTCGGGTCCGCGCAGCGATACGCCGCGGACGACCGGACGGGGGAAGGCGGGGTCCAGCCTCAGGTTCGGCAGCAGGTCGAGCAGGAGGCCCACGGCCTCCTCGATCTCCACCTTGGCCAGCCACATGCCCACGCACATATGGGCGCCGAAGCCGAAGCCGAAGGCCGCCATCTGCTTGCGGTCGATGTCGAAGACGTCGGGGTTTTCGAACACCGTCTCGTCCCGATTGGCCGAGCCGACGCAGGCGGAGATGATGGAGCCCTTGGGAATGACTACGTCCTGCAGCGTCACGTCGGCCTGGCATTCACGCACCTTGAAGGTGGCGACGGCGTCGTGGCGGACGCTCTCGTCCAACACCTTGCGCATCAGGGTCCGGTCGGCGCGAAGACGTTCGAGCACCTCGGGATGGTCGAAGAGGTGGGTCATCATGATCGCGAAGGTGCGCGAGGTGGTCTCGGAGGCTGCGGGCAGCATCATGCGGACGAAGTTGGTGATCTGATGATCGTCGAGCGTGCGGCCCTCGAATTCAGCCCGGATCAGGCGGCTGATGAGATCCGGACCTTCGGCGCCCGAGGCCCGCCGCGCCTGGACGGCCAGGAGGGTGGGGTCGTACAATTCCTGGAAGGCTTGGAAGGCTGCGCGCTTCGCTTCGGGATCATTGGCCATGCCGCCCAGCACCTTGAGGGCCTTGGTGGCGAAGGTCTCGAGGGCGGCCGGGTCGTTGTCCGGGAAGCCCAGGACGGCGTAGACGACGTGAATCGGGAACATGACGCCGACCGTGCTCACGAGCTCGGCCTTGCCGAGCGGGATGAGCGGCTCGATGAAGGAGCGCTGGATCAGGGGGCGGATATAGGTTTCGCGCCACTCCTCCATCACCGCGGGGGTGAAGGAGGGCTGCAGAATGCCGCGCAGCTGGCGGTGCTCGTCGCCGTCCAGGCCCGTGATCATCAGGCCGTCGAGGAAGGGGCCGAGGCCTGTTTCCATCAGGATGCCGCTGGTGAAGGTCTTGGTGTCGCGCAGCACCTTCATGACGTCGGCGTGCTTGAAGATGGTGTAGATCGGCCGGCCCGTATGGCCCGCGAAGGAGGCGGACCCGAGTTCGGCGCAGATGTCGCCTTGCATGACGGGCTTGTTGGCGCGGTGGTCGCGATAGATTTTGTCGAGATCGCCGTCGTCTCCGGCGAACAGGGCGCCGACCTGGGCGAAGCCTTCGGCGAGGGAGGCGTTGGGTGCAGGCTGGGTGTTCATCGATAGTCCTTCCCGGGGTTCGGCCCGCCTCGCGAATGCGAGCGCGCTCTGTTTTGGATAGAGAATAATATTCTGAGGGACTTGTCCATCAGGCGATCGGCGTTCTTCGGTCCTTGTCGGGCTCGTGGCCGTGAATGGCGGCGATCGCGGATGGGTCCGTGTAGTCGCGCCAGCGAACAAGCTTGCCGTCGTCGTCCAGTTCAAAGACGCCCGCGATGGAAAAGGCGGCGATCTCCCGACCGTCCGCGGCGACGAGGCGGTCGATCCGCTCGGTCAGGACGATGTTGCCGCAGGCGGCGATATGGACGGTGTCGACCAGGATCTTCGCATAGCCCATGGCCGCTTCGAAGCGCGCGCCCAGGGCGAGGGCCTCTTCGACGCCTATGGTTTCGGACAGACCCATATTGGTCCATCGCGTGTCGGGCCGGAACAGGGCGCGCAAGGCCTTTTCGAGGGGCTCCGGACCTTCGGACCAGGCGTCGAGGAAGGCGCTGACGATATCGACGGGCGTGCGGTTCACGGGGCGGTCGCTCCTTGTTTTCGGCCAGTGGAACGGCGTTTGCGGCAGCGGCGTCCGGAGGAATGGGCTAGGCTTGCCGGTGCGAGCCATGATCCTCGCGCGACAAGGATTGCCCCCCGATGAGCCCTGCGATCTCCGCCATTCCCCTGACCCGCATCGATGGACAGACCGACAGCCTGGCGGACCACGCCGGCCGGGTCCTGCTGATCGTCAACGTCGCCTCGAAGTGCGGCCTGACGCCTCAATATGAAGGCCTGGAAGACCTCTACCGCGTCCATCAGGCGGCCGGTTTCGAGGTGCTGGCCTTTCCCGCCAACAACTTCAACGGCCAGGAGCCGGGCGCTGACGACGAGATCGCCGGCTTCTGCCGGACCAGCTACGACGTCACCTTTCCCCTCTATTCCAAGATCAGCGTGAAGGGCGACGACATCCATCCGCTCTACGCCGCGCTGACGGCGCTGCGACCCGAGACGGTGGGCGACGGCCCGATGCGCGAACGCCTGGCCGGATATGGCGTCCCCGTCGGCGGACCGGGCGAGGTCGTGTGGAATTTCGAAAAATTCCTGATCGGCCGCGACGGTCAGGTCCTCGCGCGGTTCGCGCCGGACGTCGAGGCCGCCGATCCGCGGCTGACCGCGGCTGTCGAGGGCGCGCTGGCGGCCGGCTGAGGCCGCAGGGGCTTGCGGGTCGCGGAGGCGTTCACTGTCCTCCGCGACCCGCATCAACCCACCCGGGCCGTGATCTTGGCGTGCGGGCCGCGGACCTGGGCGGCCCAGGCCTCGGCGAGGTCGGCGAACTCATGATCGGCGTAGTCGACCTCGATCGCCTGCGCCTTCTGCATCGCCAGCAGCCTGCGCCATATGGCTTCGCGGTCGGCGGGCGGCCGCTGGCCCGTGCCGATGCAGGTGAGGGTGCGAAACAGGAGGTCGCCGATGTTCAGTTCGACGACACGTCCCGCCCCGGTGCCTATGGTGATCAGACGCGCCCCCCATTTCGTCGCCTTGACGGCGGACAGGAAGGGCTGGCCGAAGACCAGATCCAGCACGACGTCGAACCCTTCGCCGCCGGAAGCGGTCTTCAGTTTTTCGACGTCGTCGCTTCCGCCCATGGCGACGGCGGCGTCGGCCAGGCCGCGTTCCATCAGCCTGTCGAGGCCGGCCTGGCTGCGCGCAGCGGCTACGACACGGCCGGCGCCGAGATTTCGGGCCAGCTGGAGGCCGATCTGGCCCAGAACCCCGGTGGCGCCGAGGATCAGCACGCGCTCGCCGGGCTGGATGTTCGCCGCTTCCAGAGGCACAAGGACGCCGGTGCCGGCTATGCCCATGGTGATGGCGGTGCGGTCGTCGACGTCGTCGGGAACATCCCAGACCTCGGCGGCCGGAACGAGCGTCTTTTCGGCCCAGGCGCCCCAGGGCGCGACGGACCGCTCGCCGAAATAGACCCGTCGTCCGTCTTCGGCGCGGCCGACGCCTTCCCCGCGGATCACGCAGGGATACTGGACCCCGAGGCGATAGGCCCCGAGGACGTCCCAGCCGCCGAGGCCGGCGGTGTCCACGGTGATCAGGACGCAGCCGTCCTGCGGGGCGGGTTCGGGAAAGTCCTGGAGGACCGGGGCGGCTCCGTCGCCGGATATGACGCCTGCGCGCATGGAAGAGCTCCTGGTTCGGCGGGGGAGGCGCGCGCCGGCCGGCGCCGAGGGATCGACGCCGGCGGCCCGTCGCTGTCGGTTCAGAGGAAGATGGCGAGGTTGGGGAAGCCCAGCACCGTCTGGTCGACGATGATCTCGCGGCGGGCCAGCTTGATGCCGTCGTCGTAGCGGCGCAGCAGATCGTGGCGGACGCAGCTGAGGAACAGCAGGTTGGTTTCCTCGAACCGGCTGCGGCTGCAGAGCAGATAGCTCTTCACCTCGAACTCGTCGGGATCGTCGGTGGCGTCCACGAGGATGTTGGTCACCAGCCTGCGGGTGCGCGACGGGGGGTCTTCGGCCCAGGCGCTGCGGGTGTCGGTGATGCGGCCGACGCGGCCCCGGATCGAGGCGTAGGTTTCGTCGAAATGCATCACCGTGCGCACGATTGACTGGGCCTGCTGGTGCAGGGGGCGGGTCTGGCGCACCGGGCAGGTGTAGCGCAGGTCGACATCGAGCCGGGCCACCCATTCGGCCAGGCGGATCTCGTCCAGGAGCCAGGCTTCCTCATAGAGGAACTCGGTGATCTCATTATAGGCGGGCGAGCCTACCGGCACGCGCTTGGGGCGGAAGGGGGCGTCCGAGGCGACGCTTACGTCGGTCGGGATGACGGCGTTCATGGTCATGGTGTTGTGATCCTGATGATGGCGGCGATGATGATGATCAAGCGGGGGCGTTCATCAGTTCGCGATAGGCCAGCCACCAGTTCCACTGGGTGTCGTCCTTGGTGAAGCCTTCGTAGACCAGGGCCGGGCCGGGCCAGTCGGGCCGTGGCGGCGTGGTGCAGACGGCCTGGTATTTCATGGTAACGTGGCGCGCGGCGGCGCCCTTGGCGGTCTGGGTGATGTGCGGCCAGGTGTCGGAATCGTCCTGTTCGACCATGCCGGAGGTGCCCAGCATGCGCACAGCGAACTGCAGCGCCTTCTGCTTGTGTTCTTCGGGCGCGTCCTTTTCGGCCAGGATGTAGTTGCAGAACTCCAACTCGTCCGGACCCTTGGGAATATAGGTGTGCAGCGAGGTCAGGCCGATGATCTCGCCGTCGGGTTGCGGCACGTAGATGAAGGCGATCAGGACGTTGGGGAACATGCCTCCGACCTGGGGCGGGCTGTCGACCAGAAGGCCCAGCTGTTCCGGAGACAGGTTCCGGATCAGCTCGGGAAGCATCTCCTTGGTGATGCCGGGCGGCGGCACGATGGCCAGCTTCTCCTCCAGCGTCAGATTGCCGTCGCGGAAGCCCGCCGCCTGCTTGAACTTGTTGGCCACGGGCATGCAACGCAGGGAGTGGCCCTGGAGCGAACTGACTTCCGTGCCGTACATGGAGGTGGTCAGGTCGCCGTCGCCGAACTTGGCGAACTCGCCGAGCCAGCGGTGCAGGGTCAGGGTGTGGAAGCCGTCGGAGGCGGACTGCTCGCAGGCCGTCTTCCAATTGGCCTTGATCGTGAAGCGCTGCGGCGGGCCGAGGGCCTCCAGGCCCTTGTCCGTCCGGCAGAACAGCATGTCGTAATACCACTTCATCTCGCCGAGGAACTCGTCGAACGAAGGGCCTTCCAGGTTCCAGGTGGCGAAGATCAGGCCGCCGTAGAGATGGCTCCGCGCCTGGGTCAGGCCGAGCTTTTCCTTGGGCAGGATGTCGCCGTGCATCTTCTCGCCGGCCACGGGGGCGCCGATGAAGTCGCCGTCATTCTTGAAGGCCCAGCCGTGATAGATGCAGGTGTGGACCTTGGCGTTGCCGGCGTCGGCCGTGCAGACGCGCATGCCGCGGTGGGGGCAGACGTTCAGCATCACCCGGATCGAGCCGTCCTTCTGGCGCGTGATCAGAACCGGATCAGACCCCATCAGGCGAGTGATGAAGTCGCCGGGATTGGGAATCTCGCTTTCGTGGCCCAGCAGCAGCCAGGTCTTGCCGAAGACCTTGCGCATCTCGATGTCGTAGAGCTCGGGGTCCGAGATCGCCCTGAGCTCAACTTCCCGCGTCTCGATGTTGATCAGGTCGTCGATGGTCGTCCCATCTGAAAGGGTCGCCCGTGTCCGGTCCAGCATGTCTTTCCTCCTGGGCGCTGAGCACCACATAATTTTGAACAGAGGTGGCATTTCTGTATAGAAAATGCAACTCATCGATTTGTTGAGGAACGACGGGCCGCTGGCCCCCGGAGAAGTCCCAAAGGGACGCCCGGCACGGAGGAATAAGATGAGTGCAAATGCGATCGCGCATCGCGTCGTCGCCGACCGTAGCGCCTGCTGCGGCTACGGGACGTGCGTGGAAATCTGCCCCGAGATCTATCAGCTCGAGGGCGGGCTGGTGGTTCTGACCACCGGACTGGTGCCGCCCGAGCTGCTCGAGCGGGCCATTGAAGGCGCCGAATCCTGTCCGCAGGCGGCCATTGTCGTGGAACCTGTCGAAGGATGACCGCCCCGTCAGTCGCGGCGAGCCCGACGGCGCGCGCCCGCAGTGATCGCAGGCCGCCAGGCCTGCTGTCGCTGTCGCTGATGGGCATTCCTCTGACCGCCCTGTCCCTGCCGCTGGTGGTGATGATTCCTGAGCATTACGCCACGGTTCTGGGGCTGCCCCTGGCCGTCATCGGCGTCATTTTCACCTGCGTGCGCGTCTTCGACATCGTGGTCGATCCCCTGCTGGGGGCGGCGATGGACCGTACGCGAAGCCGCTGGGGCCGCTACCGGCCCTGGCTCATCTTTGGCGCGCCAGCGCTGATGCTGGCGGTCTATCTGCTCTTCATGGCCCAGCCGGGCGTGGGGCCGCTGTATCTTCTCGCGACCCTGACGGCCGCCTTCCTCGGCTGGTCGATCCTGTCGCTGGCCCAGCTGGCTTTGGCCTCCGGCCTTGCGACGAGCTATGATGAGCGGTCGCGGGTCTACGCCTGGCTGCAGTTTGCTTCATTGCTGGGCATCCTGACGGTCATGGGCTTTCCCATCCTCCTGTCGAAGCTAGGCGAAACCGGCCTGGAGCCGACGCGGCTCATGGGCTGGATCATCATCCTGTTGATGGCGCCCGCCGTGGCCCTGGCCGCATGGCGGGTGCCCGAGGCGGCGGCCGTCACCCAGCGTCACATCGTCGGCCTCAAGGATTATCTGGCCGTGGTGGGCCGCAAGGCGGTGTTTCGCATCGCCGCCATCGACCTGTTGTTCGGCCTGGGTTTCGGCACGGCCTCGGCGATGCTGGTCTTCTTCATCACGGCGGCCAAGGGGCTGGATCGAAGCGCGGTCGGCGTCGTCCTCATCGCCCAGGTCGTCACCGCCATGATCACCGTGCCGGCCGTCGCCTGGCTGGCGCGTCGGCTCGACAAGCATTTCGTACTCGGGATTTCGGGCGTCCTCGCCGCAGTCGTCAGCGTGGTCTTTGTCTTTCTGCCTGACGGAAACCTCCTGGCCGCCTCCCTGGGCATGATGGGCTGGGGGCTGTCGTTCGGCGCCTTCAACCTCCTGCCGCGGGCGATGATGGCGGACGCAGGCGACGAGCTTCGTCTGGACTCGGGCTCGGACCAGACCGGCGTCCTCTATGCGCTTCTGATCAGCAGCTGGAAGCTGGGCGGGGCGCTGGCCGTCGGCCTGTCCTTCGCGGCCCTCGCCCTGGTCGGTTACAAGCCCGCGCTGATGGCGGCCAATACGCCGGAGGCCATATCCGGTCTGGAGATGGTGTTCGCCGGTCCGTCGGCGGTCCTGTTCCTGCTCGGCGCCTGGCTGGCCTTCACCTATCCCCTGACCCGCGACAAGCACGCCGCCATCCGCACGGCGCTGGACGCCCGAGACGCGCGGGCGGCTCAGGAAGGGGCCCCCCTGTGACGCGCCGGCTGGAGGGGCGGGTCGCCCTGATTTCCGGCACAGGCGGCGGCCAGGGGCGGGCGGCGGCCTTGAGGTTCGCCGCCGACGGCGCCGTCATCGTCGGATGCGACGTCAACGCCGAGGCCGACGCCGAGACCCTGCGGCTGGTCGCCGAGGCCGGCGGCCTCATGACGACCATGGTCTGCGATCTCGGCCAGCCCGAGGGCGCGGCGGCCTGGATCGCCAAGGCCGTCGCCGAGCACGACCGTATCGACATCCTCTACAATAACGCCTCGGCGGCGCGGTTCGGCTCTATCGCCGAACTCTCCGTCGAGGACTGGCGCTTCACCATCCGCAACGAACTGGACCTGGTCTTCCTGAGCATGAAGTTCGCCTGGCCCCATCTGGCCAGGCAGGGTGGAGCGATCATCAATGTCGCCTCGACCGCCGGATGGCAGGGGTCGCGCGGCAACGGCACCGCGGCCCACAACGCCACCAAGGGCGGGATCATCGCCCTGACGCGCCAGGCGGCGCTGGAGGGGGCTGTCCACGGCGTGCGCGCCAACAGCATCAGCCCGGGCTTCATCATCACCCCCGGCACGCGCGCCTTTGTCGAGAATCCGGCGGTGCGCGCCCAGCTGACCAGCGGAATTCCGCTCGGCCGGCCCGGTGAACCGGAAGACGTCGTCGGCATGGCCGCCTTCCTGGCCAGCGACGAGGCCGCCTTCATCACCGGCGCCGACTTCATCATCGACGGCGGCACCACCGCCTGCTGAAAAACCTGCAAGACAAGGATCAGGACAATGGATATCCGCGGCATCGGCTATCTCGGCTTTGAAAGCCCCAATATCAGCGCCTGGCGCACCTATGGCCCCGAGGTGCTCGGCCTCGCTGTCGCCCCGTCGCCCGAGGACGAGCCGGAGTCCCTCTATCTGCGTATGGACGACCGCCGCTATCGGTTCGCCTTCCAGCCGGGCCCCATCGACAAGTTGGCCTATATCGGCTGGGAATGCGTCAACCGGATCGCCTTCGAGAAGGCCGTCAAGAAGCTCGAGGACGCCGGCATAGCTGTGGAGTACGGGACGGACGATCTTCGGACGCGCCGTGCTGTGCGCGACGTGGTCCGGTTCAAGGACCCCGTGGGCTACCAGTACGAACTCTTCTACGGCCAGAAGGGCGAGCCCGACTCCTTCATTCCCGGACGCCGCCACGGCGGCTTCAACACCCATGGCCGCGGCTTCGGCCATGTCGTGGTGATCACCCCGGAATACGGACCGGAGCTGGATGATTTCCTGATCAACATCATGGGCTTCCAGTGGTACGGCTCGGGCGCGGGCAAGGGCAAGACGGGCTTCTACCGCGCCGGGCTCAACAACCTGACCAGTCATGACATCGGCTACGGACATGCGCCGGGTCGGATGGGGGTCCAGCACATGGGCCTGCTGACGGGCGATCTGCGCGATGTCGGCGAGACCTGGGACATCGTCAACAAGCGCGGCATCCCGGTGCAGATGACCCTCGGTCAGCACACCCAGGATCCCCATTTCTCCTTCTATCACTTCTCGCCGTCCGGCTTCGCCGTCGAGGTGATCGCCGAAACCCATCCCTGGCCCGGCGATCCGTTCGAACTCAACGCCGAGCGTCTCAGCTACTGGGGGCATGAACTGGTCGGTCCGATTCTCGGAACCACGGTCCGCACCCCCGAGGAACTGCTCTGATGGGATTGCTTGACGGCAAGGTCGCCCTGGTCACCGGCGGGGGCGGCGGCATCGGCAGAGGCATTGCTCGCAAATTCATCCGCGAGGGCGCCTCGGTCATGGTGGCGGAGTACAATGACGACTACTGCGCGACGATTCGCCAGGAGCTGGTCGAGGAGCTGGGCGGTCAGGCCGAGGTGCTCAAGGCCGATGTCAGGGTGAAGGAACAGATCCAGGGCGCGGTCGAGGCGACCGTCGAACGGTTCGGCGGCATCGACATCCTGATCAACAACGCCTTCACCCTGAGCCCCAAGGTCCTTCTCGAGCACAAGACAGACGAAATGCTCGACGCGACCCTGCACTCCGGCCTGTGGGCCGGCTGGTGGGCGATGCAGGCTGCACGGCCGCACATGATCGCCAGGGGCGGCGGCTCGATCGTCAACTTCTACTCGATCGACGTCGAAACCGGGGCGTGGCTGAACTCGGACTACAGCATCACCAAGTCCGCCCTTCGCGGCCTGACCCGCAGCGCGGCGCACGAGTGGGGCCGGTTCAACATCCGGGTCAACCTGCTGTCGCCGGCGGCCATGGGGACGGTGTTCCAGAAGATGGCGGCGGATTCGCCGGGGTTCGCCGAGCGGGTCGCAGCGATGAAGCCGCTTCAGCGCAACGGGGATCCCGAAGAAGATATCGCGCCGGTGGCGGTCTTCCTGGCGTCGGACATGTCCCGCTTCGTCACAGGCGAACTGATCAATGTCGACGGCGGCCTGCATATGCCGGGATATCAGTCGCGGCCTGCGAACGTGGCTGAAATGGAACAACAGGGCGGCTGAAGCCGACGACGAGAGGGAGGCGAGGGTATGGCGTTATTGGATGGGAAGGTCGCGCTGGTCACCGGCGCGGCGGGGTCTATAGGGTCGGAGACGGCCCTGGCCCTGGCCGAACAGGGGGCGCGGGTCCTGCTGACCGATCTGCGGGCGGCCGAACTTGAAGCGGTGACCGAGCGGCTGAAGGGGCAGGGACACGACGTCGCCTGCAAGGCCGGGGACATCACTCGCGAGGATGACATCCGTGGGGCGGTCGAGGCGTGCGTCGCCGCGTTCGGCGGCGTCGATATTCTCGACAACAACGCGGGGGCGACGGGTTTCTCCTCGCGCGACCTCGACATACCGGACATGCCGGTCGAGCTGTGGGACCAGGTCCAGTCGATCAACGCCCGCGCCCCGATGCTTTTCTGTAAATACGCCATTCCCTCCATGCTGGAGCGGGGCGGCGGATCGATCGTCAACATCTCGTCCGGCCAGTCCCTGTCCGGCGACGTGAGCAACTTCGCCTACGCCGCCAGCAAGGCGGCGATCAACGCCCTGACCCGGCACATGGCCACGGCCTATAGTCCGAGGGGGGTGAGGGTGAACGCCATAGCCGCGGGGCTGATCATCCAGCCCGGTATGGAGCAGCGGCTGCCGGCCCATATCCAGGACATCTTCCTCAGCCATTGCCTGGTGCCGCGACTGGGCGTGCCGCGCGACATCGCCAATATGGTGGTCTTCCTGGCCTCCGACCTGAGCAGCTATGTCACCGGCCAGATCCTCTCGGTCGATGGCGGCTTCACCGCCCATCTGCCCAGTGTCGCCGACATGCGTCCCACCATCGAGAGCATGAAGAAGGCGCCGGGCCAATGGACCTGAAGGGAAAGACGGTCGTCCTTACCGGCGCCTCGACCGGCATCGGCGCGGCGACGGCGCTGGAACTCAGCCGGGCCGGTTGCAATCTGGTCCTGACCAGCCGCCGCCTGGAGAAGCTTGAGGCCCTGGCGGCGACCTTGCCGGGGCCCAGCGTCCTGCTGGCCGCCGACATCGCTGAGGCCGGGACGCCGGAGCAGTTGCTGGGCCTGGCCAAGGAAGGGTTCGGACGCGCCGATGTGGTCGTCAACAATGCCGGCGTCATGGCGGTCGGGACGATGGACTCCATCGACCTGGACGCGGTCAGTTACATGATCCGTGTGAACTTCGAGGCGGTGGTGCGCAGTTCCTACGTCTTCGCCCGCGAATTCCGCAGCCAGTCGTCGGGTGCGATCATCAATGTCTCCAGCATCAGCGCCTATCTCATCTCGCGGGCGGGCGGGGTCTACGGCGGGCTCAAGCACGGGCTGGAGGCCTTCACGCAGTCGCTTCGCATCGAACTGGCGGGAACCGGCGTCAAGGTCGGCACCATCGCGCCGGGTTCGACCTCGAGCGAAATGTTCGACAAGATGATGGCCGCAGCCAAGGTCGAGAACCCGGTTGCGCTCGACCCCGAAGACATCGCTCGCGCCATCCGCTTCATGCTGGAGCAGCCGGACCGGGCGAACATCGCCCGGCTGGCGCTCTATCCCCAGGGCGAGGCCTACTAGGTCACTCGGCGGCGAGCGTGGCCTCGCGCGCTCGCCCCAGATCCTGCATCTCGCGTTTCAGCGTGGGGTAGTAGGCGATCGCGCCCTGGAGCCCGCCCGACACGTCGATCGACGCCGCGCTGAGGAAGCTGGCCAGGTCGCTGGCCAGGAAGAGGCAGACATGGGCCACCTCTTCTGGCCGGCCGAAGCGCCCCAGCGGCACGATCTTGACCACCATCTCGAGGAATTCCTCGCGGCTGATGGTCGAGGGCATCTCCTTGTAGTGCCGGTCCCACTGTCCGGTGTCGATCCAGCCCATGTTCAGGCTGTTCACGAGAATATTGTCCTTGGCCAGCTGCTGTCCCAGCAGCTTGGACAGGGCGATGCCGGCCGCGCGGTTGGTCACCGAGGGAATGCCGTCGGGCGTCGGCAGGGCCCCGGCCAGGGCGTTGATGTTGATGATGCGGCCCCACTTCTGCTTGCGCATGTGCGGAACCACCGCCTGCGCGAAGCGGAAATGGGCGACCTGGATATTGTCGGCGTGGTCGAGGATGTCCTCGGGCTCCAGGGTTTCCAGGCTTCCACCCTTGCCCTGGCCGGCGTTGTTGACCAGCACGTCGACCCCGCCCCAGGCCTCGGCGACCTGAGCCGTAAAGGCACGCACTGCAGCGGTGTCGCGCACGTCCAGGGGAACCGCGATCACGTCGGCGGCGCCGAGGGCCCGCAGGTCCGCGGCGACAGCCTCCAGGGTGTCGGCGCTGCGCGAACAGATCGCCAGGCGCACGCCTTCCTGGGCGAAGGCCGTTGCGACCGCCCGACCGATTCCGCGGCTGGCGCCGGTTACGATCACCCGTTTGGCGCTAAGATCGATATGCATGTGCGACGGTCCTCCAAGGCGTGAAACAGGCGGATTTTCCTGTAATTTTCTATACAGAAATGACTATTATGTATCGAAATATCGTCCAGACAGGCGGGCGCGGTTTGCGTGATCGGTCCCGACCGGATACGGTCCCGCCTGAACTCCCGGAGCAAGATACGTATGACCGTCAACGCCAGAAGGGCTCGCCCGGAGGCTCCGGTCGAGCGTTCGGCCCTCACAGACGCCGCGCCGCCGGATGCGCCTGCCCGCAAGCGCCGTGCGGATCCCCGCGCCGCCAGAACGATCGAGAACATCATCACGGCAGCCCAGAACGTGATGATGAATCACGGAACGCCGCGGATCACCGCCCAGGAGGTCTGTGACGCCGCCGAGATTTCCCGCGGGACCCTCTATCGCTACTTCCCCTCGATGGAGGCGGTGCTCGAAGCCGTGGTCCTGCGTCTTCGCACCGAGACCGACGAAGAGCTCAGCCACGCCATGGCGGGCTGCAAGACGCCGGCGGAGCGGTTCGCCGCCTTTCTGAAGTACAGCGTCTCCAACAATGAAACCCACCGCGGGGCCCAGTTCCTGCATGTCGAGCCAGCCTTCGTGCTGCAGTATTTCGAGTCGAACTTCGACCATTTCATTGCGCGGGTTCTGACGGCGCTGGAATCGGTGTTCGACGCTTGGGAGCGCGACATCGGCGTGGTGGTGGACCGGAACGCCATTGCCGAAATGATGGTGCGGCTGGCGCTGAGCGAGACCATTGTGTCGGCGCGCGACGGCAAGCCCCTGGCGCTGCGCCTTCAGGCGACGATCGACGCCGTCCTCAGGGCCCTCAAGCCGGCCTAGGCCCGCCTCGGCGCCTTCGTCGGCCCCGGTCCGTCGTTCAGGCCAGGGTCTTGGGGCCGACGACATTGCGCAGGGCGCCGACGCCCTCCAGCACGACCTCGACGAGGTCGCCCGGGTTCAGATATCGCCCGGAGCCCTGACCGACGCCTTCGGGCGTGCCGGTGAACAAGAGGTCGCCGACGCCGAAGCTCACCCGGGCCTGGACGAAGCGGATCAGCGCTGAAACATCCCAGGTCATGTCTGCTGTGGTTCCATCCTGACGGACTTCGCCGTTGATCGTGGTGGACAGGCGCAGGGCGGGGCTGCCGACCGGGAACTCATCGCGCGTGACGATCCAGGGGCCGACCGGGGTGGCCCGGTCCTGGCTCTTGGCGGCGTAGAGATCCATGCCTATGCCCGGCGGGCCGCTGCGTTGCAGGTCGCGGGCGCTGACGTCATTGCCGGCGGTGTAGCCGAGGACGCAGGCGAGGGGGTCGTCCAGGTCGATCTCGTCCGTGCCGATCACCACGACCAGTTCGCACTCATAGTCGAGCTGTTCGGTGAGGGGCGGGTACCGGATGGGATCGTTCGCGCCGATCAGGGCGCCGAAGGCCTTGAGAAAGGCGATCGGCTGGGTCGGCGCAGCGACGCCGAATTCGACAAGATGCTTGCTGTAGTTAGCCCCGGCGATGACGACCTTGCTGGTCCGCTCGCACGGCGCGAGCAGCCTCAGCGTCGACAGGGCGCGGGCAGGGCCCTCGAACCTCAGGGCGGCTTCGCCCTCGCCGCGTGTGACGCGGGGACCCCAGTCGGCGATCCCGCCGGAGATCGGACGGGCGGCGTCAGCCTCGGGGTCGACGACGGCCCAGAAGGGGGCGCCGCCGTCGCTGCATAGGGCGAGTTTCATGCGGTCAGTCCTGAGTTCTTGAGCCCGTCGCGCAGGCGCCCGGCGACGGCGCGGGCGCGCTCGCCCTCCTTGCAGGCGAGACGGGCCATCAGCGGCGTATTGTCGAAGATGGGCGCGTCCGCCGGCTTGCGGCCCACGAGCATGAAGTGGGTATGGACGGCGTTGTCGCCGAGCGAGATGACCGAGGTCTTTTCAAATCCGGAGGCGGAGAGGCCGGCCGAAAGGGTCTTGATCAGCGGCCCGAAGCTGGCGGCGGCGGCGTCCGAGATCGAGCCGACGCCCTGGTCGTGGTCGCGGGTGAAGACCATCAGCACGCCGGCCGCCTCGCGCATGGCGACCACGCCCCAGTGTTCGCCGTCGAGCACCAGGTTCTCGGGCGGAGCCGTCTCCAGCATCGTGCAGATCTTGCAATCGCCATGGCGAGGCATCGGGGGTCCTGTTGTTTGCAGGCAGCGGCGAAGGGGGCGGGGGCGGCTGACGACGGCGCGGGCGCCGCCGTCAGCCTGACGGGGTCAGGCGGCGACGAGCGTCTTGGCGCGTCCCATCTTGTCGAGGTCGATGTGGAGCAGGTCGACGGCGTTCTTCCAGCGCACCTTCTCGAGGTCTTCGGCCGACATCCGAAGGCCGGTCGTCAGGTCGCCGCGGATCGCGTCGGAGCCTCCGAAATTGGTGCCGTATACCAGACGGTCTGCGCCAATCACCTCCACCAGGGCCTGGCGCATCGGCAGTTCATGCAGTTCGGGGTCGAACCAGAAGTTCGGCAGGTATTCCTCGAGATCCTTCTTGTTGTGGACCACGTCGAGGTTCTTGATGGTCTGCGCCAGACGGCCCAGCTGATAGGGCACGAAGCCGCCAGCGTGGGTGATATAGACCTTCAGGTTGGGGAAGCGGTCCAGGACCCCGCCGCAGATCAGGTACCAGAAGCACTTGGTCTCATCGTAGTTCATGCCGACGATGGCCGTGGTCTCGTACTTGTCGGTGTTGGCCTTGGCCCCCCAGGTCACGGACTGGTTGTAGCCGTGCACGAACATCGGCAGGTCCAGGTCGCACAGAACCTCCCAGATCGGGTCCATGCGCGGGTCGTCGAACTCCATGCCGCCAAAGTTGGAGCCGCCGGCGCTGAGGCCCTTGGCGCCCAGTTCCGTGCAGGCGCGACGGATCTCCTTGGCGGCGTTGACCGGGTCTTGCAGGGCGGCGGTGGCCCACATCATCAGCCGGCCGTCCGAACGGTCGCAGTAGTCGGCGAGGGTGTCGTTGACCTTGGTCGAGAAGCGGTTGGCGAAGGCGGGATCAGCCCAATACATGTAGCAGTGCGAGGGCACCGACAGGACCTGTGCGTCCTGGCCGAGGGCGTCCATCCCGGCCAGGCGGTGCTTCGGATCATTCCACTTGGACATGAACTCGGCGACTTCCATCGTCTCGCCGCGATTGACGGCGGCGCGTCGTTCCGGAGAGCCGAGGGACAGAATCCATTCCCCCACGCGCAGGCGGATATGGCCGTCGTCGTGTTTCTCGAAGAAGGGGCCCCAGTGGGGATCCTGATTGTAATAGCCGGGCAGCGGGGCGTGGGCGTGAAGATCGATCAGCATGTGATTTCCTCCTGTCGAGGTCCTCTGGGGCCTCGTTGAACCATTGTGCGCGTCGCAGGCGGCGCGGTATTTTTTGAACGGATCTATAGAAGTTGTTCAGTTATTCTCTATCGCGAATGGCGTTTGGCCGTCAAAGCAAACCCTGAGCGCCGTCGGGCGCGAAAATTCGGGCCGTGAGCTTTTGAAAATCATGGACTTGAAGGCGGTAGGCTCATGTCGAGCTTGAGAAGGCGGATGGCGTTGCCGCTGCGAATTTTCTCTCTATCGCTGTCGGACAGATCGATCCCCTCGGTCAGGTCGCCATAGTCGTAGGCTCCGCCGAAATTGGTCCCGTAGACCAATTGGTCGGCCCCGACGACCTCGGCGACCGCGCGACGCAGGGCCGGGTGGTGGAGGTCCAGGTCGAAGTAGAAATTCTTCATGTAGTCCATCAACGGACGCTGGTTGCGGGCGTCCGGCGCCATGACGCCGTTCAGCTCCGAAAGGCGGCCCAGCTGGAACACGGCCATGCCTCCCGCATGGGTGATGTAGGTCTTCAGGCTCGGGAAGGCGTCCAGCGCTCCGCCGCAGATCAGGTACCAGAAGAACAGGGTCTCATCGACGCAGTCGCCGACGATGGAGGTGGTTTCGAACCGATCCTCGTGATGGCGCTCGCCCAGATAGATCGACTGATTGAAGCCGTGGACCATGATGGGCACGTCGAGTTCGACCAGCTTGGCCCAGACCGGAAACAGTCTTTCATCATAGGTCTGGATACCGTCGAAATTGGTGCCGCCCACGCACAACCCCTTGGCCCCCAGCACCCGAACGGCGCGGTCGATCTCTTCCACCGCGGCTTCCGGATCGGCCAGGTTGGCATGGGCCCAGAAATCAAACTTGTCCGGCATGACGCGGCAGAAGGCGGAGAGTTCGTCGTTGCAGATCCGGGCGTATTCGGTCCCGAATTCCCCGGCCCAGTACATGAAGGCGTGGGAGGGGGTGGACAGGACCAGCTTGTCGACGCCGCGCTGCTCCATCACGGCCAGACGCGCCTCGTGGGTCATCCGCGCCAGGAGGTTGGCCTCGGCCTCCGCATCGGTCGTCGCCTTGGCGGGCTGCTTGGTGCCGAGGGAGAAATGCCCGACCGTCAGGCCTTGCGGCTTCATGAAGGGGCCCCAGAACGGATGCCGGTTCAGCATGCCGGGGGTGAAGAGGTGCGCATGGACGTCGATCAGCATGGCCTGCCTTGCGTGTCTGTCATTGAAATCATATTCTCACTGTCGAATGATAACTTGCAAGTCACGAGGTGAAGTTCTTTCGCGTCGTTGGAGGGGGCGGAGCCTGAATGATGTCCCTGCGCCTGGCCGGAGGGCCCGATCGACGCCTCCTGGCGGTTGGAATCGTCGGATCCGCATTCTGTCTGAGGCTGGTGTTCGCCAGTCTTTCCGTGCGCCTGCCCGAGGTCGCCCTCGCGACAGGTCTGGCGCCTTGGCAGGTCGGCCTGCTCACGACCCTGCCGGTTCTGTGTCTTGGCGTTTTCGCCCCCCTGGCGCCGCAGCTGGCGCGGCTCTGGGGTGCGGAGCGCAGCCTGTTGGGCGCCCTCGTGCTGATCGCGTTGGGAACGGCGTGTCGCGCGTTAGGGCCGGTCTGGGCCCTGTTCTCGTTTTCGATCCTGACTGGCGCCGCCATAGCCACGGCCAATGTGCTGTTGCCGGCGCTCGTGAAGCGCGATTTTCAGGCCCGTTCCGCCTGGCTGACGGGCGCCTATGTCACGGCCATCTCCGGCGGCGCGGCCCTGGCGGCTGCGGTCACCATTCCGGTCGAGACCGCGCTTGGCGGCGGTTGGCGCCTGGGCTTGGCGATATGGGCCGCGCCAGTCGTCGTCATCTGCCTGATCTGGCTGCCTCTGGCGGGGAGCGGCGCGCAGGGGGCTAGGGCGGGCGCCGCGCCGGTTCCGGGGCTTTGGCGTCACCCCCTGGCCTGGAGCGTGGCGCTCTTCATGGGGTTTCAGTCGGCCCTGGCCTTCTGTGTCCTGGGGTGGTTGCCGCCCATCCTGCGCGAGCGGGGCCTCGACGCCGAGACCGCCGGCCTGGTCCTGTCCGTTCTGATCCTGGTCCAGCTGGCCACCTCCCTGACCATACCGGCGGCGGCGGCGCGGCGGCCGGACCAGCGGGGCCTGGCCCTGCTCCTGTCGCTGGCTGCGACGGGAGGGCTATTGGGCTTGTTGCTGGCGCCCCTGTCGGGCGTCTGGGTCTGGGCGGTCGTCCAGGGACTGGCCCAGGGCGGCCTGTTCTCTCTCGCCCTGACCCTGGTGCTCCTGCGCTCGGCCGACAGCCAGACGGCGTCGCAGTTGTCCGGCATGGCCCAGGGCGTAGGCTATGTCCCGGCGGCCTTGTCGCCGCTCGGCGTCGGCCTGCTGCACCAGTGGACCGGCGGGTTCGAGGCCGTGGCCGGATTGGCGGCCGTGATCGGCCTCGGTCTTGTCTTGTCCGGCCTGATCGCGGGCCAGGATCGGGTCGTCGCGCCCGCCGCCATGAAATCACCTCGCTAGACACGGAGCTTGCATGACCCCGTCGCTTTCACCGGACCCGGCGTCCGACAGGTTCAAGGGCAGGGTGGCTGTCGTCACCGGCGCGGGCGGGGGGATAGGCCGGGCCGCGGCCTTCCTGCTGGCGCGACAGGGCGCGTTCGTGGCGCTCAACGATCTGAACCCGGAACTGGCGGCGGCGGCCGTCTCCGGGATCGAGGCCGCAGGCGGCCGGGCTCTGGCTTTGCCGGGCGACGCCGCCGACGAGACCTTCGCCGCCGAGGCGGTCGCCGAGGTCATGCGGGGCTGCGGTCGCATCGATGTCCTGGTGAACAATGTCGGGATTTCGGTCGTGGCTCCCGCGGAGGACTTCATCGCCTGGGACCGGGTGGTGCGCACCAACCTCTATTCCCAGTTCTACTGGTCTCGGGAAGTCGCCAAGGCGGCGATGATCCCGGCCGGACGCGGGGCGATCGTCAACGTGGCCTCCATCGCCGGCCTGGCGGCCGTGCCGAACCAGATCGGCTATGTCGTGTCCAAGCATGGCGTGGTCGGCCTGACCCGGTCGCTGGCCGTCGAGTGGGGGCGTCACGGGATCCGCGTCAACTGCGTCTGTCCCGGCATCACGGCCACGGATTTGACGACCGGGGCGAACGGCATGGACCCTGAAAGGCTCAGGGCCCGTATCGCGCGCGTGCCCCTGGGACGGATGGGCGAAGCCGAGGAGCAGGCCCAGGCCATCGCCTACCTGGCGTCGGACGACGCCGCCTATGTCTCGGGCTTGATCATGAATGCGGACGGGGGGCAGCTGGCGCTGCATTCCGGGGTGATGACCTGACCGCGCCCCCGCGAGCGAGGTAGTCGAGGACCCGCCGGGAGACCAGTCGGCCCGGACCGCCCGAAACGCCTCCGCCGGGATGAATGCCGGCGCCGCCCAGAAAGAACCCGGGGGCCAGGGGCTCAGGGCCGCCGAGACCGAAAGCAGGACGTTTGACGCCCGCGCGCTGGGCGCCGAAATCGACATGGGTGACGCAGCCGCGGGTCAGGCCGGTGCGGGCCGCACGGTCCGGGCAGGTCTCGAACCAGCGGCCCAGTTCTGCGTCGAAGCCATCGTAATAGTCGGCGGCGCGCGCGACGACGGCCTGGGCGGCGGGAGCCTGTCCCCGCCGAGGCGGGGCCAAGGCCCTGCGGGGCTCGTCGGCGACGCCTGAAGAGAACGGAAAACGCCGCCTCGCCGGAGCGAAGCGGCGTTTTCGCCTCAGAGGCCGGTCGCGGTCAGGTCTGCGGGGCCGCCTTGCAGCGCCAGTTCGCTGCGTCGTAGACGGCGCCCGGCGCGCCCGCCTTGGCGGAATCGAACACCGCGACCTCGGGGTAACGGCAGAGCAGGAAGTCGCGCGAGGATCCGGTCGGCGGCGGCACGAGTACGCCCGACACCGTCTTGGTCGCCGGATCGGCGAACAGAAGCTGCAGGCGCTCGGCGCCACGGTGCGCGACGACCGGACCGGGGGCTTCGCCCTTTTCCACCCAGTTGATCAGTTCGGTCATCAGGACGTCCGGCGCATCGCCAGGGCCGGTGCCCGAACCGCAGTGGCCCATGCCGGGGATGCGGTAGAAGCTGGCGAACTGGCGCAGATCATCCATGCCGCCGACCGATCGGGCGGCGTCGGCGTAGTACTGCTCCATCTCGGTGTCGATGCAGCAGGGATCGCTGACCCCGTTCCACATCAGCACCTTGCCGCCGCGGTCGCGGTAGGGGGCGAGGTTGGCGCTGTAGGGGGCGCCGAAGTCCAGCTTGCGGGTCGCTTCCCACCAGGCGTCGATGGTCGCCTGGTCGTTCAGGTCCATGGTCATCACGTCGAAGTCGGGGCCGAAGAGCACCTTGGCCAGGGAACTGCCGATCACATAGCCAGGCGAAGAGCGGGCCATGTTCTCCACCGTGGCCGCGTCGGACCAGGGCGGGGGGACCTGACCCATGAAGCCGGCCCAGACGCTCATGTTGGAGATCGGGAAGCCGACCTTGATGAGGCCGGAGGGGCTGCGCGGACCGGCGACGATGGCCTTGATGCTCTTGAGCTCAGGCTGGGTCAGGCAGTCGGGACGATCACCGTCCTTGCAGGCCAGGGCGTCGAAGTCGAAGCTGCACTTGGTGTGGTCCTGGATGATGTCGTCCTTGGCGCCGTCGATTTCGTCGCAGGCGGCGGTGACCTTGGCGTCGAGCATGACGAACTTGGCGGGGGAGACCCAGGAGCCCGGCTCGCGCGCCATCTGCTGCGCGGCGTTGATGAAGGCGAGCATGGTCGCCGAGCTGCGGCCGCCAGGGGCGCCGAGCAGGACGCCGTCATAGTCTTCGGGGTGGCGTTCGATGGCTTCGGTGGACATGCGCCCGCCGCCGGAGCAGCCCGAGGTGTAGCGATAGAACAGCGCGCCGCCGTAGTAGGCGCGCGTGATCTGCTGGGTCGCCACCGCAGTGACGTGGGCGCCCCGGTCGATATGGTCGCGCGCCTGGGCGGGATCGGACAGGAAGCTCCAGTCGAGGATGTGGCCGGTATGGCCGGTGTCGGTCCCGGCGACGGCGAAGCCCTGCACGAGCGGATTGCCGGCGGGAATCTGGGAGTCCGACGGGACGTAGCCCGCCGCGCCGCCCATGCCGATGAAGTAGTAGCGGTTGCGCCAGTTCTCATCCGGCAGCTGGAGCCGGAAATTGACCTTGTTGGGGCCCGGGTTGGTGGTGACGACATAGCCCTCGACGCGGCAGTGCGGCACGGGGGCCGCTGTCGGGGTCGCCGAGGTGATCACAGTATCGGCCGGCGCTGCGGCCTGGATGGCCGCGGTTTCGCAGGTCCCCGCCGAGGCGGCGGAGCCATGAAACAGGATGGCGGCTCCCGCGGCGGCGCCGCAGACGAGAAGCCTGGATTTCACAGATAAGGTCACGCTAGTCCTCCCTTGGGTGTTGTGGTTCGGGCCGTCCCGGCGGTTGGGGCGGATGCGGCGGCGGGTCGATGACGCGCCGGCCTGGGATCAGGCGACGACGACCCGGGCCGACGCCAGATTCTCAAGCTGACGCCGCGCCGTCGGATCGCCCTCCCGGTTCAGGCGCACGCGGCAGGTGACGAAATAGACGCCCGGCCGGTCGAAGCGGGTCGTGGTCCTGAGGATCAGTTCGGTCTGTCCGGGCGGGACCTCCGCCTCGACGGCGAAGGCGCCTGAGGCGTCCAGGTCCCATTGAGCCTGGGTGAAGGTTCCGGCGCCTTCAGGCGCTTCGGCCTGTGCGGTGAAGGTCACCGGCTGGCCGACCTTGGCGTCGAAGCGGACGGCGCCGTCGACGGTGACCGCAACGACCGGTTGGACGCCGCCGCGCGCCTTGGCCGACGACGGCAGGCTGACCTTGCCGTCGGCGAACTCATAGGCGGTCTCGGCCGGCGGGACGCCTTGTTCGACCCAGGCTGCGAGATCGACCAGGCCCTGTTCGATGATCGGCATGTAGTTGATCAGCCAGGTCGAGGTGGCGCGTTCGGCGCAGCTGGGCAGGAGCATGGGCGGGACATGTTCGGCGTTCTGCGTCCATTGCAGGCGGAACTTCTCCCGGGCCGCCTCCGGTCCCTGGGCGTCCTCGACCGCGCGCTTGTAGATCACGCCCTGGGGCGGCCACAGCGAGGCGTCGTGGGTGTGGTGGATCCAGAGCAGCCTGCCCGAATACTGGCCGGAGTAGGGCACGCCCATGAGAGGCGACTGGGCCGGCACGCCGTGTTGCGGATAGACGGGACGGCCGTCGACGCGAAGGAAGTCGTTCAGCGGGTCGTCCGAAATATGGTGCCGGTAGGCATAGCAGAAGGCCAGGAAGGCGTGGTTGTCGAGGCGGACCCTGTCGCCGACCTCGACCCCGCGAAAGCGCAGGATATTGGCGTCGGCGCGGCCGTCGCAGAACCAGATGTCGCCGACGGCGCGGGTGCAGAACAGTTGCCGGCCCGCCGCGTCTCCGCTCTGGATCAGGACGCCGCTGCCGGTGCTGTAGCCGCCCTCGAGACCCTTGACCTCGATCGCCACCGGCAGGTCCCAGGCCCCTGAACTCGACGCCATCAGCAGGATCATTGCCTTTGCATCGGCGTACTCGGGCGCACTGAATTCCTCGCCCATCAGGTCCTGGGCGGTGATGATCCGGCTGATCGGCAATTCGATGTCGATGAGGTCGTCCGCCACCACCTCTGGGCGGTCGTGCCCCACATAGCCGGGCGTGTCCCAGAAGCGCGCGAAATAGTCGGCGTCCTCTTCCAGGAGCATGCCGGCGATCGAGCACCAGAGCCAGATCTGGCCCATGGGCTTGGCGATCATGAACTCGTCGCCGCGCGGGTAGCCGAGGCGGTACAGGTTGGCCAGTTCCTCGCGCTCGTGCTGGGAGAGGCCGACAAAGGGGTCGCCGCCTCCGCCGGGCGCCATGGCGTCGATGACCCGGTCCAGCTTGTCGCCGCGCAAGAGGCGCTGGACGTTGAACATGCTGCCGAACGAGAAGGGCTGTTCACTGCGGACGCGCGCATTGGTGCCGTGCGGCTCCACATTGCCGCCGCCCATGAAGGGCAGGGCGCCGTCGTAGACGCCGTCGCCGTACTCGAGGCAGAGGGGCGAGCGCCGCCCTCCGCCGCTGCCGCCCCAGACATAGCTGTAGTCGGGCTCGCGGCCGAAAACCTGGCGGCAGACGAATTTGGAAAAGCGCGCGCTCTCGACGCTGGCGCGATAGCCGTAGAGCCCGGGATCGATCCCGGCGCGCGGATCGACGTCGTCGCCGATATGGCCCGAGTTGGATTCGACCATGTAGCCGCCGAGCTTGACCATCATGTCGAGGCCGCCGAGCAGGGCGCCCATCGCGCCGGCGAAGGCTTCTTCATGGCCGGCGTGGGCGCCTTCGAGCGGATGATACATCCGGCCGCCCCATTCCTCCTCGGCGGGGAAGTAGAAGGTGAAACGGGTGTCTGTGTTCTCGAAGCCGCCGTGGATGTTGCGATGGGGGTAGGGGGCCTCGCGCCATTCGTCGCGGTCGATGTAGGGCGCGCCGAAATAGGGGTCCCGGACGGCGTAGCCGCGGGTGTCCAGGGCGGGGGTTTCAGCCGGGTCCGACATGGGCGCTCATCCTAATGTGTGACTGGTTTTGGGTTCTGGCTCTCCGGCCGATCGCCTCATCTATCCGCGTGTTCTGAAATCAGTCAATCATTCTCTAATCCGAATTCGCGTCAATGCGTGACCTCAAGGTGAAGGCAGCGGCTTTCGCGGAGAAACGAGAATTCTGACCTCAGACGAATGTTCTTGCCGATATTCTGCACATGTGAGACTGATTTGTTCAATGCACGGCAGGGGGACCTTCTCACCAGCGCCCAAAAATGGGCGCGGCCGGCATTGGAGGGAACGATGACGCACCACGCTTCTGGCGCTAATTCCGCGCGCCCAATTCGCAGGATCGGCCTGTCCGGCCTGCTGTTCGCCACCTGTATGACCGCGCCTACTTTCGGATTCGCGCAGTCGCCGACGCCTTCAACCAGTGACCCTAATCAGGTTTCCGCCATCGACGACGTCGTCGTCACGGCGCGTCGACGCCAGGAGCGGCTGCAGGAGGTGCCTCTCGCCGTGACCGCGCTGAGCCAGGAGGTCCTGGAGGAGAAGGGGGTTCGCGACGCCAACGATCTCGGCCAGGTCGCGCCCGGTCTCAGCGTTCAGAACACCACCGCCAACCGCAACAACATCACCTATTCGATCCGGGGGCAGGGCCAGGCGTTCGGCCAGAATTCTCCGGGCGTCGTTCCCTATTTCGCGGAGGTGCCGTCCTTCGGCGACGCAATTTTCGATCTTCAGGGCATCCAGGTCCTGAAGGGGCCGCAAGGGACCCTGTTCGGACGCAACACCACCGGCGGCGCCGTCCTCTTCGCGCCTCGCGCGCCCAGCGAGGCGTTCAACGGCTATGTCCTGGGCCGCTTCGGAGACTATGAGCGTCGCGACCTCGAGTTCGGTCTCGGCGGCCCGATCCTGGGCGACAAGCTGATGTTCCGCGTGGCCGGCCAGGTGCTGCGCCGCGAGGGCTATACCGACAATGTCACGAACGGCGACAAGCTGGACGACGAGCATCGTGAGGCCTGGAGGATCAGCCTGACCGCGCGTCCGTTCGAGGGTTTCGAGAACACCCTCCTGTATCAGGACGTCAATGTGGACGAGGCCGGGTCCGGCCTCTCTCTGGCGGTCATCGCGCCCTCCTATTCGAACCAGCCCATCTACGGCCAGCTCCAGGCCGCGCTTGCGGCCCAGAAGGCGCGCGGCCCTCGTGCGATCGCCACCAACTACGAGCCCGACTACATGAAGCTGGACAGTCAGGGATGGATCAACACCACGACCTGGGCCCTGAATGACCATCTGACGTTCAAGAACATCTACAGCCAGCGACGCTCCACCGCAGGCCAGTCCTACGACCTCGACGGCAGCCCGGTGACGGTCCTGCATGTGACCAATCCCCTCGGCAACAAGTCCAAATACACCAGCGAGGAGTTCCAGGCCCAGTTCAACGTCTGGAACATCGACGGGGTGGTCGGCTACTTCACCGAGGACGCAAAAACGCCTCTCAACTACGGCTTCGACACGCGCCAGTTCGTTCGCATTCCAGGGCTGTTGCCGAACGGCGGCGTCATCCAGGCCGTCAATATCGCCCAGTCCTCGTCGGGCAGCGAAGCCGTCTACGGCCAGATCGACTGGGCCGTCACCGACAGGCTGACCCTGACCGGCGGGCTGCGCAAGACGACGGATGAGAGGTCCAGCGGACCGTCCCAGACCTTTGTCCTCTTCTCGCCGCTCCAACCCTATCCGACCGAGCTGGGCGCGGGCGCGGGCGCCAGGATGTACGTTTCCTTTGACGCCACGACCTGGAACCTGGCCGCCAACTATCAGTTTAGCCGCGACCTCAATGTCTATGCGACTGTTCGCAAGGGCTTCAAGAGCGGGGGGTTCAACGGCACCGCGATCAATCCCGCCGACCGGTTCTTCCAGCCCGAGGAGGTGACCGACTACGAGGCCGGAGTGAAGGGGCTGTCCACCCTGGGCGGCTGGCAGGTGCGCTACGCCGTCGACGTCTTCTACGACGACTACACCAATATCCAGAGGTTTGTGAATCTGGCCACGGTGCCGGCCTCGACGGTGACCCGCAACGCCGCCGCCGGCTCCATCGCCGGGCTGGACCTTGATCTCACCGTCGCACCGTCCGACTGGTTCAGCGCCTCGCTCCAGTACACCTATCTGGACGCCAAGTACGACAGCTACACGGACGCCCTGCTCGGCGATCTGTCGAATAGCAAATTCCCCAATACCCCTGAACACCAGCTGAACTTCACGCCGCGGATCGAGATCCCGCTGCCGCAGGGCATGGGCGAGCTTTCGGCCCTGGCCAGCATCTACCACCAGAGCGGCATCGCCACCGATCCCGCCAATGTGCCCAACGGCAATCCTCTGGTCGCGCTGTCCAGCCTGGGCACCAATCTGGAGGGTTATACCCGCATCGACCTGCGGGCGGACTGGCGCAACATCAGGGGGACGGGCGTCAGCGCGGCCGCCTATATCCGCAACGCCACCGACGAGACCTACGTCACGGGCACCAATAATCAGCTCACAAGCGAGTTCGGCGTCGCCACCTATCTGTACGGGCAGCCCCGCTTCTTCGGGGTGGAGCTGAGGTACGCCTTCGGCTCCTGACCGCCGGCCGGTCGCCCGGCCGAGCGTCGCCGATCGACATTCCCTTCCCGCTGGCCCAGGGATCGGATATCGGTCGGCGGCGCTTGCGTCGTTTCGATCGCCCGGGGGCTCCGAAGGGACGGCGTCGTCTCCCACATGTCCGCCGACCGAGACGCCGGAACGGCGGACGGAAGTAGAGCAGGAATGGCCACCGATCCCGTCGCAGTTCAGCTTGCGGACACCCTTGCGGACATGATCCGGGGCGCCGGATTGAGGTCCGGCGCCCTGGTCGCGTCCGAGCAGGACCTGCGCGCCCGCCACGAGGTCGGGCGTTCGGTGCTGCGTCAGGCCGCCCGCATCCTCGAGGCGCGCGGCGTGGCCTTCATGAAGCGGGGAATCGGCGGAGGGCTCATCGTCGCCCCGCCGGATCCGGAGCCCGCCGGGCGGGCCCTCGCCATCCTGCTGGAAAGCCGGATGCAGGGGCCCTATGCCGCCGACCGGCTCCTGAAGGCCGTCGACACCCATGTCTTTCTGACCTCGACGCCCCGTCTCGACCCTGACGAGTGCGAACAGGTGCGCCAGCTCGCCTGGCGACTGAAGCGCGACTCGGAAACCAACCTGCCGCGCATGGGCGAGATCCGCCAGTTGCTGAGCGCCATTCGCGGCCTCGTGAAGGACCCGCTGGCCGGCCTCGCCTACCAGACAATCGCCGAGTACGGGCAGGACATGGCGCCCTATAGCGTCCTGGCGGGCGGCCTGGCCTACCGCGGCGCCTGGTGGGACTCCCTTCTCGAGATGATCGAGGCGCAGATCGCCGGCGACGTCGGAGCCCTGTTCGAACTCCGGGAACGCCAGTTGGCGCTGGTTCGTGACAGCCAGGCGGCCTGGAGCGCCATCGACCGCGACCAACGGCAGGTGCCCGTGATCGAGGGCGAACTGCCGGACGGGAGCGGCCATCCGGCCGAGCGCCTGGCGAGGGAGCTGCTGCGCGACGTGCGACTTCAGGGCTGGTCGGCCGGAGCCCGGATCGGCGGCGCCGGAGATCTTGTGGCGCGATACGGCGTCACGGTGAGCACCCTGCGCCAGGCCGTCCGCATGCTGGAGCAGCATTCCGTTGTCCGCATGGAGCGCGGTCGCGCCGGCGGCCTGGTCGTGGCCGTCCCCGAGCCCGCCGCAGCGATGGGACGCGCTCTCGACTATCTGGGCCGGACGGAGATCGATCCCCAGGATGCGACCTCCCTGCGGCGCCAGCTGGGCCTCAAGGCGCTCAGCGCCATCGCCGAAATGCCGAGGGAGCGTCGCGCCCTGGCGCTGGCAGGGGATGGGCCCGGCCTGTCGCTCGCCCGGTTCGGCGCGCTTTCGGGCGACGCCGCCATCGAGATCTTCAGCGCTGTCGTCGATGCGATTGCGCCGGTCGCCGACCACGACCGCCACGGTCTCGGCCCGTTGATCGCCGGAGCCCTCGCCGCCGGTGATGCGGCGCGCGCGCGGCGTCTCTTCCTGTCCCACGAGCAGCGCGTCTCGCGGAGGCGACCATGACCGCCGCCGTCCGCGAAGAGGGCCTGCTCGCGCCCCTGCGCGTCCCTGTGTTCCGACGCATCTGGTCGGCGAGCCTGCTGTCCAACTTCGGCATCCTGATACAGGGGGTCGGCGCGGCCTGGAGCATGAGTCGGCTGACCGACGACGCCATGATGGTGGCCCTGGTCCAGACCGCCCTGATGGCGCCCATCATGCTCTTCGCCCTGCCGGCCGGAGCAATCTCGGACATGTTCGACCGACGCCTGGCCTGCATCGGGGCGCTGAGCTTCGCGCTCGCCGGGGCGGTCGGTCTGTGCGTGGTGACGCTTCTGGGGCTCCTGACGCCGCCGATCCTGCTGGCCTTCTGTTTCGTCGTCGGCAGCGGGATGGCCGTCTTCGGCCCGGCCTGGCAGGCCTCGGTCTCCGAACAGGTGCCGGGCCAGGCCCTGCCGTCGGCCATCGCGCTCAACGGGATCAGCTATAATGTCGCTCGAAGCTTCGGGCCCGCCATCGGCGGCGTCATCGTCGCAGCGGTGGGGGCGATCGGCGCCTTCGCCGCAAACGCCGTCTTCTATCTGCCGCTGCTGACGGTTCTGCTGTTGTGGAAGCGCAAGCAGGAGCCGGCGCGACTGGCCCCTGAGACCTTCTGGCGCGCCCTCGTGTCTGGCGTTCGCTTCATCCGCTACGCCCCGTCCCATCGGGCCTTCATTGTCCGAACCCTCCTGTTCGGCCTGATCGGCGGCGTCGTTCCCGCCCTGATGCCGCTGATCGCCCGCGAGCTCCTGCAGGGCGATGCCCCGGTCTATGGTCTGCTTCTGGGCGCCTTCGGACTGGGGGCGGTGATCGGCGCCGTCATCCTGCCGTCGATCCGCCGCCGTCTTACGACTGAAACCTCTAGCCGCCTTTCAGCCGTCGTCATGGGGGCGGCGATCCTCGTCGTCGCCGCGAGCCGTCATGAGGCCGCGACCCTGATAGCGCTCCTGGTCGCCGGCGTGGCCTGGACCAGCGTGCTGACGCTCTACAGCATCTCCATCCAGGTCTCGGCTCCGCGTTGGGTCGCCGGGCGGGCCCTGGCCATCTTCCAGGCGACGATCGCTGGAGGCGTGGCCCTGGGCGCCTGGGGATGGGGCCGCTGCGCCGACCAGATCGGCGTGGGCGACACGCTGCTTGTCGCGGGACTGCTGATGGCGACGTCGGCCCTGGCGGGCCTGTGGCTGCGGCTGCCGAACATGTCCCTGCCGCCCGAGGAACGGCAGCTCGACCGGGCCGGACCCGCCGTCGGACTCGACATCACGCCCCGTAGCGGTCCGATCGTCATCGAGATCGACTATGTCGTGCCGGCGCGCAATGCGCGCGCCTTCTACGCCGTGATGCAGAAGGTGCGCCGCTATCGCCTGCGCACCGGCGGCTACGGATGGTCCATCGCCCGGGATATCTCCGACGCCACGCGTTGGACCGAGCGGTTCCACGCCCCGACCTGGAACGACTACCAGCATCTGGTCCATCGGGGCGAGGGCTCGGGACGGGAGGGGCTGGACGAGAGCCGGGCGCTTCTGGATCCCGAGGCGCCGGTCCAGGTTCGTCGGCTGCTGGAGCGACCGGCCGGTTCGGTGCGGTGGCGGGACGAAACCCCGGATCTCGACGTCGGGCCGGAGCCCGCCGGGACGACGCCCTGACCCTGGCCAGACCAGGCGAAGGCGGCCGCCGGGCTAACGCCGGGGCCCGGCGAAGGGGGCAGGCGAGCGTCAACGCAAGGGCAGGGCGGTCGTCATCTTGGCGGCGCCCAGGGACATGGTCGAGTTGATCTCCTGCACGGTGGGCAGGGTGAGCAGGCGGCCGAAGGCGAGCTCGCGATAATCCTCAACCGTGCCGGTGATGATCCGGAGCAGGAAGTCGAACGGTCCCATGGTGGGGTGGATCTCGATGACCTCCGGCAGCCGGGAGACGGCGTCGATGAATTCCGTGAGATTGGTCCGTCCGTGGGCCGAAAGCTTGACGTTGGCGAAGATCGTGGTGTGGAGGCCGAGCTTTTCAGCGACCAGGCGCGGTCTGGCGTCCACGACATAGCCCTCGGCTTTCAATCGGTTGAGGCGACGCCAGCATGGAGATTGAGACAGTCCGACGCGGTCGGCGAGTTCAGCTGTCGTCAGGGGGAAGACGCGCTGGACCACGTCGAGGATGCGGCGGTCGATTTCGTCAGGTTCAAAGGTCGACATGGGGCGCGCTCTCGAAAACAGCCAGCGAGGATTTCTAATCCAGAAACTATTTCAGTAATAGATTTTCATTTCGATCTTAGAACTTTTTGGCGTGATTTCGAGAACGGGGCGCCCGACGGGATGGGCCAGTATCGTGGCTCAACCTCGGTCGAGATCATGCAAAACCGTCCTCCTCTGCGCCTTCACATTCCCGAGCCGGTCGCCCGTCCCGGCGACGCGCCCGCCTTTGACCGCTCGCTCATTCCCGAGCCGGGCGACACCCGTCGCCCCGAGACGACCTCGGCGGAGGCGGACATGCGCGACCTGCCGTTCGGCCTCGTGCGGGTGCTCGATGACAACGGGGAGGCGTCGGGCCCCTGGAATCCCAAGCTTCCGACGGAGACGCTTCTGGCGGGCCTTCGCGCCATGCTGCTGACCCGCGCCTTCGACGAGCGCCTGTTCAGGGCGCACCGCCAGGGCAAGACCAGCTTCTACATGAAGTCGACGGGGGAGGAGGCGATCGGCGCCGCCCAATCCCTCTTCCTCGACCGCGACGACATGTGCTTCCCCACCTATCGGGTGCTGAGCTGGCTGATGGCGCGGAATTATCCGCTGATTGACCTGTGCAACCAGATATTCTCCAACGAGAAGGACCCTCTCAAGGGGCGCCAGCTCCCCATTCTCTATTCGGCGCGGGACTACGGCTTCTATTCGCTTTCGGGCAATGTCGGCAGCCGGTTCGGCCACGCCGTCGGCTGGGCCATGGCCTCGGCCTTCAAGGGCGGGCAATCCATCGCCCTGGCCTATATCGGCGAAGGCACGACCGCGGAGGGCGACTTCCACGAGGCCCTGACCTTCGCCAGCGTCTACCGGGCGCCGGTGATCCTGTGCGTCACCAACAACCAGTGGGCCATCTCCAGCTTCTCGGGCATCGCCGGCGCTGATGAGACGACCTTCGCAGCCAAGGCCCTAGCCTACGGCTTGCCGGGCCTGCGCGTCGACGGCAACGACTTCCTGGCTGTCTGGGCGGCTACGGAATGGGCGGCGGAGCGGGCGCGGATGAACCTCGGCGCCACCCTGATCGAACTTTACACCTATCGGGCGTCCGGACACTCCACCTCCGACGACCCGACCAAGTACCGGCCGGCCGACGAGGCCGAGGCCTGGCCCCTGGGCGATCCGGTGGAGCGGCTCAAGGCCCACATGATCGGCCTGGACCTCTGGGACGAGGACCGCCACGCCGCCCTGCAGGCCGAGCTCGACGCCGAGGTGCGCGCCGCCGTCAAGGAGGCGGAGGCCGTGGGCACCCTCGGCAAGTCCAAGCCCAGCGTGAAGGAGATGTTCGAGGGCGTCTTCAAGGACCCCGACTGGCGGGTCGTCGAACAACGCCGCGAACTGGGAATCTGAACCATGCCGACGATGAACATGATCCAGGCGCTGAATTCGGCGCTCGACGTGATGCTGACCGAGGATCCCGACACGCTGATCTTTGGCGAGGACGTCGGCTATTTCGGCGGCGTCTTCCGCGTCACCGACGGCCTGCAGAAGAAACACGGCCTGACCCGCTGTTTCGACGCGCCGATCTCCGAGGGCGGGATCGTCGCCACGGCCATCGGCATGGGGGCCTTCGGGCTGCGGCCCATCCCTGAAATCCAGTTCGCCGACTATATTCTACCGGCCTTCGACCAACTGGTGTCGGAGGCGGCGCGCCTGCGCTATCGCTCCAACGGCGAGTTCTGGGCCCCGATCACAGTGCGCTCGCCCTATGGCGGCGGCATCTTCGGCGGCCAGACGCACAGCCAGAGCCCCGAAGCCATCTTCGCCCACATCACCGGGCTGAAGACGGTCATCCCGTCCAATCCCTATGACGCCAAGGGCCTGCTGATCGCCTCGATCGAGGACGACGATCCGGTCATCTTCCTGGAGCCCAAGCGCCTCTACAACGGTCCCTTCGACGGGCGTCACGAACAGGCGCTCAAGACCTGGGCGGGCGATCCCATGGCCGAGGTGCCGGCCGGTCGCTACACCGTGCCGCTCGGCAAGGCCGCCATCGTGCGCGAGGGGACCGAGGCGACCGTGCTGGCCTATGGCACCATGGTCCATGTCGCCCTGGCGGGGATCGAGGACAGCGGCGTGGACGCCGAACTGATCGATCTTCGCTCCATCGTGCCCCTGGACGTCGACGCCATCGTCGCCTCGGTCAAGAAGACCGGACGATGCGTCATCCTGCATGAAGCATCGCGCTTCGGGGGCTTTGGCGGAGAGCTTTCCGCCCTGGTCCAGGAACGCTGCTTCTATCACCTTAAGAGCGCCGTCCAGCGGGTCGCCGGTTGGGACACGCCTTATCCGCACGCCTTCGAGTGGGACTATTTCCCCGGGCCCGCCCGGCTTGCGGCGGCCCTCAAGCGCACGATGGAGGACTAGGCCATGGGGCGGTATCTGTTCCGATTGCCCGATGTCGGCGAAGGCGTCGCCGAGGCCGAGGTCGTGGCCTGGCTGGTCAAGGTCGGCGACGTCGTCGAGGAAGACCAGAACCTGGTCGAGGTCATGACCGACAAGGCGACGGTCGAGATCAGCTCGCCGGTCGCAGGGGTGGTTGTCGCCGTCCACGGCGAGGTAGGCGGCATGCTGCCCGTAGGCGCCGTCCTGGTCGAATTCGAAAGCGAGGCGGGCGTGGAGACGCCTGCCGCGACGGCGCCCGTTCCGGCTGAAGCGACGATGGGCGCCGCCCCGTCGCCAGGCCCGGTTCCGGCTCCTGCGCCGGCCCTTTCGGAAAGGACGGCCGCGCCGTCCGGCGCCTTGCGTCGCAGTGCTTCATCGGGTCGTTCTGCGGGGGAGGCGCCGCTGGCTTCGCCTTCGACCCGTCGGCGCGCCCTGGATCTCGGCGTGTCCCTGATCCAGGTCCCCGGCACCGGGCCGGCGGGCCGGATCACGCCCGACGACCTCGAGGCCTATCTGGTGGCGGACAGCGAGGGCGGCGCCCGCTCGTCCCTGGTCGCTCGCACCGGAGTGAACGACACCCGTATCGTCGGCCTGAGGCGCAAGATCGCCGAGAAGATGCAGGAGGCCAAGCGCCGCATCCCGCACATCAACTATGTCGAGGAGTGCGACCTGACCGAGCTGGAGGCCCTGCGTCTCGACCTCAACCAGCACCGGACCGAGGATCAGCCCAAGCTGACCCTGCTGCCCTTCATCATGCGCGCCATAGTCAAGGCCCTGCCGGACTACCCGCAGATCAACGCCCTCTATGACGACGACGCGGGGGTGCTGCACGCCCACGAAGGCGTGCACATCGGCATCGCCACGCAGACGCCCAACGGGCTGATCGTGCCGGTCGTGCGTCACGCCGAGGCGCGCGACCTCTGGGACTGCGCCCGAGAGGTCGCGCGGCTGGCCAAGGCCGTGCGCGACGGAACGGCCGCGCGCGAGGAACTGTCCGGCTCGACCATCACCCTGACCAGCATGGGACCGCTCGGCGGGATCTCCTCCTCGCCGGTGATCAATCATCCCGAGGTGGCCATCCTCAACCCCAACAAGCTGGTGGACCGGCCGATGGTGCAGGGGGCCTTCGTCACGGTGCGCAAGATGATGAACCTGTCCTCCGCCTTCGATCACCGGATCGTCGACGGCTACGACGGCGCCCTGTTCGTCCAGCGGGTCAAACGCCTGCTCGAACACCCCGCCCTGATCTTCATGGACTGAAGCGATGACCAAGACCCTCAGACCCAAGGTCCTCGTCGTCGGCGGTGGACCGGGCGGCTATGTGGCCGCCATTCGCGCCGGACAGCTTGGGCTCGACACGGTTCTGGTCGAGACCGGGCGTCTGGGCGGCACCTGCCTGACGCGCGGCTGCATTCCCTCCAAGGCCCTGATCCACGCCGCCGGCCTCTATGAGGAGGCGACGGCGGCCTCGGGGGAGGCGGGGCGCTTCGGCATCCGCCTGAGCCAACCTCCGAGCCTGCGCTTTGACGAGACCATGAGCTGGAAGGACGGGATCGTCGATCGGCTGAGCGGCGGCGTGAGCGGCCTACTGCGCAAGGCCAAGGTTCGGGTCGTCACGGGATGGGCGACCTTTTCCGACGCCAAGACCTGTACGGTCGAGACCGCCGCCGGAAGGATGTCTATCCAGGCGGAACATGTCATTCTGGCGACGGGATCGACCCCGGTCGAGCTTGCCTTCCTCCCCTTCGGAGGCCGGGTGATTTCCTCAACCGACGCCCTTTCCCTGACGGAGGTGCCGGCGGCCCTCGCGGTGGTCGGCGGCGGCTATATCGGGCTGGAGCTCGGGATCGCCTTCGCCAAGCTGGGGTCGAAGGTGACCATCGTCGAGGCCCAGGATCGCATTCTGCCGCTGTACGACAGCCGGCTGACTGAGCCGGTGTCGCGATGGCTGGCGAAGCACGACGTCGACGTCCACCTCGGGGCCAGGGCCCTGGGGCAGGATGATGCGGGCCTGTTGATCCAGACGGCTGATGGATCTGAACCGGTCATTGTTCCCGCCGATCGCATCCTGGTCACTGTGGGCCGCAAGCCGCTGACGGAAGGCTGGGGCCTGGAGCAGATGGGCCTGGCGATGGAGGGCCGGTTCGTGAAGATCGACGACCGCTGCGCGACGTCGACGACCCAGGTCTGGGCCATCGGCGATCTGGTGGGGGAGCCCATGCTCGCCCACAAGGCGTCCGCCCAGGGCGAGATGGTCGCCGAAATCATCGCCGGTCACAGACGCCGGTTTGATCCGGTCGCCATCGCCGCCGTCTGCTTCACCGAACCCGAGATCGTCAGCGTCGGCCTGACGCCCGACCAGGCGCCCGAGGGCGTCGAGACCATCGTCGGCCAGTTCCCCTTCCAGGCCAATGGCCGGGCGCTGTCGATGGAGGCGGGCGACGACGGCGGCTTCGTGCGCGTCCTGGCGCGCAAGTCTGACCACCGGATCCTGAGTCTCCAGGCGGTGGGCCGCCACGTCTCGGAACTGGCGGGAGAGTTTTCGACCCTGATGGAGATGGGGGCTGTTCTGGAAGACGTCGCCGGCGTCATCCACGTCCATCCCACCCTGGGCGAGGCCGTCCACGAGAGCGCCCTGAAGGCGCTCGGCCACGCCCTTCACATCTGATTCCGAGCAGGCTTCATGAGCATTCCCTTCGCGCCCCAATCCATGGAATTCGGCCTCGGCGAGAACGCCGACGCCATTCGTGAAACCACCGCCCGCTGGGCCGCCGATCGGCTGGCCCCCCTCGCCGCCGAAATCGACGAGAAGAACGAGTTCAAACGCGAACTCTGGCCCGAGATGGGCGAGTTGGGCCTGCACGGCATCACCGTCGAGGAAGAGTTCGGCGGCCTCGGCATGGGCTACCTCGAACACGTCGTGGCGATGGAAGAAGTCAGCCGCGCCTCGGCCTCTATCGGCCTGAGCTACGGCGCCCACTCCAACCTGTGCGTCAACCAGATCCGCCGCTGGGGCACGCCCGAGCAGAAGCACAAATACCTGCCCAAGCTGATCTCGGGCGAACACGTCGGCTCCCTGGCCATGTCGGAAGCCGGTTCGGGCTCGGACGTCATGTCGATGCGCACCCGCGCCGACAAGAAGGGCGACCGCTACGTCCTGAACGGCGCCAAGTTCTGGATCACCAACGCCCCCTCGGCCGACACCCTGGTCGTCTACGCCAAGACCGACCCGGAAGCCGGCTCCAAGGGCTGCACCGCCTTCCTGGTCGAGCGCGGCATGAAGGGCTTCTCGGTCTCCAAGAAGCTGGACAAGATGGGCATGCGCGGCTCCGACACCGCCGAGCTGGTGTTCGAGGATTGCGAGATCCCGGAAGAGAACGTCATGGGCCCGATCGGCGGCGGCGCCGGCGTGCTGATGAGCGGCCTGGACTATGAACGTGCGGTCCTGTCGGGCGGTCCCCTGGGCATCATGCAGGCGGCGCTGGACGTAGTCCTGCCCTACGTCCGCGAGCGCAAGCAGTTCGGCAAGCCCATCGGCAGCTTCCAGCTGATGCAGGCCAAGGTCGCCGACATGTACGTCGCCCTGAACAGCGCCCGCGCCTATGTCTATGCCGTGGCCCGCGCCTGCGACCAGGGCAAGACCACTCGCTACGACGCGGCCGGCGCCATCCTGCTGGCCTCGGAAAACGCCGTAAAGGTGTCGCTGGAGGCCGTTCAGGCCCTGGGCGGCGCCGGCTACACCAGGGAGTGGCCGGTCGAGCGTCTGGTCCGCGACGCCAAGCTCTATGACATCGGCGCCGGCACCAATGAAATCCGCCGCTTCCTGATCGGACGCGAGCTTCTGGGCTCATGAGCGCTCCGGTCCTCGTTTCGAAACTGCTCACGAACAGCGATCAGTTCAAGAGCAATGCAGCCCACAACCGCGAGCTCGCCGAGACCCTCCGCCGCGCTGTGGCCAAGGCCGGCCTGGGCGGAGGGCAGCGCGCGCGCGACCGCCATGTGGCGCGGGGCAAGCTGCTGCCGCGCGACCGGGTCGAACGCCTGCTGGATCCCGGGTCGCCCTTCCTCGAGGTCGGCCAGTTGGCCGCCAACGGCATGTACGGCGACGCTCTGGATCCGGATGGCGCGCCCGGCGCGGGCATGATCTGCGGCGTCGGTCGGGTGTCGGGCCGCGAGGTCATGATCGTCGCCAACGACCCGACGGTGAAGGGCGGCGCCTACTTCCCCCTGACGGTGAAGAAGCACCTGCGCGCACAGGAGATCGCCGAGCAGAACAACCTGCCTTGCGTCTATCTGGTCGATTCGGGCGGCGCCAACCTGCCGCACCAGGCCGAGGTCTTCCCTGACCGCGACCACTTCGGCCGCATCTTTTTCAATCAGGCGCGGATGTCGGCCAAGTCGATCCCGCAGATCGCCTGCGTCATGGGCTCCTGCACGGCCGGCGGCGCCTATGTCCCGGCCATGTCCGACGAGACGGTGATCGTGCGCAATCAGGGCACCATCTTCCTGGCTGGCCCGCCGCTGGTGAAGGCCGCGACCGGCGAGGTCATCTCGGCCGAGGAACTGGGCGGCGCCGAGACCCACGGCCGCAAGTCCGGCGTGGTCGACCATGTGGCCGAGAACGACGAACATGCCCTGACCATCGTGCGGGACATCGTCTCGCACCTGCCGCGGCAGGGCGGGGCGGACCTCGACCTGGCGCCCGTTCGAGCGCCGCTCTATCCGGCGGAAGATCTCTACGGGGTTGTTCCCCAGGACGTGCGCGCCCCCTACGACGTGCGCGAGATCATCGCCCGCATCGTCGACGGGTCGGAGTTCCATGAGTTCAAGGCCCTGTACGGCGCAACCCTGGTCTGCGGCTTCGCCCACATCTGGGGACAGCCGGTGGCCATCCTGGCCAACAACGGCGTCCTGTTCTCGGAGAGCGCCCAGAAGGGCGCGCACTTCATCGAACTGGCCTGCAAGCGCAAGATTCCGCTGCTCTTCCTGCAGAACATCTCGGGCTTCATGGTCGGCGGCAAGTACGAGGCCGAGGGCATCGCCAAGCACGGCGCCAAGCTGGTGACGGCCGTCGCCAGCGCCGAAGTGCCCAAGTTCACCGTTCTGATCGGCGGCAGCTTCGGCGCCGGCAACTATGGCATGTGCGGCCGGGCCTACAGCCCGCGCTTCCTCTTCACCTGGCCCAACAGCCGCATCAGCGTGATGGGCGGCGAGCAGGCGGCCAGCGTCCTGGCCACCGTCCACCGCGACGCGGATGCCTGGACGCCCGAGGAGGCCGAGACCTTCAAGGCCCCGATCCGCCAGAAATACGAGGACGAGGGCAATCCCTATTACGCCACCGCCCGCCTGTGGGACGACGGCGTCATCGATCCGGCCCAGACCCGCGACGTCCTGGGCCTGGCCATCAGCGCCAGCCTGAACGCCCCCATCCCCGAGACGCGCTTCGGCGTGTTCCGGATGTGATGGAGGGGGTGCAGGCAGCGGGTCTGTCGGGACTGGCCGATGCGGAGCTTGAGCTGGCGCGTCGACACCTGGGCAAGCTGATCGCGGACACCAACCAGGCCATGGCCCGCTGCGGCCCTGGGGCGGGGTGGGATTCCGTCCTGGAACGTCTGGACGCGGCCATGGCCGACTATGTGGGCGAAACACACCGCCGGGCCGGGGCGGCGTCGTACGCCGCTGCCGCAGCGGGATTGAGGTTCTGATGTTCAAATCCCTTCTGGTCGCCAATCGCGGCGAAATCGCCTGCCGGGTCTTCCGCACCGCCCGGCGCATGGGCGTCCGAACCATAGCCGTCTATTCCGAGGCCGACGCCGGCGCCCTGCATGTCCGCGAGGCGGACCAGGCGGAGCCGATCGGCCCTGCTGCGGCGCGCGAATCCTATCTCGATGTCGCCCGGGTCCTGGCGGCCGCAAAGGCCGCGGGCGCTGAGGCCGTTCATCCCGGCTACGGCTTCCTGTCGGAGAACGCCGACTTCGCCGAGGCCGTGATCGCCGCCGGCCTGGTCTGGGTCGGGGCTCCGCCGTCGGCCATCCGCGCCATGGGTCTGAAGGACGCCGCCAAGGCCTTGATGATCGCCGCAGGGGTCCCGGTCACGCCCGGCTACATGGGAGAGGACCAGCGGCCCGAACGGCTCAGGGCCGAGGCTGACGCCATTGGCTATCCGGTCCTGATCAAGGCGGTGGCCGGCGGGGGCGGCAAGGGCATGCGCCGGGTCGACGCCGCCGAGGACTTCCTGGACGGGTTGCAGTCCTGTCGCCGCGAGGCCGCGGCCGCTTTCGGCGACGATCGGGTCCTGATCGAGAAGTACATCCTGTCGCCCCGCCATATCGAGGTGCAGGTCTTCGGCGACCTACACGGCAATGTCGTGCATCTTTTCGAACGCGACTGTTCGCTGCAGAGGCGGCATCAGAAGGTGATCGAGGAGGCGCCGGCGCCCGGCATGACGCCCGAGGTGCGCGAGGCGGTCTGTGCGGCGGCCGTGAAGGCGGCGCGGGCCGTAGGCTATGTGGGGGCCGGAACCATCGAGTTCATAGCCGATGCGTCCGAGGGCCTGAGGGCCGACCGGATCTGGTTCATGGAGATGAACACCCGGCTTCAGGTCGAGCATCCGGTCACCGAAGCGATCACCGGCCAGGACCTGGTGGAGTGGCAGTTGCGCGCGGCCGCCGGCGAAGTCTTGCCGAAGCGACAGGAGGAGCTGGCTATCGACGGCTGGGCCATGGAGGCGCGGCTCTATGCGGAAAACCCGAGCGCCGGCTTCCTGCCTTCGATCGGCCGCCTGGAGCACCTGCGCCTGCCCGAAGGGGTGCGGGTCGATACCGGCGTGCAGGAAGGCGACGAGGTCACGGCCTTTTATGACCCCATGATCGCCAAGCTGATCGTCCACGCCCCGACGCGCCAGGCCGCCGCCGCCAAGCTGGCCGAGGCGGCCGGACGCGTGGAGGTCTGGCCCGTCCGCACCAATGCGGCCTTCCTGGCGCGCGCCGCCGCCGACGAAGGCTTCGCCGCCGGACGCGTGGATACCGGCTTTATCGAGCGCGGCGTCGACGCCCTTGTCCCCGGCGTCGAGCCTTCGATCACGGTCCAGGCGGCGGCGGCGGCGGCCCTTATCCCAGGGCCCGACGCCGGGGCCTGGACGGACCTGGCCGGTTTTCGAGCCAATGCTCCCGCCCAGGGCCTGGTTTCGGTCTCCATCGCCGGGCAGGCCTATCGGATCGAGGCGGCGCGGACATTGCAGGGACGGGTTGCAGCGGTTGGGGGACGCGAGATTCTCTTCATTCACGGCGAGGCCTGGCCGTTTGGGCCGGGTCGTGTCGAGGCGAGGGGGGAGGGCGAGGGCCTCTCGGACGGGGTCGTCCTCAGCCCGATGCCGGGCAAGGTCATTGCGATCGAGGTCGAGGAGGGCCAGAGGGTCAGCCGCGGTCAGAAGCTCCTGACCCTGGAGGCCATGAAGATGGAGCATGGCATGGCGGCGCCCTTCGACGGGCGGGTGGCCGACCTGGCGGCCGTCGCCGGCGAGCAGGTCGCCGAGGGCGTCGCCCTGGTGCGCATCGAGGCGGACCCGGATTGATCCCTAGCCTTCAATGCCGCCCTTGTGGCTCGGGCCGCACGGAGCGGCGGGCGCTTCTCTAGGTCTCGAGTTCGGCCATGCGCGCCTGATGGCGTTCGAAATGGCCCGGACGAAGCTCCACCCAGACGCCCCGCGCTACGGCCAGGTCGCGGTCGCTTCCCTGCAGGCGCAGGACGCCGGTCAGATGGTTGCGGCGTCCTTCCCGCGCGGCGATTTCCAGGTGGATCTCGAGCGGCTGTTCGATGGGCACGGGCAATAGATAATCCACGGCGAGGGTGGCCGTGACCGACTTGACGCCCGTATGAACCAGGAAGCGGCCCAGGACGTCGTCGAACACGGCGGCCGTCCACCCGCCATGCGCCACGCGCGGACCGCCTTCGAAGGCGGCGGGACAGGCGAGGCGGACGCGTGCGGCGGTTTCGCTCAGGGCGACGAAGTCGTCCGCGCCGAAGCGGCAGGGCGTCCGGCTCATCTGGCAGCCGCGGCAGGGCGAAACGAGGTCACAGGTCATCAGGGGGTCCAGCGCAAGCTTTGATTGAGTTTACTCTATTGAGACTATTCTTCTGTCACTAGAAGAATGTGGCAAGGAAGGGTTGGTGGATTCTCGTCGTTTCGACGCGGCGCGGGTCGGGCGACGACGCTCTTCAGCGTGCATGAGGGCTTTCAGGAGAGACTATGGCGGAATCGACAACAGCAGGGGCGTTGGACGCTGACGACGAGGTCGAGACGAACCTGACGGGGGAGGCTGTGGATGCGAACGAGCGCATGGTGCTGGTCAAGCCCGTCTCGAACGCCATCCGGATTCTGAAGTATCTGGTGGAGGCTGGCGGGCCGACCCGCTCCGTCACCATCTCGCGCGCGCTCGGCATCAACGCCAGCACCTGTTTCAATATTCTTCGCACCCTCGTGGTCGAGGAGATCGTCGAATTCGATCCCGTGGCCAAGACCTATACGGTCGGCATGGGCCTCACCGCCCTGGTCGGCGAACTGCTGACCGAGGGCCAGAGGGTCGCCGCCGCCGCGCCGCTCATGGCGGAGATCGCCGCGCGCTTCAATATCACGGTGACGCTGTGGAAGCGGCTGGGCGTTGACAAGATCGTCCTGGTGAAGAGCGTCGCCAGCCCTGCGGACGTGCGCATTGAAATGGCTGAGGGGCAGCGCCTGCCCATCCTGATGGCCGCTACCGGACGCGCCATGGCGCCCTATCTCGGCTGGACCCTCAAGGCGCTGAAGGAGTCGTTCAAGTCGCTGCGCTGGCAGGCGCCGCTGACGTTCGAGGAATACTGGGCCCAGGTCGAAGCGGCCCAGGCGCGGGGGTGGGCGGTCGACCGCGGCTATTTCACGCGCGGGGTCCAGACCGTGGCCGCGCCCGTGTTCGACCGTGCGGGCGAGGTGACCTTCACCATCGTCGGGGTCATGCTCTCCGAACAGTATGAAGACGCCGCCCTCGGCGAGATCGGCGAAGCCCTGCGGGACGTGTCGCACCGTTTGACGCGCGCTCTGACCTGATCCTCTTCGCCGATCGCAACCGGATCGCCTGAGGAAGCCCTTCCATCCTGGGAGTCACAAGCTTGCACGCTCCGGGCAGGGCAGGGCAGGGGCGCCCGCTGTTGCGCCGGCATCTCCAGTGGTCTGATCGCGCCAAGGCCAGGTCAGGCGCAATCAGGCGTGGACGTGAAGATTGTTCTTCATATAGAATGTCATTCTGAAAATAGCGTCGCTGGCGGCCGGGCTCCCCGGAGCGGTCGGCAGCGTCGAAAACGCGGAGGAGTGCGCATGACTGTCGATGACCTGATCCTTGTGAGCGTGGACGATCACGTGATTGAACCTCCTGGAGCGTTCACGCCGCACTGGCCGGCGCACCTGAAGGGTCGCGAGCCGAAGATCGAGCAGAGGGACGGCCGCGACGTCTGGATGTTCGAGGAGAAGGC
>NZ_JBJDPV010000010.1:0-65630 GCF_044901625.1 Brevundimonas sp. NPDC046655
GGGCTGCTGTTCCTGGCCGCCGCCGCCGTCCTGGGCCGGCGCGTCCTGCCCCTGTTCAAGGTGATCCGCACCCCGGCCCTGCTGGCCTTCTCGACGGCCAGCTCGGAGGCCGCCTATCCGCGCATCCTGGACGCCCTGCCGACCGTCGGCGTGCGCCGCCGCATCGTCAGCTTCGTCCTGCCGCTGGGCTATTCGTTCAACCTCGACGGCTCGATGCTCTACTGCACCTTCGCCACCATGTTCATCATGCAGGCGCACGGCGTGCACCTCAGCGTCTCGCAGCAGGTCTTCATGCTGCTGCTGCTGATGGTGACGTCCAAGGGCATCGCCGGCATCCCGCGCGCTTCGCTGGTGGTCATCATGGCGACCCTGACCTACTTCGGTCTGCCGGAAGCCTGGATCGCCATCGTCCTGGGCGTCGACCACCTGCTCGACATGGGCCGCTCGGCCACCAACGTGGTCGGCAACTCCGTCGCCGCCGCCGTGGTCGCCAAGTGGGAAGGCGAGCTGGACGACATCCCTGAAGGGGACGCGCCCAAGCCCGCCGCCGCCTGAGGCGTCAGACGCACCTAATGAAAAGGCCGCCCCATCGCTGGGGCGGCCTTTTTGCTGGGCGATGATGCTGCCTGACTCTGCTGCTGTCATTCCGGGGCGCGAAGCGAACCCGGAACCCAGGCGTCTGAACGGGCTGCGTCGTTGGTCTGATGAAGCGCCTGGGCCCCGGATCGGCCCTTCGGGCCGTCCGGGGTGACGGTAGAGAGAGCCGCCTTCCTACTCCTCCGCGCTGACCGCCGGCCCGTAGAAGAGGGCGTTGAACAGCAGGCGGACCGACGACCGGGCCTGGGCGCGGTTGACCACGTCAGGACCCAGAACGATCACCCGGCCTTCGCCGTGCGGCAGGTCCAGAACGGCGTCCGAGCCCGACAGCTTCTGCGGACCGATGGCCCAGCCGCTGGCGACCGCGACCTGTTCCGGGTAGCGGACGATGGAGCCGGTTTCGCCGGTGTGACGGAAACCCGAGTTGCGGTTGAAGAAGACGTTCATCTGGGCCGGGGCGCCGAAGGCCAGCGGCTGACGATTGTCGACCTCGGTTTTCAGGACGGCGCCGGGGATGAAGAAGTCGGTCGAGGCCGGAGCCTTGCCGTCCGCGCCCAGCAGCACGTCCTGAACCGGCGCGCCCATGGCCGTGGCCAGGCGGTGGGCCGAGCCGATGGTCACCACGCTGCCGCCGCCGCGCACGAAGGCGTCGAGTTGCGGCACAGTCTTCTCGGTCGTGATGTGGCCCAGCCAGCCGCGATACTCGGCCGGGATGGACTCCGGCTCGGGCTGGTCGCGCTGGGCGGCCGCCGACAGGTCCGCCGGGATCATGTCCGAGGCGAAGACCAGGACGTCGAAGTCCCTGGCCAGATCGCCCGCGTCCAGACGCTGCGGATAGACCACCTCGAACGGGTATTCGAACTGCTCCAGCATCCAGCGGGTCCAGCCGGAGGCCATGGAGCCGCCGTAGCGGTCGACCAGGCCGACGCGGACGGGCTTGAGCGCGATCTTGTCGCCGCCGGGAGCGCGCGCGGCGGCGTGGGCGTTCAGACCCAGGTCGCGCACGGCGGCCTCGACGATGGGGCGGGCCGTGTCGCTGGCCGGGATCCACAGGGCGCCGGGGGCCAGGGTGGCGCGACCCGCGCGGGTCTCGCCTTCCTGCCAGTAGACAGCCACGCCCGCCTTCAGCAGACGGTTGGACAGGATGTAGCCGTTGATCGGGGCGTGATCGATCAGCCAGCCGGCGCGGCCCGTGCCTTCGATCTTGCCGGGCGGCGGGGCCATGACGTCGGCGACGCGCTCGGTCGGGGCCTCGAAGCCGTCGAGGATGCGGTCGAACTTCACGCCCATCTGCAGCGCCAGGGTATAGCCGGTGGCGTCATAGGGCAGGGCGGGCGGGCCGCCCGGATACTGCAGGTCGTGCGGGTGGTCCTGCGGCTCGAACATGTCCAGCACGTGCGGGCGATAGGCCTGGGCCGTCTTCACCACATAGGAACCGGCGGGATAGGTCGTGGCCCCGATGGTGAAGGGGCGCGTGGCGCGGTCCACGTCGACGCCGGTCTTGATCAGGCTGTTGAGGAAGGCCACCGCATTGGGCAGGTCGGCCTGATCCGCCGGGATGACATAGCCGCGCGGATCGCGACGGGCCGGATCACGCAGCACCTTGTCATAGAGGGCCGGATCGACGCCGCGACGGCCGGCGGCGGCTCCCTGTTCCTGAGCCGCTTCGACCAGAGCCTCGACGCCGGTCGGGGTGATCCGCCAGGTGTCGGTATTGCCCTTGTCGATGGCGTTCTGGCCCATGCGCCAGATGTTGAACAGCAGCCGATCCTTGTTGCGCGAGGCGTAGTTCAGCACGGCGCGGTTGATCGACTGGGAGTATTCGATCGACTGGGCGAAACGCCAGGTCTGGGGCGCGACCGGCATGGGCAGGTCATTGCGGGCCAGCTGGTTTTGCGGGATCAGGCTGATCTGGCTCGGGGTCGGGTGGCCGGTGATCTCGGTCAGCAGGCCGACCGCATTGTGGAAGTAGGTGATGGAGCGCTCCATCCCGTTGTTCCAGGTCGAGTAGCCGGCGCCGCTGCGCATGGTCGAACCGGGCTTGCCTTCCTCGATCAGGCGGCTGTGCATGGCCGCGCCCACTTCCGACAGCGTGCCCATGACCAGCGGATCGTAGTTGTAGTTGAACGGGTCGCGGAAGGGCGGCATGAAGACCACCGTCCCGGCGGGCGCCGTCTGGTGGTGGTTGTAGATGATCTGCGGGAACCACTCGCGGAAGAACTGGCGGTTGACGTTGGTCGTCTCGGCCATGGCCGACAGGTAGTAGTCGCGGTTGTTATCGTGGCCGACGTACTTTTGATAAAGCACAGGGATCGAGGCGAACTCGCGCTTCAGCGGGTCCGCGTTGCGCATGTACCAGTTGGAGACCAGCTCCATCCCGTCCGGGTTCAGCGGCGCAAACAGGATGATGGTGTCGTTCAGGACGCGCAGGGCCTCGGGGTCTTCCGCCGTCAGCCATTCATGCACGGCGGCGATCAGGGCCTGGGGCGGGACGGTCTCGGTCGAGTGCAGACCGCCATCGATCCAGACCACGGCCTTGCCCTCGGCGGACATGGCGCGGGCCTGTTCCTCGGTCACGCCCTCGGCCTTGGCCAGACGACGCGCGATCTCCTGATAGCGATTCAGGTTGGCCAGGTTCTGCGGCGTCGAGACGATGGCGATATACTGGGTGCGGCCTTCCGAGGACTTGCCGATCTCGACCAGCTTCATCCGGTCCGACTGGCCGGCCAGCGTCTTCAGATAGGCTTCCCACTGGGTGTAGTTGACCAGGTGATAGTCGGCCCCGATCGCGTGCCCGAATGCTTCCTGCGGCGAAGTGATGCTCGACCTGGGCGTCGCGGCGGCGACGGCGACCGGCGCCTCGGCCAGCGCGGCCTCATAGGCCAGGGCGCTGGCGCTGTTCAGGGCGAGGGCCGCGAAACCGACTGTGAGGGCCAGCAGAGGGCGGTGACGCGATACTCGGTTCCGCGCGACGGCGGGGGGAGGCGAACTTGTCATGGCGTTCCTGTCAAAAGCAGCAGCGGGGCGCTCAACACATGACGTTGCGGCAACGCTGATTCCTCCACGATGCTGTTGTTGCGGTCGATGTCCATGGCGAACACGCCGCGCACCGCGCTTTCGCCATGACACGGTGCATCAAGCCGCGCTCGAAAGGCGACCATCGGCACGACCAACCGGCGCGCGGTAAGCCAAAGACAGCTACGTGGAGTTGTCGGCGGGTGGCGGACAGAGAGGAAGGGCGACAAGCCTTCCTGTTCAATAACTTAAGTGGACTAACCCGCCTCAAGGCGGTCATTGAAGTACAACGAGATTTCCCGCGTTTGGCTAACGGCCGCAGCCGGAAATCGGACATGAAAAACCCCGCCAGCGTTGCAGCGCATGGCGGGGTTCAAAAGGGCTTGGGTCAGCACTCAAAGCCGACGGCACCTTACCGTGCAGCCCTCTCCGTCGCAACGCCGGAGGCCAGCCGATGAGCCGTCTTCTGGATCCTGAGAATTTCGTCGCCGAAAAGCTGGCCTGGCATCAGCGCATCGCCAGCGATCCGAAGGTTTCCCTCTCGGCCAAGGCCGTCGCCGGCTTCATTCTCCATGACCTGAACGCCAGTGAAGGCGGCGCCTGGCGTGGCCAGGAGAGCATGGCGGCAAGCCTGGGCGTCAGTGCCCGCCAGTTGCGGCGTCTGCTGGACGAACTCGAGGCGGCTTCATACCTGCAAGTCGAGATCCGCAAGGGGCGAGGTCGCACCAACATCTGCCGCGCGACGCTGCCTGGCGAGTTGGCTGTTGCGTCGGAAAACAGGACATCAATGGCCGCTCAAACCGTCGAAAAGCGGACATCGGCGACCGTTCAAGCGCCAAAAAACCGGACATCGGCGTCACGAAAACCGGACATGGGTGACCGACAATTCCTTTATGACTCCATTAGAAGATTTCCGACGCCAGAAGGCCGGAGGTCGGGAAGCGGAAATAGGCCGTTGGCACAGGTTGGTCCGTTCGCGGAGGCCGACATTCGAGCGACGGTGATCCGGCTCGCAGGAGAAGGGGCGACGGTCAGCTACCTGGACCCCGCCACCTGGGACGCAGACAACAACCGTATCGTCTGCGTGAGTTCCATCGGCTTTGGCCGATTACGCGATCTAGTCGGCCGGCCCTTGGCTGCAAAAGGCGTATCCATCGCGCTTGAGCCTCAAGATGCAAGCCGGATGGCGGCATGAGCGATGAGCTTGCGGTGAATCGATGACTTATTCGCCGCAAAGGATGCGGCGAATAATACGTACATGCTTGTTCTCCGGCTTCACCTCCTTGCTCGTGTAGAGCCGGTGCGGGTGGCTCTCTGGACCTGTTGCCGGGCGGCGAGGTGCGCCTCAATCTGGCGACAGCGGCGTCGCCGCGCATGAACCCGGATCTGGCAGCAGAGGTGCAGTCGTGGGACGAGGCCTTAGGGTGATCGGCTTCCCGTTCGTGAGCTCGTTCACGGACCGGCATGGCAAGCAGCGGTTCCGCTACCGGCGCTCCGGGCATCGGGCGGTTTATCTGCATGGCGTGCCTGGCTCGCCCGAGTTTGCAGCTGCATATGAGGCGGCGGCCAGCGGGCAGACCACGAAGCCGCAGATCGGGGCGTCGCGCACCTTGCCGGGGACCATCCATGCCCTGGCGGTGGCCATCTACGGGTCGGCCGAGTGGACCCAGTTGTCGAAGTCGACCCAGGCGACTTATCGCGGCATCATCGAGCGGCTTCGGACTGAGCATGGCGATCGCGCCGTTCGTGCGCTCCAGACCGAGCACATTCTGAAAATGCGCGACCGCAAGGCGAAGGCGCCGGCGGCGGCGAACAACCTGGTGAAGGTGCTGCGCTGGATGCTGGCCTTCGCGATCGCGCGGCAATGGCGACCGGATAATCCGGCGATCGGCATCAAGCCGCTCAAGATCGCCTCTGAGGGCTTCCCGGTGTGGACCGAGGCGGACATCGCCAGGTTCGAGGCGCATTGGCCCCTGGGCTCGCGTGAGCGGCTAGCTTTCGATCTGCTGCTCTACACGGCGCAACGCTCTGGCGATGTGCGTCAGATGGGGCGGCAGCATGTCCAGGGGCGCGCCATCTTGGTGCGGCAGGAGAAGACCAAGGCGTTTCTGGAACTGCCGATCCATCCGAGGCTCAAGGCGTCGCTCGACACCGTGCCGGCCGGGCAGATGCTGTTCCTCGTCACGCAATCGCACATGGGCTTCACGGCGGGCGGCTTCGGCAACTGGTTCCGTGGGGCCTGTCGGGCGGCGGGCATCCCCGATCGGTCGGCGCACGGGCTGAGAAAGTCGGCGGCGACGCGTCTGGCGGACGCGGGTTGCACCGAGGCGCAGATCAAGGCCGTGACCGGCCACCAGACCTCCAAGGAGGTCGAGCGGTACACGAAGGCGCGGGATCAGCGGCTGTTGGCGCAGGATGCCTTCGCCATGATCGGCGGTACGCAACGCGAACAAACTTTGGCTAACCCGGCAGGGAAGCTAGCCAAATCGAACGGTAACTGACTGAAAATAAAGGAAATTGCGATGGTGGTGGCGGTGGACCCAGTCAGCTGATAAGTAGTCTCCATAATATGGCCCGTAAGTAACTTCAAAAACGGGATTATATGCCTGGACTTATATGATATGTTAGTCATCGCCCTCGCCGTGTCAGGAGGATGCGATGACTACTACTGATGATGGTGATGAAGCGTTCTTGGCGAGCTTAGAAACGATGTCGTTGGCATCGCTCAGGGATGAATGGCGACGGCGCTGGGGGCCACCGCCTGACATGCGCTCGAAGCGTCTAATCCAGCATATTATTGCCTGGCGGGTTCAGGCCGTTCAGCACGGTGATCTCACGGCTGATGATCGCCGACGGCTCAAGTCGACCGCGACGCCCACCCTCCAGCCGCTTCAACCCGGCAGTCGTGTCGCTCGGGAGTACCGGGGCGTGGTTCATGAAGTGATCGCAGAGGGAAAGCGGTTCCGCTATCGCGACCGTGATTACCGGAGTCTGTCCGCCATCGCTCGGGAGATCACCGGCGTGCGTTGGAATGGTCCACGTTTCTTCGGTCTGCGGCCGGGGTCTCGCCATGAATCATGAGCCGACGGTACGGTGCGCCATTTACACTCGAAAGAGTTCAGAGGAGGGGCTGAGCCAGTCGTTCAACTCGCTCCATGCCCAGCGTGAGTACTGCGAAGCCTACATTAAATCCCAGGGCGGCGAGGGCTGGACGATCGATCGTCGGCGATATGATGACGGCGGCTTTACAGGCGCGTCGATGGCACGACCCAGTCTCAAACAATTGCTCGCAGACATCGACGCTGGATCGATCGATGCCGTGGTCGTCTACAAGGTCGATCGCCTGACACGGTCGCTAGCCGACTTCGCGCGAATACTGGAAGCGCTCGACAAGCGGGGTGTCGCGTTCGTCAGCGTCACCCAGGCGTTCAACACCAACAGCTCGATGGGCCGGCTGACGCTCAATGTGCTGCTGTCCTTCGCGCAGTTCGAGCGTGACGTCACCGGTGAGCGGATACGCGACAAGATCGCCGCATCGAAGGCGAAGGGCATGTGGATGGGTGGCGTCGTTCCCCTTGGCTACGATGCGCCAGATGGATCGGGCGACCGCCGTCTTCGTTTGAACGAAGTCGAAGCATCAACCGTTCGGCTAATTTTCGACCGGCTGATTGCCTGCCGCTCATTTTATGATCTTCAGCAGCAACTGGCGGAGGACGGAGTTCGGTCGAAGGCTGGCCGGTCTCGACGCGGCCTCACCTATCCCAGCATGCCGTTCAGCCGCGGAGCACTGCGCCATCTGCTCCAGAATCCGATCTACCTCGGTCTGATCTGCCATAAAGGTGTGACCTACCCGGGCCGGCATGAGGCCATCGTAGATCCGCAGACATTTGATGCAGTCCAGTCGCTCCTTCGCCAGCGGAGCGCCGCGTGGAAGTCTCGCGCGCCCGACCTTGAGCGCGCGCCTCTCAGGGGGCGGGTTTTCGACGAGCTCGGACAATTGATGCGGCCGACGTTCGTCCGGCGAAAGGGGCGGCGATACAGCTACTACGTTGGGCCTGGCCCGGTGCTGGGCATGGTCGGCCCAAGCCGCACGGATCTCCTTCATCGTGTTCCCTGCGACGTGCTTGAGGGCGTCATTCGCCGGCGCCTTGGTCAGCTGATCGATAAAGATGAGCGAGCCATCACCATTGAGGAGCTGCGGCAGATGGTGGCTCGCATCGAGATCAGGAGCGACTGCACGCATGTCGTGCTCGCTCTTCGGGCCCTGCGTGATTATCGCCGCGATTTAGACACGGTGGCGGCGGTGGAGGCGCGGTTGGCTGCTGGTGATCGGGTAACCGCCGAAGGGGCAAGGCCAGGTCATGTCCGGATCGCCATACCCGTCCGCATGAAGTTCTCCGGTGGCCGAACCTGGATTGGAAATGAGCAGCGGGAGATCGATGCCGATGCCAAGATCGCGAAATTGCGCGCGCGTGCGCGATTGAGGCTCGCTCATGCCGCGTTAGGCCCGGCCCTTCCCGCGCTCGCCGACCACCGCCACGTCGTGCGAACCGCGATGATGCCGTCGGCCGATTACGGCCGCTTCGCCTGGGCTTTCCTGGCCCCTGACATTCAATCCGCGATTCTGACTGGGCGGCTTTCGACCTCAGCTATCGCCACGCTCGAAAGACAGACGGCGATTCCGTTGAGTTGGGATGTCCAGCGCCGACTGTTGGGGAAAGTTTATGCGATGGGAGGAGGGCAGGTAAGCGCACCGACATGATCGCAAATTCGTCTCCAACAGTGAGCTAATTGCTTGGAGACTTGCCGTCTGACTGGGTGGGGTGCTGTCAGTCTAACGCTAACCTGTCTCCACTGAAGGTCGGCGTAAATGGCTGATCGGGGACGCCTTTCATGAAGCCGCTATCGTTCAAGCGCCACCGCTTCCGGCGGACGTGATCCGCCATGCGGTGTGGCTGTATTTTCGGTTCAGCCTGAGCCTGCGCGACGTCGAGGAAATTCTCGCAGCGCGCGGGATCGAGGTCAGCTACGAAACGATCCGTTGCTGGATGCGGAAGTTCGGTCCGCTGATCGCGAGGCGTTTGAAGAAGCAGCGACCGGCCCCTTCGCCACGTTGGCATCTGGACGAGATGGTCTGCTGGATCGGCGGGCGGCGCATGTATCTCTGGCGAGCGGCCGACGACGAAGGCGAGGTTCCGGACCTTCTCGTGCAGCGACGGCGGGACAACGAGGCGGCGCTGAAGTTGCTCGGTCGGCTCCTGGGAAATCAGCCTGTTGAGCCTGAACGGATCACGACGGACGGCCTCGCGTCATATGGCTCGGCGCTTCGAGATTTGGGCTTGAAACACCTCCATCGACCTGGCCGATTGCGCGAGAACAATCGGGTCGAGAACTCTCATCTGCCGATCCGACGACGAGAGAGGCAGCATCAAGGCTTCAAATCCCAGGCCTCCGCCCAGAAATTCCTCACCACCCACGCCGCGATCTACAACACCTTCAATGTCCAGCGTCATCTGATCAGCCGACCGACCCTTCGCCGTTTTCGTGCCGAGCGGATGCGGCGTGGGCGGCGGCTGTCGCCTGATAAGCGTCGGGTAGGGGGTCTCTCACCTTGGGCCGCTTAACCTGACAGCACCATCGCGTCGGCGATGGCGGAGAACAGCTTGCCGATCTCGATCGGCTTGGCGACCAGGCCGTCCATGCCCGCGTGCCGATATTCCACAAGCTGGTGGTCCATGGCGTTCGCGGTCAGGGCCAGGATCGGGGTGCGCGACTGGCCGCTGTCGAGTTCGCGCCGCCGGATGATGGAGGTGGCGGTCGGACCGTCCATCTCGGGCATCTGCACATCCATGAGAATCAGGTCCCAGGGGCCTTGCTCCCAGGCGGCCACCGCCGCCCGCCCGTCGGGGACGATGACGGGGACGATCCCCGCCTGTCGCAGGAGGGTGTCAATGACCAGTTGGTTGGCGCGGTTGTCCTCGGCCACCAGCAGACGGACCGGCGTTGCGTGGGGCGCCGTCGTCGCGTCCTCCGTCAGGTCGGGCAGGGGCGGCACTTCGCCGATATGCTCCAGCGGCAGGCGCACGGTGAAGGTCGCGCCGGCGCCGATCGCGGTGTCGCAGACGGCGATGTCTCCCTCCATCAGCCTCACAAGGTCCTGGCAGATGGCCAAGCCCAGCCCCGTGCCTCCGTGGCGGCGGGTGATGGCGAGATCGCCTTGTTCGAACTTGCTGAACAGCCGGTCGCGGATCTCAGGCGTGATCCCCATGCCGGTGTCCTTGACGGCGATGATCAGTAGGCCGTCCTCGCGGTCGACGGCGACCTCGACCCGGCCGCGTTCGGTGAATTTGACGGCGTTGGAGATCAGGTTGTTGAGCACCTGGCGCAGCCGCAGGGGGTCGCCGACGTAGGCCCCCTGGGCCTCGGGCGCGATGCGAGCCTCGAACGTCAGGCCCTTCTGCGCCGCGAGGGCCGAGAAGGTCTCGCAGGCGCCGCCGATCAGTTCATCGAGGTCGAACTCGAGCATTTCGATCTGGAGCTTGCCGGCCTCGATCTTGGACAGGTCGAGCATGTCGTTGAGCGTGCCCAGCAGACTCTCGCCCGACCGGCGGATGATTTCGAGCCGCTCGGCCTGCTTGGGCGACAGGGGATCGCGCGCCATGGCCTGGGCCATGCCCAGGACGCCGTTCAGCGGCGTGCGGACCTCGTGGCTCATGGCGGCCAGGAAGGCGGATTTGGCGACGTTGGCGGCGGTGGCGTCGCTGACGGCCTGGTTCAGAGCGGCCTCGGTCACCACGCGCTCCGAGATGTCGCGGATGATGGCGGTGTAGATCATGCCGGTGCGCGTCGTCACCTTGGACAGGCCTACCTCGATTGGCGTCAGGCGGCCATCCTTGGTCAGTCCGGTGACGTCCTGGCGATTGCTCATGCGCCGGCTGAGAATGGCCCCGGCGGCGAAGCTCTGAACGCGCTGGCGGTGCGACTCGCGCCGCTCGACGGGGATGAGGAGCTCGATCGGTCGGCCCAGGATCTCCGGCGCTGAATAGCCGAAGATGGCCTCGGCGCCCTTGCTGAACAGCAGGATCCTCTGATCCTGGTCCGCGACGATGATCCCCTCGGACGAGATGTTCAGGATGCTGCTGAGAATGTCTTCCAGGGTTTCGGGCAGGCCGGCCTGAACCGCCAGGGTCCGCTGCAAGGCGCTGCGGGCATGGCGCCAGCGCGATCGAGCCTCGCGGGCGCCTTGGCGGCCGAGGTGATGGCTGTGCGTCATGGTCGGCCCCTCTCGACAGGTCCCCGTGCGGACGGCTCAGGCTGGCGTCCGCTGTTAAGCTTACCCGGATTTCGTCGTTTTGAGAGCGTTGTTCACCATTGATTTGAAAATAAATTTATTAAAATCATTGCGTTAGTTGTGCCGCGGCGAGACTTGATCCTCGGCTGTGTTTCAATGCGCCTGAGGGGCAAGGGCGGCTTCCGGCGCGCGGCGTCCGCCGCCGCAGGTGGAGTCCATGCAGTTCGACACCAGGGGGCAGGCGCCGGGCGCGCCGCGCGTGTTGCGAGGGGCCAGTTGCTGCAGGTCGCGCGCCACGCCGAGCAATCCGGCGGCCGCGTTTGGCGTCAGCTCTTCGGGCCTGAAGTCGCCCATGAAGGCGGGATCCCCTGCCGTCAGCTTGATGTCCGAAGCGAACTGGCCGCAGCAGAAGCTGAACTCGGGGAACTGACGTCGGGTAGTGGCGCGGTCCTCGAGCAGGCGAAGATCGTGATGCTGAGGGTAGCAGCTGATGGCGCGATAGGCCTGGTGCACCGTGGCGCGGTCGCCCTCGAGGGCCTGCAGCAGATGGCCCTCGCGGGCGAAAATGATGCCGGTGACGCCGAGGCCGGCGTGCAGCGTGTGCGCCTCAGCGTGGATATAGGCGAGCATCGGGCGCAGGCTTTCGTCGCCCTTTCTCGCGATCCGGCTGTGATAGATTAGGCGGTGCAGGTCGGTCGCGGGTTCGGGCGATGCCTGTCGGGGCGCATGGGCGCGCGAGCGCGCTTCCGTCGCGCCGCGCAGCACGCCGATCCGACCGCTGTCGTCGCCGTCAAACTGGACGCCGATGGCCGCGAAGGCGTCCTGGATGGCGCGCAGGGTGCGCGCATTGGCCTCCACCGGCCCGCGGATGCGCTCCAGCCGCTTGATCGTCTCTAGGCTGAGCCCCGAGAGCCGCGCCAGTTCGGCCTGCTCGATGCGGGAAAGGGCCCGTGCCGCGCGAATTTGCTCTCCGGTAAGCGTTAAAATGTTAAATGACATGTAATTATTGAAGCAATCGGATTGCACCTAAGGTGTAATAGCATGCATTTGTGGCGGCAAAATTTCTAACTAACGTAGTTTTTGCAAGCATGTTTGTTTGCCGATGCTGCTCCACCTCCTCCTAGACATTAACTCGATATTGTTATGATTTGAGTCGTAACTTGATATTCGATCTTCGTCGCGAAATCTGATCGGTTCTAATCCGGCGATATTGAATCGAGCGTTGCAGTGACGCTGTTAGGGGGCGAAGGCAATGGAGAACGCCTCACAGGCGATCAAAGTGATGATCGTCGACGATTCCGCGGTGGTGCGCGGGGTCCTTCGGCGCCTGCTGGAGGCCGAGACCGGCGTCGCGGTGGTCGCGGCCGCCTCGAACGGCGAAATGGCCCTGAAGGCGCTGGCCCAGCAGGCGGCGGACGTGGTGCTGCTGGACATCGAGATGCCGATCATGGACGGCCTCGCGACGTTGCGGCGGATCGCCATCGATCATCCGGCGGTCAAGGTGATCATGGTGTCGACCCTGACGCGGCGGAACGCCGAGATCAGCCTGGAGGCCCTGAGGCTAGGCGCCGCCGACTATGTGACCAAGCCCGAAGCCGGAATCGCCACGGCGGCCGAGTTCGGGCGCGACCTGGTCGCCAGGATCAGGGCCCTGGCCGCGCCGCGTCGACGCGCGGCGTCGGAGGTGCCCGCGGCGGCGCCTGCGGTGCGGCCTCGGTCGCGACCGCCCCTGGTGCGCGCCCTGGGGGTCGGCGCCTCGACCGGCGGCCCACCGGCTCTACTGAAGCTGTTCCGGGCGCTGGCCGGCGGGGCGGGGCGCCAGCCCATCCTGGTGACACAGCACATGCCCGCGACCTTCACCGCCCTGCTGGCGGAACAGATCGAGCGGGCGGCGGGACGGCCCTGCGCCGAGGGCAAGGACGGCGAGTCGGTCCTGCCGGGCCGTATCTATGTGGCGCCGGGCGGCTGGCACATGCGGGTCGAGAACCGGCCGATCTCGCCGGTCATCCGGCTGGACCAGGAGGCGCCCGAGCATTTCTGTCGCCCCGCCGTGGACCCCATGCTGCGCAGCCTGGCTTCAGTCTATGGCGAGGGCGCGCTGGCGGTGGTGCTGACCGGCATGGGGGCCGACGGGGCGGCGGGCTGTGCGGCGGTGGCGCGGGCCGGGGGGCGCTTCATCGCCCAGGATCAGGCCACCAGCGCGGTCTGGGGCATGCCCGCGGCGGCGGCGGCGACGGGGCTGGCCGAGGCCGTGCTGCCGCTGGGCGACATCGGGCCGTGGCTGCGGCGCGCGACGGAGGGCGGCGCATGACGGGGGCCGATTTCGACTATTTCTGCCGCCTGGTGAAGGACCGCTCGGGCCTCGTCCTGACCCCGCACAAGGCCTATCTGGTCGAAAGCCGACTGGGGCCGGTGGCGCGGGCCGAGGGGCTGGCGGGCGTGCCGCAACTGCTGGAGCGCCTGCGGGCGGGCGGGCCGTCGGCGGAGCCCTTGGTGGTGCGCTGCATCGAGGCGATGGCGACGCACGAGTCCTTCTTCTTTCGCGACGGCACGCCGTTCAACCTGCTGGCGGGACGAGTCCTGCCGCAACTGGTCGAGGCGCGGGCGGCGACGCGGACGCTGCGAATCTGGTGCGCCGCCTGCTCCAGCGGCCAGGAGCCCTATTCCATCGCCATCCTGCTGAAGGAGATGGGCGCGCAGCTGGCCGGCTGGCGGCTGGAGATCACGGCCACCGATCTGTCGCGGCCGATCCTGCAGAAGGCCGAGGCGGGGCTCTACAGCGATTTCGAGGCGCGGCGCGGCCTGACCGACGCCCGGCGCGACCGTTGGTTCGTCCGCGACGGCCAGGGCTGGCGGGTCAGCCCGGAGTTGCGCGCCCTGGTCAAGTTTCGCCCGCACAACCTGCTGGACGATGGCCTTCCGGGCGTGTTCGACGTCATCTTCTGCCGCAACGTCCTGATCTATTTCGACGTGGAGCAGAAGCGGACGGTGCTGCAAGCGATGGCGCGGGCTCTGGCCGAAGACGGCGCCCTGTTCCTGGGCAGCGCCGAGACGGTGCTGGGCGTCACCGACGCTTTCGAGTTGACGCCGGGCGCGGCGGGCCTGTTCCGTCGCCCGCCCCGCGAGCGCGCCCGCATCGCCTGAGCGACGCGGGCAGCCGCGTCGGCCTAGCCCCGCATGAAGCCTTCGATCTCGGCGCGCAGGACGTCCAGCTCGCGGGCCTTGTCCGTCAGGCCGGCCGTGGCCGCCAGCATGTCCGTGGCGGCCTGGGCGTTGTCGGCGGCGGCGGCGGTCACGGCGACGATGTTGGCCGAGACCTCGCGCGTGCCCCTGGCCGCTTCCTGGACGTTGCGAGTGATCTCCTGGGTGGCCGCGCCCTGTTCCTCGACCGCGCTGGCGATGGCCGAGGAGGCTTCGCTGGCGCGTTCGATGGTGCGGCGGATGCTCTCGATGGCGCTGACGGCGGCGTGGCTGGCCTTCTGGATCGAGTTGACCTGATCGGCGATCTGCTTGGTCGCGCGCGCCGTCTGATCGGCCAGGTTCTTCACTTCCGAGGCGACGACGGCGAAGCCCTTGCCGGCCTCGCCCGCGCGGGCGGATTCGATAGTGGCGTTGAGGGCCAACAGCTTGGTCTGGGCGGCGATCTCCTGGATCAGGCCGACGACCTCGCCGACGCGCTCGGCCGAGTCGGCCAGGCCGCGCATGGTCTCGTCGGTGGACAGGGCCTCCTCGACCGCGTGGCGCGAGATGCTGCTGGACTGCTCGACCTGACGGGTGATCTCCTGGATCGAGGCGGACAGTTCCTCGGCGGCGGCGGCCACCGTTTGCACGTTGGACGAGGCCTGGTCAGAGGCGACGGCCACGGCCGAGGCCTGGCTGTTAGTCTCCTCGGCGCTGCCGGCCATGCCCTGGGCCATGCTGCTGAGGGCGGCGGCGGCCCCGGCGACGTCCTGGCTGAAGTCGTTGACCCGGTCGATGAAGCGCACCTGCTCGGTCACGACCGACCAGGTCAGCATCAGGCCCGACACCCCGCCTTCGGGCGTGCGCACGGCGGCGATGTTGAGGTCCAGCCGATGGTCGCCCAGCTGGATCAGCGCCCGGTGGGGCAGGCGCGACGGATCGGCCAGCAGGCGGCGCTGGTGCTCGGGGTGCTTGTGGAAGATGTCGATGGATTGGCCGACCATCTGGTCCACCGGGACCGCCAGAAGGTGTTGCAGCGGGCGCAGCGTCTCGACCGAGCGGCGATTCACATAGGTCAGCCGCAGGTCCTCTGGCTCGCACAGCATGACGTTTAGCGGCATGGCGTCCAGCATCCGCAGCAGGCGCTGGTTGTCGCGCTCGGCCTTGACCCTTTCGGTCTGCAGCGACCAGGTGGTCATGGCGGCGACATAGCGGCCCTTGTCGTCCAGCACGGCGCTGACTAGCAGGTCCAGATGCTCGCCGCCGATCTCGATGCTGGCGCGGTGCGGCAGGTTGCGCGGATCGGCCAGCATCCGACGCTGATGGGCGGGGTTCTTGTGGAAGACGTCGATCGAGGTGCCGACCAGGTCATCGGCCCGGATCGGCAGGACGTGTTCGATCGAGCGCAGCGTCGTCAGCGTGGCCTGGTTGGCGTAGACGACCTGGAAGTCGATCAGGTCGCAGATCATGACGTTGACCGGCGCGTCGTCCAGCAACTGCTTGAAGTTGGGCGTCCATTTGGCGGCGGGGCGCGGGCTCTGCTCGAGGGCGCGGGGGCTGCGCGCCGCGGTTGCGCTGGTCATGATCGGTCTCCGGTGAGGGCGAGGGGCGGGCGGCGATAGGTGGAAATGAGGGAAAGGCGGCCGGGCTGTCAGGCCGGGGCCTCGCCGATGGGCGGCGAAGGGTCGTTCAGGGTCAGGACGGCGGCGGTGCGCAGCACCAGCATCAGCGCGTCCTCGAGCCGGTATAGGCCGTCGCACAGGTCGCGCCAGGCGGGCGACAGGGTCGGCGGCGTCGGTTCGTGCGCCGAGGGCGGCAGCCACAGCACGTCCCCCACATCGTCGACCATCAGGGCGTACAGCTCGCCCGAGGCCTGTTCGACGATGACGCAGACGCCCGTGTCGCCCGGCCCGTCGGTCACCGGCGCGAGGCCGAGGCGGCGGCGCATGTCGATGGCGGTGACGATGCGGCCACGCAGGTTCAGCGAGCCGGCGATCTCGGGCGGGGCCAGGGGGATGCGATGGACCCGCGCCTGGGTGATGACGTCCTGCACCTCCAGCACAGGCACGCCGAAGGTGTGCCCGCCGATGCTGACCGAGACCAGTCCGGCTTCCGCCGTCTGCGGCGCGCTCACGCCGCCGCGCTTTCGGGCGTCAGGGCGCTGGACACGGCGTCCAGCAGGAAACCCGTGTCCACGGCCGAGCCGCCGCCGCCGTTCACCAGACTCAGGCTCAGCAGGGGGGTGGCGTGCCAGCGCTCGGCCGCGGCCAGGACGCGGGCGAAGGCGCGCGCGCGGCCGGGCTGCAGGTCGGCCAGGATGAGGTCGAACCGCTCCTCGGCGTCGTGGCGGGCCAGGGCGGCCTCGGCGTCGGGGGTCACGGTCACGTCGTAGCCCGCGCGGTCCAGCAGCGGCCGCAGCAGCAACTGGGAGAAGGCGCTGGGATCGACGATCAGCAGGCGTTTCAGCTTGGCAGACGGGCCGGTCTCGGCCGGCGGGGCGGCGGCGAAGGCGCGTCGCCAGTAGGCCTCGACGTCGATCAGGTCGGCGGCCTGCTCCAGCACGATCAGGCTGCCCAGCGTCAGCCCGCCCGCGCCGCCGATGTGGGGCTGGGCCGCCGTCTCGACGATGTCGACGATCTCGTCGATCAGCAGGCCGAGGGCCTGGTCGCCTCGTGCGAAGACCAGCAGGGGACGGCGGCCGGGGCCGGACCAGTTCGGCGCGCCGCCGTCGGCGTCGAGGACCGGCATCAGGCGGCCGCGATAGCGCAGGACGGCGCGGCCCTCGACCCGTTCGATCTGGCCGGCCTCGACCTCCTCGATGCGGGCCACCTCGGCCAGGGGCGCGGCCCGCAGCGGGGCGTCGTCGGCCCGGAACAGCAGCAGGGCCTCCGCCTCGGCTTCGGGCGCGGCCTGCGCCGGGCCGGCGGCGTCGGACATCCCTGCGGCGGTCTCGTCGATCCCGGCGGCGCGCGCGGTGCCCTTGGGGTCGAGGATCAGGATCACCGACCCGTCGCCCAGGATGGTCGCGCCCGAATAGAGCCGCAGATGGCGCAGCGCCCCGGCCGTCGGCTTGACCACGATCTCCTCGATGTCGAAGACGCGGTCGACGATGACGCCGAAGACGCAGGCGCCGAAGCGGATGACGACGATGCAGGTCTCGCTCTCGGCCTGGGGCGGGCGGTCGTCGTCCAGCCTGAGCAGGCGCCGCAGCGACACCAGGGGCAGCAGCCGCTCGCGCAGGCGCAGCACCGGGGCACCGTCGATCTGTTCGATGCAGCGGCCCGAGCCGTCGCCGGCGTTGATCAGCTCCACGATCGACGACTGCGGCAGGGCGAAGCGTTCGCCGCCCGCCTCGACGATCAAGGCCGAGACGATGGTCAGGGTCAGGGGAATGCGGACGGTGAAGCAGGCGCCCCGGCCCTCGGTTGACTTCAGCTCGATCACCCCGCCGATCTGCTCGATGTTGGCGCGCACCACGTCCATGCCGACCCCGCGCCCGGAGACGCTGGTCACCTGGGACGCGGTCGAGAACCCGGCGCGGAAGATCAGCTGCATCGCCTCGGCGTCGCTCATCTGCTCGGCCTCGACGGGCGAGGCCAGGCCCAGGGCGACCGCCTTGGCCCGCAGGCGCGCCACCGACAGGCCGCGGCCGTCGTCGGCCACCTCGATGAGGATGGCGCCGCCCTCGTGGCGCGCTGACAGGGTGATGCGGCCCTTCTCGGGCTTGCCCGCGGTGCGGCGCTGCTCCGGCGTCTCCAGCCCGTGGTCGGCGGCGTTGCGGATCATGTGGGTGAGCGGATCGCGGATCAGCTCCATCACCTGGCGGTCCAGCTCGGTGTCCCCGCCGGTCATGACCAGTTCGATGCGCTTGCCGAGCTCGTTCTCCAGGTCGCGCACCAGTCGGGGCAGCTTGGCCCAGGCGCCGCTGATCGGCTGCATCCGCGCGACCATGACCTTTTCCTGGATCTCGCTGGTCACCTGGTTGAGCCGGTGCAGCGGAGCCTTGAAGGGACTTTCCGGCTCCAGCCGCAGGGTCTGGATCATCTGGTTGCGGATCAGCACCAGTTCGCTGACCGAGCGCATCAGCTGCTCCAGCATCTCGACGGTGATGCGGATGGTCGCGGCGGACTTGCCCGCCCCGTTCGGCGCGGGAGCGGCGGCCGGTGCGGCGGCTGGGGGCGGCGTCGGCGCCGCATGCAGGCGGTCGCGCAGTTCCCTGACGTCGTCCGGCGCGGCGCCCAGGGCCTCCAGCGCGACGGCGACCGCCGCGAACAGGGCCTCGTGCGGCCCCTCGGGCAGGCGGATGTCGGCGATGTCCGCCAGCGCCCGCGTCAGGGCCGAGGCGTCGCCGCCGCGCGCCGAGCCGAGCAGCCCCTGAAGCAGCGCGGCCTGCAGCAGGACGGGATCCGCCTCGCCGAGCAGGGGCTCGCGCAGCAGCGACGGCGTGGCGGCCTCGGCGGCCGCGTCCAGCACGGCGTCGCCGCCCAGACGTTCGATCAATGGACGTTCGATCAATGGGCGCTCGATCAAGGAGCGGTCGCTCGGGAGGGCGGCCCCGGCCGGGACCGGCGTGGCGACGCAGGCGGCTTCCAGCCGAGCGATCAGGGCGGCGTCTTCGCCCGCCGGCTCCTCGCCGGTGGCGTCCAGGGCGTCGATCAGGCCGCGGATAAGGTCCACGGCCTCAAGGATGGTGGTCACGGCGGCGGCGCTGACCGTCAGGGAGCCGTCTCGGAACCCGCCCAGTACCTCCTCGGCCGCATGGGCGACACGCTGCAGCCGCACCAGGCCGATAAAGCCGCAGGCGCCCTTGATGGTGTGCATCAGGCGGAAGACGCTGGCCAGGGGCGCCGGGTCGCGTGGGTCGCGCTCGAAGCGCACCAGTTCGCTGTCCAGCGCCTCGAGGCCCTCGCGCGTTTCCGCGATGAAGTCGCTCAGAACCTCGTCCACAGCCTCTCCCTGACTGTTGCGGCGTCAGGTCCGGCGGGCGGCTGGCGCCAAGCGAATGAACGCATGGGGTGGCGCTGTTATCCATAGATTCGAAGTTTTCGCCACGACAAAAGTCGATATTGCAGCGCTAACTCATAGCAAATAAAATATTCTATACTGAATTAAATCGCTCGATTCGTTATCTATTTATTCTATGTGGACCTGAAAATGCGCCTGTGGTGCATTTTATGTTTCTTATCGGCGATAACATTTTGGATTTGATTTGTATCAATGTCCAGAATTTATTCAGAATGTCGCGGCTTCACTGGCGTCATCAATTACGGGGGCGGGGTGACATGGCTGTCGACAAGACGATGAAGATCCTAGTCGTGGACGACTACAAGACGATGGTGCGGATCGTCAGGGGGCTGCTGAACCAGCTGGGCTTCCACAATGTGGACGAGGCTACCGACGGCCCGACCGCGCTGACGATGATCGGCGCCGGGGGCTACGGCCTGGTGCTGTCGGACTGGAACATGGCGCCGATGACGGGCTACGAGTTGCTGAAGGCGGTGCGCGCCGATCCCAAGACCAAGTCCTTGCCGTTCGTCCTGGTGACCGCCGAGGCGAAGGTCGAGAACGTCATCGCCGCGCGGCAGGCCGGCGTGAACAACTACATCATCAAGCCCTTCACCCACGCCGTGCTGAAGCAGAAGCTGACGGCCGTCCTGGGCGAGTTCTGACGGTGGGGGAGGCGTTTGACGACATCATCGCCGCCGTTCGGCGGGATCTGGAGGCCGCGGCGGGGGGGCTGATGGCGGCCTCGGAGGCGGGGCTGCGCGCCGTCGCCGTGGCGCGCGACGGCGACGGCGAGGCCCTGACGCGGATCGAGGCGGCGTTTCTCGCCGTGCTGGAGGCCTGCGCCTTCGAGGACCTGATCGGCCAGCGGCTGACCCGGCTCGCCATGGTCGCGAGCGAGCGATCGGCGCCGCAGGACGCGCTCCTGAACGGACCCGCGCTGCCGGGGCAGGGCCTGGACCAGGCGGAGATCGACGCCTGGCTGTCCGCGGATGAAACCTGAGGCGCGAGCGTGATCGACTTGCCGAGCCTTGGCGGCCGGAGTACGGCGCATTCGAACTGGCGGTGTCGTTTCGCGGAAGGCTAGGCTTTGTATTGTCAGCATCCGTGTCGAGTTGATCACTTCCGGGACCCGCTACTAACGGCTTCAAGGGATGAACGTCTGCGCGGGTCCACTTTCGTTCGCCCGAGCCAGTCCCAACTGTATGGCGAGTTGGCTACCCTTTGGCGCGATGGCGGTATTGGCACCCTCGCCGTTCTGGCCTTGCTCGCCGCCGGCGCGACTGTTGGCCTCTCCCGCGAGGCTGGCATCATCTTCCTGATCGCGATGGGAGGGTATGTTTATTATGCCTACCGCCAGGAACGATTGGGAGCGCCCCACAGTGCCGCTTATGATCGTGCCGTGGCGATGGAAGAAATCGACCCGGCCCTGATCCCGCAGGAGCAATCCGGCGGGAGGCTCTCGGTGGCCATTCTCCTTTTTCTGGTTGGTCTCGTATTGATAGTGAGCGGCGGATCGCTTTTGGTGGATGGTGCCATCAAGATTGCAGAGCAGCTCGGAGTGAGCGACGCTGTCATCGGTCTGACAATCGTGGCGGTTGGAACGTCCTTCCCGGAGCTGGTCACCTCTGCCGTGGCTGCCTATCGCAAGGAAGGTGACATTGCTCTGGGCAATGTCCTCGGCTCCAACATTTACAACATCTTGTTTATAGGCGGCATCACTGGCGTGGTGGCTCCCACCGAAGTACCTGCCAGCATGATGGCCTTTGACCTCCTGTTGCTGGTGGCGGTGTCGCTGGTTGTCATGGTTTTCGCCTTCTCCGGAGGCCGGTTGAGCAGAAATGAAGGCTTCGCCCTCGTCGCATCTTACGCTGCATACACGGCCTATACGGTCGGCATGTTCTGACAGCCGGCACATCTTTGCTGGGTGCTGTCAGTCTAACGCTAAAGGTGCTCCACTTCGAAGGCTGCAAGCCATTGGTGGAGAAGGCGTTTTATGAAACCGCTATTGACGTGCCCCTGAATTTTCATCCAGCGGCGACCAGAGTCCTTGGGTTAGTTACGCCTCGCAGCGTGGGATGAGCAACAGGCCGGACCGCGCAGCTTTCATCCTGCGCAGCGGGTCGGCCTGTTGCGGTCAGACTGGCGGCAAAAGCCTCCGGGGTGAGGTAGCCGATCGATGAATGCGGCCGGCGGGTGTTGTAGTCCAGCGCCCAGGCGGCGACCTTCTGGCGGGCGTGGTCGAGGCCGAAGAACAGGCTTTCGTTCAACAGTTCGTCGCGCATCCGCCCGTTGAAGGATTCCACAAACCCGTTCTGGGTCGGCTTGCCCGGCACGATGTAGTGCCAGTCGACGCCTTGATCCTGCGCCCAGGCCAGGATGGCCGTGGACGTAAACTCCGTGCCGTTGTCGCTGACGATCATGGCAGGACGGCCCCGCCGAGAGATCAGCGCTGTCAGCTCTCGCGCGACGCGGCGTCCCGAGATCGAGGTGTCGGGGATCGTGCCCTCAGACACGCCGTGCTTGCGCGCCAGCTCGCCCGCTTTCGCGCCGGCCTCGTTCTCCCGCAGCTTGGTGCACCAGGCCGGCGTCAGACAGGCCTTCGTCGTCGAGCACCCGCTTCACCATGTGCGCCGGGAAGACATAGTAGCCGCGCTCCGCTACGGGGCGGGAGATGGTCGACACGAAATAGTCGGCCGCATCGACATTGACCGTCGAGTTCAACGCCGGGACGACGAGGACGCTGCGTGGGTTCTCGGCGCGGAAGGAGGCGTAGGGTTTTGGAGTCGGCGCCGTCACACAGGCTGCTGTGGCCAGTGGCGTCGCGAGGGCGGCGGCGAGGATCAGCTGGGATCGCATGCGCATTAGTTCTGCCCTCCGGCGACCGCCTGCGACGGTTCAATCTGGTTGATCACCCGGTCCATGAAGCGGGCGGACTCAGGAAACAGGGCGCGCTCTTGCTGGAAGTGTTGAAGCGCTGCGGCGCGCTCCCCCTCTTCGAGGTAGAGGTAGCCGAGTTCCGCATGCAGACCCGGCGCGACCGCGTTGCGCTTCTGACCGAGTTCAATGGCCTGTTCGAGGGAGGTCTTGTAGACGCTGCGGCTCTCGGGGTTCTGCGTGTAGGCGTAAAGAGCTTGTTCGTATCCTGGCGCGTCAGGCCACGCGCATCGCGCGGCCTTGACGGTGCAAAGCCAAGGACGCGCGCCCGAGACGTCGGCTGGAATATGGCGGGCTTCGAAGGCGGCGTTGTGGGCCACAAGGATGTCGGCCGAAGACACTTCATCAAGGAAGGCGGCAAGCGCTGCGTTCGTGCACAAGGGAGCTTCGGCGAGGTCGGCCGGCGTAAGATGGTGGATGGCCATGGCGTGAAAGGAGATCTCACCAAGGGGTTTGTAGCGTTGGATGCGCGGCCGCTCCGCGGTCCAGCTGCCGAGGCGTGAAACGACGTCGACGGCAGCGATTTCGATGATCTCGGAGGGAGAGCCGCCGCTGGTTTCGATATCAATGACCCTGAACCGCATGCAGCGCCTCCCTCTTGCTACCGGGTCACGTATGGCCGAGCTTTCCGTCAGAATCGGTCGTGATGGGGGCGACATGTCGGATTTGGAAATGGAGATCGTGGCGCGATGCCGGGCCTTGGGCTTGGGGCGATGCGGTCTCGGATCTATCCGCAACTTCATCGCCAGCGCCTTCCATCACGCCAGTCTTGCAGGGACCTTGCCGGCGGATCGCCACGTTGCCTTTAACAGCGCCATTCGCTTTGCGACCAATCGGATCGCCTGCGGAGGGCGGGATGGCGCCAGTATCTGGGGCAGCCGCGTGCTGAGCCAGCGCGCCCTCGACCTGCGCGAGGCTCTGCTGGCAGACGATCTGCCAGCGCGCGCTAAGGCGAAGGTTTGGACGCAGGGCGTAACCTTCGAACATCAAGACCCTGTCTGGGAGGTCCAGGACTGGATCGACAAGACCGAGGGCCTCGACGTCGATGACGTAATCAGACGACTGCTCATCCATCCCGCCGTCGTCATCCTGCGCGACGAAGAGAAGGCGATCCCTGGAAAATTTCGGAGCCGGGGCCGTCCGGATGAGCGCTATGGGGCGGCGGACATTGCGGTGGTGACCGTGGAGGAGGGCACAGGTGCGCTGTTCAGAGCACGGTTATGGCCCGACCGCCCCCAGCGAAAGAGCAAGTATCATTGGGCGTTCGAACCCTTTGATGACCTGTGACCGCCTCTGATCGAGCGAGTTCACTTATTTGTTGAACGGCGTTCACCTGATGGCAAGTGTTGCCGGTTGAGGTGAGCCTGGGTCTGGGGGACGAAGGTGTCGGGGCAGGGTAAGCTTACTGGGATTAGGCGAGCATCGATTAGTGAGCTTCGCCAGATCTACGAACAGCAAGACGGGGACGTGGGCGTCCTGGAGGGCTTGAGCGCCGAGCTTAAGAAGCGTTCCTGCGACGCTGGATTTGACCTGCTGGCGGAAGTCGCACGTGCGCTGGTGGCTGCACGGAAAGTTCAGCCGATTGAAACCCAACATCCAGCCTTGGCAGTTTTAGGCGCCCGCCAGCTCCCGCGGGCTGACGGCCGTCCCCTCTATCGTTATCGCGTGACCATCAGTGAGTGGGAGCGACTTCGCCGTCATCTCCTGCAAATGACACGTGTAAAGGCGATCGAACACGCCGACGATCGCGACGCTGCAGCCTTCGCTCTATACGCGGCTGAATGGTATCGCCGCGAATTTGAAGGCGGCGCTTATCGCTGGGAAGCTTTGCTTGAGAGCATCGGCGGGGTCGCGCCCGAGATTACGGCGCGGCTCGCTCGCCGAGGATTGAAGTGGTGGGGACGCAGCACCCATCGGACGGATCATGGCGAACAGCGATTGATGTCTTTGGCGTTGGAGGGCGGCTTTCCCACGCGGTTGCTGGACTCGAGAGAGCAGGGTTGGCTCTCAGGCGCTCTTCGACGTCTAATAGCCCGCGCTGCCGTCCTCGGCGATCAAGGCTTAGAGGCGACGGTTGAATTGGCGGTAGCAGAACCCGCCATTCCCCAGACTTTTCGCAAGCCTGAATTCTTCACCTTGCTTGCGGAGTTAGCCCTGGCGATCGTCGACCTGCGGACGAGCGCTTCGCATGAGGCGACGACCGCAGGTGTTTCGACCTCGGCTTGGTTAGATGCGCGACGAGAAGGCTGGAAGGACGAACTGCCCATCGCCTTGGAGGGCGAAGGCGCCAGTAAGCTGATTGATGAGCTCGTCAGTCAAAGTTTGGACCGGCTGGGCGGCCGCGGGGCCCGATGCTGGCGTATGTTGGTGCGCCGCGACGGTGTCTGGACGCCGGCTCTGAAACTCGCCTTCGACGGCGAAATCCGTGTGCCAGCTGCCGTGCGCGCGATGTCGTCGAGATTGCGTCTCTACGCGATCGGTGATCTGGGGGACCGGCTGGCGGGGGAGTTGGCGCTCCTCGACCCTCCTGGAGAAGACGGCGCCTGGGTCGCGCGACCGCGCCCTGCCGCACCGCGTCGTCCTCTGCGCAACTACGCTTTTTCATCGCCGGTGGAAGTTGAGCTACGCTCGGACGGGCAGCGCGTTGCGGCCTTTAACTGGTCCACTGCGGGTCAGCCGCTTTACGGCGAAGTCTTAGCCTTTATCGACGATCAGGATCTTGAAGCGGGTTCGGCCGAAACACTCTCCTTGTTAGGCGGCGGATCCCAACGGGCGCGAAATCGCGCCATCTATGTTTGGGCGCCGGCGGACCATGAGGCGAAAACTCTAGAGGGAATGGCGGTTCCCTGCCTATGGGAGGATCAAGCGCATCGCCTGTTTTGCTTGTGCGAGCCTGCCTATGTGAGCGGGCCGGGCGATGATCTGGCTTTTTTCTACGAGCCGAATACGGCCGCGGGAAAAGCCGAGTCGCTCGATTTCGCAGGCGAACCATGCCGGGGTGTGGCCTGTGTTGCGGGCCGCCCGGTTTTTTGCGGGGCGCCCGTTGTCTCATTGCTTTCCGGTGTAGCTAAGAACGCGTTCGGATTCGGACAGGTGATGTGGCGCTATGAAGGCGAGCAGCCCTGGCGCGACCTTAAGCGTGAGCGGCTTGGCTTTGGACGGATCGAAGTGGTTTGGCGCGCCAGCGAAACCCGAACGGCGCGGGACCGTCGGCGTCTGATCGTTCTCCCGCCGGATCTAGAGGTGCGCGGTCGCGCCGGCGCCCAGGGCGCTGCGGATTTTTGGCTGGAAGGCGCAGAGGGCTGGAGGCTCGAACTTGAAGGGGCCCACGCCTACGGTGTGGAGCGCCTCGAACGCGGCGTGCGGGTGAAGTGGTCGATCGATCGGCGAAACGCGATTGATCTGCAGTTGATTTCGCCTGAGGGGCGGTCGGCCAAAGTGACAACGCGCTTTCCGTTGGGCGACGGCGCTCTCGTGGGCGCAAACGGGTCGGTGTTGGGCGGCGACGCGGTTCTGACCCTCAAACAACTCCGTGGCGCGCGCGCGTTCGCGCGCGGAAAAGGCAAACTTGCGATCGAAACCACCGATCGTGATAATCGAACCGTCTACCATCAGGTCTTTGACGACGAGTGCTCGCTCTGGTCGCTAAGAGACAGGATCGCGGCGTTGATGGAGGCGTCCGGCGATCTCGACGCCGAGGTGCGCGTCGCTTTTGAGCCGAACGGGCCCGCTCTACGTGTCAGGCGATATGTGCATGCCCTGGAGGTCGCTCGCGGGACTGTACGTCTGAGGAAGCCGACGGAAGGCGACGGACGTCCGCTGTCTTTCGAATGGCGATCACTGATCGACCTGTCTGAAAATGGTCAACGGTTGGTGGCGTCGATGAGCGTCGCCGATGCGATGTCGATGCGGCCGTTCAGTTTGCCGGAAGACTTGATCGGACCGGGGTTGGTCTATTTGCGCCAAGGGGAAGCGATTGTCAGCCGTCCCCATTTCGTCCACGGTGCCCCGATCGACGGCCAGGACCTCAACCGCCTGCAAACCGCGGTCGTGCAAGATCGATCGTCGTTCAAGCCGGCGCTCGACGCCGCGTTCGCCACCATAGAAGGCGGCGGCGCCGCGGCGGATGTCGAACTACAATGGCTGCATCAGCTGGCGACGCTCGCCGCGACCCTGCCAGCCACGACATTTGATGTGCTCAAACACCTTGGCCGTCGCTCGCGCATTTTGGCGCACTTGATCGCCTCCAGCCCCAACGAGGAGGCTTTAGAGCGTGTTTGGGCGTTAGAGCCGGAACTCCCGTTCCTTTGGGTGTTGGTGTCGTTGGATGACTGGCGGCACGCCTTTGCTGAGCAATATCAACGCACTTGGCGGGCGCTCCGGGGGTTGGGTTGGGAAGAGGCCAAGGCGCATGCCACCGCAGCGGCCCAGATCAACACTTTGCTCGATAAGCTTCTGTTGCTTGATGACGATCTGCGCGCGCCGATGGCTGCGGCTGGCTTGCGCGTCCGCGGCGAGCGGCCCCAGCGCTCGCCGAGGGAGGTCGGCCAGGATCGTATTCGCCGAATGGCCGGCTCTGAACAGGGGCCTCGCCGAAGCTCCTGCTTCATGGCCGACCCTGATCTGCGCGCTGAACTTCTGAGCTTGGCGGATTGGTTCCAGAGCTTCCATGAAGACCAATGGGAGGGCGTTCAGGCTCCCCTGGTGGCCGCCCTTCGGGCTGCCGGCAAGGTGACGTTGCTGCCGCTTCACCGGCTGCGCATCCGCGAAGCCATGCTCGAAGACCCAGAGCACTTTTCTGAAGCCTATGAGGCTTGCCTTCTTTCCCTGTCTCACCCGTCTCCTGCCGAGGTCGCCCGATGATTGAGTCCAGCATCTTCCAAACCCTGGACGCGTTGCGCCACCGGACGACGGAAGCGGTGATCGGCCAATCGGGGCTCAATCATGTCGGCTTGGCTGCTGAGGTGCGGCGGCGGTTCGCTTCAACGGATCCCCTGCAGGGCGGCGTAATGCAGCATGCGGTGCTCGAAGCCGCGCCTGGCTACGTTGAAGCTGAGAAAACGATGGCTGAGCTTGCTGGCGCCTTGCTTCACCCCGAAACCGTCGGGGCGCTGGATGGCCATGACGACGATCGCCCGGACCGCTACCGTTTTCGTGCCGAATGGCGTCCCTATGCGCATCAAATCGCAGCCTGGCGGAAACTGAGCGACCCGAGCCGTCCTCAATCGGTTCTCGTCACCAGCGGCACGGGTTCGGGCAAGACCGAATGCTTCCTCGTGCCGATTATTGACGAACTGGCGCGACAATCGGACGGGTCAGGCCTGGAGGGCGTTCAGGCGGTGATCCTCTATCCGCTCAACGCCTTGATCGCGAGCCAGGAGGAGCGACTGAGAGATTGGACGGCGCCATTCAAGGGGCGGCTGCGATTCTGCCTTTACAATGGCCTGTTGCCTGACGAACTTCCTTCTCATCTCAAGCAGGGGCGGCCTGAAGCCGTTCGCGATCGCGCGACGTTGCGGGCAAGTCCGCCGCCGATCCTGGTGACTAACGTCACCATGCTGGAGTACATGCTGCTGCGGAAGGAGGACGCCCCGATCCTCGCCAAATCCCAAGGCAAGTTGCGCTACATCGTGCTGGACGAAGCGCATAGCTATGTCGGGGCGCAGGCGGCGGAGATCGCGCTGCTGCTTCGCCGCGTATGCCTCGGCTTCGGGGTGTCGCCGTCGGACGTTCGTTTCATAGCCACGTCGGCGACTATCGGCGGACCAGATTCCCAGGCCCAGCTGCAGAGGTTCTTAGCGGACGTTGCGGGCGTTCCGCTCGACCAGGTGACGGTGATCGAAGGTCAGCCCAAATGGCCGACGTTGCCCGCCCTCTCAGAAGGCCCTCTTAGCGACGCGCTTCACGCTCCAAACAGCGCGGAGGCCTATCAAACATTGGCCAGCCATCCAGCAACGCGTCCCTTGCTGAACCAGTTGCGTGAGGGGCCCATCGCTTGGTCCTCCGTGGAGCGCATCGCCGCCACCGCGGGCGCTACGCCCGAAGCCTTGGCCAGCCGGACGCGGATGACGTCGAGCAGCAGCCAGCTGGCGCCGTCATGGCCCCAGACCGTGCCGACGGAATAGTCAGCGGACGGGTCGGTGGACGCCGCCGGATCCCAGCTGTGCACGACCTTGTGGAGGGCATGTCGCTCTGGGGGCTCGTCGTAGAACTGGATCCGGTCCCAGCGGACATAGTCACCTTCCGTCGGGCTCGGGTTCTGCTGATACTGGGCTTCAAAGGCCCGGCCGCCCATCTCCGCACGGATCCGCTCCAGCACCTCGCGGGATTCGCGGGCCGGGTTGAGTACGTCTCCGATCCGCCGTGCATGGTTGCGGCCATGGGTGAGGGAGATGATCTCATCGCGAATGGCGATGGCCGGCAGGTCCAGGTGACGAAAGCCGCCTTTGGCTGTGAGGTGGGCCGAGACGTCGTCCTCATGCAGGCGTTGCTGGATGGCGATGATGGCGCCGGTTCGCTTATCGTCCAGACGGCTGAGAAGGGTCTCGTCGACGAACCTCTGAGCCTTGGCGCGAGCCTCCGGGAAGGTGGCGTCTTGAGCCTTCATCAGGTCGTCGATGATGATCAGGTCAGCGCCCAGGCCGGTCACCGTGCCGCCGACCGCGGTGGCGTAGCGATAGCCGCCCTGGCGCGTGGCCAGGTCGGCTTCGGTGTCGCGGACGATTGAGCGAGCGGTCTCTGGAAAAACCTGCGCATACCAGGTTGAGTTAATCACCTTTCGGAAATTGCGCGATAGGGCGGCAGAGAGGTCCTGGCCGTAGCTGGCGCAGATGATCCGCGTCTCCGGCCGACGTCCCAACAGCCAAGCGGGGAAGGCCACTGTCGTCATCACCGACTTCAGATGCCGCGGCGGCACGGTGATTTGAAGACGGCGGTTAGAACCGTCGGCCACATCCTCCAGCGCCCGCACCATGGCCGAGAGGTACCAACCGCGTGCGAGGGGCGTGCCGGGATTGAGGGTTGGGAAGACCAGATCCAGAAAGACGCCGAAGTCCCGTCGCGCGAGGGCGTGGACCATGGCGTCGGCCGGTAAGGGAAGGGTCATGCTGGCCTCCCTTCGCTCAGGTCTGCGAGATAGCGAGCGACGATCTCGTCGTACTCGGCCGGCTGAAGCTCGCTCGCTGGCGCCACTGCCTGCTCGCGGGCCACGGCCGCCGCATCCTCCTGGGCGTATTTCATCAAGGCGGCGAAGGCCTTGGCGTCGCCCTTGGCGGCCTTGTCGACCTGCTGGATGACAGCGACCCGGGCCTTGGACATCATTTGCGTCCGGCCGTTCTGAGTGACAGGGATGGAGCGCTCCAGTTCCTCACGGAACAGGGTGAGGAGGTTCTTGGCGCCTTTGGGCCGGCCTTTGGGGTTGCCGGATTGGCCGGGCTTGAAACGGGCCGCCTGAGGAGGCCGGCCGTAGCCGACCTCATAGGTACCTGACGACTTGGAAGATTTGGACATGGATCATCCCCCTCAAGCGGCCGCACGCGTGCGCACACGCGCGGCAGGCAGGGTGATGACGGGCGACGCGGCCTCCGACGGTGCGGAAAGCGCTTTCCGCCTTTCCGCACGGACCTGGCGGAAGGTCTGGCCGGTAGCCGGAGATGATCTTGTCCTGGGCGTTGATCAGGACCGGGACGAGGAAGCCGAACTGTCGAATGGTGCCGGCCAGGGCTGTGATGGCGCTCTTCTTGTGGATACGCAGTTTGCGAGACAGAGGCGCCAGGCCCGCGATGGGCCGGTTCTCGATCGCCAGTGCGAGGGTAGGGGGAAGCGAGGGCGCGATATCGGTCGCGTGGCCGTAACCCGAGGACATGATGATCTCCTGCAGTTAGGCGCGCGCCCGCAGTCGTGCGGGCACGGGATCCTGTGATGGGATGGAGGGGGAAGCGATGGCGATGGCTAGGAACACGGCCTGCCCGGCATCTATGGTCAAGGCTTCGAGAACAGCCTGATGCTGCGCAGCTAGGCAGCGGCTTTAAGTCCCGCAAGGCGACGCTTCGAATATTCCCACAAGCGGCTGGACTTGCGCTGCATTGGAAGCGGTAGTGATCCTGTTCCCGCCCGGCCTTCCGGGCTCAGGTCAGTAGAGCGCAAGCCGCGCTCGCAGACCTGAAGGAACTCCCATGTCGTCGTTCAAGAAGCCCGCTGCCGATGTCGCTGCGGCACCCGCCCCGACCTCCAAACTCGATCGTCTGATCGTCTTGCTGCAACAGGCCGATGGGGTGGGCATGCCGGCCATGATGGCGGCCACCGGCTGGCAGGCGCATTCGGTCCGCGGCGCTCTGGCCGGTGCCCTGCGCAAGAAGGGCCATGTGGTCCGGAGTGAGAAAACAGACGCCCGTCGTCTCTGGCGCATCATGTCGGTGGAGTCGCAGGCATGAGCGCCGATCTGGCGCAACAGCTGGCGGCGATCCAGGACATGGGCGTGGATGGCCTGAGGTCGGTCTGGAGGGAGCGGCTCGGCGAGCCGCCCCCGATCCGCTCGCGCGACATCCTGCGCCGGGCGCTGGCGGAACAGCTTCAGATGGTGGGTGCGGGTCGGGATGCATTGCTGGATCGGCGGCTGGTCAAGGTCGCCGCCCAGCATCGCACCGGATGCAAACCCAAGGTGCGGACGACGACCTTTAAGCCGGGTTCGACCTTAGTGCGCGAATGGCAGGGTGAGCGCCACCAGGTCGAGGTGGCTTCCGACGGCTACATCTGGAATGGCCAGAAGCACGCCAGCCTCTCCAAGGTCGCGCGTCTGATCACAGGCGTGCGGTGGAACGGACCTCGGTTCTTTGGTCTGAGAGAGGGGGAAGCCGCATGAAGACGCCCGCCCGTCCAATCCGCTGCGCCATCTACACCCGCAAGAGCACCGAAGAGGGGCTGGAGCAGGACTACAACTCGCTGCACGCCCAGCGCGACGCCTGCGCCGCCTACATTCTGTCCCAGGCTGGCGAAGGCTGGACCCTTCTGCCTGAGGTCTATGACGACGGCGGGTTCAGCGGCGGCAATATGGAGCGGCCGGCGTTGAAGCGGCTGATGGCGGAGATCGAGGCCGGGCGGATCGACGTGGTCGTGGTCTATAAGGTCGACCGGCTGACGCGGGCGCTCACTGACTTCTCTCGGATTGTGGATGTCCTAGATAAGGCGGGCGCCAGCTTCGTCAGCGTCACACAGGCCTTCAACACCACCACCTCCATGGGGCGACTGACCCTGAACGTCCTTTTGTCCTTCGCTCAGTTCGAGCGCGAGGTCACGGGCGAGCGCATCCGCGACAAGATCGCGGCGAGCAAGAAGCTCGGGATGTGGATGGGCGGCGGCGTTCCGTTCGGCTACGACCCGGACGGCCGCACGCTCGCCATCAATCCAGCCGAGGCGGAAACCGTGCGTGGCATCTATCGCCGCTACCTGGAACTGGGCTCGGTGCACCTGCTGTGCCGTGAACTGGCCGACCAGGGCGTCCTGTCGAAGCGAACCGTCAGCAAGACCGGCGTGGTGCGAGGCGGCGTGCCGATCGAACGGGGGGCGTTGTTCCATATCCTGCGCAACCGCATCTATATCGGCGAGATCCCCCACAACGGCACCCATTACCCCGGTCAGCATCCGGCCATCGTCGATCGCGACCTGTTCGACGCGGTCCAGGCCAAGCTCGGCGAGAAGCAGCGTCGGCCACGAGCGAAGGGGCAGCCGCGCCGGCCACATACGGGGGCGCCTCTCACGGGTTTGATTTACGACAGCGCCGGCAACCGCATGTCCCCCGTCAGTTGCTCGCGCAGGAATGGCGCGACCTACCGCTACTATATTTCGACCGCGATCCAGTCGGGGGCGCCGGATAAGGCGGGCGCCTGTCCGCGAGTGTCAGCGCCGATCGTCGAACAGGCCGTCGCGGACCACCTTCAGAAGTTGGGGCTCTGCCGACCGATCGACCTTGCGCCCGACTGGTCTCGCGTCCGCGATCTGCTTGATCGCGTGGAGGTCGAGCGCGATGCCCTGACGGTCGTGCTCGATGCTGAAAGGCTCGATCTGGCGACGCGTGATCTACAGGGGCGTGAGCGCCTGATTCTTGACCAGCTTGAGCGGAGAGAGGACGGGGTCTTGATTCGGATCCCGATGCGCATCCAGCGACGGGGCGGGAGCAAGATCGCCGTCGGCCCTCAGGGTCAATCCCCTTGGCATAAGGCGGCGGTGGATCCAGCCCTGAGTTCGGCCTTGATCCGAGCGGAATCCTGGAAGCGCAAGCTGTTGGCCGGCGAAGCGGACAGCCTTGAGAGCATCGCTAAAGCCGAGGGGGTAAAGGCCGCTTACGCCGCGCGCCTGATCCGAACCGCTTTTCTGGCGCCCGATCTGAAGCAGGCCATCCTTGATGGCGATCAGCCTGTGGGCCTGACCTTGCAGAAGGTCATGACCCAGGACGTTCCGCTCGATTGGGATGCGCAGCGGCGGCTCTATCGTGCCTGATCCGTTCGACGCCCTCGATCCCTGTTTAGGGCGAGGGCGTTCCCTGTTCCCCTAATATTTTTCCCTGATACGCCGTTTTGAATTCCCTGTTCCTGCAGCGGGAATTTGAGACCCATGATCTCTGCCATTGCCCGCCGCGCCTGGGGTTGCGCGGCGGTTCGTTCGTTGCGGGAACCAAGAGATCTGACGCGATTCCCTGTATTTCCCTGTAAACAGGCAAAGCGCCGTTGTCGGGCGCAAACCAAACCGACCATCGGCAAACGGAGACGGGGCGCGATAATGGCCGCTGAACAGGCGTGTTCAGTCGCGCCGGAGACGCCAGAATCGTCTCTGCTTGCGCGCAGGCCGCGGTAATGTCGGGGTAATTTTCAGAGAAACAGCGAACCGTCAGTCAGCGACTGACGGCGTGGCGGACAGAGAGGGATTCGAACCCTCGGTAGGCTTTCACCTACACACGCTTTCCAAGCGTGCGCGATCGACCACTCCGCCACCTGTCCGTTTCCACGACGTCGCCGTGTAACCGCCGGACGGTCGATCCAGCGGAGCGAGGCTGATAGAACAGCATGACCCCCTCGGCAAGCGCTGTCTGAAGCCCCATATGGGGGGAAGTCGATTTTGCCGCTGATTTCTGCGAGATTTTTCCGATGCTGTTCCAAAAGACCGCCGAACTGCCGACCGTTGAGACGGCCTTGCCGGGGCGCGATGCGCCGCTGGCGACGGATGAGACTCATTTTGTTCTCGGCCATGCGCTGAAGGGACCGCATCCCGACGGGTTCGAGACGGCGGTGTTCGGCATGGGCTGCTTCTGGGGTGTGGAGCGGGTGTTCTGGCGCCTGCCGGGCGTCTGGGTGACGTCGGCGGGTTATGCGGGCGGGATCACGCCGAACCCGACCTATGAGGAGGTCTGCTCGGGCCGGACGGGTCACACCGAAGTGGTGCAGGTCGTGTTTGATCCCAAGGTCATTTCCTACGGCGATCTGCTGAAGGCGTTTTGGGAGAACCATGACCCGACCCAGGGCATGCGCCAGGGCAATGATCAGGGCACGCAGTACCGCTCGGCCATCTACACCCTGAACGACGCTCAGCAGGCGGAGGCCGAAGCCTCGCGTGACGCCTATCAGGCGGCGCTGAGCGCGGCGGGGCGCGGAACGATCACGACCGAGATCGAGCCGGCGGGCCCCTATTACTTCGCCGAGGATTATCATCAGGGCTATCTGGCCAAGAACCCGGCGGGATACTGCGGCATCGGGGGGACCGGCGTGGTCTGCCCGATCGGTGTCGGCGTAGACGCCTGATGGACCGGGAGGGGGTAGGCAAGGTTTGTCTGGCGCTGCCGGGAGCGACGCTGGATCACCCGTTCGGCGACGACCACGACGCCTACAAGGTCGGCGGCAAGATGTTCGTCATGGTGGGGGCGACCGGCGGGGTGTCGTTCAAGGTCTCGGACATCGCCTACGAGGTGCTGACCGAGAGCGGCCACGCGCGGCCCGCGCCCTATATGGCGCGCGCCAAGTGGGTGAACCTGCCGCAGATCGACGACTGGGCGGACGAGGAACTGGCGGACCACATTCGGTCCGCCCACGCCATCATTGTCGGCAAGCTGACGAAGAAGGCGCGGGCGGAACTGGGGCTCTAGGCGTCAGGTTGCGGGTTTGGCCTTCTGCTCGGCGATCCAGCGGTCCATGCGGGCGTCGAGCAGGTCCAGCGGCAGAGGGCCGTCGACCAGCAGGGCGTCGTGGAAGGTGCGGACGTCGAAGCGGTCGCCCAGTTCGCGCTCGGCCTTCTGGCGGATCTGGCGCAGGCGGATCTCGCCGATCTTGTAGGCCGTGGCCTGACCGGGCCAGCCGATATAGCGCTGCAGCTCGGTCTCGATGTTGTGCGGGGCGAGGGCAGAGTTGTCGCGGAAGCAGGCGCGGGCCTGCTCCTCAGTCCAGCCCAGCCAGTGAAGGCCGGTGTCGGCCACCAGGCGGCAGGCGCGCCACATCTCGTAGCTGAGGCGGCCGAAGCGTTCGTAGGGGGTGCGGTAGATGCCCATCTCTTCGCCCAGGAACTCGGAATAGAGGCCCCAGCCCTCGGTGAAGGCGGTCACGTCGGCGCCGCGCCGGTAGTAGGGCTGATCCGCCGCCTCCTGTTGCAGAGCGATCTGCAGGTGGTGGCCCGGGACGGCCTCGTGAACCGTCAGGGCCGGCAGTTCATAGAGGGGCCGCTGATCCAGCTTGGACGTGTTGACGATATAGCCGCCGGCCACGCCGTTCTGCATCGAGCCGGGGTTGTAGCGGCCGGTGGTGTAGCTCTCCTCGATCTCGCGCGGGACGGGGCGCACGCCGTAGGGCAGGCGGGGCAGGGTTCCGAACAGGGCGGGCAGGCGGTCGTCGGCGCGCTTGGCGATCTCGGACGCCTTTTCCAGCAGCTGTTCGCGGCTGGTGGCATAGAATTGCGGATCGGTGCGCAGGAAGTGGAGGAAGCCGGCGAAGTCGCCGGTCCAGCCCGCGGCGCGCATTTCGTCCTGCATCCGGGCGCGGATGCGGGCGACCTCTTCCTGACCGATCTGGTGAATCTGATCCGGGGTCAGGTCGGTGGTGGTGTAGCTGCGCACGGCGTTGGCGTAGAGATCGCGACCGCCGGGCCGGTGGGTCATGCCGGGTTCGACGGGGGCGCGCGGCCGGTAATCGTTCTTGAGCATGTCGCGCCAGGCGATCCGGCGCTGCGCGACGGGGCCGTCGATCAGGGCCTGGGCGCGGGCGCGAAGGGCGGCCTGTTCGGCGGCGGGGATGGTCGCGGGCAGGACCTTGAACGGCTGCATCAGGATGTCGCCGCCCTCGCGCGGCTTCACGTCGGTTTCGGCCAGGACCAGGGCGCTGTCGACGACGGAACGAGCCTGGACCAGGCCGGTGTCGAGGCCGCGCCGGGCGTCGGCGATGGCGGCGTCGTAGAGGCCGGGAATGGCGTTCATGCGCGACAGCCAGGCCTCGGCGTCGGCGGTCGAGGTGATGCGGGTCGAGCTGGCCAGATAGGCCACGCCCTGACCAGGGCCGCCCTCGGAGCTGAAGGCCAGGCGTCCGCCGTCCAGCGGGATGGCGTCCAGGTTGCGGCGGATCAGGTAGGCGGCGAAGGATCGGTTCAGTTGCTCGTCGTCGTTCAGCGCGGACGGGCTGATCGCTTCCAGACGGTTCAACAGGGCGGTCAGGGGGGCGACGCGGGCCAGTTCGCCCGCGCGGGTGGGATCGGGCAGGCGCGACAGGGCCTCGCGGTCGCCCTCCATGCCGGCAGTGATGGGGTCGACGCGGCGCAGCCAGGCCTCGTAGTCGCTCAGGATCCTGGCGAGGGCGTGGCTGGCGGCGTCGGCCGGGGCGTGGGTTTCCGCCGGAGCGGTTGACGGGGCGTTGGCCAGAGCCGGCGTCGTCGCCATGAATGCAGCCAGAGCCGCCCCGATCAGAACTTGCTTATGCATTGCTGTCCTCCCTCAAGCGAGGGGGAGCAGACAGGCGCTGCGCCTGACGGTCAAGCTATGTCGAAGGCATCAGCCGCATAGGGCGAAGAAGCGGTCGATCTGCTTGTCCGTTCCCTGCTGGGCCGCCAGCGGGGTGCGGTAGTCGGGGCCGTAGGTGGCCAGCCATCCGAGCTTACGGAAGCGCAGGAAGACCGGGTCGGTGGTGCGGGCGACGGCGGTCAGGTCGAGGCCGTCGTGCATGGCCGAGGGCTCGGCCTTGGCGGGATAGGTCTCGGTGTCGCCGCCGGATTCCAGCGCGATCATCCTCGGGTGGCCCTCGGCGACGGTCTGCAGGATTTGCAGGGCGCCCGAACCCGGACGGCACGACAGGTCCAGCGGCACGTCGTCGGTCTCGGCCATGCCGTAGGACAGGCTGGCTTCCTCGACGTCCTCGTTCAGGTGCCAGTCGTAGCCCGCGACGGGCGCGGGGGCGCCGCCGCCGGAGGCGGCGACCAGGTGGGCGCCGACGGTCGGCGCGCAGGCAGACAGGGCGAGCGCCGCAAGGGCGGGGACGGTCCAGATGATGGGGCGCATGGCGGTCCTCAGCCGGTGCAGAGTTCGGCGAACCGGCGCAGCTTGGACAGATTCGCCCGGTCGATCTCTATCGCCGAGGATTGTTCGCCGACCGCGATCTGCAGCTTCCCGTTGGCCAGGAAGGCGGCGAAGACCGGGTGATCGGCGCGCAGCATGGTCTGCAACTGGCCGCGCCGGGGCTGGGCCTCGGCGTTGACCGAAGCCGCGCCCGAGGTGACGACGGCGATGCCTTCGGCCGGGGCGGCGTCATAGAGGGTCAGGCGCACGATGCTGGAGCCGGGCGCGCATTCCAGCGTGGTGCGCAGGCGCGGCGTGTCCGGCACCTCATTGGCCAGGACAAGAGGGCCGTTGTCGGCGTAGAGGGTCCAGGTCCAGGCCTCGGCCGACGGCGTGGCTTGCAACGTCAGAGCCAGCGACATGGCCTGGGCCAGCCCGAGCAAGGCGGTCATGGTTCAGCCCCCGCTGATTGGTTCTAGGGGACTTTGATCAGGCGTGGCTGGAAGCGCAATAGCTGAGGAAGCCCTGAACCAGGCGGCGTTCGGTGCGGCTGGCGCGAATCTGCCGGGCGCCGGCCTCGCTCTGGACTGCCATGCGACCGCCGCGCGCCAGGCCGGTCAGGGCCGCGTCGGAAAGGGGCAGGCGGGCCTCATAGGCTTCGCCGTCCGACAGGGGGTCGATCGGCTGCGGGCCGTTGGCGGCGAGGGTCAGGGCCGGACTACGCGGTTGGGTGTCGCCATAGACCACGGCGGCGCGGTCGCCCGGGGTGCAGGTCAGCATCAGTGCCACCTGGTCGGAATCCGGCAGGCCGTAGGCCAGCTTGGCCATCGACCCCTCGTGCAGCAGGTGCCACCCCGCCGCGCCTTCGCCGGGAGCGGACGGGGCGGTGGTCATGGCCTGACCGGCCAGGGCGACGAAACCGAGGGCGGCGGCGGCGGGAAGCAGGGACTTCAGCATTACAAATCACTCGCGTTCGACAGAGCAAACGCGGGTCGCTTGTTAAGGGTTCACCGCTCCGCTTGCGCGAGCGCGACTCCGTGACGACGAGTCACCGGAAAAACACGCTCGACGAACAACGGTCAGAACGGGCTGAAGCGCTCCACCAGGGACTGGGCCGCGGGCGTCGCCTGCATCCGGCTGATGTCGCCGCGGCCGCCGTAGCTGATGCGCGCCTCGGCGATCTGGGTGTGGGCGATGGTGTTGGCCGAGGAGATGTCCTCGGGGCGCACGATGCCGGCGACGGTCAGTTCGCGGACCTCACGGTTGGTGCGCACTTCTTGCCGACCCTGGATGACCATGTTGCCGTTGGGCATGACGGCGGTGACCACGGCGGCCACGGTCAGGTTGACGCGCTCGGAGCGGTTGACGCTGCCCGAACCCGAGGCGTTGGTCTCGCCCTCGGTGCCGACCATCTTGGCCGGGTCGAAGCCGCCGGGGAAGGCGCGGCCCAGGCTGTTCTCCAGGCCGAAGAAGTTGGTGACCCCGCCCGAGGCGCTGTTGGAGCGGGCGCGCTGGGTCGAGTTCTGGGTCTGGGCGCGGTCGTTGATATCGATGTTGACCGTCAGGATGTCGCCGACACGGCGGGCGCGCTGATCGCCGAAGAAGCTGCGGGCGCCGGTGCGCCACAGGCTGTTGGGCGAGGCAGGTGTGGGCGCCGGCAGATAGGCCTGCTCGATCGGCGCCAGGGCGGCGGGATAGCCGACGGGTGCCAGTTCCGGCCCCTTCACCGTTTCGGTGATGGTGGAGCAGGCGCCGAGCGTCAGGGCGGAAGAGGCGGCGGCGAGGATCAGGACTTTACGCATGACGGGATCTCTCAACGAGCGGCGAACTGTTGCGGGTTGGCGCGGGCCATCTGGGCGGCGGGACCGGCGACGGCGCGACCCGGCGACACGGCCACGGCGTCGATGGTGCGGCCCGACTGGACGTTCAGTACGGGGACGGGCTCGCCCGCCGAGGCGTTGCGGGTGGCCTTGCCGGTGACGGTCAGCTCGACGCCGCCTACGATATAGGCGACCTCGACCATGTCGTTGCGGGCGATGAGCTGGGGCGAGGCCAGGTCTCGGCTGGTCACGACGGCGCCGGCGCGCAGCGCGCGCTTGGCCGACAGACCGACGACCTGATCGGCGTCCTGGGGACCGCCGGCCGGGGCCTGATGCGCCTGAACCGTGGACCAGACTACGTCGGCGGGCTGGATGATGTCGCCGGCGGCCAGGCTGCGGGCGTAGGTCAGGACCTCGACCGTGGCGCCGGGGCGCGAGGCCACGGTGGCGGCGGCGGGACGGGCGGAGGCCTCGGCCGGCGCGGCGCCGCCTTCACGGACGACCACGCGGCGCAGACCCTGCGGGTTAGCCCAGTCCAGACCGGCGCGGCGGGCCGCAGCCTGAATCTGGCTGGCCTCGAAGACGGCGGTGGCGCCCAGGCGCTGGCCGACCACGACATCGGCGGCGGCGCCTGCGTCATCGAACAGATCGCCCAGGGTGACGCGGCCATCGTCGTCGAGGGGGTCGGCCAGCAGGCTGACCGGACCGGCCAGAGCCGGAGCGGCGAAGGCGGTGAGAAGGGCGGTCAGGATCAGGATGCGCTTCATGGCTTAGCTCTTCACCTGGGCCGAGACCGACAGCATTTCGTCGGCGGTGGTGATCACCTTGGAGTTCATCTCATAGGCGCGCTGGGCGACGATCAGGGCGGTGATCTCGCTGACGGCGTCCACGTTCGAGGCTTCGGTGTAGCGGTGCAGCAACTGGCCGAAGCCCGGCTCGTTCGGCGCGCCGATGGTGGCGGCGCCCGAGGCGGCGGTTTCCAGCAGCAGGTTGTCGCCGATGGCTTCCAGGCCCGCCTCGTTGAAGAAGGTCGCAAGCTCCAGCTGTCCCACCACCTGCGGCGCGGCCTGGCCCTGGGTCGTGACCTGGACCTGGCCGGATTTGGAGATCGAGATGTCGATCATGTCCTGGGGGATGTTGATGGCCGGTTCGACGGGATAGCCGTCTTCGGTCACCAGCTGGCCTTCGCCGTTGACCGCGAAGTTGCCCGCGCGGGTGTAGGCGATCTCGCCGGACGGCATGCTGATCTGGAAGTAGCCCTTGCCCTCGATGGCGATGTCGTAGTCGTTTCCGGTACGGGTCGGGCTGCCCTGTTCGGTGATGCGATAGACGCTGCCCGCCTTCACACCGGCGCCGATCTGGATGCCGGTCGGAACCACGGTGCCCTGGGTCGAGGACTGAGCCCCCATGCGTTCGACATTCTGGTACAGCAGGTCCTGGAACTCGGCCCGCTGACGCTTGAAGCCGACCGTGTTCATGTTGGCGATGTTGTTGGAGATGACCTCGACGTTCAGCTGCTGGGCCAGCATGCCGGAGGTGGCGGTTCGAAGAGCGCGCATCGTTCGGGCGTCCTAACTAGCTGATCCGGCCCAGCCGCTCGACCGAGCGGCGTGACAGGTCGTTGGCGTTTTCGATCATCTTGGTCACGCGCTCGTAGGCGCGGTTGATCTCGATCAGGTTGGTGATTTCCTGAAGCGTGTTGACGTTCGAACCTTCCAGCATCCCCTGGCGGATCTGCACGTCCGGGGCGTCGACCGGCTGGGCGTTCGAGGTGTTGCGGTACAGGCCGTCGCCGCTCTTTTGCAGCACCGACAGGGCGTCGAAGCGGACGGCGTTCAGGCGGCCGACCGGCTGCCCCTGCTGACTGATGGTGCCGTCGGGGCCGACGGTGACGGGGCCGAGTTCAGGGTCGAGGGTGATCGGGCCGCCGTCGCCCAGGACCGGCTGGCCCTGCTTGGTCATCAGCACGCCCTCGGCGTTGGTCGTGAAGCCGCCGTCGCGGGTGTAGGCCTGGCCCGTGCCGGTCTGGACCGCGAAGAAGGCGCCTTCGCCCTCGATGGCGAAGTCCAGGGCGCGGCCGGTCTGCTTCATCGAGCCCTGGCCGAAGTCGCGGCCCACGCCCTTGTCCAGCACGAAGCTGGCCGAGGGGCGGATGTTGTCGTTGCGGGCGCGCTGACCAACCTCGGTCCCGACCATCAGCTGTTCGACCTTGAACCCGTTGGTGTCGGCGTTGGCGACGTTGTTCGCCACGATGTCGAGCTCGCGGCGAAGCGTCATCTGACGGGACAATCCGATGTAGGCGGCGTTTTCCACGAGTGCGGCTCCTTCGCCGATCTCGTCGCAACGACCGTGCCAACAGGGTTAATCCAGGCGTAGCGGGCATTTGAGCCGAATTGGCCCCTGTGGCGCCCGGCAGGATTTGCCGATCGTAAACGCCTCGTTAACCAAAATCGCCTCATCAGGAAGTCTGTGATGATCGGGGCGACGTGCGGATGCTGAAGCTGAAGCTGGGCAAGAAGAAGGATGCGGCGCCGGGCGGCGACGACGCCAACCTGCCCGCCGTGTCGGACGGCGAGGGCGCCGATGGCGCGCCCGCCAAGAAGAAGCTGCCCCTGCTGTTCATCATCATCCCGGCGGCCCTGGTCGTCCTGGGCGGCGGCGGGGCTGCGGCCTTCTTCCTTATGAAGCCCAAGCCGGCAGAGGCCGAGGCCGGGGAGCACGGCGCGGAAAAGAAGGCCGACCACGGCAAGAAGGAAGAGAAGAAGGGCGGCGATCACGGCGGCGGCAAGGACGGCGAGGCCGATCCGGCGGCGGGCAAGATCGCGGAGGGGCCTGACGGCGTGACCTTCTACACCCTGCCCGACATGATCGTGAACATTCAGTCGGCGGACGGTCGTCCGACCTATCTGAAGCTGAAGCTGACGCTGGAGATGAAGGACGCCGAGCTGGCGTCGCATCTGCAGGGCGAGTCTCCGCGGATGCAGGACATGTTCCAGGGCTTCCTGCGCGAACTGCGCCCCGAGGACCTGGCCGGCTCGGCCGGATCCTATCAGCTGCGCGCCGAGATCCTGCGCCGGGTCAACCTGATCGCCGCTCCTGGCAAGGTCGACGCCGTGCTGATCGAAGAAATGCTGGTGCAGTAGGCATGACCGACACCCTGGCGGCCGACAACGAACTGGATCCCTTCGGCGGCGAAGCGGACATGGGCGCGGCCCTGTCCGAGCGCGTGCTGAACCAGGACGAGATCGACAGCCTGCTGGGCTTCGACATGGGCGACGGCGACGACTCCGAACGGAGCGGCATCCGCGCCATCATCAACTCGGCCCTGGTGTCCTACGAGCGTCTGCCGATGCTCGAGATCGTCTTCGACCGCCTGGTGCGGTTGATGACGACGTCCTTGCGCAACTTCACCTCGGACAACGTCGAGGTCAGCCTCGACACCATCAGCTCGATCCGTTTCGGCGACTATCTGAACTCGATCCCCTTGCCGGCCATCCTGGCGGTGTTCCGGGCCGAGGAGCTGGACAACTACGGCCTGCTGACGGTCGATTCCAACCTGATCTATTCGATCGTCGACGTCCTGCTGGGCGGGCGTCGCGGCACGGCGGCCCTGCGTATCGAGGGGCGGCCCTACACCACCATCGAGCGGGTGCTGGTGCAGCGGATGGTCGAGGTCATCCTGAACGACGCCCGCGCCGCCTTCGAACCGCTGACCCCGGTGCATTTCACCCTGGACCGGCTGGAGACCAATCCGCGCTTCGCCGCCATCGCGCGCCCGGCCAACGCCGCCATCCTGGTGAAGCTGCGCATCGACATGGAAGATCGCGGCGGCCGGGTTGAGCTGCTGCTGCCCTATTCGACGCTGGAGCCGATCCGCAAGATGCTGCTGCAGCAGTTCATGGGCGAGAAGTTCGGCCGCGACAACATCTGGGAAGGTCACCTGGCCACGGAACTCTGGACCACGGAGACCGAGGTCCGCTGCGTGCTGGACGAGCAGCAGATGCCCCTGTCCCAGGTACTGGACTTCAAGGTCGGCGACACCCTGATGCTGAACGTCTCGCCGGATTCCGAGGTGTCGGTCCGCGCCGGTTCCATTCCGCTGACGACCGGCAAGATGGGCCGCAAGGGCCAGCACATCGCCGTGCGGGTCGAGGGACCGATCAATCCCGACATCGCCGCCAACCTGAGCCGAAGGAAGGGCTGACATGACCGGCATCATTCTCGATTCCATCCTGATGCTGCTGCTGGTCGCGGCCATCGCCTATGGCATCAAGCTGGAGAAGAAGCTGAAGGCCCTGCGTGACGGTCAGCTGGCCTTTGCCGGCGCCGTCAGCGAGCTGAACTCGGCCGCCGGGCGCGCCGAACAGGCCCTGGCGACCCTGCGCGCCTCGGGCCACGAGACCGACCTGCTGCACGACCGCATCATCAAGGCCCGCGCTGTGAAGCAGGAGCTGGAGGTGCTGATCGCCCGCGCCCCCGCCGGCCTGCCGCCGCGCGCCCAGGTCGAGGCTCCGGTCGAGGCGCCGCTGGAACTGACGGTTCCGGCTTCGCAGGTCGCGCCGCTGCTGGACGACGACGCCCGCGCCCGCCGCATGGCCTCGCTGATGGAACGGATCGAGGGCGCGCGCGCGGTGATGAAGGCGCCTGCCGCCCGACCCGCCGCGCCCGCTGCGGCTCCGACCGAGGCCTTCGCCCCGGTGCGTCAGGCCCTGGCTGCTAACCATGCTGCGCAACAGAGCCTAAACCGCGCCCGTCGTAGTCTGGACGAAGATCTTTTCGCTGCTTGATCTTTAGGCCCCCTATGTCCGAGGCGCGGCCTCGGACGACTTGAGGGGATCATTTTTCTTGCCCTATGCCTGACGCACGGCGTCAGGCGGCTTGAGGGCGCCGACGACCGAGTTGACCGATGAGCAAGCTGCCCCGTCTCCTGCCCCTGATCGCCATCGCCATCGGCGGTGTCGTGGCCGTGCGCGCGGCGGGCGTGGCGCCGGAGCTGTTCCAGGGCGCGACCGCATGGGCCCAGGAAGCCGTGGCCCCCGAGACGCCGGGCGAGGGCGGGGCTGCGGCCGCCGCCAAGCCGGCGCCCGCCGTCTGCGCCCTGACGCCGGAGCAACTGGCCCAGCAGGCGGGGATTTCGCCGGCTGAACTGCGGATCATCCAGTCCCTGTCCAAACGTCGCGACGCCCTGGACGCCCGCGACGCCGACTTCGCCACCACCCTGCCGCTGATGGTCGCCGCCGAGCAGAAGCTGGACGCCAAGCTGCAGGCGCTGGAAGCCCTGAAGGGCGAGATCGCGACCCTGGTCGGTCAGGTCGACGAGAAGGAAAAGGCCGAGACCGATCGTCTGGTCGCCGTCTATTCCGCCATGCGGCCCAAGGAGGCGGCGGCTGTCTTCAACACCCTGGACGACAGCGTGCGCCTGCCGGTCGCCGCCGCCATGCGTCCGCGCACCCTCGCCGCCATCATGGCCCAGATGCCGCCCGCCGGCGCCCGTGAACTGACCGAAAAGCTGGCAAAGCGCTTCCAGGCCCAGCAGTTCGCCGCCCGTGCGGCCGCCGCCACGGCGGGCGCCGCGCCCGCGACGACCCCGGCTGCGGCGCCGGCCGCCGCGCCTGCGCCGACACGGACGGCGGCCCCGGCGACGACCGCGCCCGCGACGACGCCTGCCGCCCAACCCGCGGCCCAACCCGCGGCCCAACCCGCGCGCCGTCCGGCCCCGCGACCCGCCGCACAGCGTCCGGCTCCGCGCCCGGCGGCCCGTCCCGCCGCTGCGACTGCTGCGCCGGCCGAAGCCGGCCCGCGTCCCTATGCCCCTGCGGGCGAGGCGGCGGCTCCGGCCCCGGCCCGTCAGTCGGTCCAGTAAGAACGTCAGCGAACGCGCGGTTGGCAGAGCGGCCGCGCGCCGCTATTCAGCGCGCTTCGATTTTCGCGAGACCATCCCATGTCCGACGTCCTGCCTGACCGCCTTTCGGTCGATCCCGACAGCCCCTTCCACGACGCCGACCTGCTGATGCGCGGCGTGGGCATCCGCTTCAAGGGCGAGGAAAAGACCAACGTCGAGGAATACTGCGTCTCGGAAGGCTGGGTCCGTCTGGCCGTCGGCAATCGCGTCGACCGTCGCGGCAAGGCCCTGACCGTCAAGCTGCAAGGGCCGGTCGAGCCCTTCCTCAAGGGCGAGTGATTTTGGCTGGGACCTGAGGCTTTCGGTCGCAGGTTCCAGCCGCTAGGGTCGCCACCTCGTTTGTGAGTCTGGGAGGCGCTCCATGTCGTTCAACGCCCGTCTGATGGCCGCCAGCGCGATCGCGCTCGGCCTGATCGCCACGCCGGTTCTGGCGCAGGACGCCGCGACCATCCGCGCCGCCGAACAGGTGCGCGATCAGGCGCTGCAGGGCAACATCGCCCTCGACTACGTCACCCAGATCACCACCCGCTTCGGCGCCCGCCCCGCGGGCTCGCGCTCGGAGCAGGCCGCCGCCGACTGGGCCGCCGACTACATGCGCGCCCACGGCTTCCAGAACGTCCGCATCGAACAATTCCCCCTGGTGGGCTGGGAGCGGGGCGAGGAGAGCGCCGAACTGCTGGGCGCGCGTCCGCAGCGTCTGGTCGCCGCCGCTCTGGGCCATTCCATCGCCACGCCCGCGAACGGCATTGAAGCCGAGATCGTCTTCTTCGACGGTCTGGACGCCCTGCTGGCGGCGCCGGTCGGCTCGCTGACCGGCAAGATCGCGGTCGTCGACGGCGGCCAGATGGTGCGGATGCAGGACGGCTCGGGCTACGGCTCGCTGTCGCGCATTCGCGGTCTGGGCCCGACCGAAGCGGCCAAGCGCGGCGCGGTGGCCTTCGTCATGCGCTCGGCTGGTTCGGACGAGCACCGGATGCCGCACACCGGCACCACCCGCTATGTCGAGGGCAAGGTGCCGCTGCCGGCCTTTGCGCTGAGCGCGCCCGACGCCGACCAGGTGGCGCGGCTGGTGAAGATGGGCGAGCCGGTGCGGCTGCGCCTGAAATCCACCGCCCACACCTATCAGACCCACAGCCAGAACGTCATCGGCGATATCGTCGGCGCGACGCGTCCGGATGAGATCATCGTCCTGGGCTCGCACATGGACAGCTGGGACCTGGGCACAGGGGCCATCGACGACGCGGCCGGCGGCGCCATCACCCTGGCCGCGGCCAAGCTGATCGCCGAGCAGGGCCGTCCGGGCCGCACCGTGCGCGTGGTCCTCTATGGATCGGAAGAGGTGGCCCAGCCGACCGACACCGGCAACGGCGGCGGCGCCTATCTGCGCAACATCGGCGCGGCGGGCGTGGAGAAGCACGTTATCGCCGGCGAGAGCGACTTCGGCGCCGACCGTATCTACGCTCTGAAGACGCCGCCGGGCGCGCAAGGGTCCGACTTCGCCAGGATCGCCGCGCGCGTGCTGCGTCCCATCGGCGTCCTGCCGTCGAGCGAGCCGGAACTGCACGGCGGCGTGGACATCGGCCCGCTGGCCGGGGCGGGCGTCCCGGTCTTCGGCCTGGCGCAGGACGGCACGCGCTACTTCGACCTGCACCACACGGCCGACGACACCCTGGACAAGATCGACCCGGCCCAGATGACCCAGAACGTCGCCGCATGGGCCGCCCTGGTTCGGTTGATCGCCGATTCCGATGTGGACTTCCGCGCCCTGCGTTCGGCGGCTACACAAGCCAGGCCTTAAGCGCGTGACCTTGCGAGCGTGGCGAAACTGGTAGACGCAGCGGACTTAAAATCCGCCGACTTCGGTCTTGCGGGTTCGACCCCCGCCGCTCGCACCACTGTCAGCCCGGCGGCCGGCCTTTCGCGGTTTCGTCAGGGCGTGCGGTCGCGCAGAAGGGCGGCGGGCCAGGCGCCGACGTAGGTGTAGCCCATGCGTCGTTCGCGCTCGATGTCGCCGAGGTCGGCGTGGGCGACCGAGTCCCGGCCCATGTAGATGGGCGCATTGGTCTGCAGATCATAGAAGCGCGCCCATAGGGGATCGGCGCCGGGAACGGGAACCAGTCGTCGGTCCGGCTGCCCCTCGGCGTTGACGTAGCTCTCCAGTCGGGTGTCGCGGATCGCCGAGCGCTCGAACCAGGCGCGGGCGCCTTCGATGGCGGCGCGAACCTCGGGCGAGGGATGCTCAAGGCTCATCAGGAAACGGACGATGCCGACGCTCTCGCTCCCGGACAGCGAGGGCGGCTCGAACCTGCGCGCCCAGGCGGGGGCCAGGGTGACGGCGTCATGTTGGGCGCACCAGACGGTCAGGCGGCCGTCCTGGCGCACCTGGGTCTTCAGGATGACATCGACGCCGCGCGACACGGCGGCGCTGGCGCGTGCACGCTGGGCAGGATCGACGAAGCCGTAGGTTTCGCGACCCTCCGCGACATCGCGCAGCATGGTCAGGACCCGCACCATGGCGTCGTCATTGAAGGTGATGTGGTCGTGATAGCCGCCCCGCAGCGGATAATACTGAGGCCAGCCGCCGTTCGGGTACTGGGCGGCCAGGACGTAGTCGAGCCCTCGCTGGAAGGCGGCGGCGTAGGCGGCGTCGCCCGTGGCCGTCGTCATTCGGGCCAGAAAGGCCAGAGGCAGGGTGGTGGCCTGGTTGTCGAAGGTGTTGGTCAGGCCCGGATCGGCGTCGGGACGCGCGGGCAGGTTTAGCGGCGTGTTCTTGGGCCAGCCGCCTTCGGGTGACTGATGGGTCAGGACATTGTCGGCGATACGCCGGGCGGCCGGGGTTGCGTACCAGTCCGCCGCCTGGGTCAGGACGGCGGCGTTCCACGGCACGGGGGCCTCCGCCGCGAGGGCGGCCGGGGCGAGGACCGAGGTCAGGGCCGATGCCGCGACGGCGCCGAGCCAGGGACGAGACATCATGGCGACAACTCCTTGGTCGGGTCGGGGCCTGGGCGGCAGGTAAAAGGAAGCGCCGTGTCTCCACGGCGCTTCAAGTGCGACAGCTCTTCCGGGAGGAGGCTCTGTCGATCGGAAATCAGAAGGTGAACCGGGCGCCGATGAAGTACTGGCGACCGGTGCTGGCGTAGTTCTGAACGACGGGATCGTTCTGATAGGCCCAGCGGCTGTCCGTCTGATTGGTCAGGTTCAGCGCCTCCACCGTGATGGTCACGTTGTCGGTCAGCTTGTAGGTGGCCGAGGCGTCGACGTTCAGGGTCTCGTCGCTGCCGATGAAGTCGTTGATCAGCGGCGAGTCGCAGTTGCCCGGATCGCACCCGCCCGAAGCCAGGGGATAGGTGGTCTGATAGGCGGCGCGATAGGCCGTCGAGACACGGGCGCTGAACTTCGGGTCCTCGTAGAAGATCGTGGCGTTGAAGGATTCCGGCGAGGCGCCGAGGAAGGGCGCAGTGCCGGTCAGGCCGCGCGCCGGGTCCAGGATGTACTCCATCTCGGAGTTGATCTTGGTGTAGTTCAGCTGGACGCCCGTGTATTCCAGCAGTCCCGGCAGGAAGGTGAAGTTCTGCTGATAGGCGATCTCGAAGCCGTCCAGGGTGCCGCCCGGCGCGTCGTTGTACTGGCGGATCTGGAAGGGGCGGTCCTCGTCCAGATAGGCGCGGCGGCTGGCCGAGCCTTCGTCGATCAGGCCGTCCCAGGTGGCGCGCAGATTGGCGATCGCCGCTTCATCGAACAACTCGCTCAGCCTGGCCTCGCGCAGGACCACCTGCGGGAAGCTCTCGATCTCCTTCCAGAAATAGGCGAAGGACAGGATGGCGTCGCGGGCGAAGTACCATTCGACGTTGAAGTCGAGGTTGGTGGCGCGGAAGGGCTTCAACTGAGTGTTGCCCAGGGTGATGGCGGCGTTGCTGCCGTCGAACTCGGCGGGCGCCGTGCCGATGCCGACCGGCACGTTGAAAGCGGTGACGCCGGGGTGCAGGGCGGTCATCTGCGGACGGGCCATGACCTTGGCGGCGGCGAAGCGCAGGATCAACTTGTCGTTCGGCTCCCAGGCCAGGTTCAGCGAGGGCAGCCAGTCTTCATACTCGTTGGCGTTCTCGACCGGGCGTCCGCTGGGCGAGCGGCCGCGCGCATCCACCTCGGTCTTGGCGTAACGCAGGCCGGTGTTGCCGCGCAGATCGCCCATGAAGACCGGGAAGCGGAAGTCGACCTGGCCATAGAGGCCGCTGGATTTCTCGTCGACCCAGAAGGTGTTGACGCCGCCGTTGCGCAGGTCGGACAGGCGCCAATCGCCCCATTCGTTGATGCAGTTGCAGTCGAAGCCGAAGCGGTTCTGGAAGGCCTCCAGGTTCGGCACGAAGAACTGCGAGGGCATGCCGTCGGGCACGTTCAGGCCCTGACCCCAGCTGACGACCTTGCCCATCTGGCCGACGGTGGTGGCCGGCGCCAGACCCGAGCGAACCCCCTCCAGCAGGCTGGGGTTCATGGTGTCGCCGATCAGGCGCTCATAGCGGGTGTAGAAGAAGTCGAACTCGCGCACGCCGCCGCCGAAGCGGAAGGTGAAGTCGTCATTGTAGTCCCAGGCGAAGTCGACCTTGGCGGTGCGATAGCCGTTCTCGGTGACCGTCTTGTAGTGACGCAGGGCCGAGTAGCCCTTGACGAAGTCCCACTTGGTCGGATCGGCAACGTCGAAGCCGAAGTCCATGAACGGCATGTCGCCGCCGCCGCGCTCGTCGTAGATGAAGTAGTCGTTGCCGGCGACGCCCTGGCCAGAGTCCAGGCGGATGAAGTCGGCCAGCAGGCCCGTGTTCTCATTGGTGGACTTGGAGTCGCCGATCAGCGCCGACATGCGGAAGCGGTCGGTGAACTCGTGTTCCAGGTTGATCGAATTCTGACGGAACTCGGTGGTGTATCCGCCCTGGTCGACGGCGGAGCGCATGTCGACATTGGCCAGCTTCAGATAGGCGGCGTTGTCGCCGTTCTCGCTGAGGGCGGCGTCCAGCACGCGAACCGACGGGCGGCCGATGAAGGCGCCGCGCATGGCCATGTAGTTGGCGTGGGGCATATAGCCGACCGAACCGGGCTGGTTGTAGTAGTCGTAGACCTCGAGGTTGTTCGGATTGAAGCTGCCCGTTCCCGCCAGCAGGTTGTTGACGTTGGCCCCCGGCGCCGTGGTGAAGACCGGCGTGTTGCCGTACAGGCTCTGGCCGCAGTCGATGGCGTCGCGGAACTCATTGGCTTCCTGGCTGGTGCAGGTGGCGTAGATGCCGCGGCGGTTGCGGTAGCTGTTGTTGGTCGCGCTGGTCGTCGGCAGGGTCTGATAGCTCAGCGACGTCAGGGTGCGGTTGCCGTTGGTGTTGTTCCGGTTCAGGCCGACCGCGCCGATCTGGTAGTTGGTCGAGACCTGGGTCATCTCCGAATAGAGATTGTCGAAGCTGATGGTGGTCCGGTCCGTCGGCCGCCATTGACCCGACAGGGTGATCCCCAGGCGCTCCTGCTCGACCTCGCGGTGGTTCAGGGTGGACAGGGCCGGGATGCGGACCAGCGAGCCCCTGGTGTTGCCGCCGTTCAGAAGGGCGTAGGCCGCCGGGTTCGAGCCGATCAGGTAGGACAGGGCCTCGGGGTTGGTCACGCGCGGCAGGGCCGTCGCCGGATTGGTGCCGGTCGGCAGGGCGAAGCCCTGATGGTCGCCGGCCGAACCCGTGCCCACGTTGTTGAAGGTCGCGCCGCGGTACAGATAGTCGCTGGAGCCGACGCCGCGCGTATAGCTGTCGATCGACTGGTCGCGCTTGTTGTAGGCGGCCGAGGCCAGCAGGCCGAAATCGCCGATCTTGCTGCTCCAGCGGTCGGAGGCGAGGAGGGCGACGCGCGGATTATGGGTCTCGCCGTTCTCGTAGTAGGCGTCCTGCAGCGTCATCGCCAGGCGACGGTCGCTGAAGTTGAAGGGACGGCCCGAGATCAGATCGACGGTCGCGCCCAGCGAGCCCTCGTCCGTCATGGCGTCGGCGGATTTCTGCACCTTCAGCGAGTTGAACAACTCGGAGGCGAAGGTGTTGAAGGCGAAGCCGCGGTCGCGGCGCAGGGCGCCGTCGGCGTTGCTGGCGCCCGAGGTCGACAGGGTTTCAAGGCCGTTCAGGCGCACGCGGGTGAAGTCGCCGCCCAGACCACGCACCGAGATGCTGTTGCCCTCGCCGTTCTCACGGTCGATCGACACGCCGGGAATGCGCTGCAGGGATTCCGCCAGGTTGGCGTCGGGGAAATCGGCGATGTCCTCGGCGTTGATGACGTCGACGATGGTGTTGGAGCGTCGTTTCTCGTTCAGGGCGCTGGCCAGCGAGGCGCGAAGGCCGGTGACCACGACCTCGTCCACGGTGGTGGTCTGATCGTTCGACTGTTCCTGTGCGACAGCGGGAGCGGCCGCCAGCATGGCGGCCAGACAGAGCGCGATAGGCGACGCGGCCGCGCGCAACTGTAGCGTTGAGTTGTTCGTCATGGGTTCCCTCCTCCTCGATCGCAGAGCCTCTTGGCGGGCTCCGTCGATCATCCAGCCGCCGGGTGAGCGCCCGGCTTCTTCAAAAAAGTATTATAATATTTTTAGACCGCCAAGCGATTTCTGATACCGGTGTCATGTCATTGATGATCATGTGTGAATCGCAAGCGCAAGGGGGAGGGGCCGTGTTTGTGGAGAATCGCAGAACATTGTTCGCGTTTATGGGCGTGGCGGCGACGGGGCTGATGGCGCCGCGCGCGCTTGCTCAGTCGGCGGACGATTCGGGGCGGCTGATCCCGACGCCTGAGCGCAACCCTTATCCCTATGAGGGCGTCAGCGGAGCGGGGGCGACAGCGACCCTCGCCGATGCGCGCGGCGGCTGGATGTCGGGCCTGGCGGGGGTGCGTTATCGCGGCGCGCTGCCGATGGCCTATCCGACCCTGCCCTGGGGCGAGGCGGCGACCGGCACGGCGGTGGAAAAGGGGCTGCTGCCGCCGATCCATCCGCTGATGGAGCTGCATCTGCGCGACACCCAGATCTGCATCGGCGGCGACGGCGCCTACTACATGACCGGCTCGACGGGCGACAACATCTGGGCCTTCAACGACGGGATCGAGCTGTGGCGCTCGACCGATCTGGTCGACTGGACCTATCTGGGCCTGGTCTGGAGCCTCGACCGTGAAGGCGGCTGGGCCAGGGACTGGCGGATGCGGCGCGGCGTGCCGTTCCGCGCCATCTGGGCGCCGGAGGTCCACTATGTCGCCGGCAACTACTTCCTCTGCTTCAGCGTCAGCCGGGCGGGCCTCGGCATCCTGCGCAGCACGACCGGCAAGCCGGAGGGGCCGTATGAATACGCCTTCTCGCCCGAGGCCCATCTGCGCCGGGGCATCGACGCGAGCTTGTTTCAGGACGACGACGGGGCCGTCTATCTGACCTATGGCCCGGGCGACGAGATCGTGCGGCTGAAGGACGACCTGTCCGGCTATGCCGACGAGTGGAAGCGCACGACCTTCGCTGACACCCAGTGCCTGGCCGCGCGCGACCGCGCCCGCTGCCTGAAGGGCGAGAACACCCTGGGCTACGAAGGTGCGACCCTCTTCAAGAAGGACGGGCTCTATTACCTGGGCGCGGTCGGCAATGTGGAGGGGCGCTATTCCTTCGTCTTCGCGGTGTCGGAAAACCTGCACGGCCCCTATCGGATGAAGCACGAGGCCGCGCCCTGCGCCGGGGGCGGCAATGTCTTCAAGGACCGTGAGGGGCGCTGGTGGTCCACCTTCTTCGGCAATGACGAGCAGAGCCATTTTCGCGAGAAGCCCGGCCTGATCCGCGTGGACTTCGACGCCGAGGGCCGCATCGTCGTCGCCGAGGACCAGCCCTTCGCCAGACCCCTGCCGCCGCTGGAGGCCCTGACATGATCGATCGTCGTCGCCTGATGCTGACCGCCGTTGCGGTCGGGGCAATGCCATTGCCAGTCTTTGCGGACGTCCAGGGTTCCGCCTTTCCGGGCGCCATGGGCTGGGCCGCCTCGACGCCGGGCGGACGCGGCGGACGGATCCTTCGCGTCACCACCCTGGCCGGAGAGGGGCCGGGCTCGCTTCGCGCAGCGCTGGAGGCCGAGGGGCCGCGCATCGTGGTGTTCGAGGTCGGCGGGGTCATCGACCTGAACCGCCGCGACATCCGGGTGACCAATCCCTTCCTGACCATCGCCGGCCAGACCGCGCCCGAGCCGGGGATCACCCTGATCCGGGGCGGGATCAGCCTGCGTACCCATGACGTTATCGTGCGCCATATCCGAATCCGGCCCGGTGCGGACGGGGCGGCGGCGAAAAGCGGCTGGGAGGTGGACGGCCTGACCAACTCGAGCGCGCACGACGTGATCGTGGACCAGTGCTCGTTCAGCTGGGCGACCGATGAGAACCTGTCGGCGTCCGGGCCTCGCTTTGACGGCGGCGACACGGCGGAGCAGTGGCGTCAGCACACCTCGCGCCGCATCACCTTCAGCCGCAATATCGTGGCCGAGGGCCTGTCGAACGCCAGCCACGCCAAGGGCGAGCATTCCAAGGGCACCCTGATCCACGACAATGCGACCCAGGTGCTGATCGTCGGCAACCTATACGCCCACGACCATGAGCGGAACCAGCTGTTCCAGGGCGGTGTCCACGCGGTCAGCACCAACAACCTGATCTACAACCCCGGCAACCGCTGCATGCACTATGCGCTGAACGCCTCGGAATGGGGCGCGCATCCGTGGCAGGTCGGCCAGTTGTCCATCGTCGGAAATGTCGTGCGCGGCGGACCATCGACGCGCGCGGATCTGCCCTTCCTGATCGTGGAGGGGCAGGGGGATCTGGATCTCTATGCGCTGGACAATCCGGCGCGCCATGCCGACGGGCGGGCGATGCAGGAGATTGGGATCATCTCTGACCGCGAGCCGAAGATCAGACGGCTGGGCGCCTCGCCGCACTGGCCCGCCGGGTTCCGGGCGCGGCCTTCGGATCAGGTTGAAGCCTGGGTCATGGCCGAGGCGGGCGCGCGGCCCTGGGCGCGCGACGCCGTGGATCGACGGATTCTGCAAGAGGTGCGCAGCGGAACCGGCCGCATCATCGACGACGAGCGCGAAGTCGGCGGCTATCCGGTCATGGCTCAGACGCATCGCCCCTTCGTCGAGGCCGACTGGGATCTGGCGACCCTGACGCGCAAGGACAGCGCGCCCAGTTGAGAAAGGGCGGAGCGTTTCGGCTCCGCCCCCTTGTGGCTTACAGGCCCATCACAGGGCGCGGAACTTGAAGTTCTTGAACCGCGCCTCGCCCTCGCCGGCGGCGTAGATGCCGGGGCGCAGCATCATGAAGCCGCCGCGGACGTTCTGGTTGTAGCCGGACACCTCCATGCCCCGGTCGAAGCGCTTCCAGTTCACCCCGTCGGCCGAGGTGTCGAAATAGACGTTCTGATAGGCGTTGGTCAGGCGCATGAACATGCGACGGCCGTGCGGATTGGCGGGCCGCCCCCGCTCGATGCCGTACTGGTGGGTCACATAGCGCGTCGCATCGAATCCCAGCCCGGCATAGAGGGCGCGGTCGTAGAACAGGATCAGCCCGGCCACCGCGCCGGGATCAATCTCGATCTCGCATTCGATCTGATAGGCCTGCTCGCCCTGGACGAAGGTCAGCGGGGAACAGTCGACCGGCGCCTTGCCCTTGGCCTTCATGTGCAGGACGCCGTTGTCGCGGCGCAGGCGGTCCTTCTCGTTCGGCTGCGGGTCGTAGAAGCTCCACTGGACGCCGAACTTGTCGGTGGTGAAGTCGTCCGACAGAGCCATGCCGTGCGGCACGGCCTGACCGCCGCGCGGCATGGGGATGGGCTTGGACAGATCGCCGCCCTTGGCGCGGAACCAGCCGTCGTCGGTCCACTCGATCGGGTCCATCAGGGTCTGGCGGCCCAGGCTCCAGTAGGCGTTTTCATAGCCGTGATAGACCATCCACCAGTCGCCGTCGGTGGGGCCCTCGACCAGGGTGGCGTGACCGCGCGACCACCATTTTTCGGCGCCGCTGCGGGTGCGCACGATGGGGTTGTGCGGGCATTCCTCCCACGGGCCATGGATCGACTTGGAGCGGGCGGCGATGACCATGTGGCCGGTGGGCGGACCCGCCGTGCCGCCGATGGCGGTGATCATGTAGAAGTAGTCGCCATGCTTCAGCAGCTTGGGCCCTTCCTGGGCGTGGCCCTCGACGATCCAGTCCTCGGGATAGCGCCAGGCGTCATAGACCTGTTCCAGCGGACCGTCGGTGGCCAGGCCGTCGTCGGTGAGCCGCACCCGATCGCCGCCGTTCAGGAACAGGTAGCGCTTACCGTCCTCGCCGACGATATGGCCGGGGTCGATGTTGCCGGGGATCTTCAGATCGATCGGCTCGCTCCACGGCCCTTCGATCTTGTCCGCCCAGATGACGTAGTTGGAGCGGTAGTTGGGGAAGCGGGCCGGGATGTAGCAGTAGAAGCGGCCCTCGTGCTTGATCAGCTCGGGCGCCCAGACCGAGCCGATATTGGTGGTCAGGGCCGCCGTGATCGGGCGCCAGTTCACCAGGTCGCGTGAGTGCCAGATGTGGATGCCCGGCACCGACTCGAACGACGAGAAGGTCATGTAGTAGTCGTCGCCGTCCTTGACGATCGACGGGTCCGGGTGGTCGCCCGACATGATGGGGTTCAGGAAGGTGCCGTCGCCCAGGTCGGCCATGCGCTGGCCTTCGATGCCCTTGCGCCACTTCATCCCGGCCCATTCACGGCCCAGCGGCGCCGCCTCTTCGTTGGTCTGGGCGAAGACGGCGCCGACCGGCAGGGCCGAGGCGGCGACGCCGCCGAGCAGGCCGCTCAGGGCGGCGCGACGATTGATGGGGCTCATGGGCGTTTCCTCTTTTCTTCTATGCGTGACGCGAACTGAACCGGGGTCAAGGCGCGGGAATGAAGGGGTCGATGGTGCGGATCGAACCGTCGGCCTCGTGATGCAGATCGACCACCTTGGCGCTGCGCAGGTGGGTGCGGTTCGACAACTGGGTGTCGTGATAGAAGAGCCGCCACTGGCCCTCGACCTCGACGATGGAATGGTGCGTGGTCCAACCCTGAACCGGCAGCAGGACCCGCCCTCGATAGGTAAAGGGGCCATAGGGCGTGGTCGCCGTCGCATAGGCGATGAAGTGCGTGTCGCCGGTCGAATAGCTGAGGTAGTAGAGGCCGTTGTGGCGATGCAGCCAGGCGGCCTCGAAGAAGCGCCGGCCCAGATCGCCGCCCTTCAGGGGCTGGCCTTGCTCGTCCAGGATCACTGCGTCACGGAGCGGCTCGGCCAGGGTCAGCATGTCGTCGCTGAGACGCGCCACCTTGGGCATCAGCGACGCCGTATCGGGCTGATTCAGGTCGGTGTCGCCCGCCGCCGGGTCGTAGCGGCCGCTGGCCCAGCGCTGAAGCTGTCCGCCATGGATGCCGCCGACATAGAGATAGGCCGCGCCGTCTTCGTCCACGAAGACGCTCGGGTCGATGCTGTAGGCGCCGGCGATGGGCAGCGGCTCGGGCGTGAAGGGGCCTTCGGGCCGCTCGCCGGTCGCCACGCCGATGCGGAAGACGCCGTCGCGGTCCTTGGCCGGGAAGTAGAGGTAGTAGCGCCCGTCTTTATAGGCCGCATCCGGCGCCCAAAGCTGGCGATCCGCCCAGGGCACGTCGGCCAGGGTGAAGGCGGTCGGATGAACCGTGACCGGTCCGCCGACCCGGTCCATCGACAGGACGACATAGTCCTTCATGACGAAGCCCTTGCCCGGCTGGTCGTCGGCGGGCGGCCCTTGGGTGTCGTGCGAGCCATAGACATAGACCCGCCCGTCGAAGACGTGGGCCGAGGGGTCGGCGATGAACAAGTCGGTTGTCAGGGGCGGGGCGCGATAGGCGCGGCCGTCGGGGGCGCGGTCCTGCGCGCCGGCGCCGGTTGCGAAGGCGGCGAGAGCGCCGAGGAGGATCAGGCTTCGGCTCATGCCGGCCTCGCCTCGCGCACATGGGCGATCAGCCGGGCCATGTTGTTGATATAGGCCCCGGTCGAAATCCCCATCGGCCCGCTGGACTCGGTGAAGGGCGAGGTGTCCCAAGCGTCCCCGACCTGGCCGCGATCGACGAAGCCGGGCGGCGGCTCGGCGGGGCCGTCGCCGCGATAGGCATGGCTGGTCGTGCGCAATTCCACCGGCCAATACCCCTCCGCATTCAGCCCCTCGATCAGCAATGTAACCGGTGTCATTCTCGGGCGCGAGGCCGTGACATTGAGGTCGGAACCGCTTTGCGGGCGGGTGATGACGTAGTCGGGCAGAAGGCTGGGGCCGCGCCCCATCAGGGCAGACTGGCGCACGGCCTCGTCCGGCGTCAGGGCGGCGACCTGCTCGACGCGGCGGCGCAGGCGGGGCAGGTCGATGTGCTTCTCGCCGCGCTGACCGGTCATGTCGTAGTCGACGTAGTACTCGCCGTTCCGGGCGTTGGAGCCGCGCCGATGCACGGCGATGAAGCGGTTGGTCCCGGGCTCGACGTAGCGGAAATGGTTGCGGCCTTCGTGGTGGGCGGCGGCGGGGGCCTCGACCCGCGCCAGCCAGTCCAGCGCCTCGTCCAGACGGGCCAGGAAGCTGCGGTCGCCGGTCAGCCGGTAGAAGTCCAGCATCCGCTCGACGGCGACGGCGGTGACGTGGGGCGAGACGGCGGCGGGCTCGTAGGTCCGGCCCCAGGCGGGCTTGAAGTCGGGGGTGTACTGCAGCGCCCAGCCGGGCGTCGGCGCGGTCTGCTGCAGATCACGGTAACAGGCCATGGCGCGGCGGATCGGTTGCTCCACATCCGGGCGGTTCCATTGCTGCAGGACCAGCAGCAGGAAGTCGATGTTCTCGTCCATCACCTCGTCGTTGAGGGTGATCAGGCCGGTGTAGTCGGGGCGGCCGTGGTTGCTGAACTCACCCGCGCGCGGCCAGCGCTGCGGCCAGCCGCCGCTGAGCAACTGGCTGTCCAGAACGAAGGCGATGGTCCGGTCCACGGCGGCGCGGACACGCGGCAGGTCGGTCGTCAGGGCCAGCCGCAGCAGAAAGCGGCCACACTCGACCGTAGCGTGATCGTCGAAGGTGGCGTTGCCGTAGTAGTGCTGGAATTCCTCCAGCCGCCAGCCGTTCCTGCCGATGGTTTCGTACCAGCGGCGCAGCGAGTCCTCGCCGTCGAAGTCGATGACGTAGTTCCAGCCGCCGCTGGCATGTTGGCCCAGGATCAGGGCGTCGCCCGCCGCGACGGCGGCGTCGAGATACTGGGCCTCGCCGGTGGCGCGCCAGGCGTCGAGGAAGATCTGGCCCATCTCGGGCGTGCCGGGCGCCTGGGTCCAGATCATGCCGGGCCAGGCCTCCATCTCGCCCCACCGGCGCGAGAAGTCGGACAGGTAGGACCAGACATAGCCGCCGGCGACCGCAGCCTTTTCGGTCATGAAGCGGGTGGCGCGGCGCATGGCGTCGCGTGCCGCCTCGACGTCCGCCGTGGCGGGCGCAGCCGCCAAAAGCGGGGTCGCAGCGGCTGCGGCCAGACAGGCGCGTCGGGTCAGCATCCCTGAAAACTCTCCTTCCCCCGGTCCTGCCGCTCTGGCGTCGGCGCGCGTCGCCTTCGCGACCGCTGGACTCATCAATCAATATAATAATACTTTTCAGATGATGCCTAGGGGGAGGAAGACATGGTCCGGTTCTGGATCGCGGGGCTGATCGTCGCAGCGTCGCTGGCGGGGGCTTCGTATGCCCAGACGCAGCCGGACTTCGTCGCCTTGACCCCGCCCATCGATTTTTCCCAGACGGGCTATCGCGGCGGGGGCGTGGCGGCGCCGGTCATGCCGGCCCTGATCCGGGTCGAGCCGGGCGAGGGGGACGACACCGACCGCATCCTTGCGGCGCTGGATCGCGTGGCGCAGGCTGAGCCCGACGCCGAGGGGCGAAGGGGCGCGGTGCTGCTGGCGGCGGGCGAGTTTCAGGTCGGGGGCCAGATCCGGCTCGATGTCGGCGGGGTGGTCCTGCGCGGCCAAGGCGAGGGAAGGACGGTCATCGTCGCGACCGGCGTGGACCGCCGCCCTCTGATCGCCGTCGGCACGCCCGGCGGCGCGTCCAGCGCTTCGGCCGGCGCAGATGTTCAGGTTATGGGCGAGACGCCGGTCGGGACCGTGCGCCTGACTCTGGAAACGGCCCAGGGCCTTGGCGTTGGCGACGCACTGACCATCCGTCGTCCCAGCACCGCTGAATGGATCGCCGCCCTGGGCATGGACGCCTTCGTCGGCTGGCGGCCTGAAACCCGGCTGAACTGGAAGCCGGGCTCGCGCGACGTGGTGTGGGATCGGCGGGTCGTCGCGGTGGAGGGGCGGACCATCCTTCTGGACGCGCCCCTGACCATGGCCCTGGCGGCGGGTGACGCCACGGTACGGCGCGGACCCTCGGCGTCGCGAATCCGCGAGGTGGGGGTGGAGAACCTGACCCTCCTCTCGCGTCACGACCCGGCGCGCCCCGCCGACGAGGACCACAGCTGGACCGGGATCGCCGTGGATCGGGCCGAGGACGTCTGGCTGCGGAACCTCGCTTTCCAAGGCTTCGTCGGATCGGCCATCGATCTGGGGGCGGACAGTCGCCGGGTCACGGTGCAGGACGTGGCCGCCAGCCGCCCCATATCCGAGATCGGCGGCCTGCGTCGGCGCACCTTTTACACGGCGGGTCAGCAGACCCTGTTCCAGCGCTGCGCCAGCGCGGACGGCATTCACGACTTTTCGGTCGGCCATGCCGCGGCGGGGCCCAACGTCTTCCTCGACTGCACCGCCACCGACGCCCTTGGCGACAGCGGGACGCAGGAAAGCTGGGCCACCGGCGTCCTGTTCGACGGGGTCAAGGTGCGCGGCGGCGGCCTGACCCTGACCCATCGCGGACGAGACGGGCAGGGCGTCGGCTGGTCGGCGGCCAACTCGGTCCTGTGGAACTGCGAGGCGACAGTCGTCGAGGTGCGCAATCCGCCGGGCGCCGCCAATGTCGCCGTCGGCTGTCGCGGCGAGCGTTCCGGCGACGGGGTGCTGGAAGACGCGCGCGTCATGCCTGGCCGCGACTTCCACCGCGCCCAGCCGCAGGAACCGGCCAGCCTCTATCGGATGCAACTGGAGCGCAGGATGGGCGCGGGCGCTCTGGCGGCGCTGGACCCCGCAACCTACCCGGCTGAGGTAGGCGCCCCGCATCTGACCGAGGCCGAGGTTGCGGCCTGGCGAACCGTGACGACGCAACCTGTCGTCAGCCATCCGTTGACGGTCGAGGGCGGCCGTTTCGTCATCGACGGCCAGCCCGCCTGGCGTCGCCGCATCGGCTTCGCCTTCTTCCAGGCCCAGATGATCCCGGCCCTGGCCGAGGCGTCCGGTCCCTTCATAACCCGTTTTGCGCCGGGGCTGGAGGGGCGGGGGCTGACCGACGATCTGGACGCCTTCACCGCCGGGCTGACGACCGGCGACGTGGTGCACCACAACTACGGCCTCTGGTACGACCGCCGCCGCGTCGACCACGACTTCTACGGCTCGCCGGACCAGCGCGACGGCGAGGTCTGGGGGCCGTTCATGGAACTGCCGTGGGCGCGCAGCGGGCAGGGGCGGGCCTGGGACGGTCTCAGCAAGTTCGACCTGGAACGCTTCAATCCCTGGTTCTTCGACCGCATCGCCCGCTTCGCCGATCTGGCCGAGCAGCAGGGCGTGGTGCTCTATCACAAGCTCTATCTTCAGCACTGGCTGCTGGAGAGCCGCTCACACTACGTCGACTTCCCCTGGCGGCCCGTCAACGCCCTGCAGGCGACGGGGATGCCGAATGAGGTTCCAGCCGCCGAGGTCTTCTGGGACGTGTCCGACCCGGTGCGGCGCGACCTGCACCGTCGCTATATCCGTCATACGCTGGAGACGCTGAAGGGGCGGCCCAATGTCGTGATCGGGCTGGATCCTGAATACACCGGCCCCCTGTCCTTCGTGCGGTTCTGGCTGGACGAGATCGCCGCCTGGGAGGCCGAGACCGGCGCGGACGCGCGGGTAGCGCTGGAGATCCCCAAGGATCAGATGGACGCCGTTCTGGATGATCCGGCGCGGTCGCAGATGGTGGATGCGGTTGCCTTCCACCACTGGGTTTATCGTCCCGACGGTTCGCTGTTCGCGGTGCAGGGCGGGCTGGACAAGGCGCCGCGTGAACAGGTGGACGCCATCGCCCGGCCGCAGGATCTGGCCGACGGCGCCGACGCGGGCGAGGTTCGGCGGGTCCTGTGGCGCTCGACCCCGGCCATGCGCTACCGGGCCTATCGCGAGTATCGCGACCGCCGCGCGGATTTGGTGGTGCTCAATGACGACGATGTCTTCCCGGGGCTGAGCCGCGCCGTTGAGGCGACGGTCGGAGTTGAGGCTCGGGCCAGCTTGAGGCCGGATGCGGCTTTGATGACGCCGACGGGTGGGACCTGGGCGTCTTCGGCGTCGGACGGGAGGGTTCTGATCTACAGCCTCGATGGCGCCGAGATCCAACTGGCCCGGTCTGTCGCCGCTGGGCAGGCGCTGCGGTGGATCGCCGACGGGGCGGTGGTCGACGCGGTTGCGTCCGAGGGGCCCAGTTCGCTGGCGCCGCCCGCCGCGTTGGCGGGCCGTCCCTTGGCCCTGTGGATCGCGCCCGCGCCTTGACGACGGCGGCGCTTGCCGCGACCAGTGGCGTCATGGCCGCAGACGATCGCAACCCCACCATCGACGACATCGCCCGCCGCGCGGGGGTGTCGGCCATGACGGTGTCGCGCGTCATCAACGGCGGGGCGCGGGTCAGCGCGGCGACGCGCGAGCGGGTCCAGGCGGTGATCGACGCGGCGGGCTATGTGCCCGATCCCGCGGCGCGGATTCTGGCGCGGGCCGGGGCGGGGCGCATCGGTCTGCTCTACGCCAACCCGAGCAACGCCTATCTGGCCGAGGTCCTCTCCGGCGCCCTGGCCGGGGCGCGAGCGGCGGGACTGTTGCTGATGATCGAGCCCTCGCAGGCGGGCGATCCTGCGCAGGAGGCCGAGGCCGTTCGGCGTCTGGCCGCCGGCGGGGCGCAGGGCCTGATCGTGCCGCCGCCGCTGGGTGAATCCGCCGCGACCCTCGGCGCTGTCCGGGCGGCGGGTCTGAAGGCGGTGCTGCTGGCCGCGCCGCCCGTCGAGGGCATGACGGGGGCCCTGCGGGTGGATGACGTCGGCGCCGCCGCCGAGATGACGCGACGGCTGATCGACCTCGGCCATCGCCGCATCGGTCTGATCGAGGGCCGCGCCGACCAGAGCGCCAGCGCCGACCGACGCCGGGGCGCGCAGGCCGCGGTCGAGGCCGCGCAGGGCGTCGAGCTCCTGATTGAGCGCGGCGATTTCACCTATCGCTCCGGCTTTGAGGCGGCGCGGCGGTTGCTGGCGGCCCATCCGCGACCGACGGCCCTGTTCGCCGGAAATGACGACATGGCCGCCGGCGCCCTGGCGGCCGTCCATGCCGAAGGTTTGCAGACGCCCGGCGACGTCTCGGTGGCCGGATTCGACGACACCTATCTGGCCGCCAGCGTCTGGCCCGCCCTGACCACCATCCGCCAGCCGGTCGCCGAGATGGCCCGCCGCGCGGCCCTGCGTCTGGCGGGCAAGGAAGTGCTCGACACGCAATTCGTCGAACATCGACTGATTGAACGGGAAAGCACCGCGTCACCCTGTTGACACCGGTATCCAGGTGAAGAATGTTAGCGCTAACACGACGTCAGATCGTGTGGGAGACGCGCCTTGGATATGATCGCCATTCTGCCGCGCGACTGGCGCGCGGCTGTCCTGCTGGGCCGGATCGAGACCGTTGACGGGCCGACGCCTGTGCTGGTGCGGGACGGTCGGCTGATCGACATTTCCGCCTTCGCGCCGACCACGGCTATGGCTCTGGCGCGACCCGATCTCGCCGCCGCCGAGGGGCGCGATCTGGGCACGGTCGAGGATCTTACGGTGGCGACGGCCTGGGGCGATGCGGGCCTGGTCCTGCTGTCGCCGCTGGACCTGCAATGCATCAAGGCCTCGGGCGTGACCTTCGCCGTTTCGGCGCTGGAGCGGGTGATCGAGGAGCAGGCGCGTGGCGACGCCGCCGCCGCCAACGCCATTCGTCAGGGCCTGCTGGACCGTATCGGCGGCGAGCTGAAGGACCTGAAGCCGGGCTCGGCTCAGGCTGAGGCGGTCAAGGCGCAATTGATCGCCGACGGCCTGTGGTCGCAGTATCTGGAGGTCGCCATCGGCCCCTACGCCGAGATCTTCACCAAGGCCCCGGTCCTAGCCTCGGTGGGCGCGGGCGCGGCGGTCGGGGTGCGCGCCGACTCGGCCTGGAACAACCCGGAGCCCGAGGTGGTGATCGTCTGCGATCCGGCGGGCCGCCCGGTCGGGGCCAGTCTGGGCAATGACGTCAACCTGCGTGACATCGAAGGGCGTTCCGCTCTGCTGCTGGGCAAGGCCAAGGACAACAACGCCTCGGCGGCGGTCGGGCCCTTCATCCGCCTGTTCGACGACGGCTTCAGCATGGATGACGTGCGCGCCGCCACGGTTCGGCTGGAGGTCAAGGGCGAGGACGGCTTCGTCATGATGGGCGAAAGCTCGATGCGCCTGATCAGCCGCGACCCCGAAGACCTGGTGGCCCAGACCCTGAGGGCCCACCAATATCCCGACGGTTTCGCTCTCTATCTCGGCACCATGTTCGCCCCGGTCGAGGATCGCGGCGAGGCGGGCAAGGGCTTTACGCACAAGGTCGGCGACCGGGTGCGGGTCTCGTCGGACAGGCTGGGCGTGCTCGAAAACATCGTCGCCACCTGCGATCAGGCGCCGCCCTGGACGATGGGCGTCGGCGGTCTGATGCGCAATCTGGCCGGGCGCGGCCTGCTGGGCGGCGCAGCGTGAGCGGCGCGGTCTATCCCTCGCTGAAGGGGCGACTGGTCGTCGTCACCGGCGGCGGTTCGGGCATCGGGGCGGGGGTGGTCGAGGCCTTCGCTCGACAGGGCGCGCGGGTGGTCTTCTTCGACATCGCCGAGGCGGACTCCAGGGCTCTGGAGACGTCGCTGGCGGATCTGAACCCGGCGCCGGTCTTTGAAACCTGCGACCTGACCCGGATCGAGGCCCTCCAGGCGGCCCTGGCCGGGATCATCGCCCGGCACGGGCCGATCGACGTCCTGATCAACAACGCCGCCAGCGACGACCGGCACGCCCTGGCCGAGGTCACGCCCGCCTACTGGGACGAGCGGATCGCCGTGAACCTGCGCCACCTCTATTTCTCGGCCCAGTCCGCGGCGCCCGCCATGCGCGCGCAGGGCCGGGGCGTGATCCTGAACCTCGGTTCGATCAGCTGGCATCTGGGCCTGCCCGACCTGTCGATCTACGAGACAGCCAAGGCGGGCATCGAGGGCATGACGCGGGCCCTGGCGCGGGAGCTGGGCGCGGACGGCGTGCGGGTCGCCTGCATCGTGCCGGGCAATGTCAAAACCCCGCGTCAGATGAAGTGGTACACGCCCGAAGGCGAGGCCGAGATCGTCGCCGCCCAGTGTCTGAAGGGCCGCATCGAGCCGCGCGACGTGGCCGCCTTGGCCCTGTTCCTGGCCTCCGACGACGCCCGTTTCATCACGGGGCATGAGTATTTCGTGGACGCGGGCTGGCGCTGACGCAAATCTGATTTCATCACCGCCCGCGATCAATGACGGGCGGTCAACCACTCGGACCTGGGGAGGGACGAATATGGCGGGACCGACAGGGGCTTCTGGCCCGGATATCGCGGGGAATGACCGGGTTAACATGGCCTTCATCGCCCTGATCGTGGCGGTGGCCACGATCGGCGGCTTCATGTTCGGCTATGATTCCGGCGTCATCAACGGCACGCAGGACGGGCTGGAGGCGGCCTTCAACCTGTCGGCGCTGGGCACTGGTTTCAACGTCGGCGCCATCCTGCTGGGCTGCGCCTTCGGGGCCTTCGCGGCGGGACGACTGGCGGACGCCGTCGGCCGCCGCACGGTGATGCAGATCGCCGCCGTCATGTTCATCATCTCGGCCGTCTGGGCCGGGGCGGCGGACAGTTCAGCCCACTTCATCCTCGCCCGCTTCATCGGCGGCCTGGGCGTCGGCGCGGCCTCGGTCCTGTCGCCGGCCTATATTTCCGAAGTGACCCCGGCCTCGATCCGGGGGCGGCTGTCGTCGGTGCAGCAGATCATGATCATCACCGGTCTGACGGGCGCCTTCGTCGCCAACTACGCCCTGGCCAAGACGGCGGGCGGATCGACGGCCGACTTCTGGCTGGGCTATCCGGCCTGGCGCTGGATGTTCTGGCTGCAGGTCGTGCCGGCCGGCATCTACTTCCTGGCCCTGCTGGCCATTCCTGAGAGCCCGCGCTTCCTGGTGGTCAAGAAGAAGGACATTCAGGCCGAGGCCGTGCTGTCCAAGCTGTTCGGCCAGGGCGCCGGCGCGCGCAAGGTGCAGGAAATCCGCGCCTCGCTGGCGGCGGATCACAAGCCGCGTTTCGCCGACCTGCTGGACCCGGCGACCCGCAAGGTGCGCCCCATCGTCTGGGCCGGTCTGATCCTGGCCGTCTTCCAGCAACTGGTCGGCATCAACATCGTCTTTTACTATGGCGCGGTGCTGTGGCAGTCGGTCGGCTTCTCCGAAAACGACGCCCTGCAGATCAACATCCTGTCCGGCGTCCTGTCGATCGCGGCCTGCCTGGGCGCCGTGGCGGTGATCGACAAGATCGGCCGCAAGCCCCTGCTGTTGATCGGCTCGGTGGGCATGTTCGTGACCCTGGGCGTTCTGGCCTGGTGCTTCTCGCGCGCCGTCATGGTCGACGGCTCTCTGCATCTGGACGATCAGACCGGCCTGACCGCCCTGATCGCGGCCAACGCCTATGTGGTCTTCTTCAACCTCAGCTGGGGCCCGGTCATGTGGGTCATGCTGGGCGAGATGTTCCCCAATCAGATGCGCGGCTCGGCCCTGGCGGTCGCCGGCTTCGCCCAGTGGATCGCCAACTTCGCCATCGCCGTCAGCTTCCCCTGGATGGCGGCGGCCCTGGGTCTTGTCGTGACCTACGGCTTCTATTCGGTCAGCGCCCTGATCTCCTTCTTCCTGGTCCAGGCCTGGGTGAAGGAGACGCGCGGCCGTGAACTCGAAGACATGGGCTGACGCCCGCAAGCTCTGCTACCTGACCTCCCGAAGGCGGGGCGGCGCTCCCCCGTCGCCCTGCTGCTTTCTGAAAGGACTTTCCCATGACGGACACGCTTGAGCTTTCGCACTGGATCGGCGGCGAGAAGGTGGGCGGGGATCTGTCGGGCGAGAGCCTGAACCCGTCC
>NZ_JBJDPV010000011.1:5000-7500 GCF_044901625.1 Brevundimonas sp. NPDC046655
TCAACGGATAAAAGGTACTCTAGGGATAACAGGCTGATTTTGCCCAAGAGTCCATATCGACGGCAAAGTTTGGCACCTCGATGTCGGCTCATCACATCCTGGGGCTGGAGCAGGTCCCAAGGGTATGGCTGTTCGCCATTTAAAGTGGTACGTGAGCTGGGTTCAGAACGTCGTGAGACAGTTTGGTCCCTATCTGCCGTGGGTGTTCGAAGCTTGAGAGGATCTGTCCCTAGTACGAGAGGACCGGGATGGACATACCTCTGGTGGACCTGTCATGGCGCCAGCCGTGCAGCAGGGTAGCTAAGTATGGAATAGATAACCGCTGAAAGCATCTAAGCGGGAAACTAACCTCAAAACAAGGCTTCGCTGAGGATCGTGGAAGACTACCACGTTGATAGGCCAGGTGTGGAAGCGCGGTGACGCGTGAAGCTTACTGGTACTAATAATCCGATCGGCTTGATCGTTTCTCAGCAAAACTCATTCGGTTCTACTTGCCGATAAATATACGCGACGATGTCTTCTTTATTGTTTGGGCTAACGCACATTCGTGCTGCTTCAGCCCGAACTTCTTGTGTGTCTGGTTGACCCCGTGGCTATGTCGGAGGTTCCACACCCGATCCCATTCCGAACTCGGTCGTTAAGCCCTCCAGAGCCAATGGTACTTCGTCTCAAGGCGCGGGAGAGTAGGTCGCCGCGGGGTCTACCAGATACACAAGAACAAGCCGTCCCAAGGACTGTCTTCGAACCCTTCTTCCTCACACACCGCCTTGCCGCGGGATGGAGCAGCCCGGTAGCTCGTCAGGCTCATAACCTGAAGGTCGCAGGTTCAAATCCTGCTCCCGCACCCAAGATTTTAACCCGCTATTCCAATCGGATAGCGGGTTTTTCTTTGTCCAAATTCCAGCGCTCAAATTCCCCCGTGGAAGCCTCGTGGAAGCGCTCGGCGTGATAATCTAGGCGGGTATGGCTTTGATCACGATGTAGAGAGGCCGATGCTGACGGACGATTGCCGAGCGGAAACTTAGATGCAACGCCTCGCGCACCCGTAGAGACTCTGACGACTGAACCCCCTATCGACCATGCAGACGCGGCGGACATGTTCTCACTGTTCGACATTTACCGTTATGACTTCTTGAACCGTTGTTCGCCGGGAGAAGCGATGACCATGCCCGAACAACGCGATCGCTATGACCGCCGCCCGGGTTTCCCAATTTGCAATGTGCTTGTCCGGCTAACCGTGTGATCCTAAATGGATCTCATGTCGAGCGCTCCTGAGATGCCGCTGGATCTTCGCCTGCTGATGCAAGAATGCATTCTGGCGTTGTTCTGGCCCAAGAAGAAAATTGCCGAGTTTCTGTTGAGCGTGGGAGCGCCTGCGGGGCTAGTCGCCGCGTCGGATGCGACGACGACCCGCTACGAACTGGTCGCGGACGTGTTCTCCAAGTTGAGCGCGCGTCCGGATCGAGGCTTCGTGGCGTTTCAGACCATGCTCGACCGGCTGTCGAATTGGACCCATTTCGACAGCTATTACTTCGACACCCTGAAAAAGCTGGATCGCGCCCAAGCTCAGGCCTGCATTGCCGGGCTGAAGGCAGCGGTATCGAAGCGGAATGACGCGACCGAGCGACGACGCACAGCCGCGGAAACGAGCCAGAGGAAGCGGAGGACGACCGCCGACCTCGGCGCGCTGAAGGCGGCATTCGGTAAGCTGTTCGGAACCTCGATGACCCCGCAGGCTCGCGGCTATTTGTTCGAATCATTTCTCAAACAGTTGTTCGACGGGCATGGCGTCGTCATGGGCGAGCCCTTTAGCCTCGTGGGCGAACAGATCGACGGGACGTTCAAGTTCGAGGGCGAGAACTATGTGGTGGAAGCCAAATGGCTCGACGCCGCCGCCAGCACCGGCGACCTCTACAAGTTCGCTCACAAGGTAGACGGAAAGATGTATGGGCGCGGGCTGTTCGTTTCGGTGAACGGCTTCTCTGATCCCGGTCTCGAGGCGATCGTTCGCGGCAAGCACATCAAGACCATACTGGTCGACGGCGAAGATTTGTCGGCCGTGCTCGAAGATCGCCTGACCTTGTTGGAGATGCTGGATTACAAGATCCGCACTGCCCAGACTCGAGGCGATGTCTACGTCTGTGCCCTGCGCCACGCGAGCAAGATTTGATCCGCCTTGGCGCTGGGGCGGATGCGCTCGTCGCCGCCCCTGTTCGAGATCACCAGAAATCGCTCGTCCGTTGGGAACCAGCTCAGGGCCTCTATGGCGTTGGCGGTCGAGGTCGTCAGGGCGGCGTATGCGTTGAACGCGCCCGACGGGTCGCTGGAGCACGAAGCGGCCTTCGGGAGAAAGGGCGAGGCCGGAGTTGCCGGCGAGCCGGTGGCTGCAGATGGCGGGTCTGGAGGCCTCCGCCTCGGCGACTGGGGTGGCGGCGACCGCGGGTCCTGCAGTCAGGGCCAGGACGAGGTTAGACGCCAGGCATGCGGAAAGGCGCGCTGG
>NZ_JBJDPV010000011.1:12500-15150 GCF_044901625.1 Brevundimonas sp. NPDC046655
GACAAGGGGAGTGAAACAGATCCTGAAATCGGAAGCCTACAAGCAGTCGGAGCCCCCAAGCGGGGTGACGGCGTACCTTTTGTATAATGGGTCAGCGACTTCATGTGTCGAGCAAGCTTAAGCCGTTAGGTGTAGGCGCAGCGAAAGCGAGTCTGAATAGGGCGCTAAGTTCGACGTATGACGACCCGAAACCAGGTGATCTATCCATGAGCAGGTTGAAGGTTAGGTAACACTAACTGGAGGACCGAACCGGTGAATGTTGAAAAATTCTCGGATGACTTGTGGATAGGGGTGAAAGGCCAATCAAACCTGGACATAGCTGGTTCTCCGCGAAATCTATTTAGGTAGAGCGTCCGACGAATTCCTTGGGGGGTAGAGCACTGGATGGTTGCGGGCTGCGCGAGCGGTACCAATACTAACCAAACTCCGAATACCCAAGAGAACTATCGGGCAGACACACGGCGGGTGCTAACGTCCGTCGTGAAAAGGGAAACAACCCTAACCATCATCTAAGGCCCCCAAGTCATGGCTAAGTGGGAAACGATGTGGGATTGCTTTGACAATCAGGAGGTTGGCTTAGAAGCAGCCATCCTTTAAAGAAAGCGTAACAGCTCACTGATCAAGCGATCCTGCGCGGAAAATGTAACGGGGCTAAAGCCATGCGCCGAAGATATGGGTTTGCAGTTTACTGCAAGCGGTAGCGGAGCGTTCCGTAAGCCTGTGAAGGTCAACCGTGAGGTTGGCTGGAGGTATCGGAAGTGAGAATGCTGACATGAGTAACGACAAACAGAGTGAGAAACTCTGTCGCCGAAAGACCAAGGGTTCCTGCGTAAAGCTAATCTGCGCAGGGTTAGTCGGCCCCTAAGGCGAGGCTGAAAAGCGTAGTCGATGGGAAGCAGGTAAATATTCCTGCACCAGCTGGAAGTGACGGATGGCATAACTTGTAAGGGCTTATTGGATTGTCCTTGCAGGGGCGTCGTCCCTGGAAATAACTCCAGCAGAGACCGTACCCGAAACCGACACAGGTGGTCAGGTAGAGCATACCAAGGCGCTTGAGAGAACTGTGCTGAAGGAACTCGGCAAATTGCACGCGTAACTTCGGAATAAGCGTGACTCACCTTGCGCAAGCAGGAATGAGTGGCACAAGCCAGGGGGTAGCGACTGTTTAGCAAAAACACAGGGCTCTGCGAAGCAGCAATGCGACGTATAGGGTCTGACGCCTGCCCGGTGCCTGAAGGTTAAAGGGAGGAGTGAAAGCTCCGAACTGAAGCCCAGGTAAACGGCGGCCGTAACTATAACGGTCCTAAGGTAGCGAAATTCCTTGTCGGGTAAGTTCCGACCTGCACGAATGGCGTAACGACTTCCCCACTGTCTCCAGCACAGGCTCAGTGAAATTGAATTCCCCGTGAAGATGCGGGGTTCCCGCGGTCAGACGGAAAGACCCTATGAACCTTTACTATAGCTTCGCCTTGGCGTTAGCGACCGTATGTGTAGGATAGGTGGGAGGCTATGAAACCGGGGCGCCAGCTCTGGTGGAGCCATCCTTGAAATACCACCCTTACTGTCGTTGACGTCTAACCGAGGGCCGTTATCCGGTCCCGGGACATGGCGTGGTGGGTAGTTTGACTGGGGCGGTCGCCTCCCAAAGTGTAACGGAGGCGCGCGATGGTTAGCTCAGACCGGTCGGAAATCGGTCGTCGAGTGCAATGGCATAAGCTAGCCTGACTGCGAGACTGACAAGTCGAGCAGAGACGAAAGTCGGCCATAGTGATCCGGTGGTCCCGAGTGGAAGGGCCATCGCTCAACGGATAAAAGGTACTCTAGGGATAACAGGCTGATTTTGCCCAAGAGTCCATATCGACGGCAAAGTTTGGCACCTCGATGTCGGCTCATCACATCCTGGGGCTGGAGCAGGTCCCAAGGGTATGGCTGTTCGCCATTTAAAGTGGTACGTGAGCTGGGTTCAGAACGTCGTGAGACAGTTTGGTCCCTATCTGCCGTGGGTGTTCGAAGCTTGAGAGGATCTGTCCCTAGTACGAGAGGACCGGGATGGACATACCTCTGGTGGACCTGTCATGGCGCCAGCCGTGCAGCAGGGTAGCTAAGTATGGAATAGATAACCGCTGAAAGCATCTAAGCGGGAAACTAACCTCAAAACAAGGCTTCGCTGAGGATCGTGGAAGACTACCACGTTGATAGGCCAGGTGTGGAAGCGCGGTGACGCGTGAAGCTTACTGGTACTAATAATCCGATCGGCTTGATCGTTTCTCAGCAAAACTCATTCGGTTCTACTTGCCGATAAATATACGCGACGATGTCTTCTTTATTGTTTGGGCTAACGCACATTCGTGCTGCTTCAGCCCGAACTTCTTGTGTGTCTGGTTGACCCCGTGGCTATGTCGGAGGTTCCACACCCGATCCCATTCCGAACTCGGTCGTTAAGCCCTCCAGAGCCAATGGTACTTCGTCTCAAGGCGCGGGAGAGTAGGTCGCCGCGGGGTCTACCAGATACACAAGAACAAGCCGTCCCAAGGACTGTCTTCGAACCCTTCTTCCTCACACACCGCCTTGCCGCGGGATGGAGCAGCCCGGTAGCTCGTCAGGCTCATAACCTGAAGGTCGCAGGTTCAAATCCTGCTCCCGCACCCAG
>NZ_JBJDPV010000012.1:0-1442 GCF_044901625.1 Brevundimonas sp. NPDC046655
GTAGCTGGTCTTGATCTGGGTGTAGAATTCGACGGCGGCGAAGCCCTGTTCGCGGGGGCCGTAGGAGGACTTCTTCGTGCCGCCGAAGGGCACGTGATAGTCGACCCCCGCGGTGGCCAGGTTGACCATGGTCATGCCGGCCCTGGCGTTCCTCTGGAAGTCTCGGGCGTGTTTCAGCGACTGGGTGACGATGCCGGCCGACAGGCCGAACTCGACGCCGTTGGCCACAGCCAGGGCTTCCTCGTAGCTGGCCACGCGAATGGTCGAGGCGACGGGGCCGAAGACCTCCTCGGTGTTGATGCGGGCCTCCGGCAGGGTGTCGGCGATCAGGGTCGGCTGGACGTACCAGCCGGGCTTGTCGAGCTTCAGACGCTCGCCGCCGGTGACGATCCGGCCGCCGCCGTCCCTGGCGATGTCGATGTAGCTGTAGGAGACGTCGCGCTGAGCCTCGGTCACCGCCGGCCCCATCTGGGTGGTGGGGTCCAGGGCGTCGCCTACGCGAAGCGCCGCGACCTTCTCGGCCAGCAGGGCGACAAAGCGGTCGTGGATTCCGTCCTGCACGATCAGGCGGCTGGAGGCCGTGCAACGCTGGCCGGTGGCGAAGAAGCTGCCGTCCAGGGCGATGGCGACGGCGCGATCGAGGTCGGCGTCGTCCAGCACGATCAGGGGGTTCTTGCCGCCCATCTCCAGCTGCACGCGGGCCTGACGCTTCATCGCGCCTTCGGCCACGCCGGCGCCGACGCCCTGCGAGCCGGTGAAGCTGATGCCGTCGACGCCGGGATGGGCGACGATGGCGCGGCCCACGTCGCCGTCGCCGATGACCATGTTGACCACGCCCCTGGGCAGGCCCGCCTCATGCAGGATGGCGATCAGGGCCTCGGCCGTGGCCGGCGTCGGGCCGGCGGGCTTGATGACCACGGTGTTGCCGAAGGCGATGGCCGGGGCGATCTTCCAGGCCGGAATGGCGATGGGGAAGTTCCACGGCGTAATCAGGCCGAAGACCCCGACCGGCTGGCGATAGGTCTGGATCTCCACGCCCGGCCGCGTCGAGGCCAGGTTCTGACCGTGGACGCGCAGGGCCTCGCCGGCGAAATACTTCAGGATACGGGCGGCGCGCATGGTCTCGCCGATCCCCTCGGGCAGGGTCTTGCCCTCCTCGCGCGACAGCAGGCGGCCGATCTGGGCCGCGCGTTCCATCAGCAGCGACCCGGCCCGGTCCAGCACGTCGAAGCGGACCTCGGGCGAGGCGTCGGCCCAGCCGGGGAAGGCGGCGCGCGCCGCCTGCACCGCCTGATCCACCTCGGCCGCACCGCCCCTGGGCGTCCGGGCCACCACCTCGCGCACGTCGGACGGGTTCAGGCTCTCGCCCGACAGATCCCCGCCCACCTTCTCGCCGCCGATCCAGTGCGAAAGCTCAAGCGTGTCCGTCATGGGAAAGTCCT
>NZ_JBJDPV010000013.1:0-1263 GCF_044901625.1 Brevundimonas sp. NPDC046655
GGCCGCCTCGGTGTCGCGCTTCCGAACCGGTCAGGCCGCCGCGCCTGTCGCCGCGAAGAAGCCGGCCCCGGTCCGCGCTCCGCAGCCGGTGGCCCGCACGCCCGAGCCGGTGGCCCAGACCATCGCCGCACTCAAGACCGTCGGCCGCGGCGGCGCCGCCCTCAAGGCGCAGCCCATTGAAGACGGCTGGGAAGAGTTCTGATCACGGGCTGAGACGACGAGGGGCGGCTTGCGCTCCTCGTCGTCGGCGTCCCTCTGTCTGCGGCCATCCATCTTGACGTTGCGGCAATAGGGAATTGTACGCAGGGATTTCTACGCACCGCCGGTTTTCCGCTGCGTTTACCGGGGTTCTTCATTCTGCCCCTGACAGTCAGGGGATATGACGATGCGTAGTTTGACGATCGGCGGCAGGGTGAACCTGCTGTCGGTGCTGGCGGTGGCCGGCCTGCTTCTGGTGACGGGCCTCTCCTTGATGAAGCTCGACGGCGTGATGCGCGCCGAGATCGCCGACCGGACCAGGAAGACGGTCGAGGTCGCCCATAGCGTCGTGTCCCACTATCAGGCCCAGGAACAGGCGGGCGTCATGACGCGGCCCCAGGCCCAGGCGGCGGCCCTATCGACCCTGCGCGCCCTGCGCTACGGCCAGGACGACTATTTCTGGGTCAACGACATGCAGCCGCGCATGGTCATGCACCCCTTCAGCCCGCAGTTGGAAGGTCAGGACCTGAGCGCCAAGACCGACGCCGACGGCGTCTTCATGTTCCGTGAAATGACCGAAATCGCCCGCCGAGACGGCGCGGGCTTCCTCAACTACCGCTGGGCCAAGCCGGGGCAGGAAGAACCGGCGTCCAAGGTCTCCTACGTCAAGGCCTTCAAGCCCTGGGGCTGGGTCATCGGTTCGGGCGTCTATACGGATCAGATCGTCGCGGCCGTGGCCGGCGCCGCCCTGACCCTGGGCGGGATGGCCCTGGCCGTGGCTGCGGCCATGGGCGTGGCCGGCTGGATGCTGGGGCGTTCGGTCGCCGGGCCGGTCGTGGCCCTGGCCGACCGCATGAAGCAGCTGGCTGACGGGGACAAGGCTTCGGCCATTCCGGGGCTGGCGCGTCATGACGAGATCGGCCGCATGGCCGGGGCTCTGGAAGTGTTCCGCGACGCGGCCATCGCCAATGAGCGTCTGGAAGCGGAAGCGGCGGCCCAGCGCGCCGCCGCCGAGGAGGAGCGTGCGCGCGTCGAGGCCGAGAAGGCCCGCACCGCCGAGGAGGA